>CAWHJN010000001.1:0-1012379 GCA_963829705.1 Rhodothermales bacterium
GATTTCCTGGTGCCGCAGAGTACGCTTTCAACCCTTTTTACTTCTCAAGATGCCTGACACTGAAGCATATCGTCCGTTCCGTGAGGAGTTGATACGAGACGTAGAAGCGGCCGTACTGGAAGATGACGGACTCTCCCGTGAGGAAGAGTTCACCCGGCTTGTGATCACGCTCCTTGAGGGGGCGGGCGAAACCGAGAACGCTCGTGAGTGCCGCGACGTGAAGGAGGATTCTCTTGGCCGCGCCATCCACCACGTCAACGGATATGCGCTGAGCGAGGGCTACGAGACGCTGGACCTGTTCGTTAGCCTCTTCACGGGAGCATGGGGCTCCGAGTGTGAGCAAAAGCGAGGTCCACCGGGTTGCCGGGCAGGTATTTCGCTTCCTCAAGAATGCCCTCAACGGATACGTTGATCAGGTGAAGGTCATCTCCGGTATTCGATCTGGCACATACGCTGGCCGCATTCGGTGGGGAGCTGGTTCGGGTCAATATCTACGTGCTTACCGATTGTGTGTGCACAACTGATGAGGTACCCGCCGAAGAGGAGCTTCGTGGATCCATCGTGCGCTATTTCGTGCGCGACATCGCCTATTTGCAGCAGATCGTAGCCTCTGAAGAAGGGCGCGTTCCTATCGAAATCAACTTTGAAGCGGAGTTCGGACACCCCCTGTCCTGTCTGCCGATGCCAATGGAGAACGAGGATTATGACTCATACCTCGCCATTATTCCGGGTAGCGTGCTGGCACGTATGTATCACGTCCATGGGGCGCGTCTGCTGGAGCAGAATGTTCGGGCCTTTCTGCAGTTCACTGGCAAGATCAACAAGGGAATTCGCGACACTGTCGTGAAGGAGCCTCACATGTTCTTCGCTTATAATGATGGGATAGCAGGCCACGACTGATCAGGTGTTGATTGGCCACACGGCGAGTGGCCCGGTGATCAACTCCATCCGAGACCTTCAGATCGTAAATGGCGGCCAGACCACGGCTTCCATCTTCCACACCCATCGGAAGAATGGCGTTGACCTGAGTGGGATCGCGGTGCCCATGAAGTTGACAGTGATTCGGCAACGTGACCGTTTTACGGAGATCGTATCCCGTATTGCCCGCTACGCCAACAGCCAGAACAAGGTGACGGAGGCAGATCTGACCTCTAACAATGCATTCCTGATTGAACTTGAACGCCTGTCCAATCTGGTCTGGGCTCCGGCGCGTTCCGGCACGACCTACCAGACGCGGTGGTTCTTTGAGAGAGCGCGTGGTCAGTACAAGAATGCCATAAACCGCGAGGGCTACACGCCTAAGAAGAAGAAGGCTTTCGAGGCGCGGAATCCGCGCAAACAAATGTTTGACAAAGAAGATGTAGCCAAGTTTATTTCCTGCTATGATGGTCTCCCATGGCGTGTTGTGCGCGGTCGTCAGAAGAACTATGCAGAGTTCATCCGTGACCTGAAGCTTCAGAAACCGACACGGAGCTACTGAGGACCTGGTGGCAAAGGCAGTTCTGTACCGCACTGCCGAGCATATCTACTGGAACGAAGGCGCAGAGCAGACTACATCGGAGACATGCGCTTCATTACTGTACCCTACGCGATTGCGTGGCTCAAACAGGCACTAGTGCGGGAGTCAGGACGAGAACTTGATCTATTCCTGCTATGGCGCAATCAGGACCTATCCGATAATCTTGCCCGGATCCTGAAAGAGGCAATGCTGGCCGTTGACGCTCAGATACAGAGAGCCGCCCCTGGAGGGCTCGTCCATGAGTGGGCGAAGAAAAAGGAGTGCTGGGAGGACGTAAAGAACCTGCGGATCAAGATCGATTTCGATGCACTGGCCGATGACTGCATATCGGAGCGGCGTCCCCGTCCGGTTTACAAAGATGAGGAAGCTCAGGATCTCGAACTAAAGGCAAAAGACGCTCGTCTCCGAGAGATACCAGAGCCAGTATGGGCGCGCATTAACACGTGGGCCCGGGAGCACATCCCTCGCGCCGAAGGCACCCCTGATGTCGTCTGGAGTCTGACGCAAAAAGTCAGATCAGGCATGGACTTCACCTTGGCAGAGCTCGAACACGGCCTGCGCGTACTGAATGCCGTACTGGAACAGGCTCCTGATCTGCTTAGCGATGCAGATGAGGTTGCCAGCCAAGAGCGAGAGTCCCGGTCGGAGCATGAGCAGGCTATTGAGCTGATGAATCTCGCGCTCGTTCTTCAGATAATGGCGTGGGATCGTCGCGCGCGCAGGCTATTCGTTGGGGATTTCAACTTCCTTAAAACACTGAGGGATCGAGGCACAGACCTCAGTCCTAGCGAAGGGTCGCGTGTACCAGATTATGGAGCGGGCCACCTCCTACGGGTTTGAACTATGCGCTCAAGGTGCTGAGCACGCCGCATGACACTGACATTCTGGCCTTACCCTTACACGGCGAACAAATAGTACGGGGGCAGACATTGCGGATCCTGATTGCATGGACGAAACCGAATGTTATTACGCATGTTGACACGGCACCCATTCAGATCCCATCCTCGGTTTATGCACAAGGAAACCGCCATCCGCCAGATCGGCAATTCGCTCGGCGCCACGTTCCCGAAGGACATGCTCGACCGGCTCCACCTCGGCAAAGGCGACAAGGTGTACCTCGTCGAGACGCCCGAAGGGCTCCTCGTGACGCCCTACGACCCCGACTTCGCCGCTGCCATGGAGGCCTATCAGGAAGGGGCTGCGACCTACCGCAACGCCCTGCGCGAACTGGCCAAGTAGATGGAGGCCAAGCCGGAAGAGACGATTGCCAAGCCGGAGCCGCGCTGGCTCACGCGCCGCATGCTCGACGCCATCCACGCCGACCAGATCCGGCAGCACGGTGGTTCGCCGGGCGTACGGGATGATGGCTTGATCGAGTCAGCCCTTGCGCGCCCGAAGAACGTGTTCGCGTACGGCGGGCCGAATGATCTGGCCGATCTCGCGGCGTCTTATGCCGTCGCGCTGGCGAAGAACCACGGCTACATCGACGGCAACAAGCGCGTCGCCTTCCTGGCGCTCTTCGTATTCCTCGGCCTCAACGGGAAGCGGCTCGTGGCGGAGGAGCCAGAGGTCGTCCGGGTGATGCTGGACGTGGCGACGGGCGCGGTGAAGGAGGAATCGCTGGCCGCATGGGTGCGCGCGCACATTCAGGAACGCGGCGCCTGAAGAGGGAGACGCCGATTGCGAAACTTGCCCGTGTGCTCGCTGTAACTGGTCATCTCATCTGACCATCTACCTCTGAAGGCGCATGGACACCATTCCGCTGCACCGAGCCAAGGCCACGCTCTCCGAGTTGCTGCGCCGCGTGGAGCAGGGCGATACGGTCGTGATTACGCGCCGGGGCAGGGCCATTGCCGAACTTCGCCCCGCGCCTGCCGAGCAGCGCACGCTGGGCCTTCTCGCGGGACGGTGGAGCCTACCCTCTGCGCAGAGGCTCATGGACGCGCTGGCACCGGACGACGCCACAGCCGATGCCTTCTACGGCGACGAGGGCGCAGGCGAGAGAACAGGCTGATGCGACTGCTACTCGACACGCACGCGCTCATCTACGCTCTCGCTCGTCCAGATGCCCTACGAGCAGAGGCGCATAGCGCACTCATGAGCCTGGACAACGAGGTCTTCTTTTCGTCGGCGAACGTCTGGGAGATCGAGATCAAGGCGGCGCTGGGCAAACTGGAGCGCCCTGCTACAGAGGTAGCCCAGGCTGCACGTGCGCAGGGTTTCGCAGAGCTTCCGATCACGAGCGCGCACGCCGTCCGTGCAGCCCGCTTGCCGATGCACCATCGGGATCCGTTCGACCGGATGCTGATCGGGCAGGCAATGGAGGAGGGCCTGACGGTGGTGACATCCGACGCGCTGTTCGCACCCTATGGAGTGGATGTCTGGGCTGCGTGACGTGACACGCCTACGAAGATCAGCGCCCGTCGGCCCGCGTCTGTTTGTTCAGCCAGGTCGTGGAGATGTGGGTTCGCTGAGCATATTCCAGAGAGCGGGAAAGCGTGGGATAAATGTGGGATAAATGGCTACGTTCAGGTGCGTTTGTGTGCGCTCTGGTGCAAAGGCACCCTTCGAAACAAGGCTAAATTGGCCTATTCAGGCGTTCTTAGGGGGTAATAGTCAACTCTCGTAATGAACAGGTCAGCGGTTCGAATCCGCTTATCGGCTCCTCAAAAAACGCCCCGCACGGTACCAAAAAGGCCGATTGCGGGGCGTTTTCTTTTCGGCCAAGTCCACCCTCCGCAGGTACGTGAAACAAGGGTTAAACAAGGACACCTCGCTAGAGCGCTCTCTAAACCGTTTTCTGCGCGTGTGACTCGTCAGGGAGCGTACCCCTTGAAGCTCCTCTGTAAACCTCACAAAAGAGCTGGTAGTTGGCGCGCTCGGACGCCTGCGCCGTGCGCCAGCGTTCGAGAAAAGCAGCGAGATCCACGGGCAGTGGGGCGGGGTGGAGAGAAGGGGGCTAAAGTACACCTCTCACAGCGTACGCGGAACGCCCTGCTGGTGGTGGCGGCAGGGTTTTCCGCCTGCCGCCATCTTCTCGACGGCTGAACGTACACGGCGAACGTGGCACAGGCTGTGCCTGCCGGGGCGTGCGCACAACGAGAGCGCGTCTCGTGATCCCACTCACCCAACCCTCCCAGAAAGCCTCAATGCTTCGCTACTCCCTTCTCCTGTGCGCCTTTGCGGCGCTACTCGCCTTCCGTGCCCCTGACGCCGCCGCGCAGGTAAGCCTGCCCGGCTTCACCAACCCTGGCTGCGAAGTCGGCGGCGATCCGCCTGCCGGTTGGTCGGCCGATCCAACGACACAGTACTACTGCGAACCCAATCCTGTGGCTCTTTGCAACTTCTCGGCGGACGAAGGAAGCCGGGTTTTCCTCGGAGATATTGGCTCCACTACGATGGGTCAGGTGGTGACGCCTGCTGGCGCGGAGGCCCTGCCGGGCAAGCTCGTCACTTTCACAGCCCGTGCTCGCGACTGCTTTTCCAACACCGGCGACACAGGCACGCTGCGGCTGGTGTTTCTCGACACGGGCGGCAATGTGCTCGCATCGAGCCAGAATGCCGGCTTCCCGGCTGTCTTTGAAACGTGGACAACCTTCCAGGTGCAGGCCACCGCGCCCGCGAACACCCAGCAGGTCCGCGTCGAGGCCGCGTGTACCGAGGTGTCGGGAGGGCAGTACTGCGATGTCGTCTACGACAACCTGACGCTTTCGACCGACGCCGAACTGCCCGTCGAACTGACGAGCTTCACGGCCACGCTCGACGGCCCGCAGGCGCGGCTTCGCTGGACGACGGCCTCGGAAACCAACAACGCCGGCTTCGACATCGAGCACCGCGCTGGCAGCGAGCCCTTCCGCCCGGTCGGCTTCGTCGCCGGTCGCGGCACCACTGCCGAGGCGTCCTCCTACGCGCACACCGTCGAAGCGCTCGCGCCCGGCACGCACACCTTCCGCCTCAAGCAGGTCGATTTCGACGGCGCCTTCGCCTACAGCCCCGAGGTCGAACTCACGCTCCGCGCCGATGGCCTGGCGCTGGCGCTGCGCGCAGCCGGTGCGGGCATCGAGGGCACCGTGGCCGTGCCGCAGGGCATTGCCCGCGTGGAGGTGTACGACGTGCTCGGCCGCCGGGTGGCGACGGAGGAGACGAAGGGCGCGTTTGCGATCTCGACCCCGCTCTCGTCAGGCGTGTACGTGGTGCGCGTCGAGGCCGGCTCGCAGGTGATCACCCGCTCGGTCGTCGTCGCGCGCTGACCGGACATCGTCCGCGTGACATCGACGGGCGGCCTTTCCGGCAGGAGGGGCCGCCCGCTGCTTTCAGGGAAAGCGCGCCGGGCAGAATCTGCGTGTGGTTGCGAATGTTGACACGCTTTGAAGCCACGCCTGCCATGCACAAGGAAACCGCCATCCGCCAGATCGGCAACTCACTCGGTGCCACCTTCCCGAAGGACATGCTCGACCGCCTGCACCTCGGCAAGGGTGATAAGGTCTACCTCGTCGAGACGCCTGAGGGCCTCCTCGTGACGCCCTACGACCCCGACTTTGCCGCTGCGATGGAGGTGTACCAGGAAGGGGCTGCGAGCTACCGCAACGCGCTGCGCGAGCTGGCGAAGTAGATGGAGACCGAGCCGGAGCAGACGAAGGCGAGGTCAGAGCCGCGCTGGCTCACGCGCCGCATGCTCGACGCTATCCACGCCGACCAGATCCGCCAGCACGGGGGTGTGCCGGGCGTGCGCGATGACGGCCTGATCGAGTCGGCCCTTGCGCGCCCGAAGAATGTGCTTGCCTGTGGAGAGGCAGCGATATGGCCTCGTACGTACCCCGTCTGATGCTAGGGTCGCTCGACTCCGTCCTCAACGTGCTAGGCCCCAC
Source organism: Rhodothermales bacterium (assembly GCA_963829705.1). Taxonomy (GTDB): domain Bacteria; phylum Bacteroidota; class Rhodothermia; order Rhodothermales; family BA12; genus CAWHJN01. The sequence continues at coordinate 6,388 of CAWHJN010000001.1, forward strand.
GGTCGCCGTGGTTTTCCTCGGAGCGTGGATCTATGGCTTCGCCACGGGCATGGGTCGAAAACGGAGCCGTGTTCGCACCTTCGCTCTCTCAATGGGGGCGGGTGTCATCGGGATCCTGCTCGTGTTGGCTCTAGGAGCGGCAATGTCCTCTGGAGCGAGGAAAGAGGTGTCTGCGTTTCTTGGTGAGGCAACTGGTCCCTCATTCGATCATCGTCGCTGGCGACAGCGCCGGGGATGCCTCATCCGCTCGCTTTGTAGGGATGCTGAGGTCAGTCAGATCTCTCCCGGCACATCACTCTCACCCGGAGCAGCGCATCCCGATCCACGTCTTCGACAGCGGAGGCAATGAACTCCGTCTCGAGCTTGGTCGCGACTCAGACCGACCTAGGGAGTATTGGGTCTTTCATTTAGGGTACAGCACCACGAGCAGAAATGAGGTTGGGCGCGTTGTCACAGACTTGCTTGACCACTACTCGGCCCCGGCCACATAACTCGCGGCTGTAGGCCGACGCCCGCGTGGGCCTGTCTTGACGGTGCTGGTCGTGCGGCGTATCGTTCGCCTGCCAGTGTTCATCTCCGGGCGCGGCTAGGCTTCGTCTGTTATGCCTCAAGCGACTCAGGAAAGCTCCACTAGACATAGCACCGCTCTCTCCTCTGGCAAGGCTCTACGCCTTCTTGCACTTTACCAACTCATCTGTGTCGCAGGGGGGCACGGCGTCGCCCCAATTGGCGTCCTACTGGGCGCGGTCTCGTTCGGTTATGCTGAGAATTTCCCGCTGACCAGTTCCACGATGCTGCTGCTCAGCTGGCCCGGAATGGCGCTCTTGCTCGGCGAATCGCTCCGCGCCTTCCTGCGCAGAACGCCGATGCGTTGCTCGGTCGTTGCCGTGAGCATCGCGTTGTTAGGCATGTCGATTATGGGATTGATTTCGATCAGCGACGGCGTTGGGCTGACGCTGCTGACAGCGCTGCCTTTCGTGTTGGGAATTAAGTCGATGGTAGAGCTTTGTGACGCTAGGGAGGCATAACCCTGTACGGCTGGCCGACGCCGGGCGTTGCCTGTGCGATGTGCGGCGTCTACCTTGCCGCGTTCACCTTCACAGTTGCCCTTCGCGGCACAGCTTGAGTCGTTAGGGCGCACTTGTGACCACTCCACAACTGACAACATTGGAAGCTGATGGCTGGATGATCGACGACGGCGAGATAGCTCTTGCCGAGAATCCAGACAAGTTCTGGATTCCGCCGCTCAGTGACCGCCAGTCGCTTGAGCCTGGGTCAATCGTCAAGATCCGTTTCTATATCCGTGCGCTCAATGACTCAGGTGAACTCGTAGACCACGGGGAGCGCATGTGGGTTCAAGTCAAAGAGCGGCGCGGCGACTGGTACTTTGGCGCGCTGGACAATGACCCGTACTGTACAGACACCATCCAAGCCGGCATGCCTCTTTGGTTTCAGCCTCGCCATGTCATAGACATTGATCGGAGCTGACTCATGCAGGTGCGCCCTAACAATTCATTCAAGCCGAACCCGCTTCGCGGGTCGGCTTAACTCAGGCGTTCTGCAGCGCGTACGCCCTCTCGCCATGCTGAGACGACTCCTTTTGGCCGGAATGCTCCTCGCCGTCGGTAGCGCGGCGATGGCCCAGGAGGCGACCGTGGACTCGCTCCTGTCCGCATACGCGGAGGGCGGACCGGGCGGCGTCGTCGCCGTGTACCGGGACGGAGCCGTCCTCTTCGCAAAGGGCTACGGGCTCGCCGACGTCGAGGAGGGCGTCCGCAACACGCCCTCTACCCCGTACCCCCTGGCCTCCGTCTCCAAGCAGTTCACGGCCTTCGCCGTCGCCGTCCTGGCCGACCGGGGGCGGCTTAGCCTCGACGACGACGTCCGGGCCTACCTCCCCGACGTGCCGGACTTCGGACCGACGATCACGCTGAGGCACCTCCTTCACCACACGAGCGGGCTCCGGGAGTACGAGGACCTCTGGCTCCTGAGCGGGGGGAGCCGGGACGACGTTATCCGCCGCGAGGACTTGCTCCGTCTCGTCGAGCGCCAGCGCGGCCTCAACCACGAGCCCGGGGCGGAGTATCTCTACACCAACACGGGCTACTTCCTGCTGGCCGAGGTCGTCGCCCGCGTCACGGGCGAGCCGTTCGGGGCGTGGATGGAGGCCAACGTGTTCGGCCCCCTCGGCATGGGCCGGACCCACGTCCACGACGACCACACGCGGGCCGTGCCGGGCCAAGCGTTCTCGTACGTGCCACGCTCGGACACGCTCGAACGGGTCGAGATGCGCTTCGACTTCGCGGGCCCCGTGGGCGTGATGTCGACGGCGGAAGACCTCGGCCTCTGGCTCCACAACCTCTCCACGGCCGAGGTCGGCGGGCCGGGCGTCATCCGGCGGATGGAGGAGCGCGGGCGGACCACGAGCGGGGACACGCTGGCCTACGCGCTCGGCCTCATCGTGGACGACCACCGCGGGCTCCGTCGCCTCCAGCACGGCGGGTTCGCCGCCGGCTTCCGGACGTTCGTCGCCTACTACCCGGAGATCGACGCCGGGGTCGTCGCGCTCGGGAACGTCGGTTCGTTCAATGCGGAGGGGATCGCCGAGGCCGTCGCCGAGGCCTTCTTCGGCGCGGAGATGGAGGCCCGGGGGTCGGGAGAGGTGGGGCCGTCCGGCTCCGGCAAGCACGTCCCGGACGCACTACTCAACGCGTACGCGGGCGCTTACCAGGTCGAGAACGGGCCGAGGCTCACGGTCGAGCATGCGGAGGCGGGGCTCACGGGCCAGCTCGAGGGTATGGGCCCCCCGTTCAGACTCGTCGCGCTCGCCGACACGCTGTTCCGGGTGATGATCCCGGGCGTCGAGGCAAGCTTGCGCTTCCACGTCGAACCCGGGGGAAACGTCGAGGAAGGGACCATCGATCAGGGTGGGATCCGGATGCCGTTCCGTGAGGTGCTCGACCGCGTATGGCACCCGAGCCCCGACGATCTCGCCGCGTTCGCCGGGCGGTACTACAGCCCCGAGCTGGAGACGGCCTACGTCGCCCGCGTCGATGGGGAGCGTCTCGTGCTGGATCACCTGCGGCACGGCGAGATCGGGCTGGAGCCGAGGGCGGAGGACGTCTTCGAGAGTGACGCGTGGTTCCTGGGCGAGGTGGTGTTCGAGCGGGACGCATCCGGGCTCGTCACGGGAATGCAGTCCACGAGCCTTCGCGCGCGGGGCATTCCGTTCGAACGACGCGACTGAGCTAGTGCCGCAGAACCTACCCCTGCAGACCGACACGACGTTCCAGCGCTCTTGCCCCGCTCTACCGCCAGCGTCTACGTTGCTCCGTTCAACCGCTCTGCCGCGTTATGCGGCTAAGCTTCCTCTGTTAGGCCCACTCCTACCGGATCACCGAATGCGCGTACTTCTCTTCGTCATCCTCGCCTCTATCACCGCCGCGCCGGCACGGGCGCAAGCGCGAAGCATCGAGTCGAACCCATTCCTCTGGTTCGACTTCGCGGAGCACCTGAGCGCGGACGTGCAGCTCGGTGATCTCGACGGCGACGGGGACCTCGATGTCGTCGTCGCGAACGGAAGACACTGGGCCGAGCCCGATTTCGCGTACCTCAATGCCGGGAACGGACGCTTGCTGGAAGCGCGCCAGATCGGCTCGGCTCTCCGGCCGAGCTACACCATCCGGCTGGGCGATGTGGACGGCGATGGCGATCTGGATGCGGTCGTCGTTCACGACGATCTTCCTCCACGGGTCTTTCTCGGCGACGGGACCGGCAAGTTCGAGCCGGGCACGCAGATCGGCACACGGGGTGGAAACGCGCGAGGGGCGATCCTAGCGGATGTGAACGGCGACGGCGCGCTCGATCTGGTCATTGCGCGACGGCGCGAACCCGACACGCTCTTCCTGGGTGACGGACGCGGGGGGTTTGGATCCGCCCGGGTTCTCGGCGATCGTGAGGGAGCCTCCACCTCCGTCGCTGCGGCCGATTTCAACGGCGACGGCCATGTGGACCTTGCCTTCGCTCGTCGGGACGGACAGCCCAGTGTGGTCGCGCTCGGCGACGGGGCCGGGGGGTTCGTCGAACGGGAGCTGCCCGGCAGCGTCGGAGACACGCGCCGGATCGTCGCGGGTGACTTCGACGGCGACGGCCGGGTGGACTTGGCTCTTGGAGTGATTGGCGCTCCGAACGTGCTTTACAACGGTGACGGCGCCGGCGGGTTCGTGCGAGGCGTCGAGTTCGGCGCAGCGGACGGGCGTACCTATGCGTTGGCCGTCGCGGATCTCGACTCGGACGGCGATCTCGACCTGGTGGAGGGAAACGACGAGCAGCCGAATGCGTCCTACTTCAACGACGGATCCGGCACGGCGTACGAGCGGGTTCAACTCGGCCAAGAGAGCGCAGAAACGTACGGCGTTGCGGTCGGGGACCTGAACGGGGACGGCTACCCAGACGTGGTGTTCGCAAACTCGCAAGGCGTGAACGAAGTCTACATCAACCGCCCTCGGGCACGCTGATCGGGAGTGGGCCTAACTAGCTCATGAAGGCGACGAACCCGCGGCCATCTTTTCGGCACTCCACCGGTCCTTGAGCGGGCGGGTTCGCGCCTTATGCTTTTCGAGTTATACATCCTTGGAGAACGATGTCCCGTCATACTGAATTGCATCGAAGCCAGCACATCGGATGGCTCCGCGCGGCTGTTCTCGGGGCGAACGATGGTGCGATCTCCACTGCCAGCCTGGTAGTGGGTGTAGCAGCGGCACAGGCGAACCACAACAGTATTCTCGTTGCGGGACTGGCGGGGCTAGCCGCCGGCGCGATGGCGATGGCGGCGGGCGAGTTCGTCTCGGTCAGCTCTCAAGCGGACACGGAAAAAGCCGACCTCGCACGGGAACGTCAGGAACTCGCCAATGACCCCGCCGGCGAGACCAAAGAACTATCGGCGATTTACAAAGCGCGTGGCCTAACACAGGAATTGGCCGACGCCGTTGCGGCCCAGCTCATGCAAGGCAACGCGCTGGCGACCCATGCCCGAGATGAACTGGGCATCATCGAATCGCAGGCGGCGCGCCCGCTTCAAGCCGCGCTTGCATCGGCGTTCATGTTTTCCCTCGGAGCAATCGTCCCACTTCTCGCGGCGTGGTTCAGCGCCCCCCAATGGGTGATTCCTCTGACCATCAGCACAACGTTGATCGTATTGCTCGTACTCGGCGCTCTTGCGGCCCGAGTCGGCGGCGCTCCGATGTGGCTTGGTTCGATCCGCGTCGCTGGGTGGGGCGCGATCGCCATGGTCGTCACCGCCGGCGTCGGGCGCTTGTTTCACATTGCCATGTGAGCGGTTAGCAAGCGGATGTATACCCCCCAATGCAGTGGCCGAGCCGGCGGGTAAGCTTCTTGAGGTTCGAGCGTCGGCGCGGCGCCGGCTCGGCCACTGATCGGCATTACGTTCTACCGCTCGCTCCCGCACCTTTTCGTCTGGCACCGTGGAAGTCGAGAAGACCGTCATCATCGTCGGGTTCACGCTGTTTGCCCTCGGCACCCTCTCGGCGTACGCCGGGCTGGTGGTAGATCGGAAGGTGAAGGGGTCGTCGGCTCAGTTCGAGTGGGCGCGCCGGGCTTGGCGTGGCGATGTCAGTCGGCGTGAGCACCAGCTATTCCTTGGTTGGCTCGTGTTGGCGGCGGGGGCGCAGCGCTGATCGCAGCGACGTTCCTTGTGTCTTGGTTTTCGTAGACAAGCGCCTGCTCGCCGCGTGCGGCAGAACCCCCCAAACCAGGTAGAAGTCAAGGAGGGCAGCCCTTTTCGGGTAGGCATGCCCCTGAGCACGCTTTGCCAGGGGCACGTGCACAGGGTCGAGCGGCAGCACCACGCGCTCAGATCTCAGCAAACCCGTCACCGCACAGCGAAGAGTTCGGCCCACTCGGTCGTGTAGCGTGGGCTGCGACGCGCCTGCTGCATCTGCCACGCCTCGCGCTGCGCGTCGCGACCGGGCACCATCGCCGGCGGCCGACGACGCGATGGCGAGCGTGCCCGCGCCGTAGCGCGCATTCACGCTGTCGAGTGCCGCCATGAGCGCCCGCCGACGTGGATCCGGTGCGTGGAAAAGGTGCGCCTGCTCGGGCCGGTCTGGCCGTAGATCCAAAAGCACCACGCCTGCCTTCTTGTAGCTGTAGCCTGGCTTCCACATGCGCGCTGCCAGCTCGCGCGCTGCGCCTGCGAGCGCAATCGTGTCGCTCGCCGGGTAGGGGAGCGTACACGTGAGCGCCGCGTCGCGGTGCGGCCCTGCCCCGAAGTGGCGCGTCGTCATGAAGACCTGCAAGCGCGCCGCGACGAGGCCATGCCTGCGCGCCTTCTCCGCCGCCCGGCTCGCGTACGTCGCCACCGCTCGCTGCATCATGCCCAGATCGACTTGATGACGAACGTCACGACGCCCCAGACCTCGAAGTCCATCTCGCGCGTGATGGCGATGGGCGCGTAGGCGTCGTTGGCGGCCACGAGGTGGATGCGCCCGTTACCCGCGACGCGGAGGTACTTGACGGTCTGCTCGCCCCAGACGGTCGCGACGACGATGTGGCACGTGCGCGCCTCGACGGAGCGGTCGACGACGAGCAGATCGCCCGACGTGATGCCCGCTTCTTTCATCGAGTCGCCCTCGACGCGCACGAGAAAGGTGGCGGGCGGGTTGCGCACGACGAGGTCCCCGCATGGCGGGGCAGGCTGTCGAGCGAGAGCGACTTCTCGACGTAGTCGTCGGTAGGAGATGGGAAGCCGCACTCGGCGCGGCTCGACGCGAGCGGGAGCACGCAAGGCACATCCGAGCGCTCGAAGGGATAGGTGCCCGTGACGACGAGCGCCCACGGCGGCAGCGGGTGGGGCCCAGCCGCGCGGCGTGGAGACGTTCGAGGTGGTCTCTGAAGGCGTTGACTTCCATAGGGGCGCGTGGTGGGAGGAGAAGCGCATGCGATATGTGCTGTCAAGAAGCGCCCGGAGATCGTCGCAATCAGGCACGGCGGCGACAGCACGGAGGTCTGCGGCGATGCGATCTACGAGAGCATCAGTGATATGACGTTCCTCTTTGACCAGCTCGACGACATGGCCTTCTGGAGCGGCCTCGACACGGCAGACGTGGCGGAAGTGAGGCGGACGTATCTGATCTCGGAGCGGCAGGGCAACGTCAACCCGTTCGTCGTCGACGCGTCGCTGGCGAGGCGGGCCTACGCGGACTACCTCGCGCCCACGCTCGACTGCACCGACCCGGCGACGGCGCCGAGCTACGCGGGCGGCTACGTGCTCAACGCGGCAGGCACGTGGGCTAGACGCGCTCACGGACGTTCACCATCCTTCGGCACACAATAAACTATTCCTGCCATGAATACGCAGCTTTCTGAAGTGGAAAAGCCCTACGCAGAGCCTGTGCTACAGCTTCGGCCCCATTAAGGACAGGTCGTCATGGCAGGGAGAGCGTGGGATGAATCGGTCCGATGAGGTGGTACAAGTCGGCTATGCCGCACAGGCCTTCTCAGGGCGTTGGTAGTCGCAGGTGCACGTACCCGGAGCGCAGGTGTGGCTCTTGCCCGCACGCACGCAGCGCCAGCACGCCGCAAGAACCTCCTCCGTCTCAGGAAGGCCAAGAACGACAGTAGCGCCGGCGCCGCTGCTCCAGCCTTCCGAACGAATGGCCGGGTGACCATCCGCATCAAAGGAGAGCTCGGCGACGACTGCGAAGCCTGCCTTCTGGATGCCAGTGCCTGAGGCATGATTTTCCGGAGCATAGGCGATCCAGAACCGGTCTGCCTCCGCCGATTCGGAATGGACGATGGCGTCGAGGAGCCGCGGGTAGATGCCGCGCCCGCGGAAGGCCGGCAGGGTGACGAAATTCCACAGGTACTGCTCGCCCGCAGGAATCGCGAACGTAGCCTCGAGCTCGCCGATGCGAGCGGTGGACGTGGCGGCCCATCCCCAGGCCGCCGGCTCTCCGTCGATCCACGCAACGTAGGCCCGGTGGCCATCGCTGAAGCGTTCTGCCATCTCCGCCTCCGGTCGGTTCTGAAGCGCAGCCATCGTGGCCGGATGGTCCTCACGCCGAACGACGAGGCCGGGGAGTGGAGAAAGTGTGGGAGGAGGGTCTGTGCGGTGGCGAATGGCGAGGGGCATGGCAGCCTATTGGGAGTGAGAAAGGGTGGTTCGTTTAGCGGGTAGGAGGTGCGAGAAAGCCAGCGGGTGCCTCCAGCGGGCCGGGGAGTGTGCGGAGAAAGGCGACGAGTTGCCGCCGCTCCTTCGTCGACAGGCGGAGCCGCCGAAGCTCGCTGTGCCCGAAGGGAGCTACCGGCGCGCGGTCATAGTGGGCGACGACCTCTTCGAGCGAGGCTATCTGACCTGCGTGCATGTAGGGTGCGCGGGCTGCGGCACCACGCAGCGACGGTGTCTTGTAGGCACGGAGGAGCTCGTGGCCGTCGGTGACAGCAAAGCGGAGCTCCTGACAATCGTCCGGGCCCGCGTCGCTGTAGGGTCCCGTGCAGGCGAACTCGCTCCCGACGGCCTGACGCGCGCCCGAGGCCCGTCCGCTGTCAGGTGGCAGCGATGCACTGGAGACCGGAACGCCTGTGTTGTGGAAGTGGTGGTCGGTGAGGAGCGGGCCGTTGTGGCAGGTCACGCAGTTCGCCTTGCCGATGAAGAGCCGCAGACCGGCTTCTTCGTCCCGCGAAAACGCGCTTTCAGGCGTGTGCCTGCGGCCTGTCACCTCTGCTGCTACGTAGCGATCGAAGCGGCTCGGCGCGAATCCGATCTGCCGCTCGTAGGCCGCGATGGCCTTCCCTACGTTCACGAACACCCGCGTTACGTCGCCACGCTCATCTGCTGAAAGGCGCTCCCACGCAGCTGCGCTGGCCGCGTCTGGTACTGGCCCGGCATGTGCAGGGAGACCAGAGAGATCAGGCAGTGGCCCGAATACCGCCTCATACGCATCCCGGTACTCGGAGGCGATGAGGCGTGCGTACTGCGTCCGGTCGCCGCCGTGCTCGACGTCGCTTTCGAGCGGTCCGAGCGCCTGCGCCCAGGGACTGTCGGCCCGTCCGTCCCAGAACTGCCACGGACTGTGCGCCATGCCCGCCACCGGCATCGTGCGCCGCGTGGTGGTGCCGACTCCCACCCCGAGCGGCAGTCCGTCTTGAAAGTCCCGGTCTGGCAGGTGGCAGCTCGCGCACGACACCGTTCCGGTGCTGCTGAGCCGGGTGTCGAAGAAGAGCCGGTGCCCGAGCCGAGCAGCCGCGCGGTCGTCGGCGTATCGGTTAGAGGGGTCAGCCGGCAAGGGGCCGAGGCGCTCGAGGGTGAGCGAGCGCAGCAGGGCCTGCTCTTCAGACGACCAGCGCGCAGCAGGGCCCGACATCACGTACGCCGTGGCCGTAAAAGCCAGGGCGGCGACGAACAGGGTGGGGGTGAAGAGCTGGCGCATCCTATGGGCGTGGGGCTGGCGGCGCATGGGGTTACAGGGCGAGGTTGAAGACCAGCGTGTCCGCGCCGACCGAGGAGCGGACGGGGAAAGAGACCACCCACCAGCCGCCCATGTTGAACTTCATCCCTTCGACGACATGGTTGCCGTCCCCGAGGGTGCGGGTGACGCGGGGGCGCGTGGGCAGGCCATGGCCATGCTGCGGCATGCCCCCGTCCACCCCGATCTCGGCGACCTCGACCGGCGCGCCGTCCGCTGTTTCAAGGTGGATCGTCCAGGTGTGGAGGCGACCCTGCGGGATGGGATCAAACTGCGGGTGGATCGTTGCGCGGTAGAGGCCGCCCTCACTCAGGCGCGTGCGGGAGTAGTCGAGGTCTTCAGGCGGCCCGGCGAAGTGGGCGCAGCCCTGGAAGAGCGGTGCGGTGATGAGGAGCGCGAGGATGAGCGAGCAGGGGAAGCGGGAGAGGAGGCCGAGGGTTTTCATGGTTTTCGTTGGGGTCCGGAGAAGAGAATGGGGCAGCGCTCTTTCGAATGCTGCCCCATGTTAGCGGACACCGAGGGCCCTCTTCTTGAACGAAAGGGCTGACCTTCCTTTTCCTCCTCGCCCGTTAGGCTACCCGCAGCGAGGCGGACATCGGCATGGCGGAGGGCGGGAAGCCGAACATGCTCCGGGACGTGCGCGAGAGGTGAGCCGCATCGGCGAAGCCCGCTTCGTGCGCCGCGGTCGTGAGCGACTCGCCTGCCATAAGGAGCTCCCACACGCGCAGGAAGCGTCGCCAGAGGACGTACGGCCGGAGGCCCATCCCTGTCTGCTCCACGAACAGGTGGCGGAACCGGCTGGGGGAGAGGTACGCCTCTGCGGCGACCTCTTCCAGCGACAGCGTCTTGTCCAGGTGGGCGTTGATGTAGGCAACAGCCCTGAGGATCCGTTCTTCCGTTACCGCAGACGGTTCTACGCCCCCTGTGAGCGCGGAGAGTACGCGCTCGGCCGCCTCCCGGACGGCGCGTACGGTGCGTTCATGCTGCCATGCCGCGAAGAGCGCAGGCACGGCTGCGGCAAGGGCCTGGTCCGGGAGGGCGGCGATCCCGTTCTGGAGATAGCGCTCGGTGAGGATGCGCCCTTGCAGCGTTTCGGGCTCTACGAAGAGGAGTGCCCAAGAGGAGATCTTAGACGCATCGAGCGTGTGCGGCTGACGCGAGGGGACGGCGGCGGCGTGGTAGGTCGTCCATGGCTCGCGCTCGCTCGGCCGGAGAAGGAGGCCTGGTTCGGGGCCGAAGGCGATCTGTATGGCATAGTGCGCGTGCGACGGGACGGCCCCGCTGGCGGTGCCGATGAAGAGGCAGCCGCCGTCCCAGCCGACGAAGTCGGCGACAGCACTGGGAGCGCTCATGTTCGATCGGTGTAGTCCATCGTAGCGAATCTAACACCGATCGCCCAGTAGCCCACCGGTTCAGGCCTGCTGTCAAGCCTTATCGGGTACGCGATTACACCGCGGCGTCTACCGCGCTGCGGAGGGCGATCTCCGCCGCGATAAAGGCGGCATCCATCCCTACGCCACCGACCAGCGCCGACGTCATCCGGTGCTGAAACCGGAGCCCAACGAAGAACAGGCCCGGCACGTCGGCTATGACCCCGCGGCGGTGGCGAGGGTGACCATGTCCGTCCAGCACCGGCAGGTGAATCCAGTCATAGTCCGGCGAGAAGCCTGTACACCAGATGACCACACGCGGCTCTACGATGGTGCCGCCGCACGAAGGAAGGCCCCCGCGCACATCCGTGAGCCGGCCCACGCGCTCTATCCCGGCCTCTACCACATGGCGCTCGGGGATACCGATGAGCGGATCACCTCGGCGGGTGCGGTCGCGGAGCCTGCGGCCGAGGCGCGTGTCGAGGGTCAGCCACGAGAGGACCGGCCAGAGCCAGTCGTAGACATCGCGCCCGAGTAGCCGCCGGGGGAGGCGCCCGACCTCTCGCCCGGCCAGCCACACCTTCCTGAACCGCGCCAGTTCGATGGCGATCTGGGTGCCCGAATTGCCTCCGCCGACGACGAGCACAGGCCCCTCTGGCAGGTCGAAAGGGTTTCGGTAGTCACGGGAATGGAGTTGAGAGATTTCCGGAGCGAGTTGAGCTGCGAGCGCTGGGATGCGCGGCTTCTGGAAAGGCCCTGTCGCAACGACCACGTTGTTCGCCTCGTAGTGGGCGTTTCCATCGCGCAGCACGTAGCACGCCCCATTCCATGTCAGGGACTCGGCCTGCACGCCGGAGCGTACGGGCAGGTTGAAGCGCTCAGCGTAGCGTTCCAGATAATCGGCCACCTCGTCCTTGTCCGGCAGGTGCGCGGGCGGTGCGGGAAAGGGCATACCGGGAAGGCCGCTGTAGACGGCGGGGGTAAAGAGCCGGAGCGAATCCCACCGCCGCCGCCAGCTGTCGCCGACGCGCTCCTCTCGGTCGAGGATCACGAAATCGAGGTCGCGCGCGGCCAGTTGCTGTCCAACTGCGAGTCCGGCCTGCCCACCCCCGACGATGAGGGTGTCGAAGTGCTCCACGCGGGCCTGGAAGGAGGGAAGTGAGCGGTTTACGGTTTCCATGACTACGGAGATAGGGTGCATAATTCGCTGCCAGGCGGAACGGGCAGCGGCTACCTGCAAGTTGGCTCGTGTCCGTCTGGACGCACTTGAATAAAGCGGCTGACGTTGCCTGTCTCCACCTGGCAAGCGCGGGCGGTTACACCCGCCCGGGCGCATCGGCTTCGTCCGCGCACCCAAGCCAGGTAACACAGCCACTGCCATGGCTGCTCCACCGTGCAGCACGACTCGGCCAGCAGAAACCACTCTTCTGCGCTGCTCAGTAACGAGTCGGCGCAAGAAGCACAGGTAGGATGTTGAAGCCATTGCCGTAAACAGGCGGCTTTCTCGTGCACATATGTCTTCTCGGTCAGCAATACCGTCGTCTGGCCGAAGGGTACCGGAGCTTCCGGGGCCGCGACGCCGAGGCTGAAGTCCTTATGCGCAAGCGTGGCTTCGAGGCCGAGACGAGTCAGTTAGACCCGCTTCCAGCCGTGCGACAAGCCCCGTTCTCAGAGCCGGGCAAAGCGTCACTGAGCAACGATAAGAGGGCGCACTGAAACAGGCCCTCCGGTTTCGAGCCGGAGGGTGTAAACGCCTGCCGGGAAGGGGGAGGCATCCCAGGAGAGCACCTGGCCGCCCGCCGGCTGGTGTCCGTCCAGCAGGACGTCTACTTCTCGTCCGAGCGCGTCGTAGAGCGCGATCCGCGCCCGACCGGCCTGTGCGAGGGTGAACGGAATCGCGACCGCGCCGCGTGTGGGGTTGGGATAGGCCGGCTCCAGCGCGGCATACGGAAGCACGGCCGGGGGCTCGGCAGGCGTGGCACCTCCACCCGGATGCGCGAAGAAGAGGACGCGGCTCGCCCACCACCGCGCGTTGATGTGCGTAGCCGCATCGTTGGGGCGCTGCGGGTCGTCGTAGCACTCCATGAGAAACTCGCCATCGTGGGCAATGCGTGGGTTGCCAGCTGCGTCGAGGGAAAGGGAGGGTCGGTATCCGGCCGTCCACCATCCACGCTTGCAGTCTCCCGGTGGGACGGGCACGGGCACGTCCTGGTTGAGTGCGCTGGCACGCTCGGCGGTTGTGTATCGCCAGAGCGGGCTCGCGGTCTCGCAATCGCGTTCGCACCAGGCATATCCTAGGTCGACCCCCTGGTTGAAGGCCATCCGGGGCAACCCCTGCGCGTCGAGGGCAAGGGCCGGGTGACGGGCTTCCGCGTCGCCGAACTGCACGGGATAACCATACCAGTTCTGGTTGTTCGAGCATTCGCCGTCGCACCAGGCATACCACAAGGGTTCGTGGCGGCCCGGTTTTACGGCCAGGCGAGGGCGGCCCTCGCTAAAGGCAAGCGTCCAGGAGGTGGCTTCCCCCAGGTCGCTGATCGGCAGGATGGGCGCCGGAGTGCTCCACCAGCCCGCCGCCTCGCAGTCGCGCACGCACTCTACATAGACGAGGTAGTTGTCGCCTGTTTCCGAGGTACCGGTGCCCGGGATGGGCAGCACGCTGAAAAAGGCGGGGCGCCCATCGGACGTGAGGGCAAGTGCGGTGCGCTCGAAGCCATCAGAATAGCTGCGCGAAAACGTGTTCTCGGGAAGTCGATAGCGCTGCCAGTTGGCAGCAGTGGCGCAGCCCGTATTGCAGAGGGCGTAATACTCCGTCGTTTCGTATCTGCCTTCGGCCTCCAGCCATTCCGTGCCGTGGCGGTACACGAAGCGCGGGCGTCCCAGGGCGTCGAGGGCAAATTGATGCGAAGCGTGATCAAGCGCATAGCCGCCCGTAAAATCCTGTACCGTCCACAGGTCGCCTACCGACCAGTTCGCGCCCTCGGCGCAGGCGCGCTCACAGGTGGCATAGCGGTACAGGGTGCGGTCGGAGCCGTAGGAGAGCGGCGCGTCCTGAAAAAAGAGAACGCGTGCGCGCCCGTCCGGCGTAACGCGGATCTGCTGGTGCGGAAACCCGTCGGTGAGGCGGACGAGCACCCAGGCTGCCCGCAGGGTGCAGTCGGCCTGGGGGGAGCAGTAGCCGTAGTAATTGAAATGCTCGGGCCCGTCGCCGTAGTTACGGAGGTAAAACACCGCATGAAGTCCGCCCGCCGCGTCGACCCCGAGGTCCGTCCAGTTGTAGGCCGCCGCCAGTGGGTCGCCATCGGCCAGCGTAATGCCGCGCACGGCCGGATCCGGTGCCGGCGTTCCTTGAATGGTTTGAGCGAAGACGGCGCTGGGAAGAAGTCCTCCCAGCAGAAAGCCCAGACTCAGGGCTGCAAAAAGACGCGTAGTCATCAGAGGCGCGAGCAGGAAAGGCACGGACACACAGAGGCTGCGCAGAGCCGGCACATGTGCTCCGCGCAGCCAGAAAGGACGGATGGTCTCAGGCCCCCGGAGGAGGCAGGAACGTGAGGTTGAAGGCGGGCGCCGAGGCCATCATCGCGCCGATGAGCGCCTCATCGATGGCCGTGGGTGCGGCGGTGCCGCAGGCGGCGAAGTATCCCTCGAAGCCCCCCGGCGACATCACGACGTACAGGCGGCCCGTCTCGTCGCCCACATTTTTGAAGGTGTGCGCCACGCCCGCCGGCACGAAGGCCCGCTGCCCAGCCGTGCGTACCTTCTTGGCGCCGTCGAGCCAGAACTCGAACGTGCCAGAGGCTACGTAAAACGCTTCGCTTTCGCGGCCGTGAATGTGTGGAGGAGGCCCCTCGCCGGCGGGGACGTCGACGAGGACCAGGCCGAGTGTCCCGTCTGTATCGGCAGCGGAAAGGAGGATGCTGTGGCTGGTGCCCCCGAAGTAATAGGGGGCCTGCAAAGCGGCATTGGGTATGTGGAAAGCGTGAGGGATTTCCATTTGAAGGAGGAGACGGTCTGGAGAGGGGATGAGCATCAGGGATGCGAACAGACTCAAAGTACCCGGGCCGTTTAGCGCCCGAATGGGCACTTTTGCCTATTTGTCCAGGTCGCCGAATCAGATGCTGGCCAGGTAGAAGCGGACAGCAGGGTCTGCGCGACCTCTCAGGGGTCATGCGGTCGCCCATCGTGCAGACGAGTGGGGTATCCTGCGGCTTCGTCACCTCCTCCAACCTGGGCCAGCGCTAGACGACGGCGCGTGCCCAGCGCGCGACAGCCGGGTTGTCCGTCCACGCGATCACCACCTGGGGCCGTAGCACCCGTCGAAGGCGCGCACGGCGCAGGCCTGTCGTTTTCGCCGGCGTCGAGACCGATGTGCCGATGAACGACCTGCTCTGGATCGGGACCTCCGCGGCCGCCGGTGAGGGCGAGGAGGTGATGCCGCTGATCAGTTCACCGGTACCACGTTATCCGCCGAGTTGCGGTCGATGTAGAAGTTGTAGGGATCGACGCCGGCATGGGTCGGTTTTCGGTCGGTCACGAACGTTAGCACCTGCGTGCCTGAGCGAAGGGGCCGGCGCTCCAGGACGATCACGTTTTTCGCGTCGAAGGCATCGCGGCCCGGCTCCGCAGTGAAGAGACCGACTTCGATGCGTTCAGTGAGGGGTGTCTCGGTGTCGGTGCCGCCCTCGACGTAGAACTTCTTCGCCTCAACCGGCACGGTCACGTCCCACTTGCCGTCCGGGCGTCGGACGGCCGTGGGGGTGGTGACCTTCAGGTCATAGAGGGTGACGCGCTCGAAGAGGTCGGTGATCAGCGCCTGGTCTTCTGCGCTCCTCGCCTCGGCGCGCAGCGCCTCGACCAGATCGAGCGAGCGGGGATAGGGCGCGCCGCTGAATCGGTACCGAGCCAGCAGGCTTCGGAGTGCGCGGTTCACCGCATCCTCGCCCAGCCGCGTCTGCAGCAGGTACATGACCAGCGACCCCTTGTCGTAGATGAGGTGATGCTGGCCGTCGGCTCGGATGAGCGGCGGGTCGTCCTCCGAGCGGGAGTCGAGGTAGTCATCGAGTTCGAATTGCAGGTAGCGGCGGATCTGGTCCTCGCCCCGCATCTTCTTGATCACCATCTGCGCCGAGTACTGGGCGAGGGTCTCGGTCAGCACGCCGCTACCCTCCATTTCGGCGCCGACGACCTGATGCGCCCACCACTGGTGCGCCAGTTCGTGCGCCGTCATCCCCGTGACGTAGTCGAACGTCTCCGGCGCGGTGTAGTCGGAGATGAACCCGACCGTTTCGGAGTACGGGATGGTGCCGGCGAACGCCTGTGCGAAGTCGTGGTAGCCCGGGAATTCGACGATCCGGGCGTGGTCGAACGGATACGGACCGAAGTTCGCCTGGTAGTAATCGAGCGCCGCCGCCATCGCGTCGAGCATCCGGTCGACGTTCCACGCGTGTGCGGGGTGGTAATACACGGCAAGGTCGATCCCGGCGTGCCGGCGGTGCTTTTCCGCATACCGCGCCGACAGGACCGCGAAGCGCGAGCGGATCGGCACGTCCGACACGAAGCGCGCCGTGCGCCGGCCGCTGCGCGTCACGTCGGAGACTTTGTTGCCCGGTGCGAGCGGCGTCTGGTCGGCCGTCGTCGACACGGTGACATCCACCTGTGCCCATCCCCGCCCGAAAGCAGGTTTTTCGGTCGCGGCGAAGTCTTCCAGCTTCGGCGGCCGGGGCGGCTCCGGCAGCCCGTGCTCCCGGCGCGTCTCCGGGTCCTGGATCAGCCCGAAGGAGCTCATGCCGATGACGGGCGCGAGCTGGGCCTCGTTGAGGAACGTGCCGTTCTCGACGATCCGGGTGTCTGGAGATCCATTTTCAAAACCGCGGTGCCAGCGCCGCGTCTCGAACGTGAGGATCCGCTCCTCGCCCGGCTGCATGGGGCGGTCGAGGCGGTAGATGCGGTAGCCGTGATCGGTGTCGTCGAGGGCCAGTTGCGCGCCCGAAAGGGTGGCACGGGTGAGTTCGAGGCCGCCGCCCATCACGCGGACATGAACGTCGGGAATGGGCTCACCCGTCAGGTTTCGGAGCCGGTAGCGGCCCTCTGTCACGGCCCGTCGCTCCTCGGGATAGAGCGCGACGTCGAGGGTCATCTCTGAGACTGTCGGCTGCGGCAGGTCGTGGTATTTCCAGTACCGCTTCTCGAACTCGACCGCACGGGCGATGCCCGCGCTCGGCGTCTGATACTCGTTGAGGACGTTGGTGTTGTAGTACGCATACGCGCCCGTAGCGACGAACATGAGCAGGGCCACGCCGGCGATCCAGCCGGGCGCGCCTGCCAGCCGCCGCCGCGCGAGCGCCAGCCTCGGCTTCAGCCGGGCCTCTGTGCCGCGTCTCCACAACAGGTGCGCCCCGACGAGCAGCAGCGTCGCGAACGCGCCCCAGTACAGGCGGAGCGTCCACGCGCCCTTCCAGAATGAGCCAGCGCCGTTGAGGTCGCTGAGGGGCATCTCGGGCGTGGCCCCGAAATTGAGGAGGGTGTGGTCGATAGACGCGTTCAGGTGCTGCCAGAGGATGAAGATGACCATGATGCCCCAGCCAACTGCCTTGTGCGGGCTGAGCGCCTGGACGAAGACGGTGAGGGCAGCCAGGAGCAGCATGTCCCACGTCATCGGCAGCACGTACCAGAGCAGGTACTTGCCCAGCTCCAGATCGGTGTACCCGAGGGCAAGCTGGACAGCGACGGACGCGAAGACGGTCGTCAGCAGTAGAGATACGAGCACGAGCGCCATCGCCAGCGTCTTCGGCAGCACGTACCCCCAGTTGGGCATCGGCGATGCGCCGACGATCTCGTGCATGCGTCGGTCGCGTTCGCGCCAGACGAGTTCGCCGGCGTAGTAGATGGCGATGACGAGTGGGATCAACGCCATCCCGTTCTCCAGCTCGGGAATCATCGAGAGCGTGGTCGGGTAGGTCGGCTTCCCGTCCGGGTCGCGCTGCGTCGTCAGCGAGATGAGGGTCGTGAACAGGCCCCACACCATCAGGACGGGGAAGGCAGGGCTCAGCACGACCTGCTTCACCTCGAACCGGGTGCGTAGCCACAGCAGGGCGCGCAGGGCGGCCGGGCCGTGTCGTGGAGAGGGGAGGGGCGTGGCCTCCTCCAGGTGCGGGGCGTGCGCGGACGCACGCAGCGCGCGCTTCTGCTTTTTCCGCTCGCGTTTCGATATCCCGCGGTCGGCATAGCGGTAGGCGGTGTAGGCGAGCGCCAGGCAGAGGAGGGCGACGCCGATCCACAGCAGCCGGTTGTAGAGGAGCGCCCCGGAGAAATCGGGCAGCATCACGTCCCGCTGCGCCACCGTCCAGTACCGCGTGGCGTCGCTGAGGGCGCGCCCCCCGAACGGGTCGGCGAGCGCCACCGTCATCTCGAGCTGCGGCCGGTCTTCGAAGGCATTCGCCAGGACGAAGAACCCCGAGACGAAGCCGATGACGCCGAGGTACGTCCCCATCAGCGAGCGGGTGATCGTCGCCAGCGCGAAGAAGACGGCCGAATGGATGAGGAGGTTTGGCAGCGCGAGCAGGAAGTAGCCGTAGAGGTGGTCGCGGAGTCGGTTGGGGCCGAGCTGCGCCGGATCTGCCCAGGGCATGAGGGATCCGAGCCAGATGCCGAGCGGCACGACCAGCAGGCAGAGGGCGGCAACCGCGAAGGCGCCGGCGAAGCGCCCGATGACGTAGTCGAACTTCGTGATCCGCGTCGAACGGACGATCGGGCCGAAGCCGGTCTCGTCGTCGCGGATGACGGCGCCCGCGACGAACGCCGTCGTCACGAACATGAAGAAGACCGAGACCACGAGGTAGTTGCGCAGCGTCGCATAGGCCGCGTTTTCCAGGAGGCCGCCTTCAGAGCCGAGTTCGAAGCCCTGCACGCTCATGCCGGCGACCATGAGCGCAAAGGCCGCGGCGGCCGTGGCCCACAGGAGCGGGTTCCGGAGCAGGTAGCGGAATTCGAAGCGAGCGACAGCGGTGAACATGGTTGCGGATCAGGCGGCGCGGCGCGTCTGGGCGAGCGTGGAGAAATAGACGTCTTCGAGGCCGGCGTCGACGGGGGCGAAGCCATGGCCAGGGTCGCCCTCGGAGAGGATGTGGATCGCGGTCCGCCCGGCGAACAGACGGGTCGAGAGGATCTCGTACTGCTCGCGGTAGCGGGCGAGCGCACCCCGTTCGATGACCTTCATCCAGATCCGGCCTCGGGTTGCGCGGATGAGCTCCTGGGGTGCCCCTTCGAGCTGGACGCGCCCGTCCGCAAGCACCGCCACGAGCGGGCAGAGGTCCGACACGTCCGCCACGATGTGCGTCGACAGGATCACGACCACGCGCTCACCGATCTCGGCGAGCAGGTTCAGAAACCGGTTCCGCTCCTCCGGGTCGAGGCCGGCGGTTGGCTCGTCGACGATGATCAGCTCCGGGTTGCCGATGAGCGCCTGGGCGATGCCGAAGCGCTGGCGCATACCCCCTGAAAAGCCGGAGAGCATCTTCTTGCGAACGCTCCACAGGTTCGTCTGGTGCAACAGCGTTTCGACGGTGACCTTGCGGTCCGACGCGGAGGCGACGCCCTTGAGGGTGGCCATGTGGTCGAGCATCTCGTACGCGGAGACGCGGGGATAGACGCCGAAATCCTGTGGCAGGTAGCCGAGCGTGCGCCGCAGCTTCTCCGGCTCGGCGATCACATCGATGTCACCGAACCGAATCGTCCCTTCCGTCGGCGTCTGTAGCGTCGCGATGGTGCGCATCAGCGTCGACTTGCCGGCGCCGTTCGGGCCCAGCAGACCGTACATGCCGTGGGGGATAGACAGCGTGACGCGGTCGAGCGCTCGCGTGCCGTTGGCATAGATGTGGCTAACGTCCTGAACGCTCAGCACCATGCGCTTTTCCGTATCACGAAGGGTTACTTCATGCATGTTCAGATCCTTTCGTTGGGGTAGCGTGAGAGACGATCCCGGACTGCAGAGACCGTCGTTCGCCCGGACGTTAAGCCGGAGTCCGGGTATCCAGGAACGGATCATCGCCCAATGGCAGGTTGGGGCCGTCGAACGGCAGACGAGGTCCTCCCGGTGTGCCTGCCGGGCTCGTATACTCATCGCCGGCCGGTCCGACACGCGCGTGTACGGGTGACGGCGTCCCTGGCAAACGCGATCCTCCTGATGCCTCTTCCCGCAATCATGTACCTGCTGACGGGCCTCTTCGGCGGCGTCTGGACCCGGAGCGAGATCGTGAGCCTCGTGGTCTCGGTGACCGTTGGCGTCGCCCTCACGCTCCTCGTGTACCGCCTCGTCCGCCGGATGCCGTGGCCGCGGCCCTTCCGCTTTCGGTTCGCCCTTCTGCATCTGGTAGCGGCACTCGGAAGTGGCCTGGCGTGGCTCCTCGTATCGAAGGCAATCGTGAGCCTCATCATCGGCTGGCCCGACGAAGACCAGGAGTGGATGATCGTCGTCGGGGCCTACGTGTACGCCGTCGTGGCGGGGATCTCGTACGCGGTCGAGGCGACCGCGCGGGCTGCGCAGGCCGAAGCCGCGGAGGCACAGGCTCAGCTGGCGGCGCTTCGGGCGCAGCTCCACCCGCACTTTCTCTTCAACGCGTTGCACGCCGTGGTGCAGCTCATCCCCCTCGATCCCGCGCGCGCCGCCGATGCTGCGGAACTCGTCGCGTCACTCCTCCGCACGACGGTGGAGGAGGAGCGCGACGTCGTGACCCTCCGAGACGAGTGGGCCTTCGTGTCGCGCTACCTCGAGGTCGAGCGCATGCGCTTCGGCGACCGGCTCTGTGTGCGTACGGAGATGCCCCCGGAACTCCTCGGCGAGCGCATTCCCTCCTTCGCGCTGCATACGCTCGTGGAGAACGCGGTGCGGCACGGAGCGGCGCCTCGCGTCGCCCCTACGGAGATCGTCATCACGGCTGTGCGGAGTGATTCGAACCTGTCGCTTACGGTGCAGAACACAGGCGACCCGCGGCCCACCAGCCCGGCGACGAACGGGGCGGGGACGGGACTGACGCGCCTCCGCGAGCGGCTCTCCTTCCTATACGGGGGCGCGGCGCGGTTGACGTACGGCGCAGCCGATGGCGGCGGCTTCGAGGCGCACATCGTCGTCCCACGCAGCCAGAGGGAGCCGTGAAAGTCAGGACGCTGGTAGTGGACGACGAGCCGGTCGCGCGCGTGGGTCTACGCGCGATGCTGACGGCGTTCGACTGGGTGGAAGTGGTAGGCGACGCAGCTGACGGCGAGGCAGCCGTGGAAGCAATCCATCGGTTGCGACCGGAGCTCGTTTTTCTGGACGTGCAGATGCCGGGGCTGCTCGGCACGGACGTGCTACGCCGCATCGAGCGGCAGCCGTTCGTCATCTTCACGACCGCCTTCTCGCAGCATGCGGTCAGCGCATTCGAGTTGGGCGCGGTGGACTACCTGCTGAAGCCCTTTGGCCCCACCCGCCTGAAGACCGCGATGGAGCGGATTCGCTCGGCGATCGGGGAGCCGGGCAGCGTAGGCGCGCTCGAGCGCCTCACCGGCGCGATGCCGGGAGGGCCGATCAGCCGCCTGTTCGTTCGCCTGGGAGGGAGCCTCGTTCCGCTGCCTGTAGAGAAGGTTTCATGCTTCGAGGCCGACGGGGATTACGTGATCGCCTATGCAGAGGGCACGCGGCACCTGCTGCACCTCTCGCTGAGCCGCCTCGACGCGCGCCTCGATCCACAGCGCTTTGTGCGCGTGCATCGGGCACACATCGTGAATCTCGACCGCGTCCGCGCGTTCAGGCGGGACGCTCGTGGAAACCTCGAGGCCGAACTGGACGACGGGAGGCGGGTGCCGGTGAGCCGCACACGGGCGCAGGAACTCAGGAGACTGGGTCTTTGACCGGCCTCAAATGAACAGAGGAGGTTCACGCATGGCCCCTCTTCACGTGTGAACAAGCGCCTCCAGCGGACTTCTGACGGCGTGCCTGTGGGCACGCACGGACCCTCCATGCAGAGTCCGTCCATGTTGCTCGGCTCCGGGTGGTGGGCCGCCATTCCGAGTGAAATCAGCGTCGATACGAAAGTATCTCAGGTCTATCACAGGTATTCGCTTCACGCTGTCGTGCAGTGCGGCCTGCGGTCCTCACGGGCCATAGGTTGGCGGGCGCTGCGGCGGCGGGTGCAGGTCTGCTGCCTGCCTTTGCGTGGGAGGAGTACGGTTTGAATGAGCTGGCACGGCTGCCCGATGACAGGCGCGGCGTGTGTTGCCCCTTCAATCTGCGGCGTTTACTTTGCTCGTACACCCTTCACGGCTGCCCGTCGCGGCAGCGCTTCGCCGTCAGGCACGCATGGCACTCTCCTCGCTGCGTGAGTGGTCGCGCCGGCTGAAACGCGAGGCGCTCACGGTCTACTTCGCGGCACGTCATCCCGATACGCCAGTGCTGGTGCGGCTGTTTGCACTGGCGGTCGCCGCCTATGCCCTCAGCCCGATCGACCTGATCCCGGACTTCATTCCGGTGCTCGGCTACCTTGACGATCTGGTCCTGGTGCCCCTGGGTGTGTGGCTGGTCGTACGGATGCTACCGCCTGCCGTGATCCTGGCGGCCCGTGCTCAGGCTGCGGCGGCTGCCCGGCAGCCGGTGAGCCGGGGCGCCGCCGCTGTTATCGTGTGCCTCTGGGCCATCGCGCTGGCCTGGGGCGCGTGGCTCAGCTATCGCTGGCTGCATGCCTGACAAGGTGTCCAGGCCGACGCGGTGGGCACGTCTTGACGGTAGTGGTCGTGTGGCGTATCGTGCCTCGGCCAGCGTCCATTTCCGGGCGTGGCTAAGCTTCGTCCGTTACCCGGCACAGCGGGCGGGCCTCCGTTCAACGGTGCCCGTAGACAGCACAGCGGTTCGTGGCGCGGCGTCGTTCGTTGCCCGCTCGCCGTTCGTCGGCACACCGTCGCCATTCGTCAGCAGCCTTTCGTCGCGCCCGCTGTGCCGGGTAACCCGGCGCCGCTGGCCCACGCACGCCAGCCCGGTTTGCGCGTTGCAGCGCGGCGGTGTATCGTGCGCTTTCACACGCTGCCGTCTGTGCGCGGCAAACCTTGTTCTGTTCTACCGCGCCTGCCCTCATCGCTTGAGTGCTGCTTCCGGATGCGGTGGTTCGAAAACCGGTGTGTTCCCTTTCCCTAAGCGTCCCTAACAAAACCTCCCGAACTGATTTCGGCATCCCCACGAAAGTGGGGATTCACCTCGCCAGCGTGGTTTCCTGCGCAGGCGGGAATGACCGCAATGGGTTTTGTCAGCGGTTCTAAGTCGATCGGATCATCCGATTGGGCCAATGAATGCCAATCTAGACTACGCAATACTTCCAGGGGAAAGACTCATCTTGGAACGCCTTAGCGGCCCGATATCCTATCTAGACCTCGTCTCGTTGACGGAGGAAATTTGGAATGACGAGTTGTATGACAAGTCATACAGTGGGATAATCGACATCAGGCACGCTTCTATCGACATGGGCCACTCGAGCCTAATGTCGTTTGCTCAGCTGATCCTTGCCTCTGAGTCTGCAAGCGAGGGGCAGGTCGCAGTCATTTCGAGTAAGCCCGTCGAGACGGCGTTGAGCTATTTGCTGGCCAAGAAGCTGACGAAGGGAGGGGTTATATCCGTCTTCAGCACGTGGGAGGGCGTCGTCGCTCACCTCGGCTTGGCGGAGTCCGTGCGGACACAGATCACGGACGAGCGGGCATACGACGCCATGTTCGACTGAGTCAGAGGAGCGTGGGGCCCTGTGAGCGTTTGCGCCGTCTCGGCCACCCTTCGGACTCGCGTTTGCATCTGCGACGGCTAACCGGGCCTGTGGTTATCGTCCGCAGGAGTGCTTGAGACCGAGGGCGTCGCGGTTTCTGCTCGGCTCCTGAACACGTGATCCCGGCGCGGCAGAACCCTCCACTGCAGGCCGGCATGGGGCGTCAGCGTGGTCGACTCGTCCTGATGTCGGCATTTCTGCTGCTCGTCCAACCGTCGTGCTGATTGCCCCATGCGGCTGAGCGGCCCTTGTTCTACCGCGCGCACTGGCCGGCCCGCAACCAGCACTGGGCAAGACCGTAATCGGCACCTTAGCCCTAGCCTCTGCGAGAGCATATCATCCAAGGCGCCCCGCCGCCGTGCGCATCCTGGCGATGTTGCAAGAGACGGAGGCTGGCAGCGTCCACCTCGACGCGCTACACCAGAAGGACGACGTACGAAAGACACCCGGCTACCTGAGGGTGAGCGCCGAGGACCTGCTGGAGCACTTCGCCGAACAAGCATAGAAGGGACGCCGCACATCATTCTTTCTCGGCTAGCCAGTTCAGCCCCGCCATGTTCAAGAATTACTTCAAGACCGCTACGCGTAGCCTATCGAAGAATGCATTCTTCACAACCTTAAATGTCTTTGGCTTAGCGCTGGGCATGTCGCTCAACCTGCTGGTCGTTGCCATGGTCGTTTTCGCCTATCGATTCGATGACTTCCATCCAAATAAGGAGCGCATATACCGGGTAATCACTCACGTTCGGGATTGGCATGAAAACCCGTCGTATGCCTCCTCGCCTACCGGCATATATCAACTTCTGGAAGGCAATGTAGCCGGTGTGGAAAAGGTCGTCCGTATTCATCAATCGCTTCGCACGATACGTTCGTTATGCGGGTGTCGAAGTGCCTGTAAACGGGTACTTTGTGGATGCAGAGTATCTCTCGATGTTCAACTTCCCACTGCTGCAGGGCGACGTCGAGACTTCGCTTTCAAAGCCTTATACGATGGTTGTTACCGAGGCCGCAGCTGCCAGGATATTCGGGGACAAGGACCCGATGGGCGAACTTGTATTCATCGAGCCATTCGGCGAAGTGATGGTCACAGGTGTAGCGAGAAACATGCCGAAGAACACGCATCTGAAGGCAGAGGCTCTGGTTTCATTCGCCACGCTCACATCCTATCACGGCGCGCCCTTCACAGACGATGAAGCAAACTGGAATAGCTTCTACAATTCGTACAACTATCTGCAGATATCCGAAAATTCGAGCCCTTCTGCCATTGAGGCATCTATTAATGGTGTTGCGAAAGAAAAATACACGACACCTGAGTTTCAAGGCTTCGTTTGAACTTCAGCGTCTAGACAAGATCGTTCCCGGACCTCAACTAGACAATAACATGGGCAACGAATACAGCTACCAGGAGCTGGTGCTCATGGGAATTCTACCGATGCTTATCCTCTTCGCGGCCTGCAGCAACTACGTGAACCTTTCTATCTCTCAATCACTCAGCCGGATGAATGAGATCGGTGTCCGCAAAGCGCTAGGGGGACGGAAGAGTCAGATCTTCATACAGTTTGTGATGGAGAGCACAATCATGGTGCTGCTGGCCGTGACGCTGTCGTATTTCTTCTATGAGATCATTCGCGATGAAGCGCTGTCGCTTACGGGCTCACATGATTGGGTTGACCTGAGTCCGACCTGGGGAACGCTTGCCGGATTTATACTCTTCGCCCTCCTTGTGGGCTTCGTTGCGGGCATTGTTCCCGCGTTACATTTTTCAAGAATCAGCCCCATCCAGGCATTGAAAGGGAAGGGGCCGCAAATAAGAAAGGGGGGCTGGTTTTCACTGCGCAAAATCGTAATCACATCTCAGTTCGTCCTGTCGATGGGTTTCATTATGGCAGTGGTGATTATGGTGCAACAGTACCGGTACTCGGTGAATTATGATTTCGGATTCAACCAGAATAAAATACTCAACGTTGAGGTTCAACAGGCGAATCCGCAACTGGTCAAGAACGAATTTGAGAAGCTTTCCTTCGTTCCTCTGATCTCTCTGTCGTCGCACCCGCTGGGAGCTGGAGACGTACCGGGGTTGTACGTGAAGCGGGCGACCACTTCAGATTCCCTATACGCGAGCAGGATGGCCATCGATGAAAACTTTATGGCAAACATGGGTCTGCATCTTATGCTGGGCAGGAACTTCACCGACGAGGCCAGCGAAAACGCGCACTCGATCATCATCAATGAGGTCTTTGCAAGGACGCTAAGCCCCGATGACGCTTCCAGAGCAATCGACCAAGTAGTCATACTACCAGATAGAGGAGAAGTGAGAGTGATAGGTATTGTGGAAGATTTCCATTACGCGAGTCTTAAATCGTCTATTGGAAACTTCTTCTTTGAATACGTGCCCGAGCATTTTCGCTATGCGAATGTGCATCTTCAAGCAACCAACGAGAGCCAGGCTCTTTCGGAAATGGAGGCAGCCTGGAAATCCATCGGCAACAGCACCGCTTTTAAGGCCGAATTCCTCACCGACCAGATCCACGATGCCTACGCGTTCTACAACAAGATCGTGAAGATATGGGGGTTCTTGGGACTGTTGGCCATCACCTTGGCGTGCCTGGGGCTACTGGGGACGGTCGTGTTCACGGTCAAGAACAGGGTCAAAGAAGTGAGCATCCGGAAGGTGTTTGGTGCCTCTTCCGCAGCCCTGGTGTACCTGCTTTCAAGGGACTTCATTGTGCTGCTGGCCATCGCGGGTATCGTTACCGTTCCAAGCGTCTGGGTGTTGATGAATATGGTGCTGCAGGAGGGACAGTATTATCATGCGCCCATCGGTGCCTTTGAAGCCATCATAAGCCTAGCCGTCGTATCGCTCCTCGGACTGACCACCATCTTCTCACAAACTCTGAAGGCAGCCAATAGGAATCCAGTGGATAATCTGAGGGTAGATTGATCCAATACGACAGCGAGGTAGACGGTACCGTTTTCCTGATGTGATACGCGCAGGATCTTGCCTACCATTGCTCATCTCTCGTTTGTGGGTTCAGTACGTGCGTCCGACTGTTTGGCTGTAGTGGATAATTTACCAGAACCCCGGGTTTCAACATGAACGTCCGAATACCCGAAGAAAGGCGCGGCAGAACCCGCTGGGCCGACACAGGGCTCCAGCGTTCTCAGCCGCTCCTAACGTCTCGGCATCCATAGCTTCGGCCAGTCCACCGCGCCCTCAGCCCTGTGCGGCTGAGCCGCAAGTGTTATGCGGCTACGCACATTGACGTGCCCCAAGAAGGGTGGACGTTTGAGTTTGGCTACAGACGCGCTGCCTGAGCCTGATGATACGCCACTTCGTGTTCCGCCGGCGTCCGATAGCCCAGCCGCGAGTGACGCCGCCGGTGGTTGTAGAAGTCGATCCAGTCGGCGAGCCCCTGGATCGCTGCCTCGTGCGTGGCAAAGTGCTCCTGACGCAGCCACTCGTCTTTGAGCGTGCCGAAGAAGCTCTCCGCCACGGCGTTGTCCAGGCATTGCCCTCGGCCCGAGAAACTCGCGACCGCCTCGTGCGCCGCCAGCACGTCGAGGTACTGCTGGCTCGTGTATTGACTCCCTTGGTCGGCGTGGTGAATTAGACCCGGCAGGGGCTGCCGAGCCACAAACGCCGCTTCGATGGCGCTCACCGCCAGCGTTCGATGCATCGACGATCCCCCACGCCAAGCCACCACGCGCCGGGCATAGAGATCGAGCACGACGGCTACGTAGAGCGTGCCCTCGCCCGTCTTGAACTCGGTCGTGTCGGCCACCCATGCCACGTTGGGTGCCTCGGCTGAGAAGCGGCGTGCCAGCACGTTGGTCGCTCCATCGAGCGGTGGCGATGAGCCGGCAGCCCGACGCCTGCGGCCTTGCTCGACGGCGAGTCCCCCTAGCCGCATCAGGCGTCGCACGCGTTCACGTCCTACCTTGAGCCCCTCGGCGCTCAGCTCTGCGTGGATGCGCCGCACGCCGTAGCGTCCACGCCCCCGCGCATGGGCCGCCCGCACGTGCGCGAGCAGGCGATGGTCTTCGCGTGCGCGCTCCGCCTCTGGTCGCGACAGCCACGCGTAGTAGCCGCTGCGGCTCACCTGGAGCGCCCGGCAGAGTGCCGGCACGCTGTGTTGCCCCCGGTGATCGAGGATGAACTGGTACTTCAGCGGGGGCGTGAGCTGAAGATACCAACGGCTTTTTTTAGGATGGCGACCTCCTCTCTAAGCCGGGCGTTGTCGCGCATGAGGGCCAGACGCTCGGCGTCGCGAGCATTGCCGTTACCAGGGAAAGCTTGATCGGCGTGTGCGGCAAGGGCGTCGCGCCAGCGGCGCAGCATCTCCTGGCGGATGCCGAGTTCACGGGCGGTTTTGGAAAGGTTGCCCGATTCGACGGCGAGCCGAACGGCTTCGCGCTTGAATTCAGGAGAGTACGCTCTGCGTTTGGATGGCATGTGTGTGGAGGTGATGGTGGAAGATAGAGACTAATCTCATCTGTCCACCATCCTCAGACCACGTCACATCCCTCGAACGATCGAAGGCCCAACCGTGTTTGTGAAGGGCTACTCCTTGCAACTGTTTCACGAGGCATCTCGTCACAACGTGCCGACAAGACTATCGTCACCCAAGCTGAGCAGATGACCTATGACCACTTCGATGAAGCGACACTCTCCGCAGGCCTTCCTTGTCATCGGTATCGTCTTTCTGGTTCTTGGCCTGAGTGATCACACGGCCTTTATTGCCCTCGGTGCGGCCTTCATCGCGATTAGCGCCGCGTTATCTCGTCGGGAGAAGAGAAACGACCTAAATTCGGAATCCGGCCCAAACGCCGCATAACGGCCAAGTTATGCCGCCCGTGTTGGACGGGAAGGATCCACATCGATCCTTCGCGGACTGGTCGTCGCTGAGGACTTTTGGCGGCGGAGAGCGTAGGGGCCGTCTCTCCAGTTGCTCGTCCGCAATCAACGATGACGATACTCACCAAGGTCTCCCCCCTCGTGCTCGCTCGCTGGAGCATCGTCGTCAGCTTGGTGGTCCTCGGCCTCAAGTACGTAGCGTTCGCACTCACCGGATCGGTCTCGCTTTACTCCGACGCCCTCGAGTCACTCGTCAACGTAGCCGCCGCGGTCGTGGCACTCCTCGCAATCCGCGTGGCCATTCGGCCTCCCGATGCGGATCACCCCTACGGCCATACGAAGGCCGAGTACCTCTCGGCCGTCGTTGAGGGGGCCCTCATTTTGTACGCCGCAATCGAGATCGTGCGGGCGGCGTGGGGGCGGCTCCTCGACCCGATGCCTCTAGAGGCCATCGGCCTCGGTCTCACCGTCTCTGTCGGGGCGACAGGCCTGAACGCTGCATGGGCAGCGGTCCTTGTCCGTGCCGGTCGCCACAGCCGGTCACCGGCTCTCATCGCCGACGGAAGGCACCTATGGACCGATGTGGTGACGACGGTCGGGGTTTTAGCGGGCGTCGGGCTCGCGGTCGTCACCGGGTGGTGGGTGCTCGACCCCATCATCGCGATGGCAGTGGCTGCGAACGTGGTCGTTGTGGGCGTCCGGCTCGTTCGGGAGTCGGTCGGTGGCCTGATGGACGAGAGCGTGTCTAAGGAGCACCTAGCGTCGATCCGTGAGACGATCCTCGCCCACATGGGCGAAGCTGAGGAGGTTCATGCCCTTCGAGCCCGCCATGCGGGGCGGCACACATTTATCGAGTTTCACCTTGTGGTCCGGGGCGAGGCGACGGTGGACGAGGCCCACGCTCTTTGCGACCGCCTGGAGCAATCCATCCGCGGGGCCATCTCTGACTCAAGCGTCACGATTCACGTCGAACCAGCTCATAAGGCGAAGGGGCACGGCGGGGTCGTCTCCGTGGGGTCTGACGTGCCCCACACGTTCACCTGACTGGATCTCAGTCGACCACCCGTCGCGGCTGAATCCGCCACTCTAGCGGACGGCACGCGCGAGCGCCCTGCCTGAGTCCTACCTTCCGCCCCTGCGTGCCGCCTCTGAGTGGCCCAATGTTCTGCCGCCCTCGCTTTGGAGCTACGAACAATCGACTACATCGCAGCGCACCGGGCGGGCAACCCTCATCGGCGAGCGCACGCGGGGCGCGGGGCACATCGGCCCCACGATGTCCTTGAGCGGGGGATACCGAGTGATGATCCCCATCGGCCGGCCGCGAGACCCAGTGACGGACGGGGGGGGAACTGACCGGCCTCACGCCCGACGTGCGGGTGCCCGCCGACTCCGCGCTCGACGAAGCGCTCCGCCGAGCAGGAGTGGACCTGCCCGCCGGACGGAGGGCCCTCCAGGCAGCCGAGGCTCGGCACCAGCCGTGAGGGTGCCCCCCACGGAGCACATTCTCGTGCTCAAGGGCACGCTTGGGTTAGTCGAAGGGTTACTGTTCGGCTAAGCGCCCCCGCAGACCTGACACTGCGCCGTAGGCCGACGCCCGGCGGGTCGGCTTAACTCAGGTGTTGGGCGGCTTGGCCAAATTGCTGCCGCACTTGACATTCTACAGCTCACGGCGTATTCCCCGCCAGATCGCAAATCGGCCAGAGCCCATGACCCGAGTCCTTTTCCGGATGCGCCGCATACTGTGGGCTGGCGTTCTCCTCGCCGGGGGAGTGTATCCAGGTGCCCTCACGGCACAGCAGTCGCGAACTGGCTCTCTTCCCGCGGACGTTGATTCCATCGCGCAGGCGGTTTTCCTCGAGTACCCGAACGCCGCTCTGTCGCTGGCCGTCTTCCGCGGCTCGGACGCCATTTTCGTCAAGGGTTATGGTGCGGCGGACCGGGAGCAGAACCCTCCCGTCGACGGGCGGACGGTTTACCGCATCGGCTCGGTGACCAAGCAGTTCACGGCGGCGGCGATTCTGCAGCAGGTGGAGCGTGGTAGACTGGCCCTCGACTCGGCAATCTCGGAGTATCTGCCCGAGTACGCACCGCCAGGAGAGCCGACCATCACCCTTCGCCAGCTTCTCAACCATACCTCCGGCATCCCAACGTACACGGAGCCACCGGTTGCGCTTGAATTCGCCGGTAGAGCCTTGCTCTCCCATGCCGACGTCCTCTCTGCCCTCGACGGCGAGCCCCTTAACTTTGCACCCGGCTCGCGCTACGAATACAGCAACTCCAACTACTATCTGCTCGGCGTCATTCTCGAACGCGTAACCGGGCAGTCGTACGCAGCCTACGTTCGGGAGCATCTCACCGAGCCGGTGGGTCTGGCGGAGACGACGTATTGCGGAGCGGGAGCAACGTCCCCTGTCCAGGGCTACACCGCCGCAGGAAAGGAACTCCACATCGCGCCGCGGCTCCAGATGGACTGGCCCTATGCTGCTGGCGCCCTGTGCTCAACCGTCACCGATCTGGCGGCGTGGAACCATGCGCTTTCCCACGGTCAGGTCATCGCGCCGGCTTTGTACCAACGCATGGTGTCGCCGAGTCGGCTGCGGGATGGACGCGAGATTGCCTATGGGATGGGACTTCGCATCGATACACTGGCTGGGCATCCGCGCATCTGGCACAGCGGCGAGATGTCAGGCTACACCGCCACACTCAGCCAGTACCCTCAGGATAGTCTGACCCTCGTGATTCTGACCAACCGCGGAGCGAATCCCACCGTTGCCACCTCTTGAGCTGCTCGCCCAGTCCAGGGTTTCGCATATCAACGGTTTAATAGAGGGAATCTTAGGAGATTACCCCTTCCATGTCTTCCATGGCGGTTGGAGGTTGGTTGAGTGCCAGTGTAGGTCAGCACAACCATCTCCGCGACCGTAACACCTTGAGCGAGTGATCGAACAGCAGGGAAGCCTACAATCTGCATAGCCTGTCGTCAATCTCTATACATGTCGAGGGTGACATGTATAGATTCAAGAGCTTTCCTATACACGTCACTCTGATTCACCGCGCCTCATGCGTGTGCTTTCTCCTCTCAGCGGGCTCGACGCACAGCGCTTCGAGACGACCGAGATCCTGAAACGCCTCGCCGGAGCGAGCCGCCAGCTTGCCGAACTCAAGGGCGTCGCTGCCTCGATCCCGCACCAGGGCATACTCGATAAACACGCTCGGCATTCAGGAGGCGAAGGACAGCTCGGCCATCGAGAACATCGTCACGACGCACGACGAGCTTTTCCGCGACGACGCCTTCCCGGAGCAGATGGGCAGCGCGGCGGCCAAAGAGGTGCTGCGCTACCGGCAGGCGCTGTGGGTGGGCTTCAGAGCCGTGCAGCAGACGGGACTGCTCACCAACAAGCACATTCTGGCGATACAGGCCGAACTCGAACGTAACGAGGACGGGTACCGCCGCCTGCCGGGCACGACGCTCCAGGACGGCGCAGGCCGCCTCGTGTACATGCCGCCGCCACCTGACCTGGTACCGGGCCTGATGGCTGCCCTGGAGCGTTTCGTCAACGATGACGCGGGCTTCGAAGCCGATCCGCTCATCAGGATGGCGCTCATTCACCACCAGTTCGAGAGCATCCACCCGTTCTACGATGGCAACGGGCGCACGGGCCGCATCGTCAACGTGCTCTACCTCGTCAAAGAGGGACTGCTCGAAGCGCCCGTGCTCTACCTGAGCCGCCACATCGTGCGGACGAAGGCCGATTACTACCGGCTGCTCCAGGCCGTCCGCGAAGAGGACGCGTGGGAAGAATGGGTGGTGTATATGCTCACGGCAGTCGAGGAGACGGCGCGCGAGGCGATCACCACCATCACGGCGATACGGGAGGCCCTCTCGGATTACAAGCACCGCATCCGAGAGGGCTACCGCTTTTACAGCCAGGATCTCATCAACAACCTGTTTACGCACCCCTACACGAAGATCCAGTTTGTCGAGCAGGATCTGGGCGTGTCGCGTCTGACAGCCACGAAATACCTCGACGCGCTGGCCGATGGCGGCTTTGTGCTCAAGCGGAAGGTGGGGCGCTCCAACTACTACATCAACGACGCCCTGCAGCGCATCCTGACCGGCGATGCCGCGCGGGCACTGATCGTCTCACCGAAAGCTGATCCAGGAAACCCGCCATTTCGGTAAGAGGCGGGGGAGGGAAGGGGCAAAAGCGTGAAACAAGGGTGAAACAAAACCCTGCGGTTACGTGCGGTTTGGCTCAGTTCCATGAAGCCGAAACCGGCCTAAACGAGCTGGAATCGCGGTTTTGGGTGCACACAGAGGTGCAATATTGACTCTCGTAATGAACAGGTCAGCGGTTCGAATCCGCTTATCGGCTCCACAGGAAACGGCCTCGGAAGCAGCGTTTGCGTGCATTCTGAGGCCGTCTTTGTTTGCCGGGGGAGGCGTCAGCCCCTGACCAGTTCTTCCTCCATCTCCTCCGAGCGCGGCTCGGCGCGGCGGCGACGCGGGCGTTCCTTGACCTCAAACGTCGCGGTGCCCGTGCCGCCGCCAGCGTCGACCTCGACGGTGTAGGTGCCGGGGACGAGGTAGACCGCGCCGTTGTCGGCCTTTTTGAATGTGCCTTTGTCCTGCATCTGTTCGAAGCGCGCTGTGTCGAAGGTGAGGTCGTACGTCGCGTAGTTGAGGCCCTTGTCTACGTCGAGGGATTTCTCCGCGAGTAGCATTCCCGTGCTGTCTTTGACGCGGAGCGTGCCGCGCCCTTCTGCTGCGGCGTAGAACGGAATCGTCATCTCGGGTGCGACGGGCTCGCTCCACAGCGTGAAGGCCGTCCCCCACGATTCGTTGTGCATCACGTCGTCTAGGTCGAACAGGTGGACGGCCTCGGCCATCAGCGTGGGCGTAAGCGCTTGCACGTGTTCTACGTCGGCCACGAAAATCGACCGTCCGTGCGTGCCGACGACGAGTTCCTTCTCGCGCGCCTGCACGCGCAAGTCGTGGACGGACACGCTCGGCAGATCGCGCATCATCGCCATGAACGTCGTCCCGCGATCCAGCGAGACGTACAGGCCGTGGTCGGTGCCGACGTAGAGCAGGTCTGCGTTGTCCGGGTCTTCGAGGATGACGTTGACGGGCTCTTTCGGCAGGTCGGTGCCGATGCGTGTCCACGTCTTCCCGTAATCGTCGGAGCGGTAGACGTGGGCATCCATGTAATCCCAGCGGTAGCCGTTGAGGCTCGCGTAGACGCGGCCCTCGGCGTGCTTCGACGCCTCGACGCGGCTCACCCACAGGTCGGAGGGCAGCGCGTCGGAGATGCGCGCCCACGTGTAGCCACCGTCGCGGCTGACGTGGATGAGGCCGTCGTCGCTGCCGGCGTAGAGCAGCCCGAAGCGCAGCGGCGATTCGTCGATGGAGGAGAGGGTGCCGTAGGGCACGTCGCCCGGCTTGCCGCCCTGCGTGAGGTCGTCCGAGAGCGTCTGGAACGTTTCGCCCTTGTCGAGCGAGCGGTGGAATTTGTTGGAGCCGAAGTAGAGTACGTCCTGGTTGTGGCGCGACAGGTGGATGGGTGCCTGCCAGTTGAAGCGCAGCGGACGCTCGCCCAGCACGTGCTGCGGGCGGACGCTTTCGCGCTCGCCCGTCGTGCCGTCGCGGCGGGTGTAGAAGCCGAACTGCGAGCCGAAATACGCCGTCCCGTCGCGGGTGTCCACCTCTACCTGCATCCCGTCGCCGCCGCCGAGGCGCTCGTACGGGTAGCGGCCGCTTTCGTACCAGCCGAGCGACGCCCGGTACGTGCGCGGGCCTTTCCAGACGCCGTTGTCCTGCAGGCCGCCGTAGACGTTGTAGGGTTCGGCGTTGTCCACGGCGATGGCGTAGAACTGGCCCACCGGTGGCGTATTGGCTTTGAACCACGTCTCGCCGTCGTCATAACTGACGTTGAGGCCGCCGTCGTTGCCGTTGACGAGGTGGCCGGGGCGCGTCGGGCTCACCCACAGCGCGTGGTGGTCGACGTGGACGTTGGCCCCGTTGATGTTCTTCCACGACGCGCCGCCGTCGCCGGAGCGCAGGATGGGCACGCCCATGATGTAGATCTTCTGCGCGTCGAGCGGCGATACGCGGATGTCGCCGAAGTAGTAGCCGTAGGAGAAGTAAACGTTGTCGAGATAGTCGTCGTGCGTGCGCGCCCACGTCGCACCGCCGTCGGTGGAGCGGTAGACCTCGGCCCCGACGACGGGCGTGTCGAAAAGCGCGGCGTTGGCGTCTTCGAGGTAGTCGACGAGTGCACGCGGCGCGATCTCGCCCTTGCGGACCCGCTCGGTGATGGACTGCGCGGTGTAGGAGGCCGGGAATCCGTTTTCTTCGAGGTACGCTTCGACATCCTCAAGGGTGAGCGCGAGGAACTGATCTTTCGTCATCACGAGGAGGGCGTCGCGCGTCAGGCCCTGCGTTTCGTCCTCGTCGGCTTCCTCGGGCCGGTGCGCCTGGTTGTCGATGAGCGCGTAGAGCGTGCCACTCTCGCTGTGCAGCGCCAGTCCGATGCGCCCGAGCGTCTCGCCGATGGGCAGGCCGCTGGCGGCGGTGCTGACGAGCGCCCACGTGTCGCCGCCGTCGGTGCTCTTGTAGATGCCTGACGCCGCGCCCGCCTCTACGAAGTCCCACGCCCGCCGCGTGCGCTCCCACGTGGCGGCGTAGAGCACGTCGGGATTCGTCTCGTCGACGACGAGATCGACAGCTCCCGTGTTGCCGTCGGTGGCGAGCGTCTGCGTCCACGACGCGCCGCCATCGGTGGTTTTGTAGACGCCTCGCTCGCCGCCCGGACTGTAGAGCGGACCCAGCGCCGCCACCCACGCCGTCTGCGGGTCGTTCGGGTGGAGCACGATGCGGCTCGTGTGCTGCGTGTCGCCGAGGCCGCGGTGCGTCCACGTCTTGCCGCTGTCGGCACTCGTGTAGAGGCCCACGCCCGCGTACGAC
This sequence comes from Rhodothermales bacterium, assembly GCA_963829705.1. GTDB lineage: Bacteria > Bacteroidota > Rhodothermia > Rhodothermales > BA12 > CAWHJN01. Next base: position 41,841 of record CAWHJN010000001.1, read on the forward strand.
GACCGGGATGCGTTTTTCTCGCCCGTGCCCACCCACAGCTTTTCGCCATGCGCCCAGTCCACGGCGATGTCGCCGATGGTCATCACGGCCTCCTCGTCGAAGACGGGCGTGAACGACTGCCCGTTGGTGCGCGTCACCCACAGCCCGCCCGAGGCGTAGGCGACGTAGAAGTGCGTGGGATCGAAAGGCGACACGTCCATGTCCACCACGCGCCCACTCATCACCGTCGGGCCGATGTTGTCGAAGGGCACGTTTTTGACGAGCGAGGCGCGTTGGAGCGCCTGCCGCTGTGCCGCTGCCTCCATGCGTTCGATGGCGGGTGTGCGCGGGTACGGGTTGGGCGCGAGCGCATCGACCTCCTGCGCCCGGACGGCGGGGACGAGCGTGAGGGCGAGCAGCAGCAGGAGCGAGCGGAGCATGAGGTAGACGCGGATGGTGACGGAGATGCCTCGAAAATAGGGCGGCACGCAGGTCCCGGCGCACCGCGTCAGAGGCGATGTGGTTTTTCCGGCTCATTACAGGCGCGCAAGGAGGCGCCGCTCGTTCTGCGCGTAGGTTGGGCTGTTCTGTGCCACCTCCGCTCTGTAATCCCATCGATGGAAACTGCTCCTTCCCCCGACGCCGACCTCAGCAAAAAACAGCGCTCTGCCTTTCGCACGGCTCGCAAAAGCGCGGCGCTGCTGCTCAAGAGCCGCTACCGCTCGCTCTTCCTCGTCCGCGAGGCGTACCAGAAGCTCGTCAAGCACGAGGGGGGGATGCGAGGCGTGTGGGGCGAAGTGCGGATGCTCATCCGGCTCGTGCGGGCGTGGGCGCGGCGCGACTACACGGCCATCCCGTGGAAACCGCTCCTCTACGCCACCGCCGCGCTCGTCTACTTCGTCAGCCCCTTCGACATGATCCCGGACCTGCTGCCTGGCCTCGGCTTCGTGGACGACGTGGCCGTGGTGGGGGCCGTCGTGCGGGCCATCCAGAACGAGTTGACGCTTTTCGAGGCGTGGGAATCGGGCCGCGCGGCCCTCTCTGATCCTTCCGCATGACGCGCTTCTTGTTGCTGCTCGTCCTGTTCACCTTCGGATGCGCGCCCGCGCAGGCCCAGAAGCCGCGTGCCTACGAAGCGTCGCTGACGCGCCTGCTCGGCGGTGTCCTCACCGAAAGCGGAGCCGTCCACTACGACCGCCTCGCCACCGGCCCGCAGCGCGCCCGGCTCGACAGCCTCCTGGCCGTCCTCGAAACCTATCCGCTCGGCACGCTCACCACCGATGCGGCGAAAAAGGCGTTCTGGATCAACGCCTACAACGCGCTGATGCTCGATGCCGTGGCGCGGCAGAGCGGTCGAACCGATGTGCTCGGCTCCGACGAGGGCGCGGTGTTTTTCAAGACTGCCAGAAACGTCGGCGGCCTTCGCGTCACGCTCGACCAGATCGAGAACGTCATCTTGCGGAGGCAGGAGGGACCGGCAGAGGTGGTGGCGCACCGCGTGGAACGCCTCGACCCGCGCATCCACGTGGCGCTCAACTGTGCGGCGGTGTCGTGCCCGCGGCTGCGGCCGGTGGCGCTCACGCCCGCCAACCTCGACGCCCAACTCGACGCGGGCATGAAGGCGTTCGCCGACAGTCCGAAGCACTTCGACGTGGAAGGCGGCGCCGTCCGGGTTTCGTCGCTGCTGGACTGGTTCGGCGCGGACTTCGATCGCCGTGCGCCCGCCGGTTCGTACGTCGTCCGCTTCATGTCGCCCGACCGGCCCGGTTACGCAGTGCTGCGCGATGCGCTCGACGGGAAATCGGCGGAGCAAATCCGCGCCATGAGTACCGGCGCGCGCCCTGGCGTGGTGTATTTCTACGACTGGGCCCTCAATAGGGCGTCACGAAATCGTTGAGCTTTGCGTACGGGTTCGTCACTTGGGGGCATACGCAGATGCCCTTCGTGTTGTGTACACTTGATCAACGGTGCGTGTAAAGCGCATTCCTATCCCTCAAACTGAGATACTATCATGCTCTGGACGATCATCATCATCCTCCTCGTTCTCTGGCTGCTCGGCTTTACCGTGTTCAACCTCGGGTCGATCATCCACATCTTGCTGGTGATTGCGGTCATCGTGCTCGTCGTGCGCCTCATTCAGGGCCGCAAAGTCATCTGAGCCTGCTCTTCCCATCTAACCCCTTTACGGTTATGAAACGCAAAATATTAAGCCCGCTGTTATGCGGGATGCTGCTGCTCTCGGCGTGTGTCGAGCGCACGGAGCCGGAAGCCGTCGACTTCAACCTCGAGCAGGAAAGTGCCGAGGTGCGTGCCGACGCGGAGCGCTCGCTCCAGGCCTTCGACGCCGAGATGGAGCAGCTTCAGGCCCGCATGGCCGATGCCTCCGACGAAGCCCGCGCCGAGATGGAGCAGGAGATGGCCGAACTCCGCACCAAACGCGACGCGCTCGCCCAGGACCTCAACGAACTGGGCAACGCGACGGCGGAGAACTTCGAAGACCTCCGCACACGGCTCCACCGCGAAGCCGCTGAACTCGACGAGGAGGTCGACCAGATGCGCTATGAAGCGGCGCAGACGAAGGAAGAGTTCGAGCAGGCCGCCAACGCCCGCATGACCGAGATCGACCGTGAGATCGACGAGATGCAGGCCGAAGCCGCCAACGCCTCGGAAGAGATGAAAGCCGAGTACGACGCGTCCGTCGCCGAGCTTCGCCAGGAGCGCGAGGAACTGGGCAACCGCCTCGCCGAACTGGGCGACAAGACCGAGGCGGAGTTCGTGGAGATGCGCGGCGAACTCGCCGACAGCTTCGCTGCATTTGGCGCGAAAGTCCGGACGGCCACCAACAAGATGGCCAACGACCTGCGCGACTGAACTTTTTCAATGCTGCAACGGTGGGAGAGGGGTCCGAGACTCCTCTCCCTTTTTCTTGTACTGCCATGAACAAGATCCTGCTCGCCCTCGACCTCCACGAACCTCCCTCGATGACGCGCGCCGTCGAAACGATGGCGCAGTCGCTTGGCGCGTCGCTCGACGCCGTCCACGTCATTCAGCCGCCCGACGTGGTGCCTTTCACGGGCTACGAAGGCCTCATCGGGCTTGAAGGTCTACCGTACACGGCCTACGACCCGGCCGTCGCGCGCGAGCGCGACGAAGCGGAAACCGATGCGTTCGAGCGCTTTCTGCTCAGTCACTTCCAGCATCCCATCCGCCACGCCATCCGCCGGGGCGACCCTGCCATCGTGATCCTCGAAGAAGCTCGCGCCCTCGACGCCGACCTCGTCGTGATGGGAAAGCGCAGGCACGGCCTCGTCGAGCGCCTGTTCGTGGGGAGCGTGGCGTCAGCGGTGCTGAAAGACTGCAAGCGCCCCGTCCTGCTCTACCCCCTCACGGACGACGGCGGGTGACGCGGCCCCTGCGCCCTGGTCGAGGAACGCCACGAACGTTTCGAGGCTCGCCACGCCGCTGTGCTGCGCCACGAGCGTGCCCGCCTGCACGTCGAGGATCGCGTACGTGGGCAGCGCCACCGTGCCCGTCTGCTCCAGCTGGTAGCGGCTGAGGGTTTCTCCTTCCTCCAGGTCGTCGGTGTAGAGGCGGGCGAGCACAAAGTCGCGGGTGAAGCGCGTCTGCACCTCGGGCTGCGTGAACACGGTGGACTCCATGAAGCGGCAGTTGGAGCATGTATAGCCGGTGAAGTCGATGAACAGCGGTTTGCCCGTTTGCCGCGCCTCGGCGCGGGCGTCGGCGAGGCCCTGCACGCCCTCGTGCCACGCCTCGGCGGGCTGCGGCGCAGTTGCGCTAGCGGCGTTGAGGGTGAAGTCGGTCGCGCGACGCGGCGGCAGGTAGGCGTCGAAGGTCCCCAGCGACGCGCCGAAGAGGCCGGGCAAGAGGTAGAGCGACACGCCGAAGAACAGCACCGCCGTCAGCAGCCGCCCCACGCCCATCTGCGGGGCGAGTTCGACGTTGCGGAGCGGCAGCTTGCCCAGCAGGTACAACCCGCACAGCGCGAACAGCACCACCGACGCTGCGATGGTGACCGGGCGCGTGAAGATTCCCCAGCCCCACAGCAGATCGGCCTGCGACAGGAATTTGAGCGCCGCCGCCAGTTCGACAAATCCGAGCGTCACCTTGAAGGCGTTCATCCACGCACCCGAGCGCGGCAGCGACTGAAGCGCCCGCGGGAACAGCGCGAACAGCACGAACGGCAGTGCAAACGTCACGCTGAAAACGAGCATCCCGACGATGGGCTGGAACCACGTGCCTTGCACCGTCGCCGCCAGCAGCCCGCCCACGAACGGGACGGTACACGAAAACGACACGAGCGTGAGCGTGAAGCCCATGAACGCCACGCCCACGAGTCCCCCGCGCCGCTCCTCGCGGCTGAACCGGTTGACGAGTGCATTCGGCAGTTCGAGTTCGAAGAGCCCCAGCAGCGACAGCGCGAACACGACGAAGGCGACGCCGATGAACAGGTTGACGTACGGGTTGGCCGCCACCTGCTGCGCGCCCGTCGCGCCCAGCAGCAGCGCCATCAGCACGCCCAGCCCGGTGAACGTCCCCACGATCGAAAGACCGTAAAAAAGACTCATCCGCACGGCCTCGCCGCGGCTGTGGCTGTGGCGGGTGAAGTACGAGACGGTGAGCGGGATCATCGGAAACACGCACGGCATGAGCAGCGCGCCCAGCCCCGAGATCAGCGCGAGCAGCAGGAATCCGCTCATCCCGCCCGCATCGGCTTGGGCAGCGGGGACGGCCGCTGGGGTTGCGATGACTTCTTCTTCGCCGGCCGTCGGCGTCTGGTCGGGGAGGGCCGCGTCGCCGCGTGTGAAGTCTGGCACTGCGCCGCTGGTCGCGGGCATTCCGGCAGTTGGCGAGGCGTCGAGGTTTTTCAGCCACGCCTGCACATCTGTGCCCTGCCACGCGGCTTGGAGCGTGTGGGGCGTGGGGGGCAGGCAGATGGACTTGTCGCAGATGGTGAAGCGCAGCGCGACCTCCACCGGCTCCATGCCCGGACCCCCGCCGGAGATCGGAGCCTGAAAGACGGCTTCTTCCCGAAACAGCCGCACGGTGACGCCGAGGATAGGGTCAGGCTCGCTGCGCGGCGTCTGCTGCGCGAAGGTGCCCACGGTGACGCCCGGCGGCGCGACCGCCGAAAGCAGCAGCGGCGGGCTGGGCGGCGGCGTGTCGAGCGCGTAGAGCTTCCACCCCTCGCCGATGGTCGCGTGGACGGCCACAACGGTGTCGCCCGCGGCGCTGACGCCCACAGCAGCCTGCCAGGCTACGTGGTCGAGGGCGGGCCTGGGCATCTGCGCCTGCACCGCCGTGGGGGCGAGGAGCACCAGAAGCAGCAGCAGGCGAGTGGGCATGATCCAAAAAAAGCGGGCGTCCGTGTACAACGAACGCCCGCTTTCTCTGTTGCTCGAAGAATCGATCAGAGCGATTCGCTCTCCGACACGACCTTCACCTTGAACTGGCCGGTCACGTCCTTGTGGAGCTTCACCGTCGCGCTGTAAACGCCCGTGGTGCGGATCTCCTCGTCGAGTTCGATGCGGCGGCGGTCGAGGTCGAAGCCCATCTGCGCGAGCGCGTCGGCGAGTTGGGTGACGGTGACGGTGCCGAAGATGCGGTTCTCCTCACCCGTGCGGGCGGGGATGATGACCTCGACGTTCTCGAGCTGAGCGGCGACGCGCTTGGCGCTGTCGGCGGCGGCGGCGAGCTTGCGCGAGGCCTGACGCTGCTCCTCCTCGACGGCCCGCAGCGTGCCTGCCGTGGCCAGGCGGGCCATGCCGCGCGGGATGAGGAAGTTGCGGGCGTAGCCGTCCTTGACGGTCACCACGTCGCCCACGTCGCCGAGCTTGTCGTGCTCCTGAAGCAGGATGACTTTCATGTGTGTATGCGTTGCGCCGCCTGCCGGTTGAGCGGCCCGGCGGCAGAAAAAAGTCGGTGGATTACTTGACCATGTCGGCCACGAAGGGCAGCAGCGCCATGTGGCGCGCGCGCTTCACGGCACGGGTGACCTGGCGCTGGATGTTGGCCGATACGCCCGTCACACGACGGGGCAGCAGCTTGCCTTGCTCGTTGAGGAAACGCTTGAGCAGATCCACATCTTTGTAGTCCACGTAATCGATGCCCGTGACGTCGACGAAGTTCTGTTCGTTGATGACGGGCTGCCGGTTCTGCCGGCGGGTGGCGCGTGCCATATCAGGAATGCGGTAGTGTCGTGAGGAAAAATCAGGCGTCGGCCTTGGGCTGCGCGGCTTCGGTGCGGCGCTTCTCGAAGCTGCGGATCATCTTGGCGTCGAGGCGCAGCGTCATGTAGCGCAGCACGTCGTCCTCGATCTCGAGCGCGCGCTCGAGGCGCGGAATGAGCGCGCCGGGGGCGTGGAGGTACACGTTGAAGTAGTAGCCGTTGCGCTTTTTGCTGATCGGGTAGGCCAGCCGGCGGCTGCCCCAGGCTTCGCTGTGCAGAATCTTGCCGCCGTTCTCCTCGATATAGGACTGGTAACGGTCGGACAGTTCTTTGACCTGGTCCTCGTTGAGAACCGCGTTGACGATGTACGTCAACTCGTAGGTAGGTAGGGTTTCAGGCATAGTGCTCCCTGTGGTTGAGAAAAAAAGCAGCCCTCGCCCGGAAAGAGCGAGAGCAGGGAATAGCCGCTAAAGGTACGCACCGGCGCTCCCGCCCCCGAGGCGCAGACGCGGATTAACGGGCTTTACATATGGACGCGCACCCCGCGAGCCTCGCGTGCGGATCCCTCCTCGACGGCGGCACGCTGGAAATGCGAGCCCCTGAACGCAAAAACCCGGCAGGCTTCGAAAACCTGCCGGGTCTGCCAGTGCGTGGCGTGGGAGAGACTTGAACTCTCGACCTTACGATTATGAGTCGTACGCTCTAACCAGCTGAGCTACCACGCCGTGTGGCCGGGCAAGATACGGTTCTCTCTGGGGCAGGAGCAACGTGGCGGCGGTCTGCAAACCGTGAGCGATTGGCGAAGACGCGGCGCACACGCGGACGGGCACTGTCACCCCCGTGCGCTGAGATCGGGTGGCACCTGCGTGGGGGGAGGACGTTGGAGGGGACGAAGCAGCACGTCTCCCATCTCTACCCTCTAACCTCTCCTACATGATCATCGGGCAGGAACGGGTTCTCGAAACCCTGCACCGCGCCATCGCCGCCGACCGGGTGGCGCACGCCTACCTCTTCCACGGCCCCGACGGCGTGGGCAAGCGAGCGGTGGGGCTGTACTTCGCGCAGGCGCTCTTGTGCGAAAAGGGCGGCCCCGCGCCCTGCGGTGTGTGTTCGAGTTGCACCCGGGCAGCGCGGCTGATCCACCCGGATCTGCACGTGCTCTTCCCGTATCCCAACGACGTGACGGACGCCGACCTCGCCGAGCGGCGGGCACTCCTGGCGCAGAACCCGTATGCCGTCATCGACTTCGTGCGGCGACCCTCGCTCACCGACCCGGCAAAGACATCCAACAAGCAGGCGTTCTACTCGATTGCGCGCATCCACGAGGAGGTCCACCGCCCGATGAGCTTCAAGCCCGTCGAGGGCCGCTACAAAGTCTCGGTGATCGCCGACGCCGACGAGATGCGCGTCGAGGCAGCCAATGCATTCCTCAAAGTATTGGAGGAGCCGACGCCGCAGACCGTCTTCATCCTCACCACCACGCGCCCCGATCGGCTGCTGCCGACGGTCGCGTCGCGCTGCCAGAAACTGCGCTTCGATACGCTCGACGACGACGCCATCGCCGAGGCGCTCGTCGAGCGCGAGGGCGCCGACCCCACGCAGGCCCGCCTCGTCGCCCGCATGGCCGACGGCTCGTACGCGCAGGCGCTCGACCTCATCGGGCACGACGATCTGATGGCGCAGCGCGGGCAGGTCGTCGCCTTTCTGCGCCACGCCTACGTAGGCGGGCCAGACGTGACGCTCGATGTCGAAACCTTCAGCGCGTTGGGGCGCGAGCAGGCCAAGGCGCTCCTCGGGCTGCTGCTGCGCTGGACGCGCGACCTGCTGCTCTACCGCACGCTCGGCGACGCAGCCCCGCTCGTCAACGTCGACCAGGCAGAATCCATCGCCCTGTTCTGTCGTAACCTGCCCGGTGCCGACCTCGAAGGCATGGCGCGGCTCGCCGAGGAAGCCCTCGATTTGCTCGAGCGCAACACGAGCGCCCGCCTCGTCTTCCAGGTGCTCGCGGCCCGCCTCCACGCGGCCATGCGCGGTTCCGCGCCCGTGCCGCTCTTCGTCCCTCTCGCTGACGCTTGATTTTCTCTGTTATGGCCTGTGGTTCTGGTGGTTCTTGTGGTTCGGGTGGAGCAGGTGGATGCAGTTCGGGCGCGTGCGGCACGTCGGCGTGCCCGTCGCTGCAAGCCCACGACTGGCTCACGGACATGGGCATCACCTCGCCCACGCGTACCTTCGACGCCGTCGAGGTGCAGTTCAAGGGCGGCAGGAAGGCATTCTACCATGTCCCGCCCGACGTGGACGCGCATACAGGCGACCTCGTCATCGTCGAGGCCGACCGGGGCGTCGATTGCGGGCACGTACACCTGAGTGGCGAGATGGCGCGGCTGCGCTACAAATCCCACACGCCTGCCGAGGGTGAGCGCCTGCCCAACGTCATCCGGCGCGGCACGGCGGAGGACTGGGATCGGTGGGAGGACAACCGTAGCGGCGAGGGCGAGGCGTTCCAGCACTGCCGGGGGGCCATCGGCGCGCTGGATTTGCCGATGAAGCTCACCGATGCCGAGTGGCAGTTCGACCGCAAGAAGATCACGTTCTACTTTACCGCCGAGCAGCGCGTGGATTTCCGCCAGCTTGTGCGCGACCTCGCGGGTCACTTCCGCACGCGCGTGGAGTTGCGCCAGATCGGTGCGCGCGACGGGGCGGCCCGCATCGGCGGCATCGGCTCATGCGGGCGCGAGCTGTGCTGCTCGACGTGGCTGACCGAGTTCAAGCCCGTCTCCACGCAGGCCGCCCGCGCTCAGCATCTGCCTTTGAATCCCACACGCCTCAGCGGGCAGTGCGGTCGCCTCAAGTGCTGCCTCAACTACGAATTGGAGCAGTACATGCGCGCGCTCAAAGAATTCCCGCGTTCGGGCACGGCGGTAAAGACCGACCACGGCAGCGGCCGCGTCACCCAGGTGGATATTTTCAAGCGCCTCGTATGGGTCGAGTACGAAGACAAAACGTGGACGGAATTCCGCGTCGAGGAAATCCAGTCGTTCATCGTCAAGAAATCCCCGCCCCGCCACAAACTGCCACCTGGTCAGTGAGCTATAGTTGGTGAAGGCGAGGGTCGATGGGCGGCTCTGTACGCGCTCGTCATCCTTCATCCCCAATCATTCCATCGCGCAATCGTCGCGGCGGCGGGTGTCGAGGATCTGGAGGATCTTCCAGCCGTCGGCGGTGCGGACGAGGGTGAACTGGTTGGTGCCGCAGTGGCTGAACGCGCCGTTGTAGTAAAAGCGGTAGGGCGTCCACGCCATCGCCATGGTGCCGTCCACACGCAGTTCTACGTCGTAGAGTTTCTCGTTGAGCGAACCTGCGGGCGCATCGGCCACGCTCGTTTTGAACGCCGCAAAGGGCGTCGTGATGACGACCGGCGTGCCGTCGGGCTGGATGGCCGTCGTCATCAGGCGGGCCTGCGGGTGCAGCGTGGCCGCGAGGCGGGTGCTGTCGGAGGCCAGCATCGCCTCGAAGAGTTCGGTGACCGTGGCCATCGGCTCATCGACCGCGTTCTGGGCAGACGTGGCCGGTGCGAGGGCGAGCAGGAGGGCAAAAAGAGCAGCGGGGCGCATGGCGTGGAGAGGAGAAAAGGGCCCCTCTCTACGCGACGCGCCCGGCGGCGTTGCACTCTTCAGGGCAGCAACCCGAAAACCACCAGAACGACGAACGAAACGAAGCTGGCGACGACGCTCAGAAACGTGATGGAGCGTGTGACGGGCGAATGGATGGAGCGAAGCATGGTCGTGTTTCTTACAGAGGGTAAGACTGACATATACTGTCCCTATCGTCCATCGAATCTCCGGGTTAAGCCTCTCTTCGCCATGCGCTCCATCGCTCGTCTGTGTTGCCTCTCGCTGCTGCTGCTCTCGTTCACGCCCTTCGCGCCGTCCTCCCCCGATCCCGTGCGCGGGCGCAACGGCATGGTCGTCTCTGCCCACGGCGAGGCCACGGCGGCCGGGCTCGAAGTGCTCAAGGCGGGTGGTAATGCCGTCGACGCCGCGGTGGCGACGGGCTTCGCCCTCGCTGTCACGTACCCCGTGGCGGGCAACATCGGCGGCGGCGGCTTTATGGTCATCCGCCAGCCCGACGGCACCGCGACGACCTTCGACTACCGTGAGAAAGCACCGGGTGGCGCCTCGCGCGACATGTTTCTGGACGAAAACGGCGACTTCGTGCCGGACCGCTCGCAGCGGGGTTACCTCGCCTCCGGCGTGCCCGGCTCCGTCGCGGGGATGCTCCAGGCGCACGCGAAGTACGGCTCCTTGCCGCTCGCCCAGGTCCTCGCCCCGGCCATCCGCCTGGCCGACGAAGGCTTCGTGCTCGGCTACCGGCAGGCGCAGCGCTTCAACGGCTACCGCGGCGCGTTCGCGCCTTTCCCCTCGACGCTCAAATACTTCGCCCCCGCCGACACGTCGCTGCGCTGGCAAGAAGGCCAGCGTTTCGTCCAGAAAGACCTCGCCAAGGTGCTGCGCCGCATCGTGGACAAAGGCCGCGACGGGTTTTACAAGGGCGAGACGGCTACCCTCATCGCCGCCGAGATGCAGCGCGGCGGCGGGCTCATCACGCTCGAAGACCTCGCCGCGTACGAGGCCGTCGAGCGCGCGCCCATCATCGGTTCGTACCGGGGCCGCCGCGTGATCACGATGGGGCCGCCGTCGTCGGGAGGCGTGGCGCTGCTCCAGATGCTGAACGCCGTCGAGCCCTACGACATCCGGGCAATGGGGTGGAACGGCAGCGAAACCGTCCACCTCATGGGCGAGGCCATGCGCCGCGCCTACGCCGACCGTGCCGAATTCCTCGGCGACCCCGACTATTTCCCCGTTCCCGTCACCGCGCTCGTCTCGAAAGCGTACACAGACGAGCGGATGCACGATTTCAATCCGTACCGGGCCGACACCAGCGCCCGCCTCGACCACGGCGACCCGTACGCGGGCGAATCCACCGAGACGACGCATTACTCCGTCGTGGATAAAGACGGCCAGGCCGTCAGCGTGACGACGACCATCAACGGCGGCTTCGGCTCGATGGTAGTGGTGGACGGCGCGGGCTTTTTCCTCAACAACGAGATGGACGACTTCTCGGCCAAGCCCGGCGTGCCCAACATGTTCGGGCTCGTCGGCAACGAGGCCAACAGCATCGCGCCCGGCAAGCGGATGCTCTCGTCGATGACGCCCACCATCGTCGACGACCCCGAGGGGCGGCTGTTCATGGTCATCGGCACGCCCGGCGGCTCGACCATCATCACGACGGTGTTCCAGAACATCCTCAACGTCGTCGATCACGGCATGGACATTCAGCAGGCCGTGGACGCGCCGCGTATCCACCACCAGTGGCTGCCCGACGTGCTCAGCGCCGAACCTTTCGCCCTCGGCCCGGACGCCATCCACAACCTGCGGTTGCGCGGCTGGAACGTGCCCACGCCGCGCGGCACCTGGGGCCAGGCCGACGGCATCGTCGTCGTCTACGACCGCGACAGGGGCCAGATCGACCCGTCGGGGCTGGACAAACTGGAGGGCGACGCCGTCACGCGCCTCTACCTCGGCGGCGCCGACACACGGGGCGAGAACGTGGCGATGGGGTACTGAGACAAATGGACCTGACGGGTTTCGAAAGCCGTCAGGTCTGTGCAGCGAACATCACCCCCACTCGTTTTCCTCTTTCTGCATCCCCAGCACCACGGGCACGGGGTATTCGCCCGAGAAGCAGGCGTTGCACATCGTGCCCTCGCAGGCGCTGTTGGCCTTGCTGACGGCGTCCATCATGCCGTCGATGGAGAGGTAGGCGAGCGAGTCCACGCCCAGCCAGGCGGCCATCTCGTCGAGGGATTCGAACTGGTTGACGAGCAGTTCTTCCTTGCTCGGGAAGTCCATCCCGTAGAAACAGGGCGACATCACGGGCGGCGAGGCGACGCGGAAATGCACCTCGCTGGCTCCAGCTTCGCGCACCATCTTGACGAGCTGGCGCGCCGTGGTGCCGCGCACGACGGAATCGTCCACCATCACGACGATGCGGTCTTTGATGACCCCCTCGACGGTGTTGAACTTGGTGCGGACCTTCAACTCGCGCTTGTCCTGACCGGGCGAGATAAAGGTGCGTCCGACGTAGTGGTTGCGGATCAGCCCGATCTCGAACTTGCACGGAAACCCGATCTTGTTGCACTCCGACACGTAGCCGAGCGTGGCCGTGTTGGACGAGTCGGGCACGGCGATGACGATGGGCGGCTTCTGGTTTTTCTTGACCTTGGGCACGGGCGCGTCGTGCGCGAGCGCCTTGCCGATCTTGCGGCGCACCTTGTCCACCATCTCGCCGAAGACTTTGGAGTCGGGCCGGGAGAAGTAGACGTACTCGAACACGCACTGGCTCGTGCCGAAGCGACGGGCGAGCGTGAACGACTCGAAATCGCCGCTCGCCACGCCGTCGCGGTCGATGACGAGCACTTCGCCCGGTGCCACGTCGCGCAGGTATTCCGCGCCGATGAGGTCGAAGGCGCACGTTTCCGAGGCGATGCAGTAGGCGAACGTGCCGTCGCGGTTGGGGCGGCGGCCCAGCGCGAGCGGGCGGAAGCCGTTGGGGTCGCGCACGGCGATGAGCGCGTCGTCGGTGAGGATGACGAGGCAGAAGGCCCCTTCGACCTGCGAGAGCGCGTCGAGCACCTGGTCGATGCGCTTGTCGCGGCGGCTCTGCGCGATGAGGTGGAGGATGAGTTCGGAGTCGCTCGTCGTCTGGAACAGCGTGCCGCGCTCCTGGAACGCCCGCCTGAGTTCGCGCGCGTTCGAGATGTTGCCGTTGTGCGCGAGTGCAACGTTGCCCGTACGGTCGTGGACGACGAACGGCTGGATGTTGGCGCTGTTGTCCGACGAACCCGTTGTGGAGTACCGGTTGTGGCCGATGCCGCTGTCGCCGAGGAGTTTCTCGGTAAAGAGCGACTGGTCGCGGAAGACGTCGAGCACGAGGCCGTCGCCTTTGTGGAGCGGCATCACGGCCCGGCCTTTGGCCTCGTCGAACGTCGCCGTCACGATGCCCGCCGACTCCTGCCCTCGGTGCTGGAGCGCGTGCAGGCCATAGTAGGTCGTCTGCGCGGCATCGGGGGCGTTGTAGATGCCGAAGATGCCGCAATACTCCCGAATCTGACGCATGAAAAAGCCGTGTTAGAGCGCGATGAGAAGAGAAGCGCAGGCGATTCCCGCGGCGTCCCAGACGAGGTCCTTGTAGCTGAAGCCGGTTCCGCCGGGGCGGCTGTCGCGCAGCTCTTTGGCGAGCCCGATGCCCGCGCTGATGCCGATGGAGGCGGGCAGCGCGTTCGTTTCCGAGACGTCGGCTTTGTTCACCAGCGTGTACTGGCTACCGACGGTGAAAAGAAAGCTGAACGTGACGTGCTGCACCTTGTCGAAGCCGAACCAGGAATCTCGTCGAGGCAACGGCGTGGCGCGAGCGGGTGTTCTGTGAAAAGCCGCCGCGCCCGGCACGAGGTCGGGCACCTCGGCCAGTGCCTGCACGCGCTGCGCGGGCGACTGGGCACGCGCAAGGCCCGCGTGCAGCGCAAAGGCGAGCGCGAGCAGGAAAAGGCTACGCCTCAAAAAGCTTCCACAGTGCATAGATGGCCCCTCCAAACAGAATGAACCCGGCGATGAGCAGCACGACGATCCCGCTCACGGGCGGCTTGACGTAGCGCACCGACACGTTCTGCGCGGCGTCGCCCGCGGCGAGGCGCACCACACCTGCCGTGCTGGGCGTCCACGTGTACGTCGCGGCGCCCTGCGTCAGCACCAGGTCGGTGTGCGAGATGGCAGCGCTGGGGCGGTAGACGACGCGGAGCGTGTCGGGCGTGGGGGTGGGCAGCGTCACCTCGATGGGCTGGCCGCGCACGACGAGCGCGCCGTCGGGCAGGAACTGCGCGCGGGCCGCCAGCGCCGGCAGCGCCATCAGGCACGCGAGGGCAAAGAGGAAACGCATGGTCAGGCAGGGGTGTCGGTGGAGCGGTGGCGGAAGGGCAGCGAATCGAGTTCCACGGAGGGGTAATCGCGCTTAAACGTCAGGTAGGCGGCAAAGCCCAGGGTACCCGCGAGCCACACGAACGGAATGACGTACGGAATCCAGTTGTAGCCGCCGAGATCGACGCCCGACCCGTAGAGTGGCGAGGTGAATTCGTCCACCAGGCTCCACACCAGCACGGTGGCAAGCAGGCCCGGCGCGACGAACTTGATGAGCCCGTTGAACCATGGGCCGAGGTGAAACTTCGAGTGCTCGTTGACGGCGCGGCGGAGCTTGTCGGCCCCCAGCACCCATCCCACCATGATGCATTCGAGCAGCCCGACGGTGAGCAGGCTGTACTTGAACGCCCAGTGGTCCATGACGTCGAGCAAACTGAGGCCGAGCGTGCCGTTGCCGTTGAGGCCCGGGTCGATGATGGTGGGGAGCGTGTAGCCGATCGAACCGATGACGCCGGGCACGAGGATCAGCGCCAGCGCCTTGCCGCGCGAGATGTTCAGCTTGTCGATGAGCGCCGAGGCGGGGCTTTCGATGAGCGAGATCGACGAGGTCAGGCCCGCGATGACGATGAGGAAGAAGAAAAAGAAACCGAACACCTTCACGCCCCACGGAAACTCCGCCAGTCCCTCGGGGATGACGAAGAACGACAGCGACAGCGTGGTGCCCGCCGGGTTGAGTGAGAACGCGAACAGGAGCGCGAAGATGGCGATGCCCGCCAGGTACTCAAAGCCGCAGTTCATGAAGGACACCAGCAGCGAGTTGTTGACCTGGTCGGCGTCTTTGGGCAGGTACGAGGCGTAGGCCGTCATCGTGCCGAGGCCGAGCGAGAGGGAGAAGAACATCTGCGCGAACGCGCCCGTCCACACCTGCGGGTCGGCGATGGCCTCGAAGTCGGGCGTGAAGAGGTAGAGCACGCCGTCGGTGCCACCGGGCAGCGTAAGCCCGCGCACGATGAGCACAATCATGAACACCCACATCAGCGGCACGAACACGCGCACCGCCGCCTCGATGGTTTTGGTGCCCTTGTTGAGAATGAGGATGTTGAGCGCCCAGATGACGACCACGCACAGCATGGGCCACCACGTGGTGATGAGGTTGAAGAAGTAGATCATCGCGCTCGGGTCGTCGGGCGCGGTGGGCGTCATAAAGGGCGTGAAGGGTGCCGCCGCGCTACCCTCGAAGAGGCTGCCCAGCGCGCCGAACATCATGCCCAGCGCCCAGCCGAGGATGGCGATGTAGTACATCGTGATAAAGCCCGCCGCGGCGATGCTCCACCAGCCCACGAACTCGGCCCTGCGCCCGCCGATGCGGTAGAGCGCCTCGGGAAACGAGCGCCGCGTCATCGTGCCCAGCCCGAACTCCATGATCATCACGGGGATGCCGAGGGCGAAGAGGGCGAAAAAGTAGGGCAGGTAAAATGCGCCGCCACCGAACTGGTAGGCGTTCGAGGCGAAGAACACGATGTTGCCCAGCCCGATGGCGGAGCCTGACGCGGCAAGGATGAACCCGAGCTTCGAGTTCCACGCGCCGCGCTCGGAGGCGGGAGAGACGTCTGAGGCCAAAGCAGTAAAAGGTGGCGGGTGATAGGAGAGGTGAAGGGCAAGTTAAGGCATCGCGTCCACTCCACCGGGGCGGGCGTAAACACTCTGTTGCACGTGCATCGTTCACGGTACAACCCGGCGCGTGGCGTGGCGTGCCGAAACACCCCGGCAGGGTTAGACGATGCAAGCGCCGTATTCCACGAGCGGACTACTCTGTGGATTTTCCTCCCAAACACCACGCTTTCACATGCGATTCTCCCTACTTCTCCTCCTCGCACTCGTGTGCGTTCTTCCCGCCACCGCGCAGCGCACCATCATCGAAACCGACCGGCCCGGACAGGTGCCGTCTCCTTACACCGTGCCGCAGGGCGTCCTTCAGGCCGAACTCGGTGCGCTTAACGGTCTGTACACCGAAGACAGCGGCAACACCTCGACGGTCTTCAACTTCCCGCTCTCGCTGCGCTTCGGTCTCACCGACGGCATCGAGGCGCGGGTGTCTTCCAATGTCTACCAGTTCAACTCCGTCGAAAACGCTGCCGGTGTCAAGATGAACAGCGACGGTTTCGCGGACATCGTGGCGGGCATCAAGTACACGATCCCGGCAGGCACGCGCGTCAACGTCGTCGTCATTCCCGAGGTCATCATCCCCGTGGCTGAGGATCAGGGGCGCGATCCGCGTCTCCACACGAACGAGGTCGGATTCCGGGGCAACTTCGTGGCTCGTTTCGACCTCGGCGCGAGCCCGCTCGAACTGAGTACGCTCATCGGCACCGACGTGTTGAAGCAGTTCGCGACCACCGGCACGGGCACCAAGTACTACGCCTACGCCAACCTCGCCGCGCGCCTTGCGGGCGACCTCAACGAGAAGGCCAAGCTGTTCGGCGAGATCGGCGTGTACCCGCAGATCATCGACTTCAACAACCGCTACGCCGTCGTGAGCGCGGGCGCGAAAATCCTCGCCGCCGACAACGTCTCGTTCGACGTCTTCGGTGGGCGTGCCTTCGCCAAGTCGGCCCCGTACGACTGGACGTTCGGTCTCGGCGTCTCGACACGCTTCTGATCGGCGTCTTTCCGACGCTGCCGCATCGCGCGGGTGCTTTCTTTCGGGAAGGCACCCGCGTTTTATTTTGACGATCCCTCTTTCCGTGCTGCCCATGCGACTGCTCGTCTTTCTGCTGCTGTTCGTCCTCGTGCCCTCCGCCTTCGCACAGTCGCCCACGGCGGGCGAGCGCGTGCAGGGCTACGCCGTCCGCAGCGACTCGACCCTCTTTGTCTTCGACCCCGCGCTGTACGGCGTCGCGCCCGAGCGGGTGGTGGTGACCGGTGCGTTTCGCGGGTGGAGCCAGGACCTGAACGACCCCGCGTGGCATCTCAGCGCCGCAGGGCGACGGCACGTGGCAACTCGCCATCGAGAATCCCGGCTTCGCCACCGTCGCCCCGGCGAGCCCGTTCAAGTTTCGCGTCGATGCCGGCGCGTGGCTCGACCCGCCCGCTACAGCGTCCAACGTCGAAGGCGGCAACCTCGTCTTCCTCCACGGCGTCACGCCCACGCGGCTGCGCGCCGAGCTGCGCGGGCGGCACGGCATCTGGATAGATCTCACCGGCATGCCGCTGCCTCTCGACGCAGACGCCTACCGGATCGAGCGGTGGGATGGGGTAGCGGTGCCCGTCGCGCAGGTGTTGCCGCAGGCTGAGGCGGCGGCGCTGCTCGTGACGGGCGAGGCGCTGGATGTAGATCAGGTCTACTACGCCCACGTGCCGAGCCACGGGCTGCATGCCCGCGCCCGCCACGACGGCCTGTGGCGCGACCTCGTCTCGGACAAAACGCTGGGCGCGGAAATCTCCGGCGATTCCACCATTTTCCGCCTGTTCTCGCCCCGCGCCAACCGCATCACGCTGTTTCTGTACGACGACCGCAACGCCACCCCGGGCGCAGGAGCCGTGGCCACCCATGAACTGCGGCAGGATGCCGAGGGCGTATGGGAAATCGCGCTGCCGGGCAGTTTGCACGGCGCGTGGTACGACTTCCGCGTCTACGGCCCCGAAGGCCCTGGCTCGCGGTTTTATGGCACCCACCCCGTCCACGTCACCGACCCGTACGCGCGCGTGAGCGACGACAGCTGGGGCAAGGCGCGCGTGTGGCATAAAACCACGCCCGCGCCGCCGGTGAAAGGCGGTCGGCCCACGATGGAGAGCGTGGTCGCCTACGAAGTCCACGTGCAGGACTTCACCGACGAGTTGCCGGTCTCGGAGGGATTGAAAGGCACCTTCGCGGCGATGGCGATGCCCGGCCTGACCAACAGCCGAGGCGCGAAAATCGGCTTCGACCACCTCGTGGCGCTGGGCGTCAACGTCGTCCACCTCATGCCCGTGCAGGAGTTTTTGCACTACCCAGATAGCCTGTGGCGGGCGTCGTTCGCCGACGATCCGTACATGGTGGAGCAGGGCGTGGCGCGCGAAAACTACCAGTGGGGTTACCGCACGACCCACGCCTTCGCCATCGAGAGCCGCTTCCGCACGCCCGGCACCGAGCCTGGCGACGAGCGCGCGCAGTTCCGCGACCTCGTCGCCGCCTTCCACGAAAAAGGCATCGCCGTCGTCGTCGACCTCGTGCCCAACCACACCGGCGAGAACATGGACGGGCGCGACTTCGTGTTCAACTTCAACGCCCTCGGTAAGCTCTATTACTACCGGACGGACGAAAACGGCGACCACATCGGGCCGTTCGGCAACGAGGTCAAGACCGAGGAGCGCCCGATGGTGCAGCGCTGGCTCATCGACCAGTGCCGCGCGCTCGTCGAGGAGTTTGGCATCGACGGCTTCCGCATCGACCTCGCCGGGCAGATCGACGAGCAGACGCTGAAGGCCGTGAAGGCCGCTCTGCCGCCGGATCTCATCGTCTATGGCGAGCCGTGGATTCCGCCCTCCGACGCCGACGTGGCCGCCAACCCCGACTGGGCGTGGTACAAAACCGACGCGCCCATCACGTTTTTCCAGGACGACGCCCGCAACGCCTTCAAGGGGCCCGTCAGCAATCCCGAAAGCAAGGCCACCGACCGGGGTTTCGCGGGCGGCGACGCTTCGCAGCGCGAAAACGTGATGCGGGCGCTCGCCAACACGTTCGCCGACGAGCGCGATCCCAACGCGGGCATCGGCTACCTCGACATCCACGACAACTGGGCGCTGGCGGATCAATTCGCCACGACGGATTGGAACGGCCTGCAGGGTGTGGACGAAGGGCCGTTCAAAATTGCCGCGGGCCTGCTGCTGACCTCCGCCGGGCCAGTCGTGTTGCACGGCGGCACGGAGATCCTGCGCTCGAAAGGCCTCGCGCCGCTCGAAGAACGGGTGCAGATGCTGGGTGAGCACCCACTCTATTTCCACGGCAAGCGCGACACCTACAACCTCCGCCGCGCGAATTCTTTCCTCTGGGAGAGCGTCGGCCAGAGGCGTGGGGAAAACGGCAGCCCCGACGATTTCGCCGCAATGTTCGACTACTGGCGCGGCCTGATCGCCTTCCGGCTGTCGGAGCGCGGCGAGGTGTTCCGGCAGGACGAAAACCTGCCTGCGGATTATTATCGCTTCATCACCCCAGAAAACCCGTACCTGCTGGGGTATTTCGTGGATGAAAAAGTGCTCGTGCTCGTCAACACGTCCGACGAGGCCGCGACCTTCGAGAACGTGGCGTTGCCCTCTGGCGCGTGGATGCAGGTGGCCGATGCCGAGCGCGTCGATGCCGAGGGAGGCGTCGGCCCCGACCTCGCGGGTGGCGACACGCACACGCTCACCATTCCGCCGCAGAGCCTCGCCCTCTGGGCGCTGCGGTGAATGAAAGGGCGTAGGGGTGTGCCGCTGCTGCTCGTTCCCACGGGTCGAAAGGTCAGCGTGCGGGGCGCGAGTCAGTGCAGGACGGTGAGCGAGCGGGTGAGCACCTGCCCGGCGGCTTCTGCGTGGAGGACGTACAGCCCCGCCGCGAGCCGCCGCGTGTCGAGCGTCGCGGTGTGCAGTCCGGCACTCTCTGTTCCATCCACGAGCGTCGCCACGCGCTGACCGAGCATGTTGAAGACCTCTACGCGCACCGCGCCCGCCGCCGGAAGCCGGTAGGTCAGCGTAGCCGTTTCGCGTGCGGGATCGGGGTAGATAGGCAGCAGCGCGAACGAAACTGGATCTGCCGCCTCGTCTTCCGTTCCCGTCGCCGTGAGGTTGAGGACGAGAGCCGGGACGTTCCGCTGCGACTTCTCCCCGGTGCCCAGGCGACCGTCATCCCCGTTGCCCCAGCACACGGCGCTGCCATCGCTCCTGATAGCACACGTGTGCTCGTGGCCCGCCTCGACGCTCACGGCGTTTGTCAGGCCGCTCACCTGTACGGGAGTCGGCTGCGCCAGCGGCGTGCCGCCGAAACCGAGCTGGCCGAACTCGCCGTAGCCCCAGCAGAACACGGTGCCGTCGTCTTTGAGCGCGCACACGTGGTTGCCTCCGGCGCTCACGGCCTTCACGCCGGAGAGGCCGGCAACGTCCACCGGGGTCGAGGAATCGGCCATACCGCCGTTGCCGAGTTGCCCGCGGAACGAGCTGCCCCAGCACGAGACGGTGCCGTCGCTTTTGAGGGCGCAGGTGGAGCTTTCGCCTGCACTCACGCTGACAGCGTTCGTCAATCCCGCCACGGCGGTCGGCGTCGTGGCAGGGCTCGTGGTCCCGTCGCCCTGAAGAATCCAGCCCCAGCAGACCACCGTGCCTGCGCCCCGGACGGCGCAGGTGTGCGCGCCGCCCGCGCTCAGGCTCACCACGTCGGTCAGGCCTGGCACGGCGACAGGTGCGGGCGCGTCGGCGGTGGCGGGGAAGCCGAGGAGGCCGTTGGTGCCGCTGCCCCAGCACACGACCGTACCGTCGTTCTTGAGCGCGCAGGTGTGTTGCGCGGCTGTGGTCACGCGCGTGGCGTTGGTGAGGCCGGTCACGTCCACGGGCGTGTTGGCATTCGTGGTGGCCCCGTTGCCGAGCCTGAGGGACTTACCGCTGCCCCAGCACGCGACCGTTCCATCGCCCCGGACGGCGCACGAGTACGGGACATACGGCCCGGCATCTACCTGCACGACATCCGAGAGCCCCGTGACGGTGCCGACGGTGCGGCGGTCGTCGGCGAGGCCGTCGCCGAGTTCGCCGTCGTTCCCGTTGCCCCAGCAGCCGACGGTGCCGTCGCCCTTGATGGCACAGGTGTGCGAGAAGCCCGCACTGATGGACTGGGCATGAGCGGAGGTGCCGAGCAAAAGCAGCAGGCCCGGCACGACAAAGGCGCGGATCAGGAGGAAACGAGAGCGGAGAGGGGGAGCGATCGTCTGCATGGCTGGGTCAGGGAGGTGGAGGCCATGCAAGAGTAGAGGCGGTGTTGCCGGGAGCACCATCCCCCAAAAATGTGATTCGGCGCATCCGCCACATGCCGATATGCGTGGCGGATGCGCCGAATCCCGGCTGTCGCGTGAGCAGGTCAGCTTCGCGGCTCGGTACCCGCAGCGGAGGACCTCCGTGCCGCTTCCTGAAACAGCACGCCCGAGGCGGTATAGAGCGCCGCGAAAAAGCCGTTCAGCAAGACGACCTCCCAGGGCCATATCACGCTTTCCGAGCCCCATCGTGTGACCAGTACGACCCCGACGATCAGGCCCAGCGCGGCGGCCACCGCGAACATTGCGCGCGCCATTCCCTGCGCGCGCAACCGCGCGAGGATGACGCCGAATATCCCGACCAAGAGCGCGACGAAATACATCATGTTGGCGAGGTTGCCTTCGCTCCCGATGATGCCCACGGCGCCGCTTATCCAGATGATGAGGAAGGTGGCCGTGAGCGCTATGCCCACCGCGACGCGGTACGCCGTGTTGCGCGTCGTCCGCACGGCCAACTCCAACACGAACCCGGTGCCGTAGATGAGGGCGCCCGCGAAGATGAAATCAAACGCCGTCCATTGCACCTCGTCGGTGAACTGCATGGCGATGAGGGGCAGCAGCAGCAAAAGCGTGGCCGCCGCCCAGGCCACGATCCTGAGGGGGTGGGTGGGCCGGCTGCCCGTGTGGTGTTCTGTCATGGCTTTACTTCTGTTGAGGGGTGAGCAGGTCCGTGATGCGCCCGAATGCGGACGTGCGTGAAGGCATACCATCCGCCGCCCAGCACAACCAGCAGGAGAGGAAGCGCGCCGGGTTCGCTTTCGGCGTATATCATGTAGGCCATGAGGGCAACGCCTATCACGAAGAGGATGGCCGATAGGAGCCTCTGCATCTTTAGCTTCCTGGCGTCGTCACGGTGCCCGTGCCGCACGCCCTCGTGTGCTGTGTTTTCTGACTTTAGCATCGTTTCGTTGTGGATCGTTGGTGAAGGTGGGAGTGGATGGGGGAGGCGACGCTTCCGCTCGGTTGTAACATGCGAAAAGGCCGCCTGCGCGGCGTGAGCCCCTTCTGAGATTTACGTGAGCATGGATAAGGACGACCCGATGTACCGCTTTGGCGACTTCCGCCTCGACGCTGCCAACCGGCAACTCTGGCGCGGAGATGTCCCGGTAGACCTCAACGCCCGGTACTTCGACGCCCTCGTGCTGCTGGTGCAGGAGCACGGCCAACTCGTTGAGAAAGACCGGTTTTTCGCCGAGGTGTGGGAGGATGTCGTCGTCAGCGACAGCGCGCTCACGCAGTGCATCAAGGACGTCCGCAAGCAACTCGGCGACGACGCCTCGAATCCCCGGTTCATCCAGACGGTGCCCCGGCACGGCTACCGGTTCATCGGCGCGGTGGAGCGTGTTCGTTCCGAAGCCGCTGTGGATGCACCGCGTGCGACGGCTGATCTTCCAGAAAAGGCCGTTCCTCCCCTCGTGGAAGCCGCCTCCCTCGTTGGTGCGTCTGCGCGGAGCCGGGCGCGCGTGCCGCTGTACGATGTGCTGTTCGACGGCGCTGCCGGAATGCTCGGCGGCGGGGTGGCGGGCGTGCTGGGCGGATTGCTCTATGGGCTCGGAACCGCCACGACGCCCTCCGGTGCGGGGCCAGGCACGGCCTCCATCCTCATCGTGCTGCTCAGTCTCAACGTCTTCGTCGGCCTCGCGGGTGGCCTCGGGGTGAGCTTCGGCATGGCGGCGGCAGCGGTGGCGTCGGGTGGTCGACCGAGGTGGTGGATCGCGGGGGCTGCCGCCGGAGGGATGGTCGTGGGCGGGCTGGCGCGGCTGCTCGGCGTGGATGCCTTCAACCTGCTCTTCGGGCGCGCACCAGCAGGTATCACCGGCGGTGTAGAGGGCGCAGTGCTGGGGGCCGCGCTCGCGCTGGGCGCGTACCTCGGCGGCGGGTTCGACGCCACGAGGCGCTGGCGCCCGGTGCTCGGAGCGGGGATCGCGGGCGCTGCCGCCGGGGTGCTCATCCCGCTCGCGGGCGGACGCCTCATGGGAGGCAGCCTCGAACTGCTGGCCCGCTCGTTCGCCGACTCCCGTCTCCACCTCGACGCGCTGGGCCGCTTTTTCGGTGAGGTGCATTTCGGCCCCACGACGCAGGTGGCCCTCGGCGGGGTCGAAGGCCTCTTGTTCGGCGGTTGTCTGACCGCGGCTCTCGTGCTGGCACGCCACGCCCGGCGCTCCGAAACGTGAGCAGCGGGAGGTGACACGGTGCAAGGGGGCAGCGTCCCTACGATTCCCACCCCGCATCCCGCACCCTGCGTGCCCTCTACCGGCGCGTCAGCAGCACGACGCCCAGCGTGATCGTCGCCGCCCCCAGCAGGCTCCACCCGTCCGGTACGTGGCCGAACAACAAAGCACCCCAGCACGCCGCGAAGACGACCTGCACGTAGCCCGTCGTCGTGGCGCGCGACGCTTTTTCGAGCGAAAGGCCCTTCGTGAGCGCCACCTGCGCGAGCTGCGTCAGCACGGCCACGGCGAGCAGCAGGCCCCACTCGCGCGGCGTCGGCCACACGCTGCGGTGCCACGTCAGGAGCGCCGCCGCGGGCAGGCTCACGAGCGGCAGGTAGAACACAATCGTCAGCGGTGCCTCGCGCCCCGCGAGCCGCCGGATGCTCAGGTAGGCCAGCGACGAGAAGAACGCCCCCGACAACGCCACGGCGACGGCCACCCCGTTGAGCGGCTCGGCAGCACCCCACAGCCCGAACGGCTTGGCCACGAGCACCAGCCCTGCCAGACACAGCGCCAGGCTGACGGCGCCCCGCCGGCCCAGCGCCTCGCCCAGCAGCGGTGCCGCCAGCAGCGCCACGAAGACGGGGTTCATGTACTGGAACAGCGTCGCCTCGGCCAGCGGCAGGCGCGGCAGCGCCCAGAACAAGCACAGCAGCGCGATAAAGCCGAACACGCCCCGCGCCACCAGCAGGCCGCGGTTGTGGCCCAGCACCGGCAGGTTGCGGCGGCGCAGCAGCGCATACGTCACCCCGAGCGAGAACACCGTCCGCACCAGCACGATCTCCGCGGGCGGGATGCGCTCGCCCAGCAGCTTCGCGCACGCCGTCATCAGGCTGAACAGGAAGGCCGCCAGCAGCATCTGCCGGAGGCCGGGCGAGGGCAGGGAACGCACGGCGTCGGGGTGGGGAGGCGGCAGGTTACCGTGGCGGGAAGGGCGGCGGTGTTAAGAATGGATGGAAGGGAACCCCTCTCCGTAAAGAAGCATTTTCCGCGCCGAACGAGGTCTGATCTCGTTTTCCCAGCGTCTCCGTAGCTCAATTGGCAGAGCAGCTGACTCTTAATCAGCGGGTTGTAGGTTCGATTCCTACCGGGGACACCCGGCGCGGGCGGCGTTTTTGCCGTCCGCGCTTTTTTTATCCCATCCCTCGTTATGACGCTTCCCGCTCGGACTCACCTACGACGCTTACAGAGAGACGTGGCACGCGGCGCTCGAAGCCCCGCTGCCCGTTGGCGATCCCGCCGCCCGCCGCGTCCACTTTTTCCGCAAGTACAACCTCGAAAGGAGTGCCCGCGTCGAGGAGGCTTACGAACCCTCCGAGAGGCTCCGCGAGCAGCTGGCACTCATCGACGCGCCGCAGACGTGGATGGTGCTCACCGAGGCGTGGTGCGTCGATTCTGCCTTCAGCCTGCCCGTCATCGCCCGTGCAGCGATGCTGAGCGACGCGGTGACGCTCTCCATCCTGCCCCGCGACGCGCACCTGGAGATCATGGACCGCTACCTCACCGGCGGCAGCCGCAGCATCCCCAAACTCGTCGCCTTCGACGCCGACGGCAACGAGCTGTTCACGTGGGGGCCGCGCCCCGCCGCTGGATTGGCTTTCCGGCAGAGCCTCGTGGAGCAGGGGATGGACAAGCCGCTCATCTCAGCCCGTATGGTGGACTGGTACGAGGCGGGCGGCTGGCAGCAGGTCGAGGACGAACTCGCCGCGTGCCTCGAAAACGCGCGCGTGCGCCAGGCCGCGAACTGACCCGGCAGATTGGGAAAGTCCGGTAGTATGCCGCCAGATGGCGCGGATTCACCCGGTGTGCGGGCGATCTTGACCGCTCTCTACCCCACAGATATGAACGACGACTGGACGCGCTGTCACGACCTGGCCCTCGTATTCCTCGCCCTCGCCTACGGCCCCGATCACCAGCTTGCCGAGCGCGAACTGGCCCTCATCACCGACGCCCTCGACGGGTGGGGGCGTGACGGAGACGACGTGCAGGAGGTGGTGATGGAAGCCCTCGCGGTGCTGCTTGAACCTGGCATCCAGGCCGATGACGTCGTCACGCGGGCACTCGACCGGCTCGCCGAGACGTTGAGCCTCGAAGACCGCCAGCGCGCCGTCGAAGAACTCGTCCGCATCGCCGACGCCGACGGCACGCTGCTCCGCACTGAGCGGACCACCATCGCCATGATCGCGCGCCGCTGGAACGTCAAAGAGCACGCCGTCTCGCTGCTCGACGCCACGCACGGCGACGCCGACGACTGGACGCTGCTGCACGACATCGGCTTCGTCTACGTCATCCTCGCCCACAGCACCGACGGCGACCTCTCCCGGCCCGAACTCGACGAGATCGTGCAGCGCATGGCCGGCTGGCAGCCGGATTGGGACGAGGAGCAGATCCGGGTGGTGCTGCGGCAGGTGCTGACGCAGTACGGCAGCGCCCCCGGTGCGGAGGCCATCCACCGTTCGCTCGCCAGTATTCGCCACCGTCTGCCCGTGGTGCAGCGCCTCGCCCTCATCGACGACCTCTACGCCATCGCCGAAGCCGATGGTCAGGTACTCGACGCCGAACGCGAGATGATCGTGATGCTCACCGGCCGGTGGCAGGTGGATGAGACTCGGCAGCCGTCCGAAGACCCCGCCGTGTGACGCCCCTGCGGATGCACCCTCAGGTCAATCCGGTCGCAGAAGAATGGACCGGTGCGTTACGGGGTTTTGGGGATGAGCAGGTCGAATGAGCCCGCTGTGACGACGTGCAATGGCCCCTCGCGCCGAAGGGCGGGGGCTGTGAACGGCTTTTTCTGCACGGGTGCGGAAAGATGAGAGGAGGTCCTGTCGGCAGGTGGTTGTTGGGAGTGCCTCAGCGTGCGATGGTGAGCGTGCGGGTGCGCGAGCGCCCGGCTGCGTCGAGGCGGTAGACGTAGAGGCCCGCCGGTAGGCGCGACGTGTCGAGCGCGACCTCGTGGCGTCCATCCTTTGCGCCTGAAGTAGCTCGGATGCCCAGGTGGCAGTCCTCTGCCACAGGATGCCGTGCTCCGACCTTCCGTTTTGCTCCCACTTCTGCTACACGTCGTCCGTGTGGCGCGGCGACACGCGCGGCTGGCCCTGCCAGTCCTCGTCTGCGGGCGGGATGGGAGCGTTGCCCATCGTGTAGACGGAAAACAGGAGCGAGCCGTCCTGCTGCTTGCGCGCCAGGCGCTTCTCGATGGCGCGGCGCACGACGGCGCGCGTGGCGGGAATGAGACCCATAAAGCCGAAAAAGTCGGTGAGCAGCCCTGGCGTCACCAGCAGCGCGCCCGCAACGAGAATGATGACGCCGTCCAGCAATTCCTTGCCCGGCAGTTCGGCGTGGTCGAGTCGTGCTTTCAGGCGCTGCCACGCGCTCAGTCCCTCGCGCTTGGCGAGGTAGCCGCCGAGGATACCCGTGCCGAGGATGAGCGCCACCGTAGGCCAGAAGCCCGTGAAGCGATGGAACTGCAGCAGCAGCGCCAGTTCGACGGCGGGAAGTATGATGAAAAGCGCCAGCAGGCGCGTGAGCCATTTCATAGCATTCGGGAGGCAATTCCCTACAAACGACCGACTTCTCCTATGGCTCCACCCTTCCACACGCCCCGCGTCGGCATCATCGGGGCCGGGATGGCCGGGCTGGGCGTTGCCATTGCGCTGCACGACGCGCCCGTCGAAACCATCCTGATCGAGAAAAGCCACGGACCGTCGGGGCGTGCCGCCACCCGCCGCCGCGACGGCATTGCGTACGACCACGGAGCCAACTTTATTGACTTGAGCGCGGTGGAGGAGGTGCGCGGTGTGTTCGAGCGCTGGGTACCGGAGCACGAACGCGCGCCGGTAGCGGGTGCGATCTGGACGCACGATGCGGAAGGAAACCGCTCGCCCGGTCGCAACGAAATCCAGCAGCGATTCTCGCTGAAAGACGGCATCAGCCGGCTCGGGCGGCATCTGAGCGAGGCCAGCGGAGCCGTGCTGCGTACCGAAACCCGCGCCACGTCGGTGCATCGCGCGGAAACCGGGTGGATCGTCGAGGCAGAAGAAGAAAAAACCCTCGGGCCTTTCGATGCGCTCGTCCTCACGCCGCCCGCGCCACAGGCCGCCGCGCTGCTCACGCACGACGATCAGGCCGATCTGCGCCGCGCACTCGCAGACGTGTCGTACCGGTCGCAGTTTTCCGTCGTGCTGGCGCTCACGCACCCGCTGCCCGCGCACGACGGCATCTATGCCTACCTCAACACCGACCGCACGCACCCCATCGCGTGGCTGTCGTTCGAGTCGCGCAAACCGGGGCACGTGCCCGAGGGCCAGGAAGTGCTGATCGTGCAGATGGCCCATGCGTGGACGGCGGAGCACTACGACGATGACCGCGACGACCTCGCACAGCGGGCAACCGCGCTCGCCGAACATCTCCTCGGCGCCAGACTCGACGTGGCGTGGCACGACGTGCAGCGCTGGCGCTATGCCCTCCCGAACTCCGCTCTCGACCTATCCACTGTGCGCGCCGCCGAGGAAACCGGGCTGTACGTGGCGGGCGATGCCGTCGTGGGCAAAGGGCGCGTGGCGGAGTCGCTCGCCTCGGGCCTCGACGTGGGCCGGCGGGTGCGCGACGCTCTCGGCGGCTGACTCAGCAGAACACGTCGGTGAAGTAGATCGAATCGTCCTGCCCAAAGGCGACGCCGATGGCGTGGCGGCGCGACTCTGCGTTGAGCAGGTTGCGGCGGTGGCCGGGGCTGTTCATCCACTCGGTGACCGCCTGCCGGGCGAGGGCGTCTTCGTCGAGGTAGTCGTACGTCGTGCGTGTACCCGTGGCCGTCGTCTCACGCTTGTAGCCGGAGTAGCGGTACGACTGAAAGAGGTTCTCGGCGAAGCCAGTGTAGGTCACGTCGCCGACCTCGTAGCGGCACCGCAGCCCAAGAGCTTTTGCGCGCGCGTTGGCGTCGTCGCCGTCGGGGTTCTGGTGGGCGAAGAAAGCGCGCCGCGCCATGTCTTCGCTGTGCGTTTTTGCGAGCGGCACGAGGGCATCGTCCCATTCGAGAAGGGAGCGGTTTTCCTGCGCCCGCGCCCGGTTGACCTCGGCGTGCGTCCTCCTCGCCAGCGAGGCGGCGTCGAGTGCGGGGCGGGCCTCCGGTGCGGCGTCGGAGCGCGGTGGGGCCGCAGGCGTCGCGCATGCGGCGACGAACAGCAGGCCGACGAGCAGGCTACGCGCCCTCGACGAGCTGCCGGACGACTTCGACTGTCGTGATCCCATCGGCGTCGGCGTTGAAGTTGGTGACGATGCGGTGGCGCAAAACCGGGATGGCCATGCGGCGCACGTCGCGCTCCTCGGGCGTCAGCCGACCGTCGAGCGCGGCGAGGGCTTTCGCGCCGAGCACGAGGTACTGCGACGCGCGCGGTCCGGCGCCGTAACTCAAGTAGTTGCGGACGACCTCGGGCGCATTCGGGCCGGGACGCGTGCGCCCGACGAGCCGGACGGCGTATTCGAGCACGTTGTCGGTCACGGGAAGCTGCCGCACGAACTGCTGGTAGAGTACCAGCCTCTCGGCATCCACGACAGGCTGCACCTCGGTGGGCGGCAGGCCCGTCGTGCCGCGCACGATGTCCACCTCCTGTGCAAACGACGGGTAATCGAGCCACAGGTTGAGCATGAACCGGTCGAGCTGCGCCTCGGGCAGCGGGTAGGTGCCTTCCTGCTCGATGGGGTTCTGCGTGGCGAGCACGAAGAACGGCGGCGGCAGGGTAAACGTGTGGCCCGCCGCCGTCACACGGTGCTCCTGCATCGCTTCGAGCAGGGCCGCCTGCGTCTTCGGCGGCGTCCGGTTGATCTCGTCGGCGAGGACGACGTTGGCGAAGACCGGGCCTTTGACGAAGCGAAACGCCCGGTGGCCTGTCGCCGTGTCTTCCTCCAGAATATCTGTCCCGGTGATGTCGGACGGCATCAGGTCGGGCGTGAACTGGACGCGGCTGAAGGACAGGTCGAGCGCGCTGGCGACGGTTTTGACGAGCAGCGTCTTGGCCAGCCCCGGCACGCCCACGAGCAGCACGTGTCCCTGCGCCAGCAGGCCCACGACGACGAACTCGACGACCTCATCCTGCCCGACGATGATGCGGGCGATTTCCTCGCGCAGCCGCCCGTAATCGGCGAGGAGGGCGTCGAGCGTGGCGGGGTCGTCGCTGCGGAGGAGCACAGGCGCGGGGGTGGGTGAGGAGAGAGAGAAGGAAAACGGTCAGCGCTGCGCCATCAGGGCCTGCGCCTTGCCTCGCAGGTCGATGTAGACGCGGCTCCGCAACTCGTCGAGCCACTCGCGCAACTCGGTGTTCTGCTTGTCCTGCAACGCGATCTGTTCGAGCTGCTCGTAATCCGTCTCCACGTTGACGCGGTGCGACGGCGTGCGGCGCTGGAGCAGCACGATGTGGTAGGCGCGCCGCCCGTTGAGCAGTTGCACGGCGGCAGGCTCGCTGAGGTCGCCTTCCTCCAGCGTCGCCAGCGTCGTCTGCCACTGCGGGCCGAGCGCCTCGACGGGCAGGTCGCGGTTGCGCGTGCGCGGATCGACCACGCGCCCGCCGAGCTGCGACGACGACGGGTCCTCGGAGTGCCGCCGCGCCATGAGTTCGAAGGGCAGGTTCTGCGTCAGGATCGAATCGCGCACGGTGCTGAGGTACTCAATGGCCGGGCCGGGCTGGGCGCTGGACTCGTCGACGCGGATGAGGATGTGGCTGAAATCGACGACGTCGCCGCGGCGGTCGTTGACGCGCAGGATGTGGTAGCCGAAGATGGTGCGGAACGGAGCCGAGAGCGAGTCGAGCGGCAGCCGCGACGCCATCGCGCCGAACTCGGGCACGAGTTCCTGGATGCGGATGTCGCTGATGCGCCCGCCTTCCTGCGCCGATCCCTGGTCTTCCGAAAACTGCTTCGCCATGTCTTCGAGCGTCACCTTGCCCGTGGCGATGCTGTCGCGCAGCGTCGTGATAACCTCGACGGCGTCGCGCACGGCGCGCTCGGAGGGTTCGAGGTAGCGGGCGATGTGGGCCACGCGGACGGTCGTGGGCAGTGTGGGCAGCGAGTCCGCCGGGATGCGGTCGAACCACGCCTGCACCTCGCTGGGCGTGACGCGGATCGTGCGGATCTTGCGCTGCTGCAACTGCTCGGCCAGCAGGCGGTCGCCGAACGTCTTGCGGAGGTCCTCGCGGATCTGGACGGTCGATTTTCCATAGGCCTCCTCGAGCTGCATCGCGCCGCCGACCTGCTGCGTCATCTGGTCGAGCTGCCGGTCCACAGCCTGCCGCACCTGCTCGGGCGTGACGGTGATGGTGGTGTCCTTCTGCGCCGTCATCACCATCACCTGCTGGTCGATGAGGTCGCTCAGGGCCTGCTGCCAGAGGGCATCGGAGTAGGGCGTGCCCCGCTGCTGCGCGTTGTAGACGAGGCCGTCGACTTCGGAGCGCAGCACGATGCGGTTGCCGACGACGGCGACGATTTCGTCCAGCACCTGCTCCTGCGCGCTCGCCACGAGGGGCAGGCAGAAGAGGACGAGAAAACTCAGGAAACGGGTCATGCAGAAGGGTAAAAGAGTGCCCGGAGCCAACGCCCCGCGCAACGGGGTTATTGCAGCGTGTCGGCGCCGACGGCGATGTCGAGCGCCGAGCGGGCGATGGCCTCGGCGCGCAGCGTCTGAACGAGGCGGCGCGCCATCTGTTTGCGCGCGTCGATCATCAGGCGCTGCTCAATCTCGGGCCGCACCCACGCGAGGCGCGCCGGGCCGCCCTCGGGCACCCGGCTGACGACCTGGACGACGTAAAAGGCGGAGTCGGCTTCGATGACGCCCGACGTCTGGCCGGGCGCGAGCGAGAGCAGCACGTCGCGCACCTCGGGAACGGTGGCGAAGAGGCCGCGCTCGGGGGCCGCGTCGAGCGGGACGATGGTGTAGCCATCGCGCCGGGGCCACGCCTGCCACAGCGTGTCGGGCACGCCACCGCGGCGGGTGAGGGCCGAGCGGGCGCGGCGCACCTCGGCGTCCGTCGGCGCGCGGAACAGGCGGTATTCGACGTATGGCTCGCGCACCTGCAAACTCTCGCCGTGGGAGTCGAAGTACGCCGCGATCTGCTCGTCGGTGAAGGTGGGCGTATGCTCCTCGAAGTACTGGTCGAGAAACGCCGCCGACGCGATGGCGCGCGTGTTGCGCTCGATCTGACTGCGAATCTCCTCATCCTGCAACACTCCGCCGCGCTGAGCGGCATCGAACAGGAGGGCGTCGGCGACCCACTGTTCGACAAGCACCTGCCGCAGCGCCACGGTGTCCTGCCCGGCGACGGCCTGCTCGACGAGGGCCGACAACTCGCCGTGCGTAAGCACCTGCTGGCCCACGCGCGCGGCGTACGGATCGGCGGGCGGCTCGGGCCTGCACCCCGCCACGACGCCCGCCATCATCAACCCGACGCCGACGATCCACCTCACCGCGCTTCCCCACCCGAGGCAGCGCTCGCGTCCGAGAAGACGAGCGGAAGATTGCCGGGGTAGATGCGGGCATCGTAGCGCGCGCGCAGCGATTCGATGAGCTGTTTGTCGAGCGTGTCCTGGTACTGCGAGGTCACCTCGGCGCGGGCCTCCTCGAACGTTTTGGGCCGCGCCGCCTCGACACCCGCGTGGTAGAGCAGCACGCGCCCGGTGCCCCGGTTGGGGAACGGCCCCACGAACGCGCCTTCCTGGAGGGGCAGTGCGCGGTCGTAGATGGTGTTCGTCGCGTCGGCGATGAGCACGGTGTCGATGCGGACGCCGTCGAGGGCATCGGCGGCGAGGTCGGCGAAGCTCGCGCCGCCGTCGAGGCGCGCGCGGAGCACCGTCAGCACCGAGTCCGACGGCGCGTTGAGGGCGACGACGCGGATGCGGTCGGGGTAGGTGTACTCGGCGCGGTGCGCTTCGTAGTAGTCCACGAGGGCGAGCGAATCCGTCTGCGCGGCGTTCCACACCGAGTCTTCCATCAACCGGAAGAGGAGCAGCCCGTCGCGGAACTCGGACATGATGCGCCCGAACTCGGGGTCGGTGTCCTCCAGCCGGGCCGACTCGAAGTCGATGGCTTTTTCGAGCACGAAGCGGTGCAGCAGCGTGCCGATGGTGCCTGCGTCGGCGGCATTGGCGTCGGCGCGCGTGCCCTCCACGTGGGTCAGGAACTCGTCGAGCGTGTAGGCCTGCGTGCCGATAGTGGCCACCGTCTGCGTGGCGCCCGTGAGCGTACCCGCGCGGTGGTGGGCGGCGAGCGTGTCGAGCGTGCCACCGGCGAGGGCGGCGAGCACGGCGGCGGTGTCCACGCGCACGCTGTTTTCGCTCAGGATGCGCTCGGCGAGGACGTTCTGCGCGGCCTGCGCGCGCGGCATCCGAGCGGCGGCGCTTTTGAGGTCGCTGTACTGCTCCTCGAACGTCGGCGCGGGCAGTTTTTCGAGCAGCTTGATGATGTGGAAGCCGAACTGCGTCTCGGTGACATCCGAGATTTCGCCCTCGTTTTCGAGCGCGAGGGCGACGGATTTGAAGGGCTCGACGACGTTCGTCCGCCACGTGAGCTGGCCGAGTTCGCCACCGCGTTCGGCGCTGCCGGGGTCGTCGCTGTACTGGGCGGCGAGCGCGGCGAAGTCTTCCCCGGCCGCGATGCGCGCCCGCAGAGCCTCGGCTTCCTGCCGCGCGCTGTCGAGCTGGGCGAGGTCGCTGCCGTTCGGACGGATCATGATGTGGGCCACGCGGGCGTCGGCGGGACGTGCCTTACGGTCGTTGACGCGGAGGACGTGGTAGCCGAAGCGGGTGCGGAAGATGGGCGACATCTGCCCGACGGGCGTCGTGTAGGCCATCGTCTCGAACTCGTCCACCATGTCGCCCGCCGAGAAGTAGCCCAGCGCCCCCTGTGCGCCCGGCCCG
This sequence comes from Rhodothermales bacterium, assembly GCA_963829705.1. Lineage (GTDB taxonomy): Bacteria > Bacteroidota > Rhodothermia > Rhodothermales > BA12 > CAWHJN01. Next base: position 75,124 of record CAWHJN010000001.1, read on the forward strand.
TTGCCCTGCGCCGAGGGATCCTCGGAAAAGCGCGTGGCAGCGTCGGCAAACGGCATCCCCGCCTCGACCGAGTCGATGGCGGCGGCGAGTTTCTGGTAGGCCGCCATCGTGTCGGCGGGTGAGGCGTCGGGTCCCACGCGGATGAGGATGTGGCTCGCGTCCACGATGGTCTGCTGCTTCTCGAACAGGTCGCGCACGACGGGTTCGATGACCGCCTGCTCCAGCATGTACGGGCGCGCGAGGTTCTTCTGGTACTCACCGATCTCGGCGACGATGGCCGAGTCGCCGGCCAGCCCGGCATCGCGGGCAGCCATGACCTTGAGGCGGAAGTTGACGTAGCGGTCGAGAAAGTCGCGGTACGCGCCCATCGAGTCGGCGGCGGCGATGGCGCGGCTGCCGACGGCGCGGGCGTAGCGGTCCTCGAACGTCTCCACGTCGAGCACGTCGCCGCCGTAGGTGGCCAGCACGTCGCCGGGCACGTCAGGCGGGAAGTCACGCTGCGGCTGCCGCCGCAGGCAGATGCCAGCACCAGGAGTCCAAAAAGAGCAGAAAGTCGAAGCGTCACGGAGGGTACGGGTCTAACGAAACAGGGCGGAACGGGGCCGAAAACGTACAGCCTCTCAAGTTAGTGCGCGCCCGGAGGGCCGTCCAATGGAAGCCTGCGCGAACTTTGGGGAGGGGAATCGTTGGTACGGGAGAAAGCAAGATCGCCTTGCCGCTGCCCTCTGGAACCGTTCGCCACTCGGTATCCCCAGATACCAACCCGCAGCAACTATCCGTTCTTCACCGTGTCTCTATAAAAAGCCGCTCTTTGTATGCACGACGACACCGCCCTGATCGAGGCGTTTCAGGCAGGAGACGAGTTCGCCTTTGTGACGCTTTACAACCGGCACAAGGGGGCGGTGTATGCCTTCACGTCGAAGATGCTGCTCGACCGGCAGGCGGCCCAGGACGTGACGCAGGAGACGTTTATCCGGGTCTACGAAAACCGGGATCGGTTGCAGCGCACGGGCGCGTTCAAGTCGTGGCTCTTCACCATCGCGCGCAACCAGTGCCTCAACTACCTGCGCCGCACCAACCGGCTGCAACCGCTCGACGACGAGGTGGCGCTGCCGATGGGCGAGGGGGCGGGGGCGCAACTCGAACGCAACGAGGCCATCGACCTCGTCAACGACGTCCTCGAACGCCTCAAGCCCGACTACCGCGAGATCATCGTGCTGCGCGAGTATCAGAACCTCAACTACGAGGAAATCGCCGCGGTGACGCGCACGACCGTCTCGGCGGTGAAGTCGAAGCTTTTCAAGGCGCGCCGCAAGATGGCGGCCCTCCTCGAAACCATGACGCGCGAAGCGGCTCCCGAGTCGCCGCGTGTTGCCTGAATACCCGCGTCCCATGCTTTCTGCTTACGAAGAGATGATCCACCTGTATGCTGATGGCGAGTTGCCCTTCGGGCAGCAGGGCGCGTTGTTCGCCCACCTCGCCGCCGACGAGGACGCCCGCCACCTGCTTGAGTCGGTGATGCAGTTCCGCCGGATGAGTCGGCAGGAGACGTTCCCCGTGACGCCCGCGATGGACGCCGCCTTCATGCGGCGCCTCTCCGAACACCGGCGCGGCCCGCGCCGCCCGCGGCAGGCCCCGGCCTCGACGCCCCTCTGGCAGAAACGCGCGCGCATCTCGCTCCGGTCGGCCACGCTGCTGGCGCTCGTGATCCTGCTCATCGGCGTCTGGGGCGCCCAGGATCGCACGGAGGCTCCGGCCCGCGCCGCGCAGGTGCTCCCGGCGGCGGAGGAAGAACCCGTCGTGATGAGCGCGCAGTACGTGTTCCTGCCGGGCGTCGTGGTGGAGGCCGAGCGGCAGTAAGCGGAGGTCCGTGGTACAGGGTGCGTTGGAGCGGGCACCCGTCCGTGCCTCGTACCCGTCCGCACAAGCGGTATCTTGAGCGTTTCGCTTTCGATTCCCTCCATGCCCGATCCCGTCCGCGTTCGCTTCGCGCCTTCACCCACCGGCCTGCTGCACGTCGGCGGCCTCCGCACGGCCCTCTACAACTACCTGTTCGCCCGTCAGCACGGTGGCGTGTTCGTTCTGCGGATCGAAGACACCGATCAGGAGCGGTTCGTCGAGGGGGCCGAGGCCGACATCCTCGACAGTCTGCGCTGGGCCGGACTCGCCTTCGACGAGGGGCCAGAAATCGGCGGGCCGAAAGCGCCGTACCGGCAGTCGGAGCGCCGCGCCGCGTACGCCGCGCACGTCCAGACGCTGCTCGACGGCGGGCACGCCTACTACGCCTTCGACACGCGCGAGGCCATCGAGGCGATGCGCGAAAACCTGGGCACGCCGCAGGCCCCGGCAGCCTACGACGCCGTCACGCGCATGAGTATGACCAACAGCCTCACGATGCCCGACGCCGAGGTGCAGGAAAGGCTGGCCTCGGGCGAAGCGTACGTGGTGCGCTTGAAGGTCGAGCCGGGCGAAACCGTCCGCTTCGAGGACGCCGTGCGCGACTGGGTTTCGTTCGAGACGGCGCAGATCGACGACCAGGTGCTGCTCAAATCCGACGGGTTGCCGACGTACCACCTCGCCAACGTCGTGGACGACCACCTGATGGGCATCACGCACGTCATTCGGGGCGAGGAGTGGCTTCCGTCCACGCCCAAGCACCTCTTGCTGTACCATGCCTTCGGGTGGACGCCGCCGCAGATGGCGCACCTGCCGCTCATCATGAGCCCCACGGGCGGCAAACTCTCCAAGCGCAATGCGGAAAAGCAGGGCATTCCCGTCTCGGTGAAAGACTACCGCGCGATGGGCTACGAACCCGAGGCGCTGGTCAACTTCCTGGCGTTTCTGGGCTGGAATCCGGGCACGGACGAGGAGGTGTTTTCGCTCGATAGACTGGTGGAGGCGTTCAGCCTGGAGCGGGTCGTCAAAACGGGCGCGCAGTTCAACCTCGACAAGCTGCGCTGGTACCAGGAAACCTACCTGCGACGCCTTCCGGTCGAGGCCCTCGCCGCCCGAATGCGCCCCCACGTCGAGCAGGCCGGTTTCAGCGCCGACGACGCCTATCTCGCCGAGGTCGCCGCGCTGCTTCAGGAGCGCATCGCGTTTCCCGCCGACGTCGTGACCGAGCACGCGTACTTTTTCGCCGACCCCGAGACGTACGACGAGAAGGGCGTCAAAAAGCGCTGGAAGGACGATTCCGCCCGCCTCGCTCTCGCCTACGCCGACGCGCTCGAAGCCCTGCCCGCGTTTACGGTCGAAACGGCAGAAGAAGCGCTCCGCGCCATCACGGGCGAGGAGTTGGGCGCGGGACGCCTCATCCACCCCGCCCGCCTTGCCATCACCGGCACGACCGCAGGGCCCGGCCTGTTCGAGTTAATGGTGCTCGTGGGCCGCGACGCCTGCGCCCGTCGCCTCCGCCGCGCCGCCGAGGTGCTGGGGTAAGGAAGGGCGAGGGTGAACAGGAAAGAGCGAAATGCGTGGAGACCTATCGTAGAGATGTGCCGGGGCACGTCCGTGCATCAGCCCGTCATGGCTCGGGCGGCGGCGCGCAGGCTGCGCGTGCCGTCCACCGCCGCTTGCGCCACGGCATCTGTGCCTTTGGCTGCCGACTGCGCCAGAAACCTCGCCATCAGCACGTCGCGTACGGTTTCAGTGAGCACGTGTCGGCGCTGCGTGGCACGGCGGAGGGTGATCGCTTGCTGCCGCTCGGGCGGCTCGAAAAAATCGGCCAGAAGGGCGTCGAGCTTTTCGAAGCCCGCACCCGTCAACGACGAGGCGGCGAGGACTCTGGGGGTCCATCCATCCTCGCGAGCGGCAAAGAGGTGGAGCGCTCCCCGGTACGCCCGGACGGCCTCGCGGGCGCGCGGGTCGTCGAGGTCGGATTTGTGGACGATGAGGGCGTCGATGTGTTCGAGGATGCCGCGTTTGATGCCCTGGATCTCGTCGCCGCCGCCCGGCACCACGAGCATCAGCACGCAATCGACGACCTGGGCGACGGCGATCTCCGACTGCCCAACGCCGACGGTCTCGACGAACACGGTCCCATAGCCCGCTGCTTCCAGCACCGCCAGCGCCTCGTGCGTGTGCTGGGCGACGCCGCCGAGCTGCCCGCGCGTGGGAGACGGGCGGATAAAGGCGTTCGGGTGAACGGCCAGCCGCGCCATGCGCGTTTTGTCGCCCAGCAGGCTGCCGCCCGATCGCGTGCTCGATGGATCGATGGCGAGCACGGCGATTTTTTCGCCCCTTTCCGCGAGGCGGTGGCCGTAGGCGTCGATGAACGTGCTCTTGCCCGCGCCGGGCGTGCCCGTCACCCCGATGCGGCGGCTCTTGCCCGCGTGCGGCGCGAGCGCGTCGAGCAGCGCCGCGGCGGCCTCGTCGTCCTGCGGGCGGCGGCTCTCGATGAGCGTCAGGGCACGGCCCAGCGCCACCCGGTCGGCGCGCAGCACGCCCTCGGCGAGCGCGGTCACGTCAACGCTTTTCTCCACGCTCACGCCTCGTTTTCGTCCACGAACGGCGCGAGGAGTTCGGTGGCGGCCTCGGCGATGACGGTGCCCGGCCCGAAGATCGCCGTCACACCTGCGTTCTTGAGGGCGTCGTGGTCCTGCGGCGGCACCACGCCGCCGACGACCACGCGGATGTCGCCGCGCCCGTAGCCGCGCAGCGCCGCGAGAAGGTGCGGCACGAGTGCGCGGTGGCCACCTGCCAGACTCGACACGCCGAGGAAATGCACGTCGCTCTCGACGGCTTGCCGGGCGGCCTCCTCAGGGGTCTGGAAAAGCGGGCCGAGGTCCACGTCGAAGCCCACGTCGGCAAAGGCCGAGGCGATGACTTTCGCGCCTCGGTCGTGACCGTCCTGCCCGAGCTTGACGACGAGCATGCGGGGGCGGCGGCCTTCGATTTCCTCGAACGCCTCGGCGAGTGCGCGGGCGTGCTGAAACGGCGTGTCGTGTTGCGCCTCCTGCACGTACACGCCGCTCGTGGCGCGGGGCGTGGGGCGGTAGCGCCCGAACACGTCTTCGAGCGCCTGCGACATCTCGCCGAGCGTCGCCCGCGCCCGCGCTGCCTCGACGCTCGCCGCCAGCAGGTTACCCGCGCCCCGTGCCGCCTCGCGCAGCGCGTCGAGCGTTTCTTCGACGGCCGCCTCGTCGCGTTCGGCGCGCACCTTCGCCAGCTTTTCGAGCTGTGCCGCCCGCACGGTTTCGTTGTCGATGGTCAGGAGGTCGAGGCCGTCGTCGCCGTCGTGTTTGTAGGCGTTGACGCCCACGATCACGTCGTGCCCGGTGTCGATGCGGGCCTGTTTGCGCGCCGCGGCCTCTTCGATGCGCGACTGCGGCACGCCCGCCTCAATGGCTTTCGTCATCCCCCCCAACTCCTCGATTTCGGCGAGGTGCGCGCGGGCTTTCCGGGCGAGGGCATCCGTCAGGCTTTCGAGCCTCTGGCTGCCGCCGAGGGGATCGACGAGGCGCGTCAGGCCCGACTCGGCCTGCAACAAGAGTTGCGTGTCGCGGGCGATGCGGGCCGAGTGGTCGGTGGGTAGCGCGAGGGCTTCGTCGAGCGCATTGGTATGCAGGGACTGCGTGCCGCCGACGACCCCCGCCATCGCCTCGATGCACGTGCGGACGACGTTGTTGTAGGGATCCTGCGCCGTCAGGCTCCACCCCGACGTCTGGCAGTGCGCCCGCAGCATCGACGAACGCGGGTTTTGGGGATCGAACGAGTGCACGATCTCCGCCCACAGCATCCGGGCGGCGCGCAGCTTGGCGGCTTCGGTGAAAAAATCCATCCCGAGTCCCCAGAAAAACGACAGGCGTGGCGCGAAAGCGTCGATGCCGAGCCCCGCCCGCACGCCTGTGCGGAGGTATTCGAGCCCGTCGGCGAGCGTGTAGGCGAGTTCGAGATCCGCCGTCGCCCCGGCCTCCTGCATGTGGTAACCCGAGATCGAGATCGAGTTGAAGCGGGGCATGTGCCGGGCCGTGTAGCCGAAAATGTCGCCCACGATCCGCATCGACGCCTCGGGTGGGTAGATGAAGGTGTTCCGCACCATGAACTCCTTCAAAATGTCGTTCTGGATCGTCCCGCTGAGTGTGCCGGGCGCGACGCCCTGCTCCTCGCCCGCGACGACGTAAAATGCCAGGATGGGCAGCACGGCCCCGTTCATCGTCATCGACACCGACATCTCCCCCAGCGGGATGCCGTCGAAGAGCACCTTCATGTCCTCGACGGTGTCGATGGCAACGCCCGCCATGCCCACGTCGCCCACGACGCGCGGGTGGTCGGAGTCGTAGCCGCGGTGCGTGGCGAGGTCGAAGGCAACCGACAGCCCTTTCTGCCCGGCGGCGAGGTTGCGGCGGTAGAAGGCGTTGGATTCCTCGGCGGTCGAGAAGCCCGCGTACTGCCGCACCGTCCACGGGCGCGTGGTGTACATCGTCGCGTACGGGCCGCGCAGGTACGGCGCTTCGCCCGCGCCGAAGCCCAGGTGCGGTGCGTCGGCGTCGTAACGCAGTGGCGCGTCGAGGCCGTCGGGCGTGTACACAGGAGAGGCAGGAGCGTCGGAATGCATGGCTCAGTCGAGGAGGTGCAGCAGGGCGAGGGTGTCGCGGAGGTGGGGGTAGAGCGGCGCGCGGGCGTGGATGAAAAACGCGGCCCCGGCTTCGCGCAGCGCGCCTTCGGAGGCTGGTTTGCCCGCCACGCCGATGGGCACGCCGGGCGTTTTTTTGCCGAGCGCGGTGAGCACATCCGCCCCCGTGGCGTCGTAGTCCGCATCGGCAGCGCAGACGACGACGGCGGCAGCACCGGCGGGGATCGCGTCGATCTCGTGAACGTCCACCGTCGAAAGCCCGGCCGTACCAAAAAACTCGCGGCTGAACCCGGCGCGGGCTGACGCCTGCGCGCGGTCGCCGAACAGGTACAGGCACACGGGCGCGTTTTTGCGGGCGGCGGCGCGCAGCGTCTCGAAGGGCGTGGCGAGACGGCGCGGCGCGAGGCTCGTTCCGGCGGCTTCCGGCGCGATCTCCGGCACCACGTCGGCGGGATCGGGTGAGCGTGTGACGCCGACGATGCGCGCCTTGCCACTCAGTACCTGTGCCTGCCGCGCCCGGTGCTGCGCCGCGACGCGCTCCGCGAGATCGGCATCGTGGCACGTGGAAAAGCCGCCCCCGCGTTCGATCTCGTCGTGGCGCGCGCGGGCCGCCTCCACGAACTGCTGCGTCAACACCTCGACGGCGTACGCGCCGCGCGCCGGGTCGAGGAGTGAGCCGAGGTGCGACTCGTCGCGCAGGAGAAGATGCGTCTGCCGCGCCAGCCTGCGTCCGTTCTCCGTCGTGCCGCTCAGGCTGTCGTGCGGGCGCACGCACAGCGCGTCCGCGCCGCCGACGAGGGCGGCAGAGGCCGCGAGTGTGTTGCGGAGCAGGTTGGTGTGTGGCGCGGCGGCGGTGTGGAAGTAGCGCAGCGTGAGGACGAGCAGATGCAGGTCGGCGTCCTCGAAAAGATGCCGCAGCGCCCGCAGAAATGCGATTTCTGCGATCCATTCCGGCCCCACGCCCGTCGTCACGCGCAGCGGCGTCGCGCTCGGCGCTGCGGCGCGCTGAGCCAGCAGCCACGCCAGCGTCTCCACGCGCGTCGCGCCCGCCTCGCGCAGCGTCAGCCCGTCGAGGCCGGTCGAGAGGTCGCCCCACGTGGGCGGTGCGAGCAGGTCGAGACCGGTGTGCGTAGGCGCGTCGCCGGTTTCGACGTACACCGCCTCGGCTCCGTCGAGCGAGGCCGCATCGTCCCAGCGAGAGAAAAACTGCACGACGGCAGCGGGACGAGCAGGTGCGGTCGGCACGTCGAGCGGCGTGCTGTCGTCCGGGAAGTAGATCGGTTCCAGCACGATGCCCGGCTCAACTTCCCAGCGCAGGCTTTCGACCGAGCGGTCGCCGAGTGTGCGGCGTGCCTCGGCGGTCCAGGCGTCGCGGGTTTGCGGGGTGAAAGGCGGCGTGCCAGCGAGCATCAAGGGGCGGGCGTTTGAGAGAGGCGGCGGTAGTGGCGCACGAGGTCGTAGAACATCACCCCGAAGGCGACGGAAACGTTGAGCGACTGCTTCGCCCCGAACTGCGGCAGCTCGAGCGCGAGGTCGGCCTGGGCCATCAAAGTATCGTCCACGCCGGTGACTTCGTTCCCCACGATGCACGCGAGGGGGAAATGGCCGAGCGTGAGCGCGTCGAGCGGCGTGGGCGCGTCGGTGATTTCGAGCGCGCCGATGGTGTAGCCTTCAGCGCGGAGCGCGGCGATGGCGGCGAGGGGATCGGCGTGGTGCGTCCACGGCACGGTGTCCTGCGCGCCCAGCGCCGTCTTGTGGATCGCGCGGTTATCGGGTGTGCCGGTGTAGCCGCAGAGGTAAAGGTGACCGAGCCGGAGCGCGTCGGCGGTGCGAAACATCGCGCCGACGTTGTGGATCGAACGCACGTCGGCGAGCACGGCGGCGACGGGATGGCGGGGCAGCGCCGCCAGCGCCTCCGGCGTCGGTCGCGGGATCTCGTGGTGTCGTAGTTTGTGCAGCAAGAGGAGGTTTGACGTTTGAGGACGGAGGGTGGATCTGCAATCCGCTCCCGCGAGCCCGCTCATTTCTTCCCGCCAATCTCCAACCTCTACCCTCCGTTTTCCAACCGCTCCCGCACATGCGCCGCGTTCTCCCACTCGTTTTCGCCGTTTTCGCCAGCAGCCTCGCCCTCCCGGCCTGCACGACGCTCCAGCAGGTGGCAGCGCTCAAAGATGTGAAGTTCGACCTCGACGGCGTCGCGCAGCCGTTCCTCGCGGGCGTGGATTTGCAGCGCGTGCGCGGCTACAACGACCTCCGCCCGACGGACCTGCTGCGCCTCACCAACGCCATCTCCAGCCGCGAACTGCCGCTGACGTTCACGCTCCTCGTGGGCGCGGAAAACCCCGCCGACAACCCCGTTACGGCGCGCATGCTGCAACTCGACTGGACGCTCTTTCTCGAAGACCGCGAGACGATCTCGGGCGTGCTCAACCGCGAAATCGCCCTCCAGCCCGGCACCCCGCAGCAGATCCCCGTGGATATCACAGTCGATCTCATCGAGTTTTTCGGCACCAACGCGCAAGATCTCGTCGAACTCGCGCTGGCGGTTTCGGGGCAGGAGGGGGCGCACCCAAGAACATCCGGCTGCGCGCCACGCCGACGATCAACACGCCCATCGGGCCGATTCGCTATCCGCAGCCCATCACGATCGTCAGCCGCACGGTGGGCCAGTGAACGCGCATCCGGTGATCGTCGCCATCGACGGGCCAGCAGGCAGCGGCAAGAGCACGACGGCGCGCCGCGTGGCCGAGAAGCTGGGTTTTCTCTATCTCGACACGGGCGCGATGTACCGCGCCGTGGCGCTGGCGCTGCACCGCGTCCACGCCGATCCTGCTCACGCCACGGCGCTGCCCGAGGGTTTTTCGCTCCACCTCAGCCACGGCCCGGACGGCGAGATGCAGGTGTGGCTGGGCGACGAAAACGTGAGCCGCGCCATCCGTGCGCCCGAGATGGGGGGGCTTGCGAGCGTGGTGAGCGCGCTTCCGTGGGTACGCGACGCGATGGTGGCGCTGCAACGCGAGGTTGCCGGAAAGGCGCGGGCAGCGGGTCAGGGCGTCGTCCTCGACGGGCGCGACATCGGCACGGTGGTTTTTCCCGACGCTGAAGTCAAAATCTTCATGGTCGCCGACAGCCGCGAGCGGGCGCGCCGCCGCCACGCCGAACTCGTCGCGCGCGGCGCTGAATTGACGGTTGAGGAAGTCGAAGCCGACCTCGTGGCACGCGACACGCAGGACGCCACGCGCGCCGTCGCGCCGCTGCGCCCGGCCTCCGACGTGGTCCACCTCGACACCACCGCGCTCGCTCCTGAAGATCAGGTGGATTTCGTCGTCAGGCGGGTGCTGGAACGCCGGTAAGGGTCTTTCGTAGGCTATTTTTCGCCCTTGACTCTCGCCGTGCGTCCGTGGCCCAGGGCTGCTTCCCCGACGCGCGGCGGTTTTGTCTACACACCAAACCGGCCGGTGGGCTCGCGGGGAACGCGCCGCACCTGGCAGACAATGGCAACCACGGCACCTCGCGTGCCCAGGCGTTGCCGGGAGCACTGTACATGGCTGAAGATCAGCAGAAACCGGAAACCCCGGACACCCCGACCTCCGATACGGTCGAAGAAGTCGCGCAGGACGTGCAGCAGGAAGAAGGGGCGGTTGCCTCTACCGAGCCCGAAGTGGCGCTCACCGAGCCCATCAGCGGCGACGGAGCCGACACCGCCACGGCACCTGCCGACGAAGAAACCTCTGCCGAAGCAGAAGAAGACAAGCCCTCGTTCGTCGAGCGCGCCGTCGATGCCGTCGAGCACGCACTCGGTCTGGACGACGACGAAGCCCCCGATTCGAGCGAGGCCGAGGAAGCGACCACCGACGCGGCAGGCACCGCAGATGCGGAAGACGACGAGCGTTCGTTCGTCGAGCGCGCCGTCGATGCGTTCCAGGATGCTGTTGGTAGCGTGGCTGAAACCGTCAGCGCCGTCCGCCACGCCATCACCGGCGAGGAAGACGTTCCTACTTCTAGCATCGGCTCGGTCGAGGCGCTGCGAAAAGGCCGCACGAAGATCGGCTACACCGGCGAGATCATCGGCGACGTGGTCAAGCTCGAAGACATCGAGCGCGAATCGTCGAGCGAAGTCGAGCGCACGCACGCCGAACTCCGCCGCATGGTCGAGGCGACGATGCGCGAGATTCCCGAGCAGGACATCGTCCAGGGCCGCGTCGTCACCATCGGCGACAAGGACGTCGTCATCGACATCGGCTTTAAGAGCGACGGCGTCGTGGCCAAGAACGAGTTCGACCGCGAACTCGTCGCCGGCGACACCGTCGAGGTCTTCATCGAGCGCCGCGAAAACTACCAGGGCCAGCTCGTCCTGTCGAAGACCAAGGCCAACACCGTCCAGCGCTGGCGGCGCGTCGAGAACGCGTTCGAGAACGAAGAAGTCCTCGAAGGCACCATCATCCGCCGCATCAAGGGTGGCATGATCGTCGAGCTGTTCGACAACATGGAGGCCTTCCTGCCCGGCTCGCAGATCGACGTCCGCCCCGTGCGCGACTTCGACGCGTACCTCGAGCGGCGCATGGAATTCAAGATCGTCAAGCTCAACCCGGCCAACGAGAACATCGTCGTCTCGCACAAGGCCCTCATCGAGCGCGACCTTCAGGAGCAGCGCGAGAGCATCCTCGAGACGATGGAAGCCGGCCAGATTCTGGAAGGCGTCGTCAAGAACATCACCGACTTCGGTGCCTTTATCGACCTCGGCGGCGTGGACGGATTGCTCCACATCACCGACCTGTCGTGGGGCCGCGTCTCGCACCCGAGCGAAGTGGTCACCATCGAGGACAAGATCAACATCGTCGTCCTCGACTACGACAAGGAGCGCCAGCGCATCTCGCTGGGCCTCAAGCAGCTTCAGCCGCACCCGTGGGACGACATCCACGAGCAGTTTGCCGAGGGGCAGACGGTCGAGGGCAAGGTCGTTTCGATCACCGACTACGGCGCGTTCGTCGAGCTGGAGCGGGGCATCGAAGGGCTCGTCCACATCTCCGAGATGTCGTGGACGGAGCACGTCAAGCACCCGAGCCAGGTCGTGGCGCTCGGCCAGATGGTCGAGGTCAAGATTCTCAACATCGACAACGACTCCAAGAAGATCTCGCTGGGCATGAAGCAGCTCCAGCCGGATCCGTGGGAAGGCATCGCGGCGCGCTACCCGGCGGGCACGGTGCTCTCCGGCAAGGTGCGCAACATCACCGCGTTCGGCGTTTTCGTCGAGATCGAGAGCGGCATCGACGGGCTCGTCCACATCAGCGACCTGTCGTGGACGAAGAAAGTCCGCCACCCGGGTGAAGTGGTCAAGAAAGGCCAGGAACTCGACGTGGTGGTGCTCGGCATCGACGAGAAGAACCGCCGCATCTCGCTGGGTCACAAGCAGGTGGAGACGAACCCGTGGAACACGTTTGCGAACGTGTACACCGAGGGTTCCGACCACGATGCGACCGTCCAGCGGGTGCTCGAGGCAGGCGTCGTGGTCGATCTTCCGCTCGACGTCGAGGGCTTCATCCCGGCGGGCGAGTTGAAGAAGACGGGCCACCCGGCGGATTACTACCGCGAGGGCCAGACGCTCGAAGGTCTGCGCGTGATTCGCTTCGACTCGCAGGGCAAGGAGATCATCCTGTCCGAGACGGCCGCCGAGCGTGAAGGCGAGCGGACCGCGCAGCAGCAGGAGCGGCAGCAGGAGCGCGACGAGCGCTCGCGTGCCCGCCGCGAAGTGCGCGACTACGTCGAAACGTCCAACACTGGCCCGGCGACGCTGGGCGAGTTGAGTGGCCTGGCAGCCCTCAAGGCCGAGATGGAGAAAGCCGAAGCCGCACAGGCCAAAGCCGATGCCGAAGCGGAGACCGAGAACGTCGACGCCGTGGCCGATGAGGCCGTGGCCGAGAAGCCGATCTCCGCGCTTGAAGGCGGCGAGTCGGTCAGGAGCATCGAAGAGACCACCGAACCCGCGGACGACGCCGAGATGGCCGTCACCACGGGAGACGTGATCGAGATGGCGGAGGAGGAGATCGACGACGAGGACGACTCGGACGACGATGAAGACGACGAAAATGCGTAAGCGCAGCGTCGTGTAGCTTGGAGGGCGGCTCTCGCAGGAGGGTCGCCCTTCTTTTTTAGCGCCCCGATCTTCCCGCGTATTCGGAGCGTTTTCCACCCTACGCGTTCGTTTGTCGTTGCACGACGCGTTGTTTCGGTTTCACATAGCCCAGCCCCACCTCATGGATTCCTACACCAACCAGGGCAGCGCGTCTGTCGTGCTGCGCGTGCGCCTCGAAAACCGGCCTGGCACCCTTGCGCGCCTCACCGGCGTCATCGGCCAGACGCGCGCCAACATCGGCGCCATCGACCTCGTCAGCGCCGAGGGCGACGCGCTCGTGCGCGACCTAACGCTGTATCTCAGCGGCTCGGGCGCGCTCGAAAGGCTCCTCGGACAACTGGAGGCGCTCGACGGCATCGAGGTCATCAGCGTGGCTGACCGGACGTTTCAGATGCACGCGGGCGGCAAGATCGAGGTAGTATCGAAAGTCCCCGTTCGCACGCGCGACCAGCTTTCGATGGCCTACACGCCTGGCGTGGCGCGCGTCTGCATGGCCATCCACGACGAACCGGAGCAAGCCTTCACACTCACGAGCAAGGCCAACATGGTGGCCGTCGTCTCCGACGGCACGGCGGTGCTCGGCCTGGGCGACATCGGCCCGTACGCGGCGATGCCGGTGATGGAGGGCAAGGCGCAGTTGTTCAAGGAGTTCGGCGGCGTCAACGCGTTCCCCATCTGCCTCGACACCCACGACGTCGACGAGATCGTCGAGACCGTCACGCGCATCGCGCCCGGCTTCGGCGGCATCAACCTCGAAGACATCTCGGCTCCCCGCTGCTTCGAGATCGAACGCCGCCTCAAGGCCGACCTCGACATCCCCGTTTTCCACGACGACCAGCACGGCACGGCGGTGGTGTCTACGGCGGCGCTCATCAACGCGCTGCGCGTGGTGGGCAAAAAGCCCGAGGACCTTAAGGTCGTCGTGATGGGCGTCGGCGCGGCGGGCACGGCGGTGTCGCGGATGTTCATCAACCTCGGCGTCAAAAACCTCATCGGGGTCGACCGCAAGGGGGTGATCTCGCGCAACCGGCCCGACCTGACGCCCGAGAAGGCGCTCTTCGCTTCGTTCACGAACCCGCACGACGAGCAGGGTAGCGTACACGACGCCATGACGGACGCCGACGTGTTCGTGGGCCTGTCCGGGCCGAACCTCATCGACGAGCACGATCTCGAGAAGATGGCCGCTCGCCCCATCGTCTTCGCCCTGTCCAACCCCGACCCGGAGATCGCGCCGGAGAAGGCGTACGGGCGCGTGGCGGTGATGGCGACGGGCCGCAGCGACTACCCCAACCAGATCAACAACGTGCTGTGCTTTCCCGGCATCTTCAAGGGCGCGCTGGCCTGCCGGGCGACGGACATCAACGAGGAGATGAAGCTGGCGGCGGCCCACGCCATCGCCGCGTGCATCGACGCGGACCACCTGACGGCCGACTACATCATCCCCAGCGTCTTCGACCAGTCGGTGGCGGACCGGGTGGCCGAGGCTGTCGAGCGGGCGGCTGTCCAGACAGGCGTGGCGCGGGCGGCAGTGCGATAAAGGCCCTCACGTGTCGCCCAGGAACTGTTTTCCCGTCGGGCAGAGGGGCAACACCGGGCAGCGCTCGCAGGCCGGGTTTCTGAAATAGCAACAGCGCTGGCCGTGCAGCATCAGCGCCTCGTGATGGTCGTAGACCTGCTGGGCGTCCCAGTCGGCGGGGAGGAGGGCGGCAAGGTGGTCGTGAACGGCGGTCGCCGACATCTTCGGCGTCACGAAGCCCAGCCGTTCCGCCACCCGTCCGTGGTGCGCGTCCACAGGCAGGGCGGGGCGGCGAAGCGTGCTGAAGAGCAGCGTCGCCGCGCTCGTTTTCGGGCCTACGCCCGGAATCTTTTCGAGCCAGTGGCGGGCTTCCTCGACCGGCAGGGCACCGAGAAAATCCAGACTCAGCGTGCCCGTCTCGTCCCGGATGATCCGCAGCGCCTGCTGGATGCGCGGTGCTTTCTGCTCGGGCCACGTCGCCGCCGCGATGGCGGCTTCGACCTCCGACGTCGGCGCGTCGATCACGCGTTCCCACGTCGGAAAGCGCTCACGCAGCACCCGGTAGGCGCGGCCCGAATCGGCGTTTTTCGTGCGGTGCGAGAGCAGCGCCGAGACGAGTTCGGAGAGCGGGTCTTTGTCCGAGAAAAACGGCACGGGGCAGTCGTACGCCGCGCACAGCGTTTCGTGGACGAGGAGGAGGCGCCCGTCGTCCACAGGTTCAGGCAGTCATCAGCTTCTTCAGTCCGGCGAGGGGCAGCCACTGCCACTCGGGGCGGTGGCTGGCTTCGTAGCGGACTTCGTAGAGCGCCTTTTCAAGCAGGTAGAGCCGCAGCACCGCCTGCACGTACGCCGGGCCGGGTAGCCACTCGTCGATGCCAGAGACGCCCGCGTAGGCCGACAGGAACGCCTGCTGTACGGCTTCTACGAGGAGATCTGCCCATTCGCTCTTGTGCTCGACCTCCACCCGGTCTGCCGCCCAGTGAACGGCGTAATCGAACGAGCGCAACATCCCGGCCACGTCACGCAGGGGGCTGTCGTGGGCGCGGCGTTCGTCGAGCGAGCGGGTGGGTTCGCCCTCGAAGTCGAGGATGAACACATCGTCCTCAGCCACGAGCGTTTGCCCGAGGTGGTAGTCGCCGTGGACGCGCAGCCGCCAGCCGGCATCGGTGGGGTGGAAGGCGTCGAGCGCGTCGAGGGTCCGCTGCCACGTCTCATCGCCGACGTCGTCGGTGGAAATGTGCGCGCGCGTGGCGTCGAGGGCGGCGTGGACGCGAGCGGTGAGGGCGGCCAAATGCTTCTCGGTGAAGGCAGTGGGGGCGAGGTCGTCGGTCTCGCCACGTGCCAGTGCCAGGTGCAACTCCGCCGTCCGGACGCCCAGCGTGCGGGCGAACGAGAGGAGTTCGGGTGCGAGTTCGTCGGCCCACACCCCCGAGGCGTCGTGCGGGAGCGGCTGCGCCTGGATGCGCTCGAAAAAGCGCTGCGCCAGTGCGAGCGCGTGCGTCCATCCATCGTTTTCGGCCTCCAGCGCTTGCTGCGCCAGCCCCAGCGTGAGGGTGTGCTCGGGGCGCTGAAACGTCAGTGTGCCTTTGAGCTGCGGCACGAATGGGAAGCCCATCTCGGTCAAATGCTCCAGCAACTCGGCCTCCGGATTGAAGCCCGGCTCGACGCGGCGGAATAGTTTGACGAACAGCGTCTCGTCGAGGATGGCCGCCGAGTTCGACTGCTCGCCTGCGATGATTTTTACGTCGTCGGCGGCGGGCGCGGCGGCGAGTTCGGGGATGTAGAAGCCTTGCATCGAGCGGCCTTTCTGCCCGCGCGCCCACCAGCGGACGAGCGCGCGCCAGAAATCGGGGCTGGCGGCTCCGTCTACGAGCAGGCGGCGGCCCCATGGCCCATCGACTTGCGCGAGCGCGGCGGAGGATTTCTCTTTCAGGATGCGGTCGCCCTCGGCGGCGTCAGCGAGCAGGAGCGGGAGCAGGTACGTCGCCGTGCTCGTCTCTGTCTTCACGTCCAGCAGGGCGAGGTAGACGGGCGCGGGGTCGCGCGTCAGGCGGACGGCGTCGCGCAGGCGGACGGCAGGCGCGCCCTCCTCTTTGGCTCCATACCACCGCTGGCGCAGCAGGAAATCGGGCAGCAGCGCTTCGAACGACGCGATGCCCGCGCCCCGCGCCATCGTCGGGATGAGGACGTTGTGCAGGCCCTCGGATACGTCGAGGACGGGAAGCTCGGCGGGCGCACGCTCCTCAGGGGCGTCGAGCAGCGGCGCGGGTTTCTCGGCGGCGACGGGTTCGAGCGCGAACCAGAAGTAGCCGTACGGCGCGAGCGTGAGGTGGTAGAGCGACTCCTTGAAGGCGGGGAAATGCGCCTGGCTGAACACCTCGACGGGGACGGTGCCGCGCAGCGTGTCGGTGGGCAACAGCACCGATTGCGCGAAGCGTGACAGGTTGGCGACGACGAGCATCCGCTCGCCCTCGTACTCGCGCACGAACGCGAAGATGGCCGGGTTGCTGATGTCCAAGATGTGCATCTCGCCGCGCCCGAACACCTTGGCGTGCTGCCGCCGTACGGCCAAAATCCGCCGCGTGAAGTGCAGCAGCGACTGCGCGTCTCCTTCGGCGTCCTCGACGTTGACGAACTCGTACGAGTACGGCCCCCGGTCGATGGCGGGCATGAACAGGCGGTGGTGCGGGGCGCGCGAGAAGCCGCCGTTCTTGTCCGGACTCCACTGCATCGGCGTGCGTACGCCGTTGCGGTCGCCGAGGAACGGGTCGTCGCCCATGCCGATCTCGTCGCCGTAATACAGCACCGGCGAGCCCTTGAGCGACAGCACGAGCGCGTTCATCAGCTCGATGCGGCGGCGGTCGCTTTCGAGCAGCGGCGCGAGGCGGCGGCGGATGCCGACGTTGATGCGGAAGCGCGGGTCGGCGGCGTACGTGTTCCACATGTAGTCGCGCTCCTCGTCCGTCACCATCTCGAGCGTCAACTCGTCGTGGTTGCGGAGGAAGATGGCCCACTGCGCATCCTCGGGAATGTCCTCCGTCAAACGCAGCATCTCGACGAGCGGGCGGCGGTTTTCGCGTTGCAGCGCCAGGTACATGCGCGGCATGATGGGGAAGTTGAAGGCCATCTGCACGCCTTTGCCGTCGGCGAAGTACGGCACGGTGTCCTCGGGCCACTGGTTGGCCTCGGCGAGCAGCACCTTGCCCGGCCCGTAGCGCTCCTCGATCTTCGAGCGCAGCACGGTCATGTAATGGAGCGTCTCGGGCAGGTTCTCGCACGACGTGCCCTCACGCTCGAAGAGGTACGGCACGGCATCGAGGCGAAGGCCGTCCACGCCCATGTCGAGCCAGAAGAACATGACCTCCTCCATCGCCGCCCGCACGTCGGGGTTGTCGAAGTTGAGGTCGGGCTGATGGGCGAAAAAGCGGTGCCAGTAGTATTTCTGGGCTTTGTTGTCCCACGTCCAGTTACTCGGCTCGGTGTCGGTGAAGATGATGCGGACGCCTTTGTATTTGTCGGCGGTCGGGCTCCACACGTACCAGTCGTGCTTGTCGGAGGCGGGGTCGCGGGCCTGCTGAAACCACGGGTGCTGGTCGCTGGTGTGGTTGAGCACGAGTTCCGTCACCACGCGCATCCCGCGCCCGTGGGCGTCGTCGAGGAACGCCTTGAAATCGTCCATCGTCCCGTGGATGGGCAGGATGGAGTAGTAATCCGCCGTGTCGTAGCCGTCGTCGCGCAGCGGGCTTTCGAGAAAAGGCAGCAGCCACAGCGTGTTGACGCCGAGGGATTCGAGATACGGCAGCTTCTCGCGCAGGCCCGCGAATTCGCCGAAGCCGTCGTTGTTGGCGTCGTAGAACGAGCGCACGTGCAACTCGTAGATGACGGCGTCTTTGTACCAGAGGGGATCGGCGAGGAAAGGAGTGGTCGCAGGCATGGGGCCAGGTTGAGTTTCCTTTCCTTACCCGGCCCTCCGGCGGCATGTTCAGCGCGGATCGCTACGAATGTGTTGGCGATGCGCCGCCGCGTCGTTCGGTGTTGTCCTTCGTCGCCTCGCCCGCGTCGAACTCCACATCGAATTGCACATCCTCTAAGACTTCCGCCAGCGACCCTTCAACGCCTGACGCTTCGCTACCGAACGCTGCCTCGCAGCCCTCGTAGGGAGGCAGCGCCCAACCGTTCTCTGAACGAGCGTAGCGCAACTGGGGTGTGGAGAGAAATCAATGGCCACCGGAAGATGCGGGGGAAGCGTCGGATTCGGGCATCTCCTGGCCATGCAGCACGAAGACGTGCGCGGGCATCACGTGTGGGTCGAGGCGGACGTACGGGTGCGACTCGTGCCAGCGGTACGTTTCGCCGCCGAGCGCGTCGTGGGCCGTCACGCCCGCGCTGCTATCGAGGCCGATCTCGGTGGGGTCGAGCGTCAGCCAGCCTTCCTGCACGTGGTGCGGGTCGAGGGTGACGACGACGAGCACGCGGCTTCCTTCGTGGCGCTTCACGTAGGCCAGCAGGTGCGGGTTGCCCGTCTGCACGAACGTCACGTTGCGGGCGTACTGCAGCGCGGGTTCGGCGTGGCGGATCTTGTTGATGCGCGCGAAGACGGGTTGCAGCGAGTGCGGATCGTGCCAGTTCCACGTGCGGATCTCGTACTTCTCGTTGTCGGCGTACTCCTCGCGGGCGGGGTGCTTGTGCGTCTGCACGTGCTCGTAGGGCGGGCCGTAGATGCCGTAGGTGGGCGAGAGCGTCGCGGCCACAATGAACCGGGCGATGTGCAGCGGTCGGCCGCCGTGCTCCAACTCCTCGTGGAAAATGTCGGGCGTATTGGGCCAGAAGTTCGGTCGGAAATACTCAGCCACGTCCGTCTGGAACAGCTCCTCGCCGTACGCCTGCAGTTCTTCGGCGGAGTTGCGCCACGCGAAGTACGTGTACGAATTGTTGAAGCCGATCTTCGCCAGCCCCTGCATGATGCGCGGGCGCGAGAACGCCTCGGCGAGGAAGATCAACTCCGGGTGATCGTCGCGCAGCGTGCGAAGGCACCATTCCCAGAACGCGAACGGCTTGGTGTGCGGGTTGTCCACGCGGAAGATCGTGACGCCCTTGTCGATCCAGAAGGTGAAGACGCTCCGCAGCTCCTCCCACAGCGCGGGCCATGCCTCGCTCTCGAAGTCGAACGGGTAGACGTCCTGGTATTTTTTGGGCGGATTCTCGGCGTAGCGGATGGTGCCGTCCGGACGGTGGCGGAACCACTCGGGGTGCTCTTCCACGTACGGATGGTCGGGCGAGGTCTGGAACGCCACGTCGAGCGCCACTTCCAGCCCCACCTTTTCGGCCTCGGCCATGAAGCGCTCGAACGCGGGCATCCCGCCGAGCGCGCTGTGGACGCTCTTGTGGCCGCCCTTCGTGCCGTCGGGCAGAAAGCCGCCGATGGCCCACGGGCTGCCGGGCTCGTGGCTCTCCGCCGTGGGCGCGTTGTCCTTGCCCTTGCGAAACTGCACGCCGATGGGATGCACGGGCGGCAGGTAGACGACGTCGAAGCCCATCTCCTTGATGCGTGCGAGCCTCCGGGCGGCATCGTCGAGGGTGCCGTGCTGGCCGGGCTCGTCGGCGGCGGAGCGGGGGAAAAACTCGTACCAGGCCGCGAAGCGCGCCCGCTCGGGGTCGACGGCGACGGACTGCGGCGCACTCTCGACGAGTCCCTCGCGGGGATCGGCCTGGGTGGCGAGATCGCGCGCGTCGTCTTCGAGTCCGGCGGCGACGTCGCCCGCTTCGAAGCGTTTGGCGTACGCATTGAGCTTTTTCTTTACGTCGCCCTTCGCGTTCTTCGCGCGCTCGCGGAGCAGCGCGGCGGCGTCGAGGAGTTCGCCCCGAAGGAGCGTTTCGCTCTCGCCGCCGTCCACGCGGCGCTGAAACTGGTGCTGCCACGTGCGGAAGCTGTCGAGCCACGCCCGTGCCACGAACTGCCACGTACCCAGCGCTTGGGGGGTGAAGGTGGCCACGTACTCGTCGTTGTAGCGCAGCGGCATCGGGTGGACCGTCTGTTTGCCGTCGGGGTCGGTGACGACGAGTTCGGCGGTGATGAGGTCGTGGCCATCGGTGATAAAGCCCGCGACGACCTCGACGTCTTCGCCGACGCTGCGGCGGATGGGCCACCGCCCACCGTCGAGGTGGGGCGTGAGCGTGGCGAGGACGACGCGCGACCACGCGCGGGGCGCGGGCGAGGGTGGGTTCCAGGCGAGGGTGTCGAGGCTCGTGTCGAGGGGCGAAAGCGGCATACCGCGAAAAGGGATTCGTGAGGAGGAATCGAGCAGGTGATACACCCGTTGCCCCCGCTCGGGTTGCCACGCCGCCCGCTTTCCTCGCGTCGGGGCAGCAAAAGGATGCTCTATCTTCGGAGCCACGATCCTCTGCGCCTGCCTGCGCGCTGCCTGTGCGCGTGGCGCACCCGACGACATGTTTCCGTCCCCCGCCTGACGTTCCCCCGATGCTGTATCTCGAACAACGCGTTTCCTCTGCCGACCCGGTCGTTTCCACTGCCGAAGCGGTACGCCGCCGCGGTGGCGTGCGCCTCTACGCCGGCAACCCGTATCCGCTGGGGGCCACGTGGGACGGGTTGGGCGTCAACTTCGCCCTCTATTCACAGCACGCCGAAGCTGTCGATCTGCTGCTGTTCGACGCGCCCGAGCACACGCGAGCGGCGCACACCATCCGGCTGGCGGAGCGTACGGGTCCCATCTGGCACGGCTACGTGCCCGACGTGCGGCCCGGACAGCTCTACGCCTACCGCGTCCACGGCCCGTACGCGCCCGAGCGCGGTCATCGCTTCAACCCCAACAAGGTCCTGCTCGACCCTTACGCCAAGGCCATCGGGCGGACGCTGCGCTGGGACGACAGCCTCTTCGGCTACGAAACCGGCCACAAGCTCGCCGACCTGTCGTTCGACGAGCGTGACAGCGCGCCGTTTGCGCCGCTGGGAGCCGTCGTCTCCGAACCCTTCGAGTGGGGCGACGACCGCCCACCGCGCATCCCACTGCCGGACAGTGTCATCTACGAGGCCCACGTGCGCGGCATGACGATGCTGCACCCCGACGTGCCCGAGCACCTGCGTGGCACCTACCTCGGCCTGGCCTCCGAGCCCATCCTCGACCACCTCAGAGCTCTCGGCGTGACGGCCATTCAGCTATTGCCTGTCCACGCGCACGTCCACGACCGGCGGCTCTACGACATGGGCCTGCACAACTACTGGGGCTACAACTCGCTGGCGTTCTTCGCACCCGAGCCGCGCTACAGCGCGGGCGGCGGCACGGCGGCGGTGTCGGAGTTCAAGACCATGGTGCGGGCGATGCACAAGGCAGGCTTCGAGGTGCTGCTGGATGTCGTCTACAACCACACCGGCGAAGGCTCCCAGCTCGGCCCCACGCTCTCCATGCGCGGCGTCGACAACGTCTCGTACTACAAGAAGGTCGAGGCCGAGCCACGCTTTCTGATGGATTACACCGGCACCGGCAACACGCTCGACATGGGCAACGCGCACGTGCTCCAGCTCGTCATGGACAGCCTGCGCTACTGGGTCAACGAGATGCACGTGGACGGCTTCCGCTTCGACCTCGCCGTCACGCTCGCGCGGGAGTTCACCGACGTGAACGTGCTGTCCGCCTTTTTCAAGGTCATCCAGCAAGATCCCGTCCTCAGCCAGGTCAAGCTTATCGCCGAGCCGTGGGACATCGGGCCGGGCGGATACCTCGTCGGCTCGTTTCCGTGGCAGTGGGCCGAGTGGAACGGCGACTACCGCGACACCGTGCGCCGCTTCTGGCGCGGCGACCTGGGCCTCAAGGGAGCTTTCGCCACACGCGTGGCCGGCTCGAGCGACCTCTACAACCACAGCGGGCGCCGCCCGACGGCCTCCATCAACTTTATCACCGCCCACGACGGCTTCACGCTGCAAGACTTCGTCTCGTACGCGCACAAGCACAATTTCGCCAACGGCGAAGGCAACCGCGACGGCCACGAACCCAACTACAGCGTCAACTTCGGCGTCGAGGGCCCGACGCGCGACATGGCGGTGATCGAGAAACGGGAAAAGCTCAAGCGCAGCATGATGTCCACGCTGCTGCTCTCGCAGGGGGTGCCGATGATCCTGGGCGGCGACGAGCTCTCGCGCACGCAGCGCGGCAACAACAACGCCTACTGCCAGGACAACGAGATCACCTGGCTCGACTGGGAGCTGGACGAGCGGCAGGAGGCCTTTCTGCGTTTCGTGCAGGACCTCGTGGCGCTGCGCCAGCGGCATCCCAACCTGCGCCGCTACCACTTCCTCAAAGGCACCCCCGACGACAACGGCATCATCGACGCCACGTGGTGGCATCCCGACGGCTCGCCGATGGACCCCGAGAACTGGATCGATACCGACCTGCCTTCCTTTGGCCTCTGGCTGCGCGGCGACGCCATCCACCGGACGGACGCGCGCGGGCGCGAGATCTCCGATGCGTCTTTTATGCTGCTCTTCAACCGTGCCGATACCGCCTGTGACTTCACGATCCCTGGCGAGGACGACGAGCATCCCCCGCAGTGGTACGTGCCCCCGCCCTTCGGCACGCTGCTGCACCGCGAAACGGTGGCCGCCGGGACGATCCTCGCCGTCCCCTCGCTGACCTGCGTGGCCCTCAGCACCGCACCCGACTTTTAGGCCCCGCGCATGACACGGACCTTTCTGCTGGCGACGATGCTCGCATGCTGCCTGCCGTCGGCGTACGGGCAGGTTCGGGGGGGCGCGGCTTCCGTAGCCGATGTGGTCGTCGACCGCGATGGGGATTTCGTGCCGGACCGGCTGGGCGAGCGTGTGACGGTGGGCGGGCGGGCGAGTGTTGGCGGGGGCGTACTGGGCGGTGATGTCGGGTATGTTCATCGAGGCGGGCGGAGCGGGCATCCACCTGAACGGAGCGCTGTCGGCCCCCGTGGCGCACGGCGACAGCGTCGTGGCAACGGGCGTGCTGCGCCAGGACCAGGGCGCGAACGTGCTGGAGGTCGAAACCTACCGCGTGGTGCCTGCGACCCCGAAAATTCTCATGCCCGTTCCGTTCCACCCGGGGCAGGGGGGCACGGAAGCCTTCGAGGGGCGACTCGTCGAGATCGAAGGCCGCGTCATCGGGTTGAACGCCATCCCGATCGGGCAGGCGTTGAGCTTGCTCGTGGACGGGGCGCACTTTACCCTCATCTTTTTTAGCAGCCGCCCCGACCATGCCACTTTCGACGACGTTCCGATGGGCGCGCGCGTGCGCGTGACGGGCATCGTCGGGCAGTTCGACCGCGAAGCACCGTACGATTCTGGCTACCAGCTCTACCCACGCACGCTGTCCGATATCCGCACCGTGGACGTGGCAGTGGACACGTGGCGCAGGCTGGTGCTCGTGCTGGCCGTGCTGGTGCTGCTCGGTGCCGCGTGGGTGTGGAGTCTGCGCCAGCAGGTGCGCCGCCGCGTCGCCGAACGCCTCGCCACCGAGGCGCGCTATCGTCTGCTTTTCAACACCGTCGATGACGCCGTTCTCGTGCTAGACCAGTCGGAGAAGGAATGGACGCTGCTCGAAGTCAACGACGAAGTGCTACGCCTGACGGGCTTCACCCGTGAAGAGGTGATGGACCTCCCGCTTCGCAACCTGGTGCTGGACGATGCCGCGTCCCGAGAACACATCACGCTGTTGCGGACAGCGGGCCGCGCCACGCACAGCATCCACTTTCGCTGCAAAGACGGATCGCTGCTCCCGGTCGAGATGCGCGCGCAGACGCTTACTGTCGGCGATCGCCAACTCGTCGTCTCGACGGCGCGCGACGCTCGGGCACGTGTGGCGCACGAGAGGGGCATCGAGGAGGCCCGCGCGCGCGCCGAAGATCTCGCCCGGTTGCAATCCTCCTTCGTCGCCAACATGAGCCACGAACTCCGCACGCCGCTGGCGGGCATGATCGGGTTCGCCGAGGTCTTGCAGGCCGAGTTGAAGGGCGAGCACGCCGAGTTCGCCTCCATCATTGCACAGGGCGGGCACCGGCTGCTCGACACCCTCAACGCCGTGCTCGACCTCGCTCGCCTCGACGCGCACGGCTATGCCGTTCACGCTCGCGAGGTAGACGCCGCCCGCGAGGTGCAGAATGCGCTCACGCTGCTCGGTCCGCTCGTGTCGCGCAAGGACATCGACTTCACGTGGGACGTGCCTGCCGAGCCACTTCCCATCGTGATCGACACCACCGCGCTCGACCGCATCGTGCATAACCTCGTCGGCAACGCCTTCAAATTCACAGACTGCGGGCACATCCACGTCACGCTGCGCCCTGAGGGCAAGGGGATCGAGCTGACCGTCGCAGATACCGGCGTCGGCATGACGGCGGAGTTTCAGGAGAAGCTGTTTCAGCCGTTCACGCAGGAAAGCCATGGACTCTCGCGTAGCCACGAGGGCGTCGGGCTGGGGCTGTCGCTCACGCAGCGGCTTGTGACGCTGCTACAGGGCACCATCGCTGTCACGAGCGAGAAAAACTCCGGTACGACGTTCACGGTGTGGCTGCCGTCGCTCGGCGAGGTCGCGTGCCCGGAAATCGCCCAACCCGCGGAGATGTCCGCGTCCACGTAGAATTGAAGTTGACGAATTGACCCTTATCCCATCACGGTTATGGCTAAAAAGAAAGACGAAAAGAAGCGCGAGAAACGCGCTCGCAAAGATGAAGAGGCGGGCGGCAAGGTGAAGAAGTCGGCCCGGGTGGCCGCGCTGGAAGCGCGTGTGGAGGCCCTCGAAACGCAGCTTCAGGCGCTGGCAGGTGCCGTGGACGAGGCGCTGCGCGAGGGCTGAGGCCCTCCACACGCGCGTCACTCGGGCACAGATGTCGCGGAGTTCTCGGCGATCCAGACGTGCCACGGGTACGCCGTTTCGAGTGGCAGCGCGTCGGCAGTCGTCTGTTCGCCCGTGAGCGCGTGCGTCCAGGTGCGCCCGTGCAGCGCATCGGGCAGGGGCAGTGTCATGTTTTCAGGCAGCGGGCGGGCGCCGTAGCGTGGGACGGCGGCCACGAGCGCTCCGCTCTCGCCTTCTCGGGAAAAGGCAAACCAGCGTGCGTCGTCGTCGCCAGAGGCGGCGATGGGGCGGTAGCCGTCCGCGAACGCATCGGGGTGCGCGGTGCGTAGATGCAGCAGCCGCGCCATCGTCCACAGCTTCAGGCCCTCGTCACGGGCATCCCACCGCTCGGCGAGCACGTCGGCGGAAAGCGGCGTGTCCGGGTCGAGGCGTTCGAGGTCGCGCGCGCGGGCGTCGAAGTCGACGGGCCGCCGGTTGTCGGGGTCGACGAGCGAGAGGTCGAGGTATTCGGTGCCCTGGTAGAAGTCTGGGAAGCCGGGCTGGGTGAGCTTCAGCGCGATCTGCGACAGCGTGTTGAAAAAGCCCAGCCGCGCCAGCGTGTCCGCCAGCGGCTGCACGGCCCCGGCGGTGCGCGGGTCGGTGGTGACGCCGCGCACGTAGCGGTCGAGGGCCGTCTCGTAGGACTCGTCGATGTGGATCCACGAGGTGTGGAGCTTGCTCTCGCGGGCGGCTTTCTGCGCGTAGGTCGCGAGGCGGTCGGCGAGCGCGTCCACATCGTCGTTCCACAGGGCCACGAGCGTCTGGAAGAACAGGTAGCGGTCGGAGCGCAGCGGCAAGTCGCGCGTCGTGTAGGGCCGCCCGATCTCGGCCAGCGCGTCGACGACCTCGGCCCACGCCTGTGGCACCTCCGAGAGCGCGACGAGGCGCATCCGGGTGTCCTCGCCGCGCTTGTGGTCGTGCGTGGCCGTGGCCAGCAGCGTGTTGGGCTTGAGCTTGGCGCGGTAGCGGGCGTGCGCGTGCGCTGCCTCGGGCGTGACGCCGAAGTGGTCGGGCTCGCCGCCGACCTCGTTCAGGGCCGTCAGGCGCACCCAGCGGTAAAAGGCGGTGTCCTCGACGCCCTTGGCCGCCACGGGCGCGGTGTACTGTTGGAAGCGCTCGATCCAGTCGTGCTGCGCGGCACGGAGATCGTCCGGGAGCGGCTCGGTGAGCACGTGCTGGATAAAGGCGTAAACCGACCGCTCGCCCGCCGGGTCGCGGCGGATGGCGCGCTCGATGGCCTGCGCGATCACCTCGCGCGCCTCGGCCTCTTCGTAGGGCAGGTACGTCCGGTAGCGGTCGAACGAGGCGATGGTCTGCACGAGGGCGTCGCGGAGTGCTTCGAGCGTGAAGTCGCGGGTGTGGTAGTCCGCCTCCGAGATCCGGTCGAGTTCGTAGGAGAGCCGAAAGAGTTCGCTGGAGAGCGACGTGTCCATGACGAGCGCCTTCGAGCGGTGGACCTCCTCGGCATACGACCGCGCCTCGGGTACGAAGCGGGCGTAGAGGCGCGTCAGCGGGTCCTCGCCTGCGGGGTCGAGCAGCAGGCCGAGCGCGTCGTTCATGAAGCGGTAGCCGGTCGTGCCTTCGACGGGCCACTCGATGGGCAGCACCTCGCCGTGGCCGCGGATTTTCTCCACCCACAGGTGCTGCGCGCCGAGTTCACGCAGCCCTTCGAGGTAGGCGTGCGGGTCGGAGAGGCCATCGATGTGATCGAGGCGAACGCCGTCGACGCCGTCGAGCGTGAGCAACTCGCCAAGCAGCCGGTGCGCCTGCCAGAACACGCGCTCGTCCTCCATCCGCAGCGCCGCCAGCCCGTTGATGTCGAAAAAGCGGCGGTAGTTGATCTCGTGCCCGGCGGTCTTCCAGTACGAGAGCCGCCAGTACTGATTTTCCAGCAGTTCGTGGAGCGCCTCGCCGCTGCACGCCGCCGCTGCCTGCGCGAAATCGATGCGGTCGGAGAGGGCGATCAGGCGCAGGCGCAGCGTCTCGGCCTTGTCGCGCACGCTGGCATCGAGCGTGGCGTAGGATTCGATGATCTCTTTGAGGTCGAAGTACACCTCCTGCCGCTCGTAGCGGGGCAGGGCTTCTTCGAGGAGAGGCGTGTAGGACGCCGGGTTGAGGGCAAAGCGGTTGTCGTAGTAGGCGAGGCAGAAGCGCCCATCGCTGAACGTCACCGACAGCTCGCCGCCGTCGAGCACGTCTCCGTAGGGCTTGCCGAGAAACGGCAGCAGCACCTTGCCATCGAGTTCGGGCTTGAGCGGGTGCCAGTCGATGTCGAACAGGCGGGCATACGGCGAGGCAGGGCCATAGGCGAGCACGTCCTGCCACGCGGCGTTTTCAGTGCCGACGCCCGCGTGGTTGGGCACGAAGTCGAGGATGACGCCCATCTCGTGCGCCTGCACGGTTTCGAGCAGCGCCTCGAAGCCGTCGCGCCCGCCGAGTTCGCTGTTGATGGCGTTGTGGTCGATCACGTCGTAGCCGTGCGTCGAGCCCGCTCGCGCCTGCGTAATGGGCGAGAGGTACAGGTGGCTGATGCCCAGCGCCGACAGGTACGGCACGATGGCCGCCGCCTCGGCGAAGCCGAAGCCCGGATGGAGTTGCAAACGGTAGGAAGCGCGGAAAGAAGACACGGGGGAAAGTGGGAAGTGGGGTTTCGGAACGCGGAAGTTGGAGGTGCGAGGTAGGGGAGGAAGGAAATCCGCCCGTTTCAGCGCGCTACGTTCTCACTGTGCAGCGTTCGGGTGAAGCGAAGAGCACCAAAAATCGTCAGCCAACACGCACCAGCAGCGCGCCCGGCGTGGTGAAGTGTACGGTGCCGCCGTCGATGTGCGGCGCGGTGCCGCCGAGGGCGAAGCGGGCTTCTTCGGTGTGCCAGGCGGTTGCGGCGTGCTTCGGCAGCGGAAGCTCCTGGCCAGGTTTGAGGGCGACGAGCATCGCATGGTCGCCGCGTGTGAGTGTGAGGGCGTCGTCGCCGTGGGCCTCGACGGTGAAGTCGCCCGCCAGCGTGGGGCGGAGGTGGAGGAGGGTTTCGTACAGGGCGCGCATCCGGCGGCCCGCGTCGCGGTCGGCCTCGGCCCAGTCGAGCTTGCTCGCGCGGAACGTGGCCTCGTCCTGCGGGTCGGGTACCTCGCCGCCGAACGACGCGAAGCCCTCGAACTCCTTGCGCCGCCCCGCCGTCACCTTGCGGCCCAGCTCGGGCTCGTGGTCGGAGAAAAAGAGGAAGGGCGTCGTGGCGGCGTACTCCTGCCCCATGAACAACAACGGCAGTTGCGGCGCGAAGAGCAGCAGCGCCGTCGCCGCCCGAAACGTCGGCGCGTCCACGTCGTCGGTGAGGCGGTTTCCGAGGGCGCGGTTGCCCGTCTGGTCGTGGTTCTGGATGCAGAAGACGACGTTCTGCGGCGTGACGCCCGCCGGGTCGCTGCCGCGCGGCTTGCCCGAAAACGGCGACGTCTGGCCGGTGTAAAACCAGTTCTGGCGTAGCGTCGCGGCGAGGTCGCCCGCCGTGGCGCCGACGTAGGCGCTGTAATACGCCTCCGAGTCGCCCGCGATGAGGTTGCGGACGAGGTGGTGGAAGTCGTCCACCCACACGGCGTCTATCCCGTAGCCACCCTCCTGGCGCGGCAGCACCACGGTGTTCAGGTTGCGGTGGTCTTCGGCGACGAGCACGCGGCGCGGCCCCCCTTCGATGGCCTCGACGGCCTCGCTGAGTTGGGCCAGGAAATGCGGGTCCGAGTCGTCCTTGAGCGCGTCGGTGGCATCGAGGCGGAGGCCGTCAAAGTGGTACTCTTCGAGCCACATGAGGGCGTTCTGGACGAAATAGGCGCGCACGCCGTCGCTGTGGAGGTCGTCGAGGTTGATGGCGCTGCCCCACGGCGTGTGGTGGCGGTCGGTAAACATCGGCGCGAAGGCAGCGGCGTACGCGCCGTCGGGGCCGAGGTGGTTGTAGATCACGTCGAGGAAAACGGCCAGCCCGAGCCCGTGCGCGGCGTCGACGAGCCGCCGGAGGTCATCGGGGCGTCCATAGGCCCGCGACGGGGCGAAGAGCGCGGCGTGGTCGTAGCCCCAGCCCCAACGCCCCGGCCAGTCGGCGACAGGCATCAGTTCGATGGCCGTCACGCCGAGGTCGCGCAGGTAGGGCAGCTTTTTTTCGAGCGCCGCGAAGGTCCCCTCGGGCGTGAAGGTGCCCACGTGGAGTTCGTAGAAGACGAGGTCTTTGTGCGCCACGCCCTGCCACGCGCTGTCTGTCCACGCAAACGCGGGATCAATGACCTCGGACGGTCCGTGGACGCCCTCGGGTTGGAAACGCGACGCCGGGTCGGGGAAGAGCGGCCCGTCGTCGAGCGTGTAGCGGTAGCGCGCTCCGGCTTCGAGGTCGGTGGCGAACTGCGTGAACACGCCCGGCGATGGCGACCGCATCGCGCGGGGCTCGGCGCCTTCGACGTGGAGCGTGACGCGGCGGCTCTCGGGCGACCAGACGCTGAATTGCACGCCCTCGGGCACGACGGACGCGCCCAGGGCTGGAAAGATGGGGTGAGACATGAAGCAGGGGTGAGCAAAAGGGCAGCGCGCATCGCCGCCAGGCACGTGAACGGTGCCCGTGACCCCTGCTTCCGACGACGTGGGAGGGTAGCGGCTTCGTTACACGCGGGGCGCTGCGCTGGTCCGGATGCGCCCGTAGAGCATCGCCGTCTCGCGCAACCGGGCGCGCAACTCGCCCGCGAAGTGCGCCTCCTCGGCCCGCCACGCCCAGTTGTCGGCGGCTCGTCCGGGGGTGTTCATGCGGCCTTCGCTGCCGAGGCCCAGCACGTCCTGCAGGGGCACGATGACGAGCCGCGCCACGCTGGCCGACGCGGCGCGCACGAACGCCCACACCACGTCGTCGTCGCGGTCGATGCCCAGGTAGGCGGTGGCGTGGGCGCGCTCACGGGCGTGGGCCTCGGCGTGCTCGGGCGTGCCTTCGGATTTCCACCAGCCCATGAGCGTGTCGTTGTCGTGGGTGCCGGTGTAGGCGACGAGGTTGCGAACGTAGTTGTGCGGCAGAAAGCCCGAATCCGCCGACCCGCCGAAGGCGAACTGGAGCACGGCCATGCCCGGATAGCGGAAGTGCTCCATCAGCGCAGTCACGTCGGGCGTGATCTCGCCCAGGTTCTCCGCCACGACAGGGAGGGGGCCGAGGCTTTCGCTGAGGGCCTCGAACAGGCTCGCGCCCGGCCCGGCCACCCAGCGGCCGTTCATGGCCGTCTCGTCGCTCGCGGGGATCTCCCAGTAGCCCGCGAAGCCCCGGAAATGGTCGAGCCGGATGCCATCGACGAGGCGGAGGAGGTTGGCGACGCGGGCCTTCCACCAGGTGTAGCCGCTGGCGCGCATCACGTCCCAGCGGTAAAGTGGGTTGCCCCAGCGCTGCCCGGTTTCGGAAAAGTAATCCGGCGGTACCCCCGAAACGACCGTCGGCTGGCCCGCGGCGTCGAGGTAAAATTGGTGCTGGTTGGCCCACACGTCAGCGCTGTCGTGGGCGACGTAGATGGGCAGGTCGCCCAGGATGTAGACGCCGCGCGCGCTGCAGTAGGCGCGGAGGTTTTGCCACTGACGGTCGAAGAGGAGTTGCCAGAACTGGTGCCTCCGAAAGGCAAGCGCGTACTCCTGGCGCGCCTCGTGCAGCGCGTGCGGATGCCGCTGCGCGAGGCCCTGCGGCCACTCCGTCCACGACGTGCCCGATGCCTCCGACAGCGCGGCGTAGAGCGCGTAATCGTCGAGCCAGTGGCCCTGTGCCTGCGCGAAGTGCCACAACTCGGCGTGGAGCGCGTGGTCGGGATCGGCCTCGAAGCGCGCGAAGGCTTTTTCGAGCAGCCCGCGTTTGTAGGCCAGCACGGTCTCCCAGTCCACCCGGTCGGCGGGAAAATCGGGCGCGCCCGCGAGGTCATCGGCGTTCAGTAGCCCGTCGGCGACGAGCACCTCGGGCGAGATGAGCGCGGGGTTTCCCGCAAACGTCGAAGGGCTCGAATACGGCGAGTAGCCCCAGCCCGTGGGCACCAGCGGCAGCACCTGCCACACGTGCTGCCCGGCGGCCTGGAGAAAGTCGACGAAGCGGTACGCCGCCGGGCCGAGGTCGCCGATGCCGAACGCTCCCGGCAGCGAGGTGATGTGGAGGAGGAGGCCGCTGGAGCGAGCACTGAGCATCGGTTGGATCAGGCGAGAAAGGTGAGGATGCGTGCGACGAAAAGGCAAGATACGTTGGGGTCGCGGGTGCGGCAGGAACGGAGAAAAGCCGGATGGGGGGCGGCACCGGCTTCGTGATCCTGAGCCTCTGAGCAGCGTATGAGCGCGCTCCCTTTCCGCTGCCGCCATGATCACCGCTGCCGACCTCGACCGCATCCCGGCCCTCGACCCGCTCCCGGCGGAGGACAAGGCGTGGCTGGCCGAGCAAGCCACCGAGCGCACCGCCGAAGCAGGCGAGGTGCTCTTCAAACAGGGCGACCCCGCCGACGTGCTCTACTTCCTCCTCGACGGCACAGTGGTCTTTCGAGCGGAGAAGGACGGCCAGGATCGCGGCTACTTCGTGGTCGAGGAGGGGAGTATCTCGGGAATGCTGCCGCGCTCGCGCATGACGCACTGGGTGGGCACGGGCCGCGCCGCTGAGCCGCTCCGCGCTGCGTGCTACCGCGCCGACACGTTCGACGCGCTTCTCGAACGCATCCCCGCACTCGACAAAATCCTGGCCGCGGCGCTTGCCGATCGGATCCGGGAATCGACGCGCATGGAGCAGCAGCAGGACAAGCTGATGGCCCTCGGCAAGCTGTCGGCGGGGCTGGCGCACGAACTCAACAACCCGGTCGCGGCCATCCAGCGGACGGTGGCGCTCGTGCGGTCGCGGCTGGACGAACTGCCGGGCCGCGTGCAGGCGCTGGCGGCGTGCGGCCTCGACGCCGACCAGATCGCCTTTGCGTGCTCGCTGGGCGAGCAGGTGGCGCAGGCGAAAAACCTCTCGACCGTCGAGCGCTCGGCGCGGGAGGACGAGGTGGCAGACTGGCTCGAAGAAAGAGGCGTGGACGACGCCTTCGACCTCGCCGAAACGTTCGTCGAAGCCGGGCTGGACATCGAAGCGCTCGAACGCATCGCGGAGCGACTGGACGAAAGTGCGCGCTCCACGGTATTCCGGTGGGTGGAAACGAGCGTATCAGCCGATCTCATGCTGCGCGAGATCGCCGCGTCGGCAGAGCGCATCGCGGGCATCGTGCAGTCGGTCAAGCGCTACTCGCACATGGACGAGGCGCCCGTCCGCGAGCCCACCGACCTCCACGAAGGCCTCGACTCGACGCTGACGATGCTGGCCCACGAGATCCGCACGCGCAACGTCACCGTCGTCAGAGACTACGCGGACGATCTGCTGCCCGTGCCCGCCAACCCCGGCGAACTCAACCAGGTGTGGACGAACCTCATCGACAATGCCGTGGATGCGATGCCCGGGGGCGGCGAGCTGAAAATCGTCACGCGGCGCGAGGACGACGAGGCCGTCGTCGAGATCATCGACACGGGCGCGGGCATCCCCGAGGAGGTGCAGGGGCGCATTTTCGAGCCGTTTTTTACGACGAAAGGCGTGGGCGAGGGGACGGGGCTGGGCCTCGACGTGGTGCGCCGCATCGTAACGCAGTCGCACCGTGGCCACATCGCCGTGCGCAGCGAACCCGGCTGCACGAACTTCACCGTGCGCCTCCCGCTGACCGACGTGGAGGCCGCCCCCAAACCCGCTTCGTGAGGTTTGCACGGTGCAGGACGTGCCCAGGTATGTCTCTACGGCCGCCGCATGGCGCACCTCCTTCCGACCGCCGAAATCTGAAATCTGAAATCCGACCTTCCCCATATGCCTTCCAAACCCGCGATCCTGGTCGTCGATGACGATGCCGAAGTGCTGCGTGCCATCGCGCGCGATTTGCGGCGTCAGTACGGCGAGGCGTACCGGGTGCTGCGTGCCGCCTCAGGCGAGGAAGCCCTCGACGCGGTGCGCGACCTCGACGCGAAGGGTGATCCCATCGCCTTATTCCTGAGCGACCAGCGGATGCCGGGAATGTCGGGCGTTGAATTCCTCGAAGAGGCCACCGCGCTGTTTCCCGACGCCAAGCGTGTGCTGCTCACCGCGTATGCCGACACCGAGGCCGCTATCCGCGCCATCAACCGGGCGCGCACGGATTACTACCTCATGAAGCCGTGGGACCCGCCCGAGGAACTGCTCTACCCCATCCTCGACGACCTGCTTGAAGACTGGAAACTATCGTTCCGCCCGGCCTACTCGGGCGTCCGCGTCGTGGGGGATCGGTGGTCGCCCGAGACGTACGCCGTCAAAGACTTTCTGGCCCGCAACCTCGTCCCGTACAAATGGCTCGACGTGGAGCGGTCGGACGAGGCGCGCGCGCTGCTCGAACAGCACGGTGGGCGCGGGGCGCTGCCGCTCGTACTCTTTCCTGATGGCGATTCCCTCCAGAAACCCACGCCTCCTGAACTGGGCGAAAAGCTCGGCCTGCAGATGACGGCGGACCGGGAGTTCTACGACCTCGTGATCGTTGGCGGCGGACCGGCGGGGCTGGCGGCGGCGGTCTACGGCGCGTCGGAAGGACTCAAAACCGTCCTCGTCGAGCGCGAAGCGCCGGGGGGGCAGGCAGGTACGTCGTCGCGCATCGAGAACTACCTGGGCTTTCCGAGTGGCCTCAGCGGGGCCGAACTGACGCGGCGGGCCGTCGCGCAGGCGCGCAAGTTCGAGGCCGAAGTGCTCGCGCCCGTCGAGGCGACGGGGTTGCGGGCGGAGGACGGCTACCACCTCGTCAGCCTTTCCAACGGCAACGAGATCGCCTGCCACGCGCTGATGATCGCCTCCGGCGTGCAGTACAAAACGCTCGACGCGCCCGGCTTCGACGCGCTCACCGGGCGTGGCATCTACTACGGCGCGGCGATGGCCGAGGCGATGGCGTGCCGCGACGAGCGCGTCTTCATCATCGGCGCGGGCAACTCGGCCGGGCAGGCGGCGATGTATTTCGCCCGCTACGCCGCCCACGTCACGATGCTCGTCCGTGGCGGCGACCTGGGCAAGAGCATGTCGCAGTACCTCATCGACCAGATCGAGGCGACGGACATCATCGAGGTGCTGCTCAACACCGAGGCCGTCGAGGCGAAGGGAGCGGATCGGCTGGAAGCGCTGACGCTCAAGAACAGCGAGACGGGCGAGGTGAAGGATGTCGAGACCAGCACCGTCTTCATCTTCATCGGAGCCGCCCCGCACACCGACTGGCTGGGAGACGTGCTCGTGCGCGACGAGCGCGGCTTTATCGTCACCGGCCCCGATCTCAAAAACCGCTACGACCACTGGCCGCTCGACCGCGACCCCTTCCTGCTGGAGACGTGCCGCCCCGGTGTCTTCGCCGTCGGCGACGTGCGCCACGGGTCGGTCAAGCGCGTCGCCTCGGGCGTGGGCGAAGGCTCGGTCGCCATCTCGTTCGTTCACCAGCACCTCGCAACGCTATGATCTGGCACGGAAGCGTATCGCTCGACGAGGTGAACGCGCTCGGCGCGATGGGCCTGACGTGCGCGCTCGGCATCGTCTTCACCGAGGTCGGCGATGATTTCCTGCGGGCGACGATGCCCGTGACGCCCGGCCACCACCAGCCGCTCGGACTCTTGCACGGCGGCGCGTCCGTCGCACTTGCGGAGACGCTCGGCAGCGTGGCGGGCTACCTCACGCTCGATCGCGAGAAGGCGTTCTGCGTGGGACTGGAGATCAACGCCAACCACGTCCGGGCCGTCCGCGCGGGCGTCGTGACCGGCACCGCCCGCCCGCTCCACCTCGGCAAATCGACGCAGGTGTGGGACATCCGCATCGAGGATGAAAACCAGAACCTCGTGTGCGTCAGCCGGATCACGCTCGCCGTTCAGCCCGTGCGGTGAACCTGCCCCGACGGGAGGGCGTTTGGGATCGGATGAAAAACGCACCGCTTTCCGCCGCCGTGCCTCCGACGCACGAGGGCGCCAACACCGTCACGCACGCACTGGGGTTGCTCCTCAGCATCGCCGGACTCGTCGGGCTGGTGCTCGTCGCCCGGGCGCACGACTGGCTCACGCTCACCTCCGCCGCCGTTTTCGGCGCATCGCTCGTGCTGCTCTACGCCGCCTCGACGTTCTACCACGGCGTTCGTGCCGAGACGTGGAAGCGCCGCTTGCGCCTGCTCGACCACCTCGCCATCCTGTACCTCATCGCCGGTTCGTACACCCCGTTCGTCCTCGTCTCGATGCGGACGGGCACAGGTTACCTGATGCTTACCCTCGTGTGGGCGCTGGCGCTGGGCGGGACGGCCTTCAAGCTTTTCTCGAAGAAGCACCGCTTCCACAACGGCGGCACCGCACTCTACCTGGCGATGGGTTGGCTCAGCGTCCTCTTCGCCGCGCCGATGATCGCGGCGCTGCCCACGGCGGCGCTGGTGTGGCTCGCCATCGGCGGCGTGTGCTACACGGGCGGCGTCGGCTTCTACCTGTGGGAGCGCTGGAAGTACGCGCACGCCGTGTGGCACGTGTTTGTGCTGGCCGGCAGCGCGTGCCACTACGCGGGGGTGTGGAGTGTGCTGGGGAGTTAGGCATTTGTCATTGATAACGGATGCCGGGTTTGTCTGTCCAAACGTAGAGGTACGGGGTAGGGGAGGGTACGAGGTGCAGTCGGCTCTGAGCCTGTACCCCGTACCCATTGAGGAGCACGCCAAGGACGAATGACCAAGACTTTTGACCAATGACCAACCTTCGCGTCTACAGCATCAAAGAGGCGTACTACACGCTGCAAGGGGAGGGGGCGCAGACGGGGCGGGCGGCGGTGTTCCTGCGCTTCGCCGGGTGCAACCTGTGGACGGGGCGGGAGGAGGATCGGGCGGAGGCTGTCTGCACGTTCTGCGACACGGATTTCGTCGGGACGGACGGGCCCAGCGGCGGTACGTTTCGAGGTGAAGAAGCATTGGCCGATCACGTGGCGGCGCTGTGGCCGGGGGGAGGAAAACCGTACGTGGTCTGCACGGGAGGCGAGCCGTTATTGCAAATAAAACCAGCTCTGGTAGAGGCCCTGCACGCACGCGGCTTCGAGGTGGCCGTCGAAACGAACGGCACCCGGCCCGTCGTCGAAGGGCTCGACTGGATCTGCGTCTCGCCCAAAGCCACGGCTCCGCTGAAACTCACGCAGGGCGACGAACTCAAACTCGTCTACCCCCAGCCCGACGCGATGCCCGAACGGTTCGCGCATCTCGACTTCGACCATTTTTTCCTCCAGCCGATGGACGGCCCCGACGTGGAGGCGAACACCGAGAAGGCCATCGCCTACTGCCTCGCCCATCCGCAGTGGAGGCTGAGCCTGCAAACCCACAAAGTCCTCGCGATTCCCTGAACGTATGCGCCTGTTGCTCGCTGCCACGCTCGTGGTTTTTTCGGCTGGATGCCGTGCTACGCCTCCCCAAACAGAAACGTGTGCGGAAGGTGGAGAGCCGCTGCGCGTCGCCGCCTTCAACATCGAGGACGTGCGGACGGCGGATGTGCTCGACGCTAACCAGCCGCGCCTCAAACGCGCCGCCGCGCTCATTCAGCAGGTGCGACCCGACATTCTCCTCGTCAGCGAGATGACGTACGACGAGCCGGGCGCGCCGGACGTGCCAGACGCGGCCACGCCCGGCCTGAACGGACATCGCTTTGCGGACGCCTTCCTCGCCGTCTCGCAGGGGGAGGGGTTGGAGCCGCTTCGCTACCGCGCTGTGTCGGTGCCGACGAATACGGGTCGGTCTTCGGGCTACGACCTCGACCGCGACGGCGACATTGTGACGACGTATCCTGCGCCCGTCCGTGGCGAGGACGGGGCCGCCGGGCCGCAGACGCCGGAGGGACGGCGCTACGGCAACGACAGCTGGGGCTTCGGCATCTACCCCGGCCAGTACGCCTTCACGCTGCTCGTGCGCGAGGACCTGACCGTGCTGACGGATTCCATACGCACCTT
This sequence comes from Rhodothermales bacterium, assembly GCA_963829705.1. GTDB lineage: Bacteria > Bacteroidota > Rhodothermia > Rhodothermales > BA12 > CAWHJN01. Next base: position 112,213 of record CAWHJN010000001.1, read on the forward strand.
CCGCGACTTCCGCTGGGGCGATCTGCCGGGCCACCGCATGCCGCTGGATTCGATGGGGACGCCGTGGTACGCCGAGGCCGCCACCGACATGCGCCTCTCGTCGAAAAACCACGCCGACATTCCCGTGCGCCTGCCTGATGGGCGCGTACTGCACATCCTCGCGTCGCATCCCACGCCGCCCGCCTTCGACGGGCCGGAAAAGCGCAACGTCGCCCGCAACCACGACGAGATCCGGCTGTGGGCCGAGTATCTCGACGACGCGCCGTTTCTGGTGGACGATGCCGGGCGAAAAGGTGGATTGCCGGAGGGCGCGCTGTTCGTGGTCGTCGGCGACCTCAACGCCGACCCCGACGAGGGCAACGCGCAGGACGCCATCGCCCAGCTTCTCACGCATCCGCGCGTGCAAGACGCTCACCCGACGGCGGATTCGCTCGGCGTGACGCGCTACCCGGATCTCGACCGCGACGACACCGCAGGATGGGGAATGCGCGCCGATTACGTGCTGCCGTCCGCCGATCTATGTGTCCGTGCCAGCGGGCTCGTGCGGCCTGATCCTACTACGCCGCAGGTCAGCGACCACTTCATGGTGTGGGTAGACGTGCGGTGACCCTGCCGCTCACGACGCGCCCGAATGCCTTCACGCGAGCGATGTTGTCCGCAGTCCGAGGGGGTCTACCATCGTGCTCGGCGGCGCGACGGGTACCAGGTCATCGTCGCTCTGGGGGTGGTTGCCTCTGCGGCACGAGTTCACCATCACGATGAGGAACAGGCTGAGGACGATGATGGCGATGATAACGTAGAGGCGAGCGCCGCGCATGATTCGAGGGGTTTTGTGCCACGGTACGACGCGCACGCGCTCGTGGAAAAGCCGCGTTGCCGACCGTTACGGAAAGGGCACAGAGTCCTCTGCGCCGCGCGCCGTCACCGGATTTCCTGCTCGTTGTCGAGGTAGGTGTAGTAGCGGAACGCGCCCCGGTAGAGGTCGAGCAGCTGGATGCCCTCGCGGGGGCGCAGCCGTCCGCCGCGGATCTCGCCGCGCACGATCTTCTCCATGCGCCGTTCGAGGTCGTTGGGGAAGTACTGCACGAGCCCGAGGATGTCCTCGACCGTCTGCCCGTCGATCACCTTCTCGACGTAGTAGCCGTCCGGCTCGTCCTGGTCGGCGTAGATATGCGCTTCGGTGACGCGGCCGAACAGGTTGTGCATGTCGCCCATGATGTCCTGGTAGGCACCCATCAGAAACACGCCGATGTAGTAGGGCTGGCTGGGCACGACGTCGTGCAGTTCGAGGGCGTACTTGCGGCCGGTCGGCGAGATGAACGAGGCGACCTTTCCGTCGGAGTCGCACGTGAGGTCCTGGAGCGTGCCACGGTGCGTGGGTGCCTCGTCGAGCCGGTGGATGGGCAGGATGGGAAAGCGCTGCCCGATGGCCCAGTGATCGACCATCGAGTGGAAGACGGAGAAGTCGCACAGGTAGTGATCGGCGACCTGCTTGTCGAGGGCGAGGGCAGTCTCGGCGTCCACCTTGGAGGCGCGGTTGTGAACTTTCCGCAGCAGCGTCCACAGCCGGTATTCGGAGGCGGCTTTCTGTTCGAGTGTAAACTGGCCTGAGCGGAAAAGCTGCGTCATCTCCTCTCGGAAGTCCTCGATCTGGGTCGCGAAGCCGCTCAGATCGTCGGCAAGGGGGATGCGCGCGCCCCAGGCATCGACCCGGTCGAACCACGGGTGCGGCGCGGCGTCGAGCCCGACCGGCGGCGGCAAACCCTTCTCGCGCCGGTCGATGGCCTCGACGATGAGGACGGAGTGGTAGGCGGCGATGGCGCGTCCGCTTTCGGAGACGACGGTGGGGTGAGGCACGCCCTCCTCGTCGCACACGTCGCGCAGCGTCTCGATGATGGCCGAGGCGTACTGGCCAAGTGTGTAATTGATACCGCCTGGCACGTCGGCATTGCCGGCGTCGTAGGTGACGCCGAGGCCGCCGCCCACGTCCACGTAGCCGACATCGTGACCGCGTTTGCGGAGGTAGGCGTACACGCGCCCCGCCTCGCGCACGGCCATCCGCACGTTGTCGACGCTGGCGAGCTGGCTGCCGAGGTGGAAGTGGAGCAGCTTGAAGGTGAGCGGGCGCGTGCCGCTTTCCGTCTGCGCGACGACCTCGAGCAGTTCGGAGAGCGTCAGGCCGAATTTGGAGCCTTCGCCGCCCGACTCGGCCCACAGCCCGGCCCCGTTGGTGGACAGCCGCACGCGCACGCCGAAATTGGCAGGCAGCGTCTGGTCTTCGGGCACGAGGCCGCGCATCAGGTCGAATTCCTCGGTGCGCTCGATGATGGGGATGACGTTACGGCCCAGCTTCTGCCCGGCGAGCAGCAGCCGCATCATGTCGGCGTCTTTGTAGCCATTGCAGACGAGCAGCATCTCGGTGTTCGTCATGAACGGCAGCGTGGCGACGAGCTCGGCCTTCGAGCCGCATTCGAGTCCGTAGCCGAACTTCTGCCCGGCCTCCAGGATTTCCTCGACGACCTCGCGGAGCTGGTTCACCTTGACGGGAAACACACCCTGGTAGCGCCCGCCATACCCGGCCTCTTCGATAGCGCGGTGAAAGGCCTCGTGCAACCGCTCGACGCGTGTGTGCAGCAGATCCTGAAAGCGCAGCAAAAGCGGCATCTTCACCCCGGTGCCGCGCAGATGCCGGACGACCTCGTACAGGTCGATGGTGGGGCCGTCTGCACCTTCGGGGCGCACTTCCACGTGGCCGGCAGCGTTGACGTGGAAGTAGTGGCTGCCCCAGGCATCGAGGTGATAGAAGCGTTCGGCAACCTCGGTGGACCAGGACAGAGCGGGCGAGACGGCAGTTTCCAACAGCGGGTGGGTTCGTATAGGGTCAGAAAAGGAATGAACCGCCCAAAACGCGACCCCTCCACGCCGGTTTCAGCGACGATTGCGTGAAGCCCCTGGAACGCGCCCCGCCTCCCCGCGTGTAGAGGCACCCTTTTGATTTCGGATTTCGGAGGCCGGATTTCGGAAAAGATGAAGCACGCATCTTTCCTTCCGCTTCCGGCCACATTCCCTCCGAAATCCGCTATCCGCCATTCCGAAATCCATGAAGCGTCTCGTCGTCGTCGAATCTCCCACCAAGGCCCGCACCATCCGGGGCTACCTGCCCGCGTCTCAGTACCGGATCGAGTCGAGCCGGGGGCACGTGCGCGACCTGCCCAAAAACGCCTCCGAGATCCCGTCGCGGCTGCGCGGCACGCCGTGGGCGCGGCTGGGCGTCAACGTCGAGGAGGACTTCGCGCCACTCTACGTCATCCCGACGGATAAGCGCGCCGTCATCACGCAGCTCAAGGAAGCGCTCGAAGACGCCGACGAACTCATCATCGCGACGGACGAGGACCGCGAGGGCGAATCTATCGGGTGGCACCTGTTGCAGGTGCTCAGGCCCAGCGTGCCGGTCAAGCGCATGGTGTTCCACGAGATCACGAAGGAAGCCATCATGGCGGCCCTCAGCGAGACGCGCGAGATCGACCAGGCGCTCGTGGACGCGCAGGAGGCGCGGCGCATCCTCGACCGGCTCGTGGGTTATAGCGTCTCGCCGGTGCTGTGGCGCAAGGTCAAGCCCAAGCTGTCGGCGGGGCGTGTGCAGAGCGTGGCCGTGCGCCTCGTGGTGCAGCGCGAGCTGGAAAGGCTGGCGTTCGTGTCGGCCTCCTACTGGGATCTGCGCGCCGACCTCGGCAAGGGCACGGACACGTTTTCCGCCAGCCTGACGCACGTCGGCGGTACGCGCGTGGCTACGGGCCGCGACTTCGACCCGGACACCGGCAAGCTCGTCGGCGCAGACAAGCTCCTTCTCTTGGGCGAGAAAGAGGCGCGGGCGATGGCGAAGCGCCTTCCTGGCGAAAAATGGCGCGTGTCTGACGTGGCCGAAAAGCAGCAGAAACGCTCGCCCGCGCCGCCGTTTATCACGTCCACGCTGCAGCAGGAGGCGAGCCGCAAGCTGGGCCTGTCGTCGCGCCAGACGATGCGGATCGCACAGGCGCTCTACGAGCAGGGCTACATCACGTACATGCGAACAGACTCGACGACGCTCTCCCAGGAGGCCGTCGATGCCAGCCGCCGCGCCATCGAAGAGCGTTACGGCAAAGAGTACCTCAGCCCCAGCCCGCGCCAGTACAGCGGCAAAGTCCGCAACGCGCAGGAGGCCCACGAGGCTATCCGCCCGGCGGGCAAGGAGATGCGGACGGCAGACGAGCTGGGCCTCGGCGGCGCCGATCGCAAGGTCTACGACCTCATCTGGAAACGCACGGTCGCCTCGCAGATGGCCGAGGCGCGGTTGCGGCTCGTGACGGCCACCATCGAAGCGGGCGAGGGCGACGGAAAAGCCACGTTCCGCGCCTCGGGCCGGACGGTCGAATTCCCCGGCTTTTTCCGCGCCTACGTCGAAGGCTCCGACGACCCCGAGGCGGCGCTCGAAGACCGCGATCAGCCGCTCCCCGACCTCAAGAAAAACGACGCGCTCGACTGCAAGAACGTCGAGCCGCTGGGCCACGAAACCAAGCCGCCCGCCCGGTTCACCGAGGCGAGCCTGGTCAAAACGCTCGAAAAAGAAGGCATCGGCCGTCCGTCTACCTACGCTTCGATCATCGACACCATCATCAGCCGTGGCTACGTGGGCAAACAGGGCCTGACGCTCGTGCCGACGTTCACGGCGATGGCGGCCAACAAGCTGATGGAAAAGCAGTTCGAGAATCTCGTCGATGCGGGGTTCACCGCTGAGATGGAGGAATCGCTCGACCGAATCGCGTCGGGAGATCTGCAGGCGGTGCCGTACCTGAAAAACTTCTACTCGGGCGAAAAAGGCCTCGAAGGACAGGTCAACGAAGGGATCGAGGAGATCGACCCGCGCGAGGTCTCGACGCTGCGGGCGCCGCAGTGGGAGCCCAACGTCGTGCGGGTGGGGCGCTACGGGCCGTACATCGAAGGCGAGAAAGACGGCGAGCGCGTGACGACATCGCTGCCCGACGACATCGCCCCTGCCGACCTCACGCGCGAGAAGATGGAAGAACTCCTGCGCGACGGCACGGCAGACGACAAACCCCTCGGCATCCACCCGGCGATGGAACTGCCCGTGTTGCTTCGCAAAGGCCCGTATGGCCCGTACGTGCAGCTGGGCGATGACGAGCAGGAAGGCAAGCCCAAGCGCACGTCGCTTCCCAAGAACGTGTCGCCCGGCGAAGTCACGCTCGACATGGCCGTGAGGCTGCTCGAACTGCCGCGCACGGTGGGCGTCCACCCGGAAACGGGCGTGCCCATCAAGGCGAGTCTGGGCCGCTTCGGTCCGTACGTGCAGCACGGCAGCACCTTCGCCTCGCTGACGGCGGACGACGACGTGTTGCAGGTGGGGCTCGAACGGGCGCTCGAACTCATCCTCAAAAAGACACGCAAAAACGAGCCGCTTCGCATGATCGGCATCCACCCGATTTCGGAGCAGCCCATCGAATTGTTCGAGGGCCGCTACGGGCCGTACGTCAAGCACCAGAAGACGAACGCCTCGCTCAAAAAAGAGCAGGACGGCGACACACTGACGCTCGAAGAAGCGCTCGAACTCCTGAACGCCAAAGAGGCGGCGGGTGGCAAGAGCGGAGGCCGCTCGTCGGGTCGCGGGCGCAGCACGGGCACGGTGGCGAAGAAGGCACCTGCTAAGAAAGCCCCGGCCAAAAAGGCTCCCGCGAAGAAACCGGCTGCGAAAAAGGCACCGCCGAAGGGCAAGGGCGGCAAGAAGTAGGGGCGCAGCGTCATCTGTGCGGACGTGTCACGGCACCTCTTTACGCTCCCGCATTTCACGCAGGGTGCCCTGATCCTTCGGCTGCGCTCAGGATGACGGTGCGCTCCTACAGGCAGATTATCGACGTTTCGCGTTCCGGCTTCCGCGTTCCAACTTTCAACGTCCCACGTCGGCGTCGCCGAGGCGCAGGCCCTCCAGAATGCTGAGGTAGCTCTGGTAGCGTGAATCGGAGACGCGCTCGTCCTCGACGGCGGCTTTGACGGCGCAGCCGGGTTCATGGCTGTGCGTGCAGGTCGGGAAGCGGCAGTCGGGCAGGAGAGGGACGAACTCGACGAAGTAATGGCCGAGGTCGTGCGGTTCGAGAGCCGTCACGCCGAACTCGCGGATGCCGGGCGTGTCCACGAGGTAGCCGCCGAAGGGCAGCGGGAAAAGCGAGGCATGCGTCGTGGTGTGTTTGCCTTTACGTGTCCTGTCGCTCACCGCGCCGGTGCGGACGTTCAGATCCGGGGCGAGGGCGTTGAGCAGGGACGACTTGCCGACGCCGCTCTGGCCTGAGATGGCGCTCGTGCGGTCTTGTAACACCTCGCGTAGCGCGTCGAGGCCCTCGCCCGTTTCGGCGCTCGTCGTCAGCACGGGGTAGCCGAGGCCGGTATATAAGTCCTCGAACCACGCGAATGCCTCGACGGGCAGTTCGTCGTCGTCGAAATCATCCAGCAGGTCGATCTTGTTGACGATGATGCCTGCGGGGATTTCGTCGCGGGCGGCGGTGACGAGAAAACGATCCACCAATCCGGGGTTGAGGCCGGGCATCTGAGCCGACTGCACCACCCACACGAAGTCGACGTTGACGGCGATGATGGCTTCCATGCCCACGCGGCGGCCCGCGGCGCGGCGGCTAAACTGGTTCACGCGCGGCGCGATGTGCTCGATCACGCCCGTGCCGTCGTCCTCCATCGACACGCGCACGCGGTCGCCCACGGCGACGGGGTTGGTGGTGCCCGTCTCGTGCTGGCGGAAGCGTCCGCGGATGCGCGCCTGGATCTGCGCGCCGTCCACATCCACGGCGTACCACGCGCCTGTCGAGGCGATGACGCGGCCCTCGGGCAAATGGGAATACGAATCGTCGAGGTCGTCCATGCGATAGAAGAGGTGTACGGCAAACTTACGGGTTCGGGAGGTTGGGAGTGCCACGGTGCAACGCCTCTGTCCCGCTGAAACTCCATCCACGCCCGCACGTCAACGCCCCTTTACGCACACTCCCACACCGCCATGACTTCAGAATTCACCGATCCCCCGCTCGACGATCTGCGTCGTTCGTTCGAAGACCTCGGCTTGCAGCAAAAAGCCGAGTTTCTCGTCGAGGCCACGTTCAAGACGTTTGCTGCCGGGGTCGAAAAAGCCGGCACGGCGCTCTCGCGCGAACTCGACGACCTCTTCGCATCAATGGAGCGACCGGCACCGCCTGAGCCGCCCACCGACGCGCCGCCGCCGCGCCCGACCGACGAGGCCGCGCCCGGCGCTGCCGACGGCGCGTCGCCGCCGCCTAAAAAGCCTCGCCCACCCGCACCGCCGCTGTGATGCCGGACCGCCCCATCATCAAGTACGAACACCTTAACCCTGTCGAAAAGGCCGTCTACGTGACCGGGGCCGTCGCCAACGGGGTGACGTGGCTGCTCGAAGCGTTGCTGGACCGGGCGGCGACGGTGCTCGTCGAGACGGAGAAAGCGTTCCACCAGGGCCGCGACCCGAACGTCGAGGACGCTACTTACCGCGACCTCTGACCTACGCCGGGGTGCGCGCGATGGCCGGATCGGCGGCAGGCGCGGCTTTTGGTGTGGGCGCGGCGGCAAACGGCTCGAAATGCGCCCGGCAACGCGGTTCGTAGGCCTCGCCTGCGCCCAATAGCACCCGGCTGCTCCCGGTGCTGAGGCGCTGCGAGTGGTTGGCGGGCGCACCGCAGACGACGCAGATCGCGTGCAACTTCGTCACGAACTCGGCCACGGCCATGAGTTGGGGGACAGGTTCGAAGGGCCGCCCCTGGAAATCCTGATCCAGCCCGGCGCAGATCACTCGTTTTCCGGCACGGGCAAGGTGCTGGCATACGTCGACCAGTTCCGGCCCGAAAAACTGCGCCTCGTCGATGCCCACGACGGTGGCGCTGCTCACCAGCAGCAGGATCTGCTCGGCAGACGATACCGGCGTCGAGAGGATCGCGTTCTCGTCGTGCGAGACGACTTCGGCATCGCTGTAGCGCGTGTCGAGGGCAGGCTTGAAGATCTCGACGTGCTGCCGGGCGATGCGCGCGCGTTTGAGGCGGCGGATGAGTTCCTCGGTCTTCCCGCTGAACATCGACCCGCAGATCACTTCGATCCAGCCGGCGCGGGGGTGGTTGAGGACAAAAGGCTCCATCGGCGGCGGGGTAAGGGGGCGGCTGAAGATAGGGCGCGGCGCGCTCCGTCAGATCGTGCCCAGGAGTTCGACGGGCACCTCGCCCGTGCCACCATCCGGTAGCACGACAGAAGCGACGCCTGCCCGCGTACTTGCGAGCACGACGACCTCGCCCGCGTGCAGCCGGGCAGAAGCACCCTCCGCGTCGCGCGCGACCACGTTTTCCAGCACGACGGCGCGGTGCTGCGCGCCCACGTCCGCCGAGAGCGCGTAGGCGATGGCCAGCACCATCACGCCCAGCGCGCCTGCCACGGCGACGCCCCGCCGCAGCCACGCACTGCGCGGACGCGACCAGATGCGCCACGCCGCCAGCAGCGCGGCCAGCAGGAAGAGCGCGAACCCCATCCACCAGAGCGCGAGCGGCGAGACGGCTCGGCGCAGGTTGCTCCACGCCTGCTGCCACGGGGGCACGACCTGCGCGGGTGCGTCGAGGCCGAGGCGGGCGCGGACGAGGGCGAGGTTGTGCGCCACGCCCTCATCGCCGGGCGCGAGTGCATCGGCCTTCTCGAAATACTGCACGGCGCGCGGCAGGCTGTCGAGGCGCACGTACGTCGTGCCGAGGTTGTAGTAGAGTGCGGCGCTGCCCTGCCCGGCGTCGAGAATATCATGGTAGCGGGCACGTGCGCCGGCATAATCGCCCGCGTCGAACAGCGCGTTGGCCGCTTCGAGGGAGCGGTCGGGCGCGACGAACGCGAGTTGCAGCAGGATCAGGAGCGTCGTCATGCGGGCCGGGTGGATACCTGCTGGTCGAGGTCGACGATGAGCGCGGCGGCGGCTTCGCGGTCGGCCTGCTGCTGCGCGAGGGGCGGCACCACGGGCGCGAAGCGCACCTGATCGCAGCGTTCGAGCAGGCCACGCAACCCGTCGATGGCGTCCGGTGCGACGCCCGCCTCCCGGAGGTGCGCATCGAGGGCGGCGCGCGTCAGGCCGCGCTCGGCGAGGTTGAGACGCGCGCCGACGAAGCCGAGGAGGGCTTTTTCGAGCGCGTCGTAATAGCCGCGGGCATCGCCGTTTTCGAGGTAGAGGCTGGCTTCTTTGAGGTGTTTACGGGCCAGCGGGTGCGCCGACCGGCTCCGCGCCAGCCCAACGTTGGCGGCGAGGTGGTCGCGGTGGCGGCGTGCGGCTGTCAGGCCGATGAGCGCCAGCAGCGGCAGCGCCAGCAGCGCGTACGGCCACGCCCGCCTGTGGAGCGGGCGCTCGTGCAGCAGCACCCATCCATCTGCCTCCGGCATCAACCCCGCGAGGGCGTCGGTGGGCAGCAGGTCGGTACCCGGCGCGACCTCCCCCGTCACCACGAGTGTCGTGCCGTCGCCGGTGAGCGTCTGGTAGGCGCGGGTGGACGGGTCGAAGTACGAGAACGCGACGGCTGGCAGCGGGAACGTGCCGTTGGCGCGGGGCACGAGGGCGTACTCGAAAGAGCGGCTGCCCGAGACGCCCGCAGCGGTGCGGCTGATGTCGAGCGTCGTCGTGGGGTCGAAGACTTCGATGGCTCCGGGCGCATCGAGGCGCGGGGGTTCGAGCGTCGAGAGGTTGCCGGTGCCCGAGATCGACACCTTCAGCCGCGTGGCCTCGCCCACTTCGAGCGCCGTCTGGTCGTAGGAGGTGGCGAGCCGGTAGCGGCCCACGGCACCGGTGAAACTGCCCGGCGCGCCGTCGGGCAGGGGCGTGATGCGGAGGTTGAGCGGTGGGGAGGTGATGCGCGTCGTCTCCAACTGCCCGCGCCTGCCGAACATGCTGAACGGGTCGCGGCTGCGCTGCGGCACGATCACGTCGGCCTCGACGGCGAGGCCATCGACGGTGAGCGCGCCGCTGCGCGTGGCGAAGAGGGCGACGCGTTTGAGTTCGATGGTCTGGTAGCGCTCGCCGTTATACACCACGGTCTGCGGGACGGGATGGCTGTCGACGTCGATCTCCTCGCGCCAGAAGCCCACGGCGTCCCACGAATCGGCCAGGCGAAGCTGCCGAAACTGGAAGCCGGGACGGAAAAACAGCTTGTAGACGACCATCACGCCTTCGTTCTGGTACGCCGATGTTTTCGACGGCGTGACCTGGATGAACAGGTCGCTCGGCTCGATGGTCGTCGGCGCGTCGTCCACGGGATCGCCCCACGGGTCGCGGGCGGAAGGACGCGTGCGCTTCTGCGCCTGCCCCTCGACGCGGATGGTGATGGGATCCGTCGAGCGCAACTCCTTTCCGATTTGCACGGTCGCGCCGTCGATGCGGGCGGTGCCCTCGCGCAGCGGGCGGTAACGCCACGTGAAGCGCAGCGTCTGCTGCATCAGCCCGTTGGCGATGGTGGTGCTGCGCTGCGTGCTCGGCGCGGGGCTGACGAGGGCGAGGCCCAGCGTGCCCGGCGCGTCGGGCATCGTCACCTGGCCGAAACGCTCCCCGGCAATCTCGATGGAATAGTCGACGTACTCCTGCCGCCCGATTCGGTCGGCATCGACGAAAGCGCGCACCGTCACCGACTGCGCGTGTGCGGAGGGGCTGAACAGAGCAGCCCCGAGGAGGGACGTCCAGAAAAAGACGAAGAAACGCATCGTCACCAGTCCTTCTCGACGCGCCGCGCCCGCGTCTGGGGACGTGCCACGCGGCGGAGGAGGGTTTCCTCCTCGTTGCCGAGCGCCTGCAAGATGCGCTCGGCCTGCGCCTGGCTCATCGTGCTCGGGTCGGGCTGCGGCTGCTGGCCCTGTTGGCCCTCCCGCTCTTCATCGCCGTCGCCAGGGCGGGGCTGGCCGTCCTGCTGCTCATTCTGCTTCTGCTGTTCGCCGGGGTCTGGCTGCTCGGCAGGCGGTTGACCGTCTTGCTGATTCTGCTCGTTCTGGCCCTGATTGCCGTCGCCGTTCTGCTGCTGGTCGTCCTGGTTCTGGTCGCCCTGCTGCTGCTCGTCGTTCTGGCCCTGCTGGCCGTCCTGTTTGTTCTGCTCGTCCTGCTGCTCTTTCTCCTGCTGCTCCTGTTCCTCTTTTTTGCGCTCGATCTCCTCTTTGAGTTTGAGAAGCTTGGGATCGCGTGGCGCGCGGCGCAGGCCCTCGTTGACGGTGGCGAGCGCGGCTTCGTTGTCCGCGCCGATAAACTGGTTGGCGGCCTGGTGGAACGCGGCCTCTGGCGTCTGGGCAAACGCACCAGAAACCGCGAGTGCGAGGGCGGCGAGTAAACCGAAAAACTTCATCGAGAGAGGTCAGCGGGCGAGGGTGGGCGTGAGGTCGTTGATGTCGGCGACGGTGCCGAGGCGCTGGATGAAATCCCCGAACGCCTGCACCGTTTCGTCTTGTTGAAGGCCCTCTTGCATGAGCGTGTGCGCGTCGCGGTAGCGGCCTTCGGCGGCGAGTTTTTCGGCGCGGGCTTTCAGTTCTTTCGCGAAGTCGGAGGGCGGAGGGGGCGGCGGGCCGCCCTGTTGGTTCTGCTCCTGCTCCATCTGCCGCTTGACGACCTCCCAGTTGTAACGTGCGTCGTCGAGGTTTTCGCGCGTGAGCAGGGCGCGGCGGAAGTAGGCGAGGGCGGCGGCACGCTGCTCGGCGGTGTACGCGGCGAGGCCGCTGTTGTAGAGCACCTCGGCGCGGAGGTCTGCGGTGGGCGCGGCGAGTGTGGCGGCGTCGAGGGCGCCGAGGGCTTCGAGGCCGTTGTTCTCGGCGAGGTACGCGAGGCCGGTGTTGTTGAGAAGCGCGGTCCGCAGGCGCGAGGGCAGCGAGTCGGTGCGCGCCAGCCCCTCGCGGTAGCCTTCGCGGGCCTCGACGTACCGGCCGAGGTCGAACTCTGCGTTGCCGCGTCGCCCGCTCAACGAGGGATCGTCGCAGCCGGTAAGGACGAGGGCGACGAGGAGCAGCACGGGATAGAGCGCACGCAGCTGTAGCAGGATAGGGGAGTGTGCCACGAAAACGTGCAGAGGCAGACACCCTCCTGTGTTGCGCGCCTCCTCCTTCAAGGGAGGGGTTTGCGGCTTTGTGGTATGGTGGCGCTGGGTCATGCTGCGGCGGCTTTGCGGCGGCGCGTGGCGGGAATCAGGCGTTCGAGCACGAGCAGGACGAGGGCGGCGGCGAGGGGCCACTGGTACTGCTCCTCATACGCCTCGAACTGCTCGACGCCCAGCGTGCCGCGCTCCAGCGACTCGATGCGGTCGGCCACGCGCCCGAGCGTCGAGGTCGTCCGGCCTACACGGAAGTAGTTGTCGGAGCCCACCAGTTCGCGCAGCGCGTCTTCTTCGAGGCGCGTCAGCACCGTCTGGCCGCTGCGGTCCTCTTTGTAACCCACGCGGCGGCTGCCGTTGTAGATGGGGATGGGCGCGCCCTCAGTCTCGCCGACGCCCGCCGCCAGCAGCACCACGCCCGCCTCTCGCGCCTGCCGCAGCACGTCCTCGGATTCTTCGATGTGGTTCTCGCCGTCGCTGACGATGAGGACGGCGCGCGAGCGAGGTGTGTCTTCCTGCTCGGCGGCTCCCTGTAACGCCTGCACGGCCCGGTTGAGTGCAGCGCCGAAGTCGGTGCCGGGCGTCGGAATCTGCGACGGATCTGCGACGTCGAGGAACAGCCGGATGGCGCTGTAATCCGTCGTGAGCGGGCACTGCACAAAGGCGTCGCCCGCGAACAGCACCAGCCCGACGCGGTCGCCGCGCAGCGAGCCGAGCAGCTTGCGGATCTCGTTCTTGGCCCGCGCGAGCCTGCTCGGTGCCACGTCCTCGGCCTGCATTGACAGCGACACGTCGAGGGCGATCATCAGGTCGATGCCCTCGCGGTTCACCTCGCGCAGCCGCGTCCCGTAGCGTGGCCCGACGAGCGCGGATACCGCCAGCAGCACGGCCAGCACGACGAGCGCGCCTTTCCAGCGCCGCCGCCGCGTCGAGACACCATCCGCCAGCGCCTGCACGAGCGGGCGGTCGCCCAGTCGTACCCCCGCGCGCCGCCGCTGCCACGCTGCCCACAGCAGCAGCGCCAGCACGACCGGCACGAGCGCAAACGCCCAGAAAAACGCGGGGTGGAGAAAGGTCAAGGAGGTAGTGGGGGCGGTGGGTGACGTTCAGATCACTCCCAGTGAACAATGACAAACCCTCATGGAAACGAACGCAGCCGCGTGGAGGCGAGGAGGACTTCCAGGAGAACGAGTGCCAGCGCGGGCCAGAGGAAAAGGGCGTAGCGTTCGGCGTAGTCGGTGTACGAGCGTTCTTCGAGTTCGGTTTTTTCCAGCTCGCCGATCTCGTCGTAGATCTCGCGGAGGGCGTCTTTGTTGGTGGCGCGGAAGTAGCGGCCACCGGTGCGTTCCGCCACACGCGTGAGCATGTCCTCGTCGATCTCGACGGGCACCATGCGTTGCTGCTGCACGCCGAAGGGCGTGTCGAAGGGGAAGGGCGCCTCGCCGCGCGCGCCGACGCCGATGGTGTAGACGCGCACGTTCATCGTCTGCGCCACCTCCGAGGCCGTCTCGGGATCGACCTCGCCGCGGTTGTTCTGCCCGTCAGTGAGTACGACGGCGACCTTGCTCTCCGCTGACGAATCCTTCAGCCGGCTCACCGCCATCGCCAGCGCCGTTCCGATGGCCGTGCCGTCCTCGATGACGCCGATCTCGGTCTGGCCGAGCATCTTGAGGAGGAAGTCGTAGTCGAGCGTCAAGGGGGCTTGCGTGTACGCCTGCGCGGCGAAGACGATGAGGCCAACGCGGTCCGAAACGCGGCTGCGAACGAACTCTCCCGCGACCTCGCGGGCCGCCTCGAAGCGGTTGGGCGCAAAATCCATCGCCCGCATCGACGTGGACGTGTCGAGCACCAGCATGATGTCGACGCCCTCGGCGCTTTTTTCGAGGCGGACGTTGCGCTCCTGCGGGCGGGCGAGCGCGAGGATGACGAAGGTGAGCGCGCCGAGGCGCAGCACGCCGGGCAGCCAGCGGAGGCGGGTAAAGAACGTTCCGCTCGCCTGCCGCGCTGCGCCCGTGGTGCTGTACCGCAGCCCGCCGCGATGGCGCGCGCGCCACAGCATCCAGAGTGCCACGAGCGGCACGACGGCCAGCGCGTAGAGCCACTCCGGGTTGGCAAACGTGAGGTTGCGCCAGGTGATGTCAAGCATGGGTGTGCTCCACAAGGTCTACAATACGAGGCAGCGCGACGCCCGCTGCCTCGCCGATCCACACGTCCATCGCCGAGGCCAGCGCGCTTTTCTCGGGGTTGATCTCTGCTCCATACGCGCCGCACTCGACGGCCAGCAGCGGAAGCGCGGCGGCGGGGTAGACGATGCCGCTCGTCCCCACGCACAGCACCACGTCGGCCCGTTGCGCCGCCGCTTCGGCCTCCCGGAACACGTCGCCCGGCAGCGATTCGCCGAACCACACGACGGCGGGGCGGACGAGGCCGCCGCAGGCGTCGCAGCGAATGGGCAGCGCGTCGCCGGCGTCGAGGTCGGCGGGGGCGTGGCAGTCGGCGCAGTAGCTGTGCCGGATGCGTCCGTGGAGGTGCAGCACGCCGCTGTTGCCTGCCCGCTCGTGCAAATCGTCCACGTTCTGGGTGACGAGGGTGAGGTGGGGGACGAGGCTGGCGAGGTGGGCAATCGCCGTGTGCGCGGGGTTGGGCGCGCAGGCGGCGAGGCCCTTGCGCCGGTGGCGGTACCAGTCCTGGACGAGCACGGGATCTCGCCGGAAAGCGTCGGGTGTGGCGAGGCTTTCGGGGCGGTGCGTTTTCCACCAGCCGTCCGCGCCGCGAAACGTGGGCACGCCGCTCTCGGCGCTGACGCCCGCGCCGGTGAAGACGAGCACGTGCCGCGCCGCGCGCAGTTTGTCGATGAGCGTTTGTGTATCCGTCATGGCTGCTCGGCGGGTTCGGGCGTCGCGTGCATCGCCCGGCGCATCTCGATCCGGTTGATGACATCACGGGCATGCTGCCGCGTTTTCTCGCCCTCGGCAGGGTCGGGGAGGCCGTCGGCGAACTTGGCGTAGTCGGCGACGGCGAAGATCTCTGCGAGTTTTTCCGGGATGCCGTCCGGGATCGCGCCCTCACGCACCCGTACCCGCGCCTGCCGCAGCACCTCGCCAGAGGTGAGTTCGAGAGCGGGGATCGGCGTCACGTCTTCGAGAAACTGCCGCAGCGCCTCGGTGAGTTCGACGTAGTACGGCTTCACCTGTGCGGGGTCGGCGAGGTCGGCGGATTCGAGCGTCGCCAGCCGCCGCAGCGCTCGCTCGGAGGGCGTGTAGACGGGCGCAGGCGCGGCCTTCGGCGTGGGCTTCGACTTTTTGAGCAGCCACCACGCCGCCGCTGCCAGCGCCACCAGCGTCAGCGCCGCCAGCAGCCAACTCCACCACGGCCACGGCATGTCCATTCGGTCGCGGGCGGGGCGGAGGCTGTCGGCATCCGGCGCCGCCGTGGCGATCATCGGGAGCGCGAACGGCAGCGACGGGACGAGCAGCGTGTCGCCATCGGCGGCGAAGCCCACGGCGATGGGCGGTATCACGAGCGTGTCGAGGGCAAAGGCGGCGACGCGGTAGACCGCGCTATCGACGCGGGTGCCGGGCGCGTCGGCACCGCCGAAGCCTGTGCCGCTACCACGTTTTTCGAGCACAACCACGTCCTCGCCCGCGAAAGCGCGCGACGTGTCGGGGAAGACGGCTTCGCGCAGGATGCCGTGCCGCGCCACGAGCGTGATCTCGAACGGCTCGCCCACCCGGATGCTGTCCACCGAGGCGTAGACACCGACCGTCTGGGCGTGCAGTGCTGGGACGAGCACGCAGCAAAGCGCAAACAAAACAGATCTCATCGGCGGTGCCCGCGGCGGGAGAAAAAGCGCGTCAGCGGCTCGATGTAGCTTTCGTCCGTCCGCAGCGTGACGGCGTCCACGCGGGCGCGGCGAAGGGTGGCCTGCACGGCTTCCTCGCGCGCATACGACGCCTCCGCGAAGCGCCGCCGCACCGCCGCGCTGCGCGTGTCGAGCACGACGGCCTCGCCCGTCTCGGCGTCGCGCAGCGTCAGCAATCCCACCGGCGGCAGTTCTTCTTCACGTGGATCGACGGTACGAAGGGCCACCACGTCGTGTTTGCTGCCGAGCATCCGGAGGGATTTTTCGTAGCCGTCGGCGATGAAGTCGCTAAGCACGACTACGATGGCGCGGCGCTTGAGCGCGTGGAGCGTGTGGTCGAGCGCACCGGTGAGGTCGGTGCCCGTCGTGCGCGGCTCGTGGGCGTAGAGGTCGCGCACGATGCGGAGCACGTGGCGGCGGCCCTTCTGCGGCGGCACGAACCGCTCCGTCTCGCCCGCGAAGAGTAGCAGACCCACCTTGTCGCCGTTCTGGATGGCGCTGAAGGCAAGCAGCGCGCACACCTCGGCCATGAGGTCGCGCTTGGCCTTGCCGCGCGTGCCGAAGCGCGACGAGCCCGAGATGTCCACGAGCAGCATCACCGTCTGTTCGCGCTCCTCCTCGAAGACCTTGACGTACGGCTCGTCCGAGCGCGCCGACACGTTCCAGTCGATGGCGCGCACGTCGTCGCCGTACTGATAGGGTCGAACTTCGGAAAACAGCATCCCACGCCCTTTGAAGGCCGAGTGGTACTCGCCGCCGAAAAAGCTGTCCACCAGCCCTTTCGTGCGGATTTCGAGGCGGCGGATGTGGCGGAAAAGCTCGCGGGGGATCATGGGGGAAAGATAGGGCGGGAGGTTCGAGAGTCGAGAAGGGTACAGCCGGGTTCCTTTACCGCCGTTTTTCGAAGCCATCCCCCGAGCGAGCACGGCGCGTCGAAGGGTCTGTAGCCACCGACGCCCGGCTACGCCTACCAGCGACCAACGATCACCCTTAACGAAGTCGCCACGCTTCCCCGTGTGCGGCGTCCGTAGTTTGCGGCTTCCCCATCCCCTGATGCCATGCGCGCTGCCGTCGTCGTCTTTCCCGGCTCCAACTGCGACCACGACCTCTACCACGCTTTCAAGCACGTTTTCGGGCAGGAGGCGCAGTTCGTGTGGCACAAAGAGACGGCGTTGCCGGAAGTGGACGTGGTCGCCATTCCCGGTGGCTTTTCCTATGGCGATTACCTGCGTAGCGGGGCCATCGCCCGGTTCTCGCCTGTGATGCAGGACGTCGTCCGGTTTGCGAACAAGGGCGGGCTGGTGCTGGGCGTGTGCAACGGCTTTCAGGTGCTGTGCGAAAGCGGGCTGCTGCCTGGCGCGCTGATGCGGAACGAGGGGCTGCGTTTCCGGTGCAGGGAGCAGCACCTCCGCATCGAGAACGCGCAGACGCCGTTTACGCAGGCCGCGACGCGGGGCGAGGTCGTCAACATCCCCGTGGCGCACGGCGAGGGCTGCTACTTCGCCGCCGACGACGTGCTCGACCGTCTCGAAGGGGAGGGGCGCGTCGTGTTCCGCTACTGCGACGCGGAGGGGAACGCCACGCCCGCGAGCAACCCCAACGGGTCGCGCCGCAACATCGCGGGCATCGTTAACGAAGGAGGCAATGTGCTCGGCATGATGCCGCACCCTGAGCGGCACGTCGAGAAGAGCATCGGGTCGGAGGACGGGCGGGTGGTCTTCGCGTCGCTCCTCGACTACCTCGCCACTCGCGCCTGAGATGAACGAACTGCTCGTCGCACCCGCCACGTTCCTGCTGATCGCCATCAACGTGGCCGTGAGCCTGTACGTGCTCTACGCCAACCCGAACGCGGTGGAGCGGCTGTCGCTCGTGCCGTACGACGTCGTGCACAACCGCGCCTACGAGCGGCTGCTGACGGCGGGCTTCGTCCACGGCAGCCTGACGCACCTGCTCTTCAACATGGTGACGCTGTATTTCTTCGGGCCACAGCTCGAAGGGGTGCTGGGGCCAGGACGGTTTCTACTGCTGTACTTCGGCTCCGAGTTGGCGGCTAACGCGCTATCAGTGTTCATGCACCGCAACAACCCGAGGTATGCCGCCGTGGGTGCGAGCGGAGCCGTTTCGGGCGTTGTTTTCGCCTTCTGTTTGTTCGCGCCGATGGCCATGCTCGGCGTCTTCTTCGTCATTCCGATGCCCGCATGGCTCTTCGCCATCGTCTACGTTTTCGGCTCCATCTACGCGATGCGGAGCGAGAACCGGCAGATGGGCGGCATCGCGCACGAGGCGCACCTCGGTGGGGCCATCGGCGGACTGCTGCTGACAATTCTTCTGGAGCCTGCCGCTATCTCCATCTTTCTCAACCAGATCGGCCTGGGATAGCACCTTCCTTCGCACCGGGAAGGCAGAAATGCCTTTACACCCCGGTCCAGAGGCAGTACCTTTGTGAAGTCCCGCATCGGGCAACGCGCTCCTCCACCGCCGCATTCCAGACGCTGCTCGGCATGACGCCACGCTACCGCCAAGTCCTCGGACTTCTCTGTTTCCTGCTCCTCCCGGTCGTTGCGTTTGCCCAGACGGGCAAGATCGCGGGCCGCGTCACCGATGTCGCCACGGGCGAACCGCTCCCCGGCGTCAACGTCCGCATCGACGGCACGACGCAAGGCACCGCCTCTGACGTCGATGGCTATTACACCATCATCGGCGTGCGGCCCGGTACGGTGGCGGTCCGCGCGACGTATGTGGGCTTCTCGGACTTTCTGGCCGAGGGCGTGCGCGTCAACATCGGGCAGACGACGACGATCGACATCGAGCTACGCGAGGAGGCTGTTGGGCTCGACGGCGAGGTGGTGGTGACGGCCACGCGGCCCGTCGTCGAACTCGACGTGGCGGCATCGCAGGCGAACGTCGGGGCCGAGCAGATCGAGAAGCTGCCCATTTCGAGCGTCAGCAGCGCCGTGGGGTTGCTCGCGGGCGCGCAGGGGCTGTCCATTCGCGGCTCGTCGTCCGACGAGGTCGTCTTCAACCTCAACGGCCTCACGCTGCGCGACGAGCGCTCGAACGCGCCTTTCACCAACATCCCGCTGGCCTCCGTCGAGGAGGTACAGGTGGTCAAGAGCGGCTTCAACGCCGAGTATGGCAACGTGCGCTCGGGCCTCATCAACGTCATCACGAAAGAGGGCAATCGCGACCGCTACCAGGTCGATGCCTCGATCCGCTACAGCCCACCCGCCGCCAAGAACTTCGGCGGCTCTGCCAACGACCTCGATTCCTACTGGGTGCGCCCCTACACCGACCCGGAGGTGGCCTTTACCGGCACCACGAGCGGCGCGTGGGACGAGGCGACGCAGGATCAGTACCCCGAGTTCGACGGCTGGATCAAGGTGTCGGAGACGCTCCTGGCCGACAACGATCCGTCGAACGACATGACGCCCGAGGCGCTCTACCAGACGTTTCTCTACCAGCAGCGCAAGGTGATGAAGATCAACCGCCCGGATTACGTCGTGGACGTAGGCGTGGGCGGGCCGGTGCCGCTGCTCAAGCGCTGGGGCGACACGCGCTTCTACCTCTCGTACAAGGGCGATCAGACGATGTACCTGATCCCGCTCAACACCGACCGCTTCCAGCAGAACTCGGGCCACCTCAAAGTCACGAGCGACATCCGGCGCGGGATGAAACTGACGCTCGAAGGACTGCTGGGCACGGCCGAAGGCACGGCGGCCTCGCGCACGGGTGGGCCGGGCTTCTTCGTCTCGCCCGGCGGCATCGCAGGCGACCTCTCGCGCGTGTCCTACATCAACTCGCGCATCTTCTCGACCGACTACTGGGCGCCGTCGAACACGCGCGACCTCATGCTCGGGGCCAAGCTGTCGCACGCGCTCGACGACAAGTCGTTTTACGAGCTGCGCCTGACGCGCTACGCAGTGAAGTACAACACCAACCCCGGCCCCCTGCGCGACACCACCAAGGTGGTCTTTTTCGGTGGCGTGGGTTTCGACGAAGGGCCATTCGGCTACATGCCCGAACCCACGCCCGACGGCGTCGGCGGCGGGATGCGGATGGGCGTGGGCATGAGCAACGCCCGCGACACCAGCCAGGTGGTCACCTACAACGTCAAGGGCGACTTCACGCGCCAGATGAACCGCTTCTTCGAGATGAAGACGGGTTTCGAGGTCAACATCAGCGACAGCCGCGTCAACTACGGCTCGTTCGACCAGTACCTCCAGACCAGCAACTTCGTCGCTTCCTGGGACCGAACGCCGTCGCGAGCGGCGGCGTATCTGCAGGGCAAGCTGGAGTTCAAGGGGCTCGTGGCCACGCCGGGCCTGCGGCTCGACTACTTCCACGCCGGGGGCGACTGGTACGACTATGACCCCTACGACCCCGCTCTGGGCAACGTCAACCGGCTCGACACCACGGCGCAGTCGCCCACCAAGCGCCTCGTCACGCTGAGCCCGCGCCTGGGCGTCTCGTTTCCCGTGACGACGTTCTCGAAGCTGTACTTCAACTACGGCCACTTCCGGCAGCTTCCCGACCCCACTAACCTCTTTCTCGTCCAGTACAACGCCTTCGACACGCGCAAGGTGACGCGCATCGCCGACCCGAACGCGCCGCTGCCGAAGACCATTTCCTACGAACTCGGCTACGAGCACTCGCTCTTCGACCAGTTCCTCATCAAGGTCGCGGGCTACTACAAAGACGAGTCGCTCGACCCGTACCTCGTCGAATACGTCTCGCGTGGCAGCGTGAAGTACGACCGCAGCCTCCCCAATTCGTACGCCGACACACGCGGCTTTGAGTTCTCTTTGGAGCGTACGCGCGGCAAGTGGGTACAGGGCTTCGTCAACTACACCTACATGGTGCGTACGAGTGGTCGCTTCGGGCTGCCCCGGTACTTTGAAAACCAGACCGAGCAGCGCGACCAGGAAGCCAACGATGCCATTCGCCGCGCCGCGCAGTCGAAGCCCGTTCCGCAGCCCTACGCTCGTC
Source organism: Rhodothermales bacterium (assembly GCA_963829705.1). Taxonomy (GTDB): domain Bacteria; phylum Bacteroidota; class Rhodothermia; order Rhodothermales; family BA12; genus CAWHJN01. Next base: position 133,195 of record CAWHJN010000001.1, read on the forward strand.
TCGGCCTGTACTTCTTCACGCCGGAAAACTTTGGCCCGTCGCTGGGCGGCCTCAACCCTCTCTCGGGCATCAACCTGACGCTGCTGGGGCGCTGGCAGGCAGGCTACTACTTCACGTGGGTAGGAGGCGGCTCCATCGAGGGTGTGCGTAACAACGTGCAGTTCCGCGACTACACCAACGTCGAGCTGCGCTTCAGCAAGGCCTTTGAGGTGCGCTCGCGCCGCGTCGAGTTCTTCATCGACGTCGACAACCTGTTCAACCGGCGCAACCTGAGCTTCGCCGGTACCTACGATGGCGAGGACTACAACGCTTACATGGGGTCGCTGCACCTGCCCCCCGGTGAGTACCCGAACCTCGAAGGAAACGACCGCCCCGGTGACTACCGGAAGCCCGGCGTGGCCTTCGACCCCATCAACTCCATCCCCAAACGCACGAGCGAGGTCCAGCCCATCGTGAACCGGCTGTACTACGAGCGGGAGACAGACTCCTACATCGTCTTCCGCGATGGTGCGTGGCAGGCCGCCGATGCCGCACGTGTCGATCAGGTGCTGCGCGACAAGGCGTACATCGACATGCCGAACCAGAGCTTTCTCACCTTCCTCAACCCGCGCGACGTGTACTTCGGCTTCCGCATCAACCTCTGATGCGCCGACCCGCCGGGATCGCCCTCTGGTTGCTACCCGCTTCTCTGACGAGCGGCAGTAGGGCGCGCGCCCCACGGAGCGCACCGGGTTTTCAAGAGCACATGCACGCCAACCTGTCTTTTTCGATGCAGCGTTTCTCGTTTTTGCTCCTCCTGCTGATCGTGGTGGCCAGGCCCGCACACGCCCAGTTTGAGAACAAGTGGCTTTCGGCTGGCGCGCTCCACAACTGGTATGCGGCCGTCGGGGCCGAGATCGAGCACGGCTTCATCGCCGAGCAGCAGTACGGGATGCGTTGGCCGGGCGTGTACCAGTACACCGATATGCAGGCCGCGAGTGGCCTCTGGATCGGCGCTAAAAACGTGACGGGGCCGGAAGGCACGACGTTTCCTGTGCGTGTCGTCCACGTGGGGCCGCGCGTGTCGGGCGCGGGCGAGTTCTTCCCGGTCAAGTTCGAAATGGTCTCGCGCTTTGAGCCGCCGTTGGTGCAGGTGGACGGCTCGGTGAGCGAGCCTGGCGCATCGATGGTCAACGACCGCGTCGATCCCGACCTGCTCTCCGACCGCGCCATCTTCACGACGGTCAACACGCTGCTGGGCGTGACGATGGAGCGCAACATCTACCAGTTCTCCAACCCGTTCCACTCCAACTACCACATCATCGAGTACGTCTTCACCAACACCGGAAACACCGACGACGACGAGGAGATCGAGTTGCCCAACCAGACCATCGAGGACGCCGTCTTCTTCTGGCAGTGGCGGTGGTCGGTGGCGAAGGAGACGCGCTACCTGATCGGCAACGCCACGGGCTGGGGCAAGAACAACATGGTGGACGCGCGCGGCGACGGCCTCGACGCGCAGTACGGCACCACGGGTGAAGACTTCCGCGCCATCTTCTCCTGGCACGGCTTCTTCCCCGACAAAGGCGTGAGCTACAACAACCTCGGCGGCCCTATCCTGCGCGAGAATGTCCCTGCCGTGCAGATCGCCGCCTCCGACACGATGGGACGGCTAGGCGCGTCGCAGTTCGTGGGCACTGTGGTGCTCCACGCCGACCAGAGCGCGGCCAGCGACGCCGACGACGCCGCGCAGCCCTTCGTGATGAAGTACGTCCACTCCGACGACCCGCTGCTGTCGAACAACGACCCGTTCTCGGAGACGAAGATGCAGAAGGAATACGAACTAATGACGACCGACAGCCCCAACCGCCAGGCGTACGTCGTCGAGCCTGAGGGCGATGCGGGCTTCGCCTATCCTACCCGAGACCCGTCGCTCAACACGTCGGGTGGGTATTCAGCCGCGATAGGCTTCGGGCCGTACACGCTCGCGCCGGGCGAGAGCGTCCGCATCGTGCTGGCCGAGGCCGGCGCGGGGTTGAGCCGTGAGGCCAACAAGCTGATTGGCGAGGCCTACAAAGCCGCGCCCCCGGCCACGCGCGACACGCCAACGGGCGTGTTGCCCGTCACCATCAATGGCGTCTCGGGCATGACGAAAGGCGAGTGGGTGCTCACCTCGCGCGACTCGCTCTTCCAGACGTTCCGCCGCGCCCTCGCGGGCTACGACGGCGGCACGTTCGACGTGCAGCCCGCGCCTCTGCCGCCTGCCCAGTTCAACGTCAACAGCGGCGGTGACCGCATCTCGCTGACGTGGGAGGTGTTTCGCGACGCGAACCCGCAGGGCTTCGAGGTCTACCGCGCCGAAACCAATTACGACGAGGACTACGAACTCATCGCCACCGTGGATGGCTCGGCACGCTCCTACGACGACACCACGCCCAAGCGCGGCATCAATTATTACTACTACCTCGTCGCCACCGACGGCCCCACCGACGGCAGCGACGGCGTGCCAGCGGGGCGCACGCTGAAAAGCTCGCGCTACTACGCGCAGACGTACACGCCCGCCCAACTCCAGCGGCCGCAGGGTACGGCCCTCGACCAGGTCCGCGTCGTGCCCAACCCGTTCTACCTCGGCTCGCCCGGTGGGGCGGAAGCGGGGAATTCACCGCGCTTTTTCGACCAGACGGACAAGCTCGCCTTCTACAACATCCCCGGCCAGTGCCGCATCGACATCTACACCGAACTCGGTGAACTCGTCGATTCCATCGTGCACACGAACGGCTCGGGCGATGCCTTCTGGAACCACACGACGTCGTCGCGCCAGGTGGTCGTCTCGGGCGTCTACATCGCCGTCATCACCGTCATCGACGACGTGATCGACGAGAGCACCGGCGAGGTGCTGTTCCACAAAGGCGAGGCCACCTTCCGCAAGTTCGTCATCATCCGTTGAGGATGCTTTTTCAGCCTGAGCCCATGAATCACCGATTGCTCGTACTGCTCGTGCTGGCTGCTGGACTGGTCGCGCCCTTGAAGGCGCAGCAGGACAAGCGCGCACAGACCGGGATGAAGTTTCTCTCGATGTCCATCGACGCGCGTGCCGCCGCGCTCGGCAGCGCCGTGACGGCGGTAGACGGCACGTACGCCTCGCTGTTCTACAACCCCGCCGGGCTGGCCGCGCAGCAGAACTGGATGACCGCCGGGGCCTCGCAGGTGCAGTTCATCGCCGACATCAACTACAACATGGCCGCCCTCAACCTCGCGCCGTGGGGCGGGCGTTATGGCGTCGTGGGCGTGTCGCTGATGCACGTCGATTACGGGTCGATGCAGGAAACCATCCGCGACAACACCGACCAGGGGTACCAGGACCTCGGCACGTTTTCGCCTTCCGCTTACAGCCTCGGGCTGGGCTACGCCCGCGCCCTCACCGACCGCTTCTCCATCGGCGGGCACGTCAAGTACGTGGCGCAGGACCTCGGCAACCCCGTGGACGAGCGGGGCGACGGCGACGCCCTCATTCGCGCCGAGGCGCGCGAAGGCCAACTCGCCTACGACTTCGGGATGATGTACCGAACGGGATTTCGCAGCCTCAACTTCGCTGTGACGGCGCGCAACTTCTCGCCCGAGGTCACCTTCGTCGAGGAAAGCTTCGAACTCCCGCTCGAACTCCGCATCGGCGTGGCGATGGACCTGGTGGATCTGACGTCGCTCGACCAGAACATGCACTCGCTTCTGCTGGCCGTCGATACGAACAAGCCGCGCGACTTCACCGAGCAGGTCAGCTTCGGCGCCGAGTACGGTTTCATGAAGACCCTTTACCTGCGTGCGGGCTACTCGCAGCCGTCTGACGAGCAGGGCGTGTCGCTGGGTGTGGGCGTGCAGCAGTCCCTTCGCGGAGTCGGCTTCGGAGCCGACTACGCCTACACCGACTTCGGTGCTTTCAACCAGTTCGGCAAAGTGCATCGTCTCTCGCTTCGCCTCTCGATCTAAGCCGTGATTATGTCCACCGTTACACGCGCGTTTTCCCGTCCGCTGGCATTGGTGCTGCTCGTGGCGGCCGTGGCCGTGGGCTGCGATACCGCTCCCGGTCCCAGCCTGTACGACCCGATCAAAGAGGGCACCTACCAGCCGCCCAACCCCGACCCCGCGCTCACAGGCATCTCGCCTGCCAGCGGAGAGGCCCTCGCGGGCGTGACCGAACTGACGCTCACGGGCCAGCGCTTCAACCCCAGCGCGGACAGCACCTTCGTGTACTTCAACGGCGAGCGGCAGCCCGTGCGCTCGATCACCCCCACGGAAATCCGGCTGCGTGCGCCCAACATGCCCAAGGTGGCCATCGATATCAAAGTGTCGGTGCTGCGCGCGGAGAACTTCAGCGAAACCATCGGCGACTACCGGCTCCTGCCCGCCGTCGAGCGCGTGGGCGCGCTCGAAGTCCGACAAGCGGCCCTATGCCGTCGCCACCGACCCGGCCTCGAAGCGCATCTTCGCCTCGCTGCTGGACATCGGCATCGACGTGATCGACGCCGACAGCCTCGAGCTCCGCTCGACCAGTGTGCCGGTGTCGTTCAAGATGGACGACATGGATTACGCAGATGACTACCTGTATACCGCACGTGGCGTGAACGCGGTGTTTAAATTCAAGGTGCCCGGTGGCCGGCAGGAAGTGGCAGGCTCGACGGGCGACCGCAGCGTGTCGATGCTGGCCGTCGAGTACGACGCCGACGGCTACATCTGGGGGGGCGGCACGAAGTCGTCGGACGGCGACCGTTTCCTGTACCGCTTCGACGCCAACCGCGCTGTGCAGACGTTCCCGTTCGCGGGCACCATACGCGGCATCGAGAGCACGCCGGGCTTCCTCTACGTGCTCGCCGAGCGCAACGGGCAGTCGGGCGTGTGGCGCTTCTCGCGGACGAACGGCGCGCTGGGTCCGGAAGAACAGGTGATGAGCCTCGGCGGTGCGTACGCCTCAACGGTGGCACGCTCGTTCGCGCTCACCGCCGAAGGTGGTTTCATACTGGGCACCGACAACGCCGATCCGCTCCTCTACGCGCGCCCCGGTGGCGAGGTGGTGCCGCTGGTAGCAGGGTTGCTCAAAGGCACCATCACCTCGATGGCGTGGCTGCCCGACGGGCGGCTCGTCGTTTCGGGCACGGCGGCGGTGGGTAACGCGGACTCGGAAAAGGTGGGTACCGATCTGCTCGTCGTCACCACGCTGCTCGCCCCCCAGCTTTAATTTCGTATCCTGTTTCACTCCTCTATCACTTAACCCGAGGTGCATAATGCACAGACTGGTACTCCTCACGCTGCTTCTCGTCGCCGTTCCTGGCATGGCGCAGGCGCAGTGGACCTTCGACAAGGTTTTTCCCGACAGCACGTCGGGTGACAACACGCAAAACCACGGCCTCGCTGTAGATCCCGCCGGCAACGTATGGATGCAAGCCTACTATCCATTCACCGGAGACAGCGTCTTCGTCGATGTGGTGGGCAGCAACCAGCGCGTCACCGCGCTTTACTGCTACAAACCCGATGGCACGCAGTGTGACTTCTCGCCCTTGAGCATTGTGTCCTTCCCCGGCGGCGTGCAGGACACGCTGGGCGGCACGGTCATTCGCAACGCCACCGGCGATCAGGTGTGGGATTACCGTTCGGGACGCGGCCTCCGGGTCGACCCCAACGGCAACATCCTCGCCGTCTTTTTCAACACGCTCTACCGCATCAATTACCAGACGGGTGAGGGCATGAACATGGTGGATCTGGGCACCGTGGCCCCGCTCGATCCGCGCGGCGCGACGGCTCCAGCGGTCGATGGCTTCGGCAACATCTTCATCACGGGTGTTTTCGCCGGTGACCCCCTCGTCGTGCTCAACCCGGACTTCACGCTCCGCGAGACGGCGGTGCAAGTGACCAACGGCTTCTCCCGCGCCTTCGAGGTGTCGGAGGACGGCAACACGATCTACTGGGCGGGTTACTCCAACAAGCGCGTCGACGTCTACTCGCGCGCCAGCGAGTTCGACGAGTTCGGCCAGCAGCCTGACTCGGTGCTCAACGGATTCGCTGCCGAGTCCTTCGCGTGGAACCCGGATACGAAAAATCTCTGGATCAGCGCCGGATCACCCAACGACAAGCCGGGCTCCAACTACCAGATGAACACGTGGTACGCCTTCGACGTCAATGATTTCACTGTCAAGCAGGACAGCCTGACGTGGGAAGAGGAGAACTCGCAGGGCCGTCCCCGTGCCATCGCCTTCACGGCGTCGGGCGACACGGTGTACGTGGGCCAGTTCAACCAGAGCTTTTATGCCGTCCAGCGCTTCCTGCGTGGTACGACGAATGCGGTTTCGCCGACGGGCGCCGTACCGGCCGGGTTCACGCTCGAGCGCAGCTACCCGAACCCGACCACGGGCGTGACGAACATCGAGTTCGCCCTCCCCGTGGCCGCGCGCGCCACGCTGAAGGTCTACGACACGCTCGGCCGTGAAGTGGCGACGGTCCTCGACCAGATGCTCGCGCCGGACACCTACACGGTGGACTTTGACGCCAGCGCGCTGCCGTCGGGTCTGTACGTCTACCGTCTCAGCGCAGACGGCCACACGCGCACCGGCACGATGACGGTCGTTCGGTAAACGTAGTCGTTTGATGAATACAGGCTCCCGGTCGCCCGTGCGACCGGGAGCCTGTCCATATCTTCCCGTGGCTCTCTTATGCCACTCACGCATCCCTGCACCATGCGAATCAGTTGCCTTCTTCTTCTAGCCCTCGTCACCGGGCTGGCCCACGCACAGACACCCGCGCCCAAGCGTGAATTCCGAGCCGTGTGGGTGGCGTCGGTGGCCAACCTCGACTGGCCTGCGTCCAGCAGCCAGTCACCCGCCGAGCAGCAGCAGGACCTGCGCGACAAGCTCGACACCTACAAGGCTGCGGGCATCAACGCCGTCATTTTCCAGGTGCGCCCCGAGGCCGACGCGCTCTACGCCTCGCCCTACGAGCCGTGGTCGCGCTACCTCACGGGCACGCAGGGCAAGGCCCCCGATCCGTTCTACGATCCGCTCACCTTCGCCGTTGAGGAGGCGCACCAGCGGGGCATGGAGCTGCATGCCTGGCTCAACCCGTACCGCGCCATCACCGCCATCGGCGGGTACCCCGTCGATACGATGCACGTGACGGTGAAGCATCCCGAGTGGATTCTGTCGTTTCCGAGCGGAAGCGCCGGGATCGAGATCCTCAACCCCGGCATCCCCGACGTGCGCTCCTACGTCTTCGATATCGTCGAGGACATCATCACGCGCTACGACGTCGACGGCATCCACTTCGACGACTATTTCTACCCGTACAGCGGGATGGGCGCGCAGGACATCGACACATACAATATGTACGGCAGGGCTATGTTCACCAGCATCGCCGAGTGGCGGCGCTACAACGTGAATATGCTCGTGCGGGGCGTATGGGAGCGCATTCAGGCGGTCAGGCCGTCGGTCAAGTTCGGCATCAGCCCGTTCGGCATCTGGAAGTCCGGTGTGCCGAGTGGGATCGTTGGGATGTCGGCCTACGACCAGATCTACGCCGATGCAGTGGCGTGGATGGGTAAAGAGTGGCTGGATTACCTCACCCCGCAGCTCTACTGGAAGATCGGCGGCGGGCAAGATTTCGAGCGGCTCTCGTCGTGGTGGATGGAGCAGGTGGGAGACCGGCACCTCTACGCCGGGCACGGGCTCTACAAATCGGACTACCGCACGTTCTCGGGCACGCAGTACGACGCTGCGGAAGTGCCCCGTCAGGTGCGTCACCTCCGCGACATCGGGGCACAGGGCAGCGTCTACTTCCGCGGCCTCAACTTTACCGTCAACTCGAAGGGCTTCGCTGACTCGCTTAGGAACGATCTGTACCGCTATCCGGCGTTCCCGCCCGTGATGCCGTGGAAGGAAGTCGTCGCGCCGCTGGCACCGGTCAACTTCGAGGCCAGCGGCTCGGGATCGTCCGTCACGCTGACGTGGGAAGCACCTCCGCCCGCCTTCGATGGCGAGACGGCCTTCCGCTATGCCCTCTACCGCTTCGATGCCGCGCCGACGCTGCCGGACGACCTCGAAGACCCCGCCCACATCGTGGATGTGTTTGATGGCACGCAGACATCGTACGTGGACACGCCGCCAGCGGGGGGGGGCACGAGCTACCAGTACGTGCTCACCGCACTCGACCGCAACTGGAACGAGAGCGCGCCCAGTACCGTCGCCGTCGCCACCGACATTGAGCGTGCGCTGCCCGTGGCGGGAGCGTTCACGCTCGACCACGCCACGCCCAACCCGTTCTCGCTCCACACCGAGGTGCAGTTCACCGTGCGCGACGCCGCCGAGGTGAGCGTGCGCGTCTACGACACGCTGGGGCGCGAAGTGGCTGTGCTGCTCGACCACGCGTGGCGTCCGAGCGGCACGCACCACGTCACGTGGAGCCCCGAAACGCTCTCGAACGGCACCTACGTCGTCGTGCTCGAAGCCGACGGGCGCAGCGTCAGCCGGCTCGTCTCGCGCCTGCGGTAAGGCGTCTCTTTTCTTCGTTCTCGCCCACAAGCCTCACGTCTCATGTCAACGCTCACCGACCCCATCGACCCCGCCACGGCCGACCCGGCCCTGAACGACGGCACGCAACTCGAACGGCTGCCCGTGCTCATCTTCGAAACGTCGAGAGCCCTTGCGCAGCAGGTAGCCCGCCGCATCGCCAGTCTCGTGCAGGAACGCCAGGCCGTCGGGCGCAACGTCGTGCTAGGCCTGCCTACCGGCTCGACACCCATCGGTGTCTACCAGAGTCTCATCGACATGCACCGCAACGACGGGCTCGACCTGTCCAACGTGGTCACGTTCAACCTCGACGAGTACTTCCCCATGAGCCCGGAGAGCCTGCAGAGCTACCACCGGTTCATGTTCGAGAATTTCTTCGACCTCGTCAACATCCCGCGCGCCAACATCCACATCCCGCGCGGCGACATCAAGGCCGACGACGTCGAGACGCACGCGCTCACCTACGAGCACCAGATCCAGAAGGCCGGCGGCATCGACATCGTCCTGCTCGGCATCGGGCGCACGGGCCACATCGGCTTCAACGAGCCCGGCTCGGCGCGCAACACGCGCACGCGCATGATCCTGCTCGACGAGATCACGCGCAAAGACGCCGCGAGCGACTTCTTCGGCGAGGAGAACGTGCCGCGCGAGGCCATCACGATGGGCGTCGGGACGATCCTCGACGCGCGCGAGATCATCCTCATGGCCACCGGTGAGCACAAAGCGCCCATCCTGCGCCGCGCCGTGGAGGAGCCGCCGACGAAGGACGTGACGGCCTCGTACCTCCAGTATCACCGCAACGCCAGCGTCTTCGCCGACCAGGCTGCCGCCAGCGCGCTCACGCGCATCAAAACCCCGTGGCTCGTCCAGCCGGTGGAGTGGAACGCCGACATCGCCAAGCGCGCCGTCATCTGGCTGTCCGAGAAGCTCGGCAAGTCCATCCTGCGCCTCGAAGCGGCGGACTTTTTCCGCAACCACCTCCACGACCTCGTCCACGCCCACGGCACCGCCGACGACCTCTGCCGGACAGTGTTCGAGGACCTGCGGCAGCGTATCCAGTACCGCAAGGACCTGCCCAAGAACCAGCGCGTCATCTGCTTCAGCCCCCACCCCGACGACGACGTGATCTCGATGGGCGGGATGCTCGACGCGCTCGTGCAGAACGGCAACGACGTGACGGTGGCCTACATGACGAACGGCTCGGTGGCCGTCTTCGACAGCGACGTGCGCCGCCACCTGCTTTTTGCCGAACTGAGCCTCGATGCGCTCGGCGTGCCGAAAGAAGCGCAGCAGGCTGTGGAGGAGCAGCGCAAGAAGATCGAGAACTTTCTCGACACCAAATATCCCGGCCAGATCGACATCGACGCGGTGCAGGAGTTGAAGTCGCGCATCCGGTACTCAGAGGCCGTCGCGGCCATCCAGATCCTCGGCCTCGGCGAGAAGAACGCGCGCTTTCTCGACATGCCGTTCTACAAAACGGGCCGCGTACGCAAGCTGCCCATCGGCCCCGCCGACATCGCGGTGGTCAAAGGACTGCTCGAGGAGATCGTGCCGCAGCACGTTTACGTGGCGGGCGACCTCTCCGACCCGCACGGCACGCACCAGATGTGCTACGTAGCCATCCGCGAGGCGCTGAAGGAATACAACGGCGTGGCGACGAACGGGCAGGCAAAAGGCAAGAAAAAGGCGGCCAAAAAAGAGGAGGAGGCTCCGGCAGCCGACCCATCGCGCCGTCCGCTCGTGTGGCTCTACCGTGGCGCGTGGCAGGAGTGGGAGATCGACCGGGCCGACATCTTCTTCCCGCTCTCGAAGCACGACCTCGACCGCAAGATCGAGGCCATCTACAAGCACGAGAGCCAGAAAGACCGCGCCCTCTTCCCCGGTGCCTACGACGAACGCGAGTTCTGGCAGCGCGCCCGAGACCGCAACCGTGGCACGGCGGATACCGTCAATAACCTCGGCCTGCCCGAGTTCTACGCCGTCGAAGCCTACGTGACGACCTACGACATGGACTAGGGGGAGGTCGGAAGGGGGAAGGCGGAATGTGGGAGTAGGGGAGCATCGCGCTGCCCTACCTGCGCCCGCTGCTCTTTCCCAACCAAACCAAAAGGCCCGCGTGTGGAGCGATTCACACGTGGGCCTTTTCGCTTCGAGAAGCGTGTGCATTTACATCGTCAGCAGCAACGTCAGCAGGGCGAAGGCAACTGTGATGATGACGAGCACCCAGGGGCTCGATTTCCAGAAGGATGAAGAGGACATGAGCTTCAGCGGTTTTGCATCGCGGCTTCGAGCCGTACGACGAGGTCGGGGTCGTCGGGGAGCAGGCCCGCGGCAGGGAGGCGCCCCACGAGCATCGTCCACCGGGCGTCTTGCGCGGCGGCGCGGCGCAGGTAGGGCAGCGCGTCGGCTTCGCGCCCGATGCTCGCCAGCGTGATGCCTACCCAGAACGCCGCCTCGCCGTTGACGGCGGCATCCGGCACGAGCGCCATCGCGGCGGCATAGGCGTCGAGCGCGGCGGGAATGTCGTTTTGCGTGACGTGTTCGTCGCCCTCGTTGAGTTTGAGGTACGCCCGCTGGAGCGTCACCAGCCGCCGCAATTCGGCAACCGGGTCCGGGTGGTCTTCGACGCGCAGGTCGAAGGGGCGGTCGAGCCACGGGCGACCCGTCGAGGTGCCTTTGACGACGATGATCGCCGCCGACTGCCGCCCCCGGATGTCGCCGCCTTCGCCCTCGGCGGCTTCGAGCGCGGCGAGCAGGCGTTCAGCGAGGTCGCCAGCTGTGTTTTCGTACGCCTCTGCCATCGCATCCCACACCGTCGGATTCTCCATCATGTTGGCCTGCACCGAGTAGCCGCGCCCCGCGTGGTGCCCGGCGGCGTAGACGGCCCGGCTGCCGGTGTAGGTCGCCACACGCCCCTCGGCATCCACCATCGCCACCTGCCGGACATCTCTACCCTCGTCGGTCGTGACGAGCGCGTCGAGGGCTTCCTGCGCGGTGCGACCCAGCCGCATCAGGTCGAGCCCGAGCGGTCCGTAGCGCGGGTCGATAAACGACTGCGTGGCAACGGCCCCCACGCCGGCCTCGGCCCACGGCACGAGTGCGCCCACGGAAAACCAGTGCGATTGCACCGCGACGCCTATCTCACCCGTCACCGAGTCGCGGGCGACAATGGAATACGTGGCTACGGGCCGGTACGGGCTGAGCGTCTGCGCGGCAGCAGCACCGGCGGCAAAGAGGAGGGTGAGCGCGAGGAACAGGCGAGGCATGAGAGTCATCGTCAGGTGGTGACGAGGCCTTCTTCGATGAGCGCGTCGAAGAAGGCGTTGACGGTGCGCGTGGCCTCCTCACGCTCCACGTCCCACTCGGCGAGGATCGACACGATGATTTCGTCCTCGTTCTTGCCTTTCTCGATGGCCCGCCAGATGTGCGTCCCTGTTTCGTTAAGGGAGAAATAGTAGCTCGATTCGAGGTCGAGGAGAACGGCTTCGCCTTCCACCTCTGTCATGAGCAAGTTAGGTTTCGGGTGGATCGTACGCATCGGGTGTGGGAAGGAAAGCAGAGAGAAGATGGGCGAGGCGGTGACCATCGCGGTAGACGTCGGCTCCGCTGAGGAAGCGGTAGCCGGGAGCCGACGAGACCAGCTTACGGAGAAGATCGGAAAACTGCCGCGCCTCGTCGGGGGCCCGGCGCAAAAGCGACGCCTGCGGCAGCAGTAGCATGAGGGCTTCGACGGGCCGGAGGCGTTCGGCGTGGCTTTCGGGGGCCTCCACGATCTGCGGGAACAGCACCAGACGCGGCGTCACCGAGGCAGCTTGCTGCGCGGGGTACCAGTCGTCCACTTGCACGCGCCACTTGTCAGCGTCGGTGAGCATCCGGCCCTGTGGGTTCTGCAAAACGGGAAACAGCGCCTCGGCCTCGGGGTCGAGGCAGAAGTCGGGGCGTAGCGGGTGTGCTACCACTTCGTCGCCTTCGAGGTGCAGCAGCACAGAATCGTCGGACAGGTAGTGCCAGCCCTGCTCGACGAGGTGCAGCGCCATCGTCGATTTACCGCTGTCGCTCGGCCCGACGAGCAGCACGCCGGCGCCGCTGGGGTGGACGAGGCACGCCGCGTGCAGTGCGTACCAGCCGTCCACCTCGAATAGCAGGAGCATCACGAACGTCAGCACGACGTAGAGCTGGGTCGAGATGCGGTCTTCTGGAGAATCCGGCAGCGCCCCCGTCACATGGCCCGTCGTGGTGTTCACCTCCAGCGTGCCGCGCGCGTGTTCGAGAAAATAGCGGTCGCCGTCGCGCCAGATGGAGAGGCCGGTTTCGTGGTGGGCAACATGGAGGGCCTGCTCCGGACGGACGGCGCTGGTGTCGGGAAGCAGGCGCCACCGTGCCGTGCCGGAGGCCACAGGGGCGAAGCCGTGATAGTCCAGCACCGTCTCGACGGCGCGGCGCGGCGTGCCGTCCGCCCACGCCACCTCGAGTGCGCGTCCGTGCAGGGCAAACAGCGAAGGGTTCTCCATCGGGATCAGCGCAGCACCACGGCGGCTTGCTGCACGGCTTGGGCCTCGGTTTGCAGCCGCAGAAAGTAGGTGCCGTTCGGCAGTGCCGTGGCGTCCCACGGCGCGGTGTGCGTGCCTGCCGTTACGTACGCATCCACGAGCGTGGCGACATGCCGCCCGAGCGCGTCGAACACGTCGAGGCGGGTGCGGCTGCTCTGCTGCACCGAGTAGGCGAGCGTGGCGTGCCCGCGCACGGGGTTGGGCGTGGGCACGCCGAGCGTGAGCTGCGGCTTGGTTTCGGGTGTTTCGATGGCTACGGGCGTGCCGTTCAGTTTCTCGCCGGTCGCCGCGTCGTAGAACAGCGACAGCGAGGTGTCCGGTAGGGCACCGAAGGGCGACTCGTACATCACGTGCCAGAACACGCGGGGCGCGGCAGGGCGGACGGGTAGCCCGAGATCGCCCGCTTCCACCGTCAGCACCACGTCTTCACCCGGGAAGAGGGCGCGGAAACCGGCACCGCCGTCGCTTTCCGCCTTCTGCAAGATAGCGTCGCTGTCGACGAAAGGCTCGGGGAGTGGCTGCCGGGTGGCGGCCCCGGGCGGTGCGTCGCCGCTGAAGAGGTAGGTGTTGAACGAGCCCACGTCGATGGACACGTACGCGCCGTCAGCGGGGTTGTAGTAACCGTAGCGCCACAGCGTGGCACGCCCGTCGGCCCCGGCCCCGAGGGCCGTGACGGCCTGCAACTCGGCGTCGGGGAAGAGCGTCGCGCTGCGTTTCCTGGCAATAGCCATCGCTTCACGTGCCAGGATGGGCTCGTCTGGGAGGAGCACGATTTTCAGATCCGACACCCCCCCGTCGCCCACCTCCACCGGGTCCGGCTGGAAGTCACCGTTGGCGTCGTGGTAGCCGTAGCGGGCGATGGTTTTGCCGAAGCGATCCGCAAAATTGACGGCGATGGGCCAGTACTGCCCTTTACGCACATGCGCCATCGAAAACGCGCCGCTGGCGTCCGGGGCCGCGCCTGCACGGGGCCGCCACGCGGTGGTGTTGAACGTGTAGCGATCCAGCAAAAAGACGACGGTGTATTCGAGGCTCTCCGCCTGCCCGGAGGTCAGCAGCAGCGGCGCGTCCATCTCTTGCGCGTCCGAGAACGCCTCTTCGATGAGGGCGCGCAGCACGGCGGCCCGTCCACCTGACTTCGCCGGCGGTGCGCTGACGTCGCCGAACGACACCGTCCCCGAGGCCGGGAGCGTGCCTGCCGTGGGAGCTGTGGTGTAGCTACGCACGAAGGGGCGTGTCTGGAGATACAGCCTGGAGGGCTGCGGGGCCTGCGGGTTCTCGCCGCACCCCTGCGCGCGCGAGCCGTCCGGGTCGCACGTGTTGGCCCCGAAAGCGTACATCACATAATCGGTGTTGGGCTGGTGTACGACGGTGAACTCCAGGCTCTTGTCGCCACCGAAGAAGAACTTCTTGCGCTGTAGCAACTGCCGAGGCTCGAAGCGAAAGGCGAGGTTGTTGACCGAGTTGAACGGCATCTTGCGGTCGAAGGTGAACTCGAAGGTGGTTTCGAGCGGCACGTTCGCCTGACCGTCCGCGAGCGTGGAGGCACTCAACACGAGCGGCGTGCTGCTGATGGTCTGGGCCCGAGAAGCTCCCGCCAGGATCCCACCGAACACGGTCACGGTGGCGAGGAGGAGGGTCGCGCGTAGCGGAGAGGTATGAATCATAGGACGTGCGAGGGCTAGTCAGGGATCAGTCGAAGAACACTCATGTTTTCATGACGCTCACATTACCGGGAAAATACGGTCGTCGTCGCTCCCTTTACACGCGCTCTGTGACGCGAATCGCATAGATAACCGGCGCTCATACGCCGAGCGTCAGGGAGCGAAGAAACCCGGAGGGCAGGGCGTGGATCTCAGCCGTTACACATTGTACGAACGTGTGACGGCTCTTTCCGGGCACAATGCAGCACCCAGCTTCTGGCGCATCTACTTTGCGCCATCGGCGCACCCTGGCGGACCCGGAAGTGAAGCGGCGTTCCTACTCGGGCACCCGCCCGCCGATGACAAAGAAATCCTCCTGTCGCCACGCGCAGTCCACGTCCACGAAGCCCGCGCGCTCGATGGCCTTCATCTGCCGGTACAACCCCAGCGCCGTCACCTGGTCGCCGACGAGCAGGTGGCCACCGGGCACGATGGAGTCGAAGGCGCTGCGGTAGAGCAATTCGCACCGCGTCTCGGCCTCGGCAGCATCGGTTTCGTCGCCTACGAGGCGTTCGAGGGCGAGTGCGACGAGCACCACGTCGAAGGCGTCGCCGGGCAGGCGGTCGCCGTCGCGGGGAATCGTGGCGTGGACGTAGCGGGCGTCGGGCTCGAACTCCTCGATCTTCTCACGCGCGACGGCCAGCAACTCGGCGTCCTCGTCGAGCAGCGTCAGCTTGACGTCCGGGTAGGCGGTCAGGAGGGTGTACGAGGCGTTGCCGGTGCCACAGGCGAGTTCGCACACCTGCGCGCCCGCGTCGAGCGGCGGCAGGGCGGAAACCAGTTCCTCCAGCATCGGAAAGGCCAGCGGCAGCCTGCGTTCGAGGTGGAGGTCGTACCAGCGGGCGTTGCGCCAGAAGCCGCCCCGTTTTTCTAACCCGCGTCGCCAGGAGGGCGTCTTCATAATGCTACGTTCGGACAAGGCCGACTTGCACGACGCCCGATCCTTCAGGATCCTCGTTCAGGCGGCAAGTGGCGAGCGGCGGTAAATGCCCGTGCTGTTCACGTGGCCGACGTAGCGCCCCAGGATCCGCACCTCCTCGAACACGTCGGGGCTGATGGTGATGGCCTGATACTCGTCGTTGCACGGTTCGAGGCGCAGCCCGTGGCGGTCGTGGAAGATGCGCTTGAGCGACGTCTCGCCGTTGTAGAGCACCGCCCCGATGCCGCCGTCAGGAATGTCATCGTCGACGAGGAGGACGAAGTCGCCGTCGTGAATGTCCGCGCCCTGCATCGAGCGCCCGTTGACGCGCAGCGCGAAGATGCGGTGGAGGTTGGGAAAGAGCATCTCCAGCGTGATGGTGCCCTGCGAATCCTCGATGGCTTCCTGCAAACTACCCGCCGCAATCGAGCCCATGATGGGAATGCCGGATTTGTCCGGCGAGAAGCCGATGACGCTGTAGCTCCCGTCGGAGGCACGGCGCAGGTGGCCTTTCTTGCACAGCGCCTGCAGGTTCTGCGTGACGCTGTTGGGCGAGCGGTAGTCGAAGTGATCGACGATCTCGCGGTAGGTGGGCCACACGCCCCCGTTTTCATTCAGGTAGTTCCGCAGGAAGTGGAGGAATTCGTACTGCTTCTGCGTCAGCTGGCGGCGGCTCATGCGGGTGTGTGCATATATGATTCACATGGAGGATACGCGCTGGTTTCGTGGATGTCAAGGTGCGTCTTTCGAGGCGGCAGCGGCGTCGTGGAGCAGGCGCGCCCGCACGCCTTGCGTTCGCGTCGGGTAGGCGTCTTCGGTGTGGAAACGCAGGTAGTCTTCCACCAGACGTCCTGCCTCGGCAGCCGTCTCGTCGTCGAGTTTCATCCGCAGCACGTGGTGCAGTTCAGCACGGGCGACGACCGCGAAGGCGCGCAGCGCGTGGCGGCTGGCCCGGCGTCCCACGGCTCCGGCCTGTCCGTCGACGCGGCCATCGGCGAAGAACAGCACGCCGCCGTCATCGGTCAGCGCCTCGATGCTCTCGCGGGTAAACTGCGGCGCGTAGCCGAGCAGCGCCGCCAGCCGCACCTCGAAGTAGAACAGCGCCAACTCAGGCCGCCCGGCGGTGCCGTCGAGCGCCTGGAGCGACTCGACGAGCAGGTGGAACACGTCGCGGTGGACTTCCTCCTCCTGCATGAGCGCCTGCACGAGTTCGACCATGCGGAGCCCTGCCGTGAGGCGGTTGAGGTCGTCGTGGAGGTGGCGAAAGCGGAGCACGTGGCTCGTCTCGCGCAGCGTCTGGAGCGTGCGTGTGGGCTTGTGCGAATACACCGCCTGGATCATCGACAGCGGTTGGAGCGTCGCGCCGAAACGGCTCTTCGGCACCCGCGCACCCTTCGCCAGCACCGAGATCTTGCCTCTGTCGCGGCTGAAGAGCGTCACGATCAGGCTCGTCTCGCCGTAGCGAAACGCGCGCAGCACGACGGCATCGGTGCGGAGGATCATGGAGAAGGTGGAAAGGGAAAGACGGAAGCGGGACGTGGTGCGTGTGCCAACGCCCGTGGTCTGCCGGGGTTACGAAACGTCTGCGCGCGTGTCTGATGCAGCACCAGACGCCCCGCGCCATGCACGCCTTCTACCGCCTCCGCGACGCCCTCGCGCTCACGCGCGCCGAACTCACCACGCTGTGCGCTGCGAGCGCGCTGCTCGGCCTCGGCCTCTTCGCGCAGCACCTGCCCGAGCCGCCCACGGTGCTCTCGCCGCAGACCATCGCCTACGCCGCGCACTTTCAGGAAGCCGCAGAGGCGCCCGCCAGCGTGACCGACGCGGCCCTCGGCCTGCCGGTGCCCGCGCCAGCCGTAGCTGGCGAACCCGCGCCGCGTCGTGCGAAAAAAACTGGTGCGACGCCCGCGCAGCCCGTCGGCCTCAATACGGCGACGGCGGCGCAACTGGAGACGCTGCCGCGCATCGGGCCGGCGATGGCGCGGCGCATCCTCGACTACCGGGCACAGCGCGGCGCGTTTACGCGGGTGGAGGACCTCCGCAACGTCAAGGGCATCGGCGCGAAGACGCTCGAAAACCTACGCCCCCTCGTCACGCTGGACTGACGCAGGCGGCGCGTCGCGTTTGCGTAGACGGCCCTGCTTGCGCAGCTCGTCGTTCCACTGCTCGCCCCTTGTTTCCTCGCGCCGCATGAACAGGTACACGGGCAGCAGCAGCGCCACGGCAAGGGCGATAAAGCCGAAAAACGTCACGACGACGACGAGCCTGACGACTGTGGGATCCAACATGGGCTGGAGGTTGCTTTGTGCGCTGCCGTGGTGCAATTTGCGCGCAGAACCCAACCAACCGGTGCTCCGCATGTTCGCCCGCTACGCGCTTCTGCTCCTCGTTTTCACCCTCCCGCTGCCTCTCGCCGCACAGCCCGCTCCGCTCGACAGTGTGTTCTCGGACGGGATGGCATTCCGTGGCATCGGCCCGTTTCGCGGCGGGCGCTCAGCGGCGGTAGAGGGCATCGACGACCAGCCGTTGACGTATTACTTCGGCGCGACGGGCGGCGGCGTCTGGAAGACGACGGACGGCGGCAATACGTGGTTCAACGTCTCCGACGGCTTCTTCGGCGGCTCGATGGGCGCCGTGTCCGTGGCCCCGTCGGATCCCAACGTCGTCTATGCAGGCGGCGGCGAAGTGACGGTGCGTGGCAATATGTCGCACGGGTATGGGATGTGGAAGAGCGAGGACGCGGGCCGCACGTGGCGCTCGGTCGGGCTGGAAAACTCCCGGCACATCCCGCGCATCCGCATCCACCCGCGCAACCCGGACGTCGTCTACGCCGCTGTGCTCGGCTCGGTGTATGGGCCGGGCGAGGAGCGCGGCGTCTACCGCTCGACGGACGGCGGCGCGACGTGGACGAAGCTGCTCTTCGCCAACGAAGACGCCGGGGCGGTTGATCTCACCTTCGACCCGACGAACCCGCGCACGCTGTGGGCCAGCACGTGGCGCATCCGGCGGACGCCGTACAGCCTGGAGTCGGGTGGGGAAGGCTCCGACCTGTGGAAGTCCACCGACGGCGGCGACACGTGGAAAAAGATCACCCATCAGAACAACGGTCTGCCCACCGGCACGCTCGGCATCATCGGCGTGACCGTCTCGCCCGTCAACCCGGATCGCGTGTGGGCGATTGTTGAGGCCAGCGAAGGCGGTGTTTTTCGCACCGACGACGGCGGAGAATCGTGGCGGCGCGTAAACGACGACCGCAATCTGCGGCAGCGCGCGTGGTACTACACCCGCATCTATGCCGACACGCAGGACGAGGACATCGTCTACGTCCTCAACGTCGGCTTCTGGAAATCGAAGGATGGCGGGCGTACCTACGAGAGCATCGACACGCCCCACGGCGACCATCACGACCTGTGGATCGACCCGGACGACAACCAGCGCATGATCATCGGCGACGACGGTGGCGCGCAGGTCACCTACGACGGTGGCGAAAACTGGACGACGTACTACAACCAGCCGACGGCGCAATTCTACCGCGTCACCACCGACGACCACATCCCGTACCGCATTTACGGCGCGCAGCAGGACAACTCCACCGTCCGCATCCTCAGCCGGACCGGTGGCGGCTCCATTGGCGAACGCGACTGGGAGCCGACGGCGGGTGGGGAGAGCGGCTGGATTGCGCCCGATCCCAAAGATCCGGAGATCGTCTACGGTGGCTCGTACGGCGGCTACCTCACCCGCCTCGACCACCGAACGGGCCAGGAGCGCGACATCAACGTGTGGCCCGACAACCCGATGGGCCACGGCGCCATCGACCTGAAGTACCGCTTCCAGTGGCACTTCCCGATCCTGTTCTCGCGCCACGACCCGAACACGCTCTACGCCGCTGCCAACGTCCTTTTCAAGACGACCGACGAGGGGCAGTCATGGACGGCGATCTCGCCCGACCTCACGCGCGCCGACACGTCGACGATGGGGCCGAGCGGCGGGCCGATCACGAAGGACAACACGAGCGTCGAGTACTACGGGACGATTTTCACCGTCGCCGAGGGTAGCGAGCCAGGCGTGATCTGGACGGGCTCCGACGACGGGCTCGTCTACCTCACCCGCGACGGCGGCGCGAACTGGCAGAACGTGACGCCGCGCGCGATGCCGGACTTCGCGCAGGTCAACAGCATCGAGGCCGATCCTTTTCATCCGGGTGGCCTCTACGTTGCCGCGACGCGCTACAAGGCCGACGACTTCACGCCGTACCTCTACCACACGACGGATTACGGGAAGTCGTGGAAGACGATCACGAAAGGCATCGACGAGGAGCATTTTACCCGCGTCATCCGAGCCGATCCGGTGCGGCGCGGGCTGCTGTTCGCGGGCACAGAAACCGGCCTCTACATGTCGATGAACGACGGCGAGACGTGGGAGCCGTTTCAGATGAACCTGCCCATCGTGCCGATCACCGACCTGGCGATCAAAAACGGCGACCTCGTCGTGGCCACGCAGGGCCGCTCGTTCTGGATTCTGGACGACCTGACGCCCCTGCGCCGCTACGACGCGCAGGCGATGCGGGACGACTATCACCTGTTCGCGCCGCGCCCGACCGTGCGGCTGGGCGGCTACGGCGGTCGCCCGTCGCGCACCGAAGGCCAGAACGCCGACGGGGGCGTCGTGCTGCGCTACAACCTGGCAGAGCGGCCCGATTCGAGCAAGGTCACGCTCCGGATTCTGGAGGAGAACGGCGAGGAGATCGCCCACTTCACCCCGAAGACCGACACCAAACTTCCCGTCGAAAAAGGCCTCAACTCGTTTTCGTGGGACACGCGCTACGAAGGCGCCGAGCGTTTTCCGGGCGTCGTGTTGTGGGGCGGTGGGCTCGGTGGGCCGCGCGCGCTGCCGGGCCGCTACCAGGCAAGGCTGATCGTCGGTGACGACTCGACGACGGTGCCGTTCGACATCTTGCCCGACCCGCGCTCGACGGCAACGCCCGAGGATTACCAGGCGCAGTATGAGTTCCTCGTGCAGGTACGCGACAAGCTTACCGAGACGCACACCGCCATCAAGGACATCCGCGACGCGCGCGACCAGATCAAGACCGTCAACGGGCGGCTGGGCGAGGGGGCCGAGGCGGATTCCGCGCGTGCCCTCGGCAAGCGAATCATACGCGACCTGACGAAGGTGGAGGAGGCGTTGTACCAGACACAGAACCGCAGCGGTCAGGATCCGCTCAACTTCCCCATCCGCCTCAACAACCGCCTGAGCGCGCTCGTCGGCTCGGTGGCCACGGGCGATTTCCGCCCGACGGCGCAGGCCGAGAGGGTGCGGCAGGAAATCACCGGCCTCATCGACGTCGAGCTGGCGAAGCTGCGGAGGATCATGGAAGAGGATGTGGCGCGCTACAACGCCGCCGTGGACGCGCTCGACGTGCCCGCCGTCTACATCGAGAGCCGGGAAGAGTGAGCGGTAAACGCTACGTTGTTGTCGCGCCGGATCCGCAATGCGCGGGGCGGCTTCGGCGTGCCTTCAACCCCACACATGCATGACCCAGGACATCGCCCTCGTGGCGTTCGCGCTCGCGCACGGTGCCGACAACACTCTCGATAAAGTCGAGGTGGACGAGATTGCGCGCCGTCTTGAAAAGTGGCGCAACGAACCTTCCGACCCGACGACGCTGGCGGCGATGAAAAACGCCCTCGACCGCTACGCGGGCCGTGCCGAGAACGGCGATGTGGACGAGGCTATCGAGCGGCTGGGCGCTCGGCTCAGTCAAGAAGAACGGGCTGATCTGCTGACTGACCTCGTCGCCATCGCCCGCGCCGATGCGGTCATGGACCCCGGCGAGAAAGACTTTCTCAAAAAAGTCCGCCACGCCTGGGGTCTGGAGGGGTAGGGCGTGCGGGAGGGGCCGGATTGGTCAGCGCGCATCTCCGACCAACCCGACCCTCGGCAAACCCTCTCACGCCGCCTGCCGGAACGTCGAGCCGTAAAAGGCGCGGCACTCGGCCTCGCGGCCCCGCACGACGCGCCGCCCCTTGAGGTCGCCCCGTGTTTCGGTGACGACGGTGCATTGCCGCTCTCGCCCTTCGCGCTCGTAGTAGAGAATCACCCAATCGTTGGTCTTGCCGAATTCGTGGGCGCGCGGGGTGTTGGAAAACAGCGCCGTGAAGCGCCACGGCCCGCGACGCGCTTCGAGCACGGGCAGCCACGCCTCACCCGAGGCGTTGAAGCGCCGCGGCGCGATGCGGCGCAGATCGTCCCGGCTGGCGCGGTAGCGGTACTCCTCATCGACGCTGAGGAGGTCGGCCACGGGCGGCGTGTCAGAATACGCGGTGTTGGTCTGCATGGCGCGGATGCGGGCGGCGTCGCGCCGCGTGGTGCGGGCGAGCATGGCGTCGAGGTTGGCGCGGAGGGCGCGCACCTTCGTCGGGCCGAAGCCGGGGAGCGCGGCGAGCCGGCCGTCGTGCGCGGCGATTTCGAGAGCTTCGAGCGAGGCGATGCCCAGCTCGTCGTGCAGCTTTTTCGCCGTCACGCGCCCGATGCCGGGCACACGCGCGAGCAGGTCGAGGGGGCGGTTTTCCTCGCGCATCTCGCGCAGGATTTTGAGCTCGCCCGTGTGGACGAACGCAGCGATGCGCTGCGCCAGGCTCTGCCCGACGCCTGGCAGGGATTCGAGCGCTTCCGGGCCACCGGCGTACACCATCTCCGACAGCGGCTCGGTGGCCACCGCAACGGTGTCAGCGGCGGTGCGGTACGCCTGCACGCGGTGCGGGTTGGCCTCGCGTTCTTCGAGCATCCGCGCCGTCGCCAGGAGCGCCTCGGCGATAGCGGCGTTGGTGGGGCGTTGGGACTGGTACGGGGTCAGGTCTACGGCGTGCATGGCAGGATCTTGGTCGTCTTAAGTTCTTCGCGCGCGTAACTTAGCCCCGCCTGCTGACGGCGTTGTGTCACAGGTTCTCGGGGGTGTAGACTGGCGATTGGAGGTTGGAAACGAGGGCGCGAAGTCGCGCTAAAAAAGGTTTCGACTGCTACTTTCTTCCCTCCAACCTCACCGGCTCACGATGTCCGTTTCGCACCGCGTCATTGACGTCTACCCCTACCGCCGCGTCGTTTCAGGCATCGAATTCCTGCTGCTGCGCCGCGCGCGGGACCGCGTCTACGCGGGGCAGTGGCGCATGGTGGGAGGCAAGGTGGAAGAGGGGGAAGCCGCGTGGCAGGCCGCGCTGCGCGAACTGCGCGAGGAAACCGGCCAGCATCCCGTACAGGCGTGGGCGGTGCCGTCTGTGAATGCCTTTTACGAATGGCAGCACGACCGCCTCCGCCTCATCCCCGTCTTCGCCGCCGAACTCGCCGCTGACCCTGTGCTGGACGACGAGCACGACGATTTCTGCTGGCTGTCGGCCGCCGAAGCGGTGGAAAAACTCCTCTGGCCCGAGCAGCAGCGTCTGGTCGCGCTCGTGGCCTCGATGCTCGACGCTGAGATCCCACCCGAACTGGTGTTGCCGGGGGACTGATCTCCACAGTCTCTCCTCCAGGGACGAGGGGCTGTCACCTCGAACCTCGAACCTCGAACCTCGTACCTCGCCCCTGCCTCACCTTCCTCCGCATGGCCTCGCTCTCCCGGCTCAACCCGTACCTGAAAAAGTACCGCCGCCTGTTCATCCCCGGGCTACTGTTCGCCGCCATCTCGGCGGTGTTTTCCGTGACGGTGCCCGTGCTCGTGCGGATGGTCGTGGACGCGGTGCCGCGTTTTGTGGACCAGTACCAGATTTACGGCGCGACGGGGGCAGGGCCGGATCTGTTTTCGAGCATCTTCTGGAGCCTGGCGCTTTACGCCGCCGTCATCCTCGGGCTGTCGCTGTTGAGCGGGCTGTTTTCGTTTCTGATGCGGCAGACCATCGTCGTCGCCTCGCGGCACATCGAGTACGACTTGCGCGGCACGCTCTACGAACACCTCCAGACGCTCCCGCCGCGCTTCTACCACCAGCTTTCGACGGGCGACGTGATGACGCGGGCGACGAGCGACGTCGAGCAGGTGCGGCGATACATGGGGCCGGCGTTCATGTACGCCGCGCGCGCCATCACGCTCGTCGTGCTCGCGATCACGTTCATGGTCGTCATCTCACCTGTGCTCACGCTGTGGGCGCTCGCGCCGATGCCGTTTCTGGCCGTGGCCGTGTTCTTCGTGGCGAAGCTCGAGTATTCGCGCTCGCAGGCCATCCAGAAGCAGTATTCCGTGGTGACGAGCCGGGTGCAGGAGGCGCTGGCGGGCATCCGGGTGATCAAGGCGTACACGCGCGAAGGGTACGAGCAGGGTGCCTTCGAGCACGAGAGCGAGAAACTCCAGAAACGCAACCTCGACCTCGCCAAGATCGACGCCGCGTGGCGGCCCGTGTTCGTCATCCTCATCGGGCTCTCGACGATCCTCGTCGTGTGGCAGGGCGGGCGGCTCGTGGCGCAGAACGTCATCACCGTCGGCAACATCGCCGAGTACATCATCTACGTTGCCCTGATGACGTGGCCCGTGGCGTCGCTGGGCTTCATCATCTCGATGATCCAGCGCGCCGCCGCGTCGATGGACCGGCTCTCCGACATCCTCGACACCGTGCCTGCCATCCGCGACACAGACGTCACCCAGCACGCCATCACCGAGATAAAAGGGGCGGTGGCGTTCCGCGACGTGTCGTACCACTACGGCAACAGCGGCCCGAACGTGCTCGAACACGTCCATTTCGAGTTGAACGCCGGGCAGACGCTCGGCGTCGTCGGGCGGACGGGCTCGGGCAAGACGACGCTCGTGAGCCTCATCCCGCGGTTGCTCGAAGCCACGGAGGGCACGGTCGAGGTCGATGGGCGCGACGTGCGGACGATCCCGCTCGACGTGCTGCGCCGCCACATCGGCTTCGTCCCGCAGGACGTGTTCCTCTTCTCCGACACCGTCGCCGACAACATCGCCTTCGGCGAGCCCGACGCGACGCGCGAAAACGTGGAGCACGCTACCGAGGAGGCCGATCTGCTCGACAACATCGGCGATTTCCCCGAGGGCTTCGAGACGTTCGTGGGCGAGCGCGGCATCACGCTCTCGGGCGGGCAGAAGCAGCGCAGCGCCATCGCCCGCGCCCTCATCCGCGACCCTCGCATCCTCATCTTCGACGATGCGCTCTCCGCCGTGGACGTGAGCACCGAGCGGCGCATCCTGGGCAACCTCCGCAGCCGCTACGGGCGGCAGACGCTCGTGGTGGTGAGCCATCGCATCTCTGCCGTGCAGGACGCCGACCTCATCCTCGTGCTCGACGAAGGCCGCGTCGTCGAACGCGGTAACCACGACGCGCTCGTCCGCACAGGCGGCCTCTACGCCGATCTCTACCGCAAGCAACTGCTGGAGCAGGAGATCGCGGCGCTTTGAGGGGTGCTGGTTGGATGGTTTGCTGAGGACGCGCCCCAACCATCCAACCCACCAGTCATCTAACCAACGTCCATGCGCGTCATCCCCCTCGGCGTCTCCGCCGCGCTGCCCGCGCACGGGCGGCACCTGTCGGCCACGGCGCTCGACCTGGGAGGCGAGTGGATCCTGTTCGACTGCGGCGAAGGGACGCAGTACCAGATCATGAAAACGGCGCTGCGCCCGTCGCGCCTCTCGACGGTCTGCATCACGCACCTGCACGGTGACCACGTGTTCGGGCTGCCCGGTTTGCTCACGTCGCTGTCGATGGGAGGGCGGCGCGAGACGCTGCGGGTCGTGGCGCCGGAGGGGCTTTTCGGGGCGCTGTATGCGTGGCCGGGCGTCGACGGACTGGCTTTCGAGATCGACGAGGTGCCGCTGTCGGAGCCGCTTCGCGTAAACCTCGTGTGCAACACGCCCACCTACCGCATCGCCGCGCGCCCACTCGATCACCGGGTGTTCTGCGCCGGGTATCGGTGGGAGGAGAAGCCGGGGCCTGGCAACCTCGACGTGCAAAAAGCGCGGGTGCTGGGCGTGTCCGAGTGGCCGCTTTTCCGAAAGCTCAAAGCAGGCGAGGCCGTCGAAGTTGGCGGTCGGCGCGTGGAGCCTGCCGAGGTGATGATTCCGCCACCCGCGCCGCGTTCGATGGCGTACCTCACCGACACGCGTCCGTGCGAGGGCGGCAGGCTACTGGCCCGCGACGCCGATCTCGTCGTCCACGACAGCACCTTCACCGACGCCCACGCCCGCCGCGCCGACGAAACCGGCCACAGCACCGCCCGGCAGGCCGCCACAGTCGCCCGCGACGCGGGGGCGCACCGGTTGCTCTTGACGCATTTCAGCGCCCGCTACGAAACCACTGACGCACTGGTGGCAGAGGCCCGTGCCGTCTTTGCAGCGAGCGAGGCCGCAACGGAATGCACGCCGGTGCGTTTGGACGCCCGCTCCTGACGTGCCCTCGGGCGCGCTGCTCACCCCTGAAATCCGCCTCCTGCCCGTGGCCAACGGCACCGTCAAAAAGCCCGACGACGAAAAAGGCTTCGACCGGCACCTGTTTCGCCGGATCGTCGGCTACCTCGCGCCCTACAAAGGATGGGTCGTGCTGGCGCTCGTGCTGGTGCTGGCCGTCGCATTCCTCGGCCCGCTGCGGCCCAAGCTCATCCAGGTCGCCATCGACCGGTACATCGTGCCGGGCGACCTCGGCGGGTTGTCGGAGATCATCTACCTGCTCGTCGGCGTGCTCGTGGCCGAAGGGGTGCTGTCGTTTGTGACGGCCTACCTGACGCAGTGGATCGGGCAGCACGCCATCTACGACATGCGGACGGCGGTTTTCCGGCACCTCCAGAAGCAGCCGCTTCGCTTTTTCGACAGGACGCCCATCGGGCGGCTCATCACGCGGGCGACGAGCGACGTGGAGACGCTCTCCGACGTGCTCTCGGCAGGCTTCGTCACGATCCTCGGCGACCTGTTCCGGCTGATCTTCATCGCCTACTTCATGTTCACGCTCGACGTCACGCTGGCGCTCGTGTCGCTGGCGGTGATGCCGTTCATGGTGTGGGCGACGATGGTGTTTCGCAAGAAAGTGCGCGTGCAGTACCGCGAGACGCGCAAGCAGGTGGCGCGCCTCAACTCGTTCATGCAGGAGCACGTGACGGGCATGAGCGTCGTCCAGCTTTTCAACCGCGAAAAGGAAGAGGCGCGGCGCTTTGCGAGCATCAACGAGGACAACCGGCGGGCGCAGATCAAGACGGTGTTTTACTTCGCGCTGTTCTACCCCGCCGTCGAAATCATCGCCGCCGTCGCCCTCGGGCTGGTGCTGTGGGTGGGCGGCGTGGCGGCCCTGAGCGAGTACGTGACGCTGGGCGTGCTCATCGCCTTTATCCAGTACGTGCGGCAGTTTTTCGAGCCGATCCGCAACTTGTCCGACCAGTACAACACGCTGCAAAGCGCGATGACGGGGGCCGAGCGGATCTTCGGGTTGCTGGACGAAGACCTGTCGCTGCCGCAGAGCGCCGAGCCATTCGCGCCGACCGCCTTCCGGGGCGAGATCGAGTTCAAAAACGTCTGGTTCACCTACGACGTCGGCGTGCCCGACGGCGAGGCGCAAGAACCCAACTGGATCCTGCGCGACGTGTCGTTCCGCGCCGCGCCTGGCCAGAGTGTCGCCATCGTCGGCGCGACGGGCGCGGGCAAGACGACCATCATCAACCTGCTGCTGCGCTTCTACGACATCCAGAAGGGCCAGATTCTCGTCGATGGGGTGGACGTGCGAGACTACGCCGTAGACAGCTTGCGCCGCCACATCGGGCTCGTGTTGCAGGACGTTTTTCTGTTCTCGGGCTCGGTGGAGCGCAACGTCGCGCTGGGGGATGAAAGCGTGACGCTCGCCACCATCCGCGAGGCATCGGCGCTCATCGGCGCGGATCGCTTTATCGAAAAGCTGCCGCAGGCCTACGCACAGGACGTGCGCGAGCGCGGCGCGACGCTCTCGCACGGGCAGCGGCAGATGCTCTCTTTCGTGCGCGCGCTCGTCTACGATCCGCGCGTGCTTGTGCTCGACGAGGCCACGTCGAGCGTGGACACCGAGACGGAAGAAGCCATCCAGTCCGCCCTCGAAAAGCTGCTCGAAGGCCGCACGTCGCTCATCATCGCACACCGCCTCTCGACCATCCAGCACGCCGACCAGATCCTCGTGATGCACCGGGGCGAGATCCGCGAGCGCGGCACGCACCAGGAACTGCTGGCGCAGGCGGGATTGTACCGCCGCCTCTACGAACTCCAGTACGCCGAGCAGGAACGCCCGGCAGCGTAACGCATGCCGCCCGGCTCCTCACGGAAGGATTACACGCCGCGGGCGTGATAGGCACCCTGCAGCGGCACAGGCGAGCAGGCGACCGGTAGGATGAACCATCATCCACACCGCTTCTCCATGCCGCTGCGCTTCTTCCTCTGCGCCACCTGCCTGTTCTTTGCCCTCGTCGCCTCCGCGCAAAATGCGTCGCCAGACTCCGTCGTGACGCCGCCGGATTCGGTTTCCGTGGCGGAGGCTACCGCCGCGCTCATGCAGCCGTCGGCCGCGCCGGGCGCGTACCACGAGGCGTACCACGTGCTGAGTAAACTCAACGAGGGCCTGCCCACGCCGGGCACGACGGGCAACCTGCAAACGCCGCAGGCCGCGCTGGAGCACTTCGTTCGCGCCGCGCGGCAGGGCGATTTCGACAGTGCCGCACAGACCCTCAACCTCAACATGGTGCCGGAGGAGCGCCGCGCCGCCCTCGCGCCCATCATCGCACGGCAGTTGTTCTACGTGATGGACAAGCAGGTCGGCTTCGACTGGGAGGGGCTGCCCGACCGCCCCGACGGGGCCGCTGATCAGGCGATGGGCGGCAGCAACCCGCTTCTCGGGCAGCCGCGCCGAAGTCTGCTCCTCGGCACCATCCCGCTCGACGGGCGCGACGTGGCGCTGCGCCTCCAGCGCGTCCGCGTGGGCGATGCCGCGCCCGTGTGGGTGGTTTCGCCGCAGACGGTCGAGAACGTGCCCGCGCTCTATGAGCGCTATGGTCCCGGCCCGGTGGACCGCGTCATGCCCGGCTGGGCACGCACCGAAGTGCTCGGCGCGGCGGCGTGGACGTGGCTGGCCCTCGCGCTCGCGCTCGTCGCACTCGTCGGCATCGGGTGGGGTGTGCGGCGCATCACGCGGCGAGCACTCGACAAATCGGATTCCATGTGGCTGCGCGCCATCGCGGGGCAGGTGGCCACTCCGTTCGCGGTGCTTCTGGGCGCGTTCGGGCTGTACCTGCTCGCCTCGGCGGTGCTCAGTATGCCGCGCTTCGTCACCACCACGCTGCTCGTCGTCACCATCTTTGCCTTCGTGTGGCTCTGCATGCGCGCCATCTCGGCCATTACCGAGGTCGTGACGAAAGAGCAGAACTTCGACGGCTTGCAGGAGCTGTCGGCGGGTGAGGGGAGCGAGCAGCAGCGCTGGCTCACGTACCTGTCGGTGGGAAGGCGCGTGCTGCTGTTCGTCGTCTTCGTCTTCGGCGTCGGGCTCGTCATCGCACAGTTCCAGTCGCTCGAAAAGCTCGGCTTCTCGCTGATGGCGTCAGCGGGTGTGGCGACGGTGCTGCTCG
Source organism: Rhodothermales bacterium (assembly GCA_963829705.1). Taxonomy (GTDB): domain Bacteria; phylum Bacteroidota; class Rhodothermia; order Rhodothermales; family BA12; genus CAWHJN01. The sequence continues at coordinate 162,455 of CAWHJN010000001.1, forward strand.
GCATCGCGGCGCAGCCCGTGCTGGGCAACATCATCGCCAGCATCCAGATCGCCCTCTCGCGCCCCGTCCGCATCGGCGACAGCGTGCTCTACGAGGGAAACTGGGGCTATGTCGAGGACATCACCTACACCTACGTGCTCATCAAGACGTGGGACGAGCGCCGCCTCGTCGTGCCGCTGCGCTACTTTATCACGCACCCGTTCGAAAACTGGACGCTGCGTGACACGCACCTCATCAAACCCATCTACCTCCACGCCGATTACACCATCGACGTGGAGCAGGTGCGGGAGAAGTTCGGTGAGATGCTGCGCGCGTCCGATCTGTGGGACGAGAAGAATGAGCCGTCGGTGCTTGTGACCTCGGCAGGCGACGAGACCGTCGAGATCCGAGCGCTGTGCAGCGCCGCGAACCCGTCGGACGCGTGGGATCTGCACTGCGAGTTGCGCGAAAAGCTCGTCGCCTACGTACGCGACCTCGACGGCGGCGCGCACCTGCCCCGCCGCCGCGTGGCGCTGCGCGAGCCAGCACGCCAGGGAGTAGCGCCTGGCGACACGACGGGCGAGTAGCCTCCTGATATCCGGCAATATGACGACACAAAGGCCCTCTATCGTGCGAATGGCGCGTGGTTCTGCACACCGCCACCCGAGAGCTGAGGAAGCCGGTCTATGGCCTTCGCTCACACGCCGAATGAAGCACCTCGGCAGCTTGCGCGATGGCGTTCTGGTGGGCGTCGCGCTCGTCTACGGCGCGGGCTACGCGGTGTGGTCGCTCCATGCGTGGCGCTTCAACATGGGCGTGCTGCCCGCGCTGGATTTCCAGTACTTCGTGGCGGGCTTGATCCCGGTGATGATCCTCCTCGCAGCCTTTGTGCTCGGGCGCATCCTGTGGCGCTTCGTCATGCATACGTGGCCTGCTAGGGTAGGCCCCGAGGCGGTAGGGGGTTGGAGGGTTCTCCGCCTGCTCCTGTTCGGGTTGTTGGTCGTGTCCTTGCTCGGCTTCTTCTTCGCATCCTCCCCATCGTTCGCGCTCGCGTTACTCGCCCTGATGGGGCTGGCCGTGTGGTTCACCCGTTCAGAGGGCACGCAGATGCGCCGACGCGAGGTGCGTTCTGCTGCCGCCATGGCCCGTGGCATCGGAGTACTGGTTCTCGCAGTCGGCCTGATCGCCGTTCTCGTATCCAGCGAGCGTATCGATCAGGCGCTGTTTGCCTTCTCAGACGAGACGCAGGATCAGATTACCCGGTACGTTGCCCTGGCGCTTGTACCCATCGTACTGCTGCTACCGGCGACCGGTACCTGGCCCGACCGGCTGTTGAAGCCCACCTACTTCGTGATGATGTTCGTCTTTCTACCCCTTCTCGCGCTGCTGTATTACGTGGAGCAGGTATATCCCCGCTGGCCGCAGGAACTGGGCGGTGGGCACCCGCGCTGCGCGTTTGTCGAGGGGAGGACGGAAGCGTGGACACCGGACACGCGCCGTGCTCTGTTCGCCTCACAGCCCCCCCTCACGCAGCTTGCCACACGCTCCCATCCGTTGCAGGTGCTCTATGCCAACGACGACATCCTGCTCGTGCGGGCAGAGGGAGAAGCCGCATCCCAGCGCGTCTACGAACTCAAAAAGAGCGACCTGAACGCCATCGTGTGGTGCGATGCCGACGAGGTGCTCGCCGAGGAATAGCAGCGGTATCTTGCCTGAAAAGCCTCCGATCCATGCGTTTCTTTTTTGCCCTCGCGCTGATTCTCGCTGCCTGCACCGCCACACAGAGACTGCCCGACCCCGCCACGCCCGTCGCCGTCGAGGTCGTCGAAACCGGCACCGACGCGCTGCTGGTGAGCGTGGGCCACGCGGACGATGGCACGCTGTGGACGGCGGGCACGAAGGGGACGTGGGGGCGCTCGCGCGACGGCGGGCAGACGTGGACGATGGGCACGGTGCCCGGCGCAGACTCGCTCCAGTTTCGTGATGTCGAGGCGTTCTCCGCGACTCACGCCGTCCTTCTCAGCATCGGCAACGGTGCCGACAGCCGTGTCTACACCACTGGCGACGGCGGCGCGACGTGGGCGCTGCGCTGGACGAACGCCGAGCCGGAAGCGTTTTATGATTGCATGGCCTTCTTCGACCAGGAGCACGGCTTCGCCTTTTCCGATGCCGTGGGCACGCGCCTTCCGATGATCGAGACGCGCGACGGTGGTGCCACGTGGACGGCAGTGCCCGAGAACCGCGTGCCCGCCGCGCGCGCCGGCGAAGGCGGCTTCGCGTCGTCCGGCACGTGCGCCATGGCCGAGGGCGACCGGGGCTGGGTCGTCACCAACGGCGGCGATGGGCCAGACCGTGTCTTTTTCACGGAAGACCGCGGCGCGGCGTGGCGGGTCGTCGAGACACCCATCGCTTCCGACGACGGGGGGCGCGGGCTGGCGACGCTGGCCGTCGGGCAGATGCACCTGCGAGCGGCGCTCCTCGGGGCCATCGACGGCGTGACGCTGCTGCGCTCGTCGGATGCGGGCGCCACCTGGACACGCGACGGTGCTACGATCATCGACAAGGTCTACGGACTCGCCGCCGTGCCGCAGCGCCGCGACGACGCGCACGTGGCCGTGGGGCCGGGCGGCGTGGACGCACAGCGGCCCTCGGGCGCGTGGCAGCACCTCACCGACGCCGAGATGTGGGGCGTGACGGCGGCGGGCGCGGGCCGCGCCGTGGCCGTGGGGCGCGACGGGCGCGTGGCACTGCTGCGCTTCTGACACGCGACGCGACCGCGTGAACTGGGAAGATCGTGTTGGTCGAGCGATGCCGCCGCGCATCGTGATACTCCGGTGACAGGTGGCGAGCACGCTTTGGATAGGTTTCGGGCTGTTTTGCCGGGGCGCGCCGCCTGTATCTTCCGCCGCTCCGCTCTCTACCCCCTCGGGCAATCTCCCTCCTATGCGCCGTTTTTTACTCCTTTTTGCGGGCCTCCTCTGCGCGGGTACCGCCGCCGCGCAGTCGGCCCTCGACGTGACGCTGCTGCACCTCTACACGCGCGAGCCCGTGCCGGGCCTCGTCGTGCAGTTGAACAACGACGCCATCGGCCTGAAGCTCGAAGGCCGCACCGACGGGAACGGACGCGTGCGCTTCGACGGACTTTCGACGGCGGGCGCGTACACCGTCGTCGTGCCCGAGGCGCAGGGCTTTTACAGACAGACGGCCACGGATCTGGTGCTGCGCGCCAACGCCACGCGCACGGTCAACCTCGTCCTCGTGCCGTTCTCGAACGTCGAGTTGGAAAACATCGAAGTCACCGCCTCGGGCGGCTTCGCCGAACTCAACCGCACGAACGCAGAGGTCAGCGCCACGCTCAGTCCGCGCGAGGTGCAGGCGTTGCCCGTCGAGGGGCGCGACCTCACGCGCGCGCTGTTCCGGTTGCCCGGCGTGACGCAGGCGACGGGTTTTTATCCTGAAGCGCCCAACGTGAGCGTCAACGGGGCCAACAGCCTGTTCGTCAACTACCTCATCGACGGGCTTGACAACAACGAGCAGTTTCTCGGCGGCCAGCGCTTTGCCGTCCCCATCGGCTTCGTGCAGGACGTGACGGTGCTCACCAACAACTTCTCGACCGAGTTCGGGCGCACGGGCAACGGCGTCTTCAACGTCACGACGCGTTCGGGCGGCAACGAGGTCACGGGCGAAGCGTTTTACCTCACCCGCCCCGGCTCCGTGTTCGACGGCTCGTCGTCGTTCGCGCAGCGCGACCTGCTCGGCAACCCCGTCAAGGACGGCTTCGCGCGCTACCAACTCGGGTTCGGCGTCGGCGGCCCGATCCAGAAAGACAAGACGTTCTACTACGTCAACGTGGAGCAGACGTACGACGTCAAGGACAACCTCCTCAGCGTGCCGCAACTGGGCCTCAACGAGACCGTGCGCGGCACCAACCGCTTCACCTACGCCTCGGCGCGCGTGGATCAGCGGTGGTCGAAGGCGTGGCGGTCCGCGCTGCGCCTCAACGTGGGCGTCGTGGACAACGATAGGCAGGGCGGTGGACTCGAAGGCGGCGTGCAGTTTCCGTCGGCGGCCAGTACGCAGGCACGCACGAGCACCAACATCGCGTTCACCAACACCTTCAACCGGGGCAACCTGCTCTTCGAAAGCAACTACCTCTACGGCTACTTCGACTGGAACTACGCGCAGCCCGAAATCAGCGACCGCGCGCAGACCGTCGTCCTCGGCCCGACGGAGCAGACCGTCGCCGTGCTCGGGCATCCCGGCTACGACTTTCACAGCCTCCAGCACACGTTCCAGACGCAGCAGAAGGCCACGCTGCGTGCGGGAACGCACCGCGTGAAAGTGGGGCTGGATGTGCTCTACACCGACCATGCGCTCTTCGGCGGCGGCAACCCGAACGGCAATTACACCGTGAAGCTCACGCAGCCGCAACTCGACGCGCTCAAGCTCAAGGGCAGTTCGCTCAACGTGGACGACATTCCCGCCAGTGCCACCGTGCTCAACTACAGCGTCGAACTCCAGCCGGGGAGCTACGGCGTCGGGCAGGGACTCTACGCTGTGTACGTCGAAGACGCCATCGAGGCCACCGCCGACCTCACGCTCACGCTCGGGCTGCGCTACGACTACGACACGATCTCGAAAGGCGGATCGACCGGCAACGGCGACCTCGACAACCTTGCGCCGCGCGTGTCCTTCAACTACGCACTCGATGCGCGGAGCGTCGTGCGGGGCGGCTACGGGATGTTCTACGACAAGATCGTCTACTCGGTCTATTCCGACGCCCTCCAGCAGAACTCGACCTCGGCGGGCTACCGGGGCCAGCTTCAGCAACTCATCGACCTGGGCATCCTGCCTGGCGACACCGACCTCGACGCCATCACGTTCGACGGCAACGTGTCGGCGGATTTCTCGAACGTCCCGTACCTCGGCGGCCCGACGCCCGACGAGGTGCAGGCGAGCCGCGCGGGCATTTTCTCCAACGAGCGGCGCATCCTCAACCCGGACGGCTACGACAACCCGCTCACGCACCAGTTCTCGCTCGGCTACCAGCGCCAGCTCGACGCCCGCACGCTGTTTTACGTCGATGGGGTCCACACGCGCGCGTACGACCTGCTGCGGCTCCGCAATCTGAACGCACCCGCTGCGTACCCCATCGATCCGGAGAACGTCGTCGTCCGCACACCCGCCGCGGCCGACGCCACGCGGCCCGTCGCGCCCGTCACAGGCGGTGCACGCAACATCGTCGTGACCGAGAGCGGGGGGCGTGCCGAGTACTACGCGGCCATCTTCAACCTCGTCCGCGAGCGGTCGGCGGACGATCCGTTCGCCTTCCGCGCTTCGTACACGCTGTCGCGTTTGATGAACGACACCGAGGACATCAACTTCCGCGCGATGGACGCCAACGATTTCGAGGCCGAGTGGGGGCCGTCGATCAACGACCGCACGCACGTGCTCAACGGGATTCTCTACTACGCGCCCGCCCGCGCGCTCACACTCAGCATCGCGGCCCTGTTGCAGAGCGGCCAGCCCATCAACCGCATCCCCGACGCCACGCTCTACGGCACGACGGACCTCAACGGCGACGGGCGTTCGTTCGGCGACGCGTACGTGGGCAACTCCGACCGGCAGCCCGGCGAAAAGCGCAACAGCGACCGCCTGCCGTGGTCGAGCACGTTCGATGTGGGCGTGCAGTACAACCTGCCGTTCGCGGGCCAGATGCTCGAATTCCGCGCCGATGTGTTCAACGTCTTCGACGCGCAGAACCTCAGCGGCTACTCCAACAACGCGACGCAGAGCAACCAGGTGCAGGTGGGCCCGCGCGATTCGGGCCTGCTCGTGCGCCGCAACGCCAGCGCGCCGCGCCAGGTGCAGCTGGGCCTGCGGGTGGTGTTTTGATGGGCGAGGGATCCTGGGCGATGGGTCGTCGCGGTAGGGGCAGAATTGACTTCGCCCCTACCGTTGCCGTTCTGATGTCGTTGCTGCTGGCGGCCTGCGGCGGCAAACCCGCGCCCTCGGCCGATGCGATTGCGGAGGCGTCGTGGGGAGAGATCGTCGAGGACGCGCGCGGCGAGACGGTGGACATGATGATGTGGAACGGCGATCCGTACATCAACGACTACATGCAAAACGTCGTCGCGCCCGCGCTGCGCGATTCGTTCGGCATCACGCTGAAGATCAGTGCGGGGCAGGGCGGCGAGATCGTGACGGCGCTCATGGGCGAGATCGAAGCAGCCCGGCCCGTGAGTGCCTACGACCTCGTCTGGATCAACGGCGAGACGTTCTACCAGCTTCGCCAGATCGACGCGCTCTACGGCCCGTTCACCGACAAGCTGCCCGCGAGCCGGTACGTCGATTACGACAGCCCGTTTATCGGCGTCGACTTCCAGCAGCCCGTCGAGGGCTACGAAGCGCCGTGGGGCAACGTCCAGATGGCGATCATCTACGACAGCGCGCGCGTCGAACACCCGCCGATGACGCGGGAAGAACTGGCCGCGTGGGTAAAGGCGCATCCCGGCCGCTTTACGTTCGACACCGCGTTTACCGGCATGACGTTCCTCAAGGCCCTGCTCATCGACCTCGCGGGCGGCGACGATACCCTCGCCGGGCCGTTCGACGCCGAGGCGTATGCCGAGCACAGCGAGAAGCTGTGGGCGTACCTCAACGATCTCAAGCCATACCTGTGGAAAGAGGGAAATGCCTTCCCGCAGAGCGTGGCGCAACTCCACCAGCTCTTCGTCAGCGGCGAAGTGGACTTCACGATGTCCAACAACGACGGCGAGGTAGACAACAAGGTCCTCCAGGGCCTCTTCCCCGAGACGGCGCGCGCGTACGTCCCCGCGTTCGGCAGCATCCAGAACACCCACTACCTCGGCATCCCCCGGCTGGCCCAGGACAAGTCCGCCGCGCTCGTGGCCATCAACCTGATGGAAAGCCCGTGGGCGCAGTACGAGAAGATGCGGCCCGAGGTGTGGGGCGATGGGACGGTGCTGAGCATGGACAAACTGCCCGAGGCGTGGCGCTCAACTTTCGCGTCGATGCCCACGCGCCGGTATGCCCCTGACCGCGCCGACATCGCGCAGCGCGCCCACCAGGAACTGGCGCCCGAATACATGATCAGGCTGTACGAGGATTTCCGCACGCACGTGGTGGAGTAAAGGGAGGACCGAGTGTCGAGGGGAAAGTCGGAATCGGAAGTGGAAATGCTGAAAGAAGGGCACCACGAAGGGTGCCCCCGTTCGGAGCGCAGCGAATCGTATGGCTACCCACCAGGACAGCTCTATGCAACCGGATCTGGCGTGAACCGCACCCGCTCTTTTCTGGCGCACCGCGTGGACGTGCTGGCGTGGTCCGGCGCGGCGTTTTTTGCCGTCGTGGTGGTGATTCCGCTCGTGTTCAGCCTGGGCTACGCGGTGCTCTACAGCGTGGGTCTGGCGGGGCTGCTGCGCGAGGGGTTCACGCTGGCGCACTGGAGCGCGCTGTTCAGCGGCGACCTGCTGGGCTCGTTCACGTGGTCGGCCTACCTCGCCACAACGGCCACAACGCTGACTCTCGTGCTGGCACTCTTGCTGGCGCTCGTGTTACGCGTGCGCATCGAGAGCGGGCTGCTGGGGACGCTGCTGTACCTGCCGCTGTCGTTTCCCGCGACGGCAGCCGCGCTCGTCGTGTTTCTGGCGCTCTCGCCCTTTGGAACCCTCGCACGCATCGCCCGGGCCGCCGGGCTGCTGGACGTGGGCGAGGGGATGCCCAACCTGGTCCACGATGCCTTCGGCACGGGTATCCTCGTGGCACACGTGGGGCTGGCGTTTCCGTTTTTCGTGCTGCTGTTCGTCCAACTCTACCAGCAGGAGCGCGTGGAGGATCTCGTCGCGGTGGCGCAGTCGCTGGGCAGCACGCCTCGGCAGGCCCTGTGGCGCGTGACGCTGCCCGTGCTCCTGCGCCGCGCCGCGCCGAGCCTGGTGCTGCTCTTCGTCGTCGTGCTCGGCTCGTACGAAATCCCGCTGCTGCTCGACCGGCAGTCACCGCAGATGCTCTCCGTGCTGGCGATGCGGAAGTTCGCGCTGTTCGACATCACCCAGAAACCCGAGGCGTTCGTCGTCGCCGTCGCCTACACCGCCGTCGTCCTCGCTGGCCTGGCCGCGCTGTTTCGCTCGGGGAGGATGGACGTATGACGAAAGGACGCGCCGTGCTGGCGTTCGTGCTGGGCGTGCTGTGCGTGATGCCGGTGACGTACCTCTTCGGGCTGTCGTTCGTGGAACGGTGGGGGACAACCGAACTGCTGCCCGGCGCGCTGACGCTGCGGTGGTGGCGCTCGCTCGTGGGCGGCGACCTCGGCGCGAGCCTGGGGGTGTCGGTCGCGGTGTCGCTGCTCGTGGCGCTCGTCTCGACGGTCGGTGGCTTCGCAGCGGCGCGCTTCGTCGCCTACAGCCCGCGCCGCCGGTGGTGGCTGTTCGTGGCGTACGCGCCGTTCGTGCTCTCGCCGGTGATGCTGGGCGTGTGCCTGATGTACCTCTACCTCCGGCTCGGGCTGGCGGGGCACGTGGTGGGCGTCGTCGCGGCGCAGACGATTTTCGCGCTGGGGTTCTCGACGGTCTTCTTCACCGCCTTCTGGACGGAAAAGGTGCGCGCCTACGAAGGACTCGCTGCGACGCTCGGCGCGGGCCGACGCCTCACGCTTGCGCGCGTGCTGCTGCCGCTGGCGCGCGGCCTGCTCGTGCTGTGCTTTTTCCAGGCGTTCCTGCTGTCGTGGTTCCAGTACGGGCTGACGCTGCTCGTGGGGCAGGGCAAGGTGCAGACGCTGCCGCTGAAAGTCTTCAACTACCTCAACGAGGCCAACCCGTACGTGGCCGCGCTCGCCGCCTGCCTGCTCATCCTCCCACCCGTGGTCACTCCTCGGGCTCAACCGGCGGTGGGCGCTCCGTCAGGAAGCCGTTGTACGGTGAAGAGGCAGACTCACGGAACCAGGCTAACGGCGCGTGTTACGCGGGCGAGTTTTTCGGCAGAAGCCGCAATGCTGGAAACAGCCCATGGAATCCTTGAACGTCCCCTCGGCGCGTGGTATGTTGACGTGCGGCGGCACTCCGACGGTGCAGCCCACTTCGTCGTCTGATGGCTGAGCGTTTCCGACCTGTGCCCGAGTCTGCAAGATCTCCGACGGACTCCTCCCCGGCTTCGCCGCGCTGGAACTGGCAGCGTGCCGCGAGGTGGTTCGGAGCCGAGTTTCTCGTCGTCGTAACCGGCGTGCTCGTGGCCCTCGCCGTCGGCGCGTGGTGGGAGGGCCGTCAGGACGCGGAAATGGAGCGGGTCTATCTTGAGCAACTGGCGGCTGACCTCCGCGAAACGGAGCGGGCTGCCGCTGACGCTGACGCTTTCCTGCGCCCGGTCGACCGCGCCGGGAGTTTGCTCTGGCTCGCCTTCTACGAGGCAGACCTTCCTCCCCGAGACTCCGTACTGGCGTGGGCCGAGCAGGCCATGTGGACTTCGACGCTCCGGCCTGTCACCGGGACGGCCGAGGCGCTGGTGGCGACAGGCGACCTCGCCCTCATCCGCGACGATTCGCTCCGCGCGGCGGTGACGGCGTACCTCGAACGCACGCGAGGGCGCCTCTACGACCACGAGCAGTTTGACCGGGCGTGGGCCGAGGCCGATCGCCGGATGCGCCGCCACATCGACCCGGCCGAGAGTGCTCTCACGCTCTACGATCCGGATGTCCTCGTGGGATTTCTCGCGCAGATGGGGGTGCCAGAGGTCGACTTATCCAGGCTGGATGTGCCATTTCCCTTCGACGCGGCCACGTTCCTTTCCAACCCCGACGCACTCCGGGACGCATTCGAGATGGTGAACGCGAAGCGGAACCTGCTTGCGGTCCGGCAGGCAATGCGCGCCGATGCGCAGTCGCTGCGCGTGCGTGTCGAGGCCGAACTGTCGAACTGAGGGGGCTGAAGATCTGGCGCGTCTCCTGGGTCCGCGACGGCGCCCCATGCTGAACGCCAGACACAGGCCGCTGTGCTGTGCGCCAGTTGGCCTCTGGCTCACGCGTCCGCCGTGGCCTTCAGGTACTCAGCCAGCCCGCGCAGCGGGATGGGGAGCCAGTCGGGGCGGTTGTTGCGCTCGTAGTCGATCTCGTAGAGCATCCGCTGGATGAGGAAGGCGTCGAGCAGGAGCGCACGTTCACGGGCGTCGGTGGGCAGAAAGTCGGCGTCGCGTGTGTGCTGGAGGTAGGTGTGCAGGAAACGCGCGCTCATCGCGTTCGTCCACGCGCGGGCGTAAGGTTCGAGGGCCTCGCCTCCGTCCTCGGCTTCCAGCGCCGCCGCGCTCGCGTACGCGAACGAGCGGATCATGCTCGTCACGTCGATGAGCGCGCAGCTTTTGATGCGGCGTTCGAAGAGCGGCCGGGCCGTCTCGCCCTCGAAGTCGATGATCTGCCAGCCGTCGTCGGTCAGCAGTACCTCGCCAAGGTGGAGGTTGGCGTGCGGGCGGATGCGGAGGGCGTCGAGCGGACGCTCACGTACCCGCGCCAGATGCGCGAGGAGCGCCTCTTTTCGTTCGAGGATCGCGTGGGCGTCGGACTGCACTTCGGCGGGAAGATCTGTGTGTTCGAGTGCGTGGAAGACGTGAACGGCGAGCGCGCGCATCGAGCCGTAGAGCGACCGCTGGCCGAACCGGGTGAACGGCTCGGGCGCGAAGTCCGCGTCGTCCTCGGCGTCGGCGAGGGCGAGGTGGAGGTGCGCGGTGGCGGTGGCGAGGGCGTCGGCGAACGCGAGCGAGGGGGTGAACAACCGCTCGATCTCCTCGGGCAACGCGTCTGCGGACGGGTCGAGCAGCGGTGCCGACGGTGCGGCGCGGTCGGGCAGGGCGTACGTGCCTCCGGCCGCCCGGGCGAACACGTCGCGCAGCAGCGACTGGCTGAAGGCCCAGCCGTCGGCATCGGCGGTGACGGCGCGGTGGAGCACGCCCAGCGCCACGTCCGGCCTGTCGTGCGGCTGGTAGGTGAGCGTCCCCGCCAGGGCGGGCGTTCGCAGGGTGGCGCGCTGAGCGAGGTACGTGTTCATCTCGGCCTCGGGGTGCGTGCCGCCCTCGACGCGCCGGTAGAGTTTCAGGACGTAGTCGCCGTAGCGAATGGACGTATTGCTCTGCTCGCCGGAGAGGAGCGTCGGCGTGGGCGGTGCATCGCCGCTCGCCTCGAACGCGGGCGTCGTCGCTCCCTGCATCGTCCCGGCATCGCCTTCGACGGTCGTTTCTTCGGACACGGTCTGGAAAAGCGACGCCAGAAAGGCGGGATCGTACACGGCGTCGAAGAGCACGCCTTCCTGCTGCTGCGTGCCCGTGGTCGCTGCCACGATGGCGTCCGGGTGATCCTGCCGGATCCGGTCGGCGTCGCGGCCCGCCGCGTGGGCGAGGGGCAGCACGTACGTTTCGGCGTCGCCGTGGTTGTAATCCACCCGGACGAACGCGAGCACGCCGCGCGGCAACTCCACGGTGTCCTCGATCTGCGCCGCCAGCATCGTGCGGGCCTTGCCGCCAAACCACCGGTGCCTGCACAGAAAGGCGGGCAGCGCGTCGGCGAGCGCGGTGGGGCGGGAGATCTGTTCCTGCCAGCGCCCGTCGAGGGTGAGTACTGGCCTAGGCTCTGACGGAGCGGCGTGCTCATGGTCGAGCGAGAACCAGTAGAACGCGTGCGGGGCGAGCGTGAGCAGGTACGGCAACTCGCCGATGCGCGGGAAGGGCGTCTGCCCGAATACCTCGGTGGGGAGGTAGCCCGCGTAGCCGGAGAGGTCGAGTTCGGCGCTCTGTGAAAAGCGCGACAGGTTGGCGACGACGAGCATCTTCTCGTCTTCGTATTCGCGCACGAAGGCCAGCACGCGGCGGTTGGCGGGGTGCATAAACGTGAGGCTGCCGCGCCCGAAGGCCCGGTAGCGGCTCCGCACCGCGATGAGCCGCTTCATCCAGTTGAGCAGCGAACTCGGGTTGCGCGCCTGCGTCTCGACGTTGAGCGACTCGTGGTGGTACTCGTAATCAACGATGAGCGGCAGGTAGAGCTGCTGCGGGTTGGCCTGGGAAAAGCCTGCGTTGCGGTCGGCGCTCCACTGCATCGGCGTGCGGACACCGTTGCGGTCGCCGAGGTACACGTTGTCGCCCATGCCGATCTCGTCGCCGTAATAGAGCACGGGCGTGCCGTTGAGCGAGAAGAGCAGCCCGTTGAGCAGCTCGATGCTGCGCCGGGCGTTGGTGAGCAAGGGCGCGAGACGGCGGCGGATGCCCAGGTTGATGCGCGCGTCGTGGTCTTCGGCGTAGGAGCGATACATGTAGGCCCGTTCCTGCTCCGTCACCATCTCGAGCGTCAGCTCATCGTGGTTGCGCAGGAACAGCGCCCACTGCGCGCTCTCCGGGATGTCGGGCGTCTGCTCGATGATGTCCACCATCGGCAACCGGTCTTCGCGGCGGAGCGCCATGAACAGGCGCGGCATGAGCGGAAAGTGGAACGCCATCTGGCACTCGTCGCCGTCGCCGAAATAGTCGTAGGCGTCCTCGGGCCACTGGTTGGCCTCGGCGAGCAGCATCCGGTCGTCGAACTTCGCGTCGATGTGGGCGCGGAGGTCTTTGAGAAAGGCGTGCGTGGGCGGCAGGTTTTCGCTGTTGGTGTCCTCCTGCTCGAACAGGTAGGGCACGGCGTCGAGGCGGAGGCCATCTACGCCCATCTCGAGCCAGAAATCGACGACCTCGAACAAGGCCTCGCGCACGCGCGGGTTGTCGTAGTTGAGATCCGGCTGGTGGCTGTAGAAACGGTGCCAGTAGTACGCGCCCGCGACGCCGTCCCACGCCCAGTTGGAGCCTTCGAAGTCTTTGAAGATGATGCGGGCCTCGCCGTAGCGGTCGGGCGAGTCGCTCCAGACGTAGAAGTCGCGCTCGGGGCTACCGGCGGGCGCGCGCCGGGCACGCTCGAACCACGGGTGCTGGTCGGAGGTGTGGTTGAGGACGAGTTCGGTGATGACCTTGAGGCCGCGGTCGTGCGCTTCGGCGAGAAATCGCTTGAAGTCGTCAAGCGTACCGTACGACGGGTGGACGGCCGTGTAATCGGCGATGTCGTACCCGTCATCGCGCAGGGGAGACGGGTAGAAGGGCAACAGCCACAACGCCGTCACGCCGAGGTCTCGCAGGTAGTCGAGCCGACTGATCAGGCCCCGAAAGTCGCCGATGCCGTCGCGGTCGGAGTCGGAAAAGGCGCGGACGTGCAGTTCATAGATGACGGCATCTTTATACCAGTAGGCAGACATAGTGTGCGGTTCGGCGGCGAGGTTGCAGAGGCGGGTGAGCCTGAGATCAAGGTACGCGGTCGAGGGAACGCAGCCTGTTCCAACGAGGCAACGCCTGCACGGCCGAGTGGGAGTTTATCGTTGGCGAATGCCCACATCCCGCGCGTGTGGCACTACGCGCTCATGCCATCTCATCCACCAAACGCACGATAGTCGGCGTCACATCGAGCAGGGAGGTGGCGCGGGCGAAGGCGTCGGCGCGGTGGCCGTAGGCGACGAGCGGGACGGGGTTGAGCGTGTGGCTCTTGACGGCGAGGTTTTCGAGATTGCCGTGGTCGCTCGTGAGGATGAGCAGGTCGCGGGCCGAGTCGAACGCTTTCAGGTACCCGCCGAGGAACGCGTCGAGGTCGTGGAGCACGCTCGCGGCGGTGCGAGTGCCGCGTCCGTGCCCGGCTTTGTCGGTGAGGTAATACTCGAAGAGCGTGACGCTGTGCGCCTGTGCCAGCGCGTGGAGACGGGCGCCCGCTTGAGCAGGAAGCACGGGAGGCACATCGAGGCCGAGACCGTCGCGCCAGCCCTGCCCCGTGAGGTCGGCAGCGATGGCCTGGCCCGCGTGGAGGTCCGCTTCGGTGCGGAGGCGGACGCCCGCGCCCCGGCACATGCGTGTGGTGGTGCTCCAGCGGTTGGTCTGCTCGCTGTAGGAGAAGAAGCGGTCGGGGTAGGCGTTGGCGAAGGCGCGCGCGGCACGCGGCAGCCGGGCGAAGAGGCTGTCCGTTTCGAGCAGCGCGTGTGTGGCGGAGTGTGGGTACGGACCGTAATGCCTGCCCGCAATCTCGGCGGCGTTGACGCCGGTGAACAGCGTCGTCTGCCCGGTTCCGCTCTGCGGTAGCCCGTCTACGCCGAGCGCGGCGTCGAGCGGGCGGAAGACGTGCCGGGGTGTCGCAAAAAAACGCGCCTCCACCGTCCACTGCTGCCCTCCGCCGAGGGCTTCGAGCGCGGGCAGTGCGAGCGTCGAGAACGGGTTGAATTCCCCCTCAGGCCCCAGCCCGATGCCATCGACGAAGACGAAGGTGATGTGGAGCAGTGGGTGGTCGTTCGGCATGTATCACGGGACGGCGGGAGTCGCCGATGAGTTTTCATCCTCACTGCGACACGCTCCGTTCGTTTCAGCGCACGACGACGAGCGTTCGGGTTTCGTCGAACGCGATGCCTTTGAAGCCCTCGGCGCGCAGCCGGACGAAGTACGTCCCCGACGCCAGCCCGGAGGCATCGAACGGCACGTCGTACCACCGGCCGCCGTCCTGGTACACGCGGGCGACGGGGCGGGCGACTTCGCGACCCATCGCGTCGTAGACGAGGAGATCAGTGAAGCCCTCGCCGTCGAGGTAGTAGCGCAGCGTGGCATCGTCGCGGACGGGGTGCGGCGTGCTGACGGCGAGCGTGTAGCCGTCGGGAAGGACGGGGCGACCGTTGCCGCTCGCCTGCAACGCCACCATCGCGGCGCGGATTTCGGGCAGGAGCGCGTAGTTGTTGTCGCCGGGGCACGAGGTCTCCGACTGGTCGCGGTGGCCCATGAGCTGGGCGGGGTCGATGACGTAGGCCTCGCTCAGAAACGCGAAGAGCGTCACGAGGCTGTCGAGCGCGGCGGGCGAGAGGCGGTCGGTACACGGCAGGCTCGGTTCGTCGGGGTGGTAGCATCCCAGCACGCACACGCCGATGTTGCCCGTGTTCGCGCCGCCGACGTGCGCGCCCATCGCCAGGCGCGGCACCTGTTCAAGGGAGGTGGAGCCGTCGAGGAAAGGGCGGCCCTGGTACACGCGCCCGCTCTGATCCATCACGAACTGGTAGCCGATGTCGCTCCATCCACGCCCGTTCTGGTGGAACTCCTGGATGGCTTTCACCTGCGCGAGCGCCTCTTCTTTCGTGTACGCCCCGAAGCCCGCCGCGTGGTGAAACGTCAGCCGGACGTAGCCCGTGGGCGCGAGCGGCGCGGTCGTGCCGATGAACGGCGCGGCGTTCCACTCGGCGCGCGTGGTGAGGTGCGGCGGGATGAGGGTCGGGGCGGTCTTGCCGAGCGACACGCCGGGCGCGCCTTCCGGCAGCGGCTCGACGGCATCGCGGCGGCGGTCGAACGTGCCGACCTCCGTGAGCGTGACGCCGTAGGGGGCGCGCGTCTCGAAGCGCAGCGTGAACGGCGCGGTGTCAGGCGTCGGGCGGTCGCGGAACGCGCCGAGGAACGCGCTTCCCGTCGCCGAGCGCACGAGGTAGAGCGGCTCCCACGGGCCGTCCGCACCGAAGCGAACCCAGCCCTGCATCTCTGCATCACCGCTCGCGCCCTGCATCGCCACGCCGTCGTACACATCGGTCAGCGCGCCGCTCTCGAACACCGTCGTGGTGACGCCGCCGACGGTGCGCGTCTCGGCTGCCGACATCGTCACGGTGGCCTGTGTGGCATCGTGGACGAGCTGGGCGTGGGCAGAAGGCAGCACGGCCAGCGCCGTCAGAATCAGCAGCAGGAGAGGGCGCACGGGACAGAGTGTCGAGTGGAGAGAAGGGTAAAGCCGGGTGCCTTTACCACCCTCCGTCTTACGAGTCACCCGTTTCCTCAAAAGGCCAGGTTCACCGTGTACCAGTGCGTCTCGCCGAGGCGGCCGAACTCGGCATAGGCGTAGTCGAACTGGACGCGGAGGCTCCGGCTGAGGCGGGCGCTGAGGCCGCCGCCGAAGGTGAGGTGCTGCTCGGCCTCGGGGTCGCCGAGGTTGCGGTAGCCGCCGCGCAGCGCGATGAGTTCGCGGAAGCGGTACTCGGCGCCCACGTTGACGAACTCGCTGTTGTCGATGGGATGCGCGGCGTCGGTGAGCAGCACCACGCGGTGGTCGTCGGTGTGGAAGGCGTCGAGGGCCACGCCGAGGCGGAACGACAGCGGCAGCGAGAACTCGTCGAGCTTGTACTCCGCGTTGACGATCTCGACGTTGCCCTCCTGTCCCGGCGTCGGGTCGGTGCTGAAGATGATGTCGCGCCCGTCCATCTGCATCTTGGGGCCGAAGTTGCTGATGGCCGCGCCGATGCGGAGTGGCTGGAAAGGCGTCGTGTAGAGCAGGCCCACGTCGAAGGCGAAGGCGCTGGCGGTGCTGTGCCAGATCTGCTCGCGGACGTACTTCGTCGTCGCGCCGATGGAGAAGCGGTCGGTGAGGGCGCGGGCGTAGCTCAGTTGGAGCGCGAGGCTCTGCGCGTTGAACTCTTCGCCGGTGCCCTCGGGCTGCTCCGTGGTGCGGACGGACATGTCGCCCGAGTCGAGGTTGATGAGCGACAGTGCCAGGGTGCCCATCCCGCCCAGGTTGATGCCGAAGGCGGCGTAGTTGTACGCGATGCCGACGGGGTACTCGGTCGTGGAAAGCTGAAGCTGGCTGCCTTGCATCCTCGCCAGCCCGCCCGGATTCCAGTAGAGCGCCGACAGGTCGTTGGCCTCGGCGGCGAAACTTCCTCCGAGAGCAATCGCACGCGCGCCGACGCCGATGTTGAGAAACTTACCTGCCGTCGTGCCCACTTTGGTGATGGTGCCGCGCTCGGGTTGGTCGCCGTAGGTCTGCGCCCGCGTCGAGAACACCAGAAACGACAACGCACAGACGAGAAAAATGCGGCGCATCGAAGAGGAGATAAGAAAAGTCGTCATTTGATCACCGCGAATTTGCCCGTGAAGGAGCCCTGCGGGGCCTCGACGTGGAAGAGGTACAGCCCGTAGGCAATGCCCATGTTGTCGCGCGAGCGCAGATCCCAGAACACCTTGCCGTCGTCCGCCGTCGAGTTGTGCTCGATGGTATCGACGAGTTCACCCGTCACGGTGTAGATGCGGATGGTGCATTGCGGGGGCACGTTGGCGAAGTACAGGCGCCTGTCGCCGCGCTCCGACCGGCTGACGGGGTTGCGCGGCTCCAACTCATTGGTGGCCACGTACGGGTTCGGGACGACGTAAATCTCGCCCAGCTCCTGCTCGGCCAACGCATCGTCGGTGCGGACGGCTTCGGTCTGGAACACGAACCGGTCGGCGTCGGAGAAGGGCTTGCGCGTGCGGACGTAGAACACGTCGCCCGGCTGGGGCGCAGCGGTCGGGGTGTTGAACTGCGCCTGCCACGTGGCCGTGAGCGTACCGTCGAGGGTTTCGAGGAAGATGATCTGCTCGTCCGGGTCCCACGCGCCGTTGCGGTTCACGTCGGGCACGAACGCCTGGATCTTCTCGTTGGCGCGCGTCAGGTTGATGATCTCGAAGGGCAGCGGCAGGTTGTTCGAGAAGCCCGTCGAGACGGTCCCCGAGCCGAAGCGGATCTCATAATCAGAGGGCTGCACCACGCGCCCTGGCCCTGCCGACGCCACGCGCACGGTGAAATCGCCCAGCCCACTGCCGCCTTCCGTCCAGCCGGTTTCGTCTTCGTTCAACTCGAGTCTCTGGTTCTGCACGAACAGCTGGAGGCCATCGAAGACGATGTTGGATTCTTCGCCGCTGAGCTTCGCGCTGTCGACGAGCGGGGCGTAGGTGAACGTCGCCGTGAGCGAGTCGCCGTCGGCCACGCCGCTCGATTCGTAGACGAGCACGGAGCCGTTGCGGGCATCTACCTCGTAATCGGTACCCTGTGTGAGTTCGCGGCTGCCCGCTCGCAACACCACCGACGCCGGGCGCACGTTGCGGACGCCGAGTGAGCGGAATCGGCCCGTCGAGGCGGCGATCTTCGTCGTGATCGGGTTCTCGTCGATAACCGAGTAGACGGTCTGGCCGTCCACCTCGTCGAACTCGATGGCGTAGGTGCCACCGGGCCGTACCGCCATCGCGTCTACGATGCGGATCGTGATGTCGCCTGTTCCTGCACCTGCCTCGCGCTGCACGGGCTGGTCGCCGGGCACGCTGGCATCCACGAAGCCCGCAGCGCGGGGGCGCGGCGTCACCGCGACGGTGTTGACGTCGAAAACATAGCGATCCGTCGTCGGGAAGTACGTGATCGTCTTGCTCGTCTCGCTGGGCGGGATGCCGTTGGCGGTGAGCGCGTCGCCGCTGGTGTCGCCCGCATAGCCCCGGTCGTAGGCGACGACGGTGTAGTAGTACGTCTGCCCGTTGACGACGTTGTTGGAATCGACGTAGGTGTGGCGCAGGCCCGTATCGTTGCCCAGGTTGTAGGCCACGCCCTGCTTGCGGAAGGGGATGTCCGCCGGGCCGGTGATGCCGTTGTCGAGGTCGAACTTGGCCTCGACGCCGACCGAACTCGTGAGCGGCTTGAACAGGAATTTGGCCCCGTTGACGTCGGTGATCGTGCGCTGGTCGCTGAATTCGTGGTCGGTCGAGCGGTAGATGGCGTAGCCTTCGAAATCCTTGGTGCGCGAGAGCGGATCGATGCTCTGTTCAGCGGCGTCGTCCCAGTAGAGCGTCACCTTCTGGTCACCGGCGACAGCGCGGACGGTGGGCTTGGCGGGCGGGGAGGCGAAGCGGTAGCCGACCTCGAAAATCTGCTGCACCGTCTCGGCGTTGGCGCGCAGGTCGGCGAGGTTCTCGCCCATCAGGAGGGCGATGGAGAAGCGCTTGGTTTCGCCCGCGCGCAGCGGGAACGAGCCGGAGCCGTAGATGAAGACATAGTCGCCGGGGTTCGTCGGGACGTTCTGGAAGTTGCCCGGCTCCACGAGATCCCACACCTGCTTGTCGTTGGAGATGCGCGTACCGCCAAACGAGGGCGAGGCGAACGACGTCAGGCCGATCATGTCGCTCTCGTCGATGTCGGTGAACTCGAAGTTGGGCTCGCCCGGCTTGGTGATGTCGAACGGATCGCCCGCCGTGGGGACGCCGTCGTTTTCGCCGGCGTCGCCCGTGTTCGGTGCGCCGTCGATGCCCACGTCGTCGGTGTCCGGGTCCCAGTCGCCGTCGTTGTCGATGCCGTCCGTCCACGATTCGTCCACCATGCCGTCGAGGTCATTGTCGATGCCGTCGCCAGGGTAGCTCGTGCCGTTGATGATTTCGTTGCCGACGCCGGGGCTTTCCAGAAACTTGTAGCCGAAATAGCCCGGCGTGCGGCCTGGAATGGCGCTGCGCCCGTCGTCGTCGTAGGCGAAGACCATGTTGAGGTTGCGGTCGAAAAACGCGAGGTCGTCCGCGTAGTCGCTCGGCCCGCCGATATGCGGATCGCCCCACATGCCGAAGATGACCTTGTCGAGGTCTTTCTCGCTCTTGTTGGTGATTTTGTAGACGAGGAAGATGGCGTCCTCGGAGAGCGGGTTGGCCCACTGGTAAATGCGGACCTCGACCTCCAGGCCCAGTCCGCGCTTCTCGGGGTCGCTGGGGAAGGGGTAGTAGGGGAATTCGCGGTTGGCGTAGTCGTTCATGAAATAGAGCGCCTCCTGGTCGGCGTTCGACGCGCCCTGCCGCAGTGCACCGGGCCACACGTATTCCTTCAACGCCTCGTTGTACCACGCATCCGGCCACGAATCGGGCTTGCCGTCGAGGTCGTCGTCAGGCGCGTTGGTCGTCGGGATCTGATTCGAGTTGGGGTTGACGACGGGCATCCCCTCGAAGCTGCCTACGGGCTGGGCGCAGGCGATGGGCTGCCAGCCCCACACTTCGCGCCCGTCGGGCGAGACTTCGCCGCCAGACGAGACGATGCCGTCGGAGACGATCTTGATGACGTAGAGCGGCTGCCCGTCCGGCCCGTTGACGATGTTGCCGCTGGCGTCGCGTTTGGGCTCGGCGTCGGGGTGCGCCCCCGGCCCGTCGACGGGCACCTCGGCGGCCACGAACGGCCCGAATTCGTAGCCGTAGCCGAGGCCGTTCCACACGATGTCGGTGATGGTGTTGCCGGGCGACGAGATCGAGCCGAAGTTCTGGATCTGCGCGGTGATGCGGTTGCCGTTGAGGATGGCGTCGCGGCGGCGCGTGAAGTCCTCGGTGTCGCAGTCGGCGGAGGGGCGCATGAAGGGCCGGCTTTCCATCGACTGGAGCCAGCTATCGGTCTGCCGCTCCGTCCATCCGCGCTCGCGGATGGGCTGCTGGGCCGAAAGGGAGGAGACGAAGCACGCGCCGACGAGTGCCGTGAGGGCGAGGAGACGTGCGAGAGAGAAAGGACGCATCTATTGAATAGGAGAAGCGTGTTCGAGAAGGGAGTTCAGGCTTCCGCTCCCCACCGGGAGAGAGGGCTGGGGTGAGGGGGCCTTGGGGCCCTGCCTCCAGGGCCCATCAGAACGAAAGCGTCGCGCCGAGGCGGATTTCGCGGGGGCGGCTGTAGTACTGCGGGCGCGTGTTGTAGGTGTCGAGGTCGTTGATGCCGGGCTGGCCGTAGTAGGCGCGCCAGGCCGCGTGCGTGCCCAGCCGCTCGTTGAGCGAGTACGTGGCCCGGCCCGTGTCGTCGAAGACGAAGCGCTCGTTGAGGTGGTCGAGCACGTTAAACACCTTGCCGAAGAGCCGCAGGTACGACGGCCCCAGCTTGAAGTCCTTGTAGACGTGCAGGTCGAGCTTGTAGCTCGTCGGCTTGCGGCCCTGGTTCGGGAGCTGGTCGATGTTCTGGTCGAGCAGCAGCGGCGTGTACGGGTATCCCGTGCTCACCTGCCCGATCATCGACAATCCCCAGTTGCCCGTCTCGGAGACGGTGACGGTGGAGGAGAGGATGTGGCGCTGGTCGAAGTCGAGCGGGACGAGTTCGAGTTCCGTCTCCCGGCCCGAGAGCACGTTGAAGAAAAAGGCTCCGGCGTCGGTGTTGTTGCCCTCGGCCATCTGGAAGGTGTAGTCGAGGTTCGCCGAGACGAGGCCGCCCCGGCTCTTGCGCTTGGTGAGCGCGAACGTGATCCCCTTGACGTTGGCGTAGTCGAGGTTGAGGTAGATCGTGTACGTGTCCTCGCCGCCAATGGTGCTGTACTGCAAGTTGCGCGCGGCGAGGTAGTCGCGCACGTCCTTGAAGAAGCCCGTCACGTCAAAGGCGAGGTCGTCGGTGAGTTGCTGCTGCAGGCCCAACTCGTACTGCACCGTCCGCTCGGGCCGCACGTTGGCGTTGCCGAAGGTGGGCGCGTTGTTGGGCGGGAATTCGAACTCCGGGTTGACGTACATCTGGCGCAGCGTGGGCATTTGCGCGAAGTGGCCGTACGAGAAGTGGATGATGCCGCGCTCCGTGATGGGGAACGAGACGCCCACACGCGGGAGCAGCAGATTCGTCTTGCGCGCCTTCTCCAACTCCCCTTTCGGTTCGAGCAGGTTGGGGATGTACTGGAAGTGCGGGTCGAAGTACTCGTACCGCAATCCCGCGTTGATGATGAAGTCGTCTAATTCGAGCTTGTCCTGCGCGTACAGGCTGATCTCGGTGACGGGCTGGTCGATGTAGGTGTCGTGCGAGGGCGACTCGGCGGCGGGCAGCACGGTGGGCTCGCGGTACTGGATGCCGTCGTACTGGATCTCGAAGTTGTCGCGCGAGAGGCGGTGGAGCTGCACGTCCGCGCCCGCCTTCGCCTCGTGGATCACCCCGAACTGCCGCGTCACGTCGAACTTGCCACGGATCGAGCGGGCTTCCTCGGTGACGTAGCCTTTCTGATTGCCGCCAAAGAGGAAGTTGTTGCCCGGATAGCCCCGGATGCGCCGGTCGGGCATGTAGCGCGGGTCGGTGGGGTTTTCGTAGAGGTAGTTGCTGTAGTCGTAATCCTGGTACGACAGGCGCAGCGTGTAGAACGTGCGGTCACTGAGGGCGTGCGTCCAGTGCAAACTGTTGTTGATGCTCTTGTCGCGCACGTCCGCCACGCCGCCCGGGTTGAAGCGGTAGGCGAAGTTGAACGGGGTGCGCTCGCCCCCGTCGTAGAGGAACGAGTATTCGAGCTTGCCGCCCGCGAACGGGCGCGTGGTGAGCTTGCCGATAAAGTTGGTGCTCTCTGAAGCATTCATCGACACGGCTTCGCCGGGGATCGCCTCGCCCTCCGCGTACTCGTACCACGGCTTGCCGTGAAGCTCGTAGTACCAGGCGTTCTCGTCCGAGAAGCCGGGGATGAACTGCTGGATCTGCGCCAGCCGCGCCGGGTCGCGGTTGAAGTTGGCCGAGTCGCTCGGCAAATGCTGGTCGATGCCGTAGATGTAGCCGCCGTCCACGTCGCGGCGGAACGACAGGAAGAAGCCCGCGTCGCGCAACACCGGCAGCGGACCGCTCACCGTGCCTTCGAGCGTGTACGTGTTGAGATCGACGTTGGAAGGCGTGTAGAAAATGTCGTCGTGGCGCGTGAAGGTGTCGCCGCCGTAGAACGAGACGGACGCCCCGAATTTCGGCGTGCCTTCCTTCGTGACGAGGTTGACGATGCCGCTCATGGCCTTGCCGTACTCGGCGTTGAAGGCGCCCGAGATGACGGTCATCTCCTGGATGGCGTCGTTGGCGACACTCGTGGCGAGGCCGTTGGTGTTGAACGGGTTGCCCACCGACATCCCATCGACGAGGTAGGCGACTTCGTTGGAGCGACCGCCGCGGATGTGGATTTCGCCGCTCGGGCCGGTGTTCACACCCGCCTGCGTCGTCAACACGCCCAAGAAACTCTCGACGGGCAGCGCTTCGATCTCCTCCGCGCCGACGGTCGTTTTGGAGGCCGTCAGGTCTTTCTGCACGAGCGGGCGCGTGGCCTGCACAATGATCTCCTCGCCCTGCAACACTTCCTCGCGCATCTCGATGTCGAGCCGCGTCGTCTGGCCCGTCGAGACGCGGATGTCCTCGACGCGCTGTGTCTGGAAGCCGATGTACGAGAACACGACGGTGTACGAGCCCGGCCGCACGCCGATGAGCACGTAGTCGCCGTCGATGTTGGTGACGGTGCCTTGCTGCGTCCCGTCGATGGCTACGTTGACGCCGATGAGCCCTTCGCCCGTCGTCTGGTCGGTCACCGACCCCGCGATTTTACCGGACTGCGCGAACGCCGCGGCAGGCAGCACCAGCGCGCACAGCGCCCCGAATAGCCAGCGCCGGAGGCGAGGAGGTGCGAAACGCGAGGCGGCGGAGGACAAGGGAGTAAGCTGGTGTGCAGGCATAGAGCCGAATCACAAATTTCGTCATTCCCGCGAACCGTCAGGTCAGCACAGCTAAAGCGGGAATCCATGGGGACCCTGGTGAGGGCCGGAAGGCTGCATGGATTCCCACCTTCGCGGGGATGACAGGGAAAAACGAGGGGGGTCTCTCGAAAAGAGGGGAGAGGCCCGCGCGTGGCGAGCCTCTCCCCGGTTACAGCGCGTGTGCGCCTCAGCGCACGAGCGTGATGGACATGCTCTGGCTGAAGTTGCCGTACTCGAGCCGGAAGAGGTACACGCCGCTGGCGACGGGCGTGCCGCTGCCGGTGGTGCCGTCCCAGCCGAGTTCGTGCGGGCCGGGCGCGTACAGTTCGCCGCTGACGAGCGTGTTCACGAGCCGCCCCTGCACGTCGTAGACTTTCGCCGTGATCTCCTTGGCGACGGGCAGCGTGAAGCGGATCGTCGTCTCGTTAGAGAACGGGTTGGGGTAGTTGCCGCTGAGGACGTAGTCGGTCGGCAGTACCACGCGGCCCTCGCCTGCGAGGGCGAAGTTCTCGGAGAACGAGTAGACGCGCACGAAATCGCGGTTGGGGTTGAGCACCGTCGAACGCACGGTCCGGACGTAGTACGACGTGTCCGCGCCCGTCGCGCTGCCCGTCGGGAAGTTCGTCCAGACCTCGTCGTACACGCTCAGGCTGTCATCGACGCCCTGGAAGGAGAGCGCCACTTCGCGCGTGCCGTTGCCGTCCACGTCGCCGAGGTAAACGATGTTGCTCGGGAAGAGCGGGTCGCTGGCGATCGTCGTGGAGCCCTGCTTGGACTGCGCGATGACGTGGTACTGCGACGTGGTGCCGAGCGAGTCGCGGTAGACGAGGTGGAAGCCCGCGCTGTCAGCAGGGGTGCCCGTGTTGAGGACGTAGTGTGTGTAGCTGGCATCGACCTTCGGGTCGCCGCCGTTGTACTCGGCGAGGCGGATAAACTGCGACGGCTGGCCGCTGTCGTACTGGCTACCCGTGTAGCCGCCTCCGCCGACCATGATCTCAGGCTGGCCGTCATTGTCGAGGTCGCCGACGGTGACGCCGCCCGCGCCGCCCATGGCGATGGCGTCGGCGTCGGTGCTCACGTTCGAGGCTTCGATTTCGAGCACGTCCTCGTCCTGCGCGTAATCCACCGCGTAGACCTTGTTGTCGTAGTAGTTGGCGTAGAAAATCTCGTCGTTGCCGTCGCTGTCAATGTCGTAGACGACGCCGCCGAAGAGGGCGTGCTCGTCGCGGGGCAGCGGGTTGACCTTGAGAAAGCGGTTGGCCGCGTTGGCACCCGGGACGGCGTAGCTGTTGGCTCCGGTGGACGTGCCGTTGAACAGCAGGAAGTTGTTCCACGTGTGGAACGACAGGTCGGTAGCGTTGTCGCCGTTGAGGTCCGCGGCGTAGAGCGCGATGGGGCTGCCGCCGCCGAGGAGGTTGCTGTTGAGGCGCGGACCGACGACGAACTCGTTGGCCCACGTCTCGAACGTCGTGCCGACGCCGCCGCTCTGGTAGTTGCCCGTGACCGACATCACGTAGAACAGGTCGGCCGAGGACGGTCCCTGCGCGGGAATGAGCAGTTCCTGCTGCCCGTCGCCGTCGACGTCTTCTGCGACGAGCACCTGCGCGTACAGGTAGGCCACCGAGGTGAAGCCGTCGAGATCGTAGAAGGAAGCGATGGAAGCGGGCTTCGCGCCGTAGTTATCCGAGCCCATCACGCCGTCGTGCTCCCAGATGTAGGCGCCCACAGCGGCCACCGAGTCCTGCTTGGTGGCGGCTTTGTAGGTGTTGCCCTGGATCGTAACGATCTCCCAGTTGCCGTCGTTGTCGAGGTCGGCTCCGATGGCGTAGCGCGCGTTGTTGGAGGACGCAGACGAGTCGATGACGGCGGTGGAGTATACCAGTTCCCACGTGTTGGGGCCGGTGTTTTCGAGCACATGGACTCGCCCGCCCGCACCGCTGTGCTGGGTCACGAGGAGTTCCATCTTGTCGTCCTTGTCGAGGTCCCAGGGCCCGGAGAGTCCACGTGCGCCGTTCTGGACGTAGATGCCGAAGGGCGCCGAGAGGTCCGCTGAGGGGGCGGGATTGAAGGAGTACGTGAGTTCCTGGGCAGCCAGCGGGGCGGCGGCCAGCAGGAAGGCACACGTCAGAGCAGTAAAGAGGCGCATAGAAGAAAGGAGGTTGGAATGGAGGGTCAGGCGCAGCCACGCACCCGTGTACGTCTGCTCAGTATACCGTCTCGGGCGGATCGAGGCAATCCCAAAACGCGCCCCACATCGGCCCTACGACGAGACCTGCTCGCGATTCACCAACGAAAGGCGTCACACAAAAGACGGAATCCAGCCTATTTCGTGGGTGTGCTTTGCCAGCAAAGTTGGTGTCGAAATTGAAGCCGGGTTCACACGCAGCGGATGTAGCTTTGCTGCACACCGCCTTCTTACGCCCGTGACGCTCCACCCTCCCTATCTCCTCTTTCTCGGCGACGCGCCCGAGCCCCGCAACGCCAAAACCGCACAGGGCGTCTTTCACTGGGCTCCCGAAAAATGCCTTGCGCAGCTCCGGCTGCCCGGCTGTTCAACCGCCCTCAACTTGCCGGAGATGACGCCCGCCGAGGCGGCAGCACGCGGTGCCAGGACCATGATCGTGGGCGTCGCAAACCACGGCGGCGTCGTCTCGCTCGCGTGGCGCGATTCCATCATTGCGGCGCTGGAGGCCGGCATGGACGTCGCCAGCGGCCTGCACGATCGCATGGACGCCGACCCGCTCATCGCTGAGGCAGCGGCACGCACGGGGCGGCGGCTGCTCGAAGCCCGGCATCCGAAACGCACCTTCGGGGCGGGCACGGGTGCGCCGCGCACCGGCCACCGCCTGCTGACCGTTGGCACGGACTGCTCGGTGGGCAAGATGTACACGTCGCTGGCACTTGCGGCCGAAATGAAGGCGCGCGGCTTCGACGCTGACTTCCGCGCCACGGGTCAGACGGGCATCTTCATCGCGGGCGACGGCGTGCCGGTCGATGCCGTCGTGGCAGACTTTATCGCGGGGGCCATCGAACACCTCGCGCCTGCCGCCGCGCCCGACCACTGGGACCTCATCGAGGGGCAGGGGTCGCTGTACCACCCGGCATACGCGGGCGTCACACTCGGCCTCGTCCACGGTGCGCAGCCGGATACGCTGGTGCTGTGCCACGACGCCTCGCGCACGCACGTTGCCAGCGTGCCGGGTTTCGCACTGCCCGACCTCGCCGCGTGCATGGACCGCTACCTCGAAGCGGCATCGCTCACCAGCGCCCACACGCGCTTTGTCGGCATCAGCCTCAACACGTCAAAGCTGTCCGGCGAAGAAGCGCGGCGCGTGATCGGCGAGATTGAGCAGGCACACGGCCTGCCCACCGTCGATCCCGTCCGCACCGGCGTTGCACCCATCGTGGACGCGCTAGCGGCGGTGTACGCCTGAACAAGAGCGTACCTGCTTCTTCCTGCTCTTCATTCGAGGGAGAGCGAGCGTTGCAACCCGAGCAGTCAATGCCCGAGCGACATCACCCGGCGAGCTTTTCCGCGAAGCGCACGAGGCGCCGGGCCTGGTGCTGGATAGCCGCTTTAGCCTCGCCCGACACCTCGCCACCCGCCGTGACACTGACGCCGTAGGGGTTTCCGCCCGCGGCGTAGAGTGAATCGTCGGTGTAGCCCGTCGGGACGATGAGCGCGCCCCAGTGCATCGCCGTGATGTAGAGCGTCTGAATCGTCGTTTCCTGGCCGCCGTGGGCGTTCTGCGCGCTTGTGGTGGCGGTGAAGGGCTTGTCAGCCAGTTGCCCTTTCTGCCAGATGGGGCCGAGCGTGTCGATAAAGGCTCGCATCTGGCTGGCCGCGCCACCGTAGCGCGTTGGCGACGAGAAGAAGTAGGCGTTGGCCCACACGAGGTCGTCGGGCGTGGCCTCGGGGATGTCGGCCATCTTTTCGAGCTGCGCCTTCCACGCGGGCTGCCCGTCGATGACGCTCTGCGGCGCCGTCTCGCGCACGCGCAGCAGCCGCACCTCGGCCCCGGCCTCGCGTGCCGCCTCGGCAGCGATGGACGCGATCTGGTGATTGGTGCCGTAGGTGGTGTAAAAGACGACGGCGAGCTTGACGGTGGGCATGGCGGGGGAAGCAAGAGGATGGAAAGTGGACGGCCTCTCACACCCGGCGCGGGCAGGCGGGTTCTTCGCGCTGCCAGACGTAACGCCTCGTTTGCACCCGCCCCCTCTACGCCGGGGCCTCGGCACGCGTCGGCGCGGGCAGCGTGGCCCGGCGGACGGCGCGCGGCAGCGTCACCGGGGCACTCGCGTGCAGGTCGTCCTCGCTGAAGTTGAGCAGGATTTCTAGCGCCTCGTTTTCCGTGGAGGCGCCCATCATCAGCGTGCGGAGGCGGCTCGCACCCCGGAAGCCCTTGAAGTAGCCGCCGTACATCCGCCGCATCTCCAGTACGCCTTTGTGCTCGCCCAGCCACTCGCACTTGAGACGCAGGTGCTCCGCCACCACGCGCACGCGCTCGTCCCACGGCGGCGGCGGCAGCACCTCGCCGGTTTCGCGGAAGTGCTTAGCGTCGCGGAAGATCCACGGGTTACCGATGGCACCACGCCCGATCATGACGGCGTCCACGCCCGTTTCGTCGAACATCTGCTGGATGCGCGCCGGGCTGTCGGCGTCGCCGTTGCCGATGAGGGGGATCGTGAGGTTGCTCTCGCGCTTGATGCGCCGCAGCCATTCCCACCGTGCCGTGCCGGTATACATCTGGGACCGCGTGCGGGCGTGGACGGCCAGCGCCGCGATGCCTGCGTTTTCGAGCATCCGGGCCACGTCGAGAATCCGGATGGATTCGTCGTTCCAGCCCAGCCGCGTCTTCACCGTCACCGGCCGCGTCGCCACTTCGACGACGGCCTGCGTGATGGCTTCCATCTTGGGCAGGTTTTTCAGGATGCCCGCGCCTGCGTCGTGGCAGACGACCTTCTTGACGGGGCACCCGAAGTTGATGTCGATGAGATCCGGCCCCACGGCATCCACGATGCGCGTGGCCTCGCGCACGTCATCCACCTCGCCGCCGAAAATCTGGATGCCGACGGGCCTTTCCTCGTCGTAGATGTCGAGCTTCTGGAGGGACGAATCCGCGTCGTAGACCAGCCCGCCCGACGAGATGAACTCGGTGTAGAGCAGGTCTGCGCCGTAGCGCTTGCACAGCAACCGGAACGGCGGATCGGACACGTCCTCCATCGGCGCGAGCAGGAGGGGGCGGTCGCCGAGGTCGAGTGGGCCAATACGCATGGGAAGGGAGAAAACGGGCGTGCGAAAGCCGTCTCCAAACAGGGCCGTTTGGCAGGGCGTTCCCGTAACCTTCGGCGAAGCGCGCCCGTAGCGGGCGGAGGCGTTACACAAGCATCACGGCACGCGGTGCCGTTGGATGCTGCGCGCGATGCATCTTCCTCTAAACCTCTCTGCCGCCATGACCGCTCGTCTCCACCGGGGTGCCCTCGCCCTCTCTGCGTTCCTCGTCACCCTCCTGCTGGCCGGTTGCACCACCGGAGACGGCAACCTGATCGACATGGGGCGCAACCCGTGGTCGCTCGGCTGCTGCGGCATCCTCGTGCTCATCCTCGACATCATCGCCATCGTCGAGGTCATCGGCAGCGGGCGCGACCTTGGTTCGAAGCTGCTCTGGATCGCGGTGATCATCATCTTCCCGCTGTTCGGGTGCGTCGCCTACTACTTCTTCGGGCGCTGAACCGGGGGAGCCTGGCGGCGACGGGGCGCGTTCGGGTGGCTCTATTTCCCGTTTTTCGGATGACGTTTCGCCTCCTCGTTCTGCTGCTCGTCTGCGCCGCGCCTGCTTCGGCGCAGGAGCGTTCCCTGCTGCTGGGCTGGCGCGCGGAGGCCGAGAGCCCGTCGGCGTCCGATCGTGCCTCGCCGTACCGCTCGCTGCTCGTCTACCCGGAGCCGGACGGCCGCTACCACGGGCAGGCGGGAACGGGGCTGCTCGTGGCGCGGCCTTCGGGCGTGCTGCGGGTGGGGGTCGAAAACAGCACCTACGATGCGTGGCAGGAAACCTTCGTGTGGGCTGCCCCAGCGGGCACGCTGCCCCAATACACAGGCATCGACGCTTTCAACGGCGAGTACTGCCGGGGCTACCGGAGGCAGACGCTGCGCTTCGTGAGCGCGGCCTTCCTGGCGGTGGAAACCCGCTCAGCAGGCTTCTGCGAGGGCACCGCGTCGCCGTGGGATTTCCGCACCTTCTCCGTGCTCCGCCCCGACAGCCTCGGAGGCGATGGGTTGGACGTGCAGCAGGTGCTGGGCGAGGACGCGCTAGAAGCCTTCTTCGAGAGCGCAGAGGCCTTCCTCGACGCCCTTCCCGAAAGTCGGCAGGTGCAGTACATCCCCGAACCCGACCCCGCCAACTGGTCGCTCGTGCATCGGCGCGGCGCGTGGAAGCTCGTGGGGCGCCTGGAGTCTGCCGAACTCACCCGCTCCGCCAACGTGGTGGATTTCGACGTGGACTTCGACGTGTCCCCTCGCCTCGTGGGAGCGCAGAAAACGATCCCGTGGACGCGCGTGGTGGCCGCTGCCCGCGACGCCCGCGACGTGTTTGTATCGCCCTCGGGCGCGCTCGTGGCCATCCAGCGGCCGCTGCTGCTGACGGTGCATCCCGTCGTCAGGGGCAGGATACAGGCGGCGGTGCTGGGGCATCCGCTGCCGCAGGGCGCGTCCATCGTGTCGGTGCAGTGGCTCGACGGCGCTGCGACGCAGCGGGTGCGCGCGGCCCTGCGCGGGGAGGGCGGCCGATGAACCGCCTCCTGCTTCTCGGAATGCTCCTGTGGGCGTCGGCACTACCCGCGTTGGCGGGCACCGTAGACACGGTCGCGGTCTACAGCGCCGCGATGGCGAAAAACGTCACCGTCGTTGTCGTCGTCCCGGACGAGAGCGGCCCGCATCCTACCGTGTACCTGCTGCACGGCTACAGCGGTGGCGCGTTCGACTGGACACGCCACACCGACCTCGGCGCGCTCGCCGACCGCTACGGCGTCGTGATCGTGTGCCCGGACGGGTCCACCAACAGCTGGTACCTCGACAGTCCCCGCGATCCGAAAAGCCGCTATGAGACGTTCGTGGCCGAGGAGCTTCCCGCGTTCGTCGAAGCGCAGTATGCCGTCGTGAAGGGGCGGGAGGGGCGCGCCATCACGGGCCTGAGTATGGGCGGCCACGGAGCGCTCTTCCTCGCGCTGCGCCACCCGGATTTTTATGTGGCAGCGGCGAGCATGAGCGGCGGCCTCGACCTGCGCTTCAACCCGGATAAGTGGGAGATCAAGAAGCTTCTCGGCCCCTACGCGCAGAACGCCGAGGCGTGGGGTGAGCACTCTGTCTCGACGCTCGCTGCGCGGGCCGACACTTCCACCGTTCCGGCGCTGCTCATCGACTGCGGCGTGGATGACTTCTTTATCGAAGAAAACCGCCTCGTCCACCGCATCCTGTTGCAGCGGCAGATCCCGCACGACTACGTCGAGCGCCCCGGTGGGCACACGTGGGAGTACTGGACGCGCGTGCTGCCGTACCACCTCGCCTTCTTCCGCGAGTTTTTCGGATGAGCGCAGCCGGACGAGGCTAAAAGGTCAGCCGCATCCGCACGTTGACGGTGCGCGGCGTCAGGCGGATGGGCACGCGCCGCCACGACTTGCCGGTGACGACGTACTGCGAGGCGACCTCGTTGACCATGTCGAACACGTTGAGGATTTCACCCGTCAGTTCGAGCTTCGTCTCGGTGCCCTTCACGTCGCTGCCGAAGGTGATGATCTTGGCGACGCCGAGGTCGAGGCGCCGGTACTCGTCGTAGCGCGCGCCGTTGCGCGGGCCGGGCACGAGGAAGATGTCGTTGCCGACGGTCGGGCCGGCGTTGAGGGGCGTGAACGGGAAGCCGCTGCCGAAGAGGCCGCGCATGTGCAACCGCCACGTCGGGTCGCCGGGCACGTAATCCTGGATGTAGAACGAGAACGTGTGGCGCTGATCCGTCGGGCGGGGCCGCACGCCCTGGTTGAACGTCGTCAGGTAGGCGTCGGCGAACGTTTCGCGGTTGACCATGAAGCCGTAGTTGACCCAGCTTTCCATGCCCGGCACGAACTCGCCTCTGAGCTGGAGGTCGAAGCCATATACGTAGCCTTCAGAGTCGTTGACGCCCGAATACTCGACGCGCGCGTTCTCGACGTTGTACGAGACGAGGTTGGCGAGGCCCTTGTAATACGCCTCCGCCCGCACCGACAGCCGCCGGTTGGGGATGAAGTGCTCGACGCCGCCTACGAGCTGGAACGAGCGCTGGCTCTCCAGCGAGTCGTTGAGCGAGGCCTGGATAGGCTGCGCGGCGGCGGGGTTGCCGCGCAGTTCGAGGTACGACGGTGTTTGGTAGAACAGCCCACCCGAAGCCAGAAACGTCGTGTTCGGTGAGGCGACGTAGCGGGCGTTGAGGCGCGGCGCGAACGTCCAGTTGCCGGTAAAGCCGAAGTAATCGGCCCGCACGCCAACGGTCGCGGTGAACTTGTCGGGCGTTGACGGCATCAGATCGAGGCTCGCCTGCGTGTACGCGCCGTACTGACCAGTCGAGAGATTCAGCGCGTCTTTCAGGCTGTCGAGGACGAGGGTGCGTGCGCTGTCCTCGTTGGTGATGAAAAACGACTTCTCGTCGATGCGGTCGTCGTACGAGATGCGCCGGGCCATCCAGCCCGCTTCGAGCGCGTGGCGGCCCGTGGTAAGCACGTAGCGCCCCTGCCCGGTGAGGTTGCGGACGAGGATGCGGTTGTCGGCGAAATCCTCCTGCCGTCCGTTGCCAATCGCCGATTCGGCTCCACTGCCTGGATCGACCTGCGTGAGCGCGGATTCTCCCTTGATGTCGCGCGTTTCGAACTCCTCGGTATCAAACAGCGAGATGTCGTGCTCGGCGCGGAGGTGATCGGTGAGGCGGCTCTTAAGGCGCAACCCGCCGAAGGTCGTCGTGTAGCCGTCCGACTGCTCTCCGCTAAACCTAGTAAATAGGCTCTCGAAAATGGTGGACGCCTCTTCCTGCCCCCCAATGAGGCCGAAGTACGTTCGCCGGTTGACGGGTTCGAGGTTGAAGCGGTGCTCCACGTAGACGCCCAGCGCCTCGACTTCATGGCCCGGCGCAAGGCGGTACGACAGCATCCCCTGCACGTCGGTGTACGCCGGGTCGTAGCGGCCCTTGAGTTCCTGCGTTCCGAAGAGCCGCTGCGCCTGCGCGCGCCGCACGCCGAAGAGCCAGCCGAGCTTGCCATTAAAGGCGGATGCGCCCGCCGCCGCTCCGGCATCGAGCAGCGACAGCGTGGCGGAACCATGGACGCGCTCGCGGTCGGGGCGGCGGTACGTCACGTCGAGCGCCGAGGCCAGCTTGCCGCCGTAGCGCGCCGGAAAGCCACCCGTGTAGAGCGTCAGCCCGTCGATGAGATCGGGGTTGAGCAGGCCCAGCCCTTCTTGCTCGCCCTGCCGCGGACGGAAGGGCAGGTACACCTCGTAGCCATTGAGAAACAGCAGGTTCTCGTTGTAGCCGCCGCCGCGCACACTGTACTGGTTCGACAACTCGTTGTTGGCCGCCACGCCCGGCAGCGCCCGCAAGGCCTGGAACGGCGACCGGAACGGACCGGGAATGTTCTGGATTTCCTCGGGCGTGAGCGTGTAGACGCCCGCCTCGCGCACGGCATCGGCTTCGACCTCGACGTCGCCGAGCGCGCCCACGGTGGGCTGGAGGCGCACGTCGAACAGCTTTTCCTCGTCGCGCCGCACGCACACCTCGGCCTCCAGCATCTCGAAGCCCACCGACGTCACGCGCAGCGTGTAGCAGCCGCTCGGTACGCGCAGCGAGAAGTAGCCGTCGGCGTCGGCGGCGGTGCCGAAGTTGGTGTCGCGCACGAGCAGCGTGGTGCCGGGGATGGACGATCCATCCAGCGTGCTCGTCACCCGGCCCACGACGACGCCCCAACTCTGGGCGGAGGCCGCGAACGGGCACAGGAGGACGAACAGCGCGAAAAGCGAGAAGCGACGCATACGGTCAGAAGCGAAAAGCGAAAAAAGTCAGGCTAACCGTAGCGAAGCGGGATAGGCGCGCGGAGAAATGGGCGGGAGCACGTCGCGGAAAATACGGTCGGCCGTGGCGTGCGGAAAGGCATTCCGCGCGCCACGCGCCAGTTTGGCCTAAAACGCGCCGAGGCGGTGCAGCAGCACGATTTCGAGTGCGGGCACGACGAGGCCAAAGAGCGTGCCGCCGAGCGTCTGCGCGGCGGTGTGCGCTCCGGCATAGACACGCGCCCAGGCGAGCGCGGGCACGCAGAGAGCCAGAAATGCAAACAGCCACAGGGGCAACACATCGGGCCGGGGCAGGTCGAGCGCGAGCGCCATCGTGGCGAGCGTGCTGATCGTGACGGCGAGGGTGGTGAGGTGGAGCGAGATTTTCCACCGTAGGTTGATCGCCATCAGCACGAGCGTGTTGACGGCCTGTGCGCCCTCGATCCACGCCAGCGCATGGCGCTGCGGAGGCAGCCAGACGGCCAGCACGAGGGCAAAAAGCGCCACACATGCCGCGCCGAACAGGTAGGGAGCCGTCCGCCGGTCGCGGTCGCGCACTTCGATGGAACGCGCCTCGCCGCGCCGGACGAGCCAGATGAGAAACACGAGCGGCACGATGCCATGCGCCAGCAACGAACCCACCGCGACGAGCCACGCCTCGCGCCCGCCCGCGCCCAGCGCCACCGCGCCCACCGTCAGCGCCACGATGGGCAGCGCCAGCGGGCTGACGACGTACGCCAGCAGGTCGGCGAGGAGGCGGAGGCTTCGTCGGCCCACGCTTCAGGGCAGGAAAACCTGGAGCGCGCCGCCTGCCGGTGCCAGCGCCGAGGCGCGGAGCGCGTCGAGCGGGGCGAGGGCAAACGCTTCGGCTTGCAAGCGCGCGGCATCTGCGGCGTTACCCTGGGCCTTCCGCACCGCCGCTTCGGCCAGCAGCAGCGCGGCTTTGTGGAGAGGCGGGGCGTCCTCGTCCACTCCATCGAACAGCGCGGCTGCGGCGTCCACGTCTCCATCCAGCAGGGCAGCATAGATCGACGGGATGGAGAGTGTGGGCGCATCGAAGAAGATGAGACGGGCGTCGTCCAGCAGAGTCGCGGCGCGGGCGGCGTCGCCTGCTTCGAGGTGCGCCATCGCGGCAGCAGCCCAGCGTAGCACGTCGCCCGCGTCGCGGTCGAGGTCGGACTGGAAGAGCCGAGCGGAGGCGGCGAAATCGCCCGCCACGTACGCCGCGTAGCCCGGTGCGAGGGTTTCGGAGCCCGCGTCGGGAGTGAGCGTCGCCAGCGCCTGCCGGGCGTCGCGGTCAGACGGATCGAGGCGCAGCGCGGCTTCGAAGGCATCGCGGGCCTCGGCGGATCGGTTGCCGCGCAGGTGGTGTTGGCCCAGGTAGCGCAGCAGCGTGGCCGTCGGCGGGGCGAGGCGAACACGGATGGCGTAGGCCTCCTGGAACGCCGCATCGTCGCCCGCGCGGGCATAGAGAGCGAGGCGGCGGTCGAGCGTTTCGGACGTCGGAGGCAGCTTTTCGAGCAAGACGAGGGCATCGGCATACGCGCCGCGTGTTTCGAGCAGACGCGCCTGTTCGGCGAGCACGGGGATCGCGTCGGGCTTCTGGCGCAGCAGCGTTTCCAGCCGGGTTTCGGCCCCTCGGGGATCACCGCGCTGTTCGGCGATGCGGGCGGCGGTGAGGGCGAAGTGGGAGTTGGACGGGGCGAAGCGCGTGGCGGCGTCGGCGGCGTCCTGTGCCAGCGGGAGGTCGCCCAGCGCGGCGTAGCTGAGGGCGAGCGCGTCGAGCACGGCGGGCTGGTCGGGCACTTTTTCGAGCACCTCGCGGAAGCGGGCGACGGCCCCGGCGGGATCGTCCAGAAAGGCGCGGGTGAGGCCGTCGAGAAACAGTGCCTGCGTGGCCTCTGCCGACAATGCGGCGGGTTGCGCCTGCCCGGTAAGGGGCAGTGGCGAAAGCAGGAGGAGGAAAAGCAGGAGGCGCATGGCGCGTGGTACCGTGCCACCGCGCACCGTGTTGCGCCCGGCATGCGCCCATTTCGGGTTGGAGCCTGCGGCCTTCAACGAACGTTCATATTATAACGGACGCCGAACGTGCGGGGGCGACCTCCGCCCAAGGTGCAGCAGATCGATAGGGCGCAATCCGGGTTTTGCTTTCCGAAATTTGCGTTCTGCATTCCGACCTCCGCAATCTGAAATCCCCCGTGCCGTTGCCTTCCACCCCCCGCGTCGCCGATCTCATGGCGACCTCGCTCTCGACCACTTCCGAAGACGCGCCCGCCTTCGAGGTGGCGGCGCGCATGGAGCGCGAAAAGCTGCGCCACATGCTCGTCGCGCGCGGTGACACGTTGCTGGGGCTGGTGGACCGGGCCAAACTGCTGCGCCATCTGGTGCGGCACACCGGCCACGCACTGCCCGATTGCGCCATCCACGATTTTCTGCTGCGCGACCCCGTCACCATCGCACCCGATGCGCGAGCCGACGAGGCCGTGCGGCTCATGCGGCAGCACCGCATCGGGTCGCTGCCCGTGGTCGAAAACGGCGTGCTCGTGGGCCTGCTCTCCGAGCGCCGCCTGCTGGCCTACGCCGAGTCTCTCCTCGCCAGAGCCGGTTCGGCATCTCCTTCCTCCTGACCCCTTTTCTGTCATGGGCGACCAACACGTAACGCACATCCAGGACGACGCCGCGCTGCGCCGCTTCACGCGCCAACTCATCCAGGACGTCCGCGCCCTCGAGTTTATGATGGACGAGGGCCTCTTCGAAACCGGCACGCGCCGCATCGGGGCCGAGCAGGAGCTCTTCCTCGTCGATGCCAACGGCTACCCGGCGTCCGTCATCGAGGAACTGCTGGCCGTCAACGAGCACCCGGACGTGGTCAACGAGCTGACGAAGTTCAACGTCGAGTTCAACCTCGACCCGCTTCCCTTTGGCGGGAAGGCCCTCAGCGAAATGGAAGCGGGCATCCACGAGCGGCTCGCCTACGTGCGCGAGATCGCCCGCAAGGTGGATGCCGACGTGGTGATGTGCGGCATCCTGCCGACGATCCACCTGTCGGACCTGACACTGGAGAACATGACGCCGAGCCCGCGCTACTACGCGCTCAACGACGCCATCCAGAATCTGCGCGGCGGGATGGGGCAGATCATGATCCGCGGCACCGACGAGCTGTTCGTGCGCCACGAGGGCATGATGATGGAAGGCTGCAACACGAGCTTCCAGACGCACTTCCAGGTAGACCCCGGCACGTTTGCGACGTACTACAACATCGCGCAGGCCGTGGCCGCGCCCGTGCTGTCGGCGGCGTGCAACTCGCCCCTCCTCTTTGGCAAGCGGCTCTGGCACGAGACGCGCATCGCGCTGTTTCAGCAGGCCGTGGACACGCGCACGGCCAACGTGTACCTGCGCGAACTCAGCCCGCGCGTGCATTTCGGCTCGGGCTGGGTGAAGGAGGGGGTGGCCGAGTTGTTCAAGGAGGACATCGCCCGGTTCCGGGTGCTGCTCGCGCCCGACGAATCCGACGAGGACCCGTTCGAGGTGCTGGCACGCGGCGGCATCCCACGCCTGCGTGCGCTGTCGCTGCACAATGGGACGGTTTACCGGTGGAACCGCGCCGTCTACGGCGTCAGCGGCGGCAAGCCGAGCCTGCGGATCGAGAACCGCATCCTGCCCTCAGGCCCCACGCCCGCCGACGAGGTCGCCAACGCGGCGCTGTGGTTCGGGCTCGTCTCCGGGCTGGCGGTGCGCTACGGCGACATCCGCGCGCACCTGCGCTTCGACGATGCCAAGAGCAACTTCATCTCGGCTTCGCGCCTGGGCCTGGGCGCGCAGCTTTCGTGGATCGGCGGCTTGCGCCTGCCCGCGCCGCAACTGCTGCTCGAACATCTCCTTCCGCTCGCGCACGAAGGACTGCTGGCGGCGGGGGTGGACGAGGGCGACACCGATCATTACCTGGGCCTCATCCGCGCGCGCGTGGCGTCACGCAAAACGGGGGCGCAGTGGCAACTCGACACGCTCGCCAACATGAAGGAAGAATCGGCCGGCTCGACGCACGCCGAGTGTATGTCGGCGCTGGTGGCGGGGATGATCGCGCGGCAGCAGGACGGGCAGCCCGTCCACGAGTGGACGCCGGGCTCGGTGAAAGAAGGGCGACGCGCCAATCGGCTCGAAAAGACGCGCGTCGAGCACTTCATGACCGCTGACCTCTTTACCGTCCACGAGGACGAAACCGTCGATCTCGTCGCCTGCCTGATGGACTGGCAGCGCATCCGCCACGTGCTCGTCGAGGACCGCGATCACCGGCTCGTGGGCCTCGTGAGCCATCGTAGCCTGCTGCGCTACATGACCAACGTGCGAGGGCTGCCGAACGAAGCGACGGCGGTGCGCGAGATCATGGTGCGCGACCCCATCACCATCGCGCCCGAGACGCCCACGCTCGACGCCATCCGCACGATGCGGAAACACAGCATCGGGTCGTTGCCGGTCGTGCGCGACGGGCACCTCGTCGGCATCGTCACCGAGCGTGATTTCATCGAGATCGCCGGGCAGATCCTCGAGGGGCAGGCGGGAGGCGTGTGACCGGCGCTCCGAGCGTTGCCGGACTGTAGAAATGCTTCTCCGAGCGGCATCCTATCTTTCGTGATCATACGTCGTCCTTCTACCCCTACCTGACCGATGGACCGCACCGTTCCTTCGCCTCCTGAACTCGTCGCGCCCGTGCAGGGAGCGCCTGTGCGCGGCGACGCCGCCAAGCTCGTCTGGCATCCCGTAGAGGATGCCACGGGCTACCACGTGCAGGTCTCCACCGACGAAGACTTCCACACCCTCCTGGTGGACACACGGCTGGGCACGGTGTCATCGGCCATCGTGCAGCACATCAGGGGCAAGGATCAGACGCTGTTCTGGCGCGTCGCTGCGCAGGGTGTGGGTGGGCAGAGTGCCTACAGCGAGACGGGCGAATTCCTCTATTCGCACCAGCCCGCCGAAGCGCCGTACGCGGGCCTCACGGCGGAAGCGGGGGCCGAAACCGGCCTGGAGGGAGCGCGCAAAGACCCCGCGCCCGTTCGCAGGTTCAACACCGGCGGCGGGGAATACCTGCTGCTCGTCGCCGCCGTGCTGTTGAGCGCGCTCGTCGTCGCCGCCACCTTCATCGTCTTCCCCGGCCTCGGAAGCGACCCTGAACCGGGAGCGCAACAGGCGAGCGCCGACAGCGCCCGCGTGGCCGAGCAGGCGCGGCAAAACGCCGAACTCAACTCCTTCACCGCCGACTCAGCGGGCTACACCATCCCCATCGACAGCGCCATCTCCCGCCTCGCTGTGCCGACCAACGAACCCGTCGTGCTCGTGGATGAAGGGCAGTAGCGATCCACTAAGGCGTTGCGACGACCAGTTGATTCACCAATGCGGTTTAGCCTAATGCAACCATAATTATCGCTAGAAAAGCGCCTATGAGAACTATGTTTAGGCTAAAATTCCAGCTTCTGTAGAACCATCCCTCTTTGTTTCTGATCACTAACTTGAGGACCAAAAGAAGAGACATGACTGCGGATAAGCTAATTATAAGCAATAGTTTATCATTCATATCACGCCAATAAAAAACGCGTGGCGCTCCAGATGGAGGCCGCGCGTTTTTGCTTTTAGAACGGCAGGATCAGTTTTCTTCCGCTTCCTCTTCCTGCTCGTCTGCTTCGAGTTCATCCGCCTCGAAACCGTCCTCGGCGTCCACGTCGGTGTCGGCGGTGAGGGTGAGGACGTACGTGGCATCCTCGCTGTCGTCGGCGATGACGGCGGGGCGGGGGCGCGGCATCTCGGGTGTCGCGGTGTCGGTGAGCGAGTAGACCGTCCCGAGGTAATGCTCGCCCGAGGCGACGACTTCGCCACTGCCGACGAGCGCGCGGGCGATGTCGAACGCGCACATCTCGTAGCCTTTGTCGCGTGAGTAGAAGTTGGCGGTGCGCCGTCCGTTGCCGACGATCAGCACGTAGCCGCGCTGGAGCTTGGTGCGGGCGTGGCTGAGCCACTTGTCCCGCGAGACCGACGGGCCGATGCGGCGCTCGCCCGTGCCTTCGTTCGTGTTGTCGACCATCGTGATGTGCGGGTTAAAATCGCGCCGCATACCACCCCCGTGATGGCCGGTTCCAGTGGACGAAGGCAAAAATCTAAGGGCTTGAAAAACAGAGAATTAGGCGGATAGATCTGCGGCGGTGAACGGGGACTCAGGCGCAGGTGCAGAAATTTTACGGAGTCTCTGGGTTACGCGGCGTGGCGAGCGGTGTCTACCCCGGCACAACAGCTCCGGCTGACCTCCCCAACACACGCCCCCTCTCATGCTCAGTCGCATCTGGAGCAGCGCCCGCCTTGGTGTAGACGCGCTCCCCGTAGAGATCGAAACGCACGTAGAGCCGGGCCTGCCGCGCTACACCGTCGTCGGGTTGCCCGATGGAGCCGTCCGCGAGAGTCGCGACCGCGTGTTCTCGGCGCTCAAAACCTCCGGCCTACCTATCCCGCGGGGTGTCACTACGGTGAATCTCGCGCCCGCCGACGTGCGGAAAGAGGGTGCGGCCTTCGACCTGCCCATCGCCCTCGGGCTTTTCTCAGCGCAGTCCGCCCGCCTCACCCCGGAGCGCCTCGACTCCTTTAGCGTGCTGGGCGAACTGGCCCTCGACGGTGCGGTGCGCGGCGTTCGCGGCGTGCTGCCGTCCGTGCTGCGCGCCCGCGATGATGGTAAAAGGGCCGTCGTGGTCCCGAAAGAAAACGCCCCCGAGGCCGCCGTCGTCGAAGGCATCGATGTGTACGGCGTCTCGACACTCGACGAAGCCGTGCGGTTGCTGCTGGGTGAGAACGCGCTCGCGCCGCACCGCCGCAACGTGGACGCGCTCTTCGAGCACGCGGCACAGTACGAAGTCGATTTCGGCGACGTGCGGGGGCAGGAGAACGTCAAGCGGGCGCTCGAAGTGGCGGCGGCGGGCGGGCACAACGTCATCATGGTGGGGCCCCCCGGCTCGGGCAAAACGATGCTGGCGCGCCGGTTGCCCACGATCCTGCCGCCGCTGACGCTCGAAGAAGCGCTGGAGACGACCAAGATCCACAGCGTCGGCGGCAAGCTGGGCAGCCGCGGGCTGGTCGCCACGCGCCCCGTGCGGTCGCCCCACCACACGATTTCCGACGCCGGTCTGTGCGGAGGCGGGGCCAACCCCACGCCGGGGGAAATCTCACTCGCCCACAATGGCGTCCTCTTTCTCGACGAATTGCCCGAGTTCAAGCGGCAGGTGCTCGAAGTGCTGCGGCAGCCGCTCGAAGAAGGCCACATCACCATCTCGCGGGCACGCTCCACCGTCTCGTTCCCTGCCCGCTTCATGCTCGTGGCGTCGATGAACCCCTGCCCGTGCGGACACCTCAACGATCCGCAGCACGCCTGCACGTGCGCGCCGCCGCAGGTGCAGCGCTACCTGA
Source organism: Rhodothermales bacterium (assembly GCA_963829705.1). Lineage (GTDB taxonomy): Bacteria > Bacteroidota > Rhodothermia > Rhodothermales > BA12 > CAWHJN01. Next base: position 203,226 of record CAWHJN010000001.1, read on the forward strand.
GCCGTATTTCTGGACCTCTCCTCGACCGCATGGACCTCCACATCGAGGTCACGCCGGTGCCGTTCGAGGAACTCAACCGCCGGGCCCCCGGCGAAGCCTCTGCCGACGTGCGAAGCCGTGTGGTGGCGGCGCGCCGCGTCCAGGCAGAGCGCTTCGCCGGGCGGCGCGGTGTCCATTGCAACGCGCAGATGGACGCCCGTTGCGTCCGCGAGCACTGCGCCCTCGATGCCACAGGGCAGAGCCTGATGCGGAACGCCCTCACGCGTCTCGGCCTGAGCGCCCGCGCCTACGACCGCATCCTCAAAGTCAGCCGCACGCTGGCCGATCTCGCGGGCAGCAACTCTATCCGCCCCGAGCACCTTGCCGAGGCCATCCAGTACCGCTCGCTCGACCGCGACGCCTGGTTTCGGTGATCGCCCCCGCGTGGTTGGTCTCAACTGAACGCAGCCGGCAACAAACTTTCAGCGCTCGAGCAGCGTGTCGATGCGCTCGAAGGCGTAGCCCCGCTCCTGCAACGCCGTGACGAGCGTGTCGAGGTGAGCGTAGAGTTTGTCGGTGCGCTCGGGGGCCGTGCCTATGTGGAGGAGCAGGAGAAAGCCGTTCAGGCCCGCTGGCTGGCGCTGTTCGTAGGCAAGGATGCTGTCCAGAATCGCGCGGCTGGGGACGTAGCGGCTGCCCATGTCAGGCGTCGTGTAGTCGGCGTTGGAACGGGTCCCGGGGGTGAAGTTGACGAGCGTGAGGCCCTGCGCGCGCGTCCAGTCGCTGACCTGCCGGTTGTACCACTCGTACGGCGGCATGAAGTACGGCGCGTCGCGTTTCTGGATGCCAAAGCGCGCCATCGCGCGGTAGTTGGCGTCGAGGTCGGTGGCGAACGAATCGCGGGTGACGAGCAGGCGGACGCGGTCGTCCCAGTCGCAGTAGAGCAGGTGCGCGTCGGAATGCGCGCCGAGGTAGTGGCCGTCGGCTTTCAGCCCGCGAATGAGTGGGGCGAAGGCGGAGGTGCGGTAGAAACGCCCGGTGAAGAAAAACGTGGCGGGGATGCCACGGCGCGCCAGCACCTCCCGGATGTGCGCGCCGCCGTCGGCGTATTCGTCGCCCGTGAAGACGAGCGCGAGGGCTTTTTTTGCCGTATCCGCCCGCACGATGCCGCCTTCAACGTACTCGAAGCCGTCGGACGTGGGGTGCGGGCGCGGCGCGCACGCGGTCAGCGTGAGCAGCAGTGAAAGGGCGAGGACGGTACGCGGCGGCATCCCGCGTCAGCGCGACTGCGGCTCGGTGGCCATCAGCACGCGCAGATCCAGCGCCTGTGCCACGCTCGCGGCCTGCGTGAACCGGCCGATGGTGGCGTCGCGGTCGGCGCGGACGACCATCGCCGTCTTGCCCTCGCGCAGCGCTTGCACGGCCATCAGCAGGCTGTCGGGCGACACCTGGTCGGCATCGACGTAAAACAGCCCGTCGCGGGTGATCGAGACGGTCACGAAGTCCGGCTCCGTCGGGCTGGCGGAGTCCGCCTGTGGCAGCGAGAGCTGGATGTTGTACTGCGGAATGAAGTTGGACGTGAGCAGGAAAAAGATCAGCAACAGCAGCACGATGTCCGTCAGCCCGGCAAGGCTGAAGGCGGAAAGTGGCTCTTTGCGCGGTGGCGAGAAATCGAAGGCCATGAGCGCGGGGGTCAGTAGCTGCGGAAGGCCGCCGGGGTGGCCTCGGCGGGCTCCTGCATGAGGTCGACGAACGCCTCGGCAGCTTGCTCCAGCCGGTGCGCCTGGTACTTGATGCGGCCCTGGAGCACGTTGTAGAGCAGCAGCGCGATGATGCCCGCGATGAGGCCCGCCGCCGTCGTCAGCAGCGCCTCCCAGATGCCGCCCGCCAGCACGCTCGGGTTGACGTTGCCCTGGAGGTTCTGGATCTGAATGAACGTCTTGATCATGCCGGTGACGGTGCCGAGGAAGCCGAGCATCGGCGCGATGGCGGCGACGGAGGCAAGCAGGTCGGTGCGGCGGGCGAGGCCGAAGGTTTCCTCTCGCCCTGCCGTCTGCACGGCGTCGCGGATTTCGAGGATGGGGCGTCCGAGGCGTTCGAGCCCCGCCTGCAACACGCGGGTGACGGGCTTATCCTGCGCCGCGCAGTAGGCCAGCGCGCCGCGCACGTCGCCGCTCTGCACGTAGGCGCGCACCCGGTCGACGATGCCCTCGGCGTCGGCCTTGCTGCGGTTGAGCGTCAGCAGTCGCTCGACGAACACGGCGATGGCGGCGAGCGACAGGAGGAGGATGGGCCACATCACCCAGCCGCCTTTGAAGAGCATCTCCATGAAACCGACCTCGACGGGTTCGGGAGCGGCGGCGGTGGCCAGCGTGTCGGCGACCTGAGGGAGGACTTGCTGGAGCAGGAGCAGCGGTGAGGTCATTCCGTGAGGGAAGGTGAAAAAGGGAAATTCAGAGGCGGGTGATCCAGGCGTCGCCGGGGACGGTGCCGCTCAGGCTACTGAGTGCACGCTGGGCCTCGGCGAGAGAGCCGAACTGCCCGACGCCGACGCGGTAGATGGAGGCGCCGGTGCCCGTGCGCCCGGCAATCACGCCGGTGCGGAAGCCTTGCTCGCGGTACGGCGCTGCGAGCCGTTCCGCCGCTCCGTTCGAGGCAGCGCCGCCGATGACGATGGTGTAGCCACTCCCGGCAGTGACGGGCGCGGTGCCCCGCAGCGGGCCTTCTTCGACAGGCGGCGGTGCGGAAACAGGCGTATCGGCCGGGGTAGTGGCGGTGTCGAGGTGGGGCGGTGGCGGTATCGAGGGGAGCCACGGCGGCTGTGTCGGGGGTAACGACGGGTGATGGGGGCGTGTCGTCGCGGCCCCACCCGCGCATCAGCAGCACGGCAGCGGCGATGAGGACCAGCACACCCAGCGCCGCGAACGGCCACACGTTGCGGCGCGGCTCGTCGGGTTCGGGGGTTCGGACGCGCGGCGGTCGCTCGGAGGCGGGTGGCGGCGGTGGCACCTCGGCAGGTACCGGTGGCGGCGGCACCGCGTCCGCCGCGTCGTGTTCTACCACGCCGTGGGGCGGAAAGACAAGTGCGGGTTCGTCGGCCTCGAAAACCTCATCATTTTCGTCGTCAAGGCCATCCTCTTCTTGTAGGAGTTCGGCTTCCCCCTCGTCGTCGGATGGCGATGGCGGATCGGACAGCACGACCTCCTCGATCACCGAGGCGTCGTCAATCGGCGGCACGTCTTCGGGTTCTTCTGGCTGCGACAGATCGACGGGGACGATCTGCGAATCTTCCTCGATCATCTCGTCGGCCCACTGGGCAGCCTCTTCGGACGGCGGCGTGTCGAGGTCGCGGGCGGCGTCGCGCAGCGCCATCAGCGTTTCGTCGGAGGCGAAGAGCGGCGGCAGATCGGGGCCGTCGTCGTCCGGCGAGGTGTCGGCGGTTTCAAAGACGGTTTCTGGTGGCGGGCCGAGGGGGTGCTGGTCGTCGGGAAGGCCGGTCTGCCAGCGGGGCGGCGCGCCGCTGCTGAGCGGGATCGGCTCCATGCCTGCGTAGCGGTGGTTGACGACGAGTGCCACGGCGGGGGCGGCCTCGAAGGTGAGTGAGCCGCCCGCCCGCCGGAACGTGCCGAGCCCCTCGAAGGCGACTTCGCCCTCGGCGTCGAGGCGTGTGTGCAGGGCCTCGACGAAGTCCGCCAGCGCCTGCCGCGCCTCTGCCTCAGTAGTGCCGAGCACGTCGGCGAGGGAGTGTAGGAAAGCAGACATGGCTCAGGAGGCGTCGAATTCGATCACGTCAGAGGGCGGCATCATCACCTCGTCGCCCTTCACGTTTTCCACGCGGCTGGCGCGGTGGACCCGGCGGAAGGTGCCAAGTCCCTCGACGGTCACGGCGTCTTCGCGCATGAGGTGTTCGGTGAGCACGTCGCCGAGTGCGCGGGTGAGGGTGTCGTCGGCAGACTCCATCGGGGTGGGGAGATGGGTGAAAAAGTGAAAATACGGCGCGCTCCATCGCTGCGTGCCCCGGCGGTGCTTACCACCGGATGCTGAGGCCCGCCATCGCCGTGAACGGCGCTTCGGGATAGCGCTGCCAGAAGGCTCGGTTGCCGGGGATGAGGTTGTCGAGCCGGGCGACGAGGGTGAAGCTGGGAGTGACGTCGAACGAGCCGGTCACGTCGAGGTCGGCGTATGCATCTAAGCGCTCGTTGGCGCGGGCGTCGACGTAGCGGGGACCGTCGAGCGTGCCTTTGACTTCGAGGCGCCCTTTCTGGTTGGGCGTCACGTAGCCGAGCGTGGCCCAGCCCGAGGCGGCGGGGACGTAAGGGATGGGCTCGCCGGTGCGGGTGAGTTCGGTCTGGCGGTAGAGCCCCCCCAGCGCCGCGTTCCATCCCTCGACGAGCAGCAGGCGCGCCTCTGCCCCGGCGTGGATGGACTGCCCCGCGGCGTAGCGCACGTCGAAGAAGCTGCCGTCCTCGAAGTCGCTGGTGCCCACGTTAGCGGTGATGTAGCGGAGGCGGGGGGCGCGGAGGTAGCCGCCGAAGGCGCGAAGCTGGAGGTCGCCCTGCGCGGCGCGGACGCCGCCTTCGGCATTCCACGGGATAGCGGTGGGTCGCACCTCGGGCCGGTCGGTGAGGTAGGGCGACGCCTCGAACAACGCGGAGAGCGCGTTGGCGTCGATGTACGGGCGGTTCTGGGCGTAGATCTCGACCCCGGGGGCGAGCCGGAGCTGGGCGCGCACGTCGGGGGCGAAAAGGGTCGTCTCGAACGTGCCGTCGAAGCGTTTGAAGCGGGTGCTCAGCAGCTGCGCACCCACGCGGAAGCGCGCCAGCGGCGAGAGGAAGGTGTAGGCCACGCCCGCCGAGCCGTAGAGTTGCTCCGTTCCCGGCGTCCCCGAACCGTCGAGGCCGACGGTGCCGCCGTCGAGCATGGCTTCAAAGAGGCCGCCTTCGAGTTTTTGCTCGGCACCCAGCTGGAACGTCACGCGCGCCTCGTCGGCCTCGCTCGCCGCTCGCTCGTCGCGCAGGTCGCCGAAGGTGCCTGAGTCGTAGAAGGTGGACGAGTAGCCGAGCGCGGCGGTGATGGAGGTCTCGTCGCGGGGTCGCACGTCCACGCCGAAGCGAGCGTGCCCGCCATAGCCCTCGCGGTCCAGAGAAGAAGAGAACAGCGCAGGTTGGAAGCCGGGCCTGGCTCCGTAGAGCGTGTACGAGCGGTAGAATCCGCCCACGCTGCCCTCGACAGACAAACGGCGGCTGCCCGAGCGCACGCCCACTTCACCCCGCGCGAGGTCGTAGGGAGCGCGTCTGTCCGTCGCGTCGTCGCGGTGGCCGTAGGAGCCTTCGTAATCCGCCGAGGCGTAGAACGATGTAACCTCTGAGGCCGGAGTGTCGAGGTAGAAGCGCCCGAAGCGGCTGAAGAAGGAACCTGCACCGGCTTCCAGCACCCCTCGTCGCGGCGGTCCGGCCACGAGGATGCGGAGCGCGGGCGGTGTCGGGCGGGCCAGCGGACTCGGCGGCAGGTCGGTCTGCCGATACGGCGGCAGCAGAGGCTGCCGGTCGGGGTCGATGGCTTTGAGGCGCGGCGCGGGCGCGAAGCCGCTCAGGGGCGGGCGCGCTATCGATGGAAACGAGACGCGTAGTTCGCCGCGGATCTCGATCTCTCGGGGCGAGAGGCGCGGCAGCGTGTCGGGTTGCACCGTCTGGCCGCGCGCCGTGGTGGCGGCGAGGACGAGCACGGCGAGCGCGAAGGAAAAGCGTGAGAAGGTCACAGGCATGGCATCAGAGGCGCGCGCGCTCGTCGGTGGCAGTGCGCGCCCACGGGGTGTCGGGATAGTCTTCGGCGACCTGATCGAGCAGGCGTCGCGCTTCGTCGGGGTTGTTGAGGCGGAGGTGAGCGCGGGCCATGACGAGCAGGCCCTGGGCCACCCACGCATCGTAGCCGCTGTAGCGCGCTTCGAGCGGCGCGAGCGCGTCGAGGGCAGCCTCGGGGTTATCCATCCGCAGAAGTAGGTCGCCTAGCCGGTAGAGCGCCTGCGCGCCCACATCGCCGCCGTCCTCGTCGCTGAGTTGCCGGTAAGCATCGAGGGCCTGGGCAAAATCGCCCTTGGCGTCGAGCACGCGGGCGCGGCCCAGCCGGGCGGGCAGGGCGGAAGGGGTGTCACCGGCGGCGTCTAGGATATCGGCAAAGATCTCGTCGGCGGCGTCGTACCGGCGGTCGGCGAGGAGGGCGAGGCCCTGGCCCACGCGGGCTTCGAGGGCGACGGCGCGGGTATCGCTTCCGGCGCGTTCGAGTGTGCGGTAGGCGTCGAGCGCCTCACGGGGCCGGTCGGTGTCGAGGTAGAGTTGCGCGAGTCGCCGGGCGGCGTCCACCTTGCGGGCGTTCGCCGGGCCGGTGAGCACCTGCTTCAGCAGGCGCTCGGCCTCGTCCACCCGTTCCTGGTTGGCGTAGAGGTCGGCGAGGTAGTAGCGGGCGTCGGTCTGGAGGTCGGCGTTGCGCGTCTGGCGGATGAAGTCGGCCAGCGCGGGCTCGGCCTCGCGGTAGCGTCCGCGCGCATACAGCGTCTCGGCCTGGCGGAAGCGGAGTTCGTCGGCCACCTCGGGCGCGGCGCGCACGGCGAAGGAATCGACGACGGCGCTGGCTTCTTCGTCGCGGCCCAGCCCTTCGAGTGCGGCCTTCAGGCTCGTGGCGGCGTCGGCAGCGAAGGGCGTGGTGCCGTAGCGGGCGAGCACGCCCCGGTAGGCGCGAGCAGCGGCTTCGAGCATCCCCCGGTTGTAGTACGCATCGCCGATGCCGTAGAGGGCTTTGCCCGAAATCGGGTCGCCGGGGTAGGTGGCGACGACGTCCTCGAAGGCCTTTACGGCTTCGTCGTAGCGTCCTTCCTGCAAAAAGAAGTAGCCAATGCTGTAGGCGGCTTCCTCGCGCAGCGGACTCTGCGGATAGTCGCGCAGCAGACGTTCGAGGGAGCGGCGGCCCCGGTCGGGCTGCCCGGCGAAGAAATACGCCTGCCCGATCTGGTAGTAGGCGTAGTCGCGGTCGTCGCCGCGCACGCGGGCGTAGGCATTGACCGCTTCGAGGTAGCGCCGCAGCGCGTAGTAGCTGTCGCCGAGGCGCAGGTGCGCGTCGTCCTCGTAGGCGGGGGCGTTTGCAGCGTCGCGGTCGGGCTCGAAGTGGTCGATGAAGCCTTCGAAGGCCAGCGAGGCAGGCTCGTAGCGTTCCTGCCGGAAGTACGCCCATCCCGTCACGTAGCGGGCGGCGTTGCGGAAGGTGCCCTCGGGATACTCGTTGGTGTAGGCGCGCAGCGTGGCGAGGGCGTCGTCCAGATCGCCCTGCTGGAACTGCGTCTCGCCCAGCCAGAACAGCGCGTCGCCGCGTAGCGCGGGAGCGGCATCGTCGGCGAGACGCTCGAAGGTGCGTGCGGCCTGCTCGTACGCGCCGGAGCCGTAGAGGAGGTAGGCTTTCTGGAAGGCGAGGGCATCGCGCACGTCGGGAGCCGCGTCGGACTGCCGGGCGATGACCCGGTCGAAGACGCGCTCGGCTTCTTCCACGTCGCCCGCGCCGATGCGGGCATTGGCGAGCAGTTCGAGGGCTTCGACCCCGTGCGGGCTGTCGGGGAAAGCGCGAAGGAGTTGTTCAAATGCGAGGCTGGCATCGTCCCAGCGCTGGCGCTCGTACTGGAGCACGCCGCGCTCGAACAGCGCCTGCATCGCGGCGCGGTGCGCGGGCCACCGCGTCGAGACCTCCTGCAAACGCTCGGCGGCGTCGTCGAGGTCGCCCGCGCCTTTGAGCGCGAGGGCCTCGCGGTAGGCGGCCTCGGCAGCCAGACTGTCCGCTTGATCGTCGGTGGAGAGGCGGAAAAACTCGGCGGCGCGGGTGTAGTCGGCATCGGCGTAGGCGTTGCGCGCGCGTCCGAAGAGGGCGCGGCGGTAGTAGTCGCCGCCGGGGTATTCGGCCAGAATCTGGCGGTAGGTGCGCTCGGCGTCGTCGCTGCGGCGCAGGTGGTTGTACGCCTCGGCCAGCAGGAACAGCGCCCGCTCGCGCGAATCCGGCCCGAGGGCGTCGAGGCGGCGCTCGGTCTCCTGGACGAGCCGGGCGTAGTCTTCGAGTTCGTAATACACCTCGGCAAACGCCAGCCCGAGGTCGCGGCTGTAGGGCGAGTCCGGGTACTGACGCTCCAACTGCTCGAACGTCTGCGCGGCGTCGGTCTGCCGGTCGAGGCGCACCTGGTGGTAGGCGACGGCATACAGGGCCGTCGGGGCCGTCGTGGTGGATGGGTACTGCGCGCTCGCGCGGCGAAAGAAGGCCAGCGCGCGGTCGTCCTGTCCCATCTCCAGCGCGGCCTCGCCCATCCAGAAGTACGCCTTCGCGCCCGGCTCGGCGGGTGGGTTGGAGGCGACGAGGTCCGACAGCGTGGCAATTACGCGCTCGTGCTCCCCCCGGTCGAAGAACGTGCGCGCCGCCGCCAGGCGCGCTTCGTAGGCGAGGGGATGCGTGGGATAGGTGCGCTCGAAGACCTCGAAAAGTTGTACGGCACGGTCGGCGTGGCCCATCGCCAGCGTGCTCTGCGCCTCGTAGAAGAGCGCGTCTGCGGCACCGGGGTGGTCGGGGTAGGCGGTGCGGAAGGCGTGGAAGTCGCGGATGGCGTCCTCGTAGCGCCGTTCCCCAAAGGCGTAGTGCGCCGTCGTGAACTGGTGCTGCGGCGTGGGAGCGACGGGCTGGGCCCACAGCGCGGGCGCGAAGAGCAGGAGCAGGACGGCGGCGCGAGGCAGCAGGCGCATGGGCAGCAGGTCGGGAGGATGCGAGAGTGGTGGACGCCGGGCGTAATGTACGTCCCTGCACAACGCGGGAAGGATGGAGGATTCGTGCGCTGTAGCAGGTAAAGTTGTTGGAAAAGGCCTCTGCAGCGGTCTACACGCCGCCGCCTGACCGGACAGTTTCCACAGTGCCGTCGTTAGACTTCCTCGCTTCGACGCGCCCTCTGCGTGGCACGAGCGGACTTCCATCCACCGACGCATAGATCCCCTTTTACCCATGAGCAAGCGCAACCCCGACGAAATCGCGGCCGGGCACGACCCCGTCACGCCTGACCAGCCTGCAGGCAAGCCCACCGGCGCGGAATCAACTACCAAGCAGACTCCTCCGGCAGCGCCGAAACCGACTCCCGAACCGGCCGCTGAAGAGGAGGTCGTCGAGCAGATGCAGCAGGTCGCCGCCGAGTACTACGAGAAACTGGCAGACCTCACGGCCGATTTCAGCGAGCAGGCACGCGGTTACCTCACCGACGGACGCGACTTTGCACGCGAGCATCCCGGCAGCACCATTCTGGGAGGCTTTGCGCTTGGCGTGATCGTCGGGGCACTGCTGGGCCGTAACTGACCGCACACGATGAACCCGACTTCTTCTCTTTCTGCCGATCCTGACGACGTGCAGGAAACGGAAACCACGCCGCGCCCTTACCTGCACCGGCTGCCCTCGGCTGGCCACTTTGGTGAAACACTGCCGCTCGAACGCGCCACCGAGTGGGTGCGCCAGAACCAGTACGTCGCCATGGTCGGCGTCTTCGCGCTGGGCGTCTTTCTCGGCATCTTGGCGCGCCGCTAATTCTTTTTCAACCTCGATTTACTCCCTACCGATATGGAAGCCAAACCCAATACCCCCTCGAAAACCGAGAACGCCACCACCACGGCGACGCCCGAAAGCGCTGCCGAGGTCGTCAACGATCGTCTGGCCGAGTTTTCTGACTCGTTGAGCCAGACGTTCGAAAAGGCACAGGCGCAATTCTCCGACGCCGTGACGAAGCTCCGCGAGGAGGCGGCCAACGTCGATTTCGAAGGCGCCCGCGTGCGGGCCAAGACGTGGGTGGACGAAAATCCGACGCTGTCGGTCGCGCTGGCCGTGGGCGTGGGCCTACTCGTCGGCAAGGCTCTCGGCAGCGCGCTGACGCCCGAGCCGCCGACGCTCAAGAAGCGCGCCCTCAAGCAGGCCAAGCGTGTGCAGCACTACGCCGCCGACCTGGGCAGCGACCTCGCTGAGCGCGCCGCGCTGGCAGGGGGCGCCCTCGCCGCGGGGAGTGCCGCTGCCGCTGCTGCCGCTTCGCGCCGCGCCAAAGAGGTCGGCAGCGTCGTCGCCGAGCAGGCTTCCGAAGTGGGCGGGCGCGTCGTGCATTACGCCGAGGACGTGCTCGATTCCGTGGAGGATTCCACCAAGGCCACGCGCAAGCAACTCAAAAAGAAAGCCAAGCACGCGCGCAAATCCGCCGAGCATGGCTTCGACTTCGCGGGCTCGCTCGTGGACGCGGCCCGCACCGCCGTCGCTGCCGTCGTCGTCAAGAAAATCGGCGACTGGACGCGCCGCGTTGCATGAGGGCAGGTGGGTTACAAGTGAAGAGCGTCGTGCCTCTTTTCCCACGCCCCGTTACCGCGTAGTTTCTACCACCGGGCCGCGCCTCTCCGCGTGGCCCGGTTTTTTTACGCCCAACCTGTTCGTGCCATGAGCGTGCTCGCCATCGGAACCGTCGCTTTCGACACCATCGAGACGCCGTTTACGTCGCCGCAGCAGGTGATGGGCGGCAGCGCGACGTACCTCACCCTCGCTGCCCGGCATTTCTGCGACGATGTGCGCCTGGTCGCCGTCGTCGGCGGCGACTTTCCCGAGGCGTATGTCGATGTGCTCCGCGATGCGGGGGTGGACCTGAACGGGCTGGAGGTGGACGCCGACGGCGAGACCTTCGCGTGGGCAGGGCGCTACCACTACGACATGAATCAGCGCGACACGCTCGAAACGCGCCTCAACGTGCTTGCGTCGTTCACGCCCGTCATCCCCGACGCCCACCGGGGCGCGCGCGTCGTGTGCCTCGGCAACCTCGAGCCGGGCGTGCAGGGCGACGTGCTCGACCAGATGGACGGTACCGGCTACGCCATCCTCGACACGATGAACTACTGGATCGAGCGGTCGCCGGAAGCACTGCGCCGCGTGTTGGGACGGGTGGATTGCCTCATCGTCAACGACGCCGAGGCGCGGCAACTCGCGGGGGAGCCCAACCTGATCCGCGCCGCACGGCTGATCCGGGAGATGGGGCCGAAGGCGCTCGTCATCAAAAAGGGCGAGCACGGCGCGATGCTGTTCGCCGATGGTGAGGTGTTCAGCGCGCCGGCGTACCCGCTCGAAGATCTCCGCGACCCCACGGGCGCAGGCGACACGTTCATGGGTGGCTTTGCAGGCTATCTGGCGCGCGTGCCCGCCATCACGCCCGACGTGCTGCGCCGTGCCGTTGTCTATGGCTCTGCGATGGCGTCGTTTTGCGTCGAGGCGTTCGGCCCGGAGCGACTCTGTACCCTCACGCCGGGCGACATCGGGCGGCGCGTCGAGGCGTTCCACCTGCTGTGTAGCATCCCCGAGCCGGTCGAGGCGTCAGCCGTCTTCTCCTGAACGATCGGGCAGTGTTTCGCGCGGGGCGGGGCGCGCCTGCATCAACCCTTCGACGGGACGGATGACGGACGGGGTTTCTGAAGGTGCGGACTGCCGGGCGGGTTCGCGTTTTTCCAGCGCCGCAGCCTGTTTCTGGAGCGCCACCACGATGGCGTCGAGTTGCTGCTTGCGTTGACCAAGAGCCTCGTTGCGTGCGTTGAGGGCTTTTTCGCGCGCGTCGAGGTCGGCACCGCGTTTCTCGAGGTCGCGCAGCACCCCTTCCGCCCGCGCACTCCGCTGGCGCAGGTCGGCGGCGGCGCGGCGCTCGTCTTCTAGTTCGGCGCGCTCGCCCTCCAACTCCGATCGCTCGGCATCGAGGGCGGCCTGGCGGGCGTCCACGGCTTTGCCGAGGGCTTCGATCTGCTGCTGCCGGCTGCGCTGTTCGCGCGCCTCGCGGTCGAGCGTGGCCGCGCGCGCTTCGTGCTCGGCCTGCTGCGCGTCGAGGCGATCGCGGAGGGCGGAGAGCGCGGCGTCGTCGGCGTCGTAGCGCGCCCGCCGGGTGTCGAGGGCGTCGGTGTCGCGTTGCAGGGCCGCCTGCTGCGTCTCGATCGATTCGCGCAGCGCGTCGAGTTCGTCCTGTGACCGAACGCGCTCGTGACGGCGCTCGAGGCGTTCGACGGTGTCCTGGAGTGCCGTGGCACGGTCGCGGAGGGCCTGTTCCTCGCGGGTGAGGGTTCGCATAACCTCGCGCTGCCCTTCGGCGGCGGCATGCAGCGTGTCGAGGTCGTCGCGGAGGGCATCGCGGCGGCGTTCGAGGGCCTGGCGCTCGTCGGCCATCGCGGCCATGTCGGCGCGCAGGGCCTGTTCCTCTTTGCGGAGTTCGCCGAGCCGCACGTCCCACGTTTCCTGCTCGTCAACCTGCGCGGCAAGCGCGTCACGAGCAGCCTCCATGGCGTCGCGCTCGCGGGTGACGTCGGCGACTTCGGCGCGTAGCACGGCCACATCGTCGCGGAGGCGGGTGCTGCGTTCGTCCAATGCGTCGCGCTCCTGCGCGGCCTGGTCAAAGTCCGCCTGCACGGCCCGCGTGCGGCCCTCGGCTTCGGCGAGTGCCGTGCGGGCTTCGTCGGTCTGCTGCTGCGCGGAGGTAAGCGCTTCGGAAAGCTCTCGGTTGGTGGTGCGGAGTTGCTGGAGGTCCTGCTCCAGCCCGGTTTTCTCCTCCTCGGCACGTGTGGCTTTCGCTTCGGCCTCGTTGGCCTTGCCTTCCAGCGTTTCGAGGCGGGTGCGCTGCGTGCGGAGGTCTTCTTCCAGTGTGGCGATGCGGGCAGCCCCGGCGCTCGCGCGCTCGGCAGCCTCTTGCTGCTGCGCGCTCAGTTGCGCTCGGAGTTGGTCGGCGCGGGCCTGTGCGAGGTCGCGTTCCTGCGTGCGTGCGTCGAGGACCTGCCGCTGCGCGTCGGCGTCGGCGGTGAGCTTTTTGAGACGCGCATCGAGGGCGTGCCGCTGCTCTTCGGCGGCGCGTTTTTCCTGTTCCAGCGCGTCCTGTGCCTGCGCGAGCGTGTCGAGGCGGGTGAGCTGGGTGTCGAGGCGCTGCTGAAGCTGCACCTGCTCCTCGCGCAGCAGCCGCCCCTGAAGGGCCTCCTCGTCGCGCTCGGCGCGGGTAGTGGTCAGTTGGGCCTGCGTGGTTTCCAGCGCCGGTTGCAGCGTCTCCCGTTCACGGGCCAGCGCGTCGCGCTCTTCGGCGAGGGTGTCGCGTTGCTCGGCGAGCGCATCGTGGCGCGCCTGCACCTCGTCGAGCGTGCTTTGCAGCATTGCCGCCGTGGCCTTCGCCGCCTCGCCGTCGATCTCGACCTCGGCGAGCCGCCGGGTGAGTTCGTCGCGCGCCTCGGTGAGGGCGTCGCGTTCGGCGGTGAGCACGCGGAGTTCGGCATCGCGTTCGTCGCGCTCGGTCTGCACCGCTTCGTAGTCAGCGCGGAGGGCGGTTTCAGCGTCGCGCAGCCGCTCAAAGTCGGTGCGGAGCGTGGCGTGGGCGCGCTCCAGCGTCTCGTGGCGTTGTTGTAGCGCCTCGAGGGCCGCGGCCTCGTCGGCACGCTGCTGCTCGGTCTGCTCGAGGGCATCGGCGAGGGCGGTGCGTTCGGCGGCGAGGCGTTCGCGCTCGGCCTCGGCGGCTTCGCGGGAGGCTTCGGCGGCGGCGAGGGCTTCGTCGGCTTCTGCACGCGCCGCGTCCCGTGCCCGCGCAGCCTGCTCTCGCTCGTCGTCGAGCGCGAGCCGCGCCTCTTCGCGGGCCGCGTCAAGGGCCTGTTCCGCCTGTTCGCGCGTGGTTTCGAGTTGCTGGCGGACGTCTTCGAGGGCCGCGTGCGCGGCGTCGCGCTCGGCGTCGAGGGTGGATTGGAGGGCGGCGCGTTCCTCTTGGAGCGCGGAGTGTTCGTCGTTCAGATCAGCATGCGCCTGTCGCAATTCCGCGAGCGTTTGCGCCAGCGCGTCGCGTTCCTGCTCGGCGGCGTCGCGCTCGGCGGCGGTTTCGTCGTGCCGCGCCTGGAGCGCCGCGTGCTCGCCTTCGAGCGTCTCGTGGGCCTGCCGGAGGTCGGCTTCGGCGCGGGTGGTTTCGTCGTGCGCCTCGGTGAGCGCGTCGTGCTCGCGCCGCAGCGCGTCGAGGTCGGCGTCGCGCAGGGCGAGATCGTCGCGGAGCTGGTCAAGGGCGGCTTCCGTGACGGCGTGCGCTTCCGTCAGCCGCTCGTGCTCGGTGCGGAGCGCATCGAGGGTGTTTTCCGCGTCGTCGAGCGAGCGCCGGACGTCGTCGCGTTCGCGCTCGGCCTCGTCGCGGGCGCTGCGTGCATCGTGGGCCTCACCCTTCAACTCCGTGTTCGCGGTCTCCAACGCGGCGTGCGCGGCGGTAAGGGCGGCGTGGCGCTCTTGCAGGGCGAGGTGCTCGTCACGGGTGGCGTCGAGGCGGCTCTGGAGCGCGGCGCGGTGCTCCTCGCGGTCTTTGAGTTCTTTTTGCAGCGCCACGCGCAGCGCGGCCAGTTCGCTCTGGATAGTCTGACTGCGCGTCCGCTCGGCCTCGCGCTCGGCCTCCAGACGCGCCTTCTCGCCCGCCCATGTCGATAGGCGGAGGTCGTGCTCGCGGGCGCGGGCGTCCACTTCCGCCTGCCGGGCGCCGAGGCGTTCGCGCTCGGCCTCCAGCGCATCGTGCTGCTGTTCGATGGAAGCCTCGCGGGCTTCGAGGTTTTCGTGACGCTCGCGCAGGGTGTCGCCCCGTCGGCGAAGTGCCAGATTGAGGGCTTCCACGCGCAATTCGACGGGTCGCCATTCCTCGCCCGTGACCTCGCGCAACTGCCGCTGCCGCCCCGCGATGGCCTCGCGGACGGCCTCCAGCTCTGCCGTAAGGTCGAGCCGGTCGGCATCGTGCGGCGTGGGGCCGGGAGAGAGGCCCAGCAGCGGCGCGGGTCCATCGTCCCTCGCGTCTTCGGTCGGGGTGGTGCGGGTGCGCGAGAACAGGTAGCCGCCCAGCCCTCCGGCGAGGAGGCTGGCGAGCGCGGTGACGATGAGAAGGCCGACCATGCGGGGGCAGAGGGAAAACGGATCAACCCCGGTAGTATAGCACCGCCGGGCCGCCGCCGTGCGGGTCGCGTTTGCAGGTTCGATGTTCGAGGTAGGGGCGCGGAGAGCGACGTACGGGGTGCGAGGTGCAGGCGCTCAGAGTGCGTGGTCCATCGCGTCGCCGCGGGCCACAGGCGGGGTGAGCAGCGGTGGGTAGCGGACGACCGTGACGCGCGGGGCGCCCCTGGCCGACGTCAGCGCCACCTGCCCCTCGTGCAGGCCCCACAAGCGGAAAAGCGTTTCGAGGTGCTGAATGCGGCGCTCGGCCAGCAGCAGGGACTCTTCCGTCCACGTCACCTCCACATACGCGTCGAGGCCCCGCAGCAGGCGGACGGTTTCGTCGAGGGCGTGCTCCGAGGGGAGCGCGGCTTCGTCGTGGACGAAGGCGTGCTGCAGCCGGGCAAAGGCATCGGCGAGTGGGTCGGTAGGAGGGGATGCCGCGTGGGTGGTGACGGCGACTGGCGCGGGGGCGGCAGCGGGGTGGCGGAGCAGGGCGAAGGCCGCGACCATCACCCCGGCGACCGCCAGCGCGGCGAGTGCCACGGCGCGGTAGAGCAGCGACCGATACGGCATGGACAGAACGGCGATTTGGGATGGAAACGATGCGGGGCCACGAGACTTCAGGGCCTGCCTCCCTCTCTCCATCGTCTGGCAGGCTGTGCGCCTGAAGCCGTATCTTTTCGCCGTGGTCGTGATTTTCTCTACCCTCTCGATGCGCCGCATGTGCGCGTTGCTGCTCGTTGCCGGGCTGCTGGTCGGCTGCGGGAAGAAAGCCGCGCCGCCTGCCGCCCCCGTCGAACCCGCTGCTGCGACCTACGCGGGCGATGCCGCCTGCGCCTCGTGCCACGGCGACCTCTACGCCTCCTACAAGCGCTCGGGCATGGGGCAGTCGCTGTCGCTCTTCGACGCCGCCACGGCCCCCGAGCGCTTCCCGAAGGATCTCCGCGTCTACAGCGCCACGCGCGACCTCTACTACACGCCCTTCGTGCGGAACGACACGCTCTTCCAGCGCGAGTTTCGGCTGGATGAACAGGGGAACGTCATCTACGAGCAAACGCGCGCCGCCGACTGGGTGGTGGGTTCGGGCAAGGCGACGCGCTCCTACCTGATGAACGTCAACGGCTACGTCACCGAAATGCCCCTGACGTGGTACGTCGAGCGCGGAATCTGGGATCTGAGTCCGGGCTACGAGCAGGTCAACCAGCGCTTCAGCAGGCCCATCAACGAGGAATGCATGACGTGCCACAACGCCCTGCCCGCGCACACGCCGTTTACCGAGGCGCACTACACCGACGTGCCGCTGGGCATTTCGTGTGAGCGCTGCCACGGCCCTGGCAGCGAGCACGTCGAGGCGCGGCTGGGCGGCTTCGAGACCGCCGAGGGCGAGGCCGACCCCACGCTCGTCCGTCTGAGTGCGCTGCCGCGCGAGCGCCAGATGAGCGTCTGCCAGCAGTGCCACCTGTCGGGCACGAAGGTCTTCAAGCCCGGCGAAGGCCCCGACACGTTCCGGCCCGGCGAGCCGCTGGCGGAAAACCGCGCCGTCTTTGCGATGGCCGAGCAACTCCGCGATCCCGAGCGCTTCGGCATCTCGTCGCACGCGCAGCGGCTGGCCCTCAGCGCCTGCTTCGACGCGAGCGCGATGACGTGTACGACGTGCCACGATCCTCACCGGCCCGTCCAGGAACTCGAACCCGACCACTACAACCAGGTCTGCCAGAGTTGCCACACGCCGACCGTAGACCGCCCCGACGCCGTCGTGTGCGACCGCACGCACGCTTCTGCCGCCATGACGGGCAACTGCGTGAGTTGCCACATCCAGAAATCCGGCACCTCCGACATCCCGCACGTGACGTTCACCGACCACTGGATCCGGAAGACGCTGCCGCCCGCGCGGCGGCCCGACGACATCGAGCGCACGCTCGTGCGGGCAGAGCCCGTCACGCTCGTGCGTGTCACCGGTGAAGCGGTCGAGCCCACCGGGCCGCAGGCCGACGTGGAGGAGGGGATGGCATACTTCCGCTTCCAGCAGACGACGCATTTCATCCCCGGCTATTTCCCCGGCATCAAAGAGAAGCTGCGCGCCGGGCTCGATGGCGGGGCCGAGATGGCCGAGGCGCGCGTGGTACTGGGGCGCGTGCTCCTGCTGCAAGATTCGCTCGCCGTCGCCGAGCGCGTCCTCGCCGACGCCGTCGCCCGCTACCCCCGGCACGCCGACGCGCAGTTCTGGCTGGGCAAGGCGCGCTACGAGGCGGGCCGCGCCGCCGACGCCCTGGGCCCGCTGCGCGAAGCCGTCGCGCTGCAACCGGCGCTGCTCGACGCGCGCTACACGCTGGCGCAGGCTCTCGAACGCGCGGGGCAGACCGCTGCCGCCGAAGCTGCCTACCGCGACCTGCTCGCCCGCGACCCCGTCCACCAGCCGGGCGCGTGGAACAACCTCGGCTTCCTCTTGCTCGGCCAGCAGCGCCTCGACGACGCGGCCACCGCCTTCGACCGTGCCCTCGCGCTCGACCCCGACCTCGCCGTCGCCCTCGTCAACCTCGCCAGCCTGCGCCTGATGCAGGGCGACCTCGACGCAGGCCAGACGCTGCTCGACCGCGCCCTGAAGGTCGAGCCGAACAACACGTCCGCACTGGGCAACCGCGCCCTCGTCGCCGCACAACAGGGCGACCTCGCCGAGGCGCGCCGCCTGCTCACGCGTCTGCTCCAGATCACCCCCGGCGATGACCGCGCCCGCGCCCTGCTGGCCCAGATCGACGCGGCCTCCTGACTCTTTTCGTGCCATGCGCCTGCTCTGTCTCCTGCTCTTGGCCGCCGCCTGCGGCGCACCTGCCGGTCCCGATCAGCTCTTGCTCGACGTGGGCCGCCTCTCGCCCGACGTGCTGCGGTTCTACTTCGGAAGTTACCTCGGCCCAGACGGCGGCGATCCGTTCGAGGCGGGCGTGCTGTTCGAGGGTGAAAACGGCCTGTTCGTGCGCCCTTCGGCCCTGCGGGAACACCTGCCTGAAACCGCACCGCCGCTCGACGCCGACGGCGACGGGCGGGTGTCGAAGGACGAACTGGGAGCCTTCGTCGAGGCAACCTACGCGGTCGCCCGCAACCTGCCACCGACCGCCGACGCTCTGCGCGCATCCACGGGCTACGGCGGCGAAGGCTGGTTCACCGTCGAACTCCACGGCGTCATGACGACGGCGCTCCGCCGCATCGCGGTGCCCGAGAGCGCCCTCCGCTCGGCAATGGCTGGCTACCGCGCCAGCGGCGACAAGCTGCTCTACCCGACCGGCACCGCGCTTGTCGGCGAGCACGTCGGCGAGGACGGGGCGGTACTCGAAACCACGTTTATGCAGAAACGCGCCGATGGAATGTGGGATTACGCCGTCTACGGCCCCGACGGCCAGCCCGCCGCCGCGACGGCGACGCCGCCGAAGGCGCTGCGCGTGCCCACGCAGTGTGTCGGCTGCCACTACGGCAACCGCCCCTTCGAGCCCGAAGCTAGCTTTCCCGCCGCCGCGCCCGACGGCCCCCACGGCCCGCGCGCGCTTTACGTTCCCGATGCCTGGCGCGACGCCGACCTCGTCGCCTTCTTCGACGAGCACCGCAAGCGCAGTGACCACGTTCTCGGCCTTTACGCCACGCTTTTCGCCGCCAAACTGCGCGCC
This sequence comes from Rhodothermales bacterium, assembly GCA_963829705.1. Classification (GTDB taxonomy): domain Bacteria; phylum Bacteroidota; class Rhodothermia; order Rhodothermales; family BA12; genus CAWHJN01. The sequence continues at coordinate 221,849 of CAWHJN010000001.1, forward strand.
GCGGGGGAGGCGGTGCCCATCGAAGGGTTCCCACAGTGACGCGCCCGGCATGCCGGGGAAGGACGGCGCACGTCAACATCCGTGGCCTCCACAGATCGATTCGGCGCGTGCTGGCGATGGTCGTGGCGGTGGGCCTTACCGCAAGCACCACGCGGGCGCAGACGACGTTCGCCCTCCTGGCCGATGGCGAGATGCAGGCGTGGGAAGCGTCGCAGGCGTGGACGGTGGACAGCCTCGACGCCGCGGCCCGCGATGCGCTCGGCTGGCTCGCCGCAGATGGCTACGCGCTGGCCCGGATCGACTCGGCCTCGACGCGATCTCTCCCGCCCGACTCGGCCCGCATCACCCTCTACGTGCGGCGGGGCGCGCGACTGCCGGTGGCGTCGCTGGCCCTCGACGGCCTCGCGCATCTGGACGAGGCGGCGGTGCGGGCACTGTTCGACACGCGGCCCGGCGCGCCACTCGATGCAGCGGTGCTCCGCGCCGACCTCGCACGCCTCGTGGATCGCTACGCGGCGGAAGGCTACGGCCTGGCGCAGGTCACCGTCACGCACCTCGACCTGACTTTCGACGACGCGGGCACGCCCGCTGGAATCGCCCTCGCGCTGCGGGTGGACGAAGGCGCGGCCGTCGTGCTGCGGGGCGTCGAGATGGGTGAGGGCGTCCGCACGCGCAGCGGGTACGCCGCCCGGTTGATGGGCCTGCGCGTGGGCGAGCCGCTGCGCGTCTTCGACCCCGCCGCGTTTCAGGAACGGCTCGAAAAAACCCGCCTGTTCACCCGCGTGGGCCTGCCGCAGGTACTGCTCGACGGCCAGAACGGCGCGACGCTGCGGCTCGACGTGGAAGAAGCACCGCCAGGAGCCTTCGACCTCGTGCTGGGCCTGCAACCCGGCGCGGCGGGCGAGTCCGCGACGTTCGTGGGAACGGGGCATCTGTTATTGCAAAACCTCTTTGGCACCGGGCAGCTCTATGAACTCCAGCTCAACCGCCTGCCGGGTCAGGTGAGCCGCCTCTTCGCACGCGCCTCGGTGCCGTTCGTGCTCGGCCTCCCGCTCCGGCTCGACGCCCGCTTCGACGGCACGCAGCAGGATTCGGCCTACGGCGCGCAGCAGTACCGAGGCAGCGCGGCCATCGGCGGGGTGGGGCGCGAGGTGTTGCTGACCGTCAGCCGCGAGGCGGTGAAGCCGGGCGTCGGGGGCGCCCGCGTGCAGAACGGGCGGCAGCGCGTGGCGCGGTCGTCGGCCACGTTCGTCGGCATCGGTTTCCACCTGTCCGACCTAGACGTGCCTTACAACCCCCGGCGCGGCTACGTGTGGGAGACGCTTCTCGAACACGGCACCCGGCAGCGGACGCGCACCGTGGAGGACAACGGCACGCTCGTGCGCGAGCGCACCGCCACGCGGCAGGAGCGCCTGACGACGCAGGCCCGCCTGTACCGACCGCTCGCGCGGCGCGTCGTCGGGGCCGCCGGGCTGGACGGCTACGCGCTCCTCAGCGACGCCTACGAGGAGAGCGAGCTGTTCCGGCTCGGCGGTGCAACCACGCTGCGCGGCTACGACGAAGACCGCTTCCGACCGCGCTACGCCGCACGCGGGTTCGCTGAAGTGCGCCTGCTGCTCGACCGGCTCTCGTACGCCTTCCTTTTCGCCGACGTCGCCTATCTCGACCAGCCCGAGGCGACGGGTGTATCTTCGCTGCGCGGCGTCTATCCCGGCTACGGCCTCGGCGTGCAGGTGTCCACCGGCGTCGGCCTCGTCGTGGCCACCTACGCCGCCAGCCCCGAGTCCGGCTGGGCGTCGGGGCGCATCCACCTCGGTTTGTCCTTCGGCCTGTGACGACGCTCTTCTACGCCCCGCTGCCCTGCTTCGCCGACTCTCGCATCGTGTTGCCTGAGGGCGAGGCCCGCCACGCCGTGCGCGTGCTGCGGATGCGCGTGGGCGACGAGATCACGGTGGTCGATGGCGAGGGCGGCTGGTACCGGGGCGCGCTGGCTGAGGCGTCGCCCGAAAAAGCCGTCGTCGAGATCGCCGAGACGCGCCGCGAGGTGGGCGAACCGCGCCGCCGCGTGGTGCTGGCCCTCGGCGTGCTCCACCACCGAGACCGCTTCGAGGTAGCCGTCGAAAAGGCCGTCGAACTGGGCGCGACGGGCATCGTGCCGCTGCGCTCGGCGCGTGCCGCGCCGGGAAAACTGCGGCAGCCGCGGTTGGAAACCATCGTGCTGGCGGCCATGAAACAGTCCCTCCGCAGTCGGCTGCCGCACGTCTACGACGAGCACGATCTGGAAAGCACACTCAGCCTCGTACCGGACGCTCACGTGCTCGTCGCGCACGAAGGGGCGTCGGAAGCGCGCACCCCTGCCGAGGTCGTCGGGACGGGAGACGCGCGGCCCATCGTCGTCCTCATCGGTCCGGAAGGCGGCTTCACCGACGGCGAGGTCGACGCCGCCGTGGCGGCAGGGGCCGAGGTGGTGTCGCTGGGCCCGCGCCGTCTGCGCGCCGAAACCGCCGCCACCACCGCCCTCGCTGACCTGATGCTGCACCTCGGGTGAGACCGCCGGTTCATCCTATGACGCGTCTGCTCAGTAGCTCTCGTCGCCGCTCGGGAACGCCTTCGCCCGCACGTCCTGGACGTAGTGCCCTACGGCTTCACCGATGAGCGTGTCGAGGTGGGCATAGCGGCGCACGAAGCGCGGGTTGAAATCCGTCGAGAGACCCAGCAGGTCGTGCAGAACGAGCACCTGCCCGTCGCACCCCACGCCCGCGCCGATGCCGATGGTGGGGATGGAGATCGACTGCGAGACTTCGGCGGCGAGCGTCGCCGGGATTTTTTCGAGCACGATGGCGAACGAGCCACATTCTTCGAGCAAGAGGGCGTCGCGGCGAAGGTCGTCGGCTTCCTGCTCTTCGCGCGCCCGCACGCGGTAGGTGCCGAATTTGTAGATGCTCTGCGGCGTCAGCCCGAGGTGGCCCATCACCGGGATGCCCGCGTCTACGATGCGGCGGAGGGCTTCCTCGGCGGCTTTCCCGCCTTCGAGTTTCACGGCGTGCGCGCCGGTCTCCTTCATGATGCGGATGGCCGAGTTGAGCGCCTCTTTTGAGTTGCCCTGGTACGACCCGAACGGCAGATCGACGACGATGAGTGCCCGCTGCGCGGCTCGTACGACACTCTGCGCGTGGACGATCATGTGGTCGAGCGTGATGGGCAGCGTCGTCTCGTGGCCGTGCATCACATTCGAGGCCGAGTCGCCCACGAGGATCACGTCCACCCCCGCGCCATCGACGAGCCGGGCGAGCGTGTAGTCGTACGCCGTCAGCATGGCGATGGGCGTCCCTGCGGCCTTCATCTCCTGAAGCGTCTGCGTGGTGACGCGGCGGGTATGTGCGGCGGAAGGGCCGGTGGTCTGGGTGGACATGGAGAGGGAGGGTTTCGCTCGCGGTTGGTTTTGCTCGCTGCTGGTCGGTTGGCGCTACCAGACTCGATAACCAGCCCAGCCAACAACACTCTGCATCCTAATCCCGCAGCAGATCGAGCAGGCGGACGATGGTGCTCTTGAGATCACGCCGGTCCACGACGACGTCAACGAAGCCGTGCTCCTGCAGAAACTCGGCCTGCTGGAAGCCCGGTGGCAGGTCGTAGCCGATGGTTTCGCGGATGACGCGCGGGCCGGCGAAGCCGATGAGCGCGCCCTTCTCGGCGATGTTGAAGTCGCCCAGCATGGCGAACGAGGCCGTCACGCCGCCCGTCGTCGGGTGGGTGAGGACGGCGAAGTAGGGGAGGCCGAGCGTATCGAGGCGGGCGAGATGGGCGCTCGTCTTGGCCATCTGCATCAGACTCAGCGCGCCTTCCATCATGCGCGCGCCGCCGCTCTGCGCGATCACGACGACGGGGATTTTCTCCTCGCAGCCGCGCGCGATGGCGCGGGCGATAACTTCGCCGACGACCGACCCCATCGAGCCGCCGACAAACGAGAAATCCATCGCTGCCATCGACACGCGGTGGCCGCCGATGGTGCCGGTGCCCGAGCGCACGGCGTCGTTGAGGCCGGTTTTGCGGCGCGCTTCTTTGAGGCGGGCCGGGTACGGCTTGGTGTCCACGAACGAGAGTTTGTCGACCGATACGAGGTCGTCGTCGTGGCGCTCGTAGTCGCCGCCGTCGAAGAGCATCTCGAAGTAGCCTTCGCTCCTGAGGCGGAAGTGGTGGCCGCTGCCGGGCGCGACCCAGAAGTTCTCGTGTAGTTCGCGCCGGTTGAGGATGCTGCCCGTGTCGGGGTCTTTGATCCACTGCCCGTCTGGCACGTCGTTCTGCTCCGACGGGGTGGTGACGATGTTGGCTTTCGTGCGGCGGAACCACGCCATGCGAACAGTGGGGTCTTGAATGAACAGGCAAACTTACGGCGGCAGGCCGCGAGGAGCCACGCATCCGCCCAGATGATTACACCAGCGCGGCGGCACCCGGAAGCGGAAACGCCTTGAGATAGTCGGGCTCGAACGCCTCGACGGATTCCGCCTCTCCCCGCTGCCAGCGGTCGAAGCCGAGCGCCGCAACCGCCGTGGCGTGCGGCGAAACCAGCTCGCCGGAGAGCACGCGCGCGCGCGGCAGCAGAGGAGCCAGTGCCTCCGCGCCCGCGCCGACGAGCACGAGCGGTTTCTGCTGAGGTGCGCTCGTCGCGGCGTGGTCGAGCGTCAGCGCCCGCGCGTCGCCGTAGGCTTCGAACCCATCGTCGACACGAAAAAACCAGCGGAGGTAGACTTCGCCGCGCCGTGAGGGGAAGACTGCTCCCAGCGCCTCGCCCGTGCGGACGGCGTGGCGGGCGCGGTGCGCGAGGGCGTCGAGCGACGGCACAGCGACGAGCGCGAGGTCGCGCGCGGCGCACAAGCCTTTGGCCGTGCTCACGCCGATCCGCAGGCCCGTGTACGAGCCCGGGCCCGCCGACACCGCCACGGCCCCGAGCGCCTCCCAGCCGCCCGGTAGCCACCGAAGCGCTTCGGCAACGAGCGGGGCGAGCGCGCGGGCGTGCTGCTGTTTGAGGCGGATGGAGGCGTCGAACACCACACGGACGCCGTCGTGGACGGCCACGCTGCACACGTCGGTGGCGGTTTCGAGGGCCAGCAGGGCCTGCTTCATCGGTCTTGTTCTGAGCGTGTTGTGGAATATCTTCCAACCGTCCGGTGGCGTGTGCGGTTCGCCCTCCGCCCCGGCCCCGTTCCCGAAGCGCTTTTCTCATCCGACCGCTATGAAATCGTACTCCACCGATCAGATTCGCAACGTTGCCCTCGTGGGCCATCACGGCAGCGGCAAGACGTCGCTCGCCGAAGCCATGCTCTACGTCAGCGGCGGGCGCGAGCGGCGCGGGTCGGTGGCCGACGGCACTACCGCCAGCGACTACCACCCGAGCGAAATCGAGCGCCAGATGTCGGTCTTCACCTCGCTCGTCCACGCCGAGTGGAAGGGAAATAAGATCAACATTCTCGACACGCCCGGCTACCCGGACTTCGCGGGCGAGGTCATCACCGCGCTCAAAGCCGCCGACGCCGCCATCTTCGTGATGAACGCGGCCGAGGGCGTGCAGGTAGGGACGGAACTCGCCTGGAAATATGCCGACATGACGCACACGCCCGCGATGTTCGTCATCAACCAGCTCGACCGTCCCGACGCCAGCTTCCGCGACCTCGTCAAGCAGATTCAGGAGCGCTTCGGGCGCGGCGCGACCGTCGTCCAGATCGACGGTGGATTAGGCACGCGCTCCATCATCGACGTGCTGACGATGAAAACGCTCGTCCACCCCGAGAACCTGCACGGCCAGAGCGAAGAGGCCGACATCGACGCCGCCCATAGCGACGAGGCCAATGACCTCCACAACGCCCTCATCGAGAACATCGCCGAGAACGACGAGGGGCTGATGGAACTGTATTTCGAGAAAGGCAACCTGAGCGAGGACGAGATGCGGAAAGGGCTTGCCGAGGCGATGATCAAGCGGCAGCTATTCCCCATCTTCGTCACCAGCGCCGAGAACAACATTGGCGTGGGGCGGCTGATGAGTTTCATCAACAACGTGTTTCCCTCGCCCGCGGCCATGCCCGGCGCACGCCTCGAAAACGGCGGCACGCTCGATCCCGACCCGCAGGGCGAGCCGGTCGCGTTCGTCTACCGCACGATGGCCGAGCCGCACGTGGGCGAGTACTCGTTCCTGCGCGTCTACAACGGGACGCTCAGAAGCGGGCAGGATCTCGAAAACGCGCAGACGGGCGTTACCGAGCGCGTGGGGACGCTCTACGCCGTCAACGGACGCGAGCGCGACACGATGGACGAGGCCGCAGCCGGCGACCTGACGGCGCTCATCAAGCTCAAAAACACGCACACGAGCAACACGCTGCGCGCGAAAGGCCAGCAGGCCGTCATCGAACCCATCCACTTTCCCGACCCGCGCTACACCGTCTCCGTGCGGGCGGCGCGCGAGGGCGACGAGGACAAGCTCGCGCAGGGCCTGCACCAACTCGTTGAGGAAGACCCCTCACTCATCGTCACGCACGACGCGCACCTCGGGCAGGTGCTCCTCGGCGGGCAGGGCGAGTTGCACCTCCAGATCGCCGCCTACCGCCTCAAAAACCGCTTTGGCGTGGATGTCGAGTTCGACGCGCCGCGCATCTCGTACCGCGAGACCATCCAGCAGCAGGCGCGGGCGCAGTACCGCCACAAAAAGCAGACGGGCGGGGCGGGGCAGTTTGCCGACATCTCGCTTCTCGTCGAGCCGCTCGAAGGCGATTTCAGCCCGCCCGCCGACATCAGCGTGCGGAAGGTGGACGTTCAGGAATTGCCGTGGGGCGCAAAGATCGAGTTCATCGACGGCATCGTGGGCGGTGTGATCGACATGCGGCGCTTTTTCGGCGCCATCCAGAAAGGCATCCTGGATGCCGTGCAGCAGGGGCCGATTGCGGGCTACCCCGTGGGCGACATCCGCGTGGTGATCTACGACGGCTCGATGCACTCGGTCGATTCCAACGAGAACGCCTTCAAGTCTGCCGCCCGCATGGCTTTCCGCGACGCCTTCCGGCAGGCGCAGCCCGTGTTGCTCGAACCCATCCACGACGTGACGATCACCGTCCCCGTGGGCGACGTGGGCGACGTGATGGGCGACCTCAACACACGGCGCGGGCGCATCCAGGGCATCGAAGCCGACGGCTTTTTCCAGTCGATCAAAGCGCAGGTGCCCGAGGCCGAACTCTACCGCTACGCCACGTCGCTGCGCTCGATGACGCAGGGGCGCGGTCTGCACCACAACGTATTCGCCCACTACGACACCATGCCCCGCCACGTGCAAGAAAAACTGGTCTCGGAAAACGCCGCTGAGGCCGAGGCGTGATACACCCAGGCTGATGAATCGATGCGTTGCTCCCCAATCAAGCCGGGGATGACGATGAAAAGGAAGCGCGGCAAAATCTGGGACTTGATCTGATGCGGTGGATCGCGGTCGTTTGTCTTGCATGGAGCGTGGTGCTGCCGCTCGGCGCGCAGACGGGCGGGCGGGTATTCGCCGGGAGGGTGGTGGATGCCGCCGACGACCAGCCGCTGCCGGGGGCCAACGTCTTCGTGGCGGGCAGCACGATGGGGACAGCCACGGATGCCGAGGGCTTTTTCAGGCTCGCGCTCGGCCTGTCCGGGCCGGTGGATCTCGTCGTGTCGATGGTGGGCTACGAGCGCCAGCAAGTGCGGCTCGATGCGTCGCGGTCGGGGCTGGTGTTCCGCCTCGTCGCCTCGCCCGTAGCGCTCGGGGGCGTGGAGGTCACCGCGCAGCAGGACAAAGCGTGGCGTAGGCACCTCAAACGCTTTACCGCCCTCTTTCTCGGCGCGACGCGCAACGCCTCCAGGTGCACGATCCTGAACCCAGAGGTGCTGGATTTCACGTACGACCCGGCGACCGATTTCCTCACCGCGCGCAGCGATGCGCCGCTCGTCTTCGAAAACCGAGCGCTGGGCTACCGCGTGGAGTACCTGCTGGATCGGTTTGTGGGCAGCGAAACCACGTTGCAGTGGGGGGGCGTGAGCCACTTCACCGAGATGATGCCGCGCGACGAACGTGAGCGGAAACGGTTCGAAGCCGAACGTCGCCGCGCGTTCATGGGGTCGCCACGTCACTTTCTGGCCGCGCTCCAGGCAGACAGCCTCTATGAAGCGCAGTTTCGCGTTTACGCCACGCCCACGCCGGGCTCCGTTCACGAAGACCGCCCCATTGAGCCGGAGGCATGGCACACGCTGCTCAAACCCACGGGCGAAGCAGGCCGCAGCTACCTCGATTTCTCGCAGGCGCTGATGGTGTCGTTCATGGGCGAACCCGAAGAAGACAGCTACCGCCAGGGACGCAGGCTGAGCCATCCGTCTGCCTGGCAACTGTCGTGGCTGAAGCTCCGCGCTGGTCCCGTCGCTGTGGATGCGACCGGGCACGTGCTCGATGCCTACGATCTCGTCCAGTACGGCTACTGGGCGTGGGAGGGGGCGGCGGAGTTGCTGCCGTGGGACTACCGGCCCGAGACACTCATCCCATGAAACCGACTTCTTTCCTCACCACGCCACACGCAGGCCGAAGTAGAATTGCCGGGTGGCGGCAGGCTCGAAGTAGCGCCCGCCGCGCGCGTTGATGGCGACCGAGCCGACGGCTTTTTCGTCGAGCACGTTCGTGATGCGGGCGAAGGGGCGCACTTCGGCAGACGAAATGCGCCGGGTGTAGCCCGCGCTCACGTCCATCCACGCCCGCCCGTCGGTGCGAGTCGTGTTCGCATCGTCGCCATACAGGCCGGTGTGTGCCTGGAAGGAAACGAGTCCATCGAAGCGCCCGACACGCCCGCCGATCTCGCCTGCGAACTGGTGGCGCGGCACGCCGGGGAGGGCATTGTTTTCGAGCGGATCGGTGACGACGGCGTCGTTGGGGCCGAAGGTCAGGTGGGCGAGGGTGTAGGCGGCGGAGGCGTGGAAATGCTGGGAGGGCTGCCAGGTAGCAGAGGTTTCGAGACCCGCGTGGCGTGTCTGCTGCACGTTGCGGTAGAACGTCCGCCCGCTCTCGCCCTCAAAAGGGGCCAGCCCGTCGCGTACGCGCATGGCGTATAGGGCCGCGTCGTAACGGATTTTCTGGTCAGGTTCGCGGCCCCGCACGCCTATCTCTACACTCACGGCGCGTTGCGGCTGGAGGGAGGGGTTAAAGCCGCCCTGCCCGTCGGGGCGGTTGGCGAGTTCGGTGGTCGTCGGCGTCTCGAACGACGTGGCGACGGACGCGAATACGTCCACGTTTCCCAGCCGGTAGGTCGCGCCCGCCATCGGGCTCACCGCGCCCAGCGTGCGGCTGCCCGACGCGTCGCCGTCGGTGAGGAGGTGGTCATCCGCCCGAAACGCGATCTGATCGGCGCGCAGGGCGGCTTCGATGGAGAGGTGGGGGACACCCAGCGCTGCGGCATCCATCCGCAGACGCGCGAAGCCACCGATCTGGCGGACGGTCTCCTTCTGGTCGAGAGTCGTTACCTCTCCGCGCTCCCCGTCTTCGTTGGGCGCGTTGGTGCGGGCGTCGCGCTGCCAGCCCGCGTCGAGGCCGACCGTCCAGCCCAGTCCTCCACGCGTCCCGTCCAGACTCGAACGGAATCCGCCTGCCGCGCGGTCGAGGTCGATGTAGGCGAACGGCAGCGGGTTGTCGAGGCGGCGCATCTGCCCGAACACCGTCGCGTGGAGCGTAGCGGCGGGGAGCGCGTGAACGAGCGTCAGCCCGGCCTGCGCCTGCTGGCTTTTTTTGCCAGATTGCGTCGTCACATAGCGGGTTTCGGCCTGCCGCCGGTCCGCTTCCAACTCCTCGCTGGTGAGCGCGCCAGGGTGCTGCTGCTCGGGCGTGTTCTCGTAGGCGACGAGCACGCGCGCGAACGTGCGGGGCGAGAACGTCTTTTCGGCAAACGCGCGCCCGCGAAAGGTCTGGTAGCCGCTGTGGAAGCGGTAGCCGTCCGACCGCGTGTAGCTTGCCGCGAGGCCCGCGTGGTAGGTGTCGCCTCGCGTCACGAATTCGCCCTCTGCGCGTCTATAGGCGTTGGAGCCTTCCACCAGCCGCAGCGCGACGGTAGGTGCGTCGGTGCGGGGAAGGGTGTTCAAAAAGACCACGCCGCCGCTGCTGTTGCCCCACAGCGCCGACGCGGGGCCGCGAACGACCTCGGCCTCGCGCACGAACGCGGGATCGACGACGTTGAGTACCGCCTGCCCATCCGGCAGCGTCAGCGGGATGCCGTCGAGCACCACCTGCACGCCGCGCACGCCGAAGGCCGACCGGTAGCCCAGCCCGCGCACGACGAGGCGTTCGCCCAGCGCGGGGTTCTCGCGGTCCGCGAGGTAGACGCCGGGCAGCAGCCTGAGCGCCGACGCGAGCGTCGCACCGGGGTCGAGCAGCCGGGCCGCCTCGGGCCGCTCCAGCACGTCGATGCTGTAGGGCGCGTTCGCGGTGGAGGAACGGGCGGCCTCGACGCGCACCTCGGGCAGCGTGCCGCGCAGCGTGTCGGCAGGTGTCTGCGCGCAGAGCGACCCTGCTGCGAGCGAGCAGACGAAACATCCGGCCATCCACCCGAGCGCGCGCGAAACGTTCATCGAGGCGCTATTCCAGGTCGGTGTTGAGGCGGAAGCGGGCGATGCGGTTGTTGCCCGTATCGGCCACGTAGACCGTCCGCCCGAAGTACGCCACGCCCTGCGGATTGGAAAACTGCAACGGCCCGCTGCCCTGTCCACCGAACGACACCGGTACCGGGCGCGGGTCGCGGGCACCCGGTGGCGGCGCGACACCCTCGATGCCGTTGGCGTTGAAGACCATCAGCGAATCCTTGCCCTCGTCGATGACGAACAGGTAGTTGGTGCCGTCGGCGGCGTAGGCCAGACCCGCAGGGGTGTCGAAGCGGTTCTGCCGGTACAGCGCGAACGGAGTGGACTGCGCTGCGCCGAGGAGCGACACGTCGGGCTGGTAGACGAGACCATCCGGCGTTTCGACGGTGCGGATCGAGAGCACGCCGAAGGGCACGTCGAGGGGCGTGCCTCCGGCGGCGGGGGTAGGCGACTGTGCCACGAAAAAGTCGCGGCTGGCGGGGAAGCTCGTCTGCTGGGGCGGCTGCACGCGCGTGAGCACCGCCGTCGGGTTGACCGAGCTGAGGAGGCTGGGGCGCGTGGCGCTGAGTTGCGAGAGCGTGCTCGTGTTCACGCCTGCTGCCGTGAACTGCATGATGGCGTTGTACGGGGCGCGCACGGGCGCATCAATGGGGCCGGAGCGGGCCACGTAGACGCCGTTGTCGTTCAGGACGGCGACGCTCGTGAAGCGCACCTGCTCGTCCTCGGCGATGGGGTTGCGCTGGATGACCTGCCGCGCCCGGTCGTCGAACGGATGCCAGATGATGTCTTCCACTTTCACGTTCGCCGTCGCCAGCCCGGACAGGCGGTAGACGACGGGCAGGCGATAGGAAGTGCCCTCGACGGTCGTGTCGCGCAGCGCGGTGACGTAGACGTGGAAGCGGCGGTCCTGAATCACGCTCGACGGTTCGAGGAGCGGCTGCCCGGCGACGGTTTCCGTCAGCGCCTGGGGCCGCCCGGCGCGGTCGAGCAGGTGGAGGCCGCGCGCATCGACGACGTAGATGAAGCCGTCGAAGCCGACGTACACGTCCTTCGGCGCGTCGAACGTGCCGCCAAAACCTTGCTCGAAAAACGGCTGCACCGGCACGTATCCGACCTCATCCACTGCCGTGGGGTCGATTTTGCCTTGATTGAAAATATCGTCGGTGGTGTCGTCTTGCTTCGACCCGAACATGTCGCAGCCGGTGAGGCTGATCATCAAAAGCAGCGCGAGGAAAAGCAGGCGCATCAGAACGAGAGGTTGAGGCCGAAGGCGTGAACGTTGCCGAGTCGTTCGAGGCGAGTGAAGCCGTAGTCGATGCGCGTCTGCGCGCCGAGCGCCGCCACGCGCAGCCCGCCGCCTACAGACGCCACGTATTCCTCGACGCCCAGCCGGTAGCCGCCGCGCAGCACGAGCAGGTCGTTGAACGTGTACTCCGCGCCCAGTCCCAAACTTTCGGCGTTGTCGTTGGGGCGGTAAAGCTGGGTCGAGAGCGTGAGCGCTTGGCCTGGGCGGTCGCGCCACAGTTCGTAGGAGAGGCCGAGTAGAAACGTCGTCGGAAGCGTGATCGTCTCGAAGTCGCTCTCGGTGACCGTGCCGCCGGGTGCGCCGGGGTCGGTACGGGTGATCGACCCGCTCGGCGTGCCGTCCAGACCAAAGTGCCGGATGGCCACACCCATCGCCGCGCCCGTCGTGCCGATGCGGTAGTGGATGCCGAGGTCGAGCGCCGCCGTCGTCGTGCTCACGTCGGCCACGCTTTCGTGGACGGCCTTGACGGTCACGCCGTAGGCGAAGAGGTCGGTGAGGCGCTGCGAAACCGTCAGCCCCGCGGCCATGTCGAGAAAGCGAAACTGCTCGCCCGTGCCCGTCGGGTCGAACTCCGTCGTAACGTCCATCTCGCCCGAGTCGAGCGTTTGCAGGCTCAGTCCGATGGTGAACGCGCCGAGGGGAGCCGTCGCGGCTACCTGGTTAGTGGTGAAGAGCGTGCCGTCGTAGTACGATGCCCGCGACGCGCTGAGTTGGTAGCCGCCGCCCACCGCCGCCAGCGCCGGGTTCCAGAACAGCGCGTTGGCGTCGTCGGCGTGCGTGGCGACAGCCTCGCCGAGCGCGATCGAGCGCGCGTCCGTCGGAATCTTGAGAAACTGAAAGCCCACCGTCCCCGCCCGGTCGCTCCCGAATGAGGGGAGGACCTGGGCGGAAGCAGGCGTTAAAGCTCCCGCAAGCAGTAGAAGCAGCAGCGTGAGACGGAGCATGAGTAGGAGGTGGAAGAGAGCGGGTAGAGAGTGGAGGTTGGAGGAGAAAACCCATCTCCAGCCTCCAATTCTCAAACCACTAAAACCGAAACGACACTCCCAGCAGCACATGGCGCTGCGGGAGGAAACGGGCGGGGTTGAAGGGCGGCAGGCCACTCGTGCGCGGGTCTTCGTAGCGCGGGTCGCGCACGCCTTCGAGCACGTCGTAGTCCGGGTTGCCGCGCAGGGCGACGAAATCCGTATCGCTCGTGTTCACGTCGGGGTAGGCTTTGCCCGTGACGGGGTTGACGATGACGGCGTTCTTCTGGTTAAAGAGGTTGGTGATCTCCAGGCTCAGGTTGAGGTTCTGCCGCGCTACGCGGAAGGTGCGCTGGACCGACAGGTCGAACCACCACCACGCCTGCCCCACGTTCGCATAGCGCTCGCCCGGGTCCTGCACCGTCCGGTAAATGGGCCGCCAGTCGTTCTCGCCTGTGACGGGATTCGTCGCCTGCCCCACGTACTCGACGGGCGTGTAGCGCTGCCCCGAGCGGAACGTGCTCGACAGATACATCCGGTAGTGGTTCAGGCCGGGAATGCCCCACAGGGGCGTCGTCTCGTCGCGGCTGAAGATGACGTAGGCTTTCAGATCCAGCGGGCGGTCCCACGCGAGGGGCGTCTCGACGGTGTTGTCGAGGTTGCCGCGCGCGAGGTAGTCTGCCAGCGCGTCGTTGTTGGTGCTCGACAAGCCCGTGGCTTTGGAGAACGAACCCGAAAGCTGCCCCTGGAAATACTTCCCGATGCGTTTCTGGTACGACGCTTCGATGCCGCGCACGCGGGCAAAATCGCCGTTGACGCGGAAGGCGCGCACCGTCTCGCGCCCGCCCGCATCTTTGATCACCACATCCTCGACGGTGATGAAGTCGAACTTGTCGCGCCAGAAGGCCGTCAGGCTCAACACGTCGTTGGTCGTGATCTGATAGCGGAGGCCCAGTTCGTAGGAGATGTCCACCTCGGGGTCGAGGTTGGGGTTGCCCAGGTCGGCGAAGAACGAGCGGTCCTGGTAGAACGGGTCGAGGCCGGTGTAGACGAACGTCGGGTGCGGCAGGCGCGTCGAGTGGCCGTAGTTGAAAAACAGCACCTGGTTGTCGCGGATGGGGAACGACACGCGCAGCTTGGGCAAGAGCCGGTACTTGTAGCGCAGCCCGAAGACGGGGACGGTCGAACGCTTGTAGTCCTCGCGGATGGTTTCGAGAATGGGCGCGGCGGGGTTCTCGACGAGGTCGTCGACGTACTTGCCCGGTGCCCAATATTCAAAGCGCAGCCCGACGTTGGCGATGAGCCCGCGGTAGCGGATCTGGCCCGTCGAGAAGAGCGCGCCGCGCTGCGGCTGCACCTGCCAGATGTCGCTCGACGAGCCCAGCCGGTTCGAGCGCGTCGTGTCGCCACTCGCCGTCACAATCGGCGCACCCACCCACGGGCGGACGACGTCGATCCACTGGTAGTCGTTGCGTTTGTGCTCGAAACCGGCGTCGAGGCGCAAACTGCGATCCGGCGAAAACAGCGTGTAGGTGCCTTTCAGTGTCAGCTCTTCGGCGTAATGGTCGTGCCAGCGCGTGGCGATGCCGCCGTTGTTGACGAAGCCGTTGCCGGGCAGGATGAACAGCGCGTTAGGGTCGGGTGGGAGCCCGTCGGGGCCGACGAAGATGCTGCCCGGGTACGTCGGGATGCTCTCGGGGTCGAGCTCGGTATCGACGACGTCAGGTCGCCAGTCGCGTCCGTTGGCGTCGGCGCGGAGGCGCGTAAAGAGGCGGCTCGCCTGGATCTCGACGAACGAACGCGTGCCGAGCACCTGCGACAGCCGGAGATAGCCGAGGTTGGTGTCGTGCGTGAACGTGTTGGCGTTGTCGGGCTGGAGGACGAAGGCGTACTGGAAGCCCGGCGCGATCACCGCGTCGTTGCCGGTCACCTGCAACGAGCGCGTGTTCTGGTTGACGGACAGCGACCGCTGGTAGCTCGCCTGGAGTTTCGTGCCGGGCCGCAGGTCGTAGGTGAGTTTCGCCAGCCCGCTCCACCGGTTTGCCGCGCGCGGCATCCAGAAGGTGCCGCTCACCAGACTCGATTCCAACTGGTCGGGGTTCGACGTTTCGCGCGTGAAGCCGTCTTCGAGCTGTGCCTGACCACTGACGAAGAACCGCAGTCTGTCCTTTACGATGGGGCCGCCGAGGCTCAGTTCGTAGACCTCCTCGCGGAAGTTGGAGTCCCAGTCGCGGTTGAAGCCCACGTCGTCTCGTTTGTGCGCAAACGAACCCGCAAACGTGTTTCCGCCATCCTGCGTGCGGACGCTCACGACGCCGCTCGTCACGTCGCCCACGTCGGCCCCGACACCGCCCGTCGTCACTTCCACCTCGGCGAAGGCGTTCGAGCCGAGGTCGAGCCCGAAGCCCGTACCCGAGAGCGGGTCTTTGGCCGACACGCCATCGACGACGAAGCCGGTTTCGTTGGCGCGACCGCCGCGGATGTAGAGACCTGTCGGGTCGGAGACGATGCCTGCCTGGTTGGCGATGACGCCCTGCACCGAGCGGACGGGCGCGGCTTCGATCTGCTCGCGCGAGATCGCCGCCTGGCTCTGCGCCCCTTCGACGTCCACGAGCGGGCGCGTGCCCACGACGACGACCTCGTCGCTGGTCGAGAGCACCGCTTCGGCCAGCGTCACGTCGAGCGTCGTCGCCTCGTTGTTCGTGATGCGGATGTCGGTGTACAGCTTCGTCTCGAAGCCGATGTAGGAGAACTGCACGTTGTACGCGCCGCCGCGCAGCCCGTCGAGGCGGTAGCGCCCGTCGATGTCGGTGGCGGTGCCTTTTGCCGTGCCCTGAATAACGACGTTAACGCCCGTGAGCGGCTCGCCGAAATCGTCGGTGACACGGCCTACCAGCCGTCCCTGTGCGTGCGCCGAAAGCGCCGTCAGGCCCAGCGCCAACGTCAGAAACAGCATCCGCAGGGGTACAATTAATTGCGCCTTTACTGCCGCGGCGTTCGGAAACGCGCCGCCACGCGGTGCATCATCGTGTAAAACAAATCCATCATCGGCGTCCGAATTGCAGGCTTTCGAGCATCAGGCGCACGGCGTCGCGGGCAGCCTGCGGGCTTCCGTCGGTGCCGACGACGAGCGGAGCGCCCGTTTGCTCGTCCACCAGCGGAAGTGTCATCAACCCCACCTGCGGCTGACCGTTTTCGTCGAGCCGCATCGAGGCCACGACGGAAGGGCCGGGCCAGATGCCGGTGCGGTTGCCGCCCGAGGCGAAGTTGCGGTAGTCGAATTCGCCTCTGAGCAGGGCGACGGTGCGCGAGTCGCCCGCGGCGTAAGGAACGGTCGTCGTCACGAACGCGGTGGTCTGGAGCGCGGGCAACATCGTACTCGTGCCCGGCAGCGGCGCGACGGGCGTGAGGGGTGCGTCGCGGCTCAACCGCAGCGTGCGGACGGAATCGGGCACGGGCACGAGGCGCGTGATGGGCAGGAGGAAAAGCGCCGGGTTGTCGAGGTTGTCCTCGAAGTCCGCCGACGGCGGCAGCGTGATGGGGGAATGCACCATGAGCTTGCCACCCGCTGCGAAGAAGGCGTCGAGGGCGGGCGCAGCAAACGGCAGGTTGTTGCGCGACGCGCTGTTGGTCGAGGCGGTCGTCACCCAGTAGATATCTGAAAACAGCGCCAGCGTCTCGCGCAGGAACGGCTCCTGCCCCGGCCCCAGCAGCGGCGACCGGTTCGTGATGCCCGACGAGCCCGTGCTGTACGGCAACTCGACGTTCCACACGTCGGGCGCGAAGCCGAGGTGTTCTTGCAGCCGCGCCAGGTGCCAGCCCAGCACCGTCGGGTGCGTCTCCTTGCGGTAATCGTTGACGACGAGCACCTTCGTCTTCGGCTTTTTGACGAACCATTTCTCGCCGCCGCTGCGCGTGGGGTAGCGGCTGACGGCGCTCGTCGTGTCGGTCTGATCGACCGAGCGGGCGTAGAGGACATTGTCGGCGTCAAGGCGCAGGCCGTCAATTGTGAGACCGGTCGTCTGGAAGCCGCGCCCGATGTAAATACGCGAGGTGGCCGTCGTCTGCGCCGCGTCGTCGCGGTTCAGGTCGGCGACGAGCGTGATAAACTCGGTTTCGGGCGGGAGGGCCACGAAATTCGTCGAGTCGTTGAGGGCGATCTCGATGCGGGCGAGGTTGCTCCGGCCCTCGGGGTCGTCGGCGGAGAAGCCGAAGGTGACGACGGTGAAGGTCGTCTCGGGCGGCGCTTCGAAAAGGTCAAAAACGAACGTCGGAGGGCTGTTGCGGACGGGGAAAACCGTGCGCGCGGGCCGGGGATCGGCGGCCCCCTCGTTGTCGATGGCGCGGACTTCGACGGTCACGTTGGCCGTCTTCTCGCCGCGTTCGATGGGCAGCAGGATGAGCGAGTCGTTGCGCGTCGTGCGCGCCCAGCCCTCGGCGTCGCCGGGGCGGTTGCCGTCGGGGTACGAGCGCACGTCGAAGGCTACGACGAAGCCATCGGGGTCGGTGCCCGTCCACGAGACGAACACGCTGCTCGCCAACCGGCCCGATTCGCCGATGTTGTCCACGAGCGACGAATCCCGAACGCTCAATGCGGTCGTTGGCGGCACGTTGCCTTCGGGCGAGCCGGTGATGCCCGCGTCGCAGGCGGCGAGCGCGAAAAACGCGGGCAGGAAGAGCAGAAATCTGTTCACGTCTGGAAAAGAAAAACCTCGGAGGTCCCTGTGTGAGACCTCCGAGGTTCGGGTGCAATCAGCGGGCGACGACGAGCGTGCCGGAAGCCGTCTGCGAGCCCGCGCGGAGGCGGTAGACGTACAGCCCGGCGCTCAGCGCTGCCGTGTCGAAGTCAGCGCTCTGGACGCCCGCGGCGCGCGGCGCATCCACCAGGCGTGCCACACGGCGGCCCAGCGTGTCGTACACGTCGAGCGTCACGTGCCCCGCCGTTTCGAGCGAGAACGGGATCGTCGTCACGCCTGCCGTCGGGTTGGGGAAGCTCTGGCCGACGGCGAAGCCTTCAGGAAGCTCGTTCGGGCCGACGGCGACGACAGTGCCGAGGTCGCTCATGAATTGCGGCAGCAGCTTGTAGTTGCCAAAGCTGTACGTCAGCACGCCCTGGATGTAGCTGTACTTCGCACCCACGGTGAGCGAGGCGGCAAACGTGCTCGGGAAGTTGTTGGAAGCATCGTCGGCGCGCAGGGCGTCGGTCGTGCCCACGGTCTGAAACGCC
This sequence comes from Rhodothermales bacterium, assembly GCA_963829705.1. GTDB lineage: Bacteria > Bacteroidota > Rhodothermia > Rhodothermales > BA12 > CAWHJN01. Next base: position 239,958 of record CAWHJN010000001.1, read on the forward strand.
CACTCGCCGAACGGCCCACTGGGCGCGTCGGGGTTGGTGCTCGTGATCTCGACGTTGTTGAAGCGCAGCATCATGCCTTCGTGCGCCTCGGCGGTCTTGGGATCGGCGAGCATCGTCGTCGTGACCTCCACGGGCGCGTACGGGCCGCAATCAGCGGTGCAGGTGAGCGTCTCGAAGGTCAGGTTTTCGAGCTGCGTCAGGCCGTTGAATTCGCTGATCTTCGCGCCCGTGATGCGGATCTGCGTGCCCGCGTCGAGCGCGCGCAACTCCGTGCTCGAACGCAGGAAGATGCCCGACCACGGATCGGTGCCGTCCTGCGCCGAGAAGATGTTGGACGAGTCGGCGTCCGTCTGGATCGTCACGACGAGGTCCATCAGGTTCGATGCCGCATCGATGGTCAAACCCGCGAGGGCCCCATCACCCGGCCCGCCGTCCGCCGTCGTCTGGATGTCGGCGATGCTGTCGATGGTCGAGAGCACACGGAGGGTTTCGGTGTCCGTATCGACGGTGGAATTGCCCGAGTCGGTCGCTTTGGCATAGTACTGCACGAAGTCACCGTCGCTCAGCATCGACGCCGGGACCGTGGCGCTGTACTCGGCCCCCGTCGTGACGGCCATCGGGTAGACGCTGTACGCGCCGCCGTTGACGCTCACATAGAGTTCGACTTTCGAGAGCGTGTTGGGATCGACCGCCTCGGCGTTGACCGTGATGACGAGGTCGTCGGCACCCGTGACGAGGCTCGCCGGGCGCGACAGGCCCGTGATGCTGGGCGGCGCGCCGGGCAGCACTTCGAGGTCGCTGTCCGTCATCGGCACGAGGCGCAGGTTCGGGTTGGGGTTGAAATACCCGAAGGCATCGTTGCGGTTGTAGAGCAAAAAGCCCGCGATGTCGACGCGCGCGCCGATGGCCGGCGGCACGAAGGGATTGCCCGCGTCGCGCACGTTGAAGTTGGCCGTCACGTAGTCCGTGCCCACGCGGTCGTTGCGGTAGCGCACGGAGATGTCCTGGAATTCCATCGCCAGCGACGTGGCGTTGTCCACGAACGCGATGTTGAAGCGCCCTGCCGACCACTCGCTCGAGTTGCCGATGGCGATGCCACTCAGCTTCACGTACTCGTCGTTGTAGAGATTCCAGTTGGTGAGGTTGAGCTTCGACTGCACGGCCACGTTGGAGGCCGCATCGTCCGGCCCGACCATCATGATGTCGGTGATGGAAACGGGGATGGGCTGCATGATGGCGTCGGGGAAGCCTGCGGTGGCGTAGCTGTCCTCGACGAGCGTCGCCGTCGTCGGCGCGATCTGGAGCGTGCCGTTAAACACCGTCACTCTGCCTGTAACGGTGACGATGCTGCCAGGGGCGTAGTTCTGCCAGCCCGTCGTCTGCCAGTTGCCATCGACGACCTGAACGGTGTAACCGGGCATCACGGTGCTGTTCTGCACGGCGCTCGTGTCGCGCAGGAAGAGGTGGACACGGCCCGGAATGCCGTTGTTGGGCGAGGCGTTGCCCGAGTCGTATACGTCGGTGAGCACGACAGCGGTGAAACGCACCGTCGAGTCAGCCAGTGGCGACAGCAGCAGGCGTTCCAGTTCGGTGGTGCTCAGCGTGTTCTGGTTGGCGATGGCTTTGGCCAGCGAGTCCGGGTGGGCGGAGACGATCTCCTTGACGGTGACGTCTTTCACGTTCTGCGCCCGCGCCGCGAGGGGCAGGGCGAAGAGCGCGAGGAGGATGGTAGCGCGACGTAGCATAGCGTTGGGTTGGGTTGATGAACAGGTAAAGAAAAGGTGAGATGCGCGGTAGGAAGGTGCTGCGGCACCTTCCTATGGATCGGACTTATTTGATGATGACGAAGCGGCCCGTCTGCGTTTTGCCCGTGTCGAGGTCGCGAACGGAGAACAGATAGAGGCCCGTGGCAAGGTTGAGGCTGTTGGCAGACAACAGATCCCAGGCGTGCTCGCCGCCCGCCACCACACGCCCGTCGCCCGAGAACGTGTCGTACCAGCGCGTATCGCCCGTGTACGTGTCGGCGTCGTGGGTGAACGAGTCTACGATTTCGCCTGCCGTCGAATAGATCCGCACGTCGGCGCGGGGCGGAAGGTTGTAGAAATACAGCTTGCGCGTCTGGTTGGAGTCGCCGTCCCACGCCGCGTTAACGCGGTAGGGATTGGGATACACCCCCACCTTCGCCGCATCGGCCTGAGTGGGTGTCCCGGGAAACACGCGCACGGCACTCGCCACGCGCGACGACTCGAACGACGGCAGCCCCACCACGGCATCGCCCTCGTCGAAGGCCGTCACGGAAAAGGCGTACTGCCAGCCCGAAAGCAAGCCCGTCACGTCGAGTTTGTAGTCATAGCGCGTCGTGTCGCCTTCGAACGTCTGCGGTTCGGGCAATCGGATGGGCGCGAAGCCGTTGTTGAAGCCGGTCATGTTGCCGGGCGTGTCGTACTGCGCGAGCAGCGTCGTCTGGCCGAGCACGTCGCCCGCACGGTCTGCGCCGAGGTTGGATCGGTAGATCCGGTAGCCCTCGAAGTCGCGCTCTCCCGTGACGGGGTCGAGCGATGCCTCGGCGTTCGCGCTCCAGTAGAGCGTCGCCCGGCCTTCGCCCAACTCCACGCGCACATTCGGCGCGGCGGGCGGCTCGGGGATGAGAAAGCGGTCGAGCACGCCGTTGCCGTTGGCGTCCTCGCCCGCGTCGAGCCGCCCGTTGTAGTTGAAGTCCTCGCCGCCGAAGGTGCGCCGCGCCCAGCCGATGTTGCTGACGAGTTCAGCGCGGCTCTCGGGCGTATCGACTCCTTTGCCACTCGGCCCCTGGAACGCCTCGGGCTTGCGGGCACCCACGAAGGCGAAGGTCACGGCGAGGGTGTCGCCCGGCGCGACGCTGCGGAACGGCCCCGCCGCCGTCATTCCAATCCAGTTGCCCTGCGCCGTCTGCCCGCCCGTGCGGAGCGTTTCGTAGTACTGCCGCCGGGCGTCGAGGTAGGCGGCATCCGAAGGGAAGCGCGAGCGGTCGGGGTAGGGCGTGCCCATGCGCTGGTACCGCTCCTGATCGTCCTGCGGGCGGACGAGTTCGGGGTCGGTGACGCCGCCGAAGAGCCACCAGCGGGGGTTCACCTGCGGACGCGGCAGACCGTCCTGTGCGTATTCGTCGGCCACGTTGGGATGGAAAAAGCGCGTCTGGCCTGTCTGTGGGTTGCGCCACGACGCGCCGAGGAAAGAGATCGCGCCGTACGTGTTGATCGTCTGCTCGGGCCCGCCTGCGTTGAAGGCGTACGTGGTCTGGAGCGAGTCGAGGTAGCCGAGGCCGCCCTTGTTGAAAAACGCGGTGCCCGTCTCGGTCACCGTGTTGACGTTGCGGACGACGAGGTCGTGGTACAACCCGACGTAGACGCTGTCCCACGCCGCGCCGCTTACGTTGACGACGTTGAAGGTGACGATGGCGAAGGACTCGGCGAAGGGGAAGTTGTAGGCGTACGACACCTGCGCGACGGAAATCCCCAGCCGTTCGGCGAAGCCCGAGATGGGCGTCAGCGTGCCCGGCACGAGGCGGGCGGTGTCCACGTACGCCGTCCGGAAATCCTGGTGCGACGTGGCCAGCGGGCTGAAAAACGGCGACGAGGGCAAACTCGACGTCTCGCTGAACGGCGCCACTTGCGCGAACTCGTAGCCCGGCGCGCCCGCCCGGTAGCCGCTGCTCGACGTGATGGCGCCGCTGCGGACCGTCACGAGGCCGTCGCTGCGAATGGCCCCCACCCACAACCCGGCCTCGAAGAGATGCTCGACGCCCGAATCCAGCGGATACTCGAACGACGGGGCACCCGTGGGGTTGTTACGCACGTTCGAGCGCCCGATGAAGCCCGCGTTCGTAAGCGTCAGGCCCACGTTGCCGACGTCCACCGTGGCTTCTTCGAAGGGGACCTGCGCCCCGGCGCGGGGGGCGGCACAGGCGAGGAGCACGGCAACGGCAAGCCAGAGGCGGAGCATGAAACGGGGGGAGGCTGGAGCACACATCAGCAGCCTATAATAATGGTCCGAGCACGCGGTCACATGATGGGGGAGTTAAGTTTGCCCTCCACGCTTCCGCCGCCATGAAATTTCGCTGTTACACGCTTTCTGGATTCCTTCTCGCCACGCTACTGCTCGCCGCCTGCCGCGACGAGGCCCCGCCTGCCGAGCCGCCGTACCAGTTTCAAGTGCCCTCCACCGACGGCATCGGGAAGGTGTACATGGGCCGGGAAATCGCGCGCGTGATGGGGCACGAAGGCGCGGCGTGGCTCGAACGCGAAAGCCGCCGCGACACCGAGCTGCCCGACCGCGTCGTCGATGCGCTCGACCTCGACTCGAACAGCGTCGTCGCCGACATTGGCGCGGGGACGGGGTACTTTACCTTCCGCATCGCGCCGCGCGTGCCCGGCGGGCGCGTGCTGTCGGTGGACATCCAGCCCGAGATGCTCGCCATCATCGAGGTCCGCCGCGACTCGCTGGGCCTTCCGAACGTCGTGTCCGTACCGGGTACCGAGCGTGATCCCAATCTGCCTGCCGACAGCGTGGACGTCGCCCTCATCGTGGATTCGTACCACGAGTTCTCGTACCCGCGCGAGATGACCGAGCAGATCGCGCGCGCCCTCCGGCCTGGCGGGCGGCTCGTGCTCGTCGAGTACCGGGGCGAGGACGCCACGCTGGGCATAAAAAAGCTACACACGATGACCGAGGCGCAGGTGCGCCGCGAGATGGACGCCGTGGGACTGCGCTTCCGCGAAAACCGGACGGTGCTGCCGCAGCAACACCTGCTCATCTTCGAAAAGCCCGTCGCGGCAGGAGAGTAGCGGGATGGTCGGGTTGGGGATTGCCAACCCAGCCATCTCCACCAACCCTAATTCTTGGTGAGCGTGTTCAGCGTGATCTCGAAAATCAGCGTGCTGTTGGGCGGAATGCCGGTCGTGCCTCGCTCTCCGTAGCCCAGCACGGGCGGGATGGTGACCTGCCGCTTGCCGCCGACCTTCATCCCGTTGGTGCCCGCGCTGAAGCCCGCGATGACGCTGGTGGAGCCGATGATGAACTGGAACGTGCCCGAGTCGAACACCGTGCCGTCGGTGAGCCGCCCGCTGTAGGTGACGACGGCCGCGTCGTCGGCGTCGGCGGTGGCCCCGGAGCCGGGCGTGATCTCCTCGATCTGCACACGATCGACCGACAGAAGCCGGAGATCGAACAGGACGACGCTGTTCCGCGGGACATCCTCGGTGCCGCGGCAGCCGAAGGCGAGCGCCGGGGGCACCCGGACGCTTCGCGTTCCCCCCACGCGCATCCCCAGCACGCCGGTGTCGAACCCCTCGATGACCTCTCTGCGGTCGAGTACGTACGTGATGGTGTCGTCGAAGACGGTGGTCTTGGAGGGGTCGTCCAGAAAGCCCTTGAAGGCGACCGTCACGGCGTCGTAGGTGGAGGCCGTCAGGCCGGTGCCGACGTTTTCGGTGATGAGGGCGACCTCGCCGGTGTCGGCCACGCAGTCGTCGGCATTGTCGCAGGCGGCAAGGAGGAGCGCGAAGGGAAGAAGTGCAAAGAGACGCATGGTGGCGTGTAGAACGGAAAAAGGGAAAAACGGTGGAACGAGGCTGCGGATTCGTGCAAAAGGAAAGGCCCTCTCCATCGGAAAGGGCCTCTCGGGAAAGCGTCAGGTGTCATTCGTCATCGGAAAGAGGCTTCTCTCCCGTGACCGATGACGTCTGACGAACGACGCCTCACGCCTGCGCCTGGATTTTCTCGAGGATCTCGATGTTATTCCGCACGTCGCTGGCCGACGTGTCGAGCAGGGCACGCTCGGCATCATCCAGTTCGACCTCGATGATCTCCTCGACGCCGTTGCGGCCCAGCCGGGCGGGCGCGCCGATAAAGAGGTCGTCGAGTCCGTACTGGCCTTTCATCCACACGGCGCACGGCAGCACGCGGCCGCTGTCCTTGACGATGGCCTCGCACATCTCGGCCGCCGCCGCACCCGGCGCGTACCACGCCGAGGTACCCATGAGCTTGACGATCTCGCCGCCGCCGCCTTTGGTGCGCTGCACGATGGCGTCGATTTTGCCGCCGTCCATGAGCTGGGGCAGGGGAATGCCGCCGATGGTGGTGTAGCGGGGCAGCGGCACCATCGTGTCGCCGTGGCCGCCCATGAGCAGCGCCTGAATGTCGCGGACCGAACAGCCCAGCTCCATCGCGATAAAGGCGCGGTAGCGGGCCGTGTCGAGCACGCCGGCCATGCCCATCACGCGCTGGCTCGGAAAGCCGCTCGTCATGTAGGCCACGTAGGTCATCACGTCGAGGGGGTTGGAGACGACGATGATGTGGGCGTCGGGGCTGTGGGCCGCGAACTGCTCGGTGACGGACTTGACGATGCTGGCGTTTTTGGCGAGCAGGTCGTCGCGGCTCATACCGGGCTTGCGCGCCAGACCCGCCGTGATGACGCAGATCTGCGAGTCGGCCGTGTCGGCGTAGTCGTTGGTGCCCGTCACGCGCGTGTCGTAGCCGTGGATAGGCGCAGCCTCGTACATGTCGAGCGCCTTGCCCTGCGGCAGGCCTTCGACGATGTCGATGAGGACGACTTCGCCGACCATGTCTTTGCGTGCCACGCAGTCGGCTACGGTTGCGCCGACGTTACCGGCTCCGATGACGGTGATTTTGGATTGGGTTGCCATAGGTAGAAGTGGGGTAGTAGCGTCCGGCAAGTAACAAACGAGCCTCCGCACGCATTGTTAGATTCTGGGGAAGGTGGGCTGGGAAAGTAGAAAGTGGGAACGCGGAATGGGGAATGTCGAGGCTGGCGGTAGGGGCGCAGCGCGCGGCACCTCTACGCCATGCGAACGGATGACGGCTCGCCCGAAAACGCCTCCGCCGCGCGTTGACCCTCGGGTGCTGGCGGATTGACTGGCTGGTCCTCGCCCAACCTCTTCCGCAACGCGTTACCTTTACGCGCACTTCATCCTTCCGACGCCTCTCTCATGCCCTGGTACCGCAAGCTTCACTGGCAGATCATCGTTGGCCTCGTGCTGGGCCTGTTTTTCGGTCTGCTGGCCATACAGGTAGGGTGGAGCGGCTTCGTGGACGACTGGGTCGCGCCCTTCGGGACGATCTTCGTCAACCTGCTCAAGCTCATCGCCATCCCGCTCATCCTCGCCTCGCTGGTGGCGGGCGTCACGTCGCTGTCGGATCTGAGCAAGCTGAGCCGCATCGGGGGCAAGACGATCTTCATCTACATCGCCACGACGGTCGTGGCGCTCGTGATCGGGCTCATTTGCGTCAACCTCATCCAGCCGGGGCGCTTCGTACCCGTCGAGATGCGCGCGCAGCTTGAAGCGACCTACGCCGAGGATGCCGCCGGACGCCAGCAGGCGGCCACCGAAGCCGCCGAGCGCGGCCCGCTCCAGCCCATCGTGGACATCGTGCCGGACAACGTCTTCGGCGCGTTCACCGACAACCGGGCGATGCTCCAGGTCGTCTTCCTCGCCGTCGCCATCGGCATCGGGCTTTTGCTTATCCCGGCAGACAAGGCAAAGCCGATGCTGGACTTTTTCGACAGCATGAATTCGCTCATCATCAAGCTCGTCGATCTCATCATGCTGAGCGCGCCCGTCGGCGTCTTCGCGCTCATGGCGAGCACCATCACGTCCATTGCAGGTGATAATCCACAGTACATCCTCGCGCTTCTGAGTGGGCTGGGCATGTACTGCCTGACGGTGCTGCTCGGCCTCGCCATCCAGACGGGCGTGACGTATCCCGTGCTGCTGAAGATCTTCACCCCGAAGGCGCTGCGCCGCTTTTTCCCTGCCATCGCGCCCGCCCAGCTCGTGGCGTTCTCGACGTCGTCGAGCGGGGCCACGCTGCCGGTAACGCTGGAAGTGGCGGAGGAAAACCTGGGCATCCACAAGGAGACGGCCTCGTTCGTGCTGCCCCTCGGCGCGACGGTCAACATGGACGGGACAGGGCTCTACCAGGCCGTCGCCGCCGTCTTCATCGCGCAGGTCATCGGGATGGATCTGGGGCTGGGCGCGCAGCTGACGATCATCCTCACCGCTGTGCTCGCCTCGATCGGCACGGCGGCGGTGCCGAGTGCGGGCATCGTGATGCTCGTCATCATCCTCGAATCCGTCGGCATTCCTGCGGCGGGCATCGCGCTCATCCTCGGCGTGGATCGCATTCTCGACATGTGCCGCACCGTCACCAACGTCACGGGTGATCTCACTGTGGCGTGCATCGTCGCGGAGAGCGAAGGTCAGCTGCTCACCTACGAAGAAATTCAGGCGCGCCGCGCGATGGCCGGGCCCGTTGTGCCGCTGGAGGTGCGATGAAAACACTCGCCGTGTGGGGATGCCTGCTGTTTCTGGTCTGTTCGACGGTGGCGCAGCCGCTCCCCGACGGCGCTCCGATGTTGCTGGAATCGGCCCGGAGCCGTGCGCTCCTCGATGACGCCCGCGACGACCTGCTCTACCTCCGCCTCGACGCTGCCGAGGCCAAACTCAACCAACTCGCCCGCACCGATGAGGGCGCGCCCGCCGCGTTCCACTACCTCGCCACGGCGTCGCTGCTGCGCGGCTTCCTGACCGACGACGAGCGGGCATTCGACAAGTTCGTGGAGCGGTCGGATTCGCTCAAAGACGCGCTTGGGAAGCTGCCTGCGTCGCGGTGGCGCTGGTTGCTCGAAGCCGAGGGCGACCTCCAGCGCTCCATCGTGTGGGGGCGGCGCGAGCAGTTCACGAAGGCGGCGCTGGCGGCGCGGAGCGCGCTCAAAGGCTATGAGGCCGCCGCGAAGGGTGCCCCCGGCTGGGCCGAGCCGCAAAAAGGTCTCGGGCTGATGAACATCGTCATCGGCTCGTTGCCCTCGGGCTACCGCAGGTTACTGCGGCTGCTGGGCTACTCGGGCTCGGTCGAAAAAGGCCGCCGCCAGTTGCTCCAGGCCATCGCGGGCGGCCAGTACGTGCGCGAGGAAGCCCGGATGCTGCTGGCCATCTGCGACGTGATCGTGCGCGCCAACCCGCCCGACGCCATCGCGGTGATGAAGCCGCTTTACACGCAGCACCCACGCGCGCCGCTCGTGGCGCACCTCTACGGCTACACGCTCCTCACCGACAGTCAGGCAGACCGCGCCGCCGAGGTCTACGCACCGATCGTCGAGGCGCGAAGCGCGGGGCAACTTCCGCTCGTCTATGCTACCTACTACTTTGCCGACGCCCGTTTCAAACAGAACCGCTTCGAGGAGGCGGCGCGGCTGTACCAGCAGTACCTCCGCAACCACGAGGGGCCGTCGCTGCGCGCCGGTGCTCAACTGGGCGCGGCGCTGTCGCTGGAGATGACCGGGCGGCGAGACGCGGCGTTGCCCTTCTACCGCCGGGTACGCCACACGCGCACGTCCGAGACCGAGGAATTGTCCGTCCGCGAGGCGCAGCGGCGGCTCGCGGCTCCGCTGTCGGCGGCAGAGAAGACGCTGCTCAAATCCACCAACGCGCTCGAGAGCGGGCGGCTGGATGAGGCCGAGCGGTTTTTGCAGAGCATGGAGCCTTCCACGCTCGACGCCCGCGAAGAGGCCTGGCGGCGCTACCTCACCGCCAGGGTGCGCCACACGCGCGGCGCGCTCAACGACGCCGTCGTCGCCTACCAGTCCGTCGTCGCCGACCCCGGCCCTGACCCACTCGACGGCCTCCGGGCGTGGAGCCACTTCTACACCGGCCAGATCTACGCGGCGCGCGGGCAGAAATCCGCGGCACGTCTACAGTTCGAGGCTGCTCTGGCCGAGAAAGGCCACTTCGACCGCTACCTGTCGCTCGAGCAGTACGTGCGCTCGGCCCTCGAAGGCGTGCGGTGAGCGCGGCGGAACCCGTGTTGATACGTTCATGTAACGCGCCCGACGAACGGCTTGAGCCCTCACCCCCCGCCGACGAATCAGAAAGAGGACGCCCCGCGTGAACAGGACGTCCTCTGTGCGCTTGAAGGGATTCGAACCCCTGGCCTTCGGAACCGGAATCCGACGCTCTATCCAGCTGAGCTACAAGCGCGTCGCCGAAAAGTACGGTGGGAGGGCTGGCCCGTCAACGTCCTGTCCTCGTCTCCCCGTTAATCTCATACGTGCCTCGTGTCGATAAAGCGCACGCCACCGGAGGAGCATCGCCTGCTGGAACCGCGAGAGCCGAGCGAGGCCGAACGGTCCCTCACACGCCGATTTCTCACCGACCCGGCGCGGGCGTACCACGATCTTCTCGTCCTCTACGCCGAGATGATCAAGCGCATGATCCGCCGTTTTTTTCGGGACTGGGACGATGTCATGGACGTGTTCACGAGCGTGTGCGAGCGCTTGCAGGCCAACGACTATGCCGCCCTGCGGCGCTTCAAGCAGGGATCCCCCCTCGAGCCGTGGCTGAGCGTCATCACCTCGAACGCCAGCCGCGACAAAGCCCGCCGTAACCGCGTGGGTGGGGCACCGCCGTCGCTGCTCGAAAAGCTCGAACCCTTCGAACGGCTCGTATACCGCGCCCATTACCTCCAGCGCGCCGAACACGACGTGATCGCCGAAACCGCGTCGGCGCGCCTCGGCACGACGTATTCCACCGCCGACGTGCGCGACGCGATTGTCCGGATCGACACGCTGCTGGGGGTGGAAAAGCGCTGGAGCATCCTCCACCTCATCGCCCTGCGCGCCCGGTCGGTGTCGGTAGACGAACTCATCGACCTCGGGCTCGACCCCGTCGCGGACGAGGAGGCAGACTTCGAGGAGGTTACCTCCGAGCGCGCGCAGCGCAAGCAACTCACCGCCGCCTTCGACGAGATGGAGGACGAAGACAAACTGCTCATCCAACTCCGTTTCGAGCAGAACCTGACGGCGGTGCAGATCGCCGACGTCATGGGCTACGACAACTACAAACAGGTCTACACGCGCCTCCGCACGGTCATCGACCGGATGCGCCGGGTGATCGAGAAAAACGCATGGTGAACTCCATTCCTCCCCCCCGAATCGCGCCGCCAGAAACAGCGTCGCCGTCGCTCGTAACGACGTTGCTGCTGGCGCTGGGCGTCGTCGCGCTCGGTTTCGTCGTGTTTCAGGGCACGAGCACCGTCGTGTTGCTGGCCGGGCTGCTCTCCGGCGGCGTGGCGCTGCCCGACCTGGCCGAGGGCTTCAACGCCCTCGCCGCCGACCGGCCCGTGTTCGTGCTCGTGGCCAACGCCGCCGGGCAGGTGGTGGGGCTGGCGCTCGTGGCGCTGGTGGCGGCGCGCCTCCATACACGGCGGCCGCTGGCGTTCCTGCGGCTGGCGTCGCCGCCACCGTGGGCCGCTGATGGGGGTGGCCGCGCTGGGCGTCGTCGCGCTGATTCCGCTCGTGCAGGTGCTGGCGGGGTGGAACAGTCTCTTGCCGCTGCCGCCGTTTTTGCAGCAACTCGAAGACGCCCGCGAGGCGTTGTTGAGCGCCATGCTGGCCAACCCGACGGGCTGGTTCACGAACGTGCTGCTGCTGGCCCTCACGCCGGCGATCTGCGAGGAATTGCTGTTTCGCGGCTATTTTCAGGGTCAACTCTACCGCGTGATGCGCCCGGTGTCGGCGGTGCTGGTGTCGGGGATCGTCTTCGGGATGTTCCACCTTGTCCCCACGCAACTGCTGCCGCTGAGTGTGCTGGGCATCTACATGGCCTACGTGGTGTGGCGCACCGGCAGCCTGTGGACCGGCATCGCCGTGCATTTCGCGCACAACGGGACGATGGTGCTCCTCGCGCCGCAGATCGAAGGCGGGGCGGTGGCGGAAGCCACGGTCGGCTTTCCCGTCGTGCTGACGCTGGGGGCGACCATCGCCGCCGCTGCTTTGATCTTCTGGTTACATCGCGCCTCGGAGGGGTGGGCGTCCATGCCTGCGGGCGAGGCGAACGTGTATTCTGCCCCGATCCACTCACTCGACCGAGATCCTCATGTCTGATAAAGAAAACGTAGAAGGCTGGGAGGCCGTCTTCACCGCCGCCACCGACTACGAGGCCGACATCGTCCGCGACCGCCTCGACGACGCGGACATTCCTGCCGTCGTCTACACCCAGCGCGACCACGCCTTCAACTTGAACGTCGGTGACCTTGCGCGGACAGCGGTGTTCGTGCCGCCGTCGCACGCCGCGCAGGCCCGCGAGATGCTGGCGAGCGCCTTGTTCACCGACGAAGAACTGGACTCCGCCGCCATGAGCGCCGACCCCATCAGCCCCGACGCCCACACCGCCGACGACGAAGCCCTCCTCGATTCGGGCATCGAAAAGATCAGCCTGACGGTGCCGGACGACGATAACGACAGCGATGACGACGTCCTTGAAGACGAGGAGGATAGCGACGACGACGTCCTCGACGCGCCCCTGGCTCCCTGATCCACTTTCCTCCGTACCTTCGGGCAGCGCGGCGACACGGCGGCGCTGCCCGTTTTTCATGTACGTCCCCACCCGTTTTGAGCAACAGCACGGTTCGCGTTCTCACGGCCCTCGTCGGCCTGCCGCTCGTCGTGGGCGCGGTGTGGCTGGGTGGATGGATGCTGGGCCTCGTGCTGGCGGTACTGGCGCTGCTGGCGCAGGACGAGGTCTATAAATTGTCGGAGGCCGCCGGCGTGCAGCCGCACCGGTGGGTCGGGCTGGCGCTGGGGGCGCTCGTGGCCGTCCGGGCGCTGTGGCTGCCCGCGCTCGACGTGGCGCTCTTCGGCGCGGTGGCGTACGTGCTCGCGCTCCCGTTCCTGCGCGAGCCCCAGAGGCTGCCCGCGCGCGTCGGCACCACGCTCGGCGGCATCGTCTACCCCACGCTGCTGCTCACCACGCTCACAGCGCTGCGCCTCGACGCCGCTGCGCTGCCCGGCACCGAGGGCTTCTGGCTGACGATGGCGGTGTTCGTGGTCGTCTGGGCGAGCGACACGTTGGCGTACTACACGGGCCGGACGTTCGGCAAGCACCCGCTCGCGCCGCGCGTGTCGCCCAAGAAAACCATCGAGGGCGCGCTGGGGGGGCTTGTGGGCGCGTTCGCGGGGATGGCGCTGCTCAAAGTCTTCGCGCTGCCGTCGGTAGGCTGGGGCGATGCCGCCGTGCTGGCGCTGCTGGGCGGCGTGGTGAGCCCGCTGGGCGATCTGGCGGAGAGCCGCCTCAAACGGTCGGTGGACGTCAAGGACTCGGGCACGATCCTGCCCGGCCACGGCGGCGTGCTCGACCGCTTCGACGCCCTCATCGTCGCCGCTCCGCTCGCCTACCTCTACGTCCGCTGGATGGTGCTGGGGTAGGTCGGATGTCTTTCTAAAAGCGCGGCCTCCCCAAGAGAATCCGACATCGCACGTTCCACATTTCCCTTTCATCCCCGGCGTTCGGCGCGGAAGTTGGCGCGGCGCAGGGCCTCGACGGCTGCGTGGGCGTCGGCGGAGGTCGAGAATCCCAGCCGAAAGGTCCCGCCTGTGCCCTCGCGGATCTTGAGCAGTTCGAGGTCCTTGACGTTGAGGCCCGCGTCGTAGAGCGTCTTCGTGATGCGGTACAGAAAGCCGGGCTCGTCGACGGCGTAGAGGTGGAGTTCGTGCAGCGGATGGAGAAAACCTTTGGTGCGCTCGGGCACGTGGGCGCGCGTGCGGGCTGCGGCGTCGAACGCGGCGGCGAGGCCAGGCATCGCGGATGCGTCGAGCGCGTCGCGGAGCCGGTGCAGGCGGCTCAGGAGACGGTCGAGCGCGCACGCGACCTCGGCGCGGTTGCCGTCGAGAATGCCTTCCCAGACCGAAAACGGCGACGAGGCGATGCGCGTCATGTCGCGGAAGCCGCCTGCGGCGAGCGTGAGGAGGGCGTCGTCGGTGGCCGCGGCTTCGCCGGTCGCCTGTGCCAGCGCGACGGCCAGCAGTTGCGGCACGTGCGAGACGTGCGCGGCGATGCGGTCGTGGCGGTCAGCGTCGAGCAGCAGCAGGCGCGCGCCGGTGGCCTCGATGAGCGCGAGGAGGGCGGAGAACTCGCGCGTGACCTCGGCGTCCGTCATCCCCGGTGGTGGGCAGAGGACGTAGACGGCGTTCTCGAACAGCAGCGCGTCGGATGCTCCGAAGCCACCTTTTTCCGCCCCCGCCATCGGGTGGCCGCCGACGAACGTGCCCGGCGGCAGCGCCCGCGCGGCCTTCTCGACGATCCCTTTCACCGAACCCACGTCCGTCACCAGCGCACCCGGTTTCAGGTGCGGCGCGAGGCGTGGGAGGGTATCCAGTAGCACCGTCAGCGGCAGCGCGAGCACGACGAGATCGGCGTCCGCGACGGCGTCTTCGAGCGATGCCGTGCCTCGGTCGATAACTCCTGCGGCGAGGGCTGTTTCGAGCACGTCGGCACGGTCGAAGCCCGTCAGGTGGATTTCCAGATCCGCCGCCCGCCACGCCTTCGCCAGCGATCCGCCGATGAGGCCGAGGCCGAGAATCGCAACGTTGTGGATGGGCATGGCGAAAAAGTTGGAGGGCAGAGCCAGGCAGGGGATTTTGCCTCCGCCCAACGACGCCCCCTCCATGCTGCTCCCGATTTCCGACGACGACCGCGCGCTCACGCGCCCCGGCTACGTCACCCTCGCCTTTATCGCCCTCAACCTGCTCGTCTTCTTCGTCTTCCAGGGCGCGGGCGCCAACGAGCCGTTCATGTACGGCTGGAGCGTCATTCCCGAGGAGATCACGACGGGCCAGGACCTCGTCGGGCCGACGACCGTGGAGGCCGGGGGCGAGGTCCTCACCATCCCGCAGGAACCCGGCCCAAGCCCCATCTACCTGACGGTGCTCTCGGCGATGTTCATGCACGGTGGCTTTGCGCACCTCTTCGGCAACATGCTGTTCCTGTGGATCTTCGGCGACAACGTCGAGCACCGCTTCGGGAGCGGGCCGTTCGCTGCGTTCTACCTCGCCAGCGGACTCGCCGCGACCGTCGCGCAGGTCTGGCTCGACCCCGGCAGCCTGATTCCCAACCTGGGCGCGTCGGGGGCGATATCCGGGGTGATGGGCGCGTACCTCGTGCTGTTTCCGCGCAATAAAGTCCGGGCGATCCTCGTCTACATGGTCGTGAGCGTGCCCGCCATCGTCGCCATCGGGCTGTGGATCGCGCTCCAGTTTTTCAATGGCTGGGGCGCCATCATGGCGACAGAGGAGACGGTGGGAGGCGTGGCCTACGGCGCGCACATCGGCGGCTTCCTGGCGGGCGTGGTGCTCGCTTTCATCCTGCGGTCGTTCATCAAGGAACAGCCCTCCGCCCTCGTTCGCGAGACGCAGCCGCTCACCATGCGCCGCCCGTGGGGCTGAACGCTTCTGACGTCGCCGTTTTCTGATACAGAATCTCATGAAATACCTCCTCTTTTCCGCGCTGCTGGCGCTCGTTGCCGCCGCCTGCGCCACGGCACCGCGCCCGCAGCCCTCAGCCGCTTCCCCCGCCACGCTCTCGGGCACCGTCACGTACTTGCCGCGCATCGCACTGCCGCCCGATGCCGTCGTCGAGGTGCAGCTCAAAGACGTGAGCCTCGCCGATGCGCCCGCGAAGGTGCTGGCCGAGCAGACGATCACCACTGCGGGGCGGCAGGTGCCCATCCCATTCACGCTGCGCTACGATGCCGCCGACATCCAGCAGCAGCACACCTACGCCGTGCGCGCCGCCATCCGCGACGCCGACGGTACGCTCCGGTGGACGAGCGACACGATGCATCCCGTGCTCACCCGCGACGCGCCCTCCGACGGCGTCGAGATCCGCGTGGTGCAGGTGCCGCAGGGCGGCACGACCAGCACGCTGAACCCGTCGCCCGAAAACCGCCGGGCCATCGATGCGCTCACCCGGCAGCCGTGGCAGCTTTTCCACATCGCCCTGCCCGGTGGCAGCGTCGTCACGCCCGAAGCGGGCGAGCAGTTCACACTCTCGTTCGACCAGCAAGGCCGGTACGGCGGCAAGGCCGCGTGCAACTCCATCGGCGGCGAGTACGAGGTGAAGGATGGAAACCACCTCCTCCTCAGCCGCAGCGTGACGACGCTCATGGCCTGCCCGCAGCCCTCGGCGGCGGATGCTTTCCTGGACGCACTCCAGGGCGTGGACGTGATGGAGGTGCAGAACAACACGCTCGTGCTGACGACGATGGACGCGCGCCGCCTCGTTTTCCGCCCGTCGCCCACGGTGGCGCAGTCCGATGCGGAGAACGCGCCGATGCGTCCGCAGCCCGCGGGCAGTACGCAGGCGTTCGACTGCCCGAGCGCAGAGGGCCCCTTTTCGTTCGTGACCCGCAACGGGCCGGGCGAGATGGCGCTGTGGCTGCCCGAGCGCTTCGGCAGCCGGTACCTCGTCCTCGGCCAGGTGCGCGCCGCCAGCGGGGCGAAGTTCGAGGAAGGCGACACGGTGTTCTGGAGCAAGGGCGACGAGGCCACGCTGGAACTGGATGGGGAAACCTACACCTGCCGCGTCAACACCAGCGCCGGGCCGTGGGAGCACGCACGCGCCACCGGTGTGACCTTCCGCGCGCTTGGCAACGAACCCGGCTGGCTGCTCGACATCCGCGAGGGCGAGCGCATCGACTTCACCTACGACTATGGCGAGGGCAGCGTGGCCGTGCCCGCGCCGGCACCTCAGAAACATGGCGACACCACGGTCTACGAAGCCAGCACCGAAGCGCACACACTCAACGTCGTCCTCAAACCGCAGGCCTGCACCGACACGATGAGCGGCGAGGCGTACGACTACACCGTCGCCGTCTCCCTCGACGGGCGTGCCTTCGAAGGCTGCGGGCGGATGCTGTGAGTCCGGTAGGCGTGCCAGAGAGAAGGCCCCAAGGCTCTCCAAAATCTTGGACGACTGGTCGCTCGCCCGATGTCACCACCGCCAGACGAGCTGCACCTTGACTTCGCGGGCGACGTTGCCCGGCGTCTCGTCGAGTCCGCTGCCGAGCGTTGTGACGTCTTCGCGGCGAGTGAGGGCGTAGCGCGCTTCGAGAAAGAGCCCGTCGAGTGCTTCCCAGCGAATCAACGCGTACTGCCGCGCACCGCGCCCGAAGAACGCGGGCACGCTGAAGCCGTAGCGGACGTCGTACTCATAGGCGTACACACGGGCGTCGTAGCCGTCGGTGTCGAAGAGCGCGAGGCGCGCTTCGAGCGTGAGCGTTTCGATGGGCGAGAGGTGCACGTCCTGGTAGAGGAGGAAACCGGTTGCGGCGTCTTCGCCCTCGGCGTGAAAGCGGACGCCTTCGAGGCGCGTGCGGAGCGTGAGGGCGCGGCTGAAGACGTACGCGCCCTGCCACCGGAGCGACTGCCGCGTCTGGGGCCGCACGACGGCTACGGTGCCACTCATCGGCGTGGGGGCGGTCGCGGCATCTTCCTTCGTCTCGGTGCGGAACGTCACCTCCTGCCGGAGCCACGGGCTTGGCGTGTGGGCGACGGTCACGAGCGCGTCCATGCCGCGCGTCGGGCGTGGGACGTTGAAGCGCAGCCACGGGAAAACGTACTGATCGACGTACGCTTGAACGAGCAGCGTCCGGCGGGGCCGGAGGCGCAGGCCCACGTACACGCCCGTCTCGTTCTGCGTGGCCCCGGCGCGTTCGCCGAAGGCGTAGCCGTGCAGGCTCACGAAATCTCGCGGGTAGTGGCGGGCCAGCACCACCACCTCGCCGAGCCGCTCGGCGGCATACTCGACGCCGCCGACGTAGGCGAAGGCCTCGCCTGCCGTGGCCGCCTCACCGAAAAACACCGCGTCGCCAACGAAAAAATGCCCGAACACACTCGCCGCCCGCGTCGTCCGCCCGCGCAGGTCGAACAGCGCATCCGGGGCTGGGCGGGGCACGAGCGGCTCGTCGAAGCGCGTGGCGACGAACGCCGCGCCCAGGCGCCCGCGCCCGCGGATCCACTCTGCCGCGCCGCCCGTCGCCTGCTGCCCGAGTGCATCCTTGCGGGATTGCTCGTTCGGCAACCGGTGCAAACCCGACGTGCCCAGCGAGCCGACACCGCCGCTGTCCGGGTCGAGGATCATGGCGTCGAGGGTGCGGCGGGAGTAAAAAGCCGTTATAGCAATGTCAGGTGTGAGTAACAGCGTCGTCGCGGCCCCCCGGAAAAAGGTGTTCTCGTCGGTGGAGCCGTAGAGCTTGAGGCCCGTGCCGAAGCGGTTGAGGCCACGCGTGGCCTCGCGGCTCTTGCCCAGCGCGGCTGATCGCCACAACACCAACCCCTGCCCGAACGACAGCGTGTAATCGCCCGCGACAGCGGCCTTTACGCGTCCGATGTCTTCGATTCCGATGGAGGCCGAGACGTAGTCGTAGCCGTACGTGTTGGTCTCGGGCGTCCACCCGAAGGCCTCGCCGGGGTCTTTTTCGAGCGTGACGTTGGCCGTGAGGCGGCGGGCGGCTTCGAGGCGCAGGCGCGTGTAAACGCGATCCGCCGAGCCCGCGTACCGCCCGTCGCGGTAGCCGCGCGCAGTTTCTAGGCGGCGCGCGTATCGCTGGATGAACTGCCCGTCGATCTCGCGCCAGTCGCGGCGGGAGGGGAGGGCGGGAAAACGGCTTGCCCGGCGTACCCTCGTTTCGAGGAGATCGCCGAGGCGCAGGAACGGGCGGACGCTTTCGTACACCTCCGCCGTCACGCCCGGCACCTGCCGTACCTCGGGCAGCGACGTGAACGCGCCGATAGAATCTCGATAGGTCACGATGCGCCGCGCCAGCAGCGCCGTCACGCCGGGAATCTGCGCCAGGTCCGAGGCCGACGCCATGTTGAGGTCGAGCCCGCGCGCCCGGAGATCGTCGAGGAAGTCCGCCAGTTCTTCCGGGTCGCCGGTCTCGGCGAGGCCTTCGAGCAGGTCCGCTTCTACGGGTTCGGCGGCCAGCGTGTCCGGCACGGTCTGCGCCGCGACGGGGAGCGCGAAGACGAGTAGCGTCACCATCGCCATCGACCCCCAATGCGAAAAACCGCTCACCACGCCACCCCCAGTTCGACGGCGGGCGTCCATCCCAGTACGTCGTGGCGTGTGGCTGCGAGATCGGCGCGCAGCGTCCCCAGCCGCAGGCCCGCGCCCGCGCTGAAGAGGGTCGGCTCGGTGCCCACGCCCGTCCTGAGCGCCAGCGCGTCCACGACCCACACCTCGACGCCTCCCCGCACGGAAGTGGGAAAGCGCGTGTCTTCGACGGCATCCAGCAGCACGCGGAAGCGGTCGGAAGGTGCGTACGCCAGCCCCACCGTCAGCACCTGCGGGACGGGCTCCTTGCCCGCGATCTGCGCGCCGGTGAGGTTGCGCCCGCTGAAACCGGCGTCGAGTTCAGGTAGGAGTTCGACGCGCAGCCCGGCGTCGAACGCGACGGCGACGCCGCTGCCATAGCCCTCAACCTGCGCGTGATGCACGACGACCGACACGCCCGCGTCGAACGTCCGCCGGGTGCCCAGCCGGAACGCCCGTGCCGCCGTCACCGACAGGTTGCTCACCCGGAAATCGTCGAAGCCGAGCGTCTGAGCGCCGACGCCGAGCGTGGCGAAGGCGAATGGGTAGGAGAGGTCGAGCGCCCCCGTCCGCAGCTCTGCCAGCCCAAAGCCCTGATCGGCGTAGAGGCGGGCGCGGCCCCGCGCGGTGGCCAGCGCCGCCGGGTTGAGGTTTGCCCACGCCTCGGGCGAGCCCACACCCGCGCCGCCGAGTGCCAGTGCCGCGCCGCCGCCCACCGACACCGTCTGCACGCCCACGCGCTCGTCCGCCTGTCCGTAGGCTGCGGCGGCGAGGACACACGAGAGCAGCAGGTACAGGGCGAGGCGCATGGTGTACGGCTGGGAGGAGGGCTGCAATTTAGGCCCTGCGTGCGATCAATAACCATCGTTTTGGCGCGTTGTACCCCTCTGCCCCGGCGGATCCGTGCCAGAACCCGCCCCGAGGAATGCGCGTAGTTTCTTTCTTCTTCGACCTCACGCTGTACGTGCGACGACTTTTACCTCTCTTCCTCTGCCTCGCGTGCGCGCTGCCCCTCGCCGCACAAGAACTCGACTGCGATGTGTCAGTCGATTACAAGCAGCTCAAGCGCACCGACCTCGCCTTCCTCGACGACTTCGGCACGCAGGTCCAGCGCTACTTCAACGACCAGACGTGGACGGAAGACCGCTTCGAGCCGTACGAGCGCATCGCGTGCAACGTCAACATCCTGTTTACGGACAGCCCCAGCCAGACGCGCTTCCGCGCCACCGTGACGGTGATCACGCAGCGGCCCGTTTACGGCACCACGCAGACGTATCCGCTCTTCACGCTCGCCGACGAGACGTGGGATTTCGAGTACGTTCAGGGCGCGGCGCTGCTGCGCGACCTGTCGCGCTTCGACCCGCTCACGTCGTTTCTCGACTTCTACGCGCTCCTCATCCTCGGCTTCGACTACGACTCGTTCGCGCCCTTTGGCGGGACGCGCTTTTTCGACCAGGCCCGCGAGATCGCCACGCGGGGGCAGTCGAGCGCCAACTCCGCCGGGTGGACGGCCTTCGGCAACGAGCGCACCAAAGGGCAGCTCATCGGCCAGCTCGTCGATCCGCGCTACCGCCCCTTGCGGCAGGCGATCTACGACGTCCACCGGCGCGGCATGGACCTGTTCACCACCAACCCCGAGGCGGCACGCGGCCACGTCTTCAACGCCGTCAAGGGCCTGAGCGCGCTCTACGACGAGGTCTCGAAGCAGTACCTGCTCGACGTGTTCTTCGACGCCAAGCGCGTGCAGATCGTCGGGATGCTCGAGCGTTCCGACCAGGCAGGCGAGGCCTACGCGCTGCTGGCCGTCATGGACCAGCGAGAGCCCGAAACGTACCAGCGCCTGCTCAACTGACGCCCGGCTGTAGGTGCGAAAGGGGGGACTCGAACCCCCACGGGTGTTACCCCACCAGATCCTAAATCTGGCGCGTCTACCATTCCGCCACTTTCGCGTGCGCCGCAAGATACTGTCTGCGTGGGCGGGTCTCCCGCACCGGCACTTCACTTTCCGCAACCTCTTTTCGTTCTTCATGTCCCGATTCCCCCTGCTCCTCGTCGCGCTGCTGCTCGCCACCGGCTGCGCTGCTCCCCGCCAGACAGCCGTCGTCACCGACCGCCCTGTGGCCGCTGCCGACACCACGCCACCGCCGCCGCGTGCGCCGCTGCCCGCCGTGTTGCCCGTCGAACCCGTCACGCCGCCCTCCACGACGATGGACGCGAGGTACGACACCGTGCGCGCCGGGCGTTTCGACGCGGGCAAGATGTGGACGTTCGACAACCCGCCACTCGGCTACTTCCAGGAGGCCTATGGCTTCGCGCCCGACACGTCGTGGTTCCGCAAGGCGCGGCTAGGCGCGCTGCGCTTCAAGACGTACTGCTCCGCTTCGTTCGTCTCGCCCGACGGCCTCGTGATGACCAACCACCACTGCGGCCGCGAGAGCATCACCGACGTGTCCAAGGAAGGCGAAGAACTGCTCGACAAGGGCTTCTACGCCCGCTCGATGGCCGACGAGCGCAAGGTCGAAGACCTCTACGTCGATCAACTCGTCGATATCCGCGACGTGACGTCGCGTATTTACGAAGCGCAACGCGGCATAAAGGGACGCGCCGAGCAGGCCGCGGCACGCGGCACGGCGGCTGAGGAACTCCAGAAAACCCTCGACGCCGACGCCAAGCGCCTCAACCCCGACCACGAAGTCCAGGTGATCGCCCTCTACGACGGCGCCCGCTACTCGGCGTACACCTTCCGCCGCTACAAAGACGTGCGCCTCGTGATGGCTCCCGAGTTGCAACTGGGCTTTTTCGGCGGTGACCCGGACAACTTCACGTATCCGCGCTACGCCCTCGACGTGTCGTTCTTCCGCGTCTACGAAGGCGACAAGCCCTTCAAGTCGCCCAACTACTTCGCGTGGAGCACGACAGGCGCGCAGCCGGGCGAGCCTGTGTTCGTCGTCGGCAACCCCGGCTCGACCTCGCGCCTGGCGACCGTGTCGATGCTCGAATACGAGCGCGACGTGGAGTTGCCCGCGCAACTCGCCGCCATCGAGGCGCGCATGGACGTGCTGCGCCCCTACATCGCCCGGAACCCCGAGGCCGCCGAAGCGCACGATCTCCGCAACAGCTACTTCTCGCTGTCGAACTCGCAGAAATCCATCACGGGCCAGCTTGAAGGGCTGCGCGATCCGTACCTGATGGCGCGCAAGCGGGCCGCCGAGGCTATGCTCGTGGCCGACATCGCCGCCGACGCCGACTTGCAGGCGTCCACGGGCACCATCCTGCGCGACGTGGCCGGTGTGCAGAAATCCAAGCGTGCCCTCGCGGATCAGCACAAGGCGTTTCTCTACTTCGCCTCGCCGCCGTTCGACTCGCCCATCCTGACGCGGGCGACGTACGGCTATTTCCTGTCGCTGCTCAACCGCAACCAGGCTCCCGAGGAAACCATCGCCGACTACCGCAAACAGGCGCTCGAACAGCCCTACTGGCCCGCCGACCTGGAAGAAGCGTTTATCGCCATGCGGTTGGCGTCGCTGCGCGACAACCTGCCGCAGGGCAACGCCGTCGTCCGCCGTGTGCTGGGCTCGAGCACGCCCGAGGAAGTGGCCGCCCGCATCGTCGCACAAACCGCGCTGAACGACTCGACGCGCTACAAGGCGATGCTCGAAGACGGCTTCATGTCGTCGGGCGATGTGACGGTGGACTTCGCCGACGCGATGGTGTCGCTCTACCTCACCACGGCCCGCGCGATGGGCGGCTTCGGGGACACCGAGGAGGGCCTGCTGGCCGGGCTGGCGCAGGCGCGCTTCGACCTCTACGGCGCCGCCGTGCCGCCCGACGCCTCGTTCTCGCTCCGCATCGCCGACGGCGTCGTGAAAGGCTACACCTACAACGGCACCGAAGCACCGCCGCACACGACGTTCTTCGGCCTCTACGACCGCCACTACAGCAACACCGGAGACGATTGGGCGCTGCCCGAGACGTGGCTCGACCCGCCTGATGGCTTCGAACTCGACACGCCCATCAACTTCGTATCCACCAACGACATCACCGGCGGCAACTCCGGCTCGCCTGTCATCAACCAGAACCTCGAAGTCGTCGGGCTGGCGTTCGACTCCAACATCGAGGCCCTCCCCAACGAGTACGTCTTCCGCGACGTGACCGGCCGGACGGTGTCGGTGGACGTGCGCGGCATCCTCGAAGCCCTCGACGACATCTACGACGCCGACCGCCTCGTTCTCGAATTGACGACGCGCAAAGCCTACGACACCGAAGAAGCCGCCGACGCCGCACGGCAGGAGTGAAGAGCGCACGGGCAGTCAGCGAAACCAGTGCAGGTGTCGTACTCGGTTGGCTGATCTGCATCCTCCCGTTCTTGCTCGGCACCGAGACGGGCGAGCCTCTACGTTCGAGGTGCCGGGTATAGACCGGCACCGACGGCTCTTGCTCCGAAGCGGAGCGTGACCCATCGACGAACGCCGCGCCTCTTGGGGCGTAAAGAGGGCTTTTCGCCCGCGCCCGTGCACCTCGCCGTCACCGATCTCCGCAAGTCGTACCGCTCCGAAACCGTCTTGCGGGGCGTGTCGCTGGACGTGGCCGAGGGCGAGACGCTGGCCGTGCTGGGGCGCTCGGGCGGGGGCAAGACGACGCTGCTCAAAATCATCGCCGGCCTGGAGTCGGCGGATGCGGGGCGTGTGGTGCTGGGCGGAAAAAACCTCGACGGCGTGCCGCCGCAGAAACGCGGGGCCGTCTACCTCTACCAGGAGCCGCTCCTGTTTCCGCACCTCGACGTGTTCGAGAACGTCGCCTTCGGGCTTCGCATTCGCAAGGGGGCGCGGGCCGATGTCGAATCGCGCGTGCGGAAGATGCTCGACGAACTGGGCATCGCGGAGCACGCGGCCAAAAAGCCCGAGCAGCTTTCGGGCGGGCAGCAGGGGCGCGTGGCCTTCGGGCGGGCGATCATCGTCGAGCCGTCGGTGCTGCTGCTCGACGAACCCTTCGGCAAACTCGACGTCGAGACGCGCGCGCAGATGCAGACGCTGTTTCAGCGCATCGTCCACGCCAACCGCATCACGTCGCTTTTCGTCACGCACGACCTCAAGGAAGCCCTCGTCGTCGGCGACCGCATCGGGCATCTGAAAGACGGTGTGCTGACGACGTACGACTCGCGGGCCGCGTTCGTGGCCGATCCGGCGACGGGCGTGGGCGACGAGGTGGCGTTCTGGCAGGACGTGGGAGAGGGGCAGCATGGGTGACGCCGTCGCGGTGATTCTGGGCAGCGCCTTTCACGAGGGCAGCTTGCCCGGCCTGACGCTCGTACCCGAAACGGTCGAGACGGCGGCGGGGCCGGTGGTGCTGCACCGCGCCGAGGGGACGAGCCGAGAGGCGTACGTGCGCTTCCGCCACGAGCAGCCGCACCGCCTCTTGCCGCACCAGATTCCCTACCGCGCGCAGGCGCTCGCGCTCCGGGCGAAAAAGGTCGGCGCGCTGCTCGTCACGTCGTCCGTCGGGGTGATGGAGGCCGCGCTGCCGCTCAACACGCCGCTGCCCGTGGCGGATCTGCTCATGCCCGACAACCGCCTGCCGGATGGCTCGGCATGTACGGTCTTCACGACCCCCTCCGACGATCAGGGCCACCTCGTGCTGGACGAAGGGCTGTTTTCCCTGAAACTCGGCGAGCAGATCGCGGCAATGGCCGAAAAGATCGGCAGTCCACTCGGTCCAGAAGTGGTCTTCGCGTACGTGGGCGGGCCGCGCACGAAGACGCGGGCGGAGAACGCTTACTGGCGCGCGATGGGCGCGCAGGTCAACGCGATGACGCTGGGGCCGGAGGTCGTGCTCGCCAATGAACTCGGCATCTCGACGGCCGCCGTCGTGGTGGGGCACAAATACTCCGCACCCGATGCGCCTCAGCCGCCGGACGCGCAGACCGTCGCTCAATCGCTCGTCGATTCCCGCGAGGCGATGGCGCATCTGGTGGCCGCGTTCCTGCGCGAGGCACGGCCCGTTCTGTTCGCCAACACGCTGTTCCGCTTTTCATGACGACGGACGAGGTGCGGCCTTTCCTCCTGAGAAACCTGCCCGGCTTTCAGCCCGCAGGCCCGCCCGAGGTGCTGACGGGCGGCTACCTCAACAAGGTCTGGCGCGTAGACGGCATGCCGCACTCGGTCATCGTCAAGCACGCGCCGCCGAGGGTGGGGGCGCTCGCGCTCGACCCGTCGCGGCTTTTCTTCGAGGCGGCGGCGCTCCGCGCGCTGGCACCGGGGGGCGCGCTCGATGGGGTTGGGGATGAACACGTGCGCGCCCCGTTATTGCACACAAAAAACAAACAAGAACCCGCGCTCGTGATGGAGGACGTGGGCCGTCTGCCCGCGC
Source organism: Rhodothermales bacterium (assembly GCA_963829705.1). Lineage (GTDB taxonomy): Bacteria > Bacteroidota > Rhodothermia > Rhodothermales > BA12 > CAWHJN01. The sequence continues at coordinate 265,247 of CAWHJN010000001.1, forward strand.
TCGACACCTGGCTGGAGCACGCCGACGCGGCGGGGGCCAACGCACGGGGGCAGCACCTCGGCGCGTTCATCGGGCGGCTCCACGCTGAAAACGCCGAGCCGCTGCGGGGCACGTTCACCAACCTGCCGATCCAGCAGACGCGGCTCGAAATCCAGTACCGAAGCATCGGCTCGGTGCTGGCGGCGGCGCGGGTGCCGGACGCGCAGCACCTCGGTGCGCGGGCCGTCGCGCTGGGAGAGGCGCTGCTCGGGCCGGGGCGCTGCGTGGTGATGGGGGATCTGTGGCCGCGCTCCGTGCTCGTCGCTCCGGGCGGACTGCGCGTGATCGACTGGGAGATGGTTCACGTGGGCCAGCCCTTCCAGGACACCGCGCACCTCGCCGCGCACCTCTGGATGCTGGCGCAGCGACGCCCCGAAAAGTCCGACGCTGTAAGGTCGTTCGCGTCCGGTTTCGTGTCGGGGTACCGCGCTGCTTCGCCGTTCCCGCTCGACCCCACCCCTGAGGCTGCGTGGCATGCGGGCTGCGAAGTCCTCGTCCGCACGCTGGGCGCGTTCCACGACGGCTACCTCTACGATGGCCTGCAAAACGACCATCCCGACGTGCAGGCGGCGATGAAACAGGCGCTCACGTGGCTCCGCACGGAAAAGCCCATCGCGCTCTTTTCTGCCGTGGCAGCACGCTGATCCATCCGTTCCGCTCAGGCCGCCTCTACCCTCGGCCTACCCTTCATTACTCGGCTACCCCAACATCTTCATGGCCCACGTGAAGCGGTGCGCGGCGGTGAGCGTCACGAGCGTGGCGAAGGCCCACAGCATCGGCGCGGCGAAAGCGGGCAGCAGCAATAGCACGCTGTAGATCACGACGGCTTCCAGTCCTTCGACGAGTCCGCGCGGCATCGTCACGGTCGTCATCTCGCCCCGCGCCTGCGCGCCCGCCTGCCGCTTTTCGAGGATGGCGGCGAGAAACATCCACGTGGTTCCGTTGACGTAGAGCGCCGCCAGCACGGCTCCTGCTGCGTAAAGGGCCGCCTGCGTCCCGGCTCCCAGCCCGATGCCGAGCGGGAGGAGCGCGTATACGAGCGTGTCGAGCACGATGTCGAGGTAGCCACCCCGGTCCGACTGCGTGCCGCGAGCACGGGCTACGGCTCCGTCGAGCCCATCGAAAAGGCGGTTGACGATCCATGATCCGCACGCCAGGTACGGATGTCCGCGTGCGACGAGCACGACGGCGGCGACTCCGAACACAAAGCCGATGAGGCTCAGGGTTGACGCCGGGATGCCTTTTGCGGCGCGCACGAGGGGCGTGAAGGCGCGCTCCTTGAATGGACGCAACGCGGCGTCAAACATTGGCGTCTGGAGGCCGCAGGTGCGTGACGACGTCGATGTGGCTCGTGAGGGTGCGGTGGACGGGGCAGCGGTCGGCGATTTCGAGCAGGCGCTCGCGCTGCGCTGCGTCGAGTGGGCCGGTGAGCGTGAGGTCGCGGGTGATCTGGTCGAGTTTCGGGCCGCGCGTCTCGCAGTCCTCGCAGTCGTCGGCGTGGAGTTTGTCGTGCCGCAGGCGGACGGTCACGCTTTCGAGGGGCCACTTTTTGCGGCGGGCGTACATCTGAAGCGTCATGCCGGTGCACGCGCCGAGGCCCGCCACGACGAGGTCGTAAGGCGTCGGACCGGTGTCTTCGCCGCCCACGGATGTGGGTTCGTCGGCGGCGAAGCGGTGGCCGCTGGCGATGACGTCGGTGCGAAAGCCCGCCTGTTCGGTGCGGGTGACGACGAAACCTGGCTCGCCGGTGAAGTCGGGATGCGGCTGCGCGGCCCTCGACGGGTGCTCTGCCGCGCCGATGTAGGCATCCGCCCACGCCGCCAGGACGCGCCCGGCGTAGCGGGCGTCGGCGGGTTCGGTGAGGAGGTGGTCGGCGGCGTCGAGCGAGACGAAGCTCTTGGGGTGCCGCGCGGCCTCGAAGATGCGCCGGGCGTTGTCGATGGACACCGTTTTGTCGGCGGGCGCGTGCATCACGAGGAGGGCCTTGCCGAGGTGCGCGATGTGGTCGCGGCTTCCGGCTTCGGAAAGGTCGTCCAGGAATTCCTGCTTGATGACGAACGGGCGGCCTCCCAGGTCTACCGTCGCTTCGCCCTGCGCCGCGATCTCGTCGATGCCATCGGCAAAAAGGTGGCGGATGTGCGCGGGGTCGAACGGCGCGCCGATGGTGACGACGGCCCGTACGCTTGGCAGGTGCGCGGCGGCACACAGCACGGCGGCCCCGCCCAGCGAGTGCCCGACGAGGAGCGCTGGAGCCTGATGCTCGCGTTCGAGAAACGCCGCTGCCGCCAGCAGATCGGCGACGTTGGACGAAAACGTCGTGTCGGCGAAATCCCCCTCGCTCTCGCCCAGCCCGGTGAAGTCGAACCGCAGCACCGCGATGCCCTCGTTTACCAGCGCCCGGCTGATGTGGCTGACGGCACTCAGGGTTTTCGAGCACGTAAAGCAGTGCGCGAAGATGGCGCACGCGCGGGGCCGCCCGTCCGGCGGCACGTCGAGCCGCGCCGCGAGCGCCTCGCCCTGAGCATTGTCGAAGGTCATGAGGTTTCGGGTTTGGGATTGCGGATTTCGGAAGTGGGTAGCACAGACCGGGATCACGTGCGATTCCCAACCTCTAACCTCACATGACCGACGACCAGGGACAAACGACTTGCCTCACCACGCAAACCAGCGCTGCACGTCCGGCAGCGGCGTGGCGTGGCGGTGCGTCCACTCGTTCGTGTGGCCGTCGTAGGTGTACGCGTCCTGCCAGGCACGGCCGTTGCGCGTCACCTGCGCGATGGCGTCGAGCGTGTAGGCCAGTTCATCGTCCGTCATCGTCGGGTGGAGCGAGAGGCGCACCCAGCCGGGTTTGACCGACAGGTCGCCTGCGTCGATGAGGCGGGTGATGGACCCCGAGCGCGTCGGATCGATGTGCAAGAGGTAGTGGCCGTAGGTGCCCGCGCACGAGCATCCGCCGCGCACCTGCACGCCGAAGCGGTCGTTGAGAAGCTGGACGACGAGGTTGAAGTGGATGTCCTCGACGTAGAACGAGACGATGCCGAGACGGTCGTCGTGGCGGTCGGCGAGGATGTGGACGCCCGGCAGGGCACGGATCGCAGGCAGCGCTTTCGCGACCAGTTCGGCCTCGCGGGCGTGGATGGCCTCGACGCCCATCGCCTCTTTCACACCGATGGCCATCGCCGCCCGCATCGTCTGCAAAAAGCCCGGCGTGCCACCGTCCTCGCGCGCCTCGATGTCGGCGACGTAGGTGTGGCCGCCCCACGGGTTCGTCCAACTCACGGTGCCGCCGCCGGGGTGGTCGGGCACGCGGTTGTCGTACAAACACGCGTCGAAGACGAGCACGCCCGGCGTGCCCGGCCCACCGAGGAATTTGTGCGGCGAGAAGTAGATGGCATCGAGCTTTTCGATGGCTTCGCCGCCGTGCATGTCGATGTCGTCGTAGGGGGCGGACGCAGCGAAATCGACGAAGCACAGCCCGCCCGCTTCGTGCATCTGCCGGGCGAGCTCGCGGTAGGGCGTGCGGATGCCGGTGACGTTAGAGCACGCGGTGAACGCGCCGATTTTGCGCCGGCGGTCGCGGTATTTCTCCAGCGCCTCGGCCAGGTTTTGCGGACAGCACAGACCCTCGTCGTCCGGCTCGACGCAGACGACGTCGCACACGGTTTCGAGCCACGACGTCTGGTTCGAATGGTGCTCCATGTGCGTCACGAAGACGACAGGCCGCTCGGCGTCGGGCACGCGTGTGAACGGCGCGAGTTTTTCGGGCATCCGAAGCCCGAGAAGCCGCTGAAACTTGTTGATGGCCCCGGTCATGCCCGTGCCGCACATGATGAGCACGTCGCCCGGCCCCGCGCCCACGTGCCGCTTGATCTTCTCGCGTGCCTCGTGGTACGCCCGCGTCATCAGCGTGCCCGTGAGCGTCGTCTCGGTGTGCGTGTTGGCGACGTACGGACCGACTTCTTCCAGCATCCGCCGCTCGATGGGCCGGTACAGACGCCCCGACGCGATCCAGTCGGCGTAAACGAGCGGGAGCGTGCCGTAGGGCGTCTCGGCCTGCTGGTCGATGCCGATGATCTCGCGGCGGAAAGGCGCGAAGTGCGCTTCGAGTGTGGGGGCGATGACGGAGGCTTCCATCGTAGCACGGTGTTTTCGCCCAAGATAGGGCGGGGGGCGGCGCGGTGGACTTCGGGCCAGAGGCGCACGGCAGATCCGGTAGAAGGCCGCAACGCGCGCGAAAGATCACCCCGTCCTACCTGTTGGCACCATCCGCTGAGCGAAAACGGAAAACGCCTCCCGCATCAAACTCTGCGGGAGGCGTCGAGGGAGGCGGAAAGCTCCGGGATCTATGCCGCCAGGCGTCCCGGCACACGGGCCTCGATGCGGTGCATGGCTTCGGCGGCGAACCCGCGAAGCACCGCCATGTCTTCCTCGGAGAAATGGCGCGCCTCCGTGCCCGCCACGCAGAACGAGCCAATGGCGTGTCCGCGCGACGTGATCAGCGGAATGCCCGCGTAGCACCGCAGCCCATCTACGTGGACGAGTGGGTTGTCTTTGACGAGCGCGTGCGTGTGCGCGTCTTCGACGACAAAGGCGTCGCGGTCACGAACGGCAAAGCGGCAGAAGGCCCACTCGACGGGCGTACCCTGCGCCTCGCTCATCCAGCCGCCCACGCCGTGCGAGGACGCGATAAACTGTGCCTCGTCGAGGACGATGTTGGTCATGCCGAGCGGTAGGTCGAGTTGCTCGCTGGCCTGAGCCGTGAGGTCGTCGAGCAGGACGCGCACGTCGGGCGAGAACAGGTCGAGGTCGGCGATCTCCTGAAGCCGATCGAAATCGAGGATAGGATCGCCGCTCTGAGACGGAGAGGTAAGCGTAGTCATGTATGTGTGCTGATGGATTAAGCAGCGTTGCGCGAGAGCAATCGGTAGCTGTTGAGGCGGACGACGAGAGAACTGGCGACCACGCTCGTCACCCCGGGCTGCTGCCGGAGCTGCTGTGCGGCGGCGCTGAGCTGGTCGAGCGTGAGAGTGGGGCCGGGGCGGCGGATGCCGGCAGCGGCACAGGCGGTGTGCCAGACGCGGGTCGCGGTGTCGCTGCCCAGCAAACGTGCCAGCGAGCGAAGCGCGTCTTCTTCGGAGGGGGCGGTCAGGTTGTACTGCTGAACCGGTGGTGGAGCTGTCATGAAGTAGCAGGTAAGAAGTGCAAACAAAGGTGGGCCATCGCCCACCCGTCCGCGAGGAAATCGGCGGTGGAAGGCGTTACTTAATTGTTTGAACAAGAAAAACCCTCTGCCTTGCGGGCAGAGGGTTTTTCCGGCGCGTGCGCGCGTCGTGTTCAGCCGAGTGCTTAAAAATCAGCCGTTGGCTTTGTCCATCATCAGCTTCGCCACGTCTACCGTGCGGTTGGCATAGCCCCACTCGTTGTCGTACCAGCCGACGACTTTGACAAGGGTACCGTCCGCCATCGTGCTGTCGCTGTCGAGCACGCACGAGTGCGGGTTGTGGACGATGTCGGTGGAGACGAGCGGCTCGTCGCTGAATTGCAGGATGCCGCTGAGGGCCGCGTCGGCGGCTTCACGGAAGGCCGCGTTGATCTCGTCCACCGACGCTTCTTTCCGCACGATGGCGGTGAAGTCGGTGAGCGAGCCGTCTGGCACGGGCACGCGGAGCGCGAAGCCGTCGAGCTTGCCCTGCAGATGCGGCAGCACCAGCCCTACGGCCTTGGCCGCGCCCGTGGTCGTGGGGATGATCGACAGCGCAGCGGCGCGGGCCCGGCGCAGGTCGCGGTGTGGCGCGTCCTGGAGGCGCTGGTCGGCGGTGTAAGCGTGAACGGTCGTCATAAAGCCCTTCTCGACGCCCAGCAGATCGTCGAGGACTTTGACCATCGGCGCGAGGCAGTTGGTAGTACACGAGGCGTTCGAGACCACCTGCTCATCGCCCGTCAGCACGTCGTCGTTGACGCCGAGCACGATGGTGGCGTCCACCGCGCCCTTCGCGGGGGCCGAGATGAGAACTTTCTTCGCGCCAGCGTTGATGTGCGCCATCGCCTTGTCCTTCGACGTGAAGATGCCCGTCGATTCGACGACGATGTCGCAGCCGAGGTCGCTCCAGGGCAGGTTGGCGGGGTCTTTCTCCGAGAAGACCGGGAAGCGGTCGCCGTTGACGACCAGGTGCGTGCCGTCCACGCTGACCTTGCCGTTGAAGGGGCCGTGGACAGAATCGTACTTGAACAGGTGGGCGAGTGTCGCCGCGTCGGTGAGGTCGTTGACGCCGACGATGTCGAAATCGTCCGACTGGCGTTCGAGGATGGCGCGAAACACGAGCCGCCCGATGCGCCCGAAGCCGTTGATGCCGAGTTTGATGGCCATAAGGGGTGAGAGTCTGGAATGAGTGGTTGGGGTCGGGGAATGCTCCTCTAACGCCCGATGCGTGGACGCGGGTTCACCGTCGCATGGACAAAGAGAGAAGACGGAGGAGGGGTGAAGGGCGAGGTGCGGACACGGATTGCCTTCGCACGCCGAGACTCACCCTTGGTACCTCGAACCCCGCCATTCTACCCCGTCAAAGCCCGCCGCCGGGCGCGCCGCATCCAGACGAGGCCCGAGATCAGCAAGACACCGCCCGCGAGTTGCCAGCGTGTGATCGGCTCGCCCAGCACGACGAGGCCGAAGACCACCGCCACGAACGGCACCAGATTGTTGAACGCCGCCGTACTCGACGGCCCGACGGCCTTCACAGCGCTGTTCCACACGATGATGGTGAGCCCTACCGACAGCGCGCCTGAGAACACGAGCGCCCCCGCGTCCATCCACGTCACCGCCGCCCAGTCCGTCGAGAAGAGGTAGGGCAGGCCCAGCGCGAGCAGCAACGGATACGCCATTGCCATCTCGACGAACACGAGCGTCGTAGGCTCGACGTGCTGGAGCATGGGTTTGCTCAGCGTCGTGTACAGCGCCCAGGCCACTGCCGCGCTCAACATGAACAGGTTGCCCTCGAGCGTATCGACCCGCACGGCGACGTGCGTGGAGCCGAGGATGACGATGAGCGCGCCCGCGAGCGAGAGGAGCAGGCCCGCCCACGCCGCGCCCGTGAGCCTTTCGACGCGTAGCAGCACGCCCGTCAGCGCCGTCCACAGCGGAGCGGACGCCATGATGAGCGCCGCGCTTCCCGCCGACGTGTTGTAGAGCCCGACGACGAAGAAAAACTGGTAGAGCCCGTAGCCGAGCAGACTCATCCCGAACAGCTTCCACCCGAAGCGCCGGAAGAGCGCCCGCAGCGCTGACAGGCTGCCGCGCCGCCACACGAAGTACGCCGCGCCCAGCACGACGAGCGCCACTACGAAGCGCAGTGCGTTGGCCGCGTGCGGGTGGAGATGGCGCAGGGCGACCTTGAAAATCGAGAAGTTGGCCCCCCAGACGAGGACGGTCGCCACGAGGGCGGCTTCGAGTTTGAAACGTTTCACGCGCGGCAAGGAGGCGTAGAAAGCGCGCAATATGCTGCGCTCCCGCGTCCGGCCCGGAGTGGCTTCGTAGATTAGGCGACGATTTCACGTGCCATGAGCGAGCGCATCCCCAAACTCTACTACTCGATCTCCGAGGTCAGCACCCGCACCGGGCTCGACGCCCACGTGCTGCGCTACTGGGAGACGGAATTCCCCCAGCTCCAGCCGCGCAAAAACCGCTCGGGCCGCCGCATCTACACCGCCGACGACATCGCCGTCGTGGATCGCATCCAGAAGCTCTTGCGCGATGAGAAGTACACCATCGAGGGGGCGCGGCAGCGCATGGAGCAGGACGCCGCCGACGCGGTGGCGGTGCCGCGTGAACAATTGGTGGCGCTGCGGGCCTTCCTCGAATCGGTGTTGAAGAGTCTGCCCTGAACCCGTATCTTTGGCGTTCGACTCTCGGGATGTAGCGCAGCCCGGTAGCGCACCTGCATGGGGTGCAGGGGGTCGCAGGTTCAAATCCTGTCATCCCGACCGAGAATCAGAAAAAGGCTCTTTGCAGCAATGCAGAGGGCCTTTTCTGCTGTTCCGAGCCCGGTTACGCTTACCGCACGACCACACGTCCCACCTCGCTCCCAAGCACGGCGTACAGGGCGATCATCACCACCTGCGGCACCTGCACGGCTCCGGACAGGCGAGCCGCGCTCGTTGACGGGGTGGGGTAGACGAGCGAGACGCGTGCGGGGACGTTCAGTTTAATTTCGACTTCGACTTCAGGTGATACGTGAACACCACCGTCGAAGTCCAACTGGCGCAGGCGGAAGAGATGTCGTCCTACGTCCAGATTCTCGGCGGGAAAGGCAATGCGCGTCATGCCGAGGTCGACGAATCCGATTTCCTGCTACCACGCGCTTGCGCTCGCCGCGCGGTGCTCGACGGAGAAACCGATGAAAGCGCTCGAAAACCAGCGGTGGCAATGGATGCGTCATTCCACGTTTAAGCCGTGGCAGTAGCAGCCCGAGCCTTCGATCCACTCGCCTAAGCGTGCCGCCGCACAATCCTGCCGCGATGCATCGCGTACGTAGCGACTGTAGACGTTCGCACAGACATCATCTTCTTCCTCTTCACCCGGGATCAGGAAGCAACCCGTGCAAAGCGAGGCAAAGAGGGCGGCGAGCAACAGCGAGCGGAGATGTTTCATGACGATTGGCATGGATTAGGTATCTGCTCTTAGAAGCCGGGTCTGGCGCAGGAGTGGATCAGAGCGCCGAAAAAATCTTCCAGGTGATGCCGCACGGCGTCATGGGTCTGGTGAGATGAATAGATTCCCTGCCCCATGCGTACCGATGCTCATCTCACCACCATGCCTGCCGACCCTGACGACGTCACCCGCCTGCTCGTCGCCCACGGCGAAGGCGATCGCGACGCCCTCCACCGGCTGATGCCCCTCGTTTACGAGGAGTTGCACCGCCTCGCGCACCGCCACAGGCTCGGCGAGCGGGCGGGGCACACGCTGGGCACAACGGGCCTCGTACACGAGGCGTATCTCAAGCTCGTCCGCCTCGACCGGATTCAGTGGCAGAACAGGGCGCAGTTTTTCGCCCTCGCCGCGCAGGCCATGCGCCGCGTGCTGGTGGACCACGCCGTCCGGCGCAAAGCCCTCAAGCGTGGCGGCGGTGTCGCGCCGCAGGAGCTGGAAGAGTCGTTTCTGAGCGACCAGCAGGCTGACGACGTGCTCCACCTCGACGAAGCGCTGCGCAATCTCGAAGCGCTCGACGAGCGGCAGTTCCGGGTCGTCGAATGCCGCTTTTTCGGTGGCCTTACCATCGAAGAAACCGCCGATGTGCTGGGCACCTCAACGGCTACCGTCAAGCGCGACTGGAACGTAGCCCGCGCCTGGCTCAACCTCGCGCTCACATCCGAATGATCCACCCGGGCCGTATTCCGGGCTTTTCCAGATAGCCGTTCCGCGCAGCGTGCCAACCCGCTCCGCAAGGCGGGACAGGGGTGGGGAGCAGGCATGCGTCTATGTCGCCCTTCCTCGTTTGCCTTTCGACCTCCAACCTCCGAAACCCCATGAATTGGCAGCACGTGCAGGCGCTCTTCGACGAGGTGTTGCAGCAGCCTCTGGGGGAGCGCAGCGCATTTCTCGACCGCCGGTGCGGGGGCGATGCGGCGCTCTTCGACGAGGTAGCCTCACTCGTGCGGGCGCATGAAACGCCGGGGCCGTTCGACCGCATGGCCGAGAGCCTTGGCGCGGCGCTGGCCGAGGTGCTGCCGCGCGATCCCGGAGAGGGGGCGGGCGGGCAGGTAGGGCCGTACAAACTCGTGCGCGAGATCGGGCAGGGGGGCATGGGCACCGTCTACCTCGCAGAGCGGGCTGACGGGGCTTTCGAGCAGCGCGTCGCACTCAAGGTGGTGCGCGGCATCAGTGGGAGTGCGCTGCGGCGGCGTTTCCTGCGCGAGCGGCAGATTCTGGCGCGGCTCGAACACCCCCACATCGCCCGCTTGCTCGACGGTGGCATGACGGCGGAGGGGCAGCCGTTTTTTGCGATGGAGATGGTCGAAGGCGTGCCCATCGACGGGTACTGCGCCGCGCGCGAACTCGACGTCGACGCGCGCCTGCTACTCTTTCTCGATGTGTGCGAGGCCGTCCGGTACGCGCACCAGAACCTCATCGTCCACCGCGACCTGAAGCCCTCCAACATCCTCGTGACGCAAGATGGGCAGGTGAAGCTGCTGGATTTCGGGATTGCCCGCCTGCTCGAAAGCGACGGTGACGACGCCACGCAGACAGGCCACCACGCGCTGACCCCGCGCTATGCCAGCCCTGAGCAGCTCCAGGGTACGCCTGTTACCACCGTTTCGGACGTGTACAGCCTGGGCGTCGTGCTCTACGAACTCCTCACCGGCAAGCGACCCCACGACGTGTCGGGCCTGCGACCCGAGGCCGCTGCGCGCGTCGTGGCAGAGCGCGTGCCGACGCTGCCGAGCGAGGCCGTGCGCGGCAACGCGACGCAGCCGCCCACGCTGCACCGGCGGCTCGTGGGCGACCTCGACACGCTCGTGATGAAAGCCCTCGCCCGCGAGCCCGAGCGCCGCTATCCGTCTGCTGAGGCCCTCGCCGACGACATCCGACGGCACCTGGCGGGCTTTCCCATCGAGGCTCGGCCCGACACCCTCGCATACCGCACCGCCAAGTTTGCGCGGCGGCACAAGGGGGGGCTCGCAGTGGCAGCGCTGCTGGTGCTGGTGCTCGTGTCGTTCACCACCGCGCTGGCCCTCCAGCAGCGCCGCACCGCCGCCGAGCGCGACCGTGCGCAGGTGGAGGCGGCCAAAGCGCGGCAGGTCAGCGATTTCCTCGTCGGCATCTTCCAGACGTCCGACCCGAGCGCCGCGCGCGGCGACACCGTCACGGCCCGTCACCTGCTCGACGCCGCCGCGGAGCGGCTGAGCACCGACCTCGTCGAGCAGCCCGAAGTGCAGGCCGAGATGCAGCACACCATCGGGCGCGTCTACGCGACGCTTGGGCTGCACACGGCCGCCCTGCCCCTCGTGGAGGAAGCGCTGGCGACGCGACGCGCCTTGCTGCCGCCCGATCACCCTGGCATCACCGAGAGCCTCGAACTCCTCGGGCTGCTGCACTACGAACTGAGCGCCTACGACCGCGCCGACAGCCTGCTCGCCCTCGTACTCGAACGCCGGAGGGCACGCGGCGATGCGGAGAGTGACCTCGCCCCGGCGCGTTTGATGCAGGCCACCGTGCAGCGGCTTCAGGGGCGAAACGACGAAGCCGAAGCAGGCTTTCGCGCCGTGCTGACGAGCCTGCGCGCCGAGCGCGACGCCAGCGACCCCGGTATCCGAGAGGCACAGGAGCAACTGGCGATGGTGCTCCACATGCGCGGCGATTTCGTCGCTGCCGAGCGTTTGTACCAGGCGGCGGTCGCCCACGGTCTCCGCAATCCCGGCGGCGACCACCAGGCCGTGCTCGAAGACAATACCGCCCTCGGGCGGCTGCTGTACCGCTTTCGGAACGACTACACAGGTGCGGACACAGTTTTCCAGCGCTCGCTGAGGCTCGCTCGCGAGCACTTCGGTGAGCATCATCCCAACACTGCCACGGTGTACAACGACCTCGCCCAACTCTACCGCGACTGGGGCCGTCCGGGCGAAGCTGAGTCCTTCTCGCGTCAGTCGCTCGGCATCTGGCAGGAGCATTATCCCGACGACCACCGCGAGGTGGCCATCAGCAAGCAGACGCTGGCGACGATTCTGTGGCGTCAGCGGCGCTACGACGAGGCCGTCGTGCTGCTCGCGGACGTGGAGGCCACGTTCGAGACCCTCTTCGAGTCCGACCACCCGACGGTGATCAACGCCCGGCAGATGCTGGGCGCGGTGCTGCGCGACGCCGGGCGCTACGACGAGGCCGACGCGCAGTACCAGCGGGCCGAGAAGGATGCCCGAGCCCGTTTCGGCGATGTCCACGCCTACGTCGCCCGCAGCCTACTCGGACGCGCGCAGGTGGCGCGTGCGCGCGGCGATCGAACGACGGCTGAAGCCCTGCTGCGCGAGGCCGTTGCCACGCGCCATACGCTGCACCCCGAAGGCCACTGGCGGCTGGCCGCAGCGCAGAGCGCCCTGGCCGACGTGCTCATCGACGGGCAGAAGTACGCCGAAGCGGAGGTGCTGCTGCTGGAGGCGCTGCCTGTGCTCGAAAATGAGCGGAGCGCCGAGGCCGACGAGGGCAATCCGGCAACGGTACGCGCGCAGTTGGCCCGGCTCTACGAGGTGATGGGGCACTCGCAACAAGCCGCTGGGTATCGGCGCTGAAGCGCATCCGGTCGGAAAGAGGCCGCAACGATCCGTGGGGGCGCGTTGCGGGCTTCGGGGGCTTTTTCGTAACGTTCCCAGCCACCACCCGCACCCTGTCCCCATGCCCGAGCGCACCGCGAACCGCGCAGCCCTGCGCTTCGTCGAAGACCTCACCGCGCTGCGGCACCAGCAAAACGTCACCCTCGACGACATTCGGACGGCGACGCGCATCCCGATCGACGTGCTGGAGACGTTCGAGGGATCGGTGTTGCAGGACAACAAACTCTTCAACCGCGTCTACCTCCGCTCGCTCGTGCGCGCCTACGCCGGCGCTATCGGCCTCGACGCCGAGCGCGCCACGGATGGGCTCGAAGACGCCCTCGACGGGCGCTACGACGGCGAACTCTTGCGCGAGCCCGAGGAACTGGCGGATGCCGAGGTGTTGGAGGCGGAGCCCGAAGCCATCCCGCCCGACGTGCCCGGCGAAGTCGGAGCACCGGCCGAGGAAGCCTCCGAAGAGCCATTCGAAGCCCCACGTCCCGAACCTCCTCCACCCTCCGCCGCACCGCGCACGTGGGACAACGCGGCTGCCACGCAGGCCGAGCACGATCAATACGACGATCCGTCCGCGCAACCCGCGCCCGCGCCCGTACCGGTTGGTGAATCGTGGGATGCCGTGAGCGGGTCGAGCCGGAACCCGCGCGTGCAGCCGCGAGGCAGCGATACGCCGTGGGGCGGCATCGCGGCGGTGGTGGTCGTGCTCGCGCTCGTCGGCGCAGGGCTGTTCTGGTGGCTGGGCCGCGACGCCGCGCCCACCGACGAACCCGATCCCACCACGACGGCAGCCGTCGCCACGCCGCAGACAGAGGCGGCACCCGCGCCGGCCAACGTGACGCTGCCCGACACGCTCACGCTGCGCGTCACCGCGAAGTCCGACGCCGACAGCGACGGCATCCAGGACATGAAAATCCAGGTGGACGACGACCTCCGCCGCCCCTACTGGATGAACAAAGGTGAGTCGCAGGACTATCGTTTCGTCCGCCGGATCACCGTCGAGAAACAACTCGACGACGCCACGCTGACGCTCGAAGGCAAGCCGTTTTCTTCCACGCAGGTGGATTCTTCGGGACGCATCGTGATCGACCGCGACGCCGCGCTCCGCCACCTCCAGGGACGTTGAACGTGACGGATCACGGGTCGCTCTTTTCGTCCGCGCCCACGCTCGTCGAGCGCACGCGTGCGCTGCAACGGGTGCTGGCGCAGGAAACGGGCGCGGTGCCGCCACCCGACGCCGCGCTCATCCGCCACGCCGAACTCGCCGACGTGCTGCGCCTGCACGGGCTGCGCTACTACGCCCACGATGCGCCCCTCATCACCGACGGCGAGTACGACGCGCTCTACCATGCGCTCATCGCGCTCGAAGGCGCCTACCCCGACCTCGTCACGCCCGATTCGCCGTCGCAGCGGGTGGGGAGCGGGCCGCTGGAGTCGTTCGTCAAAGTCCGCCACGCGCGGCCCATGCTGTCGCTCGGCAACGCTTTCAGCCTGGAAGACGTCGAAAAGTGGTATGCGCGCTGCGTGAAGGGCCTCGACGGCCACGCGCCTGCGCTCACCGCCGAACTCAAAATCGACGGCCTCGCCATCTCGCTGACGTACGAAGGCGGCGGGCTCGCCGTCGGGGCCACGCGCGGCAACGGGACGGTGGGCGAAGACGTGACGCACAATGTCCGCACGGTGCGCGCCATCCCGCTGCGCCTCGCGGGCGATGCCCCGGAAAGCCTCGACGTGCGCGGCGAGATCTACATGCCGCGCGGCGCTTTCGAGCAGATGAACGCCAGTCTGGAAGCTACAGGCGATAAAGCTTTCGCCAACCCGCGCAACGCCGCCGCCGGCAGCCTGCGCCAGCTCGACCCCGCCATCACCGCCACGCGGCCACTCGCCTTTTTCGCGTACGGCATCGGGCCGATGGAGGCCGCCGACGCGCCGCGCGGGCAGTGGGAATTGCTCTCGTGGCTCGGGAGTCTCGGCTTTCCCATCAACCCGCACATCAAAAAGTGCTCGACGCTCCAGGACGCGCTCGACTACTGCGCCTACTGGACGGCGCACCGCGATAGCCTCGACTTCGAGATCGACGGCGTCGTGTTGAAGGTGGATCGGTTCGATGAGCAGGACGTGCTCGGCTTCGTCTCGAACGCGCCGCGCTGGGCCATCGCCTTCAAATTTCCTGCCCGCGAAGCCACGACGACGCTGCTCGACATCATCGTGAACGTCGGCCGCACGGGCGCAATCAAGCCTGAGGCCGTCCTTGAACCCGTGCCCATCGGTGGCGTGACCGTGTCGCAGGCGACGCTGCACAACGAGGATTACATCCAGAGTCGCGACATCCGCATCGGCGACACCGTCGTCGTCAAGCGCGCGGGCGACGTGATCCCCGCCGTGCTCGGTCCCGTCCTCGACGCCCGCCCCGGCGGCACCGCGCCGTGGGCCATGCCGCGCAACTGCCGCGACGTACACAACTTCGATTGCCCTATCCACGCCGATTTCGTGCGCGAAGAAGGCGAGGCCGATTACTACTGCGTCGCCACCGACTGCCCGTTCCAGTTTATCCGCCACGTCGAGCACTTCGCCTCGCGCAGCGCGATGGACATCGAAGGGCTCGGCTCGCGGCTCGCCATCCAACTCGTCGAAGCCGGGTTGCTCGAAACCCTCGACGATGTCTTCGGGCTGAAACACGACCCGCTGGCCGCGCTCGAAGGCTTTGCCGAGAAAAAGGCCGCGAACCTCGTCGCGGGCATCGAGAACGCCAAAAACCGTCCGCTGGCCCGGTTGCTGTTCGGCCTCGGCATCCGGCACGTCGGCGCGACGGTCGCCGAGATGCTCGTGGCGCACTTCGACACGCTCGACGCGCTCGGAGCCGCGGCGCCTGAAACCCTCGAAGCCATCGACGGCATCGGCAGCGTGATCGCACAGAGCGTCGTCGCGTGGTTTGCCGAGGACGACAACCGCGCCCTCGTCGAGCGGCTGCGCGCCCACGGCGTCAACCTGGCGCGGCTGCCGGAGGAGGCCGTCGCCATCGCGCGCGCCGCCGACGGGCCGCTGGCGGGCCTCACCGTCGTCATCACCGGCACGCTGCCCACCCTCAGCCGCTCGGACGCCGCGGCGCTCATCAAGCGGGCAGGGGGGAGCGTGGCGGGCAGCGTGTCGAAGAAAACGAGCCTGGTGCTGGCGGGCGAAAACGCCGGGTCGAAGCTGGCGAAGGCCAACGAACTGGGCATCGACGTGATCGACGAGGCTACCTTGCTCGCCCGCATCGGCACCATCTGAATCTCCGTTTATGCTCACCCCCCTCGACTACATCGTTCTCGTCGTCTACGTCATAGGTGTCGCCCTTTTCGGGTTGCTCTCGGGCGGCAAGCAGAAGTCGGCCTCCGACTACTTCCTCGGCGGGCGCGACCTGCCCTGGTGGGCCGTCTGCTTCTCCGTCGTCGCCACCGAGACGAGCACGCTCACCGTCATCGGCGTGCCCGCCATCTCCTACGGCGGGCCGATGCTGTTTCTGCAGATCACCTTCGGCTACATGCTCGGGCGCGTGCTCGTGAGCCTGTGGTTTCTGCCACGCTACTACGCGGGCGACATGACGACGGCCTACGAACTGCTCGGCAACCGCTTCGGCGACGGGATGCGAGCGACGGCGTCGGTGACGTTCATGCTCACCCGACTGCTCGCCGACGGCGTCCGCCTCTTTGCGACGGCGATCCCGCTCAAAGTCATCGCCGCCACCGTCGGGTTCGACGTGAGCTACGGCGTCATCATCCTCGCCATCGGCATCGTCACGATCCTCTACACGCTCGTCGGCGGCATCAAGGCCGTCGTGTGGATGGACGCAGTGCAGATGATGATCTACGTCGGCGGAGCCATCTTCGCCGTGTTCGTACTGCTCGGCGACGTGCCCGCGGGATGGTGGACGGCCGCCGCCGAGGCGGGCAAAACGCAGGTGTTCGACTTCGGGATGGGCACCTCCTTCGCCACGTGGATCACCTCGCCCTACGTCTTCTGGACGGCACTCGTCGGCGGTACGGTCTTTTCGATGGCCTCGCACGGCACGGATCAACTCATCGTGCAGCGTCTGCTGACGTGCCGCACGCTGGCCGACAGTCAGAAGGCGCTCGTGTGGAGCGGCGTGGCAGTGTTCGCGCAGTTCGCGCTGTTCCTTTTCGTGGGTCTGCTGCTGTGGGCGCACTACGGCGGCGCGTCGCTGGCGGAGCTGGGGCTCACGCGTGGCGATGAGATCTTCCCGCGCTACATCATCGAGGGCTTGCCGCCGGGCATCAGCGGCTTGCTGCTCGCAGGCATCATCGCCGCGGCGATGTCCACGCTGTCGTCGTCGCTCAACTCGCTGGCGTCGTCGTCGCTGTTCGACCTCTACGAACGCCTCAGCGGACGCACGCTCCCCGACGACAAAGCCCTCTACATCTCGCGCCTGATGACGGGCTTCTGGGGCTTCGTCTTCGTCGGCTTCGCCATGCTCTTCACCGACACCGACAACCCTGTGGTGGAGCTGGGCCTCGCCATCGCCTCGTTCACTTATGGCGGGCTGCTGGGGGCTTTTCTGCTGGGCCTGCTCAACAAACGCGCCGATCAGCGTGACGCACTCATCGCCTTCGCCGTGACGCTGTTCTGCCTCGTGTGGGTCGTGCGTGGCATCTGGCTCACGCCCGACGGGTGGACGGTCGCGCTCATCGCCCCGTGGAACGCGCCGCCCGACGGGTGGAGCAGCATCGGGTGGCCGCTCTATCCCATCTTCGGCGCGGCGGTGTCGCTCGCGGTGGGCGGCGTGCTGTCGCTGCGGCATGACGGGGGAACGGCCCGCGTGTCGTAAGTTCGCACGCTATGCCGCGCCTCTTTCTCGAACGTTTCGGCCTCCACCGTAAGGCGCTGCCCTTGAGCGAGCAGCCCGCGCAGCCCGCTTCTCCAGGGCGCCGGTGGGGCGTGCGGGGCCTGCTCTTCGGCGCGCTCGTGGCGCTGACCGTCCTGGCCTTTCCCGAGCGCGAGCGTTTCACCTTCAACGTCAACGTGGGCGACCTGTGGCGCGAAGAAACGCTACGCGCCCCGTTCGACTTCGCCGTTCGTAAGACGGCCGAGACGATGGAGGAAGAGCGCCAGCGCATCCGCGACGAGACGCCGCCCTACTTCCGCGAGGAGCGCGACGCGGCGCGCCTCATCCGCGAGCGGCGCGACACCGTGGCGGCGCAACTCCAGAGCATCGCCGAACTCTACGCCGCCGCCCGCGAGGCCGAGCTGCGCGGCTCGCCTTCGGCACGCGACTACCGCCGCCGCGCCGAGAGCCTCCGCAGCGAGGCGGGCGTCTCGTTCAGCACGAGCCAGTGGGAACTGCTGCTCGACGACTACCTCGCCGACGTGCCTGGCCTCGCGCCGCCCGGCACGCCCGCCCGCCGTGGGCCACCGCTGTTCGAGCGTTTGCTCGACCGCGCCTACCGCTTCGCCCTCCAGATCACCACGCCCACGGCCAACATGCGCGGCGTGCTCGACACGCCCATCGACAGCATCCGCACGGACGCCATCATCATCCGCGACCCGGCCGAGCGGCTTGACGTGGACACGCCGCGCTTCCGGGAGGATTTCCTCGGCATCAACGACGCTTACGATGCTTCCCGAGGTACGCTCGCGCGTGACCTGCCCGACGCGCCCCAGGAGGTCGCCGTTGGCGTGGAGTTTTTCCGCGCCATCATGCAGCCCAACTACGTCTACCTCCTCGGCGACACTGAGCGGGAAATCCAGTCCAAGATCAACCGCCTCTCGCCTGCCACCGGCGCGGTGATGCAGGACGAGGTGATCGTGCGGCAGGGCGACGTGGTGACGGACGAGGTGCAGCGCAAGCTCAAGTCGCTCATGTCCGAACTCGACGAGCGCGGCGGCGCGCGGCTGCTGGCGCGGCGTGTGGCCGGGCAGGTGCTGCTCTCGTGCGCCATCCTGTTCCTGTTCTTCCTGTACCTCTACCTGCTGCGCCGCCAGATCTTCGACGACGACAAGCTGCTCGTGCTCACCACGCTCGTGCTGGGCATCATCATCGGGCTGTTCGCCGTCGCCGTCCGGCTCGAAGAGATCGCCGCCTACGCCGTGCCCGTGGCCGTCGCGTCGGTTTTGCTCACCGTGCTGTTCGATTCACGCGTGGGCGTATTCGGCACGCTCTCGCTCGCGCTCATCGGCGGCCACCTCATCGGCGACGACCTCGCCTTCACCTTCGCGACGCTCTTCGCCTGCACCATCGTCGTCTTCTCGATGCGCGACATCAAGAACCGGGGACAGATCTTCCTGGCGGCGGGGATGCTCGTCGGCGCCTACGTGGTGGTGCTGGCGACGATGCAACTGCTGCTCGGCATCTCGCCACAGGGCTTTGCGCGGGATCTCGTGATGGTGCTCATCAACGCCTTCCTGCTGCTCTTCGCCTACCCGTTGCTGTGGGTCTTCGAGCGGCTCTTCGGCGTCACGACGGATCTGACACTGCTCGAACTCTCCAACACCAATCGCCCGCTGCTGCGCGAACTCAGCAAGCGCGCGCCGGGCACCTTCAACCACGTGCTTCAGGTGGCCAACCTCGCCGAGGCCTGCGCCGACGCCATCGGCGCCAACGCCCTTCTGACACGCGTGGGCGCGCTCTACCACGACGTTGGCAAGATGAAGCGGCCCGAGTATTTCGTCGAGAACCAGCGCACGGGCGACAACCCGCACGACCGCATCCCGCCGGCCCTCAGCGCGGCCTACATCGTTGAGCACGTGACGGAGGGGCTGAAGATCGCGCGCCGCAACCGGCTACCGGAGGAGGTGGTCCAGTTTATCCACACGCACCACGGCACCACGCGGATCGAGTATTTCTACCGCAAAGCCGTCGATGCCCGCTCCAACGACGCCTCGGCGGTGGACGAGTCGGCGTTCCGCTACCCCGGTCCGCGTCCGCAGGCGCGCGAGACGGCCATTCTCATGCTCGCCGATTCCACCGAGGCTGCCTCGCGCGCCATCGACGACCCGACGCCCGAGAACCTCGTCCGCCTCGTCGATGGCATCCTGAAGGCCCGCGTGAACGACGAGCAGTTCGCCCGCTCCGACCTCACCTTCGCCGACCTCACCATCATCCGGGAGACGCTGCTCAAGATGCTCATCAGCATCAACCACAGCCGCATCAAGTACCCCGAGCCGGTGGCCGAAGCCGAGGCAGCCAGCCAGGTGGTAGACGGCAAACTCGTCGAGGCCGCGCCCCCCGCGCCGCATCCCGCCGACACACAGATCGGCGCGCCCGATCAGTCGAAGTCGGAGCAGGACATGAAGTAGTGGCACCGCGGGCAGCGGTACTTGCAGCGGTCGTTGTGGAGCCGGTGGTGACAGTTAGGGCAGTAATCCCAGTGGCAGTCAGGCGCTTCGGGCACGGCAGTCGGCGGCGTGTGCTCGAACAGGTCGCCCTGGCGGGGAACGGGGCGCTCAGGCATCAGGTGATGGCGGAATACTGCGCGGCAGCGTTGCGGAGGGCGTCGAGGAGTTCGGGTTCGCGGGGCCACTCGGTGCCGTCGAGTTCGATGGCCGTGCGGCCCCACGCGAACGTGATCCACGGCGCGCCGTAGCGCAGCCCGTGGACGTGCCGCCACCGGCAGCCGACGTTGCTGGCGACTTCCCACGCCGTGCGGAGGCACGCGCCGCGCGCGTCCAGCCGCACCTCGACGACGCGACGGCCCAGCACGTACGCCGTCCACAGCGCCGCCCCGGCGAAGCCGATGGGGAAGTACACCGTCAGGAACGGCTCGACGTTGCCGCCTTGCAGTGCCACCGCCAGCGCGGCGATCATCAGCGGCAGCAGCGCCAGCGGCAGGGGCCGGGCGTAGGCACGCACGAACGTCGTCCACGCGCCCGCCGCACCCGGATGGTGGCGGCTGAAAAACGCCGTCGTGGAGCCCTCGTCCATCAGATCGCGCCCTCGTCGGGGGCAAGGAAGGGATAGGTGAAGTCTGTTGGCGGCGCGAAGGTCTCTTTGATCGAGCGCGGCGACACCCACCGCGTGAGGTTGAGGTAGGAGCCTGCTTTGTCGTTCGTGCCCGAGGCCCGCGCGCCGCCGAAGGGTTGCTGCCCCACGACTGCGCCCGTCGGTTTGTCGTTCAGGTAAAAGTTGCCTGCCGCGTGCATCAGCCGGTCAGACGCTTGCGCCAGCACCGTCCGGTCCTGCGCGAAGACGGCTCCGGTCAGCGCGTACGGCGACGTGTTATCGACGAGGTCCAGCATTTCGTCCCACTTTGCATCGTCGTAGACGAACACCGTCACGACCGGCCCGAAGATTTCCTCGCGCATCGACTTGAAGTGCGGATCGGTGGTGAGGATGACCGTCGGCTCGATAAAAAAGCCCGTTTCGTCGTTGCACGTCCCGCCTGCCACGATCTCCGCCTCCGACGACTGCCTCGCATAGTCGATGTAGCCTTTGATGCGGTCGAACGCCTTCTGGTCGATGACGGCGTTGACGAAGTGCGAAAAATCCTCGACCGGCCCCATCGTGACGCGCCCGAGTTGTTCTTCGACGAACCCGCGCACGGCCTCCCACCGCGAGCGCGGGATGTAGACGCGCGAGGCCGCCGAGCACTTCTGGCCCTGGTACTCGAACGCGCCGCGCACGATGGCCGTCGCTACCGTCAACGGATCCGCCGACGGGTGCATCACGATGAAATCCTTGCCGCCCGTCTCGCCCACGATGCGCGGGTAGGTGCGGTAGCCGTCGATGTTCTGGCCGATGGTGCGCCAGAGGTGCTGGAACGTGCCCGTCGAGCCCGTGAAATGGAGGCCAGCGAGGTCGCGCGAGGCGAGCGCGGGCGTGCCCACGTCGGCTCCGTCGCCCGGCAGCAGGTTGATGACGCCCGGCGGCAGCCCCGCCCATTCGAGCAGTTCCATCGCGTAGTGCGCCGACAGCAGCGCCGTGCTCGACGGTTTCCACAGCACCGTGCAGCCCATCAGCGCGGGCGCGGCGGGCAGGTTGACGGCGATGGAGGAGAAGTTGAACGGCGTCACGGCCAGCACGAAGCCTTCGAGGGGGCGGTACTCGACCTTGTTCCACACGCCGGGCGACGAGATCGGCTGGTCGGCGTAGATCTGCTGAGCGAAGTGGGCGTTGAACTTGAAAAAGTCGATCAGTTCGCAGGCGGCGTCGATCTCGGCCTGGTACGGATTCTTGCTCTGCCCGAGCATCGTCGAGGCGTTGAGCGTGTCACGCCACGGCCCGGCGAGGCCCTCGGCGGCTTTGAGGAAGATGGCGGCGCGGTCGAGCCAGTGCATCCGGGCCCAGTCGTGGGCGGCGTCGCGGGCCGCAGCGATGGCGCGCTCGACCTCGGGCGTGCCGCAGAGGTGGGCCGTCGCCAGCTTTCGGGCGTGCTCGTGCGGCGCGACGACCTCGACCGTCCGCTCCGTCGTCACGCGCTCGCCGCCGATGACGGCGGGAATCTCGACGTGCTCGTCGCGCATCCGCGTGAGTGTGGCCCTCAGCGAGGCGCGCTCCGGACTGCCCGGCGCGTAAGACTTGACGGGTTCGTTGACGGGAGGCGGTGGCGCGGCGACGAGGTTGGGCATGGATAGGGAGAGGATGGGTGATGTCAAATCCGGATGAGACTCTCTTGTTCGTCTCCTCTGTCATCCGCGCCTTCGCGGGAATGACGGAAAAGGAATAGGCGGCCTAGCGGATTTGGTGGGTCGGGGTCACGTGATGCGGCTGGAAACGCTTTCTGTCTCCACTTCGTTGCCGCTCCGTCTATCCCTTCATCCAACGTTGACATGAAACGACTCCTTCCCTTCGTCCTCACCCTGCTGCTCGTTTCGCTCGTCCACGCGCAGCAGCGCGATGGTGTGCTGCCACGGCCCAGCCCCAACGCGACCGTGTCGCAGACCATCGGCATCACCGACGTGACGCTCGGTTACAGTCGCCCGGCGGTGCGCGGTCGCGTGCTGTTCGGCCCCGAGGGCAGCGGCGCGCTCGAAGCCTACGGCAAGGTCTGGCGGCTCGGTGCCAACGAGGCTACCACCATCACCTTCAGCACCGACGTGATGGTTGAGGATCAGTCGCTCGCAGCGGGTACGTACGCTTTTTTCGCCATCCCCGGTGTAGACGAGTGGACGTTCGTGTTCAACCGCACGGCCAACCAGTGGGGGGCGTTCAATTACGACGCCAACGAGGACGCGCTGCGCGTGACGGCGACGCCCACCGAAGGCCCGAACGTGGAGAACCTGCTGTTCTGGTTCGACGAGGTGACAACCGAGCAGGCCGAGTTGATGATGGCGTGGGGCACGATTCAGGCCGGCATCACGATTTCGACGGACACCGATGCGCTTGTCGCCGCTGCCGCTGAAGGCGCATCGCCCACCGCGACGGACTGGCGCGTGCCCTTCCGCTACGCGACGTATGCCCTGGGCCGGGGCATGGACCCGGTGGCGCCGCTCGTGTGGGCCGAGAAGGCTGTCTCGCTCAACAACGCCTACGCGACCGTCGCCTTGAAAGCGCGCCTGCAAGCCGCAGCGGGCGATTTGGAGAGCGCCATCGCCACGGGCGAAGCCGCCCTTGCGCTCGGCGAGGCGATGGAAAGCCGCCCCGGCGACCTCGGCACGTTGCGCGAAGCCCTCACCGAGTGGCGCGCGAAGATGCAGTGAGGGGGGCGGTTCGGATCATTGCGAGGGCGCGTGGCAATCTCGCAGAACAGCCTACCTGATCTGGCATAACGAAAGAGGCCGCGCAGGGTGCATATCCCTGCGCGGCCTTGTGCTTTTCACCGATCCGCGATCAGCGGAGCAGCGTCACCTGGCGGCTCGCCGCAAACGTCTCGCCCTGCACGCGGTAGACGTAGAGGCCAGCGGGCAGCGTTCCGGCGTCGAGCGTGAGCATGCGCGGCGCACCGGCGGCGACCTGCTCATCGAGCAGCGTGGCGACGCGCTGGCCGAGCAGGTTGTAGAGTTCTACCGTCACCCGCTGGCTGCGCGCCACCGACACGCTGAACGACGTGGACGACGTGAACGGGTTGGGCGACGCGGCACTCAGCGCCACCTGCCCGTCGACGCCGACGGTCAGTTCCACCTCGGGGCTGAAGTCGAAGGCGCCGTCGAAGTCCACCTGGCGGAGGCGGAAGGTGTAGGTACCCGGTGCGAGGCGGTTCGTCTCGAACGTGTAGCGCTGCGCTTCGAGCGTCGTGCCCTTGCCCGCGACGAAGCCGAGCGTCGTCCAGGTTGTGCCGCTGCGCTGCTGCACGTCGAAGCCCGTGTTGTTCGTCTCCGACGCCGTCGCCCACGTCAGCCGCGCCGCGTCGCCACTGGCGACGGCCTCGAACGCGACGAGTTCGACGGGGAGCTGAGTCTGACCGGCGTTGCGAATACCCGGCGTGGCGGTCGCTGGCTGATCCCACTGTGTTCCATCAAAGGACAGTGAAAGGCCGACAGGAGTATTGCCGGGCTCGGAGACTCCAATGTCGAGTGACGCTTCGCCGTCGGCGATTCCGCCTACTGCCGTGAAACTGCCCTCATAACTGATGAACTGGATGAGGGTATTGGTGGTGGTGTTTGCAAGAGCTATACCATCAGGTGAGCCGTTCTGGATACCCGCGATATCGCACACATAGAGCGTGTATCCATTATTGATTTCGCCATCAGGACAGCCACTGAGTGGCGTACTGTTGTAAGGTGCGCCTCCATTTCCGTTGTACAGCACAATGCCATAATCAGCCGGGGAGAGGGAAGAAAGGAGCGCGACCTCAATAAACTCGCCGACATCGGCTCCATCGTTGTCGTAGTGAAATTCATTGAGGAAGGCATCCTGAGCGGATGCGGTGCCGGTAGCGGCGACGAGGCAGAGCGAGAGTAGCAGACGTTTCATGAGTGGAGATTGAGTTAGCGGATGGCGAAAGATCCGCTCTGTCGCGGCGAATCCGGCGCACGCTTTTGGCGCATCGGGGCGGGGTGCGACGGCTCAACGCACGACGCTGAACGTCTGCGCGGCGCGCACCGGGTGGCCATCGATCTGCGCCGCCGTCTGGAGCACGTAAGTGCCTGCAGGCAACAGCGCCGTGTCGAGGTGGTGCGTCGTGCTGCCCGATCCGAACGCTACCGCCGGTTCCGCCAGCACGACGCGCCCCAGCACGTCGAACACGCGCAGGTCTACGAGCGCGGCCGACGGGAGTGCGAGGCGCACCGTCAGGGCGTCGGCGGCGGGGTTGGGGTAGAGGGTTTCGACGGCGAAGGCGGCGGGGCGTGCGTCTCGTTCTGCGGCCACGTTCACATCATAGAAAAAGGCGCGGCGCACGAGGCTGGAATCGAGCACGAACGGGTTGTCGTTGCCCTGTTGCTGCCGGATGCGGTCGTTGCGGATGCGCTCCGTCACCGTCACGGGGTCGAGGTGGTGCCACGTGTACAGGTCGGACTTCATGCCGTTGAAATACGCCGCGTCGGCGCTGGCCTGGTAGAGCGCGAAAAAGTAGAACTGGCTGCGCGCCATCTCACCCTTGACGCTCTCGCGAGGCTCGAAACGACCCTGCCCGCGCTCGCTCCACGCGTCGATGCTGTCGGTGGGAATCGTGCTCTGGCGCGTCGTGCGGCGGTACCAGTCGGTCGTCTGCGTGTCATCGACCTCACCGAAGGGCAGGCTGCCCCGGTCGCCATTGACGCCGATGAGCGAGGGGAAGAGGTTGTGCAGGTCGGAACGGCGCGGCTCGTCCTCGGCGCCCTTCGACTGCGGGAAGGCATGCTCGGTGTTCATCCCCCGGTCGAAGGCCGTGCCGGTGGGGTCGCTCGCGCCCTCGGGCACGGCCACGCGTGCGCCGGTGTAGATGGCCTCGACTACGCCGCCGTCGTTCCAGACGGTGCCGTAGAGTCGGCGGCGGGCTTCGGTGTAGCCGAGCGTAGTGGGCGTGTAGACGCGGCGGAGGCTGTCGAGCAAGGCCGGGCCCCAGGTACCGGGAAAGAGTGTCACGTAGGCCACGCCTTCGTCGCGCAGCGTCAGCGTGAACGTCGAAGGTGCGCCGAGCGCGGCATCCTGCCCGCCACTCGGGTTGGCGAGCGTGAAAACGAGTGTTTCCTCACCCTCGTCGAGGCCGTCGTCTACGAGCGTGAGCGTGACGGTCTGGCGAGCGGTGGAGGCGGCGGGGAAGGTGAGCGTGGTTGTCTCGAAAAGGGTGATGTCGTCGCCGTTCGTGGCCGTGCCGCCCGTCAGCGCCACGTCCACCGATGCGGTTTCGGTAGCGCTCGGGTTGGCGAGCGTCACGTCGAACGAGAACGTGAGGGCTTCTTCTGAGGTCGTGGCGGCGCTCGCGGCGAAGGCGATGCGGGTGGGAGCGCTGGTGGCCGTGCCCTGCACGTCGGTGCGTTCGACGGGGACGAGCTGGTAGCCGCCCGCGCCCGTCGTGCTGAACTGGCTGACGACGCCCTCGTAGGCGAACGCGCCGAGGGGGATGGCTTCGCCGTCGAGGTCGGTGTCGGCGGCGTTAGGGGTGCGGAGTACGACGGTCGCGGTGCCGTCGGTGACGTCGTAGGACTGCCGCTCGGCGAAGATGCCGGTGGATGTCGTCGTCAGGTTTTCGATGCGGACGACTTCACTCTCGTAGACCTCGCCGTCGGCGAGGAGTTGGGCGAGCGTGAGCGTCTGCGGCGCGGGCAGCGTGCTTCCTGCCGCGATGCGCGTGTAGGCGGTGAGGTCGGCGTCGTTGATCTGCAACAGCCCGTTGAACTCCGACAGCACGCCTGTGACCTGGACGGTGTCGCCGGGCGTCAGCACACCGCTCGACACGTCGTCCTTCAGCGTGCCCGCGACCTGGCGAAGCGTGAGCGCGGCGGTGGCGTCCTGGATGCGGACGAAGTCGCCCTTCGCCCGCGTGACGACGCCGCGCACGGTGACGGTCGCGCCCTTGCCCTCGGCGCGGGCGGTAGCGAGGGGGACGAACGACGAAACCGGCGCGTCGTCGTCTGTCGATGGTGAGGACGATTTGCAGCGGCACCCGCACGTCGAGCCCGGCCGAGGCGTTTCGGAGCGCGAGCGTCAGCGTTTCGTCGCCCTCGAAGAGATCGTCGTCGAGCACCTGCACGTACGCGGTGTCGGCGGTTTTGTCGGGGCCGAAGGTGAGGAGCGTGTCCGTGAGCAGGAAGTCGCTGCTGAACGTGGCCGTGCCGCCGACGAGCGAAACCGTGACGGTCTCTTCTGCCGCGGGCGCGGGCGTGACGACGACACGGACCGCGAGCGGCGTGCCGGCGGCCTCTGAAATGGACGTGTCGGTGGTGAAAAACGTGACGGTGGGCGTCGTGCTGCCGCCGCTGACGGTGAATCCAGCGGGCAGCGCCGGCGCGTCGGCGGGGTCGTTTACGCCAGTCCAGTTGGTGGGCGTGCCGATGGCCGCGAGGAGCTCGGCGCGGCTGCCCGCGACGATGCCCGTGTACACCTGGTTGTCGAACTCGACGAGCGCCACCGCCGTCTCGCCGTCCGTCAGCCCGGCAGGCAGCGCCGACGTGTTGGAGTTGGTGGCATCGCTCTGCCACGCGGCTCCTTCGCTGTTGACGGCGTAGACGAAGCGGGGTGTTGATCCGTCCATCTGATAGGCCAGCACCTGATCGCCGCTCACCGAAAGCCCGCAGAGCGCGCCGTCCACGCTGCCCGTCGAGGCCGCCATGGCGCTACTCTCGCACGTGAGCGTGACCACCGATCCCGCCGCGACCGCCGTGCTGGCCGTCCACGTGGCGAGTTGCTCGTTGGCGCGGAAGTCGCCCGTGGATGTCCAGCCGTTGTCGGTGAAGAGAAGCTGCGTGCCCGCCGCGAGGTCGGTCAGGGTAACAAAGGCGAAGCCATCGGGATCGTCAGCAAACAGCCCCACGAGGGCAATGTCGCCGGGTTGCAGTGCCTGCGCATTGAGGGTGGCGGGAAGTAGAGCGAGGACGACGAGGCAGAGCGCGCGCATGGAACGAAGAGGGTTCGGTGTGGGGAGCAAAGGTAAAGAGCAGGGGTGGCCAGAGCAGCAGCCCGCGATTTTTGCTCGCGCTGCGGAGAGGCGAGCAGGGGAGCAGGGGGCTATATTGGAGGCTTCAACCTTCAGTCTATCTGCCCATGCATCGTCTCGTCCTGCTGGCGCTCGCCGCCGTTTTCGTCGCCCCACTCCACGCGCAGATCGAGGTAGGCGCGCCCGTTCCGCTGACCGATACGGCCGACGGCCTCGCGCACCCCCGCTTTTCGCCTGACGGGCGCCTCGTGGCGCTGACGAGTCCGGGTTACGACGGCCTGTGGGTGCGCGACCTCCGCACGGGCACGACGACCCGGCTCAGTGACGAGTCGGCGGCGGGCTTCGGCGCGGCGTGGTCGCCCGACGGCGCGGCGCTCGTGGCCCGCGTGGCGCGCTACGTAGACGGCAACCGCGAGAATGCCGTCGCGGTCTTCGACGTGGCAGCGCGGTCGCGTGCGCAGCTTTCCGACTACCAGACGCGGATGCCCGCGCTGCCCGCGTGGCAGGAGGGCGGCGCGACCGTCGGCCTCGCCACGGCGCGTGGCGTCGAATCCTACCAGACCGGGCGCGCGCCCGTGCTCGGCAAGAACACCGCGCCCGTGCTCGTCGCTTCGGGCGATGCGCTCGTGTCGCTCGAAACAGGTGCCGTCGTGCGGCAGCCCGTCGAAGGGGCTGCGATCCTCAACGTCGCCGCCTCGCCTGACGGGCGCTTCTACGCCTTCGAGGTGATGGGGAGCGGGATCTTCGTGGCCGCTGCCGATGGCTCCGCGCTCCGCGCGCTCGGGCCGGGCGAGCACCCGACGTGGTCGCCCGATGGCCAGTGGGTCGCGTTCATGCGCACCCGCGACGACGGGCACCAACTGCTCGAGGCCGACCTCTTCGCCGTTCCGGCCAGTGGGGGGACGGAAGTGCGCCTCACCACCACGCCCGACCGCCTCGAACTCTTCCCCCAGTGGACGCCCGACGGTACCGCCATCGCCTACGACGACCTCGGCGAAGGCCGCGTCTACCTGCTCCCTGTCCAGTACTGATCCGCGCGAATCGGCGACACGTGGGGCATCTGCTCCAGGTGGCCCGCTGCGGCGGGGCTCCCGCCTACCACGCGGCCTTTTCCGATGGGCGGGATTCCGACGCCCACGCACTCAGCTTCTCTCTCGACTTCTTCGTCCTATGCGCTTCCCGCTCGTCCTGCTCACGCTCCTCGTCGCCCTGCCCGTCGCCGCGCAACCCATCACGGGGCTGGCTGGGTGGAACATCGTCATCGACCCCGGCCACAGCTTCCAGCAGAACGTCGGCGCGTTCGGGTATTCGGAGGCCGAGAAAACGCTGGCCGAAGGGCTGGAACTGCGCCGGCTGCTTCTCGAAACGACCGACATCGACACGGTCTATATGACCCGCACGCGGGGCGATGTGGAGGTCTCGCTCACGCAGCGTACGACCTACGCCAACCAGGTCGGAGCCGCCTACTACCACTCGATTCACAGCGACGCGGGCTCGACGACGGCCAACAGCACGCTCATCATGTACGGCGGCTGGCGCGAGAACGGGCAGACGGTCGAGAAGACGCCCCACGGGGGCAAAAGGATGGCGGAGTTCATGGACGTGTACCTCACCGCCGCCATGCGCACCACGCGGCGCGGCGTCTACGCCGACCGGACGTTCTACCAGGGCTTCCCCTTCGAGCACGCCAACCTCTATCCCTACCTGCACGTCAACCGCGAGTCGGACATGGCGTCCACGCTGTCGGAGGCCGGCTTCCACACCAATCCCGAGCAGAACCAGCGCAACATGAACGCGGACTGGAAGCGGCTCGAAGCCCGCGCGCTCTTCTACGCCATCCTCGACTACCGAGGCGCGGAACGGCCTGCGAGCCGCATCGTGACGGGCATCGTCCGCGACGTCGAGAGCGGTCAGCCCATCAACGGGGCCACCGTGGACGTCGGCGGCAAGACGTACACCACCGACACATTCGCGTCGCTCTTCAACGCCTACAGCACCGACCCCGACCTTCTCCGCAACGGTTTCTACTACATCGAGGATGTGGGCGCGGGCACCCAATCCGTATCGGCTACGGCGGACGGGTTCGCGCCGCTCGAAGCGACGGTGACGCCCATCGATACGTTCTTCTCGTTCCTCGACCTCGGCCTCGTGTCCGTTGTGCCGCCCACGGTGACGGAGACCTCGCCTGCTCCGGACGCGGACGGCTTCCGGGTCGTCGATCCCATCGCGGTTACGTTCTCGCGCCCGATGGACCGCGCCTCGGTCGAAGCGGCTTTCGCCCTCGCGCCCGCCGTTGGCGGCACGTTTGTGTGGACGAACGGCGACCGGACGGTGTACTTCCGGCCCGACTCGCTCATCCCGCTGAAAGATTACACGCTCACCATCGGCGAGGCGGCGCAGTCGCCCTACAACTTTACCCTCGACGGCAACGGCGACGGCACCGCAGGCGACGCCTTCACGCTGGCTTTCCGTACCAGCCAACGCGACGTAGTGGCCCCGCGCATCGTGGACGCCTTCCCGCGTCCCAACGCGACAGAAATCGACCGCGAGCCGGTCATCTCGATCACCTTCGACGAGAAGCTCGACGCGACGAGCGTCGATCCGGCGCTGTTCACCTTCACCGTCAGTGGCGAGGAAGATGCGATTCCGGGCACGCTGCAGGTGGCCGATGCGGGCGAGCAAACCGTCGTCTCCTTCGCCCCGACGGCCCGCCTGGCGGGCGACACCTTCTACAAGCTGCGCGTCGCGCCTGGCCTGCGCGACGCAGTGGGCAACGAAGTGACCTCGACCCTCCAGATCAACTTTCGCACCCGCGTGCAGGCCGACGACTTTACCGCCATCGAGTCGTTTGAAGACGACTTCGCGTACTGGTGGCAGCCGCTGCAGAGCGGCTCGACAACCCCCACCACGGTGGGCGACTCGACGTTCTACAGTGTCGAAACCGGCATCGTGAACCCGCAGGGTGGTACACGTGCGATGGCGCTTTCGTACGGGTGGTTCACCCAGGAAACCGGGCCTTTCCTTATCCGCGAGTACCTCGGCGGCGGCGCGCCGCGCAATGTGTTCTTCGACGCCACCGGACGCGTACAGGCGCGCGTCTTCGGCGACGGCAGCGGGACGCTCTTCCGCTTCGCGCTCGACGATGAAGGCCAAGGCGGCCACGAAGTGAGCCCGTGGCGCAAGATCGACTGGAAGGGCTGGCGGCTCGTCGAGTGGGACCTGGCAAACGAAGCGCCCGGAGCGTGGATCGGGGATGGAAAACTCGATGGGCAATTGCGCTTCGACAGCTTCCAGCTTTCCTACGACGGCGGCGCAGCCTTCGGGACGATCTACATCGACGACTTGCGCGCGGCCAGGGTCACCACGACGGCCATCGACGATGGGGGTAGCCCCGTTGCCACGACGGTGACGCTCGACCGCAACCAGCCCAACCCCTTCCGCGACCAGACCGAGATCCTCTTCACGCTCCCGCAGACCACGCAGGTCACGCTGCGCGTGTTCGACGCGCTGGGCCGCCACGTGGCCACGCTGCTCGACGGCGCGCCCCTGACCGCCGGCCCGCAGCGCGCCACGTGGGACGCCTCGGCCATGCCGAGCGGCACCTACCTCGTCCGCCTCGACGCCGACGGGCAGGTGCAGACGCGGCTCGTAAGCGTGGTGCGGTGAGGCTACCCGCCCTCTGGAGGGCTTATTCAGTGCCATGATCGATCCTGACCTCGTGCTTGCGCGGCGCGCAGGAAACCGCCTGACGCTCACGCTCAACCGTCCCGAGCGCCGCAACGCGCTCAACGCCGCGCTCGTCGAGGCGCTGCTCGACGCGCTGCGCGGTGCTGCCACCGATGCGTCGGTGCGCGTCGTCGTGGTCACGGGCGCGGGCAAGGCGTTCTCTGCCGGGGCCGATCTCGACGCGCTGCGGGCGATGCAGACCGCCACGGCGGCGGAAAACCTGGCGGATTCACGCCTGTTGGGATCGCTGTTCGAGGCGATCTACACGCACCCGAAACCCATCGTCGCCCGCGTCAACGGGGCGGCGGTGGGGGGCGGCTGCGGACTCGCGGCCGTATGCGACTTCAGCATCGTCGCGGACGAGGCAAAGCTGGGCTTTCCCGAAGTGCGCCTCGGCTTCGTGCCGGCTATTGTGATGCTGTTTCTGCACGGCAAGCTGGGCGAAGCGCACCTGCGCGACCTGCTCCTACGCGGCCCACTCGTCTCGGGCGACGAAGCTGCGCGCATGGGCCTCGTCACCCGCAGCGTCGCAGCGGACACACTCGACGACGCCGTGGACGCACTCGCCGACGAACTCGCCCGTGAGACAAGCGCCGAGGCCGTCGCTCTCACCAAGACGATGCTTGCGCGCGTGCGCGGCATGGGATTCGCCGAAGCGCTCGACTATGCCGTTCAGTCCAACGCGCTCGCCCGCACCACCAGCGACTTCAACGCCGGCATCGCCGCGTTTCTCGGCAAAACCGACCCGCCGTGGCGTCGCTCGTAGGGGTAGAATTAATTCTGCCCTTACATCCGAAATCCGAAATCCCACCTTCTCATGACCACCTACAAAGACGCGGGCGTCGACATCGACGCGGGCGAGGAGACTGTTCGGCGCATCAAGAAGCTCGTCAGGCCCACCTTCACGCCCGGCGTGCTCACCGGCATCGGCGCCTTCGGCGCGTTTTTCGAGCCAGACTTCTCGGGCTACGAAAAACCCGTGCTCGTCTCGTCGGTCGATGGCGTCGGGACGAAGCTGAAGGTGGCGTTTCTGGCGGGCAAACACGACACCGTCGGGCAAGATCTCGTCAACCACTGCGTCAACGACATCGCCGTCTGCGGCGCGCGTCCGCTGTATTTCCTCGACTACTACGCCACGGGGCGACTCGACCCCGACGTGGCCGAGAACGTCGTCAAGGGCTTTGCGACGGCCTGCGCCGAGAACGGCTGCGCCCTCATCGGGGGCGAGACGGCCGAGATGCCCGGGCTCTACGAGGGCGGCGAGTACGACCTGGCCGGCATGATCGTCGGGGTCGTCGAAAAGGCGCGTATCCTCGACGGTAGCCGCGTGCAGGCGGGCGACGTGCTGCTCGGACTTCCCTCGACAGGCCTCCACACGAACGGCTATTCGCTCGCCCGCAAGGTGCTCTTCGAGCACCACCAGCTCGACGACACCCCTGATGCGCTCGGCGGGCAGACGGTGGGCGAGGCGCTGTTGCGCGTCCACCGCTCGTACCTCGGCGCCATCACCGCCCTGACCGACGCCGACCTCGCCCACGCGTTCGTCCACGTCACCGGCGGCGGCATCCCCGGCAACACGCCGCGCGTGCTCGGCGACGCCTTGGGCTTCGAGGTGGATTACGAGGCGTGGCCGCGCCCCGGCATCTACACGCTCATTAAGACCCTCGGCGACGTACCCGAGGCCGACATGCGGCGCACCTTTAATCTCGGCATCGGGCTGTTGGCCGTCGTCGCTGCTGGGGAGGTCGAGGAGGCTCGGCGGGTGCTCGAAGCGAGGGGCGAAACCGTCTATACCCTCGGCTACGTCACCGCCGCGTGATCGAGTAGAAACCCTGTTCAGGCAGCAGGAAACCGCTTCCAGCGACGTGAATTGACCCCGTAGGCGAACTCGGGGCAGGAACGAACGCGACCGTTTCTGCGTGTTGACCTCCTCACGACCTTCATATCCTGGTATGTTTTCGATCCTCGTCATCCTGCTCCTGAGCTACCTCGTCGGGTCGATCCCGTCCAGCGTCTGGATCGGCCGGATGCTCTACGGCATCGACGTTCGAGCGCACGGCAGTGGCAATGCGGGTGCTACGAACGCCTTCCGGGTGCTGGGGTGGAAGGCGGGTTTGCTCTCGACGCTCATCGACGTAGGCAAGGGACTGTTCGCCGCGGGCGTCATCGCCACGCTGCGCTTCGGCCCCGTCCCTGACGCCTTCGGTCCGTGGGATGCCGCGACGGCGATCCGCCTGATGGCGGGTGTGGCGGCGGTAGCCGGGCATATGTATCCCGTCTGGGCACACTTCAAGGGCGGCAAGGGCGTCAACACGTCTGCCGGAGTGCTGTTTGCGCTCACGCCCATTTCGATGTGGATCACTCTGCTGGTGTTCGTCGTCGTGCTGCTCGTCTCGCGCTACGTGTCGCTCGCGTCGCTGCTGGCCGCCATCACCTTCCCGACGACCATCGCTATCCGGCGCTACCTCTTCCACATCGACGCGCTCGACCCGAGCCTGCTCATCTTCGGCGTCGTGCTGGCCACGGGGATCGTCTACGCGCACCGCGCCAACATCCGGCGGCTGCTACAGGGCGAAGAGTCGCGGGTGCGCTCGTTCAGGCCCGGTGGCGGCCTCCGCGCAAAGGGCCAACTCTGATGGAAGACGTTTGCCAGGCGAGGCGGAGACGCCCGGCATCCGGCACAACGTAGCCGTGCTCGGCGCCGGAAGCTGGGGCACAGCACTGGCGGTGAGCCTGGCGCGGGCCGGGCGCTACGTCCACCTGTGGACCCGCCGACCCGCGCACGCCCGGACGCTCCGCGAAACGCGCACCAACGCCGACTACCTGCCGGGCGTCCACCTGCCGCCCAACGTCGACGTCAGCGCCGACCTCGACGCCGCCATCGAGGGAGCCGACCTGTGGCTGTTCTGCACCCCGTCGCAGTCGGTGCGGAGCGTGGCCGAGAAGCTGGTGGGACGCGCCGACGAACACCTGATCGTCTTCAGCGCTGCCAAGGGCATCGAAACAGACACGCTCCTGACGACGACGCAGGTCCTCTCGGACGTGCTCCGCAACGTGCCGCGCGAGCGAATGGGCGTGCTCTATGGGCCGTCGCACGCCGAGGAGCTGGCGCAGGATCAGCCCACGACGGTCGTGGCCTCGGGCTACGACATTCGCATTGCCCGTGAAGTGCAGCACACGTTCATGACGCCCGCGCTGCGTGTTTACGTCAACGACGACGTGATCGGCGTGGAGGTCGGCGGGTCGGTCAAGAACGTGCTCGCCATCGCCGCCGGCATCTCCGACGGCGTCGGTGCGGGTGACAACGCCAAGGCCGCCCTCGTCACCCGCGGCATCGCCGAGATCCGTCGGCTGGGCCTGGCGATGGGCGCGCGCGCGACGACCTTCGCGGGCCTGACGGGCATCGGTGACCTCGTGGTGACGTGCATGAGCCGCCACAGCCGCAACCGGCATCTGGGCGAGCAGATCGGGCGAGGGTACACGCTCGAACAGGCGCAGGCCGAGATGAACATGGTGGCCGAGGGCGTCGCCACGACGGCCTCCGTCCACGCCCTCGCGCAACGCCACGGCATCGAGATGCCCATCGCCGAAGCGGTCTACCAGATTCTCTTCGAGCAGAAACCACCCCAGGTGGCGCTGCGCGAGTTGATGGAGCGCGCGCCCAAACACGAAGACTGGCTGCCAGACGAGTTGCAAGACTTCGACTGAGATCGAGCGTCGCGCCACGAACGCAGCGCCCGTTGCGGCGTACACCGGGCGAAGATGTGTACCTGCCCATGACGCTCAGAGAACTGACGCAGCGCGCCTCGGCAGGCGAGGGCCTCACGCTCGAATTCAAGAAGCGCGTGCCCTCGCCGGAGCGCCTCGCCAAAGAAGTGATCGCCCTCGCCAACACCGTCGGCGGGTATGTGCTCATCGGGGTGGACGACGACGCCACTGTCACCGGGTTGCGCGACGCCATCGAGGAAGAGTTCGCGCTTCGCGAAGCTCTCGACGCCCACTGCGACCCGCCCATTGCCTTCGACACCGAGCGCGTGCCGCTTTCGCGCAAACGCGACGTGCTCGTCGTCCACGTCCCCGCCTCGCCCGACCGCCCGCATTACCTCGTCGGCGTGGAAGGCGTGAAGCCCACCGCCTACGTCCGCGTCGCCGACATGAGCGTGGAGGCGTCCCGTGAGGCCGTCCGCCTGATGCGCCACCGGGCCGATGGACCGGGCGTGCAGTTCACCTTCGGCGACCGCGAGCGGCTGCTCATGCGCTACCTCGACGAGTACGGCCACATCACCGTCGCGCAGTTCGCGCGCGTCGCCAACGTGCCTGTCAAATCCGCCTCGCAAACGCTCGTGCTGCTCACCCGCGCCCGCCTGCTGCTCCATCACCCGCACCCGCAGGAGGACTATTTCTCGATGGTCAACGGCCAGAACGGGGAACGCTGACCGTGGTGACACATAGGTGGCACATACACCCGCGTAGCTTCCTCATCCTTCGCCTCCGCCTCGCCTGAACGCAGTTTGAAACCTCTGGCGCGGGCGATACCTTGCGTGCGCTTCCGAGCCTTTTTCTGCGCCTTTCCTCCTGCCCATGCCCATCGTCGACGTCATCCCCCTGCACGAAACGGCGCAGGAGCGGTACCTGAACTACGCCCTCTCGGTCATCACGAGCCGGGCGCTGCCCGACCTCCGCGACGGGCTCAAGCCGGTGCAGCGCCGCATCCTCTACGCGATGTTTACCAGCCTGCGCCTGCTGCCCGACGGGCGGCACCGCAAGAGCGCGACCATCGTGGGCGAGACGATGGGCAAGTACCATCCGCACGGCGACACGGCCATCTACGACGCGATGGTTCGCATGGCGCAGGATTTTTCGCTGCGCGCGCCGCTGGTGGACGGGCAGGGCAACTTCGGCTCCCTCGACGGCGACAACCCGGCCGCGATGCGCTACACCGAGGCCAAGCTCCGGGCCCTGGCCGTCGAACTGCTGGACGAACTCAAAAAGCAGACGGTCGCCTTCCGGCCCAACTTCGACGGCACGCTCTCCGAGCCCGTGGTGCTGCCGGCGCGCTTTCCCAACCTGCTCGTCAACGGCGCGAGTGGCATCGCGGTGGGGATGGCGACGAACATCCCGCCGCACAACCTGGGTGAGACGGTGGACGCTTGCATCCGGCTCATCGACAGCCCGAATGCGCGGCTGGAGACGCTCCTCGGGCACATCCAGGGGCCGGACTTCCCGACGGGCGGGCGCATCCTCAACACGGCAGGCGAACTCCAGGCGATCTATGAGAACGGCGAAGGCCCGATCGACTTGCGCGGCGAGTACCGCGTCGAGGGCAAGACGCAGATCGTCCTCTACTCGATTCCTTACGGTGTCACGAAGGCGGACCTCATCGAGAAAATCGCCGACCACATCATTCACGAGCGGGTGCCCCAGATCGTGGATATCCGCGACGAATCGACGGACGAGGTGCGCGTAGTGCTCGAACTCCGGCGCGGGGCCGATCCCGAAGCGGCGATGGCGTACCTGTTCAAGCACACGCCGCTCCAGACGCGCTTCCACGTCAACCTGACGTGCCTTGTGCCGACAGACAAGCCCGACATCGCGGCGCCGCAGAAGGTCGATCTCGTCACCATCCTGCGCGGCTTTCTCGACTTCCGCATGGAGGTCGTCGTCAAGCGGCTGGCCTACGAACTCGAAGGGCTCGAAAAGCGCATCCACCTGTTGGAGGGCTTCGAGAAGATCTTCGGCGTGCTCGACGAGGTCATCAAGATCATCCGCGCCTCGCGCGACAAGCGCGACGCCGCGCAGCGCCTCATGCACCGCTTCGGGCTCGACGACGAGCAGACCGACGCCATCCTCGAACTCAAGCTGTACCGCCTCGCACAGCTCGAAATCGACCTGATCCAGAAAGAGCTGGCCGAGAAGCGCGGGCTGGCGGCGGGCCTGCGGCTGCTGTTGAACGACGAAGACCAGCGCTGGAAACTCATCAAGGACGAGCTGCGCGAAATCAAAAAGCGCTACGCGGACCCGCGCCGCACGACGATCTCCGGCCCGGATGCCCACCTCGAATTCAACGCCGAGGACTACATCATCGCCGAGGACGTCGTCGCCATCGTCACGCGCGACGGCTGGGTAAAGCGGCAGCGGTCGTACACCGAAGTTGGCGCGATCCGGGTGCGCGAGGGCGACAGCGTGGGGTGGGTGCTGCCTTCTTCGACGCGCGCGTCGCTGGCCGTTTTCACGACGCACGGCAAGGTCTACACGACGCGTGTAGAGGCGCTGCCGTCCACCACGGGCCATGGCGTGCCCATCCAGAAGCTGTTCGACTTCTCGGACAAGGAGCAGGTCGTCGGCGTGGTTTCGCTCGACGAGCGCCTCTTGCCCGCGCCCGTCGCGCTGCCCGAGGATTCGCCCGAGCTGTTCAGCGGCGACG
Source organism: Rhodothermales bacterium (assembly GCA_963829705.1). GTDB lineage: Bacteria > Bacteroidota > Rhodothermia > Rhodothermales > BA12 > CAWHJN01. The sequence goes on from CAWHJN010000001.1 coordinate 302,693, forward strand.
GCGCCCCCCCCGACGCCGACGGCCCCTACGCCGTCGCGCTCACACACTTCGGGCAGACGCTCCGCATGCCACTCGATCTGTTTGCCGATCCGTCCAACAAGAACGGGCGGACGTACATGAAGCTCGCCAAAAACGACCGTGTGGTGATGGCCGAGGCGGTGGGTGGCGACGAGAACGTGTGCGTGGCGTCGAAAAACGGCTATGCGCTGATCTTCCCCGTCGGTCAGATCCCCGTCGTACGCGGCGCGGCGAAGGGGGTCATCGGCATCCGGCTGGGCAGCGGCGACTACGTGCTGGGCGCGACCGTCTCGAACGCCGCCCGCGACGGGCTGGAGGTCGAGACGAGTCGGGGCCGCCGCGAGATCGTCCGCACGACCAAGTTCGACGTAAGCAACCGGGGCAACCGGGGCCGTCAGATTATCCAGCGCGGTCACCTGAACGCCCTGATTCCCGAGACCATCGTGCGGGAGTTCTGACGGGCTTATAGAGGCGCAGAATTCTGTGTCCCCCTCCACCCTTGAATCACCAACAGGGCGCTACGAAGTGCGCTCCTACTCGACACTCGCAACTCCCATGTCCTACACTGGCCAAGACATTCAGGTACTCGAAGGGCTCGAACCCGTGCGGAAGCGCCCCGGGATGTACATCGGCGGTACGGGTAAGCCGGGCCTGCATCACCTGTTGTGGGAGATCGTGGACAACGCCGTGGACGAGGCCACGAACGGCTTTGCGACGCTCATCGACGTGACGCTCCACAAAGACCGGCAGAGCGTGACGGTGGGCGACAACGGACGCGGGATGCCCGTGGACATACACCCGACGAAGAAAATCCCCACGCTCGAACTCATCCTGACGACCCTACACTCGGGGGGTAAATTCGACCACGGCAGCTACGTCACCTCGGGCGGCTTGCACGGTGTCGGCTCGTCGGTCGTCAACGCGCTGTCGTCTGAACTCGTCGCCACCGTCAAGCGCGACGGCAACACCTACGAGCAGCAGTTTTCGCGCGGCGTGCCCATTTCGAAGCTCAAAACCGTCAGCAAGAACACGCGCGGCACGGGCACGATCATCTTTTTCCGGCCCGACCCCGAGATTTTCGAGACGACGGAATTCGACGCCGACACGATCCGCGAGAACCTCGAAGTCAAGACCTACCTCAACGGGCGGCTCCGCATCGTTTTTCGGAACGAGGCTGATGGCACGCGGCAGGAGTTCGTCCACGAAGGCGGCATCACCGAGTACCTCGGCGCGCTGGTCCACGCCGACAAAGCGCGGCCCGTCCACGCGGATCCCTTCACGCTCGTGCAGGACGAACTGCGCGACGGCAGCCGCATCGAGGTGGTGATGCAGTGGACGGAAGCGCCGCGCGAGATTATCAAGTCGTTCGTCAACGGCATCCCCACGCGCGACGGCGGCACGCACGAGCAGGGCCTCAAAGACGCCGTGCGCTCTGCCGTGCGGGCCTATATGGACACGCACGACCTGCTTCCCAAAAACCTCGACATCTCCGCCGACGACGTGCGCGAGGGGATGTACTGCATCGTCAACCTGTTCCTCGTCGATCCGCAGTTTCAGGGGCAAACGAAGGAAAAGCTGAACAACCCCGAAGCGCGGTCGCTGGTGGCGAGCGCGGTCCGCCTGGAGTTCGAGCAATACTTGAACGCGCACCCTACGACGGGCGAGGCCATCGTCACGCGCGTCATCCAGGCAGCGCGGGCGCGGCACGCGAGCCGGGCAGCGGTGCGCGAAGTCCGGCGCAAGTCGAGCGTGTCGCACCGTCTCAACCTGCCCGGCAAACTCGCCGACTGCTCCTCGACCGACCCCGGCGACAGCGAACTCTTTATCGTCGAGGGCGACTCGGCAGGCGGCTCGGCCAAGCAGGGGCGCGACCGCAAGCACCAGGCGATCTTGCCACTGCGCGGGAAAGTCCTGAATGCCGAACAGGCGACGGCGCGCAAAGTGCTCGAAAACAAGGAGTTGTCGAACATCGTGCAGGCGCTCGGCTGCGGCATGGGCGACACGCTCGATTTGTCGAAACTGCGTTACCACAAGGTCATCCTGCTGATGGACGCCGACAGCGACGGCGCGCACATCGCCACGCTGCTGCTGACGTTTTTCTACCGCTACCTGCGCCCGCTCATCGACGGCGGGTACGTTTACGTCGCGCAGCCGCCGTTGTACCGCATCGAGTCGGGCAAAGAGACCTTCTGGGCGCTCGACGACGCCGACCGCGACCGCATCGTCAAATCCATCCGCAGGGGGCGCAAAAACGCGACGTTCGAGATTCAGCGCTTCAAGGGCCTGGGCGAGATGATGCCGGCCACGCTCCACGAAACCACGCTCGACCCCGACAAGCGACGCCTGTTGCAGGTTGCCATCGCCGACGACGAGCGCCTCGTGACGGAAAACCTGATGAGCGACCTGATGGGCCGCGACGCCTCGGCGCGCTACCGCTTCATCATGGAGCACGCCCGAGAGGTACAGGAATTGGACGTGTAGCGCGAGACACGGGCAGGTACCGGGTACGCAGTACCGCCGGATCGAGCACCTACCCGTTTACCGCACACCTCGTCACGCGCCAGCGCGCTACCACCGGGCGGGCGTGCCGCGCGTGTCCACGTGGATGAACGGGCCGCGGTGCGGGGCGGGGGCGTAGATGCCCAGCCCGCCCACGAGCGGCGCGTACCACGGCGCGGCGCGCTCTGCCTCCACGATGGACGCCAGTACCTCAGCATCCGCCACGGTGATGCGGCCGTCGCCATCGAGGTCGTCCATCTGCCCGTCGTCGTCGTCGTCCACGTAGATGTCGGCGGCGTCGCCGTAGAGGTGGCGGCTGCTGGAGGTCGTGTTCCCGATGGCTTTGTTGTAGGCGGGTGTGCGGTAGCCGCTGAGGACGGCAAACGTCGAGGCGTCGATCCCGGCTTCGTTGACGGCGAGGAGCAGCTTTTCGAGCTTGAGCAGCAGCCGGGCATCGAGCACGAGGTACTTGGGATAGTCGGAGGCCTGCTTGCCCACGAACTGCCTGAGCGTGAAGTGTGGACTCACGCGGGCGTCGAGCACGTCAGGGGTAACGCGGACGAACCACTCGGGGCGCGCGAATCGCGGGTTGCCGTTGAGCGGCTTTGCCTGGTAGTCGCCGATGAGGTAGCCGTTGAGTTGGTCTGTCCGATGGTCAAAAGGCACCTGCACGAAGGCGTTGAGGGTAAGGGTTTCGCCGGAGGTGCGGTCGGTGATGGTGACGGGGTAGCGTCCCGGTGCGGCAGGCGGTGTCCACTGCCAGCGGTCGGCGGCATCTTTGCCGAGCGTACCTGCGGCGGCCTCGACGGTCCAGTTGCCGCTCGTGCCCAGTTGCGGAGCAAGCACGATGGGCTCGCCGGGGCGGGCCATCAGCGCGAACGTCTTGTACGGCACGAGGACGTCGCCCGCGAGCACCGCGAAGCCTGCTGCGCCAGGGTCGAACCCGTCAGGCGTAGCGGGAAGGGCCGGTTCGGTGAGCGAGTCGGGGACGGCTTCGACACCGGCGGCTTCCTGCCGGGTGGGATAAACAACGGTCAGGACGACGACAGCGACGAGCAGCACGGCCACCACGGCGATGGCGGTGGCTCGCACCCACGGCTTGCGAGGGCGAACCTCGACATTGGAATCAGACCTCTGCATACTCGTCGTAGATGTCTTCGAGGAAATGCACGGCACCCGAGTCGTCAGCGAAAACGAGCAGGTAGACGATGTAGACAGGAATCTTCTCGTCGAGCACGACCTTTTGCCGCTCGCCCGACGTCATCGCGTCGCGCACGCGGGGTTCGTCCCAGCCCTGCGGTCCGAGCACCCACGCGCCCAGTTCGGCGGGGCGCTCGACGCGGATGCAACCGTGGCTGAAGGCGCGCGTGGCTTCGTCGAAAAGCTGGTCGGCGGGCGTGTCGTGGAGGTAGACGGCGTACTGGTTGGGAAAGATGAATTTGACGAGCCCGAGGGCGTTGCTCGTCCCGCCACGCTGCCGGATGCGGAGGCTGCCGCGCGCGACGCGGTCGAGGTTGGCCGCCGTCATGTCGTACACCGTCGCGTCGGGGTCGTAGCTGCTGACGATCTCGAAGTTTTTGTCGCGCAGCGCCGCCGTGCCCTGTGGCACGAGTTCGTCGCGGGCGATGCTGGGCGGCACGTTCCAGTACGGGCGGAAGATGACGTGCTCCATCTCGTCGTGGAACAGCGGTGTGGCGCGGCCATCGTAGGCAGCCCCCACGACGACGCCCATCTCCAGCGCCTCGCGCCCGCTGTCGAAGGCACGCAGCCGGTACTCGGGGACATTGACGAGCACGTAGCGCGCCTCCGGCCCGGTGGGGAAGTCCGGTAGACTGTCCCAGTGGTCGAGTGCCGCTTCGATCTGCGCGACGCGCCGCGCGGCAGGCACGTTGAGGGCCGCGCGCGTGTTACCGCCGAGCAGGCTGTCCACGGCGAGGCCGTGGCGCTGCTGGAAGCGCGCGAGGGCGGCGGCGAGGGCGGCGTCGTAGACCGGCCCCTGGGGCGCGGCATCGCCCAGTTCCTCCGTCGCGGCGAGCCGCTCGCGAAGCGCCCCGACCTGATCTATTGCTGTGTCGCCAGGCTCGACGAGGTCGCCCTCCGGCACCGTCGTCCAGCCGCCCGCGTCGGCGAGTTTTCGGTATCGGTCGAGGGCGTCGCGCAGCCGTTCTCTTGCGGCAGCCATCGCATCCGCCGACGTGCCTGCCTCGGAGGCTTCCGGCGACGGTGCCTCGGGCGGCGCGGCCGACTCGGATGTCGTTGGTGTGGGCGGTGGTGCAGCAGGCGGCGCGTCGGCGCAGGCGGTGGAAAAAAGCAGGAGAAACGCGAACAGGTACAAACGCACGAAAAACAGGTAGATGGTGGAGGTCTCCTGTTTATGCGGGCGCCGCGAGCGTGATCCTGACAAGGCCCCACGCTCCGCGCCACGATCCTGTCTGTTCTGGCCAGCAAACGCATCGTGCAGTTACGTGCGTCCCGTCTTTTTCCTCAGGCGGAGAAATACGTCTCCAACTCGTGCAAACTCGCCTCCGACGTGGGTACGTCGCGCACGATGGTGCCGTCTTCGATGAGCACGATGCGGCTGCACACTTCGGTGACGTGGTGCAAATCGTGCGACGAGACGAGCAGGGTGTTGCCGAGGTCGCGCGACTGCTGCTGCAACAGGTTGCGCAGGCGAAGCTGCGAGCCGGGGTCGAGGTTGGCGAACGGCTCGTCGAGCACGAGCAGGCGCGGCGCGGCGAGGAGCGCGGCCACGATGCCGACTTTCTTCTGGTTGCCCAGCGACAAGTCGCGGATGTACGGCGCTTTGCGCTGGGCCACACTGGCATCCAGAAAGCCCTGGAAAAACGGCAGGAACGCCTCTACTTCCTCCGCCGTGCGCCCGTACAGGGAGCCGACGTACTGCCAGAATTCGAAGGGCGTCAGGAAATCGAGCAGGAAGCTCCTATCGAGAAACGATGCCGTGTCGGCGCGCCAGCCGCTCGTCGTCGCCACGGGCGCGCCGCCGATCTTCACGACGCCATCGGTGGGCACGTCGAGGTCAAGAAGCTGGCGGATGAAAGTCGTCTTGCCCGCGCCGTTGTTGCCCACGAGGCCGACGCACTCGCCCTCCCAGATCGTCAGCGCGGGCACGCGCAGGTGGAAACGGTCGCCGTTCTGCTTGTGCAGCCCCTCGATGTCGATACGCATACTACTCAGTGAGCGCCCGCCCGGAACGCCCGTGCCATCTCGTGGCGGGCGCGGCTGAGGCGGAGCGCGATGGGGTGGAGGAGGAGGAGCGTCGCGCCGATGCCCGCGAGGCCCAGCACCGCGATGAGCATCGGCGCGGCCTGGGGCACACCGAGCGTCAGTGCAAACGGCGGGATGATGAGCAGGAGGGACCACGCCATGTGCTTGAACGAGACGCCTTGGTAGTTGAAGAGCGAACTCCGTTCGAGCGTGATCGCGTCGCGGTTGCCGAGGGCGAGCCACAGCACGAAGGGCACGCAGATACCCGCGTTGTAGAACATCATCGCCGCGTGGACGCCCACGAAGCCGGGTGCCCAGATCAGGAAAAACGGCAGCGCGACGAGGAACAGGCACACGCACGAAAGCTGGAGCAGCAGCACCTTGCTCGTGACGAGATGGACGGGAAGCGTGGGTCGCGCCAGGATGCCGTCGAAAAAGGCGCTTTCCCAGCCGAACATCAGCGGCCCGTAGTTGAGCGCGAACATGCCACTGGACATGAAGCCGATGAGGACGGCGACGGTGAGGCTCGGTGATCCGCCGCGCAGGATCAGGACGGTATACACCGTCGAGAACGCCAGCGAGATGAGCACAAACTGGCGCGGGCGCTTGTGCCGCAGAATGAGCGCCAGTTCGAGGCGCAACAGGTTATACACGGGCGTGGCCACGCCAAACGACAACTCGGGCGCGACGGTCCGGCTCGCCCGCGCCTGCACGACGAGGCGGCGCTCCAGATGCCGCGTGACGGCGAAGCCGAGCGCGCCGATGCCCACCCACAGCGCCGCCAGCGCCGCCACGTTTCCCATCGACAGCGCCGAGAAAAGCGTCCATACCGACACCATCGCCACGTTTGGGCCGCGCCACGCATCGAGCGCCAGCGCTCCGCCGATCACCGCGCACAGCAGCAGAAACCGCAAAGGCTGCGCCCCCAGCACCGCCCGCAGGTACGTGTTGAGGAGGTCGAGGGCGACGAGCACCGCCGCGAAACCCCCGAGCCAGCACAGCGCGCCCACCCCTCCGCCCGCGTGCGTCACCGTCCTGAGGGCGAAGGCCGCAGCGAAGCACATCGGCAGCGCGTTGTGCAGACTCAGAGAGGGGCTGAGAGCAAAAAAGCGCGCCAGCCGTGCCCGGCGGATCGGCAGCCCCAGGTACGGCGTCACGTCGCGCAGCGGCGGGCGCTGAAACAGGAAACGCAGCACGAGCAGCACCAGCGCCGCGCCGGGCACCAGGCTGTTGACGATGCCGAGCGCGCTCCGTCCCGGCGCGTAGTCGAGCGCCAGGATCTCTGCGCCGAGGCCCAGAAATACCGCCCCCACGACCGCGTACGTCAGCATCAGCCCGCCGAGGAGGACGGCGAGCCAGAACAGACGAGGGCGCGGCGCGCGCCATCGGCGCTGCCACTGGTGGCGGAAGAGGGCGAGGTACGGCATTGCCTCAACTATCGGCAGGAACGAGGTCGACTGTACGGGTCTCCGCATTTGCCGCCGCCACGGTCACGCGCATCGTGTCGCCCGCGCGGAAACGCCGCCCGCTCTGGCGGCCCACGAGTGCATAGCGGCGCTCGTCGTACTCGTAATAGTCGCCGCCGAGGTCGCGGACGTGGACGAGCCCTTCGACGAGCACATCGGAGAGTTCGACGAAGATGCCGAACTTCGCCACGCCGCTCACGACGCCGTCGAACGTGTCGCCGACGTGGTCTTTCAGGTACTCGATCTGCTTGAGCTTGACGGACTCGCGCTCGGCCTCCGTCGCGGCTTTTTCGCGCTCCGACAGGTGCGTGCCCGCCACTTCGAGCGCTTCGACTTCTCGGTCAGGTGCGCCCGACAGGTACGCCTTCGTCACGCGATGCACGATGAGGTCGGGGTAGCGGCGGATGGGGGAGGTGAAGTGCGTGTAGTGCGAAAAGCCGAGCCCGAAGTGGCCGACGTTGTGCGGGCTGTAGCGTGCCTTCGCCATCGCCCGGAGCGACGCCGACGTGACGACGATGCTCTCGGGCGTGCCCTGGACCTCGTTCAACAGCGCGTTGAGGTCGGCCGAGGTGACGTTGCCGTTGGTGAGCGGAAGCTTCAGCCCGAATGCCTTCACGTAGTCCGCAAGCGCCTGGATGCGCTCAGCATCGGGCACGTCGTGAATGCGGTACAGGAAGGGCCGGTTGCGGCTTTCGAGGGCCACAGCACGGTTGGCGAGCAGCATACATTCCTCGATGAGGCGGTTGCTGGCCTTGCGCTCCTTGCGGTACACGCCCGTCGCGTGGCCGTCCTCGTTGAGCGCGATGCGGACTTCCGGCAGGTCGAAGTCGATGGAGCCTTCCTTCATGCGTCTTTCCGTGAGGACGGCGGCGATGCGCCCGGCGCGCTGCACGTCGTCGCGGTACGGATGCTCGGTTTGCCCATCCAGAAGCGCCTGCGCCTCCTCGTACGAGAACCGGTGGTGCGAATGGATGACGCTTTCGGCGATCTTCCACGACTTCAGCGCGCCGTCTTTGCCGACCCGCATGATGCAGGAGTACGTCAAACGGTCTTCGTTGGGCACGAGCGAGCAGACGCGGTTGGACAGCTTCTCGGGCAGCATGGGAATCACCCGGTCCACCAGATACACGCTCGTCCCGCGCGCGTACGCCTCGGCATCCAGCGGCGTGCCGGGCTGCACGTAATGGCTCACGTCGGCGATGTGGACGCCGATCTCGGTGTCGCCGCCTTCGAGGTCGGTCACGTGGATGGCGTCGTCGAAGTCTTTGGCATCGACGGGGTCGATGGTGAAGATGCGTTCCTTCCGCAGATCCAGACGCCGGGCGATCTCTTTCTTCGAGATCGTTTCGGGCAGCGCTTCGGCTTCTTCGAGCACGTCGTCGGGAAACTCGCTGCGCACGTCGAGCGCGAGCGCGAGCGCGAGGATGCGGACGGACGGGTCGTCGGCGTCGCCGAGCACCTGCAAGACGCGCCCGCTGGGCATGATCTCCCCTTTCTCGAACTGGTCGATGGAAACGACGACCTTCTCGCCGTCACGCGCCTCGCCCATGTCGCCCTTGCCGACGAAAATATCGTAGAGCAACCTCGGCTCGTCAGGTTTTACGACGCCCGTTTTGCCGCGCAGCTTGAAGGTGCCGACGGTCTGCGAGCGCCCGCGTTCCAGTACGCGCTGCACTTCGGCTTCGGCGCGGTTGTCGCCGCGCGCAGGCCGGACCGACACCTCCACGGTGTCGCCGTCGAGGGCGTTCCGCATGGCGTTTGGCGGGACGAAGAGATCCTCGGGCTGGCCCTCGACCATCACAAAGCCGTAGCCCTGCGGGTGGAGGGTGAGGCGGCCCGTGACGAGCTGGGCGGGCGCACGGTAGCTGTACTGGTTGGCCTTGCGCGTGAGGTCGCCGTCGGCGGCCATCTCGTTGAGCACTTCCATGAACTGCTTGAAGCGCTTGTTGTCGCGGATGTTGAGCCGCCGGGCGATGTCTTTTGCGCGGAAGGTCTGCTTGCCGTGGTCGCGGAGCAGTTTGGTGATGTCGTCGCGCAGGGTATCGGGTTTTGGCAAAAGAAAAAGGGGTTAAAGATCGTTGAGAGGGTCATTGGGTTCGGTGCCCACGAGGCGATGCCAGAAGGCATCCCACGAGGTGAACTGCGTGTTGTACGACAGTCCCACGCCCGTCGAGGCGGTGACGATGCTTTGCAGCACGTCTTCCTCGCGGCGGTAAAAAACCTCCACCGACACGCTCGGGCTCAGGCGCACTTCCACGACGAACTCGCCCTGAAGTCCCTGCCCTTCGCTCGTGCGGTCGCTCTGGTACAACCCCGTTCCACGAATGACGAGGCGCTCGTCGAGCAGGCGCAGCGCGATGCCGTAGGTCAGGTCGAGGTCGTCGGCGCGCTCACCCTGCACGCCGAGGTTGAGGTCCACACCGGGCAAGACGGCCCCGAGGTAGCGGTTGAGCTGCGTGGCAACGAGCTGCGACAGGCTGGCAAAGGCAAAGCGGTTGCCCGTCGAGGCCAGCGTCTCGGTCGCGCCAGGGTCGGTGGTGGCCGTGGTGAGGAGGAAGGAGTTGGTGAGCAGCACGCTCGTGGCGAACTCGGCCTGACGGTCGGGCTGGTTGAGAAACTGCTCCAGCTCCTGCACGTCGGCCAGCGCCTGCCCGCGGTCGCTGCGGTCGAAGTCGAGGCGGAGGCCGATGCTCAGGGCACTCAGCCGATCCTGCACCGTCAGCCCGACGAAGATGGGCAGGAAGCGTGTGCCGCCGCGGTCGTAGGGCGTACCGGCCAGCGACACCCGTGTTGCATAGCGCGCCTCGACGTCGAGCGTGGGGTCGAGTGGGTTGCCGTCCCACACAATCGTGCCCCGGCGGATGTCGAAGCGGCGCACGAACACCTCTCCCGCCGTGAACAGGTACTCGCCACTCGACACGTCGAGCGTGCCGAAGAGCTGGAAGTCGCCGTCGCGCCGGACGAGCTGGACGCGCCCCGCGCCGACGGCCCGCATCACGTCGCCCGCAAGCGGGTCGGTGACGAGGTTGACGGCCACCCCGTCGGGCGCGCGCAGGCTGAGGTCCATGTCCAGCCCTTCGACAAAGCGCCGCTCGCCCTCGACTTGCCCGATCACGCTCGTGCGCCGCGCCACCTTCCCGACGTCGGGAAGCGCGCCCGTCGAGTCGGCGAAGAGGATGAAACCGGGGTCGGAGGCTTCGGCCCCGCCACGGATGGGGATGAAGATGTCGCTGTCGCTCGTCAGCACGGCGTCGGCGGAGCGCAACCGGGCGGCGCTGAGGGGGCCGGAGAGGCGAGCGGTGCCCGAGGCGCGCAGCGTGCCGTAAAACGCGAGGTCGGGCGAGTCGCGCACGTCGAGAAAGGTCAGGCGCGACAGGTCGGCGGCGAGGTCGAGCGAGAAGAAGCGGTAGTCGTTGAACAGGAACGATCCCTCCACGACGGCCTCCCCGCCGCGCGCGTCGGTGAGGGTGCCCCCCCGCGTGTGGATGCCGTCCTCGTCCACCTGCACGCGGGCGGCGGCGTCGTAGGCGAGGCGGAATTTCGGGATCTCGAAATGCCCGGCGGGGATGTCGAAGGTGCCTTCGAAGATGGGCCGGCGGAAGGTGCCACGGATGCCGCCTTCGCCCGTGACCTGCCCGCGCGAGCGCTCGATGATGCGGGGAAAGAGGTGGTCGAGAAAGAACAGGTCGGCGTCGACGGAGGTGAGCAGCAGGTTGAGTGCGCCATCGTCGGGGTCGTCGCGGTCGCGGCGTGGCAACCGGAACGTGCCGCCAATGCGGATGCGGTTGAAGGGCGTCTGGTAGCCGTCGGGCGCGTCATTGGACGGTTGCACGCGCACGTCGAGGGCCACGTCGGGCGTACCGGGAGTATAGAAACTCGTCACGCGCACGTCGCCCACCACGTCGTCGCCCCACGTCAGCGCGGGTGCGTCGAGGGTACCGGTGACCTCGGGCTGATCGAAGGCTCCGGTGAGGGCCACGTCGGCGCTGATGTCGCCCCCGAACCAGAATTTCGGGTTGATGCGGCGGGTGATGGGTTCGAGCGGCAGGCCGCGCACCTGCGCGTAGAGCGTGTCGGTGGGCGCGGGCGAGAGCGCGCCGCGCAGGTCGATGCGGGTCCGCGTCTCGTTGCCGACGAGGGTGAAGCGGGGCAGCACCAGGCCGTCGGCGTAAGCGAAGAGCGTCTGCGGCGCAGGCGCAGCCACGGCGTACGGCCCGGCGGTCACACGCAGCGTGTCTACGGTGAGGCGCGTGCGGGTGGCGCGGAGGTCGGCGGTGGCGTACAGACGCAGCTTCTCGCCGTCGGCATCGGCGCTCGCGGCCCGCACCGTCGCCTGCCGGTCCTGGAGCGTCACTCGGGTGCTCGTGCCGGGCAGCGCCAACCCGCCGAGGCGCAGCGTGTCCGCCGTGACGACGAGCAGGCCGTCCAGATGCCCGTCGGCGCGTGCCGTGGCGGAGGCGACGGCGGCGACCCGGCGGCTCTCGGTGTCTCCGAACCGCGGCGCTTCGGCGGCGACGTCGGCGGCGAAACGAACGTCTTCGGTGGTGGCCTCTGCGGTGGCGTGGAGGTTCACCGAGCCGAGTGCTTCGAGTCCGGGTCGCACGATGGCGAGCAGCAGTGGATCGCTCGTGTGCGCGCGCCCTTCCAGGCGAAAGGGGGTGCGTGCCTGCTGTGGCGGCAATGGCGCGACGGTGACCTCCACCGAATCACGCCTGGCGGGCAACCGGACCTGGACCTGCCGCAGCACCACCGCGCTCCACGCCGCGAGTCCGTCGAACGGGCGCTCGGCGTCGAGCGTGCCTTCGAGCGTGCCGCCGAAGGTGGACCCGTCGAGGCGCGCGTTCAGGAGGCCTTCTGGGGTCAAGATGAGCGAGGCGTTTACACCATCCAGCATCGTCACCACCGTGTCGCGCGCGAGCGTGGCGTGGGCGGCGGTGATCGTGAAGCTGCCGCGTGGAACGGCATCCCGCAGGCCGGTGGCCTCGACGTGGGCGCTGCCCGAGAACGTGGCTTCGACGGGCGTGCCGGGCACCAGGGCCGACAGGCGCGCATTGCGTGCCGTGACCTCGGCAGCGAGCGCGCCAAAGTCCCGCTCGAGCCGGGCTGTCGCCTGCCAGGAGCCCGCGCCCTGCCGCGCGAAACCGTCGACGTCGATCTGCGCGGCGTCCCACGCGATCCGAGCGTCGAGCGTGTCGAGGACGCGGCCTGCCACGGTGGAGGGAGCGAGGCGTGCTGTAAGGCCGGGCGAAATCCACGTGCCGACGTGCTGCACCACGTTCCCGTCGATGCGGCCCGTGAGGCGGGTAGCGGCGAGCGAAGGCACGAGCGCGGCGAGGTCGAAACCGTCGGGCAGCGCGCGGAACGCAATGCGCCAGCGGTCTTGCCGCTCGGCGGTGCCCCGGCTCTGCAAGCGACCAGCCGCGCCCGCATAGCGCGCTGTCCACGTCACCGCCGCCGCGCCGCCGCCCAGCGTGCCGTCGCCCTCGACTACGACCCGCGCCTGCTCGGCGAGGGCGCGGACGGCGGCGGGGGCATCGGGCCAGAATTCCGTCAGGCTCTCGGGCGTGAGGGCGGCTTCGGCGCGGGCGTCGGCGAACGACACGCGACCCTCATGCCACGACAGCGCCGTCTCCGCTGTGAGGCGGCTGCGTCCGTGGCGAACCTCGGCGTGGTCCACCGAGGCGCCGTCGCGGTCCAGCATCCCGTCGGAGGCGAGCCATACCTCGCCCACGTCGGGCAGAAAGGGTAGCAGCGTGCGGAGTTCGCCGGGGAAGAGGCGCGCGTCGAGGCGGTAGGGCCGCTCGACGTCGGCCCACGCGAAGGTCACCCTCGCCGTGGAGCGGTCGGCGCGGAGGGTGCCGTCGACGTCGGCTTCGCCGCCCTGGAAGCGTGCCTCGCCGTCGAAGGCCAGCCGGGTGCGCGGCTGTTCGAGGCGCAGCGCGAGGCGTTCGAGCGTCAGCATGGGCGGCTCGTCGTCCTCTCCCGTCAGCCGCAGCGCGGCCTGCACCGAGTCGGCGCGGAGGGATCGGAAATCCACCAGTGTGCCCGAGGCGGCGGCAGGCGGAGCCGGCCTGTCGTCTTCGACCGTGACGGTGCCGTCCACGATGGTCAGCGCCAGCGAGCGCAGATCCCACGTGCTCGACCGCTCGCGCTCCATCAGCGGGGCCACCAGGCGCATCCAGTTCCAGCCTGTGGAATCGCGTTCGAGCGCGACGCGCGGGCGGTACAGCGCGGCGCGGTCGATGCGGACGCGGCGGCGCAGAAAATCGCCCAGGGTGGGGTAGAGCACCAGGCTGTCGGCTTCCAGCAGTGCGCGCCCGTCGGCCCCGCGCACGACGACGCTCCGAGCGTATAGGGTGCCGACGAGGTTGCCGGTGAGCCTGCCGATTTCCAGCGTGCCGTCGAGTTCGCGGGCGAAGGCCGCTTCGAGGCCGCGCCGCACGCCGTCGCGGCCTACCTCGGTGCGCGAGAGCACGAGCAGCGCGAAGGCCACGAGCGCCGCGCCGACGAGCAGCAGGCGGAGCGTTTTCCAGGAGAAGCGGAACAGGGCTCGCACGGCAGATGGGCAATCGCGCAGGAGAGAGGCGGCGCGTCAGCCGGCGACGTGCGCGCCGAGCCCCGCACGCAACGCGTCCACGACGGCCTCGACGGGCACGCTGCCCTGCACGTACGCCTCGCCGATGGCGTGCAGCAGCACGAACCGGATGGCCCCGTCGCGCACCTTCTTGTCCGACCGCATGGCATCGACGAGGGCGTCCGCAGGCATCGGGCGGCGCGCGTCGGGCAGGGGCAGACGTTCGAGTAGCCGAAGGGCGCGCTCGGCATCGGGCATGGGGCGCAGCGCGTGTGACAGGTGGACGGCGGCGCGCATCCCGAGGGCCACTGCCTCGCCGTGCGTGAACGTCCCGTAGCCCGCCACGCGCTCGATGGCGTGGCCGAAGGTGTGGCCGAAGTTGAGCAGCATCCGCGTGCCCCCTTCGAGTTCGTCGCCGCTGACGACTTCAACCTTGACCGACGCGGCGCGCTGCATCATTGGGGCGACGATGAAGGGCGTCCGGGCCAGGACGGCGTCGAGGTGTTCTTCGAGCCAGTCGAAAAACGCCGCGTCGCGAATGAGGGCGTGCTTGACCACCTCGGCCAGCCCGCTCGTCCATTCGCGACGCGGCAGCGTGAGCGTCAGCGACGGGTCGGTGAAGACGAGGCGGGGTGCGTAAAACGCGCCGATGAGGTTCTTGCCCTGCGCGTGGTTGATGCCCGTCTTGCCGCCGATGGAACTGTCGACCTGCGCCACCACCGTCGTGGGAATGTGGACGAGCGGCACGCCGCGCAGCAGCGTAGCGGCAGCGAAGCCCGCGAGGTCGCCCACGACGCCGCCGCCGAGTGCGAACAGAGGCGTCGTCCGCTCGATGCCGCGTTCGAGCAGCACGTCGTAGAGCCCGTCGAGCGTGCCCGAGGACTTGCTGTGCTCGCCCGCCGGGATGGCCTCGGTGTGAACATCGAACCCCGCCCACGCCAGCAGTGCCTCGACGCGCTCGCCCCAGTGCTCCATTACGTGGAGGTCGGTTACGAGCACGGCGCGCGACGGCCGCACGCCCACGCCTGCGAGCGCGTACGAGAGATAATCGAGCGAGTCGAAGACGACAGGGTAGGTTGAACCGTCCCGGCGGCGAACGGTAAGCGTATCTCGTTTCATGCGGTTGGAAATCCCGGAGGAAGGTAACGTTTCGCGCTTCTCCCCATGTCAGATCGAAGGATGGAAATGATGCACGCCATCGTGACGGAAAGCACCGGCGGCCCGGAGGTGTTACGGATGGCGGAGGTGCCCGTACCCACCCCGCGCCCCGGTGAACTCCTCGTGCGCGTCCACGCCACCGCCCTCAACCGCGCCGACCTGTTGCAGCGCGAGGGCAAGTACCCGCCGCCACCGGGCGCGTCGCCCCTGCTCGGCCTCGAAATCGCGGGCGAGGTGGTGGCGTGGGGGGAGGGCGTCACGGGCTGGGCGAGCGGCGAGCGGGTGGCGGCGCTGCTCTCCGGCGGCGGCTACGCGCAGTACGCCACCGTACCTGCCGGGCATGCCTTCCGCCTGCCCGATGCGCTGGCTTTCGAAGACGCCGCCGCCATCCCCGAAGCGTTCCTCACCGCCTTCCAGGCTCTCGTGCTGCTGGCCGACGTGCAGTCCGGCGACCACGTGCTCGTCCACGCGGGCGCGAGCGGGGTAGGTACGGCGGCCATTCAACTGGCCCGGCACCTCGGCGCTCGCGTCTACACGACGGCCTCGGCGGGCAAACTCGACGCGCTCGAACCGCTCGGCGCGGATGTGTGCATCGACTACGAACGCGAGGACTTCGCCGAAAAAGTCCTCGACGCCAGCGGCGGCCACGGCGCAGACGTGATCGTGGACGTCATCGGCGCGCCGTATGTCGATCAACACCTGCGATGCCTCGCCCTCGACGGGCGGTGGGTGGTGCTGGCCACGATGGGCGGATCGATGATCGAACACTTCGACCTCAGAAAACTCTTCGCGAAACGCGGCACGCTCGTCACCTCGACGCTCCGCAACCGCTCCGATGCCTACAAAGCCGATCTCGTCGCCCGCTTTTCTGATGCCTGCCTGTCCGCATTCGCCGACAGGAACGCTGTGCCCGGTAATCGACGCGGTGTACGACTGGGTGCGACGTCCAGGAAGCACACGAACGCATGGAGGCACGGAAAAACGTGGGCAAAATCGTGCTCAAAGTGGTTAGTGGCTGATCCGTCGATTCGGTATTGCATAACTGTTTGGTGGAAATGCAGGCTTTGAGACGTGCAACAAGATGTGCTTATCTCATCCGCCTTTGATTCCACTGGCAATCTGCAAATCAACCATCAGCGAATCAAGCATTGTCCAGCGCCGCCACACCCGGCAGGGTCTGGCCTTCGAGAAACTCCAGCATCGCGCCGCCGCCGGTAGAGACGTGCGAGACGCGGTCTTCGAAGCCGCTCTGCGTGATTGCCGCCACGCTGTCGCCGCCCCCCACGACGGTCAGCGCGCCCTCGTCGGTGGCTTCGGCCAGCGCCTCGGCGATGGCAAACGTGCCTCGTCGCGAAGTTGGGCATCTCGAAGACGCCCATCGGGCCGTTCCAAACGATGGTTTTCGCCCCCGCGATCACGTCGCGGTAGCGCGAGATGGTGTCCGGCCCGATGTCGAGCGCCATCATGCCGTCGGGGATGTCGTCCTGCACGATCTGCTGCTCGGCGTCGTTGTCGAAGGCTGCGGCCACGACGTGATCGCGCGGCAGCAGGATGCGTCCGTCGGCGCGCTCGAACAGATTTTTCGCCTCGTCGAGCTTATCCGCCTCGAACTTTGACGCGCCCACCGTGTGGCCGAGCGCTTTGAGAAACGTGTAGCTCATCGCCCCGCCGATGAGCAGCGTGTCCACACGGCCGAGCAGCGCCTCGATGACGCCGATCTTGTCCGACACCTTTGCGCCGCCGAGGATGGCGACGAAGGGTTTGTCGGGCGTGCCGAGGAGTTTGCCCAGGTACTCGACCTCGGCCTGCATCAGGTTGCCGACGGCCACCTTGCCCACGTGCCGCGCCACGCCTTCCGTAGAGGCGTGCGCCCGGTGCGCCGAGCCGAAAGCGTCGTTGACGTACACATCGGCGAGCGCGGCCATGTCGCGGGCCAGCGTGTCGTCATTTTTCGTCTCGCCCGCGAGGAAGCGCGTGTTTTCGAGCACGAGCACGTCGCCGTTTTCCATCTCGTCGATGCGCGATTTCACCGCATCGCCGGTCGTGGCGGCGGAAAATTCCACGTGGGCGTCGAGGAGCGTGCCGAGGTAATCCGCGACGGGCCGCAGGCTGTACCGAGGGTCGGGGCCGTTTTTTGGACGCCCGAGGTGACTCATCAAGATCACCTTGCCGCCTTTTTCGATGATGGCATTGATCGTCGGCAGCGCGGCGCGGATGCGTGTGTCGTCGCCGACTTCGACGGTGCCGTCGTCGTGGTGTTCGAGCGGGACGTTGAAATCGACGCGGACGAGCACGCGCTGGCCTTCGAGAGGAATGTCCTTGAGGGTCTTCATGGGTGCGAGGAAAGAGGGGGTGAGAACGAAGAAACCCCGCAACGCGGCGCGCGGCGGGGTTTTATGGGTAAGCAACGAATCGGATCAGGTAGACTGCGACAGGGCTGACTCGAGCTCTGCCTCGTCGGCCTGTTCGTTGGGCTTGAACGGGTAGATCTCCTTGAGCAGCGCCTGAAGCTTCGTCCGGCCGCGGTTGATGCGGCTCTTGACGGTGCCCATCGGCAGCCCGGTGATCTCAGCGATCTCCTCGTAGGCGAGCTGCTGGATGTCGCGCAGGACGACGACCTCACGGAACGAGTTGGGGATCTCGTGGAGCGCCTGCTGGATGTAGGCATCCTGGATCATGCTCTCGGCGTGCTTGTCGGGCGAGAACGTTTCGTCGGGGATTTCGAGTTCGTACTCCTCGTTGTCGCGGTTGACAGACTGGAGCGAGTACATCCGGCGGCGCTTGCGCTTGCGGTATTCGCTGCGGGCGAGGTTGCCCGCGATGGTGTAGAGCCACGTCGAGAACTTGGCGATGCGCTGGTAGGAGTGGCGATTGCGGTGGACGCGCAGAAACGTTTCCTGCAGGAGATCCTCGCAGCGCTTCACGTCGCCCAGGAAGCCGTAGAGGTAGCGCATCAGCCGCTCGGAATACCGGCCCACGAGCAAGTTGAACGCCTCGACGGTGCCGGCCTGGAACTGCTCCATCAGGTCTTCGTCGCTCATCTGGTTGAGCAGGTGCTGACGGGCGTTGGCCGGGCGGGAAAGGGGCCGCCGGGGCAGGGTGGCATTTTCTATCATAGAACGGTCGTCTTACAGGGTGGGAAGGGGCAGACTTCAGGGGGCGAGGAAGTCCAGCACGATGATACGTTTTTTGCCTAATATGAGCCGTAACAATCAGGTAAGCGCCCCCAGAGCCTCTGTAAGGCCGTTTTTTGGAAATTGCTCGTCACCACAATCAACCCCTCCGCCATGCTTCGCGCCGTCTTTTTGGTTTCGTTCGTCATGCTCCTGCTGCCCATCGCGCGTGCCCAGCCCGCCCCGAAAGTCGTGCTCGTCATCCATGGCGGAGCGGGTACGATTCTGCGCGAAAACATGTCGGCAGAGCGCGAGGCCGAGTACCGCGCTGCGCTGGAGGTGGCGCTGCGAACGGGCTATAATGCCATCCAGCAGGGCCAGTCGAGCCTGGACGCCGTGGTAGCGACGATCCAGACGATGGAGGCGTCGCCGCTGTTCAACTCGGGCGTCGGCGCCGTTTTGACGGACGCGGGCACGGCCGAACTCGACGCCTCGATTATGGACGGGCGGACGCTCGCGGCGGGAGCGGTGGCGGGGGTCAAAACCGTCAAGTCGCCCATCGCCCTCGCCCGCCAGGTGATGCTCGAATCGCCGCACGTGATGATGGTGGGCGAGGGAGCCGAGACGTTCGCCCAGACGCGCGGGATGGAGATGGTGGACAACGACTACTTCATCCTGCCCGAACGCCGCGAGCAACTCCAGCGGATGCTCCAGCGGCAGCGCGAGACGGGCGAGGCCGCGCCGCGCGCCTCTGATCCCTACGCCGTCGGCGGCGAGAAATTCGGCACTGTCGGGGCCGTCGCGCTGGATCAGAAGGGCAACCTCGCCGCCGGCACGTCCACGGGCGGCATGATGGGCAAAAAATGGGGGCGCGTGGGCGACGCGCCCATCATCGGCGCGGGCACATACGCCGACAACGAGACGTGCGGCGTCTCGGCGACGGGCCACGGCGAGTACTTCATCCGGGGCGTCGTCGCGCACGACGTAGCGTCCATGATGCGCTACGCCGGACTGTCGCTGAAAGAGGCCGCGAATGCCGTGTTGATGGGACGGTTGACGGCGCTCGGCGGCACCGGCGGCATCATCGCGCTCGACCGCGAGGGAAACGTCGCCATGCCGTTCAATACGCCAGGGATGTACCGCGGCTATATCGATGAAAACGGAGCGGTTACGGTGCAGATCTACGCCGGTGAATGAGGGAGGATCGGCGTGGATGGGAGGGCATAGAGGCGCGAAAAATTCGGCGATCACACCCACCATCCCGACCCCGATAAAGGATCTGGCAAAAGGTTTGACCCTGACCGAAGAAGCGCTCCCTCTTCTGCAGACGCTGCTCTCTTCAAACGCCTATTGCCATGACCCGCCTCCTACCGGCACTCGCCTTCGTCCTGTTCTTCGCCGCCTGCGACGCGACCTCCGACGAACCCCGTGTCCGCTCGATCAACCTCGACTTCTCCATGGACGATGCCACCTTCAACGGCAACGTCGCCTCCGTTTCGTACGACGTGCCCGAGATCGACGCGCGTGTGGCGGCGGGCGGCGCGATCCTCGCGTTTTTCCGCGAGCAGGGCACGTGGACGGCGATGCCGTATACCTTCGCCGTCGACAACCCCGACATCCAGGCCGTCGATTACACCGTCACGCTGGGCTACGCCTTCGAGGATCGGTATCTCGAACTGTTCTACGAAGCCTCGACCGAGCAGGCCCCGCTCGAAAACCAGCCCGACCGCGTCGTCAAACTCGTCATCATCGACGCCGACGTGGTGAGTAGCAAAAACGCCATCGACCTGACGGACTGGAATCAGGTGAAGGCTTACTACGGACTCTCCGACTGAACGAGCCTGCATACAACCACGAGGGCCGACCCGCGCGCAGCAGGTCGGCCCTCGTGCCGTTCTTGCGCTCCAGAAAGATCAATCCTCGATACGTTCGAGCACGACGACGCCCAGCGGCGGCAGTGTGACGACGGTGGAGGCGGGCATTCCGTGGGCAGGGACGGGGTAGGTTTCGATGGGGCCGTAGTTGCCTACGCCCGAACCACCGTAACGCCAGTCGTCGGAGTTGAGGCGTTGCCGGTATTCCGCCTCGGCCTGCACGCCCGCCCGGTAGTTTTCCCTCGGAACGGGGGTGAAGTTGAAGAGAAAGATCAACTCCTTTTCGCCACTCTTGCGGCGGTACGCGCCAATGGAGCGGTCGCGGTCGTCGGCGTCGAGCCACTGGAAGCCGTCGGGCGTGTCGTTCCACAGGGCGGGGTGCTCGCGGTAGAGACCGAAAATGTCCTGCGTCCAGTGCAGCAATCCCTGGTGGAGTGGGTTGTCCAGCAGATGCCATTCGAGGTCGCGGTCGTGGTTCCACTCACCGCGCTGCCCGAATTCGCCGCCCATGAAGAGCAGTTTTTTGCCCGGATGCCCCACCTGATGGCCGAGGAGGAGGCGCAGGTTGGCGGCCTTCTGCCAGTCGTCGCCAGGCATCTTTCCGAAGAGGGACCCTTTGAGGTGGACGACCTCGTCGTGCGACAGTGGCAGCACGAAGTGCTCGCTCCACGCGTACACGAGCGGGAAGGTGAGCAGGTTGTGGTGGTACTTGCGGTTGACCGGGTCCTCGGCCAGAAACTCCAGCGTGTCGTGCATCCAGCCCATGTTCCACTTGTAGAGAAAGCCCAGCCCGCCGTGCTCCGTCGGGGCTGAGACGCCCGGCCACGACGTCGATTCCTCGGCCACCATGATCGCCTGTGGGAAGCGGCGGTAGACCTCGGCGTTGACGGTTTGCAGCAACGAGATGGCCTCCAGGTTTTCGCGCCCGCCGTACTGGTTGGGGCTCCACTGGTCGCCGCGCGAATAGTCGCGGTAGAGCATCGAGGCGACGGCGTCGAAGCGCAGTCCGTCGATATGGAACTTGTCGAGCCAGAAGAGGGCGTTGGAGACGAGGAAGTTGCGGACGCCCGGCTTGCCGTAATCGAAGACGTACGTGCCCCAGTCGGGGTGCGTCTTCATGCGCGGGTCGCTGTATTCGTAGAGCGGTGAGCCGTCGAAAAAGCCCAGCGCCTGCGGGTCCATCGCGAAGTGCGCGGGCACCCAGTCCATGATCACGCCGATGCCGCGTTCGTGGAGGTAGTTGACGAGGTACATCAAGTCCTCGGGCGAGCCGTAGCGGAACGTCGTCGCGTAGTAACCCGCGATCTGGTAGCCCCACGAGCCGTAATACGGATGCTCGGAGAGCGGCATTACCTCGACGTGCGTGAAGCCCAGCGCCGTCACGTGATCGGCCAGCGGCTCGGCGATCTCGCGGAACGACATCGAGTAGCCATCCTCCTTGCGCTTCCACGAGCCGAGGTGGACTTCGTAGATGGCGATGGGCTTGTTGAGCCCCTCTGGCCCCTGGCGCGATGCCATCCACTCGTCGTCCGTCCACGCGAAGGCGTCGAGGTCGGTGACGATAGAGGCCATGCCCTCGATGGGGTTGCCATCGCGGTTGGGCGCTTCCATCGCGTAGGCGTACGGGTCGGTTTTGTCGCCCCGGAACGAGGGCGAGCCGATGTGGAATTTGTAGCGGTCGCCGGTTTTCGCGTTCTCGACGTGGCCTTCCCACAGCCCGGCGTCGTGGCGGGTGAGCGGGTGCGCCCCTGCGTTCCAGCCGTTGAAGTCGCCCACGACGGACACGTAATCGGCGTTGGGAGCCCACACGGCGAAGTGGGTGCCGGATGCGTCCGGGTGCGCACCGAGGAGTTTGTAGGCTTCGTAATGGGTGCCCTGGTTCCAGTAGTAAAAATCGTCCGCGCCGAAGCGGGAGGTGGGGGAGAGGGCGAGGTCAGGGGCAGCCATGTGGTCAGTCGAAGGGTGAGGATGCGGCAGTGCGAAGATGAGTCTGGAGCGGGGGCGGGAAGCGGCAGTAGATTGCACGCCGCCCACCACCAATCCTTTTCGCAGCCATGAAGTTCACGCCCGCCGCCCTCGCTTGTGTCCTCTCGCTCTGGCCTGTATCGGGATTCGCACAATCCGCGCCGCCCGCAGAGGCCCCGCCCGCCCTGGACACGCGCCTCTACGAGGTGGCTACCGCTCCGAGCGCGGACCGCCTCGAACACGACATCCGCACGCTGGCGGAGTTCGGCACCCGCAACACGTTCTCGGATACCACCTCGCAAACCCGCGGCATCGGGGCGGCGCGGCGCTGGATTTTTCGGGAGTTCCAGAAGATCTCCGAGGCGTGCGGTGGCTGCCTGGAAATCTACGAGCAGCGCACGCTCGTGCCGGGCAGCGGCAACGCTCGCATCCCGCGCGACGTGTACATCGTCAACGTTTACGCGATCCAGCGGGGTACCGCGCACCCGAACCGCTACGTCATCATGAGTGGCGACATCGACTCGCGCCCCTCGAACGGCACCGACGGCGAGAGCGACTCGCCCGGCGCCAACGACAACGCGAGTGGCATGGCGGGCGTGCTCGAAGCGGCACGTGTGCTGAGTAATTATCAGTTCGGGCAGAGCATTCTGTATGCGGGCCTGTCGGGCGAGGAGCAGGGCCTCTTTGGCGGGCAGCACCTGGCCGACAAGGCCGTCGCCGAGGGCTGGGAGATCACGGGCGTGCTCAACAACGACATGATCTCGAACACGACGGGCATCACCGGCATCTCGGATTCGTTCACCTTCCGCGTATTCTCCGAGCCGACGAGCTACACCGAAACCGACCGCCAGCGCGGGATGCGCCGCTTTACGGGCGGCGAAGTCGATGGGCCGAGCCGCCAGCTTGCCCGTTACGTCGCCCGCATGGCGGATCTGTATTTCCCGACCCTCGAAGCCAGGATGATCTACCGGCTCGACCGCTTCGGGCGCGGCGGCCACCACCGCCCGTTCAACGACCGTGGCTTCGCGGGCGTCCGCATCATGGAGCGGCGCGAGAACTACAACCGCCAGCACCAGAACGTGCGCGTCGAAAACGGCATCGCGTACGGCGACGTGATGGAGGGCGTCAACCCCGACTACGCTGCGAGCCTCACGGGCATCAACGCCGTCACGCTCGCCGCGCTGGCCTCCGCGCCGCCCGCGCCCGACACCGTCCGCATCGGCGGCGCGGTGAGTGCGTCCACGACACTGGCA
Source organism: Rhodothermales bacterium (assembly GCA_963829705.1). Taxonomy (GTDB): domain Bacteria; phylum Bacteroidota; class Rhodothermia; order Rhodothermales; family BA12; genus CAWHJN01. The sequence goes on from CAWHJN010000001.1 coordinate 325,838, forward strand.
TGGTCGCCGGTCGAAGATCCGAACCTCGCGGGCTACGTCGTCCTCTGGCGCGACACCACGGCCCCACAGTGGACGAACCGGCGTTACGTGGGCAACGTGACGCGCTTCACGCTCGAAAACGTCGTCATCGACGATTATTTCTTCGGCGTGGCGGCAGTCGGCAAGGACGGCAACGAGAGCCTGGTGGTCTTTCCGACAGAGATGATGCGGTAAAACCAGATTACCGCAACGCTCCCGCGACATCTGGTGGGCGTCGGCAACCGGGCCAAGGCGCGGCGGTAGGGGAAAATCCAATCTCTCTGCCGTATGTGCCGCCGCCTGTCTTTTTTCCTCCTCGCCCTCCTCGTCGTCCTTCCCGCGTGCCGCTCTGCCGTCCAGGACGTGTACTTCGATGCCCGCGACAAGCTGGGCACGCCCCGCCGCGAACTCCTCGCCGACCGCGTAGAAAAAGCCCGCGAAACGCAGCAGGAGGCGCGCGAGGAGTTCGCCTCTGCCCTCGATGCCTTTCAGTCCGTCACCGGCTTTCAGGGAGGCGACCTCGAAGACCTCTACCGGCGGCTCAACGATGCCTACGAACGCTCGCAGAATCAGGCCGAAGACGTGCGGAAACGCATTCAGGCCGTCGAGGACGTGTCCAGTTCGCTGTTCCGCGAGTGGGAGGCGGAACTGGGCGAGTACGAGGACGCGGGGTTGCGGCGCGAGAGCGAGCGACAACTGAAAGCGTCACAGCAATCCTACGAAAAGCTGGCCGCCAAGATGGAGCGCGTCGAGCGTTCGATGGAGCCGGTACTGGAAGCGTTTCAGGACCGCGTGCTCTTCCTGAAGCACAACCTCAACGCCCGCGCCGTCGCGTCGCTCGAAGGCAACGTCGGCGAACTCGAAACCGACGTGCGTGCCCTGCTGCGCGAGATGGAAGCCTCCATCGCCGAAGCCGACGCCTTCATGCGCGACCTGCGCGGGTAGCGGCGCGTCAGTTGCCCGGCTCGGTCATCTCGATGGCCTCGGCCCCTTCTTCATCGGGGATGCCAGAGCCACCGCTCAGAAACCCGATGATGCCGTAGAGGACGGACAGGGCAACGACGATGACGAGGACGATGATGGTGAAGCGTTTCATGGTACGGATGTCGAAAGGGTAACAGTTGAAATCCCGCACGCTGTCGAAAGTGCCTGCAAACCAGAACGCCCCGGCAGTCGAGATGACCACCGGGGCGTTGCTCGTCTGCAACGCGAAGGCTACAAAAACTCCTCGTTGTCGATCTGAGCGCGCTGGAGTTTGCCGCTGTAATCGATGTAGCAGGTCTTCGTCTCGGTGTAGAAGTCGAACACCTCCCAGCCGCCCTCGCGGTGCCCGTTGCCCGTCGCCTTGACGCCACCGAACGGCATGTGCGCCTCGGCACCGATGGTGGGGCCGTTGACGTAGGTGATGCCCGCCTCGATGTCGTGCAGCGCGCGGAAGGCGAGGGCAACATCTTTCGTGTAGATGGCCGACGACAAGCCGTACTTCACGTCGTTGGCGACGGCGATGGCCTCGTCGTAGTCGTCGATGGTGATGACCGACAGCACGGGTCCGAAGATCTCCTCGCGGGCAATCCGCATGTCGCGTGTGACACCGGTGAAGACGGTCGGCTCGAAGAAAAAGCCGTCGTCCAGCCCGTCACCCGTGGCGCGCTTGCCGCCCGTCACGAGCGTCGCGCCCTCGTTCTGGCCGATCTCGATGTACGACGTCACCTTGTCGAGCGCCTTCTGGTTGATGAGCGGCCCCACGTCCACGCCGTCGTCGTTGCCGTAGCCGAGTTTCAGCGCCTCGGCCTTTTCGACGATGCGCGACACCAGCTCGTCCTGCACATCGCGGTGGACGATGAGGCGGCTGGTGGCGGTGCAGCGCTGGCCCGTCGTCCCGAAGGCGCCCCAGACGACGCCCTCCATCACGAGGTCGAGGTCGGCGTCTTTGAGCACGATGATCGGGTTCTTGCCGCCCATCTCGGCGGAGAACCGCTTGTGCAGCCGCCCGCACACCTCGCCGATTTTCGAGCCCGTCTCGCTCGAGCCGGTGAACGAGATCGCGTCGATGCCGTCGTGCGCGACCATGGCCGCGCCGACCGGCCCCGCGCCCTGCACGAGATTCACGACGCCCGGCGGCAGCCCGGCATCGAGCAGCGCCGAGACGAGGAGTTCGCCGCTGTGGGGCGCGTCCTCGCTGGGTTTGAAGACGACGGTGTTGCCGGAGGCGATGGCGGGGAAAATCTTCCACGTCGGCACGGCCACGGGGAAGTTCCACGCGGTGATGACGCCCACGACCCCGATGGGGCGGCGGATGCTCATGTTGAACTTGAACGCCAGCTCGGAAGGAACCGTCTTGCCGAAGAGTCGGCGCGTCTCGCTCGCGGCGTAATAGGCCGTGTCGATGGCTTCCTGCACGTCGCCTTTCGTCTCGAAGTGCGGCTTGCCCATCTCGCGCGTCATCTCGAAGGCGAGCGCATCCTTGCGCTCGGTCAGCACGTCGCCGATGCGGCGGAGGATGGTGCCGCGTTGCGGCGCGGGCATCCGGCTCCACGTCTCGAACGCCTTGCGCGCCGCCGCGACAGCTGCGTCCACGTCGTCCTGGCCGGAGGCGGGAAATTGCCCGACGACATCGGACTGCCGGGCGGGGTTGCGGTCTTCGAACGTCTCGTCCGTGAGCGCGCCCTGCCACGCGCCGCCGATCTGGTTTTTGAAGTGGGAAATCATGGGTTGGAGGTTGGAGGTGGGAGGTTGAAGGCGACAAAGCGGCCTCCAACCCTCGGTGTAAGCGGTTTTCGTCCTGGGAAGATAGCCGGAGGAGGCGGAGAATCCGGATGCTGGATTTCGGATTTAGGAGGAAGGACGGGCATCTTCCCTCCTCGTCCGTGCTCGATCCTTCATCTTCCATATTTTACCCTTTCGCCCAACCCCACACGCCATGTCCGCCTCCCGTTTGTCGCTGCGTGCGCAGCAGATTCCGCCTTCGGGCATCCGCCGCTTTTTCGAGATCGCGGCCACGATGAAAGACGTCATCACACTCGGCATCGGTGAGCCGGACTTCGTGACGCCGCGCGCCGCCGTCGAGGCCGCCGAGAAATCCCTCGACGCCGGGCGCACGGGATATACCGCCAACGCGGGCCTCAAAGACCTCCGCGACGCCATTGCCGCCGACCTCAAGATGCGCTACGGCGTCTCGTACGACCCGGCGACGGAGATCATGGTGACCGTCGGCGCGAGCGAGGCGATTTTGCTGGCGATGCTCGCCACCATCGACCCCGGCGACGAGGTGCTCATTCCCGAACCGTGTTTCGTGTCGTACGGCCCGACGGTGCAGATGGCGGGCGGGACGGTGGTGTGGGTACCCACATCAGTCGAGCACAACTTCCAGGTCACCGCCGAGGACATCGAGGCGCGCATCACGCCGCGCACGAAGATGCTGTTTCTGGGGTATCCCAACAACCCCACGGGCGCCGTGCTGACGCGCGAGACGCTCGAAGCCATCGGCAAAGTCGTCGTCAAGCACGACCTCATCGTGCTCTCGGACGAGATTTACGACCGGCTCATCTACGGCGAGACGTACGAGAAGGGCCACACGTGCCTCGCCTCCATCGAAGGGCTGCGCGACCGCACGATCCTCGTCGGCGGCTTCTCGAAAGGCTATGCCATGACGGGCTGGCGCATCGGTTACGCCTGCGCGCCGCACGACATTTACAAGGCCATGTACGTGGGCCACCAGTACGTGGTGATGAGCGCGCCGACGATGGGCCAGATCGCCGCGCACACGGCGATGACGGAGTGCCAGGGCGAAGTCGAGGCGATGCGGCAGGACTACGACCGCCGCCGCCGCGCCATCGTGGATGGCCTCAACGCCGCCGGGCTGCCCACCTTCGAGCCCGAAGGCGCGTTCTACTGCTTCCCCGACATCACCTCGACGGGGCTCTCGTCCGAAGAATTCGTCACCCGGCTGCTCGAAGAGGAGAAGGTCGCCTGCGTGCCCGGCGATGCCTTCGGGCCGAGCGGCGCGGGCTACGTGCGGTGTTCGTACGCCAACTCACTCGAAAACGTGCAGGAAGCCGTGAAGCGCATCACTCGCTTTGCGCACAAGCACCAGACCATCCACGCCTCGCCGGCCGCCTGATTTGCCGAGTTCTATCGATGGAGACGACGATCAAAGTGCTCGGTACGACGCGCGCTCGTGGCTTGGTCGCTCACGTGTTGCTCGGGTGGTGGGCGACGCCGTTTGCCGCACTCGTCGGCGGGGTATGGAAGGGGCGCGGCGGGTGGTGGCTGGGGACCGTAGCGCTGGTCATTGAGTGGGGCGCGTGGGTGGCGTATTCGTACTTCGTCAACCCAGCCCCGTTCGGGCGCATGACGGCCACGATGGGCGCGATCCTGGGAAACCTGCCTTCCGCCGCCATCGTAGCGGCGACCCTCTTTATGGCCGCGCTCCTGGGCTTTCTCGGAGGGCTGGCCGGTACGCAGGTGCGCCTGCTCGCTCGCGCCTGACACGCGCCCTCCACCCGTCATGACCGACACCCCGCAAGACCTCATCGCGCGCACGCGCAATCTCGGCCAGTACCTCGGCATCGCCGAGCGCGAGGCCACCGCTGCCGAACTCGAACAGCAGCGCCTCGACCCCAACTTCTGGAACGACTCCGAGCGCGCTCGTGACGTGGAAAAAGCCCTCGCCGCCGAGCGCGTCTGGCTCGACGACTGGGAATCCCTTTCGCGTTCGGCCGACGATCTGGAAACGCTCGTGCTGCTGGCCGAGGAGGAGGACGAAGACCTCTCGGGCGAGATCGAGAGCGAGATCAAGAAGCTGACCAAAAAGCTGGAAGCGCTCGAATTCAGGAAGATGCTGAGTGGCGTCGACGACAGCCGCAATGCCATCCTGACGATCCAGCCGGGCGCGGGCGGCACGGAAAGCCAGGACTGGGGCGAGATGCTGCTCAGGATGTACACGCGGTGGGGCGAGCAAAACGGCTACAAGGTCGAACTGCTCGAATACCAGGCGGGCGAGGGCGCGGGCATCAAAGGCGCGTCGCTGCGCTTCGAGGGGCCGTACGCCTACGGCTACCTCAAAGCCGAGAGCGGCGTCCATCGCCTCGTCCGCATCTCGCCATTCGATTCGAGCGGCCGCCGTCACACGTCGTTCACGAGCGTCTTCGTCTATCCCGAAATCGACAACGACATCTCGATCGACATCAACCCCGCCGATCTCGAACTCCAGACCTTCCGCTGCGGCGGCAAGGGCGGGCAGAACGTCAACAAGGTCGAGACGGGCGCGCGTTACATCTGGACAGGCAAGCTCTCCGATGGCGAGGAGGCACGCGTGGTGGCCGAGTGCACCGAGGAAAGAAGCCAGCTTCAGAACCGCGAGCGGGCGATGGTGATGCTCAAAAGCCGCATCTACGGCCTGGAACAGGATATCCAGGAGCGCGCCAAAGCCGCCGTCGAGGGCACCAAAATGTCCATCGGCTGGGGCAGCCAGATCCGATCGTACGTCTTCCAGCCGTACACGATGGTCAACGATCACCGCACGGAAACGAAGGTCACCGACGTGCAGGGCGTGATGGACGGCGACCTCGACGTGTTCATCAAGGCGTATCTGACGCAGATGGGGGAATAGTCAGGCGTCACGGGTCATTCGTCGTTGGGAGGATTGGGGCGCAGGTAGTGACCATTTCGAATGACCAACCCTCCATGACCAAACTTCCATGACCCACCGCCACGATTACCTCGTCCTCGGCTCCGGCGCTGCCGGGTTGACGTACGCGCTGCGCGTCGCCGACACGGGTACGGTCGCCATCGTGACCAAGAAAGAGTCGGTCGAGAGTAACACCAACTACGCGCAGGGCGGCGTGGCGGCGGTGATGGACACAGCGGATTCGTTCGCGTCGCACGTGGCCGACACCCTCGACGCGGGTGCGGGGTTGTGCGACGAGCGCGTCGTCCGCATGGTGGTGGAGGAAGGCCCGGCGCGCGTGCGCGAACTCATCGCGCTCGGTGCGCAGTTTTCGAGCGAGGGCGGCGATTTGCATCTGGGGCGGGAGGGCGGCCACTCCGCCAACCGCATCGTCCACGCGACCGACGCCACGGGGCGCGAAATCGAGCGGGCGCTGCTGAGCGCTGTGCAGTCGCACCCCAACATCGAGGTGTTCGAGTACCACTTTGCCCTCGAACTCATCACCGAGCACCACCTCGGCCAGACCGTCACGCGGCTCAGGCCCGACGTGCGGTGCTACGGCGCGTACGTGCTCGACGAGCAGTCCAACGCCATCCACACGTTCCTGTCGAAGACCACGCTGCTGGCCACGGGCGGATGCGGGCAAGTCTACCTCCACACGACGAATCCGTCGGTGGCGACTGGCGACGGCATGGCGATGGCGTACCGGGCGAAGGCGCGACTGGCCAACATGGAGTTCGTCCAGTTCCACCCGACGTCGCTCTTTCACCCCGAGGCGAAGTCGTTTCTGATCTCCGAGGCCGTGCGCGGCGAGGGCGGGCGGCTTTTCAACCTCGGCGGCGAGCGGTTCATGGGGTTGTACGATGCCCGCGAAGAACTCGCCCCCCGCGATATCGTCGCCCGCGCCATCGATGACCAGATCAAAAAGCGCGGCGACACGCACGTGCTGCTCGACATCTCCCACCTGCCTGCGAGCGAAATCAAACACCACTTCCCGACGATCTACGAAACGTGTCTCTCGTACGGCCTCGACATCACGCAGCAGCCCATCCCCGTCGTTCCAGCAGCGCATTACCAGTGCGGCGGCGTGGTGACGGATCTGAACGGGGCCACGTCCATCCGTAACCTCTATGCGTGTGGCGAGGTGGCGTACACGGGCTTGCACGGCGCAAACCGGCTGGCGTCGAACTCGCTGCTCGAGGCGATGGTCTTCAGCGAGCGCGCGGCCCGCCACGTGATGGCCCACCCGGCGGCGTGGGCGGATGAACACGACGCCGTGCCTGTGTGGGACGACAGCGGCACGCAGCAGGAGCGCGAGTGGGTGCTGGTGCAGCACAACCGCGAGGAGATGCAGCGCGTGATGAACGATTACGTGGGCATCGTGCGATCGAACCTGAGACTCGAGCGCGCGCATCGGCGGACGCGGTTGCTCCACGAAGAAACCGAGGACTTCTACCGCCGCACGCGCGTGTCGGTGGGCCTGTGCGAACTGCGAAACCTCATCGCGACGGCTTTCCTGATCATCCGCAGCGCCCAGATGCGCCACGAGAGCCGTGGGTTGCATTATACGCTCGACTACCCCGAAACGGTGCCCTCGGAGCGCCGCCCGACGTACGTATAGCCGCAAAACAAACGGAACCCCCTTCCACATGCACGGTTTGTCGCGCCATGCCTGACCTTTTGCGCTGCCGGGTCACGGGCCGTTATCTTGTTCAGCGTGAGGGGGGCTTTGCGGCTCCCTTTTTTGTTGCGTCTGCCGCGTCGATGGCTCCGTACCCGTCCAGCGATGGCACGGGCTTTTTTTATCCTTTTCCGTTTTGGCCACCGTCCCTCCCTACACCACGCTCCGCGACCGCCTGCACGCGCTGGCGGAAGAGACGCTGCGCGGCTCCGAAATCATCCTGCTCGACGTGCGCGTGCGCGGCGCGAAGGGACGCACGATCGTCGACGTCATCGCCGACACGCCCGACGGCATCGGCATCGACGAGCTGACGAAACTGAGCCGCGAGCTGGGGTTCGCCATCGACACGCACGAGGTCATTCCCGGCGCGTACACGCTCAGCGCGCTCTCGCCCGGTGCCAAGGAGCCGCTGCACCGTCACCAGTACCCGCGCCACGTCGGGCGCACTCTCGACGTGCAACTCGTCTCCGACAGCGACGACGCGCCCGGCGAGACCGTCCGGGGTGTTTTGCAAAGCGTCAACGAGGACGGCATCGTCCTCGAACTGAGCGATGCGACGCCGCGTTCACTCACCTTCGACACCATCCAACAGGCGCGCGTCGTGCTGCCCTGGTAGCCCCACGCCCCTTCGCCCGATACATCTTATGCAGAGCACCAACCTCGTCTCCTCGTTTGCCGAGATCGCGCGCGAGAAAGACATCGACCGCGACACGCTGCAGCTCATCATCGAGGACGTCTTCCGCGCGATGATCCGCAAGCGCTACGGGGCCGACGATCCCGAAGCGTTCGAGATCATCTTCAACCCGGACAACGGCGACATCCAGATCGTCCACATCCGCAACGTCGTGGGCGATTACGACGTCGAGGATCCCGTTTTGCAGATCCAGGCGAGCGAAGCCGTCAAGATCGACGAGGACTTCGAGGTCGGCGACGACGTGGCTGCTGAACTGAGCCTGGCCGATTTCGGCCGCCGCGCCGTCATGACCGCCCGGCAGACGTTCGCGCAGCGCATCCGCGACATTGAGAAGGAGAACGTGTTCGCCGATTACAGCGACCTCGTAGGCGAGATCGTCGTGGGCGAAGTCTACCAGACGCGTAAGCGCGAGGTGCTCGTCATCCACAACAAGACCGAACTCGTCCTGCCGAAAGAGGAGCAGATCTACCGCGACCGCTACCGCAAGGGCGACATGCTGCGCGCCGTGGTGAAGGAAGTCGTCCGCGACGCGGGCGGCACGCCGCAGGTCATCATTTCCCGCGCCGACCCGCTGTTCATGGAGCGGCTTTTCGAGATGGAAGTGCCCGAGATCTACGACGGTATCATCGAGATGAAGAAGATCGTCCGCGAGCCGGGCGAGCGTGCCAAAGTGGCCGTGCAGTCGCATGATGAGCGCGTCGATCCCGTGGGCGCGTGCGTGGGCATGAAGGGCGTGCGCATCCACGCCGTCGCCCGCGAACTCGCCAACGAAGGCATCGACGTCATCAACTGGACGCCCGACACCATCGAATTCATCAAGCGCGCGCTCTCGCCCGCGAAGCCCCTCAGCGTCACCCTCAACGACACGCTCAAGCGCGCCAAAGTGGTTGTCCGCGCCGACGAGGTGAGCCAGGCCATCGGTAAGGGCGGCATCAACATCAAGCTCGCCTCGCGCCTGGCAGGGTACGAAATCGATATTTACCGCGAAATCGCTGCTGAGGAGGAGGACGTCGAGATCACCGAGTTTTCGGACGAGTTGCCTCCCGAGATCATCCAGCGGCTGCGTGACATCGGCTGCGACAGCGCTCGTGCCGTGCTCGAACTGTCCATCGACGAACTTATCCGCCGTTCCAGCCTGCCGCGCGAAGCCGCGCAGCAGGTCGTCAACGTGATCCGGGCCGAATTCGAGGAAGAAGGCGAGCAATCCGCATAAAAGGTGGCTTGTTCGCACGTGCCTGTGATCATTAAACTTCCTGTATGAGCAATTTCAAAGCGCCGCGTCTTTTCAAAGTCCTCAAGGAGCTCAACGTCTCCGAGCAGACCATCACGGACTTTCTGGCCTCGCACGACTATGCCGATGCGATCAGCGGGAGCGGTCTGAACGCGAAGATCACCCGCGAAGACGCCTACCTGGCGTTGCTGGACGAGTACAAGCAGGACAAAGAGGCGGCGAGCCGGCTGGGCAAGCTGCGCGAGCAGCACCGAGCCGAGATGGAGGCCGCCGATAGCGGTGGCGACGGCGTTGCTGCTGCGCCGGAGGCACCCGCCGCTGAGGCCCTTCCACCGACACCCGAGCCTGCCCCGGCTGCCGAGCCCGAGCCGGTCGTCGAGGACGTTCCCGAACCCGTCGCCGAAGCTGCGGAGCCTGAGGTGGAGGCTGTCGAGGAAGAGCCCATCGCTGCGCCGGAAGAGGCTGAGCCTGTAGAAGCCGTCGAGGCCGAAGCGCCGGCGGAGCAGGAAGACGAAGACGTGGTAGTGGAAGAAGAAGCGCCCGCGCCGGTCGAGGCCGAAAGCGAAGAGGAACAAGCCGAAGCCGTAGAAGACGTGCAAACCGTCGTCGCCAGCACCGACGACGCCGACGAGGAGGACGAAACCGTCGATCCCGAAAGCCTGCTCAAGGCCGACCGCTACAAGCTCACCGGCACCAAAGTGCTCGGAACCATCGACCTGGGCCAGCTTGGCGACGCGGGCACGAGCGGTCGCAAGCGCAAGCGCAAACGGAAGGGCGAGCCGACCGAACCCATCGAGGCCACCGCCGAGGCGCTCCGCAAGGCATTCAAGGAAAGCACCGGGGTCACGGGCGACGACGCCAAGAAAAAACGCCGCCGCCGGGGCGGACCGCAGGTGGACGAGGCCGAGGTCGAGGAGACGCTCAGCAACACCATCCGCGAGATTGAGCAGGGACCGCGCCGCACGCGCCAGCGCCGCCGCCGCCTCCGCCGCGAGGAGCGCGCCGCCGAGCGCGAACGCGTCCAGGAAAGCGAGGCCGGCGAGGACAAAATCCTGCGCGTGCCCGAGTTCGTCTCGACGGGCGAACTTGCCAACCTGATGAACGTGGGCGTCAACGAAGTCATCTCGACGCTCTTCTCGTCGGGCATGATGGTGTCCATCAACCAGCGGCTCGACGCCGACACGATTCAGTTTGTGGCCGATGAATTCGGCTTTGAGGTCGCGTTTATCACCGAGTTTGCCGACGACATGGTCGAACTCGAAGAAGACGCCGAGGAAGACCTCCAGCCGCGTCCGCCCGTCGTGACCATCATGGGCCACGTCGACCACGGCAAGACGTCGCTGCTCGACTACATCCGCGAGGCGAACGTCGTCGCGGGCGAAGCGGGCGGCATTACGCAGCACATCGGCGCCTACAACGTCGAGCGCGGTGAGCGTGGCATCACGTTCCTCGACACGCCGGGTCACGAAGCCTTCACGGCCATGCGCGCCCGTGGCGCCCAGGCCACGGACATCGTCATCCTCGTTGTCGCTGCCGACGACGCGGTGATGCCGCAGACCATCGAGGCCATCAACCACGCCCGCGCTGCCGAGGTGCCGATGGTCGTGGCGATCAACAAGATCGACAAGCCCAGCGCGAACCCGGCGCGCGTGATGCAGCAGCTTTCCGACCATGGCGTGCTCGTCGAGGACTACGGCGGCGACGTGCAGAGCGCGCAGGTGTCGGCCAAGACGGGCGTGGGCGTGGACGATCTGCTCGACAAAGTTCTCCTGCAGGCCGAATTGCTCGACCTCAAGGCCAACCCGGATCGCAACGCGCAGGGCATCGTCATCGAAAGCCGCCTCGACCGCGGGCGCGGCGTCGTGGCGACGATCCTCGTGCAGAACGGCACGCTCGAAGTGGGCGACTCGTTCGTCGCGGGTGTGCACAGCGGGCGCGTGCGCGCCATGTTCGACGAGCGCGACCAGCGCATCGACTCTGTCGGGCCGAGCGGGCCCGTCACCATTCTCGGTTTTCCCGGCGCGCCCGAGGTGGGCGACCGGATGATCGTGATGGACGACGAGCGCGAGGCGCGCGACATCGCGCAGCGCCGCCAGCAGATTGCTCGCGAGCAGTCGATGCGGCAGCGCAAGCACATCACCCTCGACGAGATCGGACGCCGCCTGGCATTGGGCGACTTCCGCGAACTCAACCTCATCATCAAAGCCGACGTGGGTGGCTCGGTCGAAGCGCTCTCCGACAGCCTCCAGAAGCTGTCGCAGGACGAGGTGGCCGTGTCCATCATCCACAGCGGGGTGGGCGCGATCACCGAGAGCGACGTGATGCTGGCCTCCGCTTCGGATGCCGTCATCATCGGCTTCCAGGTGCGCCCGACGCCCGGCGGACGCGCCGTGGCCGAGCGCGAGGAGATCGACATCCGCACGTACTCCATCATCTACGACGCCATCCAGGACGTGCGCGACGCGCTCGAAGGGCTGCTCTCGCCTGAGAAGACGGAGAAGACCCTCGGCGTGGCCGAGGTTCGGCAGACGTTCAAGGTGCCCAAAATCGGCACCGTCGCGGGCTGCGCCGTCATCGAAGGCCGCATCAAGCGCTCCGACAAGATCCGCCTGATCCGCGACGGCGTGGTGATCTACACCGGCTCGCTCTCGTCGCTCAAGCGCATGAAGGACGATGTGCGCGAGGTGACGAGCGGCTACGAGTGTGGCATGGGCATCGACGGCTACAACGACATCAAGGAAGGTGACCAGATCGAAGCTTTCGAGATCGTCGAGACGCGCCGGACACTGACGTCTGCGTAGAGGTAAGGGGTTGGAGATTGAAGGCCGGAATGCTTGCGTTTCCTACCCATCTCTAACCCCCAACCTCCAACCTCCCCGAATAATGAGCATCCGAACAGAGCGCGTTGCCAGCATGTTGCAGAAAGAGGTGGCCGACCTGTTGCAGAACACGTTTGGCGACCAGTTGCACCCGATGGTGACCGTCACTGGCGTGCGCGTCACCAAAGACCTCGGCATCGCCTACGTGGACGTGAGCGTGATGGGCGAGCAGCCTGCCGAGCGCGCTGCGACGATGAAGCGTCTCGAAGCGCTCACGCAGCAGGTGCGGACGGCACTCGCGCAGCGCATCCGCCACCAGTTGCGCGTCATGCCCGAACTCCGCTTTTTCCTCGACGAATCGCTCGAAAAGGCGCGGCACATGGACACCCTCTTCGCCCGCATCCGCGAAGAGCGCGCGCACCGCGAGGGGACGGCAGAAGAAGAAGGCGAGACCCCGGACGAATGAGCCTCGCGCCCATCTGGACGGCCGGCACGCCCCGGCCCGACGCGGACGGCTTCGTGCTGCCCATTGACAAGCCGCAGGGCATCACGTCGTTCGACGTCATCCGGAGGCTGCGGCGCGTGCTGGGGGTGCGGAAGATCGGCCACGCGGGCACGCTAGACCCGATGGCAACGGGCCTGCTCGTCTGCCTTGTCGGCACGGCTACCAAGCAGGCGGATCACTTCCAGGCGCTCACGAAAGGCTATGAAGGCACGATAAGACTGGGCGGACGGACGGCATCGCAGGATGCCGAGACGCCTGTGGAGGACGTGGTGGCTACCGATCACCTCACCGCAGAAGCCGTGCGCGAGGCCGCGGCCACGTTCGTGGGCGATATCGAGCAGATCCCGCCGATGTACTCCGCCGTGAAAGTCGGCGGCGAGCGGTTGTACAAAAAGGCGCGCAAGGGCGAAACCGTCGAGCGGCAACCGCGCCCGGTGTCGATCTATTTTTTCGATGTGGACGCCACGGCGCTGCCCGACGTGCCCTTCGCCGTGGCCTGCTCGAAAGGCACATACATCCGCACGCTCGCGGCAGACCTGGGCGAAACCCTCGGCGTGGGCGGCTACCTGACCCGGTTGCGCCGCGTGGGCATCGGCACGTTATCGGTGGACGACGCCTGGACGCTCGACGCGCTCGCCGACGCGCAGCAGCCCACTGTGTAATGGAGACTTCTCTCGGCGGCAACGAGGAAACGCGCGGCGCGGTCGTGACCGTCGGCACGTTCGACGGGGTGCACGTGGGGCATCAGGAGGTCGTTCGCTACGTGCTTGCACGTGCTGAGGCGCGAGGCGTGCCCGGCCTCGTCGTCACCTTCGATCCGCACCCGCGCGAGGTCGTCCGGGGCGAAGAGGTGCCGCTGCTGACGACGGTGGAGGAGCGGACCGAAAAACTCGCCGCGCTGGGCATCTCGAAAACCGTCGTCATCCCGTTTACGCCCGCTTTCGCAGCGATGAGCGCCGAGGCGTTCGTCACCGACGTGCTCGTAGACGAGTTGCACATGGGCGAGATCGTCATCGGCTACGACCACGGCTTCGGACGCGGGCGCGAGGGCGACGCCGACCTCATGCGGCGGCTCGGTGCCGAATGCGGCTTCACCGTCGACGTGATCCCGCCGCACCTCGTCGAAAAGTACGCCGTCTCGTCGTCGCTCGTCCGCGAGGTGCTGCTCGAAAAAGGCGACGTGGCGCAGGCACGCGCGTTGCTGGGCACGCCGTACACGCTCTCGGGAGAGGTCGTCCGGGGCGATGAGCGCGGGCGGCTGCTCGGCTATCCGACGGCCAACCTGAAGCCGCGGGCGTCCAAGCTTGTCCCGAAGCGCGGCGTGTATGCCGTCGAGGTGGTGCGCGCGCGCGACCGCTTTTTCGGGATGCTCAACATCGGGCATCGACCCACGTTTGGCGGCGTCGAGACGCGCCTAGAGGTTCACCTGTTCGATTTCGACGGCGACCTCTACGGCGAGACGCTGACCGTGGAATTCATCGACCGTTTACGCGACGAGCAGCGTTTCGACGGAATCGAGGCACTCAAAGAGCAACTTGACCGCGATGCGCGTCGTTGCATTACGCTGTTTGGTCTGAAAGACTGAACCGTTCGACCTGTCACGAGGCAGGATCCGCTCATCTTCTCTGCGATGGTACCAATCCAGAGAGGAGACCTTTTTACCTACATGATTTCCAGCGAACAGAAACGCGAACTCGTCGGCACGTACGGCAAGAACGACAAGGACACCGGCAGCGCCGAAGTGCAGATTGCCATCCTGTCGACCCGTATCAACGAGCTCACCGAGCACCTCAAGACGCACAAGAAAGACCACTCGACGCGCCAGGGACTGCTCCGGCTCGTCGGTAAGCGCCGCCGGTTGCTCAACTACCTGACCAGCAGCGACATCGAGCGGTATCGTTCGATCATCAAGGAACTGGGCATCCGTAAGTAACCGGAGCCCATCGGGCGGCACTCCGTGTGGGGTGCCGTCTTTTTTGGGGCCGCCTGCAGGTGCAGCGCGTAAGACCTCAGCAGCGAAATAAGAGAAAGACAACACATGTCAAACCCCACAACGCGCAGCGTCGATTTTGCAAATGGCAAAACGCTGCACATGGAGACCGGAAAGCTCGCCAAACAGGCGCAAGGCTCCGTCGTCGTCCGCCAGGGCGATACCACGGTGCTCTGCACCGCCGTCGTCGCTCCCGACGTACGCGAAGGCCAGAGCTTTTTCCCGCTCATGGTCGATTACCGCGAGAAGTTTTCCGCCGGCGGCAAAGTGCCCGGTGGCTTCATCAAGCGAGAAGGCCGCCCGACGGACAAGGAAGTCCTCTCGGCCCGCCTCATCGACCGCGCCGTCCGCCCGCTCTTCGCCGACGGCTTCTACAACGAAGTCCAGATCCAGATCATGGTGCTCTCCGCCGACCCCGAGGTAAACTCGGACGTGCTGGCGGGCTGCGGCGCCTCGGCGGCGCTGATGCTCTCGGGCGCGCCCTTCCAGGGCCCGATCGCCGAAGTGCGCGTGGGCCGTATTGGCGGTGAGTTCGTCGTCAACCCCCACATCTCGCAGATGGGCGAGAGCGACATCGACCTCATCGTCGCGGGCAAGCAGGATTCCATCGTGATGGTGGAAGGCGAGATGAAAGAGATCTCGGAAGAGGAGATGATCGAGGCGCTGGAAGTCGGCCACGACGCCATCCGCAAGATCATCGCCATGCAGAAAGACCTCGTCGAAGGCTACGGCACGCCCGAAACGATGAGCTTCACGTCGGTGGCCCTGCCCGATGGCATCGTCGAGAAAGTGCGCGGCATGATCGGGCAGGAGATGCTCGACCACGTCCGCAAGCCGTACGACAAAGCCTCTTTCTACGGCGGCGTCGACGAGATGAAAGCGCGCGTCGTGGACGCGATGCTCGGCACCGGCGATGACGCGCAGGACGCTACGCCCGAAGGCTGGACGAAATCGCAGATCAAGGACGCCGTCACGAAGGTCGAGAGCCACGCGATGCGCGAGATGATTCTGTCGGACAACCGCCGCATCGACGGTCGCGGGCTGAAGGACATCCGCAACATCTGGTGCGAAGTCGATTACCTGCCGCGTGTCCACGGCTCGGCCGTCTTCACGCGCGGTGAGACGCAGGTGCTCTCCACGATCACGCTGGGCACCAAGAAAGACGTGCAGCCCGTCGATCAGATTTTCGACACGACGGACAAGCGCTTTTTCCTCCACTACACGTTCCCGCCGTTCTCCGTCGGCGAGGCGCGCATGATCCGGGGCGTGAGCCGCCGCGAAGTGGGCCACGGCTTCCTCGCCGAGCGCGCGCTGGCCAGCGTGATCCCGAGCGACGAGGACTTCCCCTACACCATCCGCATCAACTCCGACGTGCTCGAGTCCAACGGCTCGTCGTCGATGGCGAGTGTGTGCTCGGGCTCGATGGCGCTGATGGACGCCGGTGTGCCCATTGCCAAGCCGGTGGCGGGCATCGCCATGGGATTGATCGCCGATGGCGACCGTATCGCCGTTCTCAGTGACATTCTCGGCACCGAGGATCACCTGGGGGACATGGACTTCAAGCTCTGTGGCACCGCGGACGGCATCACGGCCTGCCAGATGGATATCAAGATCGACGGGCTGCCCCGCGAAGTGCTCGCCCAGGCGCTGCACCAGGCGAAGGAAGGCCGCGATCACATCCTCGGCATCATGAACGAGACGATCTCGGAGCCCAACCCGGACCTGAAGCCGTACGCGCCGCGCCTGACGCAGATCACCATCGACGCCGACCAGATCGGCGCGGTGATCGGGCCAGGCGGCAAAATCATCCAGGGCATCCAGCGCGAAACCGAGACGCAGATCTCCATCGACGAGCGCGACGGCTACGGCTTCGTGACCATCGCAGCGACGGACGGCGACAAAGCCATGCACGCCGTGCAGATGATCAAAGGCATCGTGGCCAAGCCCGAAGTCGGCGAGAACTACACGGGCACGGTCAAGAACATGCTCGGCTTCGGGGCCATCCTCGAAATCCTGCCGGGCAAGGAAGCCATGCTGCACGTCTCGGAAATGGACTACGGTTTCGTGGAAAAACCCGAAGATCACATGCAGGTCGGCGACAAGGTCGAGGTGCAGGTCATCGAGGTGCGCGACGACGGCAAGGTGCGCCTGAGCCGCAAGCCGTTCCTCGAAAAACCCGAAGGCTACGAAGAGCGTCCCCCGAGGTCGTCTTCGCGTAGCGGCGGGGACCGCGGCGGGCGCGGCGACCGGGATCGCGGCGGACGCGGTGGTGGCCGTGGTCGTGGCGGTGACCGTGACCGGGGCGGACGCGACCGGGACGACCGTGGAGATCGCGGCGACCGGGGTGGCAACTCCGACTCCGACCGCGACTGATTCGCGTGTGTCAGGAACCCGACGGCGGACGTTGCTCTACGCAGCGTCCGCCGTTTTTTGATTCAGCGACGCACTTTTGGAATCTCCATCCCCTTCCTGGAGGGAAGGGGCGCGAAGCCGACGGAGGGTGTCGGCCACAGATGTCAGAAAACACCCTCCGACCGCACTTTACGATAGATCGACCCTATGCCCACCTCGAGCTCCCATACCGTTTCGTCCCCCAACACCATCGAGCGCGCCACGCTCGACAACGGCGTGCGTGTGCTCGTCGAACCCATCCCGTCGATGCGCTCGGTAGCCGTTGGCGTGTGGGTCCACGTGGGCAGCCGCGACGAGCGCGACGAGAACGGTGGCATCAGCCATCTCATCGAGCACATGGTGTTCAAGGGCACCGAGCGCCGCCGCACGCACCACATCGCGCAGCGCATGGAATCCGTCGGGGGCTACCTGAACGCCTTCACGTCGAAAGAGCACACGTGCTACTACGCCCGCGGATTGGATGAGCACTTCTCCCGCGCCCTTGACGTCGTGGCCGACCTCGTCGCCACGCCCAAGTTTCCCGAAGGGGAGTTGGAGAAAGAGAAAGAGGTGGTCGTGGAAGAAATGCGGATGTACGAGGATCAGCCCGAAGACCTGATCTTCGACAAGATCGAGGCGACGCTCTACGGCGAGCACCCCCTCGGGCGGCCCATCATCGGAACGGAAACGTCGGTCAGGTCGCTGTCCCGCGACGATCTCCAGGAGTACGTGCGGGATCACTACGCCGCCAACCACGTCGTCGTGGCAGCGGCGGGGAGCGTCAACATGAAGCAGGCCGTGAAGCTGGCCGAGAAGACGCTCGGATCGCTTCAACCCGGCGTGCCCCTCGACCGCACGCCGCCCGAAACCCTCGCGCCCGCGCACACCGAGGCCACGCGCCCCATCGGGCAGGCACACCTCGTGTTTACGACGCCGACGTTCTCGATCCACGACGAGCGGCGGACGGTGCTGTCGGTGCTCAACACCGTGCTCGGCGGCGGGATGTCGAGCCTCCTGAACCAGAACATCCGCGAGCGCTACGGCTACTGCTACAACATCTACAGCTACCTCAACCACTACGAGGACGCGGGCGACTTCGGCGTGTACATGGCGACGGAGCCGCAGCGGGTGGATCGGGCGCGCAAGCTCATCTTCCGCGAACTCCAGCGGTTGACCGACAAACCCGTCAGCCCGCGTGTGCTGGCGCAGGCCAAGAACCAGGTCAAGGGCGGCCTGCTGCTCGGCCTCGAAAGCATGAGTAGCCGCATGACGCGGCTCGGACGGCAGGAGTTGTATTTTGGCCGCACACTCTCACTCGACGAGATCCGCGACGACATCGACGCCGTGACGGCGCAGGACCTGCTCGACCTCGCGCAGGAGATCTTCGTCCCGGAGGCGTTCTCGTCGAGCTATCTGCTGCCTGCTGCGTGAGGGTGGAGGCTGGAAGGCCTCACACGAAAATCTAGCCTCCGATCTCTGCTCCCGTGTACACCATCCACCTCCAGCAGTTTGAAGGCCCTCTCGACTTGCTGGTGTTTTTCATCCAGCGCGACGAACTGGACATTTACGACATCCCCATTGCGCGCATTACCGACGAATACCTGGCCTACGTGCGGCACCTCCAGCAGGTGGACCTCGACGCGGCGGGGGAGTTCGTCTTTTTTGCGGCTCTGCTCATCAGCATCAAAGCCAAGCTGCTGCTTCCAAATCCCGAACTCGACGAACTGGGCGAGCCCATCGACCCGCGCCGCGAACTGGTGGAGCGGCTGCTCGAATACGTCCGGTTCAAAGAGGCGTCGGGTGTGCTGGCAGAACTCCGCGCCGCGCGTCAGCAGCAGTTCACGCGCCCGGCCGGAGAGGCCGCGCCGCAGGTGACGACGCGCCTGGCGCGGCTCCAACCGTCGGATCTCGTGCGCGGCCTGCGCCGGGTGCTCATTCAGGTACCCGAAGCCGTGCAGCACGCCGTGCAGCGGTTCGTCTTCACCGTCGAAGAGCAGATGGAAGCCCTGCTGGCAGTGTTGCGGAAGCGACGGGAGGTGTCGTTCGGCCGCTTCACCGATGCGCGTCCGCGTACGTTTGTGATCGCAAGCCTGCTGGCCGTGCTCGAACTCGTCCGGCGTGGGCAGGCCATCGTGCGCGCCGGTGCCGACGTGGATTTCTGGGTTCAAGACCCCGGTGACGGCTGAGATGGAAATCGACCGTTCCGAGCGTTTCGCGCATTACGAGGCTGCCATCGAGGCGGTTCTGCTGGCAGCCCCGGAGGCGCTGTCGGCCGAGGCGCTGGCGGCGGCGCTCCGGCGTGCGGGCGCGGAGGGGGTAGACGAAGGCGACGTAGAAGCGTGCATCGAGGCGCTCAGGGCGCAGTACGCATCGCGCGGGGCGGGCATCACGGTGGAGAAGTGGGCGGGCGGCTATCGATTGGCGACGCACCCGGACTACGCGCCGTACGTCGAGGCGGCGCAGATAGAGGAGAAGGTGCTGCGGCTCTCTGGCGCGTTGCTCGAGACGTTGGCCGTTATTGCATACAAACAACCCGTCTCCAAACCCGAGATCGATTTCGTGCGCGGCGTCGACAGCGGGTACGCGATCTCGCGGCTGGGTGAACATGATCTTGTCGCGGTTGTCGGGCGGTCGGAGGGAGTGGGCAAGCCTATGCTCTACGGCACCACGCCGGCCTTTCTCGAAACCTTCGGGATGGCTTCGCTCGACGCGCTTCCAGGACTGCGCGAGATGGAAGAACTTTTGTCCGACCCTGCCTTTAGCCGCGAAAAGGCGCGGCTGCTCACCCTTCAGGCCTTCCGCAGCGACGCGGACGCGCCGCCATCCCCGAGTGACGATGAAGCCCCGCAGACCTCCCCATAAGCGCGCCGACGCTACCACGCCCGAGTCCGCGCCCCCGAAACGCCCCAGGCGCTCGAAGGCCGCGCCGCCGCCCGCCGACCAGCCCGTGGACGAACCGATGCGGCTCAACCGCTACCTCGCCCGGGCAGGCGTGGCCTCGCGCCGCAAAGCCGACGAGCTGATCTCGGCAGGGCAGGTGCGCATCAACGGCCAGACCGTCACCGAACTGGGCACGCAGGTAGCACCGGGCGACCGGGTGGATGTGGGCGGGCGCATAGTGTCGCTGGGCGAAAAAATCTATCTGCTGCTCAACAAGCCGGGTGACACCATCACGACGGCCAGCGACGAGAAGGGCCGTAAAACCGTGCTCGACCTCATCGACCTGCCCGAGGACGAGCGTGCCGGGCTGTTTCCGGTGGGTCGGCTCGACCGCCACACCGTGGGCGTGCTCTTGCTCACCACCGACGGTGAGCTCGCGCACCGGCTCACGCACCCGTCGTACGAGATCGAAAAACTCTACCGGGTGAGGACAAAGGATTCCATCAAGCCTCACCAGATCGACCAGCTTCTCACCGGCGTGGAGCTGGAAGATGGAAAAGCCGCCTTCGACCAGGCCATTTACCTCGACCCGAAAGACCACCACGAGATCGCCGTTTCGCTCCACGAGGGCCGCAACCGGCAGATCCGCCGGATGCTCGAAAGCCTCGGCCACGAGGTCGAGACGCTCGAACGGGTGCGCTATGCCGGCCTGAGTACCGACGGCGTTCGGCGCGGCAAGTGGCGTCGCCTGCTGCCGCACGAAGTCGCCAAACTGCGCCGCCTCGTCAAGCTCCGCTCCTGAAAACCTGTTATGGCACACCAGAAAATCGCCCTCGACGGGCTCACCTACGACGACGTTCTGCTCATCCCCGCTCGCTCGTCGGTGATGCCGCGCGACGTGTCGCTCGTTACGCAACTGACGCAACGCATCACGCTCAACCTGCCGCTCCTCTCGGCGGCGATGGATACCGTCACGGAATCCGACATGGCCATCGCGATGGCGCGCGAGGGCGGCGTGGGCGTGCTGCACAAGAACATGACGGCGGAGCAGCAGGCCGCCGAAGTGCGCCGCGTCAAGCGCAGCGAGAGCGGCATGATCCTCGACCCGATCACGCTCCACCCCGACAGCACCGTAGGCGAGGCGCGGGCGATGATGACGCGCTATTCCATCGGCGGCATCCCCATCGTCGACAGCGAACGCCGCCTCGTCGGCATCGCCACCAACCGCGACCTGCGCTTCCAGCCCGACCCCGCCGTGTTACTGCTCGACGTGATGACGGCGCTTCCGCTCGTCACCGCGCCCGTCGGCACGACGCTCGAGTTGGCCGAGGATCTCTTGCAGAAGCACAAGATCGAAAAGCTGCCCGTCGTGGATGAAAACGGCTTTTTAAAGGGCCTCATCACGTTCAAGGACATCCAGAAAAAGCGGCGCCACCCGAACGCCTGCAAAGACGAACACGGGCGGCTGCGCGTGGGTGCGGCGGTGGGTGTGACGGCCGACGTGCTCGACCGGCTCGAAGGGCTCGTGCGCGCCGAGGTGGATTTCGTGACCGTCGATACCGCGCACGGACACTCTGAAGGTGTGCTCCGCACCATCGCCCGCGTCAAGGAAGCCTACCCGAACCTCGACGTCGTCGCGGGCAACGTGGCCACGGAGAGTGGCACGCGCGCGCTCATCGAAGCGGGCGCGGACGGCGTGAAGGTCGGAATCGGGCCTGGCTCGATCTGCACCACGCGCGTCGTCGCGGGGGTGGGCGTGCCGCAGCTCACGGCCATCATGGAGTGCGCGCGCGCGGCGTGGCAGCACGACATCCCGATCATCGCCGACGGCGGGGTGAAGCAGACGGGCGACATTCCGAAGGCGCTCACGGCGGGCGCGTCGAGCGTGATGATCGGCGGGATGTTCGCGCGGGTGGACGAAAGCCCCGGCGAGACCATCCTGTACGAAGGCCGCAAGTTCAAGAGCTACCGCGGCATGGGCTCTGTCGGCGCGATGCAGCAGGGCAGCAAGGACCGCTACTTCCAGGACGCCGAGGACGACATCAAAAAGCTCGTGCCCGAGGGCATCGAAGGCCGCGTGCCGTACGGCGGAACGCTCGGTGAGGTCGTCTACCAGATGGCCGGCGGCCTGCGCGCCGCGATGGGCTACTGCGGCTGCGCGAGCGTCGCCGAGTTGTACCACAACGCCCAGTTCGTGCGCGTGACGGGCGCGGGGATGCGCGAGAGCCACCCGCACGACGTGGTGATCACAAAGGAGGCGCCCAACTATTCCAAAGGCGCATGACCCGCCTCGACGCCATCCGGCAACGCGCCGTGGACGAGGGAGCGCACGGCGCACTCCTCTCGCACCTGCCCGACATCCGGTGGGCGGTGGGGTTCACCGGCTCGAACGCGCTGCTCGTCGTGCTGCCCGAGACGGCCATCCTCGTCACCGACGGGCGCTACGCGACGCAGGCCGCTGCCGAAGTGCAGGACGCGCGCGTCGAGATCGCCGAAAAGCTGGTGCGCCAGGTGGCCGAATGGCTCACGCCGGGCCTGCGGTTCGTCCGCCAGGCCGACGCGCTGACGCTCGCCGATGCCTACCCGCTCGACGCCGTGCCGGGCGTGACGTGGGTGGATGCGACGGCCTTCGTCGCGCCGCTCGTGGCGCGTAAAACCGACGACGAGATCGCCGCCATTGCCCGCGCGCAGGCCATCACCGACGCGGTGTTCGACGACATCCGCTCGTGCATCAAGCTCGGCACGACGGAGCGCGAGATTGCCGCCGAGATCGTGTGCCGCCAGCTGCGGCGCGGGGCCGAAAGGATGTCGTTCGAGCCTATCGTGGCGTCGGGTCCCAACAGCGCGTTGCCGCACGCCCGGCCCACGGATCGCGCCGTGCAACCGGGCGATGTGCTCGTGCTCGACTATGGCTGCGTCGTCGACGGTTACGCCTCCGACATGACGCGGACGGTGGTGGTGGGCGAGGCCTCCGCCGAGGTGCGCGCCGTGTACGACACCGTGCTCCGTGCGCAGCAGGCAGCCCTCGACGCTGCCCGCGCGGGCATCACCACCCAGCAACTCGACGCGGCGGCGCGCTCGGTGATCGCCGAAAACGGCTACGGCGACTTTCTTTCCTCACAGCCTCGGCCACGGCATCGGACTTCAGACGCACGAATGGCCCCGGCTGTCGCAGCGCACCGACGACGTGCTCCCGAATACCTGCGTCGTCACCATCGAGCCGGGCATCTACCTGCCGGGTCGCTTCGGTGTGCGGATCGAAGACCTCGTTGTGCTCGGCGATACGGGCTGCCGCAACCTGACGCGCTCGCCGAAAGGGCTCCTCGAACTGTGACGCGCCGAGTACTCGTGCTGGCCTACTACTTCCCACCGCTCGGAGGCAGCGGCGTGCAGCGCGTGGCGAAGCTCCTGAAATACCTTCCGCGCGGTGGGTGGCAGGCCACCGTGGTGACGCCCACGCCGGGGCGCTACGTGGCACGCGACGCGACGCTGCTGGAAGAAGTCGAACAGGCGGGCGTCGAAATCGTGCGGACGCGGTCGATGGACCCGAGCCGTCTGGGCTCCGGCGTGGCGGGGGCGGCCCCCTATGCCGACGGCGCGCGCGCGTGGGCGAAAACGCTCACGAGCACCTTCTTCGTGCCCGACAACAAGCTCGGCTGGATGCCGTTCGCGCTGCGCGCCGCCCGCGCCCGAATGCGCGCAGACCGCTTCGATGCCATTCTCTCCACCGCGCCGCCGTACACGAGTCACCTCGTCGCGGCACGGCTGGGCCAGCGCAGCGGCGTGCCCATCCTGCTCGACTACCGCGACGACTGGATCGGCAACCCGCGCCATGCCTATCCCACCCGCCTGCATCTCGAAGCGCACCGGGCACTCGAACGCTACGCGCTGCGCCGCGCCGCCCTTGTCACCGCCATCAACCCCACCATCGCCCGCGCCATCGCCAACCGTGCGCCCGAGGGAGTACGTGTGGAAGTGCTGCCGCAGGGCTTCGACCCGGCAGATTTCGACGTGCCTGCCGCGCCGCGCCGAGAAGGCGTGATGCGCTTCGTCTATACCGGCGTCTTCTACGACGCGCAGCGCCCCGATATCTTCCTCCGCGCCTTCGCTGAAGCCCGCGAGCAGGCGGGAGGCGAAATAGAAGCCGTTTTCGCGGGCCTCGTGCCGCCGTACTTCGACGCGCTCGTCGCGGAACTGGAGTTGGGAGATGCCGTGTGCTACGAGGGCTATCTGGCGCATCCCGCCTCCGTCGCGCTCCTGAAATCCGCCGACGTGCTCTGGATGACGGTGGGGGAGGTAGACGGCGCAGGGCAGATATCGACGAGCAAAATCTATGAATACATGGGCAGCGGCCTGCCCATCCTGGCGCTCGTCCCGGACGGCGAAGCCGCAGACGCCGTGCGCGCGTATGGCCGCTCTGCCGTGGTGCCGCCGCACGACGTAAACCGCGTGCGCGATGCAATCGTCCACTTGTGGCAGCGTTGGAAAGCGGGGGATTTCGTGCCCGCCAACCGACCGTACCTTCTCGCTCATGACCGCATCCAACTGGCGCAGACGATGGCCCAATACCTCGACGAGGTGGTGGAAACGCACCGGCGTGCTGGTGGCGCTGGTCGTTAGCGTCTGTTATTGCATTCCAAAAACTACCGTCGCCCAGACTTCCCTCATCGTCCGGCTCGAACCGGCTTCGAGCGGCAAGAGGGTGGTTCTGGAGTTGCGTGAGAGTCTTCTGGAGCAGCAGGCCACGAGCCCCGCGCTGGCACCGCTTTTCGCTGACGTGCTCGAAACCTCGCCGCTCAAGTGGGGCGTCGACGGCGAGGTGTTCGTCGTCACCGCCCGCGATAGCGCGACGGCGGCGACGCTCGTAGAACGTTTTTCCCGCCTCGACGGGGTGCGCTACGTTCAGCCCAACTATCTCTACCGGCTCGACGGAGCGGCGGCGTCGGTTGCGGCCCTCGACAGCCTCGAACACTTCGCCGCCATCGGCTTGCCTGGCGCGTGGCAAACCACAGACGGCAAGGCGTCGGTGCACGTGGGAGTGGTGGATTCCGGCCTGTGGTTCGAGCATCCTGCCTTCGCCGGGCAGGTCGCCATCAACGCCGCCGAGGACGTGAACGGCAACGGTCGATTCGATCCAGGTGATCTCGACGGCATCGATGCCGACGGGAACGGCTATGTGGACGACGTGGCAGGCTTCGACTTCGTGGACCGGAGCTTGGTGCTGTTTCCCGGCGAGTACCGCGTGCGCGACGCCGACGCGGGTGAAGACCCTGCGGTGGGACCTGGTCGTGGCCACGGCACGTCCGTCACGGGCGCGCTGGCAGCCCGGCATCTGGGCGATGGGACGGCGTGGGGTGTGGCTCCGGGCATCCGCGTCGTGCCGCTGCGGGCGTTCGGGTCGGACGGCGTCGGCGAGGACGACGACATCGCGGCGGCCATCATCTACGGCGCCGACCTCGGTGTGGACGTGCTCAACCTGTCGTTTGGCGATGTCTACCATTCTCCGCTCATGCAGGACGCCATCGCCTACGCGCATTCGAAGGGTGTGGTGGTGGTGGCGTCGGCGGGCAACGACGGGCGGGTGGAGGCGCACTACCCGTCCGATTACCCGGAGGTGATTTCCGTCGCGTGGCTGTCGCAGGACGGCACGCAGCGCGTCGGACTCGCGGCGCGGGGCGTGGGCGTGGACCTTGGAGCACCCGGGTCGCAGATCTACACGACGCTCTTTCGCCCCGGCGGCGACGACCTGCCGATCTACGGGCGGCAGAGCGGCTCGTCGATCTCCGCGCCGCAGGTGTCGGCGGCAGCGGCGCTGCTCAAATCGCTGCGCGCTGACCTGTCGCCCTCCGCCATCCGCGACATCCTCACCGCCTCCGCGAAAGACATCGAAGCGCCTGGATGGGACGAAAACACCGGCGCGGGCGTGGTGCAGGTGGGCCGAGCACTTGGCCTCGCGCTGCCCGCGCGTGTGGTGCTGGAATCCCCTCGTATGGACGACGGCGTGACGGGGCTACGCGTGCCCATCGTCGCCACGGCGCTCGATCCGGCCTTCCGGCGGCTGCACGTCGAGGTGGCCGCCGGCATCGAGGAGCCGTTTGCGTGGCAGGCGCTCGTCACGCCCCGCGAAACGCCCGCGCTGTCGGACACCGTCGCCATCTGGCAAACGGACGGCCTCGCCGAGGGCGTGTACACGCTGCGTCTGCGCGTCGAGCGAACCGACGGGCCGAGTGTCGAGGACCGCGCCCGCGTAACGCTCGACAGGACGCCGCCGCGTTTTGCGGTCGCGCACATCGGGACTGGCCTCGCCGATGGCGCGTGGGGCGTCGTTGCGGACATCGAATCGGACGACGAGACGCATGCGTGGCTCAGCGTCAGTGGGGAAACGGTGGCCTCCGACCGGCTGGCACGGCGGCACGGGCTCGTGTGGAAGAACGAAGCAGGGGCGGGGGGGCGCTTCGAGGCCCGGATTCGACTACAGAACGACGCCGGGCTGACGCGCGACACGCTCGTGACGCTCGACGTGCAGCCGTGGCGTCCCGAAACCGCCTCATTTGCCAACACGCCCACACCCATCCCGGCAGGCTACCAGCTACCCGACCTCACCGACTTCGACGGCGACGGGCGCAGCGAACTCGTCCTCAACGAATCGCCCGACGGCGCGGTGGGCGACACGCTCGGGTTCTGGGAGTGGGGCCTCGCGGATTTCGACCGAGCGCATTTCCTCATCGCCACCGTCTTCCCGCGAAGCGCGGGCGACACCAACGGCGACGGGCGCGGCGAACTGCTCACGTACGTCTCCCGCGCGACGCTCGTCCTCGAAGCCGCTGTGCCAGGCGGCTTTCCCTCGCACCTCCTCTTCACCGACACGACGGGCCTCGGAAGCAACGTCAGAGACTCACTCACTTTCCAGGGGGCGGTGCTCGCCGACCTCGACGGCGACGGCGCGGGCGAGATCATCGGCCACAACGGCGAGAGCATTCGCATCCTCGAACGGCGCGGCGCGGGTTTCGTCGATGTCGCGCGCGTGCCGCTGGAAGATCCGCGCGTGTCGTACGCCGAGCCAGACTTCCGCGTCGGCGACCTCAACCGCAACGGCAGGGACGAACTCGTGGCGATGGATGCCGAGGGTGGAGTCGTCGGCATCGAAGCCACGGGCGACGACCGCTACGTGGTGGCGTGGTCGGTGCGGGTGGACGAGTTCAGCCCGCGCAGCGCGCTCGCCACGGGCGACGTCGACGGCGACGGGCAGCTCGACCTCGTGACGTTTACCACCAACCAGCCCGGCACGCGCTCCGACCGCGAGCAGGAACCCGCTTTCGGCGTGGTGCGGTGGTACGCCTTCCCCCAGAAATCGCCTGTCGAGCAGGTCGCGCTCCGGCTCACCGCGCCGGGCCGCGCCTTCAGCGCTGTCGCAACGGTGGACCTCGACGGCGCGCCGGGCGACGAAGTCGTGCTGGGGGTCGCGCCGAATCTGTACGTGCTCGGGTGGCAGGACGGGCGTTTCGTGGTGCGCTACCACGACGGCGACGACGGCAGCTACCAGCCAACCGTGCCGCGCTCGTCGGCCATCACGACGGGAGATGTCGATGGCGACGGGCGCGGCGATGTGCTCGCGTCGTACACCGACGGCACCGTTCATCGCATCTGGCGAGCGGGCGTAGGCGTGCCACCATCGCCCACGTGGCGTTACGCCTACGCCCTCAATGACTCGGTAGTGGTGCTGCGCTGGCAGGCCGTGGCGGACTCCGCGCAAGTGCTCGTGCAGCGGGATGGCGTACCAGCGCAGGTGGAAGCGTTCGTCTCGCGCACCGATTCGCTCGTGCTTTCGATCCGCGATCCCGCCGTCTACGCCGTGCGCGTTTGGAGGGGGAGTGTGTTGTCCCCGCCCAGCGCGCTCCGCCGCGTGACGCCGCACCCGCCGGGCCGCGTGCTCGCCCTCACGCGCCCGCAGCCCGATGTGCTCGTGCTCGAAGCCTCGCTGCCGCTTGCCGAGCCTGCGCCGGGCGACGGGCGGAGTGGGGGATATGTCTCGATTTCCGCGCTCCGAACTGAGCTTCGGAGCATCCGCTACCGTTTTTCGCAGCCCCTCGCGGTGGGAGAGGTTTTCCT
Organism: Rhodothermales bacterium; assembly: GCA_963829705.1. GTDB lineage: Bacteria > Bacteroidota > Rhodothermia > Rhodothermales > BA12 > CAWHJN01. The sequence continues at coordinate 353,824 of CAWHJN010000001.1, forward strand.
ACCCGCCGCCCTGCGTGATTCTTCGGGCACACCTATCGACGCCGTGAACCTGATCGTCCCGGCGGTGGAAAGCCGCGACCGGACGCTGTACGTCGAGTCCGCGCGCGTGCGCGATGTCAGTACCATTGTGCTGACGTTCTCGGAGTCGCTGGATGAAGAATCCGTTATTGCAAACAACCTAACACTAAAACCAGGAGGAACAATCACCAGCGTTACGGTCGATCCTGCCGACTCACGGCGCCTCGTGGTGTCGGTGGCCGGAATCAATGTCGGGCCGACCGGACTGAACGTGTCGGTCGAAATTCGGAACCTCCGAGGCTTGAGTGGGGCGTTGCTCGATCCCGATGGGGCGTCGGTGCTGCTCGCTCGCGCCGCCGAAACCCTAGCGGATGCTTTCGTCTACCCAAACCCCGTGCGCGTTTCGGCTCAGGACGCCCTCACGGTGGGCGGTGTGCCCGAGCAGGTGGAGGCCGTCGTACTCACGCCCACGGGCACGCTCGTGCGCCGCCTCGAAACCGAGCAGTCACGTGGAGGGCTGCGCTGGGATCTTCGGGACGAGCAGGGTGCGCCGGTGCCGTCGGGCATGTACCTTATCCGCCTCACGAGCCCCGGCCTCGACGCCGTGCTCCTCCGCGCTGCCATCGTACGCTGATGCCGACTTCCGCCCGCTTCCATCGTGTGCTGCCCTCCGACTACGACCGGCTCAGTCCGCTCGCCGACGAGGTGAGCGACTTCCTCGACGCGCACGTTCATGACGAAGACCTCGCCTACCGGGCGCTGCTGCTGGTCACCGAGGCTGTCACGAACGCAATGGAGCATGGTAACGCGCTCGATGCCTCCAAAAATGTGACCCTCGACGTGGAGGCTGCGCCGGAAAGGGTGGTGGTGCGCGTTGAGGACGAAGGGGATGGCTTCGATCCCGCCCGCGCCCCCGATGCTGTTGAGGACGGCGATCCGCTGTCGGAAGGGCACCGCGGCCTCTTTCTCATGCGCGCCTACGCGCAGGACGTGCGCTTCGAGCAGCAGGGACGCCGCATCGTGCTGACCCTTGCGCGCGCCTGAACCCCGCAGCCGTCTGGCGGATGCCGGGTGGGTGTTGGCTTACCTCGCCGCCACCGTCTTCACCTCGGCGGTGGCCGGAAATCGCAGCCACCTCGCGCTCTTCTGGACAGGCTGTGTGGGGATGGCACTCGTGGCATTCGTGCTCTACCGCCGGGACACGCTTTCCGTGCGCGCGCTCGTCGTGTTGGGCATCACGGCTCGCCTGGCGATGTTCTGGCTTCCGCCCGGTCTGTCGGACGATGCCTTCCGATATCTGTGGGACGGGTTCATCCAGCACGCGGGCATCAACCCGTTTGCGCATCGCCCGGCGGGCCTCACCGGTTGGCACGATACCGTTCTGTATTCCCGCCTGAATTCACCCACATATTTCAGCGTATATCCGCCGCTGAGTCAGATGCTCTTCTGGCTCGTCACGCCCGGCAGCATGGATTCGTGGCTGACGAGTTGGTATGGCTGGAAGGGCATCTGTCTGCTCGCCGAGACGGGCACGCTCTTGCTGCTCGGAGCCCACGCACGCCGCGCTGTGCCGCTGTACGCGCTGCACCCGCTCGTCGTTGTCGAGATGGTGGGCCAGGCGCATACCGAGGCGGTGATGGTGTTCGGGCTCGCGCTCGCCTGCCTGGCGATGCAGAAAGAACGGATCGGGTTGGCTGGTTTCGGCATCGCAGTGGCCACGATGGTGAAGCTTTATCCGATGCTACTCTTCCCGTTTCTACTCCGTGCGCGGCGCGACGCGCGGGCACTGGTTGTGCCGCTGCTGGCGTGCGCCGGCCTCGCTTTGCTCTACGGGTGGCACGCCTACCTGCCCAATGTGGTCTCGTCGTTGCAGCTCTATGCGCAGTATTTCGAGTTTAATGCGGGACTGTATTACGCGCTGAAACACGCTTTATGGTGGATATTCGGGGCGGATCCCTCTAAAACCCTCGGCCCCGCACTGGCGGTATTGTTTGGGGGGATTTATCTGCTGCTCGTCGTCCTCCACATCCGAAAGCGGCCGCCGTTCGCCAGGAGTGCGATGTGGACGCTTGGCGCACTTCTGGTGTTGGCGACGACGGTGCATCCGTGGTACCTCGCGGGCGTGCTGGTGGTGCTGCCCTTCGCGGGTGTGGCCGGGTGGCCGTGGCAGTTTCTCGCGCTGGCTTCGCTGGGGACGTATATGCGGTATGTGGACGGGCCCTACGCGGCGTTCGTCTGGCTGGGGTGGGGAGGCGCACTGGCGCTCTGGCTCGCGGCTTTTTTTGAGAGAGAGCGTGTTTCGCCTCTCCAACGCATCCTGCACCGCCGTGGCGCGGACAAGGCGCGGAAGGTGCAGCCGTGGCTACCCGTGCGCCGCCCTCTAAAAATCCTCGACCTCGGTGCCGGTGAAGGGTACGTCGGAGCTGCGCTGCGGGACGAGGCCGGGGCCGACGTGACACTGGCCGACGTGATCGACCTGCACCGGGTCGATTTGCCCTTCGTGCGGATCGGCGAGGCAACGTTGCCTTTCGGCGACGATGCCTTCGACGTGGCGGTGCTGGCGTACGTGCTGCACCACACTCGCGACGCACCAACCGTGCTCGCCGAGGCGCTCCGCGTGTCGCGCCGCGTCGTGATACTGGAGTCCGTCTACGCTACGGACTTTGACCACGCCACGCTCGACCGTGCAGATCGCTGGGCCAACGCACTACGAAGCCGGGGGGCGATGTCGAAGCAGGAAGAACACCTGCACTTCAGAACAGACGAAGAATGGCGTGAGATACTCGGCTCGATGGCCACAGTCATCCACGCGCAAGCATTTGGTCGATGGCCGCATCGTCAGGCGTTGTATGTGCTGGATCGATGACGAAAGCCGTGGCGAAATACTTGTCGAAATACGTGTACTGTCGCTTCGCGTAACGCCGCGTATTGCGCTTGACGAGTTCGATGGCTTCCTTGGGAGAATGCTGCCCCGTCAACGCACCCACGACTTCCCGGTAGCCGATGCTGTTGAGACCCGGCGCATCCGCCGCTACACCTCTCTCGATCAGAGCCGCTACCTCGTCGAAAAGCCCTTGCTCGACCATGGTATCCACGCGGGCGTCGAGGCGAGCGTAGAGCCAGTCACGCGGCGGGCGAAGGTAGAGCGTGGCATAACGGTAGGGAGGCGGCACGCGGCGGTCGCGGAAATGCGCGATGGGCGTGCCCGTGTGGCGGTAGACCTCCAGCGCCCGCACCACCCGGCGCGGGTTCGCGTTGTCGATGCGCGCCGCGGTCACGGGATCCACGCGCCCCAATTCGGCCACGAGGGCTGCGAGACCACGCATTTCGAGTTCCCGTTCGAGCACATCACGGACATCGGTGGGGACATCAGGAATGGAGGAAAGTCCGTCGACGAGTGCGCTGAGGTGAAGCGTCGATCCGCCGGCCAGTATGATAGGTTTTTCGATCTCCAGGAGATCCTGCACCGATTTTTGAACCGCCGTTGCGTACTCCGCCGCCGTCCACGCCTCGTCAGGGGAGAGCACGTCGAGGAAGAGGTGAGGCACCCGCTCTTGCTCCTCTGAAGAGGGTTTCGCGGTTCCAATGTCGAGTCCCCGGTACACCTGTCGGCTATCGATAGAGACGACAGCAGCGCGATTCTGCAGCGCCCACTGCGCCGCGAGGGCAGACTTACCCGATCCAGTGGGGCCGATGACGAGGGGCAGGAGAGGACGCATGGAAAAAGGGCGAAGCGATGTTATTCGCTCCGCAAATGCAATGTACCGCCAGCCATTTTTAAACCCGTTATGGTAATCCTAGAACACTCATAACAACGAAATCATCCAGCCCGCACTGAGGCCTCTTTCCACAGTCGCGCAGCCAGCGGGGGAGGGGCGATCCATGTGCCGTGTGCGAATAGCAGCGTGCCCAGCACCGAGAGCATCACTGTGATGAGGAAAAACAGCGCCTCCTCAATGGGAAGTCCCAGCAGGTGCCAGCCTGTCGAGTAGGTGGGCGGGATATTCCAGATTCCCAGCCCAATCGCGATGCGGTCGCATACCCACAGGTACACCGTCGAAACCGCGATGGCGGTCCACACAGGCCATCCGAGGCGCAGCATGTGTGCGCCGCCATACCACCACAATCCCGCCAGCACCGGCCCGGCCCAGCCGAGAATCAACCCGAGGTACAGCGCCTTCGCGCCGCCAGCCACGAGCAATCCCCAGCCCAGCACCGACAGCAGCACCCAGATCCATGTGTGGACGGTGTTGTGCCACGGGGTTTTCGTCTCAGGCGTGCGGTCACGCAGGAGCACACGCACCAGCAGTCCCGCTAATATGGGCTGGAGCACGAAAAAGGCGTATTCCTCGACGGGTACGTACCCAATAACGGCCAGCACACGATCCGCGCCGTACGTCCACACACCCCGGTAGACGAGGTAATTGTCCCACGGGGTCGTGTAGAGGAACGCGATGGCAGCGGTGGCAGGGATCGCCCAAGCGCGTCCGCTCGACGGCCTCCGCCGGTGCTGCGCGTAGCGGATCGCCAGCAACACCGCAATCGGAGGCAGGATAAAAAAAGCCAGAAACGCGGCGTAGGTCATCGGAGGCGGCGGCGGTCGAGATCTTTCAAAAGGACGCGGGCCGCATTACGCCCGGACGCGCCCATGATTCCGCCGCCCGGGTGCGTGCTCGCGCCGGTGAGGTAGAGGCCTTTCAGGTGCGTGCGGTAATTGGCCATGCCCAGCATCGGGCGCATCATGAACATCTGGTCGATGCTCATTTCGAGGTGCATCACGTTACCTCGGAAAAGCCCCATGTGCCGTTCGAGCCATTCCGGATGCTGGAAAAGCCCTCCGATGACGTTCTCGCGCGTGCCAGGTGCGTAGACCTCGAACCGGTCGAGCAACTGCCTCGCCACCTGCGGCGCAATCTCGTCCCACGAACGTCCGCCCGCCAGAGAGTAGGGATAATACTGGCCCCACAGCCACAGCACTTCGCCGCCGGGTGGCGCAAGCGTATCGTCGACAGCACTGAACGACATCGCCACGATGGGCGGTTTCGACGACGGGTTTCCGCCGAGAAACTCCCCGTAGGCGGTGTTGATGTCTTCGATGGATTCGCACAGCAGACCGAGGCCGGTGCGCGCCGCGATATGTTCGGTGGCCGCGTACCGAACCGGCTCGGACAGCGCCAGCCGGAGAATCGCGCCGAAACCGTTGCCCGTGCGGAGGCGCTCGTAGCCGGGAGGCCGTGCGTCCGGCGGTAGCAGTCGCCCGAAGGTTTCGAGCACGTGGCTGCCCGCTACCACGGCGCGGGCGGTATACGGCTGTCCATCCACGCGCACACCCGTCACGCGGCGGTTTTCGACCAGAATTTCCTCGACCGGAGCGGACGTGTGGACGTGTCCTCCGTGCGCCTCGATGTGCGATGCGGAGTGCTTTCGTCAGTCCGCCCGAGCCACCACGAGGACGGGCTACGCCGCTCTCGTGGTAGAGCGGATGCCACAGCGCCAGCGGCCCGCTCAGCGGCTCCGTTGGCGCGGGGCCAGACTGCGCCGCCATCCAGGTCACGAGTGCCTGCGTCTTGCGGTGAGAGAAATATTCCCGCACGACCTCGCCGTACGGACGCATAATCGACGCGAGCGCCGTCTTCCAGTCCACTTTAGCCGAGCGACCGAACACCATCTTTTTTCCCAACTCGAACGGACTCGGGGATGACAGAAACGCATCCCGGACGGTTCTGGAGAACGGGAGCCAGTCGTCGCAAAACTGCTTGTAGGCAAGCCCTTCGCCGGGTAATTCCGTTTCGAGGTGCTGCACCGTCGCGTCGAGGTCGCGGTGGATGAGCAGATGCGAGCCGTCCTCAAAGGGTGCAAAAAACAGCGGGTCGAGGTCGAGATATTCGAGACCGTAGTCGTGCAGCCGCAGCTCATCGACGATGGGCGTGAGCCGGATGAGGATGTGCGCGCTGCCGCCGAGATCGAACTGGAAGCCCGGCACAAGCGGCAGCGTGGACACCGCGCCGCCAACCATCGGGCGGCGCTCGAACACACGCACTCGGTACCCCGCCTGTGCCGCGTAGGCCGCCGCGACGAGCGCGTTGTGCCCCGCACCGATGAAAATGACGTCGTCCATAAACGGGTGATCGTGAGAAGGTCAAACTACGCCCGCGCTGTGACAGACTTGCGCGCCTGCAGTAACTATTGATAAGTTATCGTTATCGCTACTTACTATCCATGCGCCAGAAAAATGTCCCGCAACCTTCCCGCCGCTCGTCCGCCCGATGCCTCGCACGCTGTTGTCCACGCCCGCCGGAAGGCCTCGCGCTTTCTCCAACGCTCGAAAGCCGAAAACACGGTACGTGCCTATCGGAGCGATTGGCATGATTTCACCGACTGGTGCGCCCACGCGGGCCGCGAACCACTCCCGGCGTCGCCCGACACCGTCGCGCTCTACATCGCCACGCTCGCCGAGGGGCTGCGCGTCTCGACCATCCGCCGCCGCCTCGCCGCCATTTCGAAGGCGCATCAGTACGAGGGTCTGGCGACACCTACAAAGGACGTAATCGTGACGGACGTTCTGGATGGAATTCGTCGCGAAATGGGGTATCTCCAGAAAGGCAAAACGCCACTGCTTCTACCGGAGATCGTAGCCATGCTAGACGCCCAAGATGAGACATTATCTGGCATCAGAAACCGCGCATTACTTCTGGTCGGATTTGCAGGTTGTTTACGCCGCAGCGAACTCGTCGGATTAGACATCAGGGATTGTTCTTTCTCCGAGGATGGCGTAGTGCTACTGCTGCGTAAATCCAAGACCGACCAGTACGGTGAAGGAATTCAGAAAGCCATTCCGTACGGCATGAACGCTGACACCTGCCCGGTGCGGGCGCTCAAAGCGTGGCTGTCGGCGCTGGGAGTATCTGACGGGCCTGTGTTTCGGGGTGTGACACGAGGCCAGAAAATCCGCGATTCACGTCTCACAGCACAGTCAGTAGCCCTCGTCGTGAAAGCCGCCCTCCGCAAGGCAGGGATCGATCCCCGCGAATACAGCGGGCACAGTCTCCGGTCGGGCTTTGCCACGCAGGCCGCCATTTTTGGAGTAGATGAGCGTGCAATAATGGAACAAGGGGCCTGGAAATCAGCGACGATGGCACGGCGCTATATCCGCGACGCCAACCTGTTTCGCAACAACGCTGCGGGTCAGATAGGCCTATGAATACCTCTCTCTTTCCTACCGCGAAGCAGGGCCAGGTGCCACGTCAAGCGGCGGCAGTCATGGCAGGCTGCTCGCGCAAGGAAACCTCTGTTTCTGCATCGAAAAAGTGCAGCTTGTTCAGGTCGAGATAGAGCGACAGAGTCTGTCCGGGCTGCGGCGTTTTTTCGGGAGCTACCCGCGCCACGATGTTCTGCTCTCCTATCCTGCCGTAGAGAAAAATTTCGTTGCCCATAGGCTCCACTACGTCTACCTGCACGTCTACCGGAACTGCGTCTGGCGTTTTCACAGCGAGCATGACGTTTTCGGGTCGGAAGCCCAGCGTCACCTTCTGGCCTGCGAGGGATTTGAGCAATGCAGCATCATCAGCATTGGGCGTGAGGGTGAAGGCACCTCCATCCGCCACGAACGTCACCCCATCTGCATTTTCCACGCGGCCCTCCACGAAATTCATCGCCGGGCTGCCGATGAAACCGGCGACGAAGCGATTGACCGGGTGGTTGTAGAGGTTCAGGGGAGCGTCGATTTGCTGCACGTAGCCGTCCTTCATTACCACAATGCGGTCGCCCATCGTCATCGCCTCCACCTGGTCGTGCGTGACGTAGATCATGGTGGCGTTGAGTTGGCTGTGGAGCTTCGAGATTTCCGTACGCATCTGCACGCGGAGTTTGGCGTCGAGGTTCGAGAGGGGCTCATCGAAGAGAAACACCTGCGGCTGACGCACGATGGCGCGCCCTACCGCCACGCGCTGCCGCTGCCCACCGGAGAGCTGCTTGGGCTTGCGATCGAGGATGGGATCAAGGCCCAGGATCGAACTGGCGTGGCGCACGCGGGCGTCTATGTCCTGCTTGCTGAACTTCCGCAGCTTGAGGCCGAAGGCCATGTTGTCGTAGACCGTCATGTGCGGATAGAGCGCATAATTCTGAAATACCATCGCGATGTCCCGGTCTTTCGGCTCAATGTCGTTCACCACCCGGTCGCCGATCTTGAGCGTGCCCGAGGAGATGGATTCGAGCCCGGCGATCATGCGGAGTGTCGTGCTCTTGCCGCAACCCGACGGCCCGACGAGGACGACGAATTCGCCGTCCTGCACCTCGAAGCTGGATTCGTGAACCGCCTGAAAGCCGTTTTCGTATATTTTCTGGATCCTGTCGAGGGTGACGGTCGCCATGATAGTGGGGAGAAAAGCGCTTGGTAGGACAACCTAAAATAGCACACCCTGTCCTCGTAAACCGGCTTCCGACTGTGCCCTCTCTCTTTGCTCCCATTGCAATAGGAGCCCTCTATCCCGGCATCGAGCGCGGCTTGACGGCGGACATCCTCGCGGCGCACGCACTCGGAGGACGCGCCTACCCCGTATGTGCCTCGCACCTCGTCGCGGGCCACGGCAAGGTCACCGACGTGCTCGAAGTGCCCTCCGACACCGTCGCCAGCCAGCTGGAGCACCTCTTCGCCACCACCCGTCCGACGGGCGCGAAGGTGAGCGTCATCGGCAGCGCCGCCTCGGTCGAAGCTGCGCTGCGCGTGCTCGGCCTCCACCTGCAAGGGCCCCTCCTGCTCGACGTGACGTTGAGCGGTCCGAGTGGCGAGGACCTCGCGGACGATGCCGTGCGCGAGGCGCTCATCAAGCGGTTTCCGCTGGCCGACGTGGTTTCTGTTCGTAAACACGACGCCGAGCTGGTCGTGGGCATGGAGATCGGCACGCTCGACGACGCGCAGGTGGCCGTGCAGCGCCTCCACAGGTTGGGCGCGCGCGCGGCGGTACTACGCCTCGGACGCCTCGATGCCTCCGAAAACGCCACTTTCGCCACCGATCTGGTATACGATGGCTCCGACTTCGCGCTGTTCGAGGCCCCATGGATCGACTCCGAGCGCACCACGCACGGTGCTTCGAGTGCCTTACACATGGCGCTGCTCGACGGCCTCGTGCGGGAGCGCCCGCTGCTGGAGACGATGCAACGCGCGAAGGCCTTCGTCACCGATGCCCTCCGGGCAGGCGCTTCAGCACCGCAGGGCGATGGCGTCGCGTATTTTGCTGCCTCGTCCGTCGCCTCCCTCAGCACGTAGCCCTTTACGCCTCCTCCCGTCATGGCCAATCCAAAGAACAAGTCGACGATCTACGACGTGGCCGAGCGCGCCGGGGTGGCTATCTCGACCGTATCGCGCGTGCTCAACCACTCCAGCGACGTCTCCGACCCGACGCGCGCGCGCGTGCTCCGCGCCATCGACGAACTGCAATTCCGGCCCGACCGCACCGCCAAAACACTCGCCCAGAAGCAGACGCGCTCTATCTGCGTGGCGCTGCCCAGCTTTATCACCCCGTTTCACACCGAGCTGCTCAAAGGCATCCGCCACGCGCTCATCGACAGCGACCTCGACCTGCTCCTGTGCGATCTCGGCTCGACGTCGCCGCGCAAGACGCTGCTCGATTTTCTCAAGCGCGGCACCGTCGACGGTCTGCTACTCGCGGGGATGCCCATCAACGACGACCTCGCCGCCGAGCTCAAGGCCCTCCACGCCCCTGTGATCCTGATCGGACACGCCTGGCCCGAGTTCGACGCCTTCTGCTGGGATGACACGCTGGGCGCGCGCCTCGCCGTGGAGCACCTCCTCGAATTGGGACACCGCCGGATTGCGTTCGTCACCACGTGGTCGCCCAGTTCGCTCCAGAAAGACCGGCTATCGGGCTACCGGGCGGCGCTGGAAGAGGCAGGAGTTGCCTACGACCCTTCGATCGTCGGCAGTGGCGTCACCGAGAAACACGCCGGTTTCAGCGAGGAGGCCGGTTACGAGGCCATGAAGCAGCTCCTCGAAGACCACGACGACATCACCGCTGTCTTCGCCGCCTCCGATGTGCAGGCTATCGGTGCCTACAAGGCCCTGCGCGAAGCTGGCCTCCGCGTGCCGCGCGACATCTCGCTCTGTGGGTACGACGACATCAAAGTGGCGCGCTTCATTGAACTCACCAGCGTCGACCAGCACATCTACGACGTCGGAAAGGGCGCTACCGAGTTGCTGCTCGCCCGCATCGAAAATCCCGCCGGACCGCCCTCCCACGAAACCATTGCGCCCACGCTGCGCGTGCGAAGCACCACCGGCCCCGTGCCCAAAACTGCATCATGACTGACGAGACGCTCGCCTGGGGACTCGCGCATACCGTCGCCGACACCGATTTTGGCCACCTCGGCACGAAGTACCGCGGTAAGGTCCGCGATACGTATGCCGACGACGACCGTCTCGTGCTCGTCACCACCGATCGTATCTCGGCCTTCGACCACATCCTGCGGCAGACCATCCCCTTCAAGGGACAGATTCTCAACAAGCTGGCGGCGTTCTTTTTCGACAAGACCGCGGATCTCGTGCCCAACCACGTGCTCGCCGTGCCGCACGGCAATGTCACCGTGGCACGGCGGCTGACGCCCATTCCCGTTGAGTTCGTGGTGCGCGGCTACCTCGTCGGCCATGCGTGGCGCGTATACCGGGACGGTGGACGCATGCTCTGCGGCGTAGAACTACCCGAAGGGCTGCGGCAGAACAGCCGGTTCGAGCACCCCATCCTTACCCCCGCCACGAAAGCCGACGAAGGCCACGACGAAGACATCGCCCCCGCTGAGATTGTCCGAAGAGGTTTGTTGGATGAGGAGACTTTGAATACAATAACGGCAATGTCGCGCGCGCTCTTCACCCGCGGCACCCAGATCGCCGCCGCGCGCGGGCTGCTGCTGGCCGACACCAAGTACGAGTTCGGCATCGACACCGACGGCACCATCCGCGTCATGGACGAGATCCACACGCCGGATTCTTCCCGCTACTTCTACGCCGACGGCTACGACGAACGCCTCGCACGTGACGAACCACAGCGGCAGCTATCCAAGGAGTTCGTCCGCGAGTGGCTCATGGATCGCGGCTTCCAGGGCCAAACCGGCCAGCCCCTCCCCGACCTCGACGACGCTTTCCGCATCGACGTGACGCGGCGCTACGTCGAACTCTACGAAACGCTCGTCGGCCAGCCTTTCGAGCCCGACCTCCGCCCGCTCGACACCGTCCTCTAGCGCAAAATGCAGGTAGGTCCTGGATACCTGGTACGAGGTACCGATTGAGCACCTCCCCGTAACGCACAAACGCCCCGCACGTCACAGGACCTGCGGGGCGTTTCGCGTATCAATCGAAAAGAATCAGAGGGCTTCGACGGCCTTTTTCACGGCATCGAAGTCGGGCATCTTGCCCGCGCTTTCGAGCACCTCAGCGTACTGCACCGTTCCATCGCCGTCGACCAGGAAGGCCGAGCGTTTCGAAATGCGGCTGAGTTTCATCGGCGTAAAGTCGCCGTCGTACTTCGCGCCGTACTGTTCCGACACGCGCCCATCGTGGTCGCTCAGCAGCGGAAACGATAGGTTCTGCACCTTCTTGAACTCGGCCAGCGTGAAGGGCGAGTCGGTCGAGATGCCGACGACGTTGACGCCCGCGTCGTTGTACGGGGCGAGGTCGTTGTTGACCTCGTTGAGTTCGGTGGTGCAGACGCTCGTGAACGCGCCGGGGAAGAACAGCAACAGAACGGGGCCGGACTGCTCGGAGAGCGTCCAGGCACTGTGTTCGTCGGTGTAAAGGGTAAAGTCAGGGGCCTTCTGGCCGGTTGCGATCGCCATGTGGATGAGCGGTTTTGGGTGGTTGGGGTGAGTGCCATCAAAAGCGCAGCACGCGGATTGGTTCGAGGCGCGCGGCAAAGCGGGCGGGCAGCCACGCCGCCGCGATGCAGAGCAGCGTGGACACTGCGCAGACGGCCAGAAAGTCGAAGCCGTGCATCGACACGGGCGCGCGGTCGAGGTAGTACGCTTCGGCGGGCAGCGGGATAAAGCCGAAGCGCTGCTGCAACGTGCCCACCACGAGCGCGAATAGCGCCCCCAACGTGGCCCCGAGGACGCCGATCGCCGCGCCGACGGCGAGATAGAGCCGTCTCACACGGCGCGCCGACGCGCCCATGCTCAACAGCACCCCGATCTCGCGGGATTTTTCGAGCACGAGCATGAACAGGATGCCGACGATGCAGAACGCCGCCACGAGCACGAGCACGCTCAGCACGAGCGGCACGATGTTCTGCTGCAACGCGACCCACGAAAAGAGGCTGCGGTAGAGCGTGAACACCGAACTGGCGATGATGGGAAAGCCCACGTCCACCTCGATCATGTCGGCCACGAGGTCGGCTCGGTTCACGTCGGTGAGCATCAGATCGTAGCGCGTGACGGCGTCATCGGGCAGGCTCAGAAACGCGCGGGCACGAGAGAGCGACGTGAAGACATAGAGTTCGTCGAAGTTGGCGAGGTACGTCTGGTAGATGCCGCGCACGGTGAACGACGTGGCGCGGGGCACGCCACCTCCGAGCGTGCCACGTTCCGGCAGCGTAAAGGCCGTCACACGGTCGCCCACGGCGAGGCCCAGCTTGTCGGCGAGCGACTGCCCGATGACGAGCGGCGCGCTCCCGCTCGAATCCGGGTGGAGATCAAAGTCGCCGGAGCGGATCTGCTCCACCAGCAGCGCGGGCGGCGCATCGGTGCCCCAGAGCGAGACGCCCTCGATCTGGCGCGCGCTGCGGCGCAGCAGGATGAAATCGCTCACGACGGGCACGACAGTTTCGACGCCTTCGTAGGCCAGCAGCTGTTCCGCCGTCACGGTCGCCGGGGTGATCGGTTCGTCCACGAGCGTCTCGACCTGCACGTGCGCGCCGAAGGCGATGATTTTGCGCTCGATTTCCTCGCTGAAGCCCCGCACAATGGAGAGTGCGAGCAAGAGCGCCGCCACGCCGACGGCCACGCCGCCCACTGCCGCGTAGAGCACATACCGCAGAAACCGCCCTCCTTCAGGCAACCCCTGGGCACCGCGCAGGTAGCGCAGCGCCACGAACCATTCGAAACGCGGCATGGAGTTGAGGGCGTGATGACGGAGAGCGACAGACCTCCGCCAACTCCGCACCGCCGCGTCCGTTCAGCTATCTTCCAGGGACAGGGTTCAGGGTAAGATGCCCGTTCGTCTGTACCTCGTACCCGGTACCTTCAATCACCTCCTGCTTTCCATGCACGCCGATCATTTCGCCCATCGCCTCCAGCGTTTTCAAGACCGTATCCGCGAGGCCGGTCTGGGCGCGCTCGTGCTCACGCCGGGCGCGACGCTCACCTACCTCACCGGCCTCGACTTCCACCTGATGGAGCGCCCGGTGCTGCTCGTCGTGCCCGCCGACGGCGATGCGCGGATCCTGCTGCCCCAGCTCGAAACGCTGAAACTCGAACGCGCGCCCTTCGCCATCGACGCCGTCCCCTACGGCGAAGACCCGACGACGTGGCCGCGCCAGGCCGCCGCCGCGCTCGACGGCATCGGTGGAAAGATCGGCGGTGAGACGCGCGGGCTGCGTTTTCTCGAAACGCGGCTCATCGACCAGGCCCTTCCCGGCGTAGAACTGGTGCCGGGCGACGCCGTCGTGGCCGAGGTGCGGGGCCGTAAGGATGCCGCCGAGATCGCCATCATGCGCCGCGCTGTCGTGGCAGCCGAGACCGCCGTCGAGAAAACCGTGGCGCGGGTGCGCGAAGGCATGACGGAGCGCGAGATGGCCACAGAGCTCGTCGCCCAGCTCCGCGCGGCGGGCAGCCAGGACGATCTGCCCTTCAACCCCATCGTCGCTTTCGGGGAGAACTCCGCCGATCCGCACGCCGCGCCCACGGATCGGAAGCTGCGCCGAGGCGATCTGGTCCTCATCGACTGGGGCGCGCGCATTGATGGGTACGCCTCCGACTTGACCCGCGTGTTTGCGTTCGGCGAAGTATCGGACGAGTTGAAAAAAGTGGCGGAGATCGTCGAAAAAGCCAACCTCGCAGCGCAGCGCGTGTCGAAGCCAGGGGTGGAGGCGGGCGCTGTGGACCGGGCGGCGCGCGGCGTCATCGAGGACGCGGGCTACGGCGCGTACTTCACCCACCGAACAGGCCACGGGCTGGGCCTAGAAACGCACGAGGAGCCGTACATCCGGGGCGACAACACGCAGCGCCTCGAACCCGGCCACGCCTTCACCATCGAACCCGGCATCTACCTCGCCGGAAAAGGCGGCGTCCGCATCGAAGACGACGTGATCGTGACCGAAGACGGGATCGAGGTGTTGAGCACGCTGCCTCGCGGCTTACGGCCCATCGAGGCGGCGTAGCGCGGCGAACAGTGTTTCGAGCATCGCCACCTGCTGTTCGAGGTGGCCGTGCTGCGCCTCGACGTTGACGTACCGGATGCCGTTTCGGGCGCAGTAGACCGACAGCGAGCCGTCGTCGGTCACGGTGGCGTTGTTCTGCAGCACCACAGCCATGTCGCCCCCTGCCAGCGCGTCGAAGAGCGGGCGTTCGGTTACGAAGAAAAAGTCGTCGGGATCGCTACCCGCGGGGAGATAGACGCTGTCGGCATCGGCGGCATAGACGGCGCCGGGCAGATAGCTCGCCGCGCTGTACTGGTCTTCCGAATTGTTGTGCAGCGCGACGACCACGCGGCGGGCATCCATCCGCGTCTCGCGCACGAGTGCGATAGCCTCGCCGCGCACTTTCGTGATGATATCGGGCGGGACGGTCGCCTCGTTGAGCGATGCCATTGAGCGAGCGAGGCCGACGTCGGTGAACATCCGGTTGGGGTCGAAGGCGTAGTTTTTTTCATCTGCCCGGACAAACACGTTGCGGCCGCCGGGATGGTCGAGCCAGCACAGGTCGGCGTCTCCCTGCACGCGGGAGGCGGCCGCGAGGCTCGTCCACTCGTCGCGATGGAGGTTGAGCAGCAGCATCGCGCCCTCGCTCCCCTCCTGGCATGAGGCGGCAAACGTTGTTATTTTGTTTGCAATAACGGATTGGCTTGACGCGCCGCGGCCACCTGCGCAGCCCGCAGCCACAAGGCAGAAGGCGAAACCTATCTTCACGTCACGAAAGCGAAATCTGAGCACGCGCACCTCGACCTTGTTTATGGAATTTCTGTCGGCGGCCCTCACCTCCCCCCTCAACCTCGCGGCGTTCATCGCCGGGCTCGTCGGGCTCGTCCTTTACGCCAGCAGGATACCCTCTCTGCAGGGCGTATTCAAGCGCGTACCGGCGATCATCTTCCTCTACTTCGTGCCGATGATCTGCACCACGCTCGGCATCACCCCTTCGCAGTCGCCCGTCTACACGTTCGCGTCGTCGTACGTGCTGCTTGCGTCGCTCTTCCTCTTGATGGTGACGGTGGACGTGAAAGCCATCATCCGCCTCGGGCCGTTTGCGCTGATGATGATGGTCGTGGGCACCGTCGGCATCGTCGTGGGCGCACCGATCGCGTTTCTGCTCCTCAAATCCGTGCTGCCGCCTGATGCGTGGCAGGGCATGGCCGTGCTCTCGGGCTCGTGGATCGGCGGAACGGCCAACATGGTGGCCATCCAGCAGATGTTCGGGATTTCCAACGACGTGATGGGTCCGGCCATCGTGGTCGATACCGTGGTGGGCTACGGATGGGTGGGCCTGCTGATTTTCCTGAGCGCGTACCAGGAGCCCTTCGACAAGTGGGTCAATGCGCGGACGGAGATGATGGACGAGATCCGCGCGAGCGCCGCCAGCCACCGCGCCCACCAGCGCGCCACCTCCGTGGCCGACCTCGGCATCCTCATCGGCCTCGCACTCGTGGCAGCGGTCGTGGGTCGGGCACTGGGCCAGTCGATGCCCGCGGTGGGAGACCCGACCGTCATCAGCCCGACGACCTGGGGCATCCTGATCGTGGTGACGGCAGGGCTGGCGCTGTCGTTCACGCGCCTGCGCCGCCTCGACGATGTGGGCGGCAGTGACCTCGGCTACCTCGCGTTGTATTTCCTCGTCGCCACCATCGGCGCGCAGGCGGATCTGCGGGCTATTCTTGAAACGCCCTACTTCGTGCTCGCGGGCGCGATCTGGTTGAGCATCCACGCCGCCCTCCTCTTCGGCGCGGCCAAGCTGTTCCGCGCGCCGCTGTCGCTGCTCGCCATCGCCAGCACGGCCAACGTCGGCGGCGCGGCGAGCGCGCCCGTCGTGGGCGGCGTCTACCATCCCGCGCTCGCGCCCGTGGGGCTGCTGCTCGCCATCGCGGGCTACGTGCTCGGCATCTACGCCGGCTGGGCGGCGGCGACGATCCTGTCGATGCTGGGCGGGTGATGTGAGGGAGATGAAGCGTAGTCTCCGAACGCGGCAGCACAGCCGTTGGACAGGGTTTGGCGGGCATGGCGATCTGCGGCATAACGCACGTCACGATCGATTGCTACGCCTGTAATCACAGGACGTCACACAGCGCCCCGCGACCTCACCCTTCAACCTCAGCGGCGAGTGCTTCGGCTTCGGTGACGAGCGCGTCGAGGGCGTCGATGCCCTGCGACCAGAAGGCGGGGTCTTCGAGATCGACGCCGAGCTTGCCCACGAGTACGTGCGGCCAGTCGCTGCCGCCGGCGCGCAACAGGTCGGTGTACTGAACAGAAAACGACGGGCCAACCTCGCGGTAGCGGGCGTAGAGCGCGAGCACGAGCAATTCGCCGAAGGCATAGGCGTAGACGTAGCCCGGCGTGTGCAGAAAGTGCGGGATGTAGCTCCACCAGTGGGCGTAGTGCGGCAGCAGCGTCACGCTGTCGCCGTAAAGCGCGTGCTGCGTCTCCATCCACAGCTCGTCCAGCCGCGCGGCGCTCAGCTCGCCTTCCTTGCGCCGCGCCGTGTGGATGGCGTCCTCGAACCGGTTCATCGACACCTGCCTGAAGACGGTCGCCATCGAATCGTCGAGTTTGCCGACGAGCATCGAGAGGCGGATGGCGGGGTCCGTTTCACGGGCGAGCAGTTTCTGGAATGTCAGCATCTCGCCGAACACCGACGCGGTTTCGGCCGTCGTGAGGGGCGTGTCGGCGTGAAAAACGCCCTGCTCGCGAGAGAGATACTGGTGGATGCCGTGGCCGAGTTCGTGGGCAAGCGTCTGCACGTCGCGCGTGCGGCCGGTGTAGTTCATCATCACGTACGGGTGCGCCGACGGCACAGCACCGTGGCTGAACGCGCCACCGCGCTTGCCGGGCAGCGCGGGCGCGTCGATCCATGCCTCATCGAAAAAGCGCTGCGCGATGCCGCCCATCTCGGCGTCGAAGGCGTGGTAGGATTCCAGCACCGCCTCGCGGGCCTCGTCCCACGACCACGTGCGGTCAGCCCCATTGAGGGGCGCGTAGCGGTCGTAATCGTAGAGCACGTCGTAACCGAGCAGGGTCTTTTTCAGCGCGTAAAAGCGCTGTGCGATGTCGTAGCGATCCGTCACGGCCTCGACGAGCGCCTCGACGGTGGCGTCAGGCACTTCGTTCGCGATGTTGCGGCTGGAGAGCCACGTGTCGTAGCCGCGCAGTGCGTCCTGCGCGGCCTTGTCGGCCAGCACGGTGTTGAAGACATACGCCAGCTCGGGCTGGAGTTTGACGAGCCCAGCGGTGAAGCCTTCCGCTGCCTCGCGCCGCACGTCGCGGTCGCCGCTGTGCAGGCGGGCCAGCACCTCCTGCTCGGTCAGCGTTTCGCCGCCCACCTCAAAGCGAGCGCGGCCCAGCATCTCGTCAAACAGCCGCACCCACGCGCTACGCCCCGTCACGTCGGTCTGGGCGAGCACCTGTTCCACCTCCTCGGACAGCAGGTGTTTACGCTGGAGCGTCAGCCGTTCGAGGTGATGGCGGTACGGGCCGAAGTCTGCCCCTGCCGTCCGCGTGCGGGCCTCGTCCTCGCTCAGCGCGCCCCACTCGACGTCGAAGAACACCGTCTTCTGCGAGAAGCGAGCGTAGGCCTCGCGGACGTCCTGGTGCAGCTTTCCGCGCGCAGCGTCGCCGGTGTCGGTCGTCCAGAAGAGGTAGGCGTAAGTGTAGGCCCGGCCCACGCGGTCGAGCAGAGCGGCGTAGGCGTCGAGGGCTTCTTTGAGTTCGTCGGATGAAAGCGCGGCGACACGCCCACGGTAGCGGTCTGCGAAGGCCTGCGCGTCGGCCTCGGCACCGCGCAGATCGGCGTGGAGGGCGTCGGTGTCGGGGTAGAGATCGGACAGGTTCCAGCGGGCGGAGTCGGCTCCGGTCGGGATAGGCATACACGTGGGGATGAAAAATGCCAAGAACCACGACGGCCCGGAGCGGGTTGCAGGGGTTTTCATGCCTGCTGCCATGTCGTTCCATCCCCTGACGTCCTCCGACGATTTCGAGCGCGCCCTCGACGCCTCGCGCGAACAGCCCGTCGTCGTCTTCAAGCACAGCCTGAGCTGCCCCATCAGCGCCGCCGCGCAGGCTGCCTTCAACCGCTTACCGGACGAGGCGCCCATCTACCGGCTCGTCGTGCAAGAATCCCGCTCACTCTCAGGCGAGATCGCCCGAAAGCTCGACGTCGCGCACGAAACCCCGCAGGCGATCATCCTGGAGGACGGCAGCGTCCGCACGCACGCCTCCCACTACCGCATCTCCACCGAATGGCTGCGAAACGAACTCGCGCTCACCTGAACGGCCTGCTCGCGCTCGCCCTGCTCGTCGCCGGGTGCGGCGGCATGCCTGAAGAAGCGCCCGTCGAGCCACTCCCCGACGTCGAAGCCCCGGCGCCCGCCGCTGCCCCCGCGCCGGATCTCGAGTTGACGCTCCCGTTGATGGACGGCGGCACGTTCCGCACGTCGGACTACCGGGGTCGCGTGGTGCTGCTCAACTTCTGGGCGACGTGGTGCCCGCCGTGCCGCGAAGAGATTCCCGACCTCATCGCGCTCCACGAGGCACTGAAAGATCGCGGCTTCGAGGTCGTCGGCATCGCGATGGACCTCGATCCTGAGGTGGTGCCACCGTTCGTCGAGGAGTTCGCAATCCCCTACCCCATCGCCTACGGCACGCAGGAAACGACGCAGCAGATTGGCGGCGTGCTGGGCCTGCCGGTGTCGCTGCTCATCGGGCCGGACGGCCAGTTGGCGGGGCGTTTCGTGGGGCTCTTTCCCGTGGACGAGGTCCGGCCCTTCATTGAAGAAATGCTGGCCGACGCCATGTGATCACGGCTCCCAGAGTGGCGGCGTACCGTCAGCCTGAGCGAGGAAATAGCCTAGTAGGACGCCTTCGAGTAGATAGGTCGCGTCGCGCAGCGGCACGTCGTAGGTGCGGTTGGCGATGCGGAGCACGAGGCCGCGCAGCGTGAATTCGCAACTCTGGATCAGATTGCACGCCTCGGTGAGGGTGAGCAATTCCTGGATGTCGGGCTCGACGTAGCCGGTTTCCTGGGAGGCGGAGCGGGAATCGGTATCGACCATGTGAGTGGGGTGGGTTTCTTCTCTTATCGACCCTGCGGCAGGCATTCTAAACCTCCCTTCCGCACCGGTATTTTTCGTTTGCCCTCACGCCCTCGAAGGTGTATTCTCCTGTCAGGTAAAGCTCACAACCAGTACGTTACATCCCGAGCGAGACCTGTTTTTCTTCCCGAAGTTTGATCTTCACCTCGACATCCTGGGCTCAATCTGTTCACGCACCATGGAACTGCCTGCCGCCTCCATCACCGCCTCTGAGGGCGTTTTTTTTCCACCCTCTCGGAAGCGCTTCCAGGAAAAGCGAGGGCAGCCATCAAGTGTGCTCTGCATCGATCAAACCGGAATGATCAGCACGTCCAGCGAAGCTGCGCGGGCGCTGCTCGAATACGCGACTGACGTACCGCTCGAGGCGTGTTTTTTCTCGCTCGTCCATAGCAAAAACCAGTACCGCGTCATGCGCGATGTGGCGGATATGATCGTCTACGGCAAGCGCACTGCCGAGTGGTTCATCCGTCTTCGCACGGGGCATCAGCGGTGGCAGTGGTACCGCGCCACGGCGCACAATGAATCCGGCGCGGCAGACCCCCGCATCGTCATCCACCTGCACGGAGCGCTGGCCCAGTAGCGTGGCTCAGGAATTTCCCAGCAGCTCGCGCGCCTTCTCGACGATGGAGACGGCGGTGAGGCCAAAAGATTCCATGACCAACTCGTACGGAGCCGACGCGCCGAACTGGTCGATGCCCATGGCGAGGCCGTTGAGGCCGACGTAGCGCCCCCATCCGAGGGTCACGCCGGCTTCTACCGAGATGCGGCGCGTGGCGGAGGCCGGAAGCACGCTCTCGCGGTAGGCGTCAGACTGATCCTCGAACAGCTCCCACGACGGCATACTGACCACCCGTACTCCCACTCCGTCGGCGGCGAGCGTTTCGGCGGCTTCGAGTGCAATGTGGACCTCGCTGCCGGTGGCCATCAGAATAAGGTCGAGGCCGCCGGACTCCTTGCGGAGCACATACGCGCCTTTGTGGAGCCCTTCCGGCCCAGCGTACCTGTCCGTGTCGATGACGGGCAGGTTCTGGCGGCTGAGGGCGAGCGCCACCGGGCCGTCCGTTTTCTGCATCACCGCGCGCCACGCTTCGACGGTTTCGTTGGGGTCAGCGGGGCGCATGACGGTCATGCCTGGAATGGCGCGGAGCGACATCAACTGCTCGATGGGCTGGTGCGTCGGGCCGTCCTCGCCGAGGCCGATAGAGTCGTGCGTGAAGACGTAGGCCACAGGCTGCTGCATCAGCGCGCTCAGCCGCGCCGCGGGGCGCAGGTAGTCGCTGAAAATCAGGAACGTGCCGCAGTACGGGCGCAACCCGCCGTGGAGCGACATTCCGTTGCAGATGCTCGCCATGCCGTGTTCGCGCACGCCGAAGCGGAAATACTGGCCCGCAGGTGTGTGCGCCTGAAAATCCTCCCGCCCTTTCACGTCGGTTTTGTTGGACGGCGTCAGGTCTGCCGAGCCGCCGACGAGTTCGGGTACGTGGTGAGCGATGGCGCCCAGCGCCTTGCCGCTCGCGGCCCGCGTCGCCATCGCCTCGCCTACCTCGAACGTGGGCAGGTCGGCGTCCCAGCCATCGGGAAGCTCGCGTTCGAGGGCGCGGGAAAACTGCGCGGCGAGGTCGGGCTGGTTGTTCTGGAACGCCTCGAAGCGTGCCTGCCATGCCTTCTCGCGCCCTGCGCCCTGTTCGACGGCCTCCCGGTAGTGTTCGGTGACGGCGTCAGGCACGACGAACGGCTCGTAATTCCAGCCGAGGTTTTCGCGCGTGGCCGCCAGTTCGTCCTCGCCCAGCGGCTCGCCGTGGGCGTTTTTGGTACCCTGCTTGTGCGGCGCTCCGAAACCGATGATGGTGCGGACAACGATGAGCGACGGCCTGTCCGTCACCGCCTTCGCCTCCTCGATGGCTGCGTCGATGGCGTCGAGGTCGGTGCCATCGCCCACACGGCCGACGTGCCAGCCGTACGCCTCAAAGCGTTTCGCGGTGTCGTCGGTAAAGGCGAGATCGGTCGAGCCGTCGATGGAGATGTGGTTGCTGTCGTAGAGATACACGAGTTTGCCGAGGCCGAGGTGGCCCGCCAGCGACGCGGCTTCGTGCGAGATGCCCTCCATCAGGTCGCCGTCGGAGACGATGGCGTAGGTGTGGTGATCGACGATCTCTCCGCCGTAGACGGCGTTCAGGTGTTTCTCAGCCATCGCCATGCCCACGCCGTTGGCGAAGCCCTGCCCCAGCGGCCCTGTCGTCGTCTCCACGCCCGGCGTGTGATGCACCTCGGGGTGTCCCGGCGTCTTGCTGCCGAACTGCCGGAAGTTTTTGAGGTCCTCCATCGACAGGTCATAGCCCGTGAGGTGGAGCAGGCTGTAGAGCAGCATCGACCCGTGCCCGGCGGAGAGCACAAAACGGTCGCGGTCGGGCCAGTGCGGGTTGCGCGGGTTGTGACGCAGGTGCTTTTTCCACAGCACGTAGGCCATCGGGGCCGCCCCCATCGGCAGCCCCGGATGCCCGCTGTTGGCTTTCTCAACGGCGTCGGCGGAGAGGAAACGGATGGCGTTGACGGCGTCCTTAGCGAGCGCGGGATCTACGGAAAAAGGCATGACGGGGCGGACGAGAGAAGAACGAAAAACAGAGGCACCGGGCGCCTTATCCGGCGCTGTTCGCGGCGGCTTCGTTGATGAGCTGGGTGAGGCACGCGGCGGTACGCGACGCGCCATCGACGGTGCGGCCGTTGATGAGGACGGCGGGCACGGAGTTGTTGCCCGATGCCTGGAATGCCTCGCGCATCCGGTAGAGCTGCGTCGTGAAGCCACGGTCGTTGATCTTCTGCATCATCGCGTCGCCGTCCATGCCGATGCCGCTGGCGAGCTTTCGCAGGTCTTCTTCCGTGAGCCCGTTCGGGCGGGGGTTGGCGAACTGCGCCTCGAGCATCGGCTGGAACTTACCCGCTTCCTGCGCGGCGTAGAGGGCCTGCCCCTGCAGCGTGGACTTGGGCCAGAAGATGACGGGCTTGATGACGAAGCGCGCCTTGGCTGCGTTGGCATCGATGACCTGCTTCATCACCGGGTAGAAGGTGCGGCAGTGCGGGCAGTTGGGTTCGAAGAACTCGACCACCGTGACCGGCGCGTCCGCGTTGCCCGCGGTGTAGTCCGATGCGCTCACGAGCGCCGACGGATCTGCGACGGCGGGGATGGTGGCGTCGTATACGCACGCGTTGGGGCCAGGCGGGGTCAGGTCTGCGGGCGGCACGGGCGGCAGCGTGAGCGCGAGGTCGTTCGCGACAGGCCCGGCTTCCTCGACCGACGAGTAAAAGATCAGGTCGGCCCCGGCGAGGACGACGAAGGCGAGCGCAAGCATCGCGTAGAGGCGACCTTCGCGGAGAGGAGTCTTTTTCATGACGATCAGGACGGGGTTTTGGAACGATACAAGTCGGTGGAGACGAGGGCGAACAGCAGGGTCGTGATGGCAGACGACACGAGGCACAACGCGCACAACGCGCCAACCTGGGTAAACTGCGCGTAGACGAGGTACAGCGCGTACAAAAATCCGAGCCCGACGGCAGCAGCGCGAAGCTGTTTGAAAAGCGCCCGGCGATCCGGCAGAAAGGCCACCCCGGCGCACAACAGCGCGACGACCAGATAGAAGCCGAAGCCCCATACGACGTTCGACAGGCCCAGGAAGGTGCCCTGGCTGCTCTGCGCCACGAGTTCGCAGTCGAACGTCTGCTGCGCCTTCTCGAAGGCCGTGTTGAAGCCGAAGCACCCCCGGTCAAATCCGCGTGCCTGCTGAATCCAGAGGTGGACGACCACGAGCAGGCCCAGAAGAGAGAAGCCGAAGAGGGCGCGGTCGAGAACGGGGCGGTACTGGCTCAGTCCCGACTCGGCCGGGCGGCTGGAAGGAGGCATCAGGCGTGGGATCAGGGTGAGAAGGCGGGCCAACGCGGCAGCGCGGGCGTCGGCTCCCCCAAAGTACGATTCACAGGGCCGCGCGGGAAACGGAGACGTAGCAGGCGCGTGGGGGTGTCTTTTGTCACGGGTCATGGGAGGCCATCTCCAACGCCCAGAGCCCCCTTCGGGCAGCTACGAGGTGCGAAGTACCGGGTACGCGCTCGCTTGCAATGGAGCCCCGTCCCCGGCACCTACCTGCCTTTTGCTCTAGTGACACCTGACCAACGACCCATAGCCATGCTCCCCGCCCGTCTCCCTCCTGCCCGCGTCGTGCCCACCTACACGTGGATCGCGCCGACGCACGACTGGCTGGCCCGCTTCGTCGAGCGGCGCGCGCGCGACCGAATGCTCGCGTGGGCCGACGTGCGCGACGGCGACCGCGTGCTGGAGGTGGGCGTGGGCACCGGGCTGTCGTTCGCCCGCGTACTGCGTGCCAACCCGAGCGGCTACGCCGAGGGCATCGACAAGACGCCAGCGATGCTGCGCCGTGCCCATCGCAAGTCCGCGAAAACGGGACATCCGAACTACACGCTGCGCCTTGGCGACGCTTACGCGCTCGGCCTGCCCGAGGCGTCGTTCGACGTGCTGCTGTGCTCGTACATGTTCGACTTGCTGCCCGTGAGTGACTTTGTGCCCGTGCTCGCAGGCTTCCGGCGCGTGCTGCGGCCCGGCGGGCGCATCGTGATGGCCAATATGACGGTGGGACGCGTGTGGTACGAGAACCTCTGGGAAATCCTCTACCGGGTGCATCCCCCGCTGCTGGGTGGCTGCCGAGGCGTCGAGGTGGCCCCGGCGCTCGTGGAGGCGGGGTTCGACGACGTGCGGCGCGAGGTGGTCGTGGACTTTCTGTTTCCCTCCGAGGTGCTCTACGCCGAGAACGGGGCCGCGCCCTAACTTATCGTGCTCGCCCCGCCTGCCATGCCTTTCGACATCGACTTCAGCAACACCTACGTGTGGCACAGCGTGGCCACGGTGGTGCTGGCGGTGGTGATGCTGGTCGTGACGCGCCTCAGCAAGAACCTGGCGAGTCGCTTTATCGAAGACCCCGCGCGCCAGTACCGGATGAGGAAAACCATCGGGCGCATGGCCGCGGTGGTGTTCGCGGTGCTGTTGATCGCGCTGTGGGGGCCGGACCCCGGCGACGTGGTGACGGTGCTGACCATCATCGGTGCGGGCATCGCCATCTCGATGCGGGAGACGCTGTTGAGTATCGCCGGCTGGTTCAACATCGTCGTCCGGGGACCCTACAAGCCAGGCGACCGGATCGAGATGAACGGCATCCTCGGCGACGTGATCGACATCCGGCTGCTCCACACGACGCTGATGGAGGTGGGCGGATGGGTCGATGCCGACCAGAGCACAGGCCGCATCGTCCACCTGCCCAATGCATGGGTGTTTCTGCACGGCATCTACAACAGCAGCCACGGCTTCAACTTCGTCTGGCACGAGTTGCCCGTTACCGTCACCTTCGGCAGCGACTGGAGCAAGGCGCGCGAGGTGATGATGGAGATGGCCAGCGAGTCGGCAGCCATCGTCGAGGCGCAGGCAGCCAGCGAAATCCGGCGGATGTCGCGCGAGTACCTCGTCCACTACTCCATCCTGACGCCCTTCGTCTACGTCACCATTACCGACCGGGGCGTGCGGCTCACGCTGCGCTACCTCAGTGGCGTTCGCAAGCGGCGCGGCACCGAGCACGCCTTCACCGTGAACCTGCTCACGCGCTTCCGCGAACACGGCATCACGCTGGCCCCGAACACCCTCGTGGGCTTCCACGGCGGCGCGTTTCAGGCAGATGCCGACGCGCCCACCGCCCCGAAGCAGAAACCCGGTTGACGCCACGTCCGTGACGGCGTACTTTCGCAGGCATGATTTCCTCGCTCGATACCCGCGCCTGGCGCACCTTCTGGCACCTCCTCCCGGCGGTAACAGGATGACGCGCGCCCTCGCGGTGCTTTTCGACGACGCTCCTCTACCCGCTGCTCTTGCCGACCAGCGGGTTTTTTGTTTGCCATGACCTTCGACGCTCTTTCTCACCTCCTCGACACGCAACGTTCCCAGGGTGCCACGCGCATCCTCGTGCCGATTGCGCGCCGCCTCAGCGCGGACCTGCTCACACCCGTGTCGGCGTTTCTGGCCCTCCGGCGCAACGCCACGTACCCGTTCCTGCTCGAAAGCGTCGAGGGCGGCGAGCAGGTGGCGCGCTACTCGTTCATCGGGCGCAACCCGTACCGGACCGTCGAGGTGAAGGGCACACACGTGACGGTGACGACAGACGAAGGCACCTCGGCGAGCGACGGGGACTTTTTCGAGACGATGCGCGGCTTCCTCACCTCGCACGTCGAGGTGCGTCCGCCGGACCTGCCGCGCTTCACCGGCGGTGCGGTGGGCTTTCTCGCCTACGACGCCGTCCGCCTCGTCGAGCACCTCCCCGACGCCCCGCCCGACGATCTTGGCGTGCCCGACGGCCGGTGGTGCTTCTACAAGACGTGCGTGGCCTTCGACCATGTGCGGCACCAGGTGGTGCTGATGGCGCACCTGTTCATCGAACCCCACACCGACGTGCGCGCGGCCTACGACGCCGCGCAGGCCGACCTCGACGGACTCGCCGAAGACCTGCACCGCCCGCTCGATGGGCTCCCGGAGCCGGTCGTCGTGCCCGGCGGCGCGCTCGCGTCCAACCTGACGCCCGAGGCGTTCGCGGAGGCCGTGGAAAAAGCGCGTCGGCACATCTACGAGGGCGACATTTTTCAGGTCGTGCTGTCGCAGCGTTTTTCGACGCCTTTCAGCGGCGACCCGTTCAATGTGTACCGGGCGTTGCGGCAGGTGAACCCGTCGCCCTACCTGTTTTTTCTGGATTTCGGCGACCTCACCGTCGTCGGCTCCTCGCCCGAGGTGCTCGTGCGTGTCGAGGACGGGCGGGCCGAGCTGCTGCCCATCGCGGGCACCCGCCCGCGCGGCGCGAACCCCGAAGAGGACGCCGCGCTCGAATCCGAACTCCTCGCCGACGCCAAAGAGCGCGCCGAGCACCTGATGCTGGTGGATCTGGGCCGCAACGACCTCGGCCGCATCGCCGCGTACGGATCGGTGGAGGTCGAGCGCTACGCCTTCGTCGAGAAGTACTCGCACGTGATGCACATCGTCTCGTCCGTCGCGGCTCAGGTGCGCGACGGGATGCACGCCGTGGATGTGCTGGCGGCGTGTTTCCCGGCAGGAACCCTCAGCGGCGCGCCGAAAGTGCGGGCAATGGAGATCATCGACGCGCTCGAACCCACGCGGCGCGGCCTCTACGGCGGAGCCGTCGGCTACTTCGATTTTTCGGGCAACCTCGACACGTGCATCGCCATCCGCACTGTGCTCGTCAAGGACGGGGTGCTCTACATGCAGGCCGGCGCGGGCATCGTCGCCGATTCCGACGCAGACATGGAGTACCGCGAAACCGTCAACAAGGCGCAGGCGCTGCGCGAAGCCGTGGCCGTCGCGTCCCGGTGGCTGTTTTAGTTGGAGCCGGCTGGCTACCGTCTCAATCCTCAACCCTGCCCCGCAACCCCACCCTCACCCCTGGCGTTTTCGACCCCGCTACGCCCCCGTTCCTCTTCACCCTTCACCCAGAACCATGTCCTTTCTCGATTCTGCCCTCGGCACGGTGCTCAACAAAGGCGGTGCCGGCACGTCGCTGGGCCGCGAGGCCACCGTTGCGGCGCTCGTGCCCATCATGGAGCGGCACATCCACGTCAATCACGCCTACGAACAGGCCATCGCTGCGCTCGACGGGCGGCCTCTCGCAGATCAGCTTCGTGCCGAGCAGCGGATCGCGCGCATGGACGTGGGCAAACTCGGCGAGTCCATCCTGAGCGCGGGCGGCACGCCGTACAGCGGCGTCCAGATCGAGCCCGGCAGCGAGGTGCTTCCGGCAGAGCCCCATAAAATGCTCGAAGCCCTCCGCGACCGCGAAAAGGACCTCCTCGACGCCACCGACGACGCGCTCGGGCAGGATCACATGATCCGCACGTTGGCGATCCTCGGCAATGTGCAGGCCCACAGCCGCGCCCGCCTCGCCCTCGTCGAGCGCGCCGCCAGCAAGCCGCTCGCCTGATGTCCACGTCCTTTCCGCCCGTCGTCGTCTCGGGCATCCAGCCGAGCGGGACGCTCCACATCGGCAACTACTTCGGGGCCATCCGGCAGCACCTGGCGCTGCACCGGCAGCACGAGGCCTACTTCTTCATCGTCAACTACCACGCGCTCACGAGCCTGCGCGACGCCGACGCGCTGCGGCGCTACACGCTCGACGTGGCGCTCGACTACCTCGCCCTCGGCTTCGACCCCACCGCGGCGGCGCTGTTCGTGCAGAGCGACGTGCCGCAGGTGACGGAACTGGCGTGGATTCTCTACACGCTCACGCCTGTGTCGCAGCTCGAAAAAGGCGTCGCCTATAAAGACAAGGTCGCCCAGGGCCTTTCGCCCAACGCGGGGCTGTTCAACTACCCCGTGCTCCAGGCCGCCGACATTTTGATCTACGGCGGCACGAGCGTCCCCGTCGGCGCGGATCAGAAGCAGCACATCGAACTGACGCGCGACGTGGCGATCCGCTTCAACCAGACGTTCGCCGCCGAGGAAACCCCCGTGCTGCCCGTCCCGGAGCCGTACATCCTCGACGACGTGGCCGTGGTGCCGGGCACCGATGGGCGGAAAATGTCGAAGAGCTACGGCAACACCATCGGGCTGTTCGACGAAGGCAAGGAGTTGAAAAAGAAGGTGATGAGCATCGTCACCGATTCCACCCCGCTCGAAGACCCCAAAGACCCAGACGCCGACA
This sequence comes from Rhodothermales bacterium, assembly GCA_963829705.1. GTDB lineage: Bacteria > Bacteroidota > Rhodothermia > Rhodothermales > BA12 > CAWHJN01. Next base: position 382,105 of record CAWHJN010000001.1, read on the forward strand.
ATGTCTTCGCGCTCATCAAACTCTTTGCGGATGCGGAGAAGCGCGACGAGATCGCGGCGGCCTACCGCGCCGGCGGCTACGGCTACGGGCACGCCAAGAAGGAACTCGTCCGCCTCATCGACGAGACGTTCGGCCCGTTCCGCGAAAAACGCCGCGACCTCGAAAAACGCCCCGACGACGTGCTGGACGTGCTCCGCGACGGCGGCCAGCGCGCGCGTCAGAAAGCCGAAACCGTGATGGCGCAGGTGCGCGATGCGGTGGGGCTTATGACGACCTACACGCCTCCATCGGCCTGATCCATCCGAACACCGCGCGAGGCGTAAAGAAGCGCTGCGCTCCTACGCCCAACGCCAGCTTTCTGCTATTCCGCCTTCCGAAATCCGACTTTCCCCTTGATCCTCGTCATCGACAACTTCGATTCGTTCACCTATAACCTCGTCCACCTCGTGGCGGGGCACACGGCGGACGTGCGTGTGGAGCGCAACAACGCGATCACGCTGGACGAAGTCGAAGCGCTCGCTCCGGCAGGAATCCTGATCTCGCCCGGTCCGGGCCGTCCGGCCGACGCGGGCATTTCGGAAGACGTCATCCGGCGATTCGGCTCGCGCATCCCCATTCTGGGCGTGTGCCTCGGGCATCAGGCCATCGGAGAAGTCTTCGGCGGAAGCGTGACCTACGCGCCGTCGCTCATGCACGGCAAGACGAGTGAGGTGCGCCATTTCGAGACGCCGCTGTTCGAGAACGTGGCGCAGCCCTTCACCGCCACGCGGTACCATTCGCTCGTCGTGGACCGGGCGCTGCTGCCGGACGAACTCGCCATCACGGCGGAAACCGACGACGGCGTCATCATGGGATTGCGCCACCGCACGCTGCCCATCGAAGGCATCCAGTTTCACCCCGAAAGCGTGCTGACGACCGAAGGGCCGAAGATGATCGCCAACTGGCTGAAAAACATCGTGCGCCTGGACGCGCCGCAGCCCCACGTAGCGGCGTGAAACAGTACCTGACGACGCTCGCGGCGGGCGAAACGCTGACGAAAGACGAGGCCACGCACGCGCTCCGCATCATCATGCAAGGCGAGGCGCGGCCCGAGGAGATCGCGGGCTTTCTCGTGGGCCTGGCCGCCCGCGGCGAGACGCACGACGAACTCGTCGCCTTCTGCGAGACGATGCGCGCCTTCGCCGTCCCCATCGCCGTCGAGGCCGACGACGCCATCGACCTGTGCGGCACGGGCGGCGACTTGAGCGGAACGTTCAACATCTCGACGGCGGCGGCGCTCGTGTGCACGGGCGCGGGCGTGCCGGTCGTCAAGCACGGCAACCGGTCGGTGTCGTCGAAGAGCGGCTCGGCAGACGTGCTCGAAGCCCTCGGCGTGAAGGTCGATCTGCCCGCGGCAGGTGTCGAGTTTTGCGTTGCAAAAACGGGCATCGGCTTCGCCTTTGCGCCGCTCTTCCACCCCGCGCTGCGCCACGTGATGCCCGTACGAAGAACGCTGGGCGTGCGGACCTTCTTCAACATCATGGGGCCGCTGTGCAACCCGGCGGGCGTCAAACGGCAAATCGTGGGCGCCTTCCGACCCGACGTGGCGCGGCAGATGGCCGCCATCCTCGCCGCCACAGGCTCCGTCCACGCGCTCACGCTGCACGCCGCCGACGGGCTGGACGAGGTCTCACTCAGCGGCCCGACGACGCTCTTCGGTAGTAATCGACGGCGAGGTGACAGAACGCACCTTCTCCCCTACCGACCTCGGCCTCGAAACCCAGCCGCTCGGAACGCTGATGGGCGGCGACGCCGATACCAACGCAGCGATGATCGTGGGCGTGCTGAGAGGCGAAACGGGTGCGCGGCGAGACGTCGTGCTGCTCAACGCCGCCCACGCACTCGTCGTCAGTGGGCGGTTCCAATCGCTGCCGGATGCCCTCGCCGCCGCCGCCGAGAGCCTCGACGCAGGCCGCGCGCTCGACGCGCTGCGCGCCCTCGCCGACGCCTCCCATCACGCCCCCACGTCATGACGATCCTCGACACCATCCTCCGCCACACCCGCGACGCCCTCGCGCACACGATGCGAAAGGTGCCGCTCGAAGCGGTCGAAGGCGACATCGACGCGGAGCGAACGCCACGTTCGCTCGTCGAGGCATTGCGGCGTGACGACCTCGCCATCATCGCCGAGTCCAAGAAACGGTCGCCTTCGAAGGGCCAGTTGCGCGACGCCTACGACCCGGCCGCCCATGCCCGCGCGTACGAGCAGGCAGGCGCAGCGGCGCTGTCGATCCTCACCGAGCCGCACTTTTTCGACGGCCACCCCCTTCACCTCCGTGCCGCCCGCGCCGCCACGTCGCTGCCCATCCTGCGGAAGGATTTCATCGTGGATGCCTACCAGATCGCCGAGGCACGGGCGTGGGGTGCGGACGCGGTGCTGCTGATCGCCTCGGCCCTCGATGCCACACTCTTGCGCGAACTCCAGGCCGCCGCCGACCACTACGGACTGGACGCGCTGCTCGAAGTCCACGCGCCCGAGGATCTCCAGCACATCGACTGGAATCGAGCGCGCCTCGTGGGCGTCAACAACCGCGACCTGCGGACGTTCGAAGTGGACCTGACGCGCGCCCCGGCGGTGTTCGCGCACCTGCCCGATGGCGTCGTCTGCGTGGCAGAGAGCGGCCTGCGCGACGCTGCGACGCTGGTGCAGTTGCGGCGGCAGGGCACGGATGCCGTCCTCATCGGCGAGGCGTTCATGCGTGCCGACGACCCCGGCGCGGCGCTGAGAACGCTGCGCGAAGAAGTGGCCGCTCTGCTGCGCGAAACGCCTGATGGTGAGCTGAGATGCCCATTACCACGAACCACCCGAGACGCTTTGCAGGGCGTACCACGGAACGCCCCTACGAGCCAGCACCAACTTCCGCGCCGGGTGCCATGAATTGCGCCCGTACCACGCGCGTCCTCTCTCCCGTACCGCATTCCGCGTTCCCACTTCCGACGTTCAACCATGCGCCCTCTCGTTAAAATCTGCGGCATCACGCGGCTCGAAGATGCGCGGTATTGTGCCGGTGCGGGGGCCGACTGGCTCGGCTTTATCCAGCACAAAGCAAGCCCGCGGTACGTAACCCCGCGCGATGCGAAGTTCATCATCGACTGGCTGCACGGCGTTGAGGCCGTCGGCGTGTTCGTGAACGAGAGCGCCGACGACATCAACGCAGCCGTGCGCGAGGCGGGCTTCACGATGGCGCAGCTCCACGGGACGGAAGCGCCCGAGGTGTGCGCCGCCGTCGAGGTGCCCGTCATCAAGGCGTTTCAGGTGCGCCACGATGCGTCGTCGGAGCAGTTGCGGGCGCTCATGGAGCCGTACCGCGATGTGGCGCGGTACTTCCTGCTCGACACCCACCACACGAGCCTGTGGGGCGGCACGGGCGAGTCGTTCAACTGGCGGCTGGCACGCGACCTGTGTGCCGAATTCCCGCTGCTGCTCGCCGGCGGCATCGACGCCGACAACGTCGAGGAAGCCCTGAGCACCATCCGTCCACGCGGCGTGGACCTGTCGAGCAGCGTCGAGGAGCGTCCTGGCGTGAAAGACTTCGACAAACTCGCCGCTTTCTTCGATGCCTTCGACCGCGCCACCGAGGCGCTACAATCGTGACCACCACGCTCCCCTACGCCGCCCCCGACGCCACCGGCCATTTCGGCCCGTACGGTGGCTCGTTCGTCCCCGAAATTCTCATTCCCGCCCTCGAAGCGCTCAAAGAAGCATACGCCGAAGCGCGGCAGGATCCCGCCTTCCAGCACGAGCTCCGCACGTTGCTCAGCGACTACGTGGGCCGCCCCACCCCGCTGACGTTCGCGCCGCGCCTGACGGCCCACCTGGGCGGTGCGAAGGTGTATCTGAAGCGCGAAGATCTATGCCACACCGGCGCGCACAAGATCAACAACACCGTTGGGCAGATTCTGCTGGCGCGACGGATGGGCAAAAACCGCATCATCGCCGAAACGGGCGCGGGGCAGCACGGCGTGGCCACGGCCACCGTGTGCGCGTATTTCGGAATCCCGTGCATCGTGTACATGGGCGCCGAGGACATCGAGCGGCAGCACCTCAACGTGCTGCGGATGCGGCTGCTGGGTGCTGAGGTCCGCCCCGCCACGAGCGGCAGTCAGACGCTCAAGGACGCCACCAACGAAGCCATCCGCGACTGGGTGACGAACGTGGACGACACGTTCTACATCATCGGCTCGGTCGTGGGCCCGCACCCTTATCCGATGATGGTACGCGACTTTCACCGCGTCATCGGTGAGGAGACGCGGGCGCAACTCGCCGAACGCGAGGGCCGCGAGACGCCCGACGCCGTGTTCGCGTGTGTCGGCGGCGGCTCCAACGCGATGGGCATTTTTTATCCATTCGTGGACGATGCAGCCGTGGCGCTCTACGGCGCCGAGGCGGCGGGAGAAGGGCTGGACGCCCGCCACGCGGCCACGCTGTCCAAAGGCTCGCCGGGTGTGCTCCACGGCGCACTGAGTTACCTGTTGCAGGACGAATGGGGGCAGGTGGAACTCGCCCATTCGATTTCCGCCGGCCTCGACTACCCCGGCGTAGGTCCGGAGCACAGCTACCTCAAAGACCTCGGGCGCGTGCGCTACGCCTCGGTCACCGATGCCGAAGCGCTCGACGGGGTGAAGCTGCTCTCGCGTCTCGAAGGCATCATCCCCGCGCTCGAAACCGCCCATGCCGTCTCCCACGCTGCCCGCGTGATTCCGAAGATGGGCAAGGAGACGGTGGCCGTCATCAACGTCTCGGGCCGGGGCGACAAAGACATGGCCACCATCGGGGCGCATCTGGAGGAAATCGCATGACCCGACTCACCACGACCTTGCAACGCCTCCACCGCGACGGACGTAGCGCGATGGGACTGTTCGTCACGAACGGCTTTCCGCACCCCGACGCCACGCTCGGCGTGCTGCACGCGCTCGACGCGGCGGGCGCCGACTTTCTCGAACTCGGGATGCCCTTCAGCGACCCCCTCGCCGAAGGATTGCCCATCCAGCGGTCGAGCGCCCGGGCGCTGGCACACGGCACGAAGCTGCCGGATGCCTTCACCACCGTCGCGGCGTTTCGGAAGACGAGCGAGACGCCCGTGCTGCTGATGGGCTACTACAACCCCATCCAGCGGTACGGGTTGGGCAACTTCTGCCGCGCTGCTGCATCTTGTGGAGTAGACGGCCTCATCCTGCCCGACGTGCCGCCGGAGGAGAGCGCCATGCTCGAAAAAGCCGCCGCCGAGGCGGGCATCAGCCTCGTTTTTCTCATCGCCCCCAACACCTCCAACGAACGGATGCAGGCCATCGACCAGCGCGCTACGGGCTTCGTCTATGCCGTGTCGGTGAGCGGGCTCACGGGCACCTCGCTGGGCAATATCGACGGCGTTTCCGCGTATCTGGAGCGGGCGCGGCAGCAGATCACGAAAAACCCGCTGCTGGTGGGCTTCGGCATCCGCACCGCCGACGACGCCGCCCGTCTCTCGCGCCACACCGACGGCTTTATCGTCGGATCAGCGCTCGTCGGCGAGATCGAAAAGCTGTGGGACGATCCCTCGCTCGGCGACGATGCGCGCCTCGACAGACTCCAGGCGTTCGCGCGCGCCCTCCACCCCGACACCCTCTCTCCCTGATGCCTGTCCGCCTCTTTCTGCTCGCCGGTTTGCTCGTCGCCGCTGGATGCGGCGGGGGCGATTACCGCCCGTTCGCCAGTGGAAAAGACGACGAGGTGCTCGCCGTCGTCGATTCCACCGACTGGAACAACCTCGTCGGCGACGCGCTGCGGGACGTGGTGGGAGCCGAGGTCATCACGCTGCCCTCGCCGGAACCTGGCTACGACGTGATCGCGGCCAGCATCACGTCGCAGCCGCGGCTGGACGAAATCAAGACGCGCAAAAACCTGATCGTGGCTGCGTCCATCGCCGACACGAGCTACGAGGCACAACTCATCAAGGCGTATTTCAGCGACGAGGCGCAGCAGTTCGTCGCCGCCTCCGATACGGGGGTGGTCGTGGTGCGCGAGGATCTGTGGCGGCGCGGCCAGCGCGTCGTCTTCGCCACCGCCGCCAACGATAGCCTGCTCGCCCGCACCCTCTACGACCGCAAGCGCGATATCCGGTACGTGTTCGAAAGCGCCTTCCTTGAGCGGCGCGAGGCCGACATGTTCGAGCGCGGACGGCAGCAGAATCTGGAGGCGCAGATCATGGAAAAGCACGGCTACACCGTCAACGTGCAGCACGATTACTTTATCGCCCGCGACACGCTCGACTTTCTGTGGCTGCGCCGCGTGCTCGTCGGCAGCGACACGTGGCGCAGTCTGTACATCTATTCGATAGATGATTTCGACCCACAGCGGCTCGATTCCGCTTTCGTCGTGGGCCTGCGCGACTCGCTGACGACGGCCAACATCGAGGGCACGGCAGGCGGGTACGTCGAGATCGACCAGCGGCTGCCGCTCACGATCCGCCCGGTCGATTTCCTGGGGCGCTACGCGCTCGAGATGCGCGGCGTGTGGGTGATGCAGCAGCCCGTGGGCGACGGGCGCGTGGTGCCGATGATGGCCGGTGCGTTCGTCAACTACACGTTCTACGACCCCGGCACCCGCAAGCTCTTCAGCATCGACGGGATGGTGTTCGCGCCCCGGTACCCCAAGCTGGGCTTTTTGCGCGACATGGACACCATCGCCCACACGTTCCGCACGCGGCAGGACGAGGAGCAAGCGGCGCAAACGGCATCACGATGAGGCGGGCGTTGCTGGCGCTCTGCCTGCTCGCCGCCTGCACGTCGCCGGCGCGGCGCGACGCCGACCTCGCCGCCGCACTCACCGCGATGCACCTGCTCGAAGCCCGGCAGAGCCTCATCGGCGACGTCACGCCTGCGCTGCGCGACTCGGCGCTGGCGGCGCATGGCTTCACCCCAAGCCGCTTCGCCGCCGAGGTCGAACGCCTCCACGACGACCTCGACCGCGCCACGCGCGTCTACGCCGACGTGAGCGCCGCCCTCGACACGCTCCGCCCCGCCGCTACGGCTTCGCCGACGGTCCGAGGTTCTGGAGATACCGCTGGCCCCGACGGGTGAGGCGGTAGCGCTGCGCCAGCGCGTCCACGGCCGCCACGTGCTCCTCGCGCAGGAGCCAGCGCAGCAGCGCACCCGTCTGCTCGTCTACACCCGACGCGCCAACTTCGCCCGTCTCCCCGATGCGCGTCAGCAGTGCGGCGAGCGCCGGTTCGTCGGCGCGTGCCGGACCTGCCGTGGTGCGCGCCCGGCGGCACACGTCGCACCGCCCGCAGGCATCGGATGCGGGTTCGCCGAAGTAGCCCAGCACGAACCGGCGGCGACACACGTCGGACGATAGAAAATCGCGCACGTAGCCGAGGCGCTTTTCGGCGGCGGCGCGCGCAACGTCCAGCCACGCATCCTGCACGGGGAGGCGCTTCGAGCGCGGGACGAGCATCTGGACGCGGAGCGCCTCCGAGGCAGGCTCCCACACGGCGCACCCGCGCCCGGCGAGGTACGCCAGCCCGCGCTCCACGCGGTCGGCGGGCATCCGCAGGCCTTGTGCCACATCGGAGAGCCGCACGTCGGTGAAGCCGTGGAATGCCTCCTGCGGCAGGTTTCGGACGAGCGCATCGACGAACGCCTCGACGGCGGGCGCGAACGCCTGCCGCGCCAGTGCGTCGCGGCTCATCGACCAGCGGAACGCGCCGTCCCCGCGCGACGGCAACACCACCAGCGCCTCCGCCCGTTCCAGCACGTCGAGGGCCGAGCGCACCGCCGAGGGCGTCATCCCCACGAGGTCCGCCACTTTTTCGACCCGCACGCGGATGGGCTCCTCGGGCAGCGCGCCCACGGCCACCTGCGCGAGGTTGCCGATGGCGTCGAAGACCTGCGCGAGTTGCGGGCGCGTGGGGTGCGACGTGGCCAGCAGCGCCTCCTGCGTGTCGAGGTCGCGGGGTTGCCACAAAAGCACGGCGTGCGCCGCCTGCCCGTCGCGCCCGCCACGCCCGGCCTCCTGGTAGTACGCCTCCAGCGACGCAGGCACATCCAGGTGGACGACGAAGCGCACGTCGGGCTTGTCGATGCCCATGCCGAAGGCGTTCGTGGCCACGACGACACGCGCACGCCCGCTCATCCAGTCGGCCAGGGCGCGCGACCGAGCAGCGGTCTCCATCCCGGCGTGGTACGCGACGGCTGAGACAGACTGCGCCGCGAGCCAGTCGCACCACGCTTCCACGTCGCGGCGCGTGCTGGCATAGAGGATGCCCGCGCCCGGCAGCTTGTCGAGGATGGATCGCACCCGCGCCCGCTTGTTGTCCTCGTGCCGCACCGACAGCGACAGGTTGGGCCGGTCGAACCCCTGCACCACCACGGCGGGATCGCGCAATCCCAGCCACGCCTCGATGTCCTTCCGCACGTCCGGCGTTGCCGTCGCCGTCACGGCGAGCATGGGTGGGTTGCCGAGCAGCGCACGCGCTTGCGGGATCTCGCGGTACGCCGGGCGGAAGTGCGGGGCCCACTCGCTCACGCAGTGCGCCTCGTCTACGGCCAGCAGCGACACGTTCAGGTGCGGGGCGAGGTGCGCGAACAGGTCTGTCTGGAAGCGCTCGGGGGCAAGGTAGACGAGTTTGTATTTGCCATAACGGGCGTCAATGAAGGCCTGCTCCACCTCCCACGTCCTGAGCGTGCTGTTGATGGCGATGGCGGAGATGCCGCGCCGCGTGAGCCCGGCCACCTGGTCTTCCATGAGCGCGATAAGCGGCGAGACGACCACGACGACGCCCTCGCGTAGCAGTGCGGGCACCTGGTAGAGGAGCGACTTGCCCCCGCCCGTCGGCAGCACGCCCAGCACGTCGCGCCCGCCGAGGTGCGCCGCGAGGATGCGTTCCTGGGCCGGGCGCAGGGCGTCGTAGCCCCACACCTGCCGCACAGCAGCCTCCACGCCCTCCAGCGTAGGATCGAACGTTTTAACGGGTTTCACGAAAGCGGAGTGCGAGGCGCGGGGTACGAGGGGCGGAACGTCGGGCTCGCCGCAGCAGGAACAGCGCGCGAGGGGTGGAGATGGCTGGAGGCGCAACGCGCTTCGCCCGGCGTGGATGCCTGCGGCGCTTCGTTCTCCCCTGCTGCGCCGCGTATTTTGCATCCTCCCACCGCTGCCCATGTCCGCTCCCCCCCTCGTCTCCGTCGTCATCGTCACCTGGAACGGTCGGCACCTGCTCGAACAGTGCCTGCCGAGCGTCGTGGCGACGCGCTACGCGGCCCTCGAAATCATCGTGGTGGACAACGGCTCCACCGATGGAACGGTGGGATGGCTGCGCGCCCACCATCCGACCGTGCGCGTGCTGGCGCTGGACGAGAACCGGGGTTTCTGCGGCGGCAACAACGCGGGAATGGAGATCGCCGAGGGCGACTACGTCGTGCTGCTCAACAACGACGTCGAGGTCACACCCGACTGGCTCGGGCCGCTCGTCGTGTGGATGGAGCGCCATCCTTCGTGCGGGGCTGCCCAGCCCAAGCTGCTGCGCCACGACCGCCGCGATGCCTTCGAGTACGCCGGGGCGTGCGGTGGTTTTCTGGACGCCCTGGGTTACCCGTTCACGCGGGGCCGCGTGTTCGACACGATGGAAACCGACCGGGGCCAGTACGACGCTCCGGCGCGCATCTTCTGGGCCACGGGCGCGGCGCTCGTGCTGCGGAAAAGCGTGCTCGAAACCGTCGGTGGTCTCGACGAGCGCTTTTTCATGCACATGGAAGAAATCGATCTGTGCTGGCGGATTCAGGAGGCCGGGTTCACCGTCCACGCTGTGCCCGCGAGCGTCGTCTACCACATCGGCGGCGCGTCGTTGCCGCAGGGCGATCCGCGCAAGGCGTACTACAATTTCCGCAACAACCTGCTGCTGCTCTACAAGCACCTCTCCGGCCCGGCCTGGCGGGCGGTGTTCGGGCGGCGCGTGCTGCTCGATGGCGTGGCCGCCGCGCGGTTTCTGCTCGGCGGCTCGGCGCGCGAGGCGTGGGCCGTCGCCCGTGCCTACGCGGATGCCCACCGGCTGAAGAGGGATTTTGCGTCCGACCGGCAGCGCGACCGGGCAACGGTGCCGCTGCCATACCGAGGCAGCATCGTGCTCGATTATTTCCTGCGGGGGCGCAAAACCTTCGCGCATCTCCCCCCCGCCTCATTCCGCTCGGGATTCGCGCCGGGCACCGCGGTGCTCGAAATAGACGGCCAGCCCGACGGCACCGAGCGTCACCGCCATGCCGACGAGGCCCCAGAAGCCGGGCCGCTCGTCGAATAGAAAGTGCGCCGCCACCGTAGCTCCGATGGGTTCGATCAGCGTGAGCAGGCCCAGCAGCACCGTCGGCACGTAGCGCAGCGCGTAGTTGAACGAGCCGTGACCCAGCACCTGCGGCCCGAGCGCCATCAGCAGGCAGAGGCCGTACGCCTTCCACCCCAGCCCCAGAAACGGCTGCCCCGCGATCCACGCACAGACGCCGATGATGACGGCGATGAGCACGTAGAGCGGGAATACGTACGCCAGAAACGACAGTCGCTGCCGCACCACGCGCCCGACGAGCAGGTAGAGCGTCATCATCAGCGCCGCCGACAGCGCCAGCCCGTTGCCATACGACGGGTCGGGTGCCAGCGCCGTGGGCTTTTCGAGCGCCAGCAGGGCCGCTCCCACCACGCCCACCACGATGGCCGCGTAGACGGGCCACTTGAAGCGCTCTTTGAGCAGCACGAAGCCCAGTACCGCCAGGAAGATGGGCGACGTCGACACGAGCACCGTCGCGCTCGCCACCGACGTGTGGTAGAGCGAGGTGATCCATGTGATGAAGTGCCCGCTCAGCAGCAGCGCTGCCAGCACGATGAAGCCCCAGTCGCGCTTTTCGAGGCGGCGGATCTCGTCGCGGCTGCGCGCCAGCGCGAACGGCGCGAGCAGCACCGCTCCCGAGAGGGTGCGCCAGAACGCCACCGACAGCGGCGGCGTGTCGGTGGCGAATCGGATGAGCAGCGCGCTCGACGCGAGCGCCGCCAGGCCGAAGCCGAGCAACACCCAGACGTGTAGCGGCACGCGCTCGCCGGTCATCTGAGCCGATCCATCGACTTGACGAGTTTGATGTCCCGGTCGATGCCGCGCTGCGCCAGGCGCACGAGCACGTAGGCGACGATGGGCATGAGGTAACCCACCACGTCGGCGGCGTTGCGAAGCGTGACCTGCAGCACGGGATGCAGCACGAACACGAGTGCGAGGCCGAGCACGACGAGCACGACGAGCCACTGCGCGGCGGCCACCACCCGCAGCTGGCGCGTGCGGTCGGTATAGAGCACGATCGCGTAGATGCACGCCAGCACGCCCAGCCCGCTCAGCCCCTCAAGCGCCCACCACAGCCACGCCTGCCCGGCAAAGGCCGTCTGCTCGGGAACGCCCAGCACGGCGAACAGCACGAGCGCCAGCGCGGCGAAGAGCAGATAAAGAGATTGGATTCGCTGAATCATAGATCGGGGAACGACAAAAAAAAAGCCCTGCCACGTGGGCAGGGCCGTGTGGGGTAAAAAGCGCGGTCAGCGGGACAGTTCACGCTTGGTCGAATAGTTGATGCGGAGTGTGCCCGCCTGGCGCAGTTCCTGCTGCACGTCCACGAGCTTGCCCGTCTCCGATTCATCGTCCACCCGCAGCGACACGATCATCTTCGGCTCCTCGGCCAGCTTCGTGTACATGATGTCGCGGATCGTGTTGATGGCGTCCGGCGAAATGATGGCGTCGTCGATCTGCACCGCCGTCTCGCCATAGGTGTTACCGGCCAGCTTTTCAGGGCCGATGTAGACGTACGAGACGAGGCGCTTCTGCTCGATCTTGTCGATGGCTTCGGCCTGCGGCAGGTTCGTCCGCACGAGCAGGTCCTGCTCGCGCAGCACCGTCGTGACCATGAAGAAGATCAGCAGCATGAAGATGATGTCCGGCAGCGAGGCGGTCGGGATCTCCTGCTTGGTCTTCGCGCTCTTTTTCGAGAAATGATTGGACATGCGAGAGGTTCGTTCTGAAGAAGAGGCGGGGCCTCATTCGGTGGGGTCGGGCTCGGCGATGGAGAGCTGCGCGGGAACGAGGTCGCGGATCTCGTTGGGCCGGTCGCCCAGCGCGTCCTTGTAGGCGTCGTAGGACGCAAAGCCGCGCCTGCGCGCCTCGTTGTCCCAGACTTCGTTGTAGCCCAGCCAGAGCTCGTCGAGCACGTTGATGTAGACGCCGTACTTGGTGCCGCGCGTCGTCTTCATCGACACGACCGCCTTGTCCGGATTCTCGGCGAAGTTGGGATCGGCGCCGTTGTTGGTCAGGTGCTTGACAACGAGGGCTTTGACTGCGTTGAGCGGCGTGAGCTGATCCTCGACGAGGATCTGACCGTCAGAGGCCACGAGCACCGACAGGATGTTGCGGGCGTTGACCGGCGGCGGCGGCTCCTCCGAGATGGGCGGCAGCGTCATGCCGATGCCCGTGTCCACGTCGATGGTGGTGGTGACGAGAAAGAAAATCAGCAGCAGAAACGCGATGTCCGCCATCGAAGCGGTTGGGATTTCTGCCCCGCGGATTTTCTTCTTTTTGACGAGCGTAGCCATGCGAATGCAAAAAGGGGGCACGCCCGCGCAGTGCAGGCGTGCCCGTGAGAGGTCAGTTGAAAACGCCGCGGATGCCCGAGAACAGCACGGCACCGATCCCCAGCACCACCATGACGATGGTCGTCACCACGGCGGCCTTCGCCGCGGGCTGGGGGTCGCCCTGGAAGACGAAGTAGAGGATGCCGAAGATGACGAGCGGGATCACCATGGAGGCGAGCGCCACGGGCCGCAGTTTGCCGTTGAGGGCGCTGACGACGCCGAAGATGGCCACGGCCAGCAAGGCCAGGCCCGTCAGCGCGACGGCGATCCAGACGGCGATAGGAACGAGATTTTCCATCGATCAAGAAGGTCGAAGGTGAACGGGAGGCTCAGGTAGCCGGGGTCGTCGGCGTGACGGGCACCGAGGCCGTGGTCAGCGGACGCCCGCCCTGCATGAGCAGCAGCGAGTCGATCAGTTCGATGGATGCCTCCTCCATCTCGACGACGATGCGGTCGATCTTGGAGATGCAGTAGTTGTAGAAGAACTGCAGGATGAGCGCCACGATGAGGCCGAAGACCGTCGTGAGGAGCGCGACCTTGATACCACCGGCGACGAGGCTCGGGGAAATGTCACCGGCAGACTCGATGGCGTCGAACGCCTCGACCATACCGACGACCGTTCCGAGGAAGCCGAACATCGGGGCGATGGTGATGAAGAGCGAGAGCCAGACCATGCCGCGCTCCAGGAAGCTCATCTCGATAGAGCCGTAGGAGACGATGGCCTTCTCGACGCCCTCGATGCCTTCGTCGGCGCGCAGCAGACCGGCCTGGAACACCGAGGCCACCGGCCCACGCGTGTTGGCGCAGACTTCTTCGGCAGCCGTGACACCGCCTTCATCGAGCGCGCGCTTGACCTTGACGAGGAACTTGCGCGTGTTGACGTCGGCGCGGTTGAGCGTGATGACACGTTCGAACGCTACAGCGAGGCCGAGGATGAGGCAGATCAGGATGGGCCACATCCAGAATCCGCCTTCGTTGAAGCGTGCGACGAACATGTTGATGTAACCGCCGTCCGCGTCCATAGCGGCGGCAGCCTCCTGAGGCAACATCAAGAGCGAGGTGAGCAGGGTCATGACGGGATGTCCTCGTTTACGGTGGGTTGGAAAGAATGACGTGGGGGTGGTGGCGGCAAAGCCCGCAGAAAACGGGGGCTCCGCATCATCACGCGGAGCGCGATACCTTCACGAGAATACCGCAAAACAAAAGGCTTTGTCAACGGAGATGCGTGCTGCCGTGTAATCAGACACGTGAGAAGCCGCCGGGTTGCTGTGGGCAGCGGAAACGTTTGATCGTAGCTTTCGGGTGTTCTCCCCGCCGCTTTTCTCCTGCCGCTGTGCCCCGTTTTCCGTACTACGCCACGCTGGTTCTCGGAGCGGTCGTGCTGCTGGCAGGCGGGTTCTACGTGCTCACCTACGGCTCCGACGCGCCCACAAACCGGGCAGAACTGTCGGGCCTCGAACGCCCGGCCACCGTCTACACGTACGGCGGTGGGCTGCCGCCGCTCGTCGTCGCTGCCACGCCCGCCGACGCGCACCGGGCGCTGGGCTACGCGCAGGGTTCGCTTCTGGCGTGGCCCATCGTCGTGGCGCGGCAGATGGCACGCGGGCGCGTCGCCGCGTGGGCGGGCACGCGGGCGATGGCCCTCGACCGCCACGCAGCTCTGCTGGGTTTCGACGCCCACACCGACACGCTGCTGGCGTCGCTGCCCGAGGCGACGCGGGCGACCCTCGAAGCCTTCGCCTCGGGCGTCGATGCAGGCCTCGCCGACGCCCGACGCCACAACCGCTTCATCGCCCTCTCCGGCATCCACGTCGATCCGTTCACCGCACGCGACGTGCTCGCGCTCGAACGCCTGTTCGCGTGGACGGCAACAGAGGTGACGTGGCCCGATTCCACGCGGCTGCCCTCCGAAGCACAGGCGTTCCTCGCCACCGACAGCCTGTTCAAAGCGGCACTCGGCGCGTTCGGGTGGAACGGCAGCGCCGCGTGGAGCCACGCCGACAGCGCGGGCATGTCCCTCACGGCTCGCTACGAAACCGGCTCCTCCGCTCTTCCCGCGCTGTTCGAGTGCGTCACCGTCGTCGGCTCCGACACGACGTTTGCCGCCTTCGTACCAGGGACGCCCTTCGCGCTCGCCGCCGCAGGCAGGCAGGCGTACGCCGTGGTGCCTCGGGCGCAGGCGCGGATCGAACAGGCACCCGGCAGCGGATGGAGAGCAGAAGAAAAAGCGATGCGGTCTGCCGGAGGTGCCATCGTTCCACTGACGCGCTTCGTCCAGACTGGAGGGGTTCTGCTCGGCGCGGACACCACGCGCACCGATACGCTGCGGGCATTCTGGCGTGTGGCGTGGCCCGCGTCGGTCCCTGCCACGGATGCCACCGCGTGGCTCGATCTCGGGCAGAACGGAGTGGCCGGCTCGTTCACCCTCCTTCCAGAAGCCACGGTGCTGGTGACCTCCCCATCAGCGGTACAGATAGGCAGCAGGCAAGCCTATGCCTCGGGCGAGGTCACCGCCCCGGCCCACGTGGTCAGCGATCTGCGCGTCCGCCTCGACTCGCTGGACCGCCAGGCCTCTGCTCCGCCCTCCGACTGGTTCCTCGACGCGACGAGTCCATGGGGGCAGGAGTGGGGTCAGCGGCTCTCCGCGCGCATCGACACGGCGCTGTTCACCGCGCCGCACCAGCACGCGGCCTTCGAGTTTCTCGACAACTGGAGGGGGTCGTACCGGGCGGGCAGCATTGGCGCGACCGTGTTCGATGCCTTCGCCCGCGCCCTCGACCTCACGCCCGGCTCGCCCGCCACCGCCCTCGCCGACACCAGCCAGCCCTTCGTCCGCGCCCAGTACACGGCGCGCTTCGCCGTCGTCGCTGACACCCTCGCGGCGCGCTACGGCACCGACCTGCTCAGGTGGCGATGGGAGCTGCAGCACCCCGATACGCGGCGCTTCCCGCTGTGGTCGGTGCGCGACGCGCTCGACCTACCCCTCCCCGATCCCGCGCTCGTCCGCCCGTTCTCCATGCCCGGCAGCGGCCACCCGACGACGCTCGCGGGCGGCGTAGCCGGAGCAACGTCCGCGCGCGCCTCCCACGTGTTCGTGCTCCATCCGGGCCAGCCGCTCGCCACGCGGCTCTACCGTCTTGCGTTCGACCCCACACAGCCCTTCGCCCGCTACCGCGTCGAGGGTCATTCGCTTTCGGCGCAGCGCCTGACCTATCCCGCCAACGCTGCCGCCACCCTCACCCTGCTTCCGCGATGATTTTTGTAGGCATGGACGGGGGCGGAACGAAGACCGCCCTGCTGGCCCGCACCGCCCCGGATGCGCCCCTTCTGGAGCGGACAGGCCCCGGTGTGAACCCGCAGCGTTTCGGCGTCGAGGAGGCGTGCGTGCGCCTCTCTGCGCTGCTGCGCGAGGTTCGCGATGCCCTCGCGCCGGATGCACCGATGCGCGTTTTCGCCGGCCTCTCCGGTGCGGGCCGCGCCGACGATCAGGCGCGCATCTCGGCCACCGTGACGGCCGACCTCGGCGGCGACGTGCGCGTCCACATCACCCACGACGCCGACATCGCCCTCGACGCCGCCTTTCCCGATGCCAGCGGAGCCATCGTCATCGCCGGGACGGGGTCGGTAATTCTGGCGCGCACGCGCGATGGCGTCCGCTGCCGCGTCGGCGGGTGGGGGTATCTGCTGGGCGACGAAGGCAGCGGCACGGCCCTCGGGCTGGAAGCGCTGCGGGCCGTCTGTCGCGCCCTCGACGGTGGCCCCGCCACGCGGCTCGTCCAGCTGGCCGCAGACCGCCACGAACTCGGCACGCGCAGCGCCCTCATCGAACAGGTGTACCACACCCGCTGGCCCTATCAGCACGGTGCCGCGATGGTGCTCGACGCCGCCCACGAGGGCGACGCCGTGGCCCGCGCCATCGTCGCGCAACAGACGGATGCGCTGGCAAGGCAACTCGGCTACCTCCCGCGCGCCTACCCGGATGTGGAGCCGCGGTACACGCTGCTGGGCGGCCTGTGCAGCGAACCGATCTACCGCGCCGCGCTCACCGCCGCCATCGGACTTCACGCGCCCGGATGGGCCGAGAGCGAGCCGCCGCTGAGCCCCACCGAGGCCGCGCTGCACTGCGCCGAGGCGTTCGACTGGTAGCAGCCGTTCAGCGCACCTCCACCGGCCACACGCCGCGTACGGCGTTGCAAAGGCACACCCGCTCGGCAGCGCGCAGATCGGAAACCGCCACGGAGCGCGCCTCCACCAGGCCCGCGTCGAGGAGCACCTGCCGCATCACGCCGGGCAGCAGCCCATCGGCCAGCGGCGGCGTGTACCAGCGCCCGTCGAGGCGGACGAGCACGCTGGCGATGGACGCTTCTGTGATGACGCCCAACGTATTGCACAGCAGCGCGTCCGCAAAACCGCGCGCGCGTGCCCACGCGGCGGCCTCGTCGTACCGCGAGCGGTCGGTGGTTTTGTGGTAGAGCGACGGAAGAGCAGGATCGACGACGACCGGGCTGATGCCGAGCGTGAAGGGCGCTGGCGTCGCAGGCAGCGCCCGCATCGACAGCCGGAACCTGCCCGACGCGCCGACGCGCAGGCGCAGCATGGCATCCTGCGTCGCCATAGCCGCCAGGTTTCGGGTCGCCACGCGCAGGCGATCCAGCGGCACAGCATGACCCAGTTCGGTGGAGGAGCGCAGCAGCCGCGCCTCGTGCCACGCCCACAGTGGCAGCGTGCCCTGCCAGACGCGCATCGTTTCGAGGAGATCGTTCATGGGGTGCCATAGAGATCTGTGACAAACCGTGCTTTCAGGAGCGCCTCCTCGTACTCGGCCACGGGATCGGAGTCCCACACCACGCCGCTGCCCACGCCCACCCGCGCCATGCCATCGTGGATTTCCACCGTGCGGATGGGCACGCTGAAAGCCATCTCGGCGTGTGGCGCGGCGTAGCCGATGGCGCCGCAGTAGACGCCACGCGGCACACTCTCCAGCTCCGCGATCCGCTGCATGGCGCGGTGCTTGGGCGCTCCCGTGATGGAACCGCTCGGAAACAGCGCCTCCAGGATCTGCGGCAACTCGACATCCTCCCGCAGCGTCGCCGCCACCGTCGAGGTCATCTGATGCACCGTCGGGTGGTGCTCGGTGGCAAAGAGGTCCCGCACTTCCACCGACCCCGGAAGGGAGACGCGCGACAGGTCGTTGCGGAGCAGATCGACGATCATCAGGTTTTCCGCCCGGTTTTTGGCGTCGGCGTGCAGCCACCGGGCGATCCGCGCGTCCTGCTCAGGCGTCGCGCCCCGCGGCGCGGTGCCCTTCATGGGACGCGTCGAGATGCGGCGGCCCTCGGTACGAAAAAAAAGCTCGGGCGACAGACTCACCACCCCACCCCACTCTGCCACGATGCACGCGCCGTACGGCACGGGCTGCTTTTCGCGCAGCGCGGCGTAGAGTCCGCCAGGCGTGCCTTCCAGCCGACCTTCGAGGAGCATGGTGTAGTTCACCTGGTACACGTCGCCCTCACGGATGAGCCCTCGGATGGCCTCGACGCCCTTCGCGTGCGCCTCGGCCGTCCGCCCTGCCCGCAATCCTACCAGACGCGAGCCGTCCGGCGCGAGCGTCGGCGGTGGCGTCGGCGCGTCGTACACGCCCAGCCACACGAGCGGCACACGCGGCGACTCGGCGCGCACGGGCAGCCACGCCGAGGCGGCCTCGTAGCTCAGAAACCCCGCCACCCAGCGCCCTGCCTCGCGGGCACGCTGCGCCTTCTCGAGGAGAGGCGCGACCTCACCGGGTGCCTCCGCCACGAGGAGTTCGCGGGGAGACACAAAAAACAACGACCGTCGGTTTTCCGCATCGGGGCGGGCGGTGTCGAGCCAGACGGTGCCGGGTGAGAGGTGCATCGGGATGGGGGCGAAGGCGGGCGAACCCGGCACGCGGGCGGCACGGTTCCGTTACGCTTTGACCCTTTCTTCACTCCGCACGTGGATACCGCTATCTTTTCGGTTTCCAACCCCCTCCTCGCATATGCTCCGTGAACATCGCCAGTGGCACAGCCCCGCGCTCGGCCGCACGATGGAACTGCTCGTCTTCGGGCACGCCGGCATCCCGCTCATCACGTTCCCCTCCTCGATGGGCCGGTTCTACGAGTGGGAGGATTTTGGGATGATCGACGCGCTCCGGCCCCAACTCGAAAACGGGCACAACAGGGTCATCTGCCTCGACTCGGTCGATGGCGAGAGTTTCTACAACAAGGCCGTCGATCCCTACGTGCGAATCGCGCGCTACCGGCAGTTCGAAGGGTACGTGATGGACGAAGTCGTGCCCTTTGCCACCCACCTCTCGGGCGGCGCGGCCCCCATGACGGCGGGCGCGAGCTTCGGCGGCTACCATGCCGCCAACCTCGTGCTGAAGCACCCGCAGCGGTTCTCCAAGATGATCTCCCTCAGCGGCGCATTCGATGTGCGCTCGTTTCTCGGCGGCTTCTACAACGACGACGTGTACTTCAACAACCCGTCGGATTTCGTGCCGCACCTGCCCGAGGGCGACCAGCTTCGCGCGCTGCGCCACACGCCGCTCGTGCTGACCGTCGGCGAGCACGACCCCTGCCGCGGCTCCAACGAGCACCTCCACCGCGTGCTGAACGAGAAAAACGTCCCCCACACCTTCGACTTCCTCACCGGTGCGTTCGGCCACGACTGGCCCTGGTGGCGCTCGCTCATCCAGAAACACATCGTGTGAGGGGTTGGTCATTCGTCACTTGTCATTGGATTTCTACAGCCTGACCCGTGACGCTCTCACTTCCGAAATCCCACCTCCGAAACCCGAAATCCCAGGTCCCATGATTCGCAAAATCGGCGTCCTTCGGGGCATGGAAACGACGTTTCCCGACGGCCTCATCGCCCACATCAACGACGCCTACACCGACGCGGGCGTACATGCGGAGTTTGTCAAGCTCGGCGGCGTGCGGATGGATAAAGAACCGGGATACGCCGTCATCCTCGACCGCATTTCCCACGAGGTGCCGTTCTACCGCTCGTACCTCAAGTGGGCCGCGCTCAAAGGCACATACGTCGTCAACAACCCGTTCTGGTGGAGCGCCGACGACAAGTTTATCGACAACACCATCGCCGAGGGCGTAGGGGTGGCCGTGCCCAAGAGCGTGATTCTGCCGCACAAAGACCATCCCGCCAACACGCAGGACGCCTCGTTCCGCAACCTCCAGTATCCGCTCAACTGGGACGACGTGTTCGACTACATCGGCTTCCCCGCCTTCCTCAAACCCCACGACGGTGGCGGCTGGCGCGGCGTCACCAAGGTCCACAACCCCGACGAACTCTGGGCTGCCTATGACGTCTCGGGTACGGACTGCATGATGCTTCAGGAAAACATCGACTTCGACGACTACTACCGCTGCTACGGCATCGGGCAGCGTGACGTCCGCATCATGCGCTACAACCCCCTCGCCGACAACGCCGCCACGCGCTACTCCGAGATCCCCTTCGGCGCGGTGCGCGAGGGCCTGCACGACAAAATCGAGCGCGACGTGCTGGCGCTCTGCCGCGCGCTCGGCTACGACCTCAACACCGTCGAATTCGCCGTGCGCGACGGTGTGCCCATCGCCATCGACTTCATGAACCCCGCGCCGGATGCCGACTACTGGACCGTCGGCCAGGAGAGCTACGAGTGGGTGATCCGCACGGTGGCGGCCTTCATGGTCGAAAAGGCACTCGAAAACCCGTCGCCGCTGCAATTCACGGCCAACGGCGCACTCGAACCCACCCGCGTCTGAGCCATGCCCACACAGAGCCTTGTCCACCAGTCGGCCATCGACGCCTACCACCGCCTCATCGCCGACGACCTGGCGAGCGCGGAAGGGCAGATGGGCCTGCTCAAAGGCTTGCAGCACGAGCGCAGCGTCCTCTTCGGCGACCGCCCGATGGCGCACAGCCTGCGCCCGACGTTCGTGACGGAGCGGATGTACACCGACGTGCAAGACGTGGTCTACCTCCTCCGGCAGGCCATGCTGCGGATCGCGGGGGCCTACTTCACCGACACACGCATCCTGCGCGAGGAGCTCGGGATGCGCGACTGGGAGATCGAGCTGGCGAGCATCCCGACGAACCTCATCCGGCTCTCCGCGCTCGCGCGCATGGACTCGTTCATGACGGCGGACTCGTTCAAGTTCGTCGAGATCAACGGCGAAAGCCCGGCGGGCATCGCGTACATCCACGAACTCGGGCGGATCTACCAGGAGCTGCCCGTCTTCCAGCAGTTCACCGAGCGCTTTCCTGTCCGCTTCGTCTCGCCGCTCGAACACACTGTGGCGGCGATGCTGATGCAGTACCACGAACAGTTCGGCGGGCGCGAGGAGCACCCGACTTTCGCCATCGTGGACAAGCAGGATGTGCCCACCGTCCACGAATTCCGGCTCGTCAAGGCCTACCTGGAGCGGCACGGCTACCCGTGCGTGATCGCCGATCCGTGTGAACTCGAAGTGCGCGACGGGTGGATTTACGCCGAAGGGCAGAAGATCGACATCCTGTACCGCCGCATCCTGCTGAGTGAGTTTTACGAGATGCGGCAGCGCTGCGACGCTTTCCTCGAGGGCTACCGGGCGCAGAAAACGTGCTACCTCAACACGTTCAGGAGCAAATTCATCCACAAAAAGGCCATCTTCGCCTTTCTCACCGACGAGCGGTATACGGGCGTGCTCAACGCCGCGCAGCTCGACACCATCCAGCGCCACATCCCGTGGACGCGGATGCTCAAGGAAGGCACGACCACCTTTCGCGGGCTCAAGATCGACCTGGTGTCGTTCGTCCGGAATAACCGGCAGTATTTCATCCTCAAACCCAACGACGAATACGGCGGCAAGGGCGTCCACCTCGGCTTCGACACCTCGCAGTCCGACTGGGACGAGGCGCTCTCCCGCAGCATTGGCCAGGATTTTGTTGTCCAGGAAGTGGTCGATATCCACCGGGAGCCTTTTCTCGTCCAGACCGCCAACGGCTGGGAGATGGTGCCGACGGTCATCGACCTCGACCCGTATCTCAACGGCCCGCTCATGGGTGGCTGCCTGACGCGTACCTCCGCCACGAACCTCGCCAACGTCACGGCGGGCGGCGGTACGTTGCCGCTTTTTATCCTTCGCTCCACCTTCGACCATGCACGCTGACCGCACGCCCCTTCGCGTCGCGCTGCTCGACCTCAACAACGGCCACGCCAACCAGGGAATGCGCTGCCTGCGCGCCATCCTCGCGATGTGCGACGGACGCTTTGGCGGCACGCCCATCGTGTGGGACGAATTCGACGTGCGGCAGCGCGCCGAGGTGCCGGACCTGTCGTACGACGTGTTCCTGTCATCCGGCGGGCCGGGCTCGCCCTACGACGGCGAGGGGTCGCTGTGGGAGCACCGCTACTTCACCTGGCTCGACGCGCTCGTGAACCACAACGCGCGCCCCGGCGTGACGCCGAAACGGGCCTTCCTGATCTGCCACTCGTTCGAACTCGCCGTCCGCCACTTTCGCCTCGCCAACCTGACCGAGCGCAAGAGCGAGTCGTTCGGCATCTTCCCCGTCCACAAGACCGAGGCGGGCCGCGCCGACCGGATTTTCCGCGGGCTGGCTGATCCCTTCTTCGCCGCCGACTTCCGGTCGTGGCAGATCATCGAACCCGACGAGACGCGGATGCACAAGCTGGGCATGGAGGTGCTCGCGCTCGAAAAAGAACGACCGCACGTGGATCTGGAGCAGGCCATCATGGCACTGCGATTTTCGCCGTACATCGTCGGCACGCAGTTCCACCCCGAGGCCGACCCCGACGGGATGCAGGTCCACTTCCGCGCGCCCGAGCGCCGGGCGGCCATCATCGCCAAGCACGGATTGGAAAAGTACGAGCGCATCATGCACCGCATCGGGCACCCGCGCTTTCTGGCGCGCACACACGCCAACCTGCTGCCGCACTTTCTGCAGGAATGCGCGCACGCCTCCACCGACTTCGCCGCGACCCGCGCCGCCTGAGACGCTGACCGATGCTCGTCACGCAGTCCTCCATTTTGCAGCGCCACCGCGAAACGCTGCACGGCACCCTTCGACTGCACCGGCTCCCCTCCGCCGCGCTTGGCCTGTCGAAGCCGTTCTACGTCTATACACCGCCCGAACCAGCGACGGCGTTGCTGTGGCTCTTTCGGGGCCACGAGCGCGAGTACGTCAACTTCAACGAGGACACGTCGCGGCGGCGCACGACGGCCATCGAAGACCTCGACCGGCAGATCCACGCGGGCACCCTGCCCCCTGTCATGGCGATCCTGCCCGGCCTCAACTCGGCCAACAACCACGTGCCGTCGCTCGGCGTCGACATGGCCGGGACGTGGTCGGTGGCGATGCGTGGGCTGGGCACGGGCCGCTTCTGGCACTTTCTGACGGACGAACTCATCCCGCACGTCGAAGGCCGTTTCGGCGTCGACGGGCCACGCCTGGCGGCAGGTTTTTCACTCGGTGGCTTCACCGTCAGCTTGCTCGCCGCACGGCACCCCGGCTACTTCGACCACGCCGGGATGTACGACGCGCTCTTCATGTGGCCGCGCCACCACGACCCGCGCGTGCGGCGCAAAGACGCCTACACCGACCCCGTGTGGATGGAGCACATGATCTTCGACGCCGCACTGGGTCGCCCTCGCGACCGCGCCGCACTCGACGCATGGAATCCCACCGACCTCCTCACGGGAGCCACGGATCAGGATCTCGCCGCGATGAAAAACACGACGTGGTGGATCAAGTGTGCCAGCGGAGACGGGTCGAGCGGCAACCGCGACCGCGCCTACGGCTTCGTGCGGATGCTCCGCAAGAAGAACTTCCCCCTCGGCTTCGACGACGTCCTCCTCCACCCCGAGGCCACACACTCGTGGCACTGGAATGACCAGTTTGTCACCGCCTTCGTCCGCGACGCGCTGAACACATCTGAAAAGCCCCGAACGTAATCGCACGTCCGGGGCTTTCCATCTGACAATGCGCTGTGCCGTTCAGACGCGGTTCGTCATCTTGCCGAAGATGTACGCGCCGCCCAGCGCCGCGCCGATTTTCGCCACGTCGTCGGCCACGTTGCCGTCTTTGTTGGTGTCGAGAAAATCGAGCAGGCCTTTTGTAGAAACGCCAGGCGTTTTCTGCGCCACCTCCGCCTCCTCGCGCCGCAGCACGTCGGAAAGCTGGCCGGGCGACAGGTTCGCCTCGCGCTTTTTCTTGCCGATGGCGGACATCACGATGGGAGCGAGGATCATGAGCAACCGCATCACCTTGCCTTTGTCCAGCCCCGTGGCGCGGCTCAGGCCATCTTCGACCGCCCCGCGCTTGCCGCCGAGGACGTGGTCGAGAATGCCGCCCCCGTTCGTCGTGCGCGAGCCACCCCCGAGGATACCGCCCAGCAGTCCACCGAGGCCCCCCGAGGCACCGCCACCGCCGAGCATCCCACCGAGCGCGCCGCCGAGTCCGCCGGTGGTGCCACCGCCGAGCATCCCGCCGAGTTGGTCGAGCAGGCTTCCGTCGTGGTCGCGCTCGAGCGCCCCGGCGAGCGCCTGCGCGCCCTGCGGCTGCTGCGCGTTGCGGGAGAGCGCGCCGACGAGCATCGGCACGGCGGCGGAAATGGCGCGCGAGGTCGTCTCGCGGTCGCTGCCGATCTGGTCAGCGATGGAGTCTACGGTGTTCGGCTGGATGTACTGGCCGATGGTATTGAGGAGGTCCATGGTGCCGGAGGTTGGAGATTAGCGATTGGAAGTTGGAGTGTCGAGGTCTGAGGCTAGCGGTGGGTTTTCCCTTGCCCACCTCTAACCTTCAGTCTCCAACGTTTACATGCTGCGCCGGTACTGGCCGCCCACGTCGAAGAGGGCCTGCGTGATCTGGCCCAACGAACACACACGGACCGTTTTGAGCAGTTCCTCGAATACGTTTTCGTTGCGTGCCGCCACGGCTTGCAGCGCTCGCAGCGCTTCCGACGAGCGGTGCGCGTTGCGGGCGTGGAAGGCGCGGAGGTTCTCGAGCTGCTGGTTCTTCTCGTCCGTCGTCGAGCGCATCAGCGGCACGGAGGCCTCATCGTCGTCGGTGGCGGGCACGAGAAACGTGTTGACGCCCACGATGGGCAACTCGCCGCTGTGCTTGCGCTGCTCGTACAGCATCGACTCTTCCTGGATGCGCCCGCGCTGGTACATCGTCTCCATCGCGCCAAGCACGCCGCCGCGGTCGTTGAGCTTTTCGAACTCCCGGAGCACGGCTTCCTCGACCAGATCCGTCAGCTCGTCCACGATGAACGCGCCCTGGAGCGGGTTTTCGTTCTGCGCCAGCCCGAGTTCGCGGTTGATGATGAGCTGGATCGCCATCGCCCGTCGCACGCTCTCTTCGGTCGGCGTCGTGATGGCCTCGTCGTAGGCGTTCGTGTGGAGGCTGTTGCAGTTGTCGTAGACGGCCAGCAAGGCCTGGAGCGTCGTGCGGATGTCGTTGAACTGGATCTCCTGGGCGTGGAGACTTCGCCCGCTCGTCTGGATGTGGTACTTGAGCTTCTGGCTCCTGTCGCTCGCGCCGTAGCGGTCGCGCATGGCCACGCTCCAGATGCGCCGCGCCACGCGCCCGAGCACGGTATACTCGGCGTCCATGCCGTTCGAGAAGAAGAACGACAGGTTCGGCGCGAAGACTGTCGATGTCCATCCCCCGGCTCAGGTAGTACTCGACGTACGTGAAGCCGTTGGAGAGCGTGAAGGCGAGTTGCGAGATCGGGTTCGCGCCCGCCTCGGCGATGTGGTAGCCGCTGATGGAAACGGAGTAGTAGTTGCGAACGCCCCGATCCACGAACGACTGCTGGATGTCGCCCATCAGCCGCAGCGCAAAATCCGTGGAGAAGATGCACGTGTTCTGCGCCTGGTCTTCCTTGAGGATATCCGCCTGCACCGTTCCGCGCACGACGCTGAGCGTGGTGTCGGTGATCGTCTGGTACGTGTCCGCGTCCAGCACGCCCCATTCGACGAGGTCGGCGCCCGTCGCGCCGAGCAACCCGAGGCCGGAGCCGTCGTGCGTGGGCGGCAATCCGTCCATCAGCCCGTTCGGACCCCACGGCGCGTAGGTGGGGCGGTTGCCGCCGAGGTGTGCGTCGAGCGCCTGTTCGACTTCGTCCCACCGCCCTTCGGCCTTGAAATACTTTTCTACCTGCTGGTCGACGGCGGTGTTCAAGAACATCGCCAGCAGCATCGGCGCGGGGCCGTTGATGGTCATCGAAACCGACGTCGTCGGCGCGCAGAGGTCGAAGCCAGAGTACAGCTTCTTCATGTCGTCGAGCGTGCAGATGGACACCCCCGCGTTGCCGACTTTGCCGTAAATGTCCGGGCGCTCGTCGGGGTCGAAGCCGTAGAGCGTCACCGAGTCGAAGGCCGTCGAGAGGCGAGCCGCGGGCTGGCCTTCGCTGACGAGGTGAAAACGGCGGTTGGTGCGCTCGGGCGTGCCCTCGCCCGCGAACATGCGCGTGGGGTCTTCGCCCTCTCGCTTGAAGGGGAAGACGCCCCCGGTGAAGGGAAACGCGCCGGGCAGGTTTTCCAGCAGCGCGAACCGGAGCTTCTCGCCGGGGTCTTCGGTGCGCGGCAGCGCCACACGCGGCACCTTCGTGCCGGAGAGCGTCGTCCGGTAGAGCGGCACGTGGAAGTCGCGCCCGCGCACCTGATACGTGTAGGTTTCCTGCTGATACGAGGCGCGCACGTCGTCCCACTCGTCCAGAATCTGCCGGGCGCGGGGGTCGAGGGCGTTCCACCGCTGGTCGCGGAGGTTTTCTAGCCCCTCGCGCAGAGTCTCGGCAGTGGCGGCGTCGAGCGTGCCGAGTTGTTCGAGCGCGCCCGCGGCCTGCCCCCACTTGCGGGCCGTCTCGACCTGTTTCTCAGCCCAGGCGCGGTAGTCACGGCAGGTGTCGGCGATGTCGGAGAGGTAGCGCTGGCGGCGCGGGTCGATCATGCCCTGCGGCACGGCGTTGGCCGCGGCGGGGATGTCGAGGTTCGTGGTGCGCGCGAAGGCGGTGCGATCGCGCAGTTTATCGAGGAGCGCAGCGTAGAGGCGCGTCACGCCGGGGTCGTTGAAGTGCGACGCCATCGTCGGGTAGGCGGGCATCGCGTCGGGCGGGGCGTCGAAGGCGGCGCGGTTGCGCTGCATCTGCTTCTTGACAGCCCGCAGCGCGTCTTCCGAGCCGCGCTTCTCAAACTTGTTGAGGGCCACGAGATCGGTCCGGTCGAGCATCCCAATCTTCTCGAGCTGCGACGGCGCGCCGAACTCCTGCGTCATCACGTAGAGCGACACGTCCACGAGGTCCGCGAGGTCGGTGTCCCCCTGCCCCATCCCGGCAGACTCCACGAGGACGAGGTCGAACCCGGCCTGCTGGCACACCCGGATGGCGTCGCGTAGCGCCCGCGACGTGGCGCGGTTGGCCTGCCGCGTGGCGAGCGAGCGCATGAAGACACGCGGCGCGAACGAACCGTAGAGCGCATTCATGCGGATGCGGTCGCCGAGGAGCGCGCCGCCCGTCTTCTGCCGCGTGGGATCGACGGAGAGCACGGCGAGCGTGAGGTCATCGAAGTCCGTCAGGAAGCGGCGGACGAGTTCATCGGTGAGCGTGGATTTGCCCGCGCCGCCGGTGCCGCTGATCCCGACAACAGGGACTTCGGATGTGCGATTGCGGATTTCGGAGGTGCCGAAGGGAGCGCCGTCGCCGGTGCTTTCCGGGATCGCGCTGCCTGCGGAATCGACGGTGACGGCTTCTCGCTGCGCGTTTTCGACTTTCGTTATTTGGTGTGCAATAACAGATGTCTTCGACACGATGGTCGCGGCGTCCTTCGCCCCGTCTGTCTCACGTCCCATCCCGCGTTCCGCCTTCCACGTTTCCACGTTCCCAACATCCGTAGTCGCAAAATCACACGCCTCCACCATCGCGTTGATCATGCCCTGGAGGCCGAGCTTCATGCCGTCCTCGGGCGAGAAGATCTTCGTGATGCCGTAGGCTTCGAGTTCGGAAATTTCGGCGGGGACGATGACACCGCCGCCGCCGCCGAAGATCTTGACGTGCGCAGCGCCCTTTTCGTCCAGCAGATCACGCAGGTACTTGAAGTACTCCACGTGCCCGCCCTGGTAGGACGAGATGGCGATGCCCTGCACGTCCTCTTCGAGCGCGGTTTCGACGACCTCCTGCACGGATCGGTTGTGCCCGAGGTGGATCACCTCGACGCCTGTGGCCTGGAGCATCCGCCGGATGAGGTTGATGGAGGCGTCGTGGCCGTCGAACAGGCTGGCGGCGGTGACGAAGCGGACGGGGTTCTTTGGAACGTAGGGTGCGGTATGCATCAGAAAAGCGCTTTTGGATGAAGGTCGAACGGCGTGCTCAGGCGTCCGTTTCGCCGACCGCCAGCGCCCACACACGCCCGTTCGCGGCGCGGACGACGACGCGCAGCGGCACCGGCAGATCCACGCAGCGTCCGAGAAACAGCGGGGCCTCTCCCCCTGCCTCCCAGTCGATGCGTACTGCCGCCATGCGCGTCCGCAGGCCCTGGCCGGTGGCTTTGAGGACCGCCTCTTTGGCCGTCCACACGACCAGCTCCGGGTGCGGCACGTCGGGAGCGATTTCGCCTTCACCGAGCATCCGCGTGAGCAGCGCCGAGTGGACGGGCCGAACGTGCTCGACGTCGAGCCCCAGTGCCTGCTGCTGCGGTCCGAGGGCGACGGCGGAGAGGTCGGCGGTGTGGGTGAGCGACAGCGCTGCATCATGGCCCTCGAGCCTGAGCGCTCCCGCCTCGTCTCGAACGACGGATGCGTGCCCATCGCCCAGGACCTCGCCCACAGCACGGCGCAGCACCGTTCGACCCCGCACGAATTCGGCGCGGCGCCGGGTGCTGCGGAAAGCGGCGAGTCGCTGCCGCTCGTCGTGCGTCAGCACGGCAGGGTCGCCCGCGCCTTCGAGCACGGCGACCTGCACGGCGGCGATGCCAAAAAAAGAAGCCGGGAGCCACAGCTCACCGGCTTCTTTTGGAAGTTCAAAACCGTCAGGACCGCGCGTCACGGTAGCGCTGCGCGACGGCATCCCAGTTCACGACGTTCCACCACGCGGAGACGTATTCGGGACGTTTGTTCTGGTACTTGAGGTAATAGGCGTGCTCCCACACGTCGATGCCGAGCAGCGGCGTGTCGCCGTGCAGGTAGGGGCTGTCCTGGTTGGGCATCCCGTGGAGGTGGAGATCGCCGCCGGGGGTGGTGGCGAGCCATGCCCAGCCCGAGCCGAACTGTCCCGTGGCCGCCGCCTCGAACTTCTCCTTGAAGGCGTCGAACGAGCCGAACGCCTTGTCGATGGCCTGCGCCAGCTCGCCCGTGGGCTTGCCGCCACCGTCGGGCCCCATCGTATTCCAGAAGATGGTGTGGTTGCTGTAGCCGCCGCCGTTGTTCCGCACCGCCGTCTGTTTGTCCTTCGGCAGCGCGTCGAGGTTGCCCAGGATCTCCTCAATGGGCTTGTCGGCCCACTGGGTGCCCTCGAGGGCCGCGTTGAGCTTGTTGGTGTAACCCTGGTGGTGCTTGGTGTAGTGGATCTCCATCGTCCGCGCGTCGATGTGCGGTTCGAGCGCGTCGTAGGCGTACGGGAGATCGGGAAGCGTGAAGGCCATGAGAGTCAGGGGCTGATGAGGTGAGTAAGCATGTGAACCCTCTTAACGCGGCAGCCCCACGTGCGGTTTAGTGACGCACGAGAACGTAACGCCGCAGTTACGCTGCTTCCACCACCCGCCGCAAGCGCGCCACCTGCGCGTCCGTCAGCGAGGCCCTGTGCTCTTCGATGGTCTGCACGGCGCGCTCCACCTCGCCGTCGTCTTCGTCCTGGCCGGTGAGCACCGCGGCCTCTGCATCCGACGAAGCGGCGAGGGCGTGTTTCAGGAAACGCTCGACGTATGGCAGCGCGTCGGCGCGGGCGCTGAAGTCCAGTTCATGCTCGAAGGTCGCCCGTGCCCGGTTGATCGTCAGCAGAAGCCGCCGCCCGCCGAGCAGCGACTTCTTCGGCTCAATGCGGATGAGGTCGGTGTAGGCCACGCGCTGCGGCGTCTCGATCAGGTTCTGGAAGCAGAAATGCGCCGGCCCGAAGAGCGCCCCGCTGCGCCCCGTCCCAAAGCGGGTGGCATCGTAGAGCGCGAGCGGCGTTTCCTTCAGCACCGCGCCGAAGGACGACAGCGCGGCGCGGTGCTTGGTGTCCGGGATGTCGGGCGCGAGGTAGAGCCCGAGTTGCGGCGCGTGCGGCAGAAATTCGCGGAGCAGGTCTTCCACGGCTCAGGGCGTCACCGCCATCGCGTCCAGCCCCGGCGCGTAGAACGTCCCGGCGAGGCCGAGCAGCGTCGGGGCGAACATGAGCACGATGAGCAGCGCGGCGCACACGACGAGCGCGACGCGCGGCAGCAGGGGCAGCGCCGGGAACGTCCGCTCGACGCCCTCCTCCTTCGGCTGCATAAACAGGTAGACGAGCACGCGCAGGTAGTACGCCGCCGAGATGGCCGACGTGAGCACACCGATGATGACGAGCCACGTCAGCCCGGCCTGCACGGCAGGGGCAAACACGGCGTATTTACCCAGAAACCCGGCCAGCGGTGGGAAGCCCGCGAGGCTGAACATGAAGATGCCCATCGTGACGCCCAGCACCGGATAGCGCCGCCCGAGCCCGGCGAGGGATTCGAGCGTCTGCTCGCGCCCCGTCTTGCCGTCCCATTCGAGGTAGGCCATCACGCCGAACGCGCCGACGTTCATGATGGCGTAGACGAGCAGGTAGAACAGCGCGCCACCGTAGGCCTCGGGCGTCCCCGCCGCCAGCCCGACGAGCACGTAGCCCGCGTGGGCGATGCTGGAATAGGCTAAGAGGCGCTTGACGTTGCGCTGCACGAGTGCGAGCACGTTGCCCACGACCATCGTGATGAGCGCGACGACGGCCAGCGCCATCTGCCACTGGGTGCCGGGCACCGCGCTGGCGAGCACGAGGATGAGCGCCGCAAAGGCCGACGCCTTCGAGGCCGTTGCCATGAAGCCCGTGATCGTCGTCGGCGCGCCCTGGTACACGTCGGGCGTCCACATGTGGAACGGGGCGGCGCTGACCTTGAAGAGGAAGCCGATGAAGAGCAGCGCCGCGCCTGCCCAGAACATCACGTTCGCGCCGCTGATTTCGAG
This sequence comes from Rhodothermales bacterium, assembly GCA_963829705.1. Lineage (GTDB taxonomy): Bacteria > Bacteroidota > Rhodothermia > Rhodothermales > BA12 > CAWHJN01. Next base: position 412,961 of record CAWHJN010000001.1, read on the forward strand.
TCCCAGCCCCATCTCGGGCAGGTACATCGTGCCCGTCGCGCCGTAGAGAAGGGCGATCCCATAGAGGAAAAAGCCCGTCGAGAACGCGCCGAGCAGGAAGTACTTGAGCGCACTCTCGATGCCACCTTCATCGTCGCGGATGAGGCCCGTGAGGATGTAGAGACAGACCGACATCGTCTCCAGCCCGACGAAGATCATCACCAGGTTGTTGGCCGTGCCGAGCGTGATCATGCCCGCCGTGGCGAAGAGCAGCAAGGCGTAGACCTCACCGTAGTTGTGGCGGATGCGTTCGAGGTACGCATCGGAGAGCATCACCGTAAGCAGGGCGCTCAGCAGCAGGATGACGTTGACGAAGGCCGCGTAGCCGCCCGTACGCACCATGCCCCACCACGCCGTGGACGTGGGCGTGTAGAGGTGCATCACCTCCCAGACGAGACCGACGGCGAAGACGAGGCCCGTGAGGATGGGAACCGTGCGCTTGTTGGCCGAGAAAGCATCGACGAGGACGACCACCAGCCCGGCCACTACCAGGAGCGTCAGGGTGAACGTCGCACCGAGGTCGGTGCCGAGCAGGCTGTAGGAAAGCTCCATGCGAAGAAAAAGTGACGTGTCAGCGCCCCACGACCGCATCGATGCGGCGGGCGAGTTGCACGTCTGAGTCGGTGATCGAATCGTCGGCGTCGTGCGTGGTCAGGCGCACGGCCACCGTGTTGTACACGTTGCGGAGTTCGGGGTGATGGTTCAGCGTCTCGGCCTCGAAGCCGATGCGCACCATCGCGCCCATCGCCTCGCGGAAGTCGTCGAAGGTGAACGTTTTGGCGAGCGCGTTCCCGTCCACCGTCCATCCATCCAGGCTCTGGAGGGCGTCGCGGATCTCGTCGGGGTTCAGGGGTGCGGGCGTGTTCATGGCAGTCGAGCGGAAAACGTCAGCCGACGGGAATGGGGATGACCCAGCCGCTGAAAAAGACCAGCCAGACGAGCACGTAGATGGGGATCAGGATGGGCAGCGAGTACTTGGCGATGTACGCGCCAAAGCTCGGGCACTCGACGCCGCTGGACTCGGCAATGGCCTTGACCATGAAGTTCGGGCCGTTGCCGATGTACGTCAGCGCGCCGAAAAACACGGCGGCCACCGAAATGGCCTGCAGGTAGAAACCCGTCGCCGCACCCGGATGCGTGGCGAAGTCGAGCACGTCGGCGGGCACGTTCACGTCCATGCCGAACTTGCCCATCGCGGCAGAGAGGAAGCTCACGTACGTCGGCGCGTTGTCGAGCACGCCCGAGAGCATCCCTGTGCCGAAGTAAAACGTCGTCTCGTTGAGCGCGCCCGCGTTCTGCGACGCAAAGCCGCGGATGAGTTCGAGCGCGGGCTGCATCGTCAGGAAGATGCCGATAAAGAGGTAACCCACCTCCTTGATCGGCTCGAAGTTGAAGTCGTTGCCTTCGAGCACCTTGCGATCCGCCGTCTTGTAGGCCAGGAAGCAGACGGCAAACATGATGACCTCGCGGATACCGAAGGGAATCCCGAAGGCCTCGTGTAAATCCGGCACCCAGTCGAAGATGTTCGGGTCGAGAAAAACCGACGCGATGACAATGGCGAGCCAGCCAAAGCCCTGCTTGCCGTCGATGACGAGGTGCTTGCGCGTGGGCACGTCGGCCACAGGCGCCACGTTGCCCTCGCCCTCGCCCGGCTTCACGTCGATGCCCTCGTGCTCCATCACCTCGCGCGTGCTCTCGGTCTTGTTGCGCGCGTCGATCACCCAGAAGACGGCCAGCAGGATGAGGATCGTGGGCAGCCAGATGTACCAGACGTGCGTCAGCGTCCAGAAAAACGGCACGCCGCGCAGGAAGCCGAGGAACAGCGGCGGGTCGCCGATGGGCGTGAGCGCGCCGCCGACGTTGGAGACGCAGAAGATGAAGAAGATGATGTGGTACGCCTTGATGCGGCCCGCGTTGAGGCGCATGTAGGGGCGGATGAGCAGCATCGACGCGCCCGTGGTCCCGATGAGGTTCGCCACCACTGCCCCGATGCCCAGCAGCACGGCGTTGGTGAGCGGCTTGCCCGCGTAGTCGGTGCGGATGAGGATGCAGCCGCTCGCCACGAACAGCGACGCCAGCAGCGCGATAAACGAGATGTATTCCTCGGCGGCGTGCATTATCGGCGTGCCCGAGCCCAGCACGAGCAGGTAGTACGCCGCCACGAGCACCCCCAGCCCGATGGCCCACTTGGGATAGTGGTGGTGCCAGTGGTGCGCATAGAACAGCGGCCCGGTGGCGATCATCAGCAGCAGCGCCACGAACGGCAGCACGAGCCAGATCGGGGGCGTCGGCCCGTGCTCGGCCTCGCCGTGGACGCCCTCACCGTGCGCCACCGACACGTCGTCCGGGCTCGTCTGCACGGTTCCTGGCGTCTCCGTCTCGTGCTCCTGCGCGTGTGCCACGAGCGGAGGCGCCGCGACGAACGCGAACAGCAGTACGGCCAGAAAGAGAGAGAAACGGGGCATCGGCGTACCGGGAATAAGGACTACGGATGGATGACGGTCGCCGTCGGCTCCGCCACCGTTGACGCGGGCGTTTCGGGCAGTTCGAGGGCCGCGACCCGCTTGGCCTCGACGGTCTCGATGAGCTGCTGCACGGCGCGCTCGCTCTTGGCCAGGAACGGCGCGGGCGCGAATCCGAGGACGACCATCAGCACGGCGAGGGGCACGATGGCCGCCAGCTCGCGCCCGTTGAGGTCACGCATCGTCCGGTTCTCCTCGTGGCGGATGTCGCCGTAGAAAAGGCGGTAGAGCAGCCAGAGCAGGTAGATAGCGGCGAGGATGACACCCGAAGTGGCGAATGCTACCAGGATGGGCGAGCCGATGACGGTGCTCTTGTAGGTGCCGAGCAGGATCAGGAACTCGCCCACGAAGCCATTCAGCCCGGGCAGCCCCACCGACGCCAGCACCGAGAGCACCATGAAAAACGTCAGCACGGGCACGACCTTCGCCAGCCCGCCGAAGTCTTCCATCTGACGGGTGTGGCGGCGCTCGTAGAGCATCCCGACGAGGAGGAACAGCGCGCCCGTCGAGATGCCGTGGTTGATCATCTGGATAAACGCGCCCTGCAACGCCTCGGTCGTAAAGGCGAAGGTGCCGAGCACGACAAAGCCGAGGTGGCTCACCGACGAATAGGCGACGAGCTTCTTGGCATCCGTCTGCACACGCGATACGAGCGCGCCGTAGATGATGCCGACGACAGCGAGCACCGCGAAAATCCAGGCGTACTCGACGGCGGCGACGGGGAAAAACGGCAGGCAGAAGCGCACCAGCCCATACGTGCCCATCTTCAGCAGCACACCCGCCAGCACGACCGAGCCGCCCGTCGGGGCCTGTACGTGCGCGTCGGGCAGCCAGGTGTGGAGCGGAAAGAGTGGCACCTTGATGGCGAAGGCGAGCGCGAAGAGGAAGAACAGCCACGTCTGCGCGTCGAGCGGCACGTCGAAGGCGACGAGTTTGAAGTAGTCCGTCGTGAAGCCGATGCCTGCCGCCTCGCCTGCGGCGTAGCCCAGGTAGAAGATCGCCACGAGCATCAGCAGGGAGCCGACGAGCGTGTAGAGCACGAACTTGATGGCGGCGTAAATCCGGTTTTCGCCGCCCCAGATGCCGATGATGAAGTACATCGGGATGAGCGTCACCTCGAAGAAGACGTAGAAGAGAAACACGTCGAATGACGTGAACACGCCCGTCACGCCCGTCTGCAAAAGCAGCAGCAGCGCGTAGTAACCTTTGTGTTGCTGCGTGATGTACGTCCACGAGCCGAGCACGACGATGGGGCCGAGCAGCGTCGTGAGCATCACGAGCAGCAGGTTCAACCCGTCGATGCCGACGGCATAGCGCACGTCGATGCCCGGCAGCCAGTCCATCGTATCCATCAACTGCACGGGCGCGCCCGCCGGGTCGAAGCCGAGGTACAGGCCGATGGATGCCGCGAACGCGACGAGCGTCGTCACGAGCGCCGTCCATCGGATGGCCGAGGCGTCGCGCAACGCGAGCACGCCCAGCATCCCCACGAGGGGCACGAAGATGACGAGGGAAGTGAGGTAAGGCATCAGAAGGAAGACCTCGAAAAGGAATCAGGCGAACAGGACGAGCGCGACGACGAGGGCCACGCCGAGCACGAAGGCGATGGCGTAGTTCTGCACGACGCCGCTCTGGATCCAGCGCAGGCGGTTGCTCGACCCGCGCGTGACGGAAGCGATGCCGTTGACGGTGCCATCGACCACGCCGGCGTCGAAGCGCGCCATACCGGGGGCGATGCGTCCAAGGAGCGGCCCGCGAATCGTGCGCTGGTAGAATTCGTCCCAGTTGTACTTGTCGGACGCCCGGCGGTAGAGGCTCCCCCACTTCGCGCGCACGCTGGCGTCGAAAGCCAGTCCGCCCTTCGTGTATGACCGCCAGGCGTAGAGCACGCCCACGATGGCGATGACGGAGCCGAGCAGCAACAAGCCCCACTCGACGGCGACGGGCACCGCGTGGCCCGCGCCGTGCACGGTGGGCTCGGCGACGGGCGAGCCGTTCTCGCCCGTCAGCCAGTGGTGAATCCACGAGTGCTCCATGCCGAAGAGGTGCAGGAGCACGGCGGGCAGGCCGAGGAAACCGCCGACGGCGGCCAGCGCGGCCAGCACCCACAGCGGCACTGTCATCGTCCACGGCGACTCGTGAGGATGCACGCGGTCGGCCTCGGGCCAGCGCTCCTCGCCCTTGAACGTCAGCACGTAGCAGCGCGTCATGTACACCGCCGTCATAAAGGCCGTCACGATGCCGACGCCCCACACGAGCCAGGCGTAGCCGTGCCCTTCGTAGCCGAACTCGAAGGCCTTGAAGAGAATCTCGTCCTTCGAGAAGAAACCCGACAGGAGCGGGATGCCCGCGATGGCGAGCGTCGAGATGAGAAACGTGATGTTGGTGGCCGGCATGTACTTCGCCAGCCCGCCCATCGTCCGCATGTCCTGCGCGTCGAACGGCCCGTCGTAGGGCAGCGGGTGCTTGAACGGGTTGGTCTCGGCTTCGTCGTCGTGCGGCGTGCCGGCGCGGTGCGCGTCGTGGCCATGCGCGTGCTCCAGTTCGTGCTCGACGTGGTGCATCGCGTGAATGACGCTGCCGGAGCCGAGGAAGAGGCAGGCTTTGAAGAAAGCGTGCGTCATCACGTGGAAGATGGCGACGAAGAACGCGCCGACGCCCGCGGCCATGAACATGTAGCCGAGCTGCGAGACGGTCGAGTAGGCGAGCACCTTCTTGATGTCGTTCTGCGTCATCGCAATCGACGCGGCCATGATCGACGTGAGCGCGCCGACGATAGCAACGGTCGCCATCATCGTGGGCGCGGCGAGCACGAGCGGCGACAGACGCGCCAGCAGGTAGAGCCCACTCGTGACCATCGTGGCGGCATGGATGAGCGCGGAGACGGGCGTGGGGCCGGCCATGGCGTCCGGCAGCCACACGAACAGCGGGATCTGCGCGCTCTTGCCCGTCGCGCCGAGGAAGAGCAGCAGCACCACCCAGTTGACCCAGCCGGGAATCACGCCGTCTGCCAGCCCGCGGCCAAAGGTGAGGATCGTCTCGTAATCCAGCCCGCCGAGGTTTTTGAACAGGATGAACATCGCCATGAGAAAGGCGAAGTCGCCCACGCGGTTGACCACAAACGCCTTCGTCGCCGCCGCGCTGTTCTTGAGGTCTTCGTACCAGAACCCGATGAGCAGGTACGAGCACAGACCGACGCCCTCCCACCCGAGAAACAGGACGACGAGGTTGTCGGCCAGCACCAGGTTGAGCATCGCGAAGATGAACAGGTTGAGGTAGGCGAAAAAGCGCCAGTAGCCCTCGTCGCCGTGCATGTAGCCCACCGAGTACAGGTGGATGAGCGCGCCGATGCCCGTGACGATGAGCGTCATCAAGAGCGACAGCTGATCGATGCGGTAGGCGAAGTCGATAGACAGGTCACCTGCGGCCATCCAGCGGTAGAACGTGGTGACGACGGCCTCCCCGTGGAAGCCCGCGAAGAGCAAGACGGTGAGCAGGAAGGGGATCGCCACCATCGCGGTGGCGGTGTACCCGATGAGGGCCTCGTTCTTACGCAGACCTGGCAGGAACAGGCCCACGATGCCGCAAAACACGGCTCCGGCGAGCGGAAGAAGCAGGATGAGCCGTACGGAAAGCTCTGCAGGCATCAGCAGGGGTGAGTTGGCGGGTGGTGGCGCACGCGGCGCGGACTCAGTAGCGGAACAGGTTGATCTGCGTCACATCCACCGTCAGCTTGTTGCGGAAGATGGCGATGATGATGGCCAGCCCGATGGCGGCTTCCGCCGCGGCGACGGACATCACGAAGAACACCAGGATCTGCCCGGACGTGTCGCCCATCGCCTGGCTGAAGGCCACGAGCGTCAGGTTGACGGAGTTGAGCATGAGCTCGACCGACATGAGGATGACGATGGCGTTGCGGCGCATCATCACGCCCAGCACGCCGAGCACGAACAGCACGGCGCTGAGGGCGAGGTACCAGTTGAGGGTGACGACTTCCATGGCTTCAGGAGAACGTGCGTTTGGCGATCATGACGGCTCCGATGGTGGCCACGAGCAAGAGCACGCCGATCATCTCGAACGGCAACGCGAAGGTCGTGAACAGATCAAGCGCGATCACGGCAGGTGCGCCGTTGAGTGCCGCCATCGGACCGATCTCGACCGTCGGCAGCACGTCGAGTCCGGCGGCGAGCGTGTACGTCAGCACGGCCAGCAGCGCCAGCCCCGCCACGAAGGCGACCGTCCGGCGTGCGTCGAAGTTCTCGATGCGCGGCAGCTGCTCGAGGTTGAGCAGCATGATGACGAACAGGAACAGCACCATGATGGCCCCCGCGTAGACCAGCACCTGCACGATACCGATGAAGGCGGCGTTGAGCGTCAGGTACAGCCCGGCAACGCAGAACAGCACGCAGATGAGCCACAGCGCGCTGTGTACGGGGTTGCGCGAAAGCAGCATTCCCACCGCCGCCGCGATGGCTGTCACGGCGAGCAGGAAAAACAGGAAGGGGGCGAACATACGGGTGAGGCGGGTGAGGGCTGCACCAACAGCGGCTGTGTGAAGGTAACGCACGCCTCGGAGCGCGAGCAAGAAAGTGTTGGGAAGGCGGGGATTGAAAGTCGGAACGCGGAACGGGAGAGGTTGTCTGGTTGATGGCTGGCCGTATCCGCTGCTGTCTGCCTCTCCCCACTTCTGCGTTTCGCTTTCCGCTTTCCGCGTTTCCCCTTTCCCTCAAACCCGTCCCTGCGCCTTCAACTCCAGGTAGCGGTTGACGACGTCGAGCGTCAGAGTGCCGGGCGTAGTCAGGAGGGTGAGCACGCCGTGCTGCCGCAGCACACGGGCGATCTCGCGCTTCTCGCTGGCAACCTGCTGCGCGATGGCGCGCACGTAGACCTCGTCGAGACGGTCGGCGGGCTGCTCGGTGAGGGCTTTCAGTTCGGTGTTCTCGAACAGGATCGTCAGCACGACGTGGTGGTGCGCCAGCCGGGCCAGCTCGGGCAAGTGGCGCCGCATCCCGGAGAGGCTCTCGAAGTTGGTGAAGACGACGAGCAGGCTCCGGCGTGGCAATCGAGCGCGCAACTCACCGTAGAGCCGCTGCACGTCGGACTCGGCGAAGTCGGTCGTGACGGCGTAGAGGGCTTCCAGAATCCGGCCCATCTGGGCCGCCCGCCGCTCGGCGCGTAGCACCGTGTGGACGCGGTTCGAGTACGTCACCAGTCCCGCCATGTCGCCCTTCTTGACGGCCACGCCCGCCAGCACGAGCGCGGCGTTGATGCTGTAGTCGAGCAGCGTCACCCCGTCGAAGGGCATCTGCATCACGCGCCCGGTGTCGATCACGGCGTAGATGGGCTGGGCGCGCTCGTCCTGGTACTGGTTCACCATCAGCGACCCGCGCCGCGCCGACGCGCGCCAGTTGAGCGTCCGCACGTCGTCGCCCTGCACGTACTCGCGGATGTGCTCGAACTCCATCGTATGCCCCAGACGCCGCATCTTTTTGAGTCCGATGAGGTCGAGACGGCTCGTGGCGGCCACGAGCTGGTACTTTTCGAGCTGGAGGAACGACGGATATACGCTGGCTTCGTGCGCCTCGTCGCTGCGGTAGCGCCGCTGTACAAACCCGATACGCGTGGCCGCATAGGCGTTGACGCGTCCGAATGCGTAGCGCCCCCGCTCTGTCGGGCGGACGGTATACGTGATGCGGCGGCGCTCGCCGGGCGCGAGGGGCACATCGAAGCGGTAGCCGCGCGCCTGGAATTGCACCGGCAACTCCTCGATGAGTTCGACGAGGAGCGGCGCACCGGTCGTGTTCTGGAGCAGGATCGATACCTCGTTCTCGTCGCCGTTGGAAAACCGGCGCGGCACGATCCGCTCGACCTCCACCCCCGCCGCCGGGCGCGCGAGCACGACGGCCTCCACCAGCGCGACGAGCAGTGCCGACGCCAGCCCGAGCGAGGCGAGGGCGACGGCGGGCGTCCAGAAGTACCCGATAGCATACAGCACGGCACACGCGGCGACGGCCCACACGAGGCGCGGCGTGAGGTAGAGCGAGCGCAGCCGCGTCAGCACGCTCAGACGGCGACGTGGCGCGCGTGGAGGTGCGCGGCGGCGGCCATCTCGGCCATGTACGCGCCATCGCCGTTTTCCTCCAGCGCCGTGCCCACGACGGCGAATGCCGCCCCGGCTTCGATGCGCTGCGCGACGGCCTCGGGCGTGCGGAGCCCACCACCCACGAGGAGCGGAATCGTACACGCCTGCGTGATGGCGCGCACGAGCGCGACGGGCACCGGCGCGTCGGCCCCGCTGCCGCCGTCGGCGAAGAGGAGCTTCATGCCCATCATCTCAGCGGCCAGCGCGGTCGCGGCGGCGAGGTCGGGCTTGTGGCGCGGCAGCGGCATCGACCCGCTCATGTACTGCGCCGTCGTCGTCACCCCGGATTCGACGAGCATGTAGCCCGTCGAGATGGGTTCGATGCCGAGTCTCTTGATCAGCGGCGCGGCCTGCACGTGCTGCCCGAACAGGTACTCGGGGTTGCGGCCCGAGATGATGGACAGGTACAGCACGGCGTCGAGCGGGCGAACGAGCTGGCCCAGCGAGCCGGGAAAGCCGATGACCGGCAGCGACGTGGCACGCTTGATGGCGCAGACGTAGGCGTCGAGATCGACGGTGTGCAGCAAACTGCCGCCGACGAACAGCGCGTCCACGCCCGCCTGTTCACACGTTTCCACGAACGGAGCGATGCGCGCGACGGGCAGCTTGTCCGGGTCGATCAGGACGATCAAGCCGCCGCCTCGGGCGTGACCGGCGCGCAGCACGGTATCGAAAACAGAGGACTCTACAGCCACAGGCTCAGGCAGCGTCTGTTGGAAAAAAGAATCGGGTGCCGCGGGGCGACGGGCACAGAAAGGTACACCACGCGCGCCGGACTAAACCAATGCCTCGGCGAGCAGCGCGGGCGCGCTCGCCAGCACGTCGTCGAGACCCGAGGCGTCGCGGCCTCCTGCCGTGGCGAGGGTGGGCCGGCCTCCGCCGCCGCCGCCGACTTTTTTCGCCAGCACGCCGACGAGTTTGCCTGCCTGCGCGCCGCGCTTGACGAGGGCTTCGGAAACCGCCATCGCCAGCATCGCCTTTTCGCCCGTTTCGTCGGCCCCGACGAGCAGCGCCGCGCCGTTGTCGCCCAACCTGTCAGCGAGCGTCTGGGCGAGGTCGCGCAGCGCGTCCATGCCCGCGCCATCGAGGCGGCCCGTGGCGAGGCGCGCATCGCCCACGGCGACGGCGTTGCGGGCGAAGCCGTCGAGGTGGCTTTCGAGCGAGGCGCGGCGCGTGGCCTCAAGGGCTTTTTCGAGCGTCTTGTTCTGCTCGATGAGCTTTTCGATCTCGGCATCGGCACCGCTCGACAGGTTACGGAACAGGCCGCGCACGCGCGAAAGCTCGTCGATCTCGTGCCACAGGTGCGCGACGGCGTCGATGCCCGCGACGGCCTCGACGCGCCGTACGCCTGCCGCGACGCTTCCCTCGGACAGAAACCGGAACACGCCGATGTCACCCGTCGCGCCGACGTGCGTGCCGCCGCAGAGTTCGACGGATCGGCTCGCGTCGAACGTGATGACGCGCACTTTATCGCCGTATTTCTCGCCGAAGAGCGCCATCGCCCCCCGCGTCATCGCCTCGTCAATGGGCACGTCGCGGTCCTCCTGCTTCTGGACGTTGTCCTGGATGAAGCCGTTGACGTAGTCCTCGACGGCACGCAACTCCTCGGGCGTGACGCGCTCGAAGTGACTGAAATCGAACCTGAGTTTTTCCGGCGCGACGAGCGAGCCTTTCTGCTGCACGTGCGAGCCGAGCACTTCGCGCAAGCCCGCGTGCAAGAGGTGCGTCACGGTGTGGTGTTTGGCGATGCGCGCCCGCCGCTTCACGTCTACCTGCGCCGTCACGGGCGCATCGAGGTCGTGGGGCAGCGCATCGACGACGTGGACGATCTCGCCCTGCTGCTTCTGCGTGTCGAGCACAGTGATCGTCTGGTCGCCGACGACGAGCGTGCCCGTGTCGCCGATCTGGCCACCGCTCTCGGCGTAGAACGGCGTGCGGTTGAGCACGAGTTCGTAGCGCTGTTTTTCGTCATCGCCCACCCTGCGCGTTTTCAGCACGCGGGCATCGCGGACGTTGAGCGTGTCGTACCCGGCAAAGTCGATGGGCTTGCCGCCCTGCGTGTGCGCCTCGGACGTGGGACTCCACAGGTCGATCTGGCTCTGATCCACCGAGAACCCCGCCGCCGCCCGCGCCCGCTCGCGCTGCTCGGTCATCAACTCATCGAACCGCACCATGTCTACTTCTAACCCTTCCTCTCGCGCCATAAGCGCCGTTAGATCCGCCGGAAAACCATAAGTATCGTGCAGGACGAAAGCGATCTCACCTGGAAAGAGTCCACTCATTGCCGCTGACTCGATTACAATCTCCGGGTTGACAATCTCGTCACCGAATGAGACGCGTAGGAGTTGATCAATGTCACGGTCCTTTCTGACTTCATCAAGGAATTCAGTCAGATGAGCATTTCGCAACCGTGAGTGATCACCCAACGATGGATCGCGGGGGTCAGCCGTGAGGATATCTGGCTGGCTTTGCCGAAGTGATTGCAGCTGCTTGACTCTCGATGCGAATCTCTTAAACTTTTCTACGCCTGGTTCAAGGGTTGCCAGAAAACTCTCCTCCTCCGCGCGGATCACCCTCTCGACGTATTCGCGCTGCCCTTCAAGTTCGGGAAACGTGTCGCCCATGATGCCGATGAGCGTCGGGACGAGCTTGTACAGAAACGGCTCGCGGAAAGCCGAGCGTCTGGTAGCCGTAGCGGACGGCGCGCCGCAGGATGCGGCGGATGACGTAGCCCCTGCCCGTGTTGCTCGGCGCGGCCCCGTCGGCGATGGCGAAGGCGAGCGTGCGGACGTGGTCGGCCACGACGCGCATCGCCACGCGCACTTTCTCGCGCTCCGTCGCGTCGAGGCTCTGGAGCGTGTCGTAGCCCGTCACATCGGCGCGCGGCGACAGGTCGGCGATCTTCGCCAGAATGCCTGAAAAGAGATCGGTGTCGTAATTGCTCGTCTTGCCCTGCAGCACGGCCACGACGCGCTCGAACCCCATGCCGGTATCGACGTGCTTCGCGGCCAGCGGCACGAGCGAGCCGTCGGGCTGCGCGTTGTACTGGATGAAGACGAGGTTCCAGATCTCCATCACGCGCGGGTCGTCGGCATTGACCAGACTGATGCCGGGCACGCGGGCGCGCTCCTCGTCCGAGCGCAGGTCGATGTGGATTTCGGAGCACGGCCCGCAAGGGACCGGTGTCGCCCATCATCCAGAAGTTGTCTTTCGAGCCGCAGAACTTGACCTGCTCTTTTTTGAGCGGCGTCACGCTCGTCCACAGGTCGGCGGCCTCGGTGTCCGCTTCGAGGCCCAGCCGTTCGTCGCCTTCGTGGACGGTGGCGTAGAGGCGGCCGGGGTCGAGGCCCCACTTCTCCACCAGCAGCTCGTAGGCCCACGCGATGGCTTCTTTCTTGAAGTAATCGCCGAACGACCAGTTGCCCAGCATCTCGAAAAACGTGTGGTGGTACGTGTCGTGCCCCACTTCTTCGAGGTCGTTGTGCTTGCCCGAGACGCGCAGGCACTTCTGCGTGTCGGCCACGCGCGTGTAGGGGCGGGTGCCGGTGCCGAGGAACACGTCCTTGAACTGGTTCATGCCCGCGTTCGTGAACAAGAGCGTGGCATCGCCGGTGGGCACGAGCGAGGCGCTGGGCACGATTTCGTGGCCTTTCTCGCGGAAAAAGTCGAGAAAGGACTGGCGGATCTGGGCGGAGGTCTGCGGACGCGGCATAAGGGTCGGAAAGTGCGGATCGCCAACTTACACCGGCATCGCGGGCGCGTCCGTGAAAAGGCCCCTAAACGCTGTAACAGACGCTTTACACCGCGTTGCGGGCCGGTCACAGTGGCTAAGGGCGCAATTAGGTACCCTTGAGTTTGACTCCCTTCACCAACCCCTCCAAACTCTCATGGGTATTCTCGCGTGGATCATCTTCGGGCTCATCGCCGGAGCCATCGCCAAGTGGATCATGCCGGGCGACGATCCCGGTGGCTTCATCGTCACCATCATCCTCGGCATCGTCGGGGCCGTGGTGGGTGGGTTCCTCGGTAGCCTGATCCTGGGCACCGGCGGCGTCGATGGCTTCGACTTCGGCTCGTTCGTCACCGCCATCATCGGTGCGATCATCGTGCTGCTCATCTACCGGCAGATCAAGAAGTAGCTCTTCTGCCCGATCCGACGTACGACCCCGGAGGTTTTTTAGAGCCTCCGGGGTTTTTGTTTGCGCCGTGCAATGGCCAGATCGCTGGGGATGCCAGGCGAGACATACGGATTGTTCAGGACGAAAAAGCGGTACGGCAACTCCACGCCCCGCGTCAGCCCGATGCGCGTCGAGGTTTCGATGGGGTACGCGACGTCGGGTTCTACGTCGGCGAAGTAGAGCGGCGGGCGCGTGAGATTGACCTTGTGGTACGCGCCGTCGAAGCCAAGCGCCTGCGTGAGTTTGCCCGGCCCGTTGGTCAGGTCGCGGTCGCGCCGGGCGTGGGGGCGGTTGGCGTACATCGCGTCGAGGCCGCGCGTGGGTTCGAGCGCCCGGATGAGCACGGCCCCGCCCACGCCTTCCCGCTCCGTCACGACGTTGAGCAGCCAGTATTTCGCGTAGATGAGGTATACGTACGCCTGCCCGGGACGCGCAAAAAGATCGTAGCCGCGCCCTGTCGGCTTCACCAGACCCGTCGCGTGATCGACGAGATTCCAGCCGTGGAAAGCGGGGTCGTCCTGCACGTACGCCTCGGTTTCGACGATGCGGCCTGCGAGAACACCCTCCGGCGTCTCGTGGACGAGCCACACGCCGATGAGGTCGCGGGCGACGGCGAGCGTCGGGCGGTCGAAGTACGCTCGGGGGAGCGGTTCTGCGCCGAGAGGAGTCACGACTTCGCTTCTTCGAGCGCGCTGGACAGGCGCGGATTCCGCAGCGCCACCGGCGGCGGCGAGATCGGCTTGCTCTTCTTCGCCCGCAGGTTGAGAAACTCGACGAGCAGCGAGAAACCCATCGCCGCGTAGATGTAGCCTTTCTCGATGTGCTGATCGAACCCTTCGGCCACGAGCGAGACACCGATAAGCAGCAGAAACGACAGCGCCAGCATCTTCAACGTCGGGTGCTTGCCGATGAAGTCCGAAATCGTGCCCGCCGAGATCATCATGATGCCGACAGCGATGATGACGGCAATCACCATCACGCCGAGGTGATCGGCCATGCCGACGGCGGTGATGACGGAGTCGAGCGAGAAAACGAGGTCGAGCAGCAGGATCTGGAAGATGACGCTGCCGAAGGACGCGACTTTGCGCGTCGTGCCGTGCTCCTCCTCGCCTTCGAGCTTGTTGTGGATCTCGTGGGTGCTCTTGTAGATGAGAAACAGCCCACCGAGCAGCAGGATGAGGTCGCGCCCCGAGATGATGGCTGCTTCGCCGTCGAACACGGGCAAGGTAAACAACCCCGCTGTGAGCCTCATGACCCACGAAATCCCGAACAGCAATGCGATGCGCCCGAACATCGCCAGCCCCAGCCCGAGCAGCCGTGCCTTCGCCTGCTGCGCCTCGGGCAAGCGGCCCGACAGGATCGAGATGAACACGATGTTGTCGATGCCGAGGACGATCTCGAGCAGCGTCAGCGTCAGCAGGGCGACCCACGCCTGGGGGTCAGCAAACCATTCGAACATGGGAGTCGGGGTTGGGAAGGCCCAAAACTACTGCGCGCCCTCCCCCGTCAACCGTGACCATCCGGTGTGGTCGGAGATTGGAGGTCAGGGATGGAAATTCCTCTCCAAGTTCCACTCTCTCCTCTCAAACCGCCTCCACGGCCAGCGACGTGCCGCCGCCGGTGCCGTGGCAGATGGACGCCAGGCCCTTCTCCTTGCCGTGTGTGTGCAGCGCGTGGATGAGCGTCGTGACGATGCGTGCGCCCGAGGCCCCAATGGGATGGCCGAGCGACACGGCCCCGCCGTGGACGTTGAGCTTGTCGTACGGCACGTCCAGCATCCGGTGGAAGAGGATGTTGTTGATGGCAAACGCCTCGTTGTTCTCGAACAGGTCGATGTCGGAGAGCGACCAGCCAGTGCGGTCGAGGACGCGCTTGGCGGCGGGGATGGGCGCTTCGGGAAAGCGCCACGGCTCGCCTGCCGCCCACGCGCCGACGAGCAGCCGGGCGATGGGCGTGAGACCATGTTTTTCACCTGCTTCTTTCGTGCCCACGAGCAGCGCAGAGGCCCCATCGGAGATCTGAGAGGCGTTGCCTGCCGTGAGCACGCCTTCTTTGGCAAACGCGGGGCGCAGCCCGGCGAGAGCTTCATTGGTCGTGCCCGGGCGCACGCCCTCGTCGTAATCCAGCGTCTTCGCCTCGCGCTTGGCGCGGTAGTCGACGGGCACGATCTCGTCGGCGAAAAAGCCTTTCGCCTGCGCCTGCTCAGCCCGGTGGTGCGACTGTGCGGCGAGGTCATCCAACTCCTCGCGCGTGATGCCATGCTCGGCGGCGAGGCGTTCGGTCTGCTCGCCCATCGCCTCCTGCGTCTCGGGGTCTGAGAGCCCGTCGCGGTACAGGATGTCGACGACGGACTCCTGACCGGCACCGAGGAATTTGTAGCCCCACCGCGCCGCGCTGCTCAGGTAGAACCCGGCGGTGGACATCGACTCCATGCCGCCCGCGAGGATGAGATCGGCGTCGCCCGCGCGCAGCAGCGCCATGGCGTTCATGATGGCCATCATGCCCGACGAGCACACCATATCCACGGCCTGCCCATCGACGGTTTTGGGGATGCCTGCCTTGAACGCGGCCTGCCGGGGAACGAGCTGCCCCTGTCCCGCCCGCAGCACGTTGCCCATCACGAAAAAGTCGAGCGCCTCGCCGCCGACGCCTGCCCGTTCGAGCGCGGCTTTCATGGCGATGCTGCCGAGGTCGGCGGCCGAAAAACTGCTCAACGCGCCACCGAACTTGCCGATGGGCGTGCGGACGGCGCTGTAAACGAAGATGTCAGACATGGTGTGAAAGTCGGAAGTGGGAACGCGGAATGCGGAAAGGCGAGATCTCGGAGGTAGGGACGCAATGAATCGCGCCCCGGGCGAAAGCCAAATTGCGGTCGGTGGATGCGAAACGACGTGGGAAGGAGCCCCCGTATTCCACGCTCTAACCCTGCAAAAGCGCTTCGAGTGCGGCAGGGTCGGCAACGGGAGCTTCGCAGTGGAGGTTCTGGCACACGTACGCCTTCACGCCGGTTTCGGGGATCGGATACGCGGCGAGATACGGCGACACGTCGGCGAGGACTCTGCGGGCAGATACGTCGAGCACGGCGAGCAGGCTGCCGGGCGGTCGAGCGCGGCGGTAGGCGTCGAGGAACGGCTGCGCGTCTGCCCCACCGGCGACAGCGAGCACCACGTCGGCAGGCGCGTGTACGTCCTCGTCGAGCGCGAGCAGCAGCGCGGCGAAACCCGACGGCATCGCGTGGACATCGGCGGCGGCAGCATCAAACAGGCGGCGGGCGCGCTCAGCGTGAGCCACGTCTCCGGTGAGGCGCGACAGGTGCACCAGATTGAGCGCGGCGACAGAGTTGGCGGAGGGCGTCGCGCCGTCGTAGAAGGCGACGGTGCTCGTGATGAGCTGTTCGCCATCCGACGGCGCGAGGCGGTACGCGCCGCGCTTCTCGTCGAAGTAAAACGTGTTAAAGTCTTGCTGGAGCTTCACGGCATCAACCAGCCACCTTGCCGACTGTGTAGCCTGGTACAGATCGAGAAGTGCGCGGATGGTGAAGGCGTAGTCGTCCGCCGTCGCCGTCAGCCCCGCCTGCCCATCCCGCGCGCGGTGCAACAACCGACCGTCGGCATCGCGGAGCACGTCGAGTACGAACCGCATGGCCCGCTCGGCCAGTTCCAGCAACACCGGCTTGCCGAGCGCACGACCCGCCTGCGCCAGCGCGGAGACGGCGAGGGCATTCCAGTCGGTGAGGATCTTGTCGTCGAGGAGCGGACGGGGGCGGTGGTTGCGCACCTCGCGGAGGCGGTCGAGGACCTGTTCGGCGGCGGCGCCTTCCTGCGGCCATGTGCCGAGAAACAGCACGTTTTCGCCCGTGCGCTCGGCGGTCGCTTCGTCTTCGAAGTTGCCCTCGTCGGTGACGTTGTACGTGCGAACGAACCGCGCGGCTTCCTCGACGCCCAGCGCCTCGTCCAGTTGGGCGCGCGTCCACACGTAGAACGCGCCCTCGCGCCCCTCGCTGTCGGCGTCTTCGGCGGCGTAGAACGCACCGACTTCGTCCATCAGGTCGCGGGTGAGGTACGTCACGATCTCATCCACGACGGTGGCGTAGGCCGCTTCGCCGGTGGCGGCTGCCGCGTCGGCGTAGAGGGCGAGCAGACCGGCCTGGTCGTAGAGCATCTTCTCGAAGTGCGGCAGCGTCCACGATTTGTCGGTGCTGTAGCGGTGGAAGCCGTAGCCGACCTGATCGAAGATCCCGCCCGCCCGCATGGCGCGCAGCGTTCGGGCGACCATTTCCCGCGCCTCGGGATTTTCGTAGCGGCGTGCGTAGCGCAGCAGAAACCGACCGACGTGCGGCGTCGGGAATTTGGGCGCACCTCCCCAGCCGCCGTGCTCGGCGTCGAAGCGCTGCTGGAGCTGGGCGAAGGCACGGTGCAGCGTCTCCTCGGACAGCGTGGGACCGTCGGGCTCGGGCGCTTCGGCCCAGCGCGACTGGAGCGCGTCGGTCAGGTTCTGCGCCGACGCTTCGATGTCGTCGCGGCGTTTCTCCCACGCCTCCTCCACGCCCCGCGCCAGTTCCACCACCCCCGCACGCCCGTAGCGCGCCCTCGGCGGCAGGTACGTCGCCACGAAAAACGGACGGGCGTCGGGTGTCAACAGCACGGTCAGCGGCCAGCCCCCGCGCCCGCTCGTCATCTGGGCGACCTCCATGTAGACGGCATCCACGTCCGGCCGCTCCTCGCGGTCGACTTTGACGGGCACGAACACGCGGTTGAGCACCTCCGCCACTTCTGCGTCCTCGAACGACTCGCGCTCCATCACGTGGCACCAGTGGCACGTGGCGTAGCCGATAGACAGGAAGATGGGTTTGTCGAGCTTCCGCGCCAGCGCGAACGCCTCGTCGTCCCACGGCTGCCACGCGACGGGGTTGTGCGCGTGGCCGAGCAGGTACGGGCTGAGCGTGTCGCCGAGGCGGTTTTGCATTTGAGGTTGGAGGTAGAGAGTAGAGGTGGGTGGGCTGCGTCGGAGTTGAACAGGTTTCCAACCTCTACCCTCCAACCTCCAGCATCACAACGCGCTCGACAGAAACAGCACGTTTGCCAGCAGCGCCGACGTGCCCATCCAGAAGCCGCGGAAAACGGGATTGTCGGGCATCAGCACGATGTGGCCGCGGCCTTGCCGCAGCGCCACGAGCGCCGCCGCGCCGGAGGCCTGCTCCATCCGCTCGTCGGAGAGGTAACCCGCGATCAGCGGTTCGTCGGTGTAGACAGCGACGTTCGCACCGGGGACTTCCACGGGTTCGTAGAAGGTGGACGACGTGCGGAAAAACGCCATCGTCTCGCGGCATCCCATACGCCAGCGGATGCGTGGTGTCGAGGCGCGCCCTGAAGATCGAGCCGCCGACGGCCTGCGCGCCGCGCGTGTCGTCGAGTTGGGCGTAAGGGGTTTTCAGGAGCAGCGAGTCGATGCTCGTGGCCTCTTTCGTCTCCATCTCGACGAGGTCGTTGCGGACGAGCCAGTCCACGGCGCTCGTGGTGGCGACGAGCGTGCCGCCCTGCCGCACGAACGTTTGCAGCGCGTCTTTGGCGTTGGCCGGATACGAGCCGCCACTCAGGAGGATCGTGTTGTACTCGCCGAGGTCGGCGCGGGCGAGATCGTCGGTCATGAGCAGCGCGTGCGGCAGGCCGAAGCGCTCGCCGAGCATGTAGCGCATCTCGCCTGCGTTGTTGGAACTCGTGCCCGAGCCGATGACAAGGGCGATACGCGGCTGTTCGAGCGTGATGCTGCCGCCCGAGCCGAGGTCCGGTCCGGCGAGCGAGAAGCCCGTCGAGACGGCATACGCGGTGACACCGTGGTTCTGGACGGCTTCGGCTACGCGCTGATGCACGTTTTCCACCGCGCCGTCGGGCTGGACGACGGGCACGAGCAGCGTGCCGCGCTCGAACGTCCGGCGCTGCCCGGCCACGGTGGTAGTGAACGGCGTCGTCTGCACGCGCACGCGGATGCCCGCGTCCTGCAAGGCATAGAGCACGCGCGGCGTGGCCCAGTCGCCCCACGGGATGAGGTAGGCGTAGGACGCCTGCCCACCGACGACGCGCCCCGCCGGGTCGCTGGCGTCCGTCACGCGCGTGCCCGCGAGGTTCGCGCCGCGCACGGTCGCCATCGGCAAGCCATAGGCGAGCGGCAGTGTCCACGCCGATACGTCGTAAAAGAGCGAGTCGGTGAAGGTCGTCGTGCGCTCGAAGAGGCCGTTGATGAGGCGTGCCTGCGGCTGGGCGAGGGGGACGTAATACGCGGAATCCGCGTCGAAACGCTGGCCTTCGGCTTCGACGTCGCGGCCCGGACGGTACACCTCGATGCGGTGTTTGAGCAGCATCCGGACGAGGTCGCGCGCCCGGCCCGGTGCCCCTGCGTCGCCGAAAACGTAGCCGTCGAAGCTGGCCTTGCGGGCCACCTCGGGGGCGGAGGCGTAGAAGTCGCGCTGCATCTTCAGCAGCTCCTCGCGCATCGCCACGGCGGCGCGCAGCGACGAGATCGACGCGGCGGCCTGGTTGCGAACGGTGAAGCCGTAGGTGAGCCGTCCGTTGGCGCGGGTGTCCACCTCCAGCGCGCGCGACGACGCCTGCTCGAAGAGGATGCCGATGGCTCCGTTCACGTCGGGGTACGTGGAGCCTTTGCCGTAGTAGAAATCGTCGAACGACTCTTTCGTGTAGTAGAGCGACCCGATCTCGTCGAGAATGGTGGCGTGGTACCCTGCGATGCGGTTGGTGACCTCCTGGTTGAGGACAGGCGTGTTGGGGTTGGTGCGCGACGGGATGCCGGGCTGGAAGAAATACGTGGACTCGCCGCCCATCTCGTGGTAATCCGTCAGCAGCTGCGGACGCCACTCGTGGAAAAGCCGCAGGCGTCCGTCGCTCTCAGGGTGGATGGCGGGGAGCCAGTCGCGGTTGAGGTCGAACCAGTAGTGGTTGGTGCGCCCGCCGGGCCACGCCTCGTTGTGCTCGGCATCCTGCGCGTCGCCCACGGGCACGGCGCCCCGGTAGGCGTTGGCCCAGTCCACGAAGCGGTCGCGCCCGTCGGGGTTGTACATCGGGTCGAGCAGGACGACGGTGTTGTTCAGCACATCGTCGACCTCGCCACCCTGCCCTGCCGCGAGGTGGTAGAGCGTGAGCAGCGCCGCCTCGGTGCCGCTGGCCTCGTTGCCGTGGACGCTGTACCCCATCCACACGATGGCAGGCATCTCCGCGATTTCGGCATCTGAAACGCTCGCGGGGTTCTCGGAAAGCTGGATGTTGGCGCGCCGGATGGCGTCGAGGCGGGCGTGGTTGGCGGGACTGGTGACGACGGCCATCACGAGCGGACGCCCCTCCCACGAACGCGCATACTCGAACTGCGTCACCCGGTCGGAGGCATCAGCGACGGCGCGGACGTAGTCGATGACCTCGTGCGGGCGCGTGTGCCGCTCACCGATGCGGTATTTCAGCACGTCCTGGGGCGTCGGAATGGCATCGCTGTAGCTGACGCCAGGCACCACGAGCGGCGGGTCGATGGGCAGGCCTTGGGCGCGCGCCTGCACAGTGACAGAAGACACGAGAAAGAGAGCAAACAGGAGACGAGACATCCGGTGCGTGTGAGGTTTCGTTGACGAATGGCGAGGAACGGTCTGGCGGCGGCATCGTGCCTTGCCCCCATCGCCGGAGCAAGGTAACATCTGCGCGGCGTGTGCATCACGTCGCTTCGGGTTGCGCGCTCATCATGGGTCATGGGGCGTTCGTCATTCGAGCCGACACATACGGTTTTACCACCAGTGCCTTCTATCCGATGACCCATGCCCCTCTCCATTGACCAACCTGCCCCGTCGTGCTCGCTGACGAACCCGTGAAGGTGCCACGTGGCCTGGTAGCGGTGCTGTTCGGCGGCACGCTCGTGGCCGCCTTCGACATTGCCCTCGTCGGCCCGACGCTGCGCGCCATCGGCGAAGCGTTCGGCCTCAGCGAACGCGCGACGAGCTGGGTGCTGACGGCCTTTGTGCTCGCCAACCTCACCGGGCAGCCGTTCACATCGTGGCTGGGCGACGTGTACGCGCGCAAGAGCGTGTTTCTGGGCTCCCTCGGCGTGTTCGTGCTGGGTACGCTGGGCGTCGTCTTCGCGCCGTCGTTCGGAATGCTCATCGCCGGGCGCGTGGTGCAGGGGCTGGGCGCATCGGGCCTGTTCCCGATGGCGAGCGCCGTCGTGGGCGATGCCTTCCCCGTCGCCAAGCGCGGGCGCGTGCTGGGGCTGCTGGGGGCCGTCTTCGGCGTCGCCTTTCTCGTCGGGCCGATCCTCGCAGGCGTGCTCGTGCCGCACGGGTGGCGGTGGGTGTTCGTGGCCACGCTGCCGCTGGCGGCGCTGGTCTTTGTGGCGGCGCTGCGCGTGCTGCCGCGCCTCTCCCCCGCCGAGCGCCGCCCGCTCGACGCCGTGGGGACGCTGCTGCTCGCGGCGAGCCTGCTGACGCTGGCGCTTGCGGCCAACCGCGTGCGGATGGGCGAGACGGGCGAGGCCACGCTCTGGCTTCCGCTCGTGCTGCTCTTCGGCACGGCGGTGCTGGCCGCGCTGTTCGTGTGGCAGGAGCGCCGCACGCCGCACCCGCTGCTGCGGCCCGCGTTGTTCGCACGGCGGCAGGTGAAGCTGGCGGCGCTGTTCTGCGTCGGCGCGGGACTCAGCGAGGCGCTGTTCGTGTTTCTGCCCGCCTACGCGCAGGAAGCCTTCGGCGTGGATCGGTCGGCAGCAGCGTACATGCTGCTGCCGCTGGTGGTGACGCTGACCTTCGGCGCGCCCGCGGCGGGGCGGCTGCTCGACACCTACGGCTCGCGCGCGATGCTGCGGTTGAGCGCACTGCTGCTGTCGGCAGGGCTCGCGGTGGTGGCGTTTCTGCCTGTTCGCGTCGCGGTGTATTTCAGCGGCACGGTGCTCATCGGGCTGGGACTCTCAGGGATGCTGGGCTCGTCGCTGAGTTACATCCTGCTCAACGAATCCCTGAAGACCGAGCGGGCCGTGGCGCAGAGCGTGGTGACGGTGTTTCTGGGCGCGGGTCAGATCGCCGGAGCCGCGCTCATCGGCGCACTCGTGGCGTCGGCGTCGGGAGTGGACGGCTTCCGGCAGGCGTTCACCGTGGTGCTCGCCGTCGCGCTCGTGCTCGTCGCGGCCAGCTTCGCGCTCAAACGCCGCGCGGACGAACGCGCAAACGGGCAATCCTGAGCCGGAGCGTCTATCGGCGTGAGGCGAGGTTGGGTTGTAGCCACGACTGCACGCGCTCTTCGAAGTGCTCGTAGTCGCGCGCGCCCAGGTCTACGGCGCGGACGACGCCGTCGCGGTCGATGAGGTAGGTGAACGGGCGGAAGTCGAGGCCACGCTCGTAAAACGGCATCGCCGCGCGGACGTCGGGCAGATAGGCCACGGTCGCGTGTTGCGGGAGCTTATCGTCGCCGAAGGCGCGCAGCGTCTCGGGTGACTCGTCGGAGAGCGCGATTACCTGCAATCCGAGCGGGCCGTAATCGGCCTGCAGGCGGTCGAGGTCGGGCAGCTCGCGGAGGCACGGCACGCACCACGTCGCCCAGAAATTGAGCAGGACGACGCGGCCTTTGAAGTCGGCCACCGACGCTTTCCGGTCGCCCGCCAGCAGCGTGAATTCCAGCGGAGCGGCAGCCTGCCCCACCTCGGGGCCGGAGGTCATCGTTTCGGGCGTGTTCGGCAGCGTCTGAAGCGGCACGGCGGCACGCTGCTGCGCCAGGATGGCCACGGCGATGCTCGCGCACAGCAGCGCCACGCTCATCGCCACGCCCGCCCACGCCAGCGGCTCGCGGGGCCGCCCGGCGCGCAGTAGCACTCCCAGCGAGGCGAGGGCAACGAGGGCCAGCACGGCGGCGAAAAGGTAGTATCCGATCACGGTGCTCGGTGAAAAGAGAGAGGCGGACTCCGCACGTGCGAAATCCGCCTCTCGTTCCGGCCTCGCCGGAAATTGGAACGCGCCCTTACAAGTCGATCAGGAGGGAAAAGCGCAGCGTGTTGGCGAGCGGGTTGTCCTGTTCGAGGGCGTAGATATACGAGAAATCCACTCCGACGATGTTGTAGCGGATGCCCGCGCCCAGCGTCACGAACTCGCGGTTGCCGTTGTACGGGTTCTCGTAGAAATAGCCACCGCGCAGCGCGAACAGCTTGTTGTACCAGTACTCCGCGCCGACGCCGACGATGAGCTGCTCGGCGATGCTGAGTTCGCGCGCCTCGGCGTCGTTACCGAGCTTCACCGTGATGGGCGTCCACGCGGAGAAGATGGCTTTGTAGAACGGATCGACGGTGCGGACGAGTTCGCCGTTGACCGAGTCGCGGCGCACGCGGTAGAGCGCCTTCGTGTAGTCGTTGACGAGCGTGAGCGAGTTGAACTCGTCGAAGTCGAACGTCGCCGCCCAGCCGAAGCGCAGGTTCGTCGGGATGGGGTCGCGCTTCTCGACGTACTTGATCGTCGGCCCCATGTTGGCGAGGTTGAAGCCCGCGCTCAGCGTCGTCTGCGTACTTCCGAGGTCGATAGGGTTGGAGCGGTAGAGCATCCCCAGGTCCACACCCGCCGACACGCCCGCCCGCGCCGTGCCGCCGCCGACTTCGAGGCCCGTGGCGAGGCTCGAATAGATCACCCGGACGCCCGTGCCCACGCTCAGGTTGTTGGTGAGTTTGGTGCCGTAGCTCACGCCCGCCGCCATATCGTACGAGCGGAACGTAGTCACGAACTGGCCCTGGTCGTCGATCTGGTCGTGCTTGCCGAGGTTGAAAAACGTCACGTGCGCGCCGAACGTGCCGATGCCGGGCGCGTGGAGTTTGGCGACGGCGTACTCGTAATAGAGGTTGGCGTTGAACTCCGGCAGCCAGTTGGAGTGCGTGATGCCGACCGACGCGCCTTCCTGGAAGGCCAGGCCCGCCGGGTTCCAGAACGTCGCGTTGGCATTGTCGGCCAGTGCCACGCCGGCGTTGCCCATGCCCGCAGCGCGGCTGTCAGGCTCGATCATCAGAAAGACGACGGCGGCACCGCCGATCTGCGCTTTGACGGGCGCGGCGAGAAAGGCCGACGCGAGCACACAGAGCGTGCCCAGCCCGAGAAGAAAACGGTTCATGCGAAAAGGGAGATAGAAGGTGTAAGAATGCATTCGGGATGGGCTCATCGTACTACGGCGAGCTTTTCGATTCGTTCGGCGACTTCGCGGGTGCCGTCGTCCCGCTCGACCTCCACGCGCACTTTGTAGAGATAGACGCCTGCCGCCAGCCGGTCGCCGTCGTCGTCGCGCCCGTCCCACGGGATCTGGATGAGGGGGCGGTCGAGCATCCCGGCGGGCAGCGTGTCGAAGTCGTTGAGGGTGCGGACGGGCTGGCCGCTGAGCGTGTAGACGCGGATCTGCACGCGTGCCTCCGTGCCGCGCGGCTGGTTGTGCTCGAACACAAAGCGCGTTCCACTCACCATCGGGTTGGGGAAGTTGAGCACGTGCCGCACGTCGAGCCGGTCGGAGTCCGACACCACGAGGTCGAGGTGCGCCTCGCCCGAGTTGTTGAGTACGTCCCACGCCCGCACGCGGACAGAGTTGGGGCCTTCGGGCAGATCGTCGAGCACGTAGCGGACCTCGCCGCGCGCCACCGCGCCTTCGTCGGCCTGGAAAAACGAGCCGATATCGACGGCGTTGGCTTCGTCGCCGTTGACGACGAGCAGCATCTCGTGCCCCACCCCCGCCCCCGCCGTGTTGATGCCCGTCTCGTCGGCCACGCGCACGATGAGTTCGGATTTCGTCGGCACCAGCCCGCCCGAAACGAACGTCGTGTCGTTGACGAAGAGGCGCACCGTGGGGCCGCTCGCGTCGTCGGGGACGTTGGCCGCCGAGCCGCCGACGATCACCCCGCTGGTGCCTCCGGCGGCGTGCGTGTCACCGAGCGTGGCGTAGGCCGAGACGAAGCCGGGGGCGTTGGCGTACGAGATGTCTTTCGGCACCACGAACGTCGCCTCGTAGGCCCCTGCGCGCACGGGCACGCTGCCGCGCCAGATGAGGGCGTTGCGCTGGAGGTAGTAGGATGTGGGCATGTAGAGCACGTACGGCAGCGCCACGCGCCGCTCGCTGTCGTAGACCGACAGGTTCACGCGCCCGTCGAAGACCGCCGTGGTGCCGTCCTGCCGCGTCACGCGCCCCTTCACCGTCACGCGGTCGAGTGCCCGGATGGGAGCCACCGACGAGTCGTTGAGGGCCACGCCTGCGACCTCATCCACGCGCACTTCGAGGGGCGCGAGGCCGAAACGCAGCGACGGATCGCCGAGCAGGTTGAACTTGCGGCTGTTGGGGTCGCTGCCGATGGGGCTCTGCTTGAGGCGCAGCATCGCGTCGCCGAGGCGCGGTGGCAGCCCGTCGGGGCCGGGCGTGAACAGCCCGAGGTTGAGGTAGCGGTTGACACCGACGTTGAGGCGGTACGTGTCGCTCGACGTGGTGACGACGCGGATGGTGGTGAACATGGCCACTGCCCCGCCCTTCGGGTTGTTGACGAGCACCTCGGCGGCGCTCTGCAACTCCTGCATGTCCCACCGCCCGAACGAGCACGTCGCGGTGACGAAGACCGGCAGCCTGTCGAGGTTCGTCAGCGAAGCGGCGTCTTCGCGGGTGAAGATCTCCTCGTCGGCCAGCACTTCCGTGCCGCCGTGCCCGCTGTAGTTGAAGGCCAGGATGCCGTTGTCGATGGCGCGCAGGATGTCGCTTCGCGCGCCGGGCAGCCGCGTCTTCGTCTGGAACACCCGCTCGTACGAGGGCCCATAGACTTTCTGGATGACGACCTGGTCGCTAAGGCTCTTGACGAGTTCGGCGACGAAGTCGGCGTTCTGCACATGGAGGTCCTGGTTGTTGTCCGAGGGCGTGGGGCCGTCGTCGGCGATGAAGAGGTAGCGGGTGCGCCAGTCGCCGAAGGTCGCCGGGTTTTCGTAGCGTGCCATCTTGTCGAGCACGGCGCGGGCGTCGGCGGTGCTCTGCACCGGCAGCCGCCCGATGGCTACGTCGGCCCGCTCGGATCGCGCGCCGTCCGACCACACGCCCTCGTCGTCGTCGAGGATGCCGAAGTAATCGTCGGAGGCGTAGGTGTCGATTTCGCGGAGCGACTCCGGGGTTTCGTAGGGCAGAATCCAGTTGTGCAGCCCCTCGTCCGCCGACAGCCCGCGGTAGTCGAAGTGCCCGTCGCCGAAAAGCAGGCCGTAGCGGATACGCTGGGCGTCGGTCGGAGCGCGGTCGTAGAGAAATTTGAAATAGTCGCGCACGGCGCGCATGTCGGCCACGCCACCGGAGAACTCGTTGTAGACCTCCTGCACGCTCGCCACGGCGACGTTCAGGCCCTGCCCACGCCGCACGTCGGCCAATTCCTCTGCCAGCACCCGGAACGTGTCCGGCACGACGATGGCGAGGTCGGGGTAGACGGCGAGACCGTGGAGGTTCTGCGCGGGCACGCGGCGGGCGACGGTGGTGATGGCCTGCACGGCGGCATCGGTGAAAGCGACGATCTCGCGGGGCGCGCCCGACGCCGTCACCTGCACGCGGTAGCGCCCACCCGTGGCCTGCGTGCCCAGCCGCACAGGCGCGACGGGATCGGTGACGTCCCACACCTGCGGCTCCGTGGAGAAGCCGCCGAGGCTCAACGTCACCGAGCCTTCGAGCGTCGGCGGAGTGGCAAAGCGCAGATAGCCCGCCGTGGCGTCGAGCGCCTGTGGATAGAACGCCCGGAGCCAGTCTACCGCCGCCACAGGGTCTTCCTGGTACGTCGTCGCCTCCACCACGCGCGCCCGCACCACGAAGGGGCCGCCGGTGAACGCCTGGTCGAACGTCACCACGCGGTCACGCGCCGAGGTCTTCGTCTGGCTGCTCGTCGTGACGGAGCCAAAGCTGCTCTCGTAGAGCGTGGCGTTTGCCGTCTCGAACCGGATGGAGGCTGCCGGGAAAATGTTGACCGAGCGCACGGCGGCGTGGCTCTCGTAGGTGATGGTGCCGCTCGCCAGACCGATCAACTCGGAGGACGACAGCAATTCACGGGGAAAGTCCCGGCCAAACCGGTTCGTCCACCACTGCGTGCCCGAGCCGCTCTCCGGAGCCCAGTTGAACTCGTCGAACTCCGCGACGAAGCGCCCGGTCGTCTGCCCGATCTCGGGTGCCGATGTGCCGGGGTATGCCTGCTGCGGCACGGTGGGCGCGGCCGATGAAAGGACTTTGACGAAGATGGCCGTCTCGCGCGCGAACAGGTGCGTCTCGTGCTGCCACGTTTTCGCCGCCGCGTCGAACGTCCACGTCACCGGCCCACGGGCGTAGACGACGACGGCGTCGCCGCTATCGAACGAACCGTCGCCACCGCCTTTGACGGACACCGGGTTGAGAACGAGGTCCGCCGGGCGCGGCGCGCCGTTGAGCGCGGGCAGCATCGCCCCGCCGTTGCCGTAGACGTGGACGTTGGCCGGGTCGGTCTTCGAGGGATCGAGCCCCATGCGCGCGATGAAGTCGCGGTCGATGCGGTAGAGCCCTTCCTTTTCGATGGGCACGCGGTAGACGAGGCCGTCCGCCAGCACGCTGTTCGTGACGGCGAGGTGGGGGTTCGTCTGGATGCGGAGCGCTTCTCCTCCACCGCGCGCGACGCCCGCACCGTATTGCACCCGCACCACCACACGGCGGTAACGCGACAAACGCTGGCGCTCGGCGTCGTAGCGAACGAGCCGCACCAGCAGCGACGCCACGGGTTTCTTCCGGTACCACCCCGCCCCGACGGCTTCGGCCAGCGGCCCGAGCGCACTCGAATCAGCTGCCGCGATGTTGTCGCCTGCGGGCAAGTTCACGTCCTCCCCATCTGACGCGATGACGGTCACGCGGGGCCATGCGAGCGAGGGCAGCATGAGCAGGTCGTCGGCGGTGGGGTGCCCCTGCGCGGCGGCGGCGAGAGAGCGGCACCCAGCACGTCAGCCCCGGCAGAATCGAGCGCGACGCGCAAAGGCTGCGACCACCGCATCGTGATCTCCACGGTTTTACCGGCAGCGTCTTCGGCGAGCGTGCGTACCTGCGGCGTCTGAGCGCGCGCGGGCGAGGCCCAGCAGGCGGCTACGAGAAGACCGGCACACGCGAGACGGACGCGAAGCACACGCACAGGAGACAGGGATCGGAGAGAATACGGTTCGCACCGGCAGGTGCGAGGCAGGGAAGTCGTAACCGTATGTCCGATACGCGTTTGCGGGTGCTGTGGGCCTCGAAAATACGCCTGTGGCCGTGTGGCTGCAACCCGTTTCTGGGCGGGGCAGGCGGAGTTGCCCTTATCGACGCGGCGCGACGCGGCTAAAGGTCCTCGCCCGTTCGCAGCGCCTGGCGCAGCGCGCGCAGCCGCTCCATCGTCGCGCGCAGCTTCTGCACGGCGGCGTTGAGGTCGGCGATGGTGTCGCGCATGTCGGCGTCGATGGGATTTTCGGCTCCGAGGATGGAAAGCAACTCGGCGTTGCCGGAGAGCGCCGACATCGGGTTGCTGAGGTCGTGGTAGAGTTCCACGACGGCCTTCGTCACCGCGTCGAGGCGGGCCTCGGCACGGGAAGCCTGTGCACGCAGCGCGTCGAGGTCGGCGTCAGAATCCATCGGTGAGGCGTCGGGGGTGGTGGGTCGTGATGCCCCGGTCGGTGCGCGTGAGCGAGGCCAGTTCAACGTTGGGGTCGTGTTCGAACATCAGGTGCCATCCCCTGGCTTCCGCCTCGTCGAGAAATGCCTCTTTCTCCGCAATCGTCTCCATCGGGCGGATGTCGTAGCCCATGTTCCACGCGGGCGCGAGGTGGTGGACGGTGGGCAGCAGGTCGGCCACGAAGGCCAGCGCGGTGTCGTCGCCATGGAAAATCACCACCTGCTGCGCCTCGGTGTGCCCGTTGACGACGCGCACGTCGATGCCGGGAAGGATCTCGCCTGGCCCGTCATACTCGGCGAGCACGCCCGCTTTTTTGAGGGGCGTCATGTTCTCGTCGAGGAAAGACGCTCGCTCGCGCACATTCGATTTCACGGCCCACGCCCAGTGGTCGCGCTGCACGTGATGGCGGGCGTTGGGAAACGTGAGTTTCAGCGCATCGCCGTCGCGGTAGGTGCTACCGCCGCAGTGGTCGAAGTGGAGGTGCGTCAAGATTACGTCTGTCACGTCCTCGGGCGCGACGCCCACCTGTGCAAGCGATTTTGCCAGCGTGTGCCGACTGTGATCGACGGCAAAAAGATCGGCAAAACGGGCGTCGTACTTGTGGCCGAGGCCGTTGTCCACCAGCACCACGCGGTCGTCGCCCACGGCCAGCAGACAGCGCATGTGCAGCGGGATCCGGTTGCGGTCATCGGGGGCGATACGGCGCTCCCACAGCGTACGCGGGACGATGCCGAACATCGCGCCGCCATCGAGGGCGAGCGTGCCGGTTTCGATGGTGTGGAACGAGTACGGACCGAGGCGCGGTGCGGACATAGGGGAAGAGGAGGATTGACTGGCGTGAAGCTTCGCTTGCGAAGGTCGAATTTCCTTCAGGAAGCTGCACTTTCGAAAGTAGGGGCGAGAAAGCGCAGGACGACGGTGGGCGCAAGGGCGAAATTTATTCAGCCCAGCAGCATGCCTACAGATGCTCGGGAGGAAAATCGCGGAAGTGACCGTTGGAGCGGACTTTACGCCGCACGTCTTCGACCTCTTTGATGCGCGGGATGAACGCTTCGAAGTGCTTGCTGAGGTAATCGAGCCGCAGGTTCTCGGTGAGCAGTTCGAGTAGTTCCTGCTTCTGCGCGTTGCTCAGGCCCGCGTTATGCGCCAGCGTGTACGACACCGGGCCGCTGGTGTCGTACAGGGTGGGACGAATGGTGCGCCCGGCCAGCTCCAACAGCCGCATGTGCTGCGCGATGACGCGCTCGCGCAGCGACGGCTCGATAGCGACGGGCGGCTCGGCAAACAACTCGCCGTCGCCGGTGAGGTAGGGGCGCTCGCTGTGGACGCGGTGGATGTGAAAGCGGTGCTCGCCCTGCACCAGAATGTCGAACGCGCCGTCCGGGTGGCGCTCGATGACCTCCACCACGCGCACCAGGCAGCCCACGCGCGCCAGCCTGTCGGATTCCGTCAGCACGATGCCGAACGGCTCGTCGGTTTCGATGCACCGCCCCACCATCTCGCGGTAGCGCGTCTCGAAGATGTGGAGCGGCAACTGCTCGGCGGGGAAACAGACCAGCCCGAGTGGAAAAAGCGGGAGGTATTCGAACGGGTTCATGCAGCGGGGTACGCGGGAGCAGGATACACGTCCCCTCCCGACCCGACTTTCACAACCCGGCGGCGCGGCGAAAGGCCCTACTCCCCGCTGTGCAGACCCTCAGGGAGCCGCACGTTTCACCCTTTCATGCGATAGCGCCTTCCGCGACCGGGGAATAGATTTCACGTCCCCATTTATTTAACCGCTCACGATCATGCGCTTCAACATAGCCTCTCTCATCCTCGGTGCGGGTTTTCTCCTGCTGATCCTGCTCAAGCTCGGCGTGTTGCGCCCGACCGAGTGGTTCATGGACGTGCCCGAACCCTCGCACGCTACGGCGTTGGTGGAGATCGCCACAGACGAAGACGTGCCCGCCTTCTCTATGCTTACTTCTCTTTCCCGCACCGGCAACACGTTCACCACGTCACGGGCGGGCAAGGTCATCAGCCAGGCGCGCCTGCTGGGCACGCTCATCAATGGGCTCAACGCATCGCTCCGCCTTCCGCGCACGATCTACATCCACGTCAAGCCCTGCGGCAAGGCCGATGCCCACTACGACCCGGCGACGAGCCAGATCGTCTTCTGCGACGAGTTTCTGTACCTCGAAGAGCAGGTGTTCAGCGCGTACTACACCGACCAGTCCAGCTTCGACGAGGCGGTGCTGGGGGCGACCACCTTCACACTTTTCCACGAGGTCGGCCACGCCCTCGTGGACCAGCTCAGCCTGCCGGTGCTTGGCCGCGAGGAGGATGCCGCTGACCAGATCGCGACCTATCTGCTAGCGACCTCGGGCGCGTCGGCGCAGGCCTTTCGTGGAGCCGAGTTCTTCGCCTACCTGGCCGACGGTTACCAGCCCGGCCACAGTTTCCCGTACTGGGACGAGCATGGGCTCAACGAGCAGCGTTTCTACAACATCTCGTGCTGGCTTTACGGCTACGACCCGGGTCGCTACGCCTTCCTGGTCTCGACACACACGCTGCCACTCGACCGGGCCAAGCGGTGCCCTGCGGACGCGGCCCAGAGCAGACAGTCGGTCGCGGAGTTGCTGGCGTCGCAACTGAAGCAGTAACCCGCTGTGCGGGGCTGCTTTATCCCCTCCTCCGCATCCACCACAGCAGCACGCCGCCCAGTACCGCGAGACCCACGTTCAGCAGCGCCACGCCAGGCCGCAACAGCAGCGCGCCGCCCAGCGCGAACATGGCCCCGAAAAGCACAAGCACGCCGCCGAGCGTCCTGAGGAGGTCGTGACTGAGCGACTGCGCCGGTTCTAGGTTTGTCGCTGCCCGCTGCTTTTTCCAACCTGGCCCACCAGGTCGCACTTTTGCATAGAACCGCTCCAGCACAGCCTCCGGCTCGGGCGGCGTCGCGAGCATCACGACGATCCAGATGACACTTGTGATGCCGACGATGACGAGCAACCGGGCGCCGAAGTCGTCAATCTGGAGAACGGGAATCACCGTCGTGAGCAGTCCGACCACAAAGCCCGCCAGCATCGCCGCGAGTTCGGCCCAGGCGTTGATACGCCACCAGAACCAGCGCAGGATGAGCACCACGCCCGGGCCGGTGCCGACGGCGATCACGAGGCGGAACACCTGCGCCACGTCGGTGGCGAAATATGCCGCGACGGCGGCCAGAACGGTGATGCCGACCGAAAAAAGCCGCCCCATCAGCACCAGCCGCGCCTGCGTGGCGTCGGGCCGGATGAACCGCCTGTAGAGGTCATTGGTGAGGTAACTCGCGCCCCAGTTGATGGATGTCGAGATGGTGCTCATGAAGGCGGCGATAAGGCTGGCCACGACGAGCCCGAGCACCCCCGTGGGCAGGAAATCGATCATCATGCGCGGGTAGCCCAGTTCACGGTCTTCCATGGCCGGGTAGAGAACCAGCGCGGCGAGGGCGACGAGAATCCAGGGCCACGGACGGATGACGTAGTTGAGGACGTTGAAAAACCACGCCGCGCGCTCGCTCTCACGCTCGTCGGTCGTCGAGACGAGGCGCTGGATGAACTCGCCGCCGCCATCGGAGCGCCGGAACGTCCACCATTGCAGGCCCACGTAGGCGAGGAATGTCGAGGCCGAGATCCCTGCCGTGGCTGCCATCGCCAGGCCCAGAAATCCTTCACCCGAGAACGTGAACGGTGTGAAGGCGAGCGCATCGAACGTCGTCACTTCCTGCGCGCGATGCACCAGGCCGGTCAGTCCGCCCACACGGGGGTCGGTGACGGCGATGACGGCGACGAGGATCGCCCCGAAGAGGCCGAGGAAAAACTGAAAGAAGTCCGTCGCCACGACGCCCCACAGCCCGGAAAAACCCGCGTAGACGAGCACGAACAGCGACAGCCCGATGACGACGAGCAGCTTGGGTTCGAGGCCGAGCACCAGGTCGCCCTCGCTCAATCCCATTGACTCCAGAATCCCCAGACCCGTGACCACTTTGGTGGCGGCGAGCATCGCGTAGCCCATCCCGATGCAGTTGATGGGCACGGCGAACAGGAACGCTTTGATGCCCCGCAGCCACGCCGCGCTCTGCCCGCCGTAGCGCAGCTCGATGATCTCGGCGTCGGTGACGACCTCACTGCGCCGCCACAGCCGGGCGAACACGTAGATCAGCGCGACGTGCGCGAACAGAAAGCACCACCATTCCCAGTTGGCCGCCACGCCCCGGTTGCCCACGATGCCCGCCACGTAGAGCGGCGTGTCGATGGAGAACGTCGTCGCGGCCATGCTCGTGCCCGCGAGCCACCACGTGAGGTTGCGCCCGGAGACAAAGAAGTCCTCCATCGAGCCCGAGGCGCGGCGCGAGAGGTAGACGCCCAGCCAGAGCGAGAGAATCAGGTAACCAGAGACGACGAGCCAGTCGAGCAGGGCCATAGAGCGTGGGGTCAGGCGGGCTGAGGCGTAGATTGCGAACCTTCCGCTTCTCTCGGATCGTCCGCATCAAGCGGACGCAACATACGCTTTTCCCTCCGCGCGCCTATGCGACCCGCCGTCTTCCCGGTCGCCCTGCTGCTGACGCTTTCGCTCGCCGCGGCGCGGGTGGAGGCGCAGCCTTTTTTCTTCGGCGCTGCCGACGCGCCGTCGGAGTACGTCGCGGGTGCGTGGTGGCAGCAGCGCCGCGCCGTCGAACTCGGTGGCGGCATCTCGCTCATCGGGCCGCAGTGGCGCGGCGTGGGACTCATGCGCGCTGAGTACGCCCGTCCGCGCTTCTCGACGCGTATCGGCGGGATGCTGCGGGCGGGTCCGCTGGGCGTCTACGACCCCGACCTCGACGAGCCGTACGACGCCCTCCGCCTCGTCGAGTACGCACGCTACGACCCGGCCCCGGGCGGCGCGTTCTATGCTCGCCTCGGACCGGCGCGCAACCTCCGGCTCGACACCGGCCACCTCGTCAACTTCTTCTCGTCGCAGACGGCGTGGGACGAGCGCACGACAGGAGCCGAGGTGGCGCTACGCCTGCCCGGCGTATCGGTCGATGCCTTCACCGAGGACGTGCTGCTCTCCGGGCTGGTGGGAGGCACGGTGAGCGCCGAACCGCTCTTCGCGCGCCGTACAGAGGTGCTGTCGGGGCTGCGCGTGGCAGGCACGTACGTGCGCGACCTCGACGCGGGGCGTACCCACCTCAGCGCCGCGGGCGCGTCGGTGTCGCTCGATCTGGTGCGCGGAGGCGGCTTCGCCGTGCGCCCCTACGTCGCGGGCAGCCACATCTTCGACCATGGCGACGGGCTGGCGCTGGGGGTGATGCTCGAAAACCCGAGCCTGCTGGACGCCGCGCGCTTACAAGGGCGCGTGGCCGTGACCTACAGCGGGCGCGAGTTCATCCCGGGCTACTTCGACACGTTCTACCCCATCCGCAACCCCGGCGCGCGCATCATCGACTCGAAACGTTTCCTCGGCGATAGTTCGCGCGAAGACACGGTGGGCGTGCGGCTGGCACGGGTGCTGGGCGGCAGCGGCTTCACGACGGAGGCGCGGCTGGTGCTGTTTCAGCGCTTCGAGGTATGGCACTACTTCTACCGCCATTACGGCTCGCAGGCGCTCTCATCCCATCACCTTCGGCTCTACTTCAACCAGCCCGGCAGCCTCGAAGTGGGCCTCGGCATCGACCGCGACGGGCTGCGGAGCTTCCTGTCGCTCTTCAACTCGTTCAACGACCAGAGCGCGCTGGTGCTGACGGGCCGCTATTTCCTGTTTCCTGGCTTCATCGTAGGACTGGACACGCGCTACACGTTCGAACGCCTGCCAGGCGGTGGTCGCATCGAGCGGTACCTGGCGCAGCGCCGCTTCGAGCCGTACGCCGCGCTGCGTCTGCACCTCTGACGCCGCACGCTACTCGACGGCGGCCAGCGTGGCGCGGCAGGCGGCCAGCGCGGCGTCGAACGTGGTGTCAGGCGGGGACGGGTCGAGGGCACGCGAAAAGCGGCGCGACGCCTCGCCGCGTGTGATCTCGACGAACGCCAGTGGCCCCGACGCGGTGACGCGCGCGGTCGGCTCCAGCGTCCGCGCCGCGCGCCACAGCGCCTCAACGGCCTCGGGCGGCGAAGTGCCTACTTCTACCCCACCCGAAGCCCCGGAGCGCCCGGTCCACCGCACGACGCGGCCATCGGCGTAGACGGTATGGCCTCGCGGGACGCTGCCGGGCGCGTCCGATGTGCCGCAGGCGACGGCGTCGATGGCGACTTCACCACCACCCGGCGGCACGCGGGGGGTGCAGCCCGCACCGAGCATCGACAGGGCCAGCACGGCGGCGGGGAGCATTCGGATCAGCGCCCGCCTCATCGGGTTTTGAGGATGCGGCGGGTGGTGGGTGCCTGCCCTGCCACGCCTTCGAGCCGCACGAAATACAGGCCACTGCCCACGTCCGTCCCGGCGTCGTTGCGCCCGTCCCACCGCGCGGTGTGCGCGCCCGACGCCTGCGCGCCGTCGAACAGCACGCGGACGCGTCGCCCGAGGGCGTCGTAGACGGTGAGGCGCACCGGCCCCGCGCTACCCAGCGTGTAGAGGATGTCGGTGGAGGTGAGGAACGGGTTGGGGCGGTTGGGCAGCAGCGCGTAGGCCTCCGGAGCCGCCGCGTCCTCCGCCGCCACGGTGGTACTGACCGTGATCGCCACCGGGACGTTCACTGTGCCGCCGTTGCCGGTGATGGTGATCGCCCCGCTGTACGTGCCGACGGGCTTGTTGGTGGCGTCGTAGGTGACCGTCAGCGTCTGCGCGCCGCCCGGCGTCACCGTCCCGCTCGCGGGCGAAACCGTCAGCGCGCACGGCTGCGGGTTGGTCACACTCGTGATGGTGAGTTGGCCCGAAACGGATCCCTTCGCGCCTTTGTCGTCCGTCACTTCGAGCGAGATCGTGTAGGTGCCCGCGGCGGCGTAGGCGTGCGTCGTGACGGGCTGCGTACTCGTCTGTCCGTCGCCAAACGTCCACAGGTACGCGACGATCTGGCCGTCGGGGTCGGTGGAATTGGAGGCGTTGAAGCTGATGGACTCGCCCACTTTCGCCTGCGGCGTGGACACCTGCGCGACGGCCTGCGGCGGCTGGTTCTGCGTCTGCGTCTGCTGCGTACCCTCGGCCCGGATGAGCCACGCGCCGTTCTCATAGCCGGAAATCGTGCTGAGCGAGACGTACTGGAACGTGTTCGAGTCCAGGAAGAAGCTGGCTCCCTTTACCCGCCCGTTCTGGTCGGTGCCTGCGGGGTACTGGACGCCGAAAGGCGACGTGATCTCGACGAAGAACGACGTGCCCGCCTTCATCAGGAGCGGGTTTCCGACGCCCACCGAGTACCACTTGCCGTTCACCGACGCCTCCACGGAGAAGGTGCCCGAAGCCAGTTCGTTGCCCTGCCCGTCGTAGACGGCCGCACCGACGCTGTTGGTAATGTTGCCCTCGGTGCGCATAAACCACTGCACCGATTCGAGCGAGAAGTCCGAGCCGGTGACGTCGAAGCGGTTGTAGTAGACGGCGTACCCCATCTCCGGGTCACCGAAAAAATCGTCAGGGGTGTCGTTGCCGTCGTCGAGGATGAGGACGGTGTTGCCGGCGGGCGCGTTCGCCTGCCCCGCACGTGGCACCACCGCGCCCGCCGCCCGGACAGTCGGGGCGCTGCCGCCCGGCGCCATGCCGGGCATCCGCTTGGCGCCGAAAACGAAACTCGACAGCGCCTCATCGCCACCGCTGTTCTTGCCACTCGTCGCGCACGTCGCCTGCGCCGAGAACGTCAGCGGCGCGCCGCCCGTGTTCCGCACGTCGAAATCCGTCGAGCGCGACGTGCCCGGCTTGACGCCGAGGTCGATCTGCGACCGGCTGGTGGTGGCTACGGCCTGCGCGCCCCCGCCCGCGAATTTCGCGCTGTAGATGCCGCGCCCGTGCGTGGCGGCCACCACCGTTCCGTCGTTGCGCGTCGCCACCATGTCCGTCACGACCGTCCCAATCGTCGTCGCGCCCTCGCGCGTCCACGTGGTGTTGGAGCCCGCGAGCGAGGTCGCCGAGTAGACGCCCGTGCTCGTCGCCAGCACGTACGTGGTCGATCCGCCGAGCGGCTGGATCGCCGCCCACCGGATCGAGGGTCCGTCATCGCCGCCCAGGTTGCCCTCGATCTGCGTCCAGTTCTGGCCGCCGTTGGTGGTGTACCACAGGCTCGGCGCGCCGTAGTTGGAGACGACGACGATCATCTGGTCGGCGTTCTGCGGGTTGATGGCGATGGCCGACACGTTGGGCGGCGTCTGCGTCCCGAACGTCGGCGTGATGTCGGTGCCCGGCCCGTTGCCCGCGGGGTTGTCCACCCGGATCACTTTCGTCTGCGTCTGGAAATCCGTCACGGCGAAGACGAGGCGGTTGGCAGGCGTCGTCGAGATGCCGATGGCCGTCACCTGATGCGTCTGCGCGCTGCCGATGGCCGAGCCGGTGAGTTGCGTCCAGTTCTGGTCCGTCGGCTGGAGGTTGCCGTCCGGGATGGCGTCGAGGTTGCTGTTGCGCGAGACGGCGTTGCCCGAGGCGAGGTACATCACGCGTTCGTCGTTCGGGTCGAGCACGAGCGGCGCGATGAACGGCGGGTTGGGCAGCGTGATGGGCGAGACGATGCTGAAGCCGTTCTGGACGCCGGCCTTGATGCGGACGAGGTTGGCGTTCTGCGACGAGACGTAGACCGTCCCTCCCCCCGCTGCCACCGCGGCGTGCGCGCCGTCGCCGCTGAGCATCTGGATCCACGCCTCCGAGGGATTGGCCACTTCGGTGAGCCACGAGCCGTTGTCCTGCGTGCCGCCTACGAGCAGGTCGCCCCCTTGCCGATCCATCGCGACGGCGTAAAACTGGGTGGTCACGTAGCCGTTGTTGAGCGACGTCCACACCTGCGGCGATTGCAGCGCGTTCGTCGTCTTCGACAGCCCGCCGTCGTGGCCGCTGAGGAGCACGTTGGCGTTGTTGGGCGCGAACACGAGCGCGTGCTGGTCGGAATGGTGGTTGGCGAACTGCGCGTAGGTGTAGGCCGTCTTGTAGCCACCTACGCCCTCCCACGCCTGCCCGCCGTTGGTGGAGCGGTACAGGTTCGTGCCGCCGATCCAGACGACGTCGGGGTTGTCGGGCTTGACTTTGACGATGAGGTCGTATCCGCCCTGCGAGCTGAACGAGGCGTTGCCGTCGAGCGGCTCGGTGCCGTTCTGCGGCGCCGTCACGTTGGGCAGCTTGCTGGAGAGATCCGTCCACGCGCTCGTGGCCGCGTTGTAGCGGAAAAGCTGATGGTCGCCCGCCTTCGCGCCCTGCGCGTTGGCCTGCACGAGCACGTACAGCGTATTGGCATCCGACGGGGCCGCGTCAAGCACTATCCGGTGCGGATCGGCGGTGAGGGCGGGGAAGGCGAGTTTCGTCCACGTCGCACCCTGATCCGTCGAGCGGTAGACGCCGTATTCGGTGTTGGTCGTGCCGTTCTTGCTCATCGTCGCGTAGACGTGCCCATTGGCGGCAATGACGAGGTCGGTGTAGAAGGCCGTCGAGGCGTTCTGACCCGGCGCGAGCGTGTTCTGCCACGACTGCCCGCCGTTGGTCGAGCGCGAGACGCCGTTGATGTGGGCCACGAGCACGACGCTCCCCTGCGGATGGACGGCGACTTTCCACGTAATGTCGAACGGATCGTCGAACTGCTCGAACTTGTTGTTGGGGTTCAGGCCGGGCAACTTTGTCCACGACTGGCCTTTGTCCGTTGATTTGAACAGCCCCTGCCCCAGGTAGAACACGCCCCGGAACGAGTTGGAAAACTCGCCCGTGCCGTGGTACCAGACGCTCCTGTTGTTGGGGTCCTGCGCGATGCTCGTCACGCTCGTGAACTCGTCGATGGCCGAGGTCAGCTTCCACGTAGCCCCGTCGTCCTCGCTGAGGTAGATGCCGCCCGAAACGCCGCCGGCGATGATGCGCTTGTTGCTCGTGCCGTTGTAGTCGAGGTCGTAGGCGAGGCCGCGCGTGCGCCCGCCTACGTTGAACGGCCCGCGAGGCACCCACGTGGCGGCGTTCTTGCCCAGCCCTTCCTCGCGCACCGGCAGCGCCTCGGCGTGCGCCAGCTCGCGCGCCCGAATGTCGGAGGGGATCACACCCGTGTCCGGGTCGCGTAACCGCCGGAATTCCCACTCCATGCGCTCGACGGCCTCGTTGGCGCGTTCGGCCCGGTCACGCTTCTGTTTCGGCGGCTTCTCGACGCTGGCGTAGCCAAGCGTGGATCCGGCGTCTGCGGAGACAGGCAGGCGGGCCGTCGTGAACACCAGCAGGCTGCCGAAGAGCAGCAGGACGGCGAGCGCCAGACGCGGGCGGGTGGGAAGCGACGACATGGGGGATGGCGGGTTGAGAGGGAGGAACAGTCTACCCTCAAAGGTGCAAAACCTGACCTAAAGAGGCCATGCCAGCGCCAACATTATTTTTCGCTCTCCCCTCCCCTCGCAGGCGCACCCCCGCCTTACTTCACGCCCTCGCTCATCGCCAGCATTTTCTCGATGGGACGAAGCGCGCGCACGCGCAGATCTTCGTCCATCAACAGCTCCGGCTGCTCGTGCTTGAGGCAGAGGTAGAGCTTTTCGAGCGTGTTGAGGCGCATGTGCGGGCACTGGCTGCACGAACAGCCGCTCTCGGTCGGCGCGGGGATAAACGTCTTGCCGGGGGCATTCTTCCGCATCTGGTGCAGGATGCCCTCCTCCGTCGCCACGATGAACGTCGTCGCCGGGTTCGAGAGCGTGTGCCGCAGGATGGCGGTCGTCGAGCCGACAAAGTCTGCGTGGCGCAGCACGGCCTCCTCGCATTCGGGGTGCGCGAGCAACGGCGCGTCCGGATGCTCCATCTTCAACTCCACGATACGCCGCTCCGAAAACGTCTCGTGGACGATGCACACGCCCTCCCACAGCACCATGTCGCGCCCCGTCTGCTTGATCATGTAGCGCCCCAGGTTGCGATCCGGCGCGAAGATGATGGGCTGATCTTCAGGAATCTGCTTGATGAGATGCTCGGCGTTGGACGAAGTGCAGATGATGTCGGAAAGCGCCTTGACGCCCGCCGAGCAGTTGATGTACGAGACGACGATGTGATCCGGGTAACGCGACTTGAAGGCAGCGAACAACTCAGGCGGGCACGAATCGGCCAGCGAACAGCCCGCGTTGAGGTCGGGCAGGAGAACCTTTTTCGTCGGGTTGAGGATCTTGGCCGTCTCGGCCATGAAGTGCACGCCCGCGAACACGATGATGTCGGCGTCTGTCTCTGCCGCCGCGCGCGCCAGCCCCAGCGAGTCGCCGGTGAAATCCGCCAGGTCCTGAATATCGGCTTCCTGGTAGTAATGCGCGAGCAACACGGCGTTCTTCTCCTTCTTCAACCGCTCGATCTCCTCGAAGAGGTCGAGCGTCGGGTCGATGTCTTCAGGGATGAAGCCGATGGCAGGGTCGAGAACAAGCAGGTCGGTCATGGCGGCAGGCGTGAAAGAGGAGTGCGCTGTCCTAACGTCTCTCTGCACACCGTGTTCAGCGCTCGACCACGGCGCTTTCCGACCGGATCACGCCCCGTTCGACGCGCAGCACGCGGTCGGCGAGTGCGGCCAGCGCCATGTTGTGCGTGACGACCACGAACGCCCGCCCCTCGTCGCGCTGGAGGCGCAGCATCTCGTCGTGGAGCGCGTTCGCCGTGGCGGTGTCGAGGTTGCCCGTGGGCTCGTCCATGAGCACGAGGTCGGGGGCGTTCATGAGCGCGCGCGCCACGGCCACCCGCTGCTGCTCACCGCCGGAGAGCTGCGACGGGCGGTGCGTCAGCCGCGCTTCCAGACCCAGCCCGGCGAGCAGTTCGCGCGCCCGCCCCTCGACGCTTTTCAGCGGCTTGTTCTGGATGAGTGCGGGCATCGCCACGTTTTCGAGCGCGCTGAACTCGGGCAAGAGGTGGTGAAACTGGAAGACGAAGCCCAGATGCCTATTGCGAAAAAGTGCCAGCGCCTCGTCGTTTTTGGCGAACAGGTCTTCGCCGCGAAACAGCACGCGTCCCGCCGAGGGCCGGTCGAGCGCGCCGAGCAGGTGCAGCAGCGTGCTCTTGCCCGTCCCGCTCTCCCCTACGATGGCGACGAACTCTCCTTCCTCGACCGTCAGATCCACGCCCCGCAGCACGTCGAGCGTGCCGCCGTCGCCCGTCGGGTAGTGCTTGGCAAGGCCTTCAGCTTGGAGCATTGCGCCCATCGTATTACGCAGATCTGGAGAGGTTGCTATGACTCTACTCCCACACCGTCATTCCCGCTAAGGCGGGGACGCGAATCCAGGGCGCAGAGGTGTAGTACATCAACTCCCCATCACTCGCCCCGGCTGATGCCGTACTTGTTCATCTTGTTGTAGAGATGCGAGCGCTGGATGCCGATGGCCTCGGCGGTGCGGCTGATGTTCCACTCGTTGCGGTCGAGCTGATGCTCGATAAAGAGCTGCTCGGCGCGGTCGCGGAAGTCGGAGAACTGGTCGTAGCGCTCCAGCAGGTTGCCCAGCGGATTGCCCGCGCCGCCGCCCGCCTGCACGTAGCGCTCCACGTCGCGCGCCTCTACCTTCTCGCCCTCGCTCAGAATCAGCAGGCGCTCGACCACGTTGTGGAGTTCACGCACGTTGCCGCGCCAGTCGTAGCGCTCCATCTTGTCGAGCGCCTCGGGTGCGAAGGGTTTGGGCGACAGGCCGTTGCGTTTGGCCAGCTTCTCGCCGAAAAACGGCGCGATGATGGACACGTCGCCGCGCCGCTCGCGCAGCGGGGGCACGTGGATGAGGATGACACTGAGGCGGTGGTAGAGGTCTTCCCGGAACAGGTTTTCCTCGATCCGCTGGAGCAGATCGCGGTTCGTCGCCGCCACCACGCGCACGTCCACCGGAATGGCCTTGTCGCCGCCGACGCGGGTGATGCGGTTTTCCTGGAGCGCCCGCAGCACCTTCGCCTGGGCCGACAGGCTCATGTCTCCGATCTCGTCCAGAAACAGCGTGCCGCCGTCGGCCTGCTCGAACTTGCCGATGCGCTGCTTCATCGCGCCAGTGAATGAGCCTTTCTCGTGCCCGAACAACTCGCTCTCGATGAGCTCGGACGGAATCGCGGCGCAGTTGACCTCGACGAGCGGCCCCTCGCGGCGGTTCGACTTCTCGTGGATCCACCGGGCGACGAGTTCTTTGCCCGTGCCCGGCTCGCCGGTGACGAGCACGCGCGCTTCCGTGCGTGCCACGCGGTCGATGGTTTCCTTGATGGCCCGGATGGCGCTGCTCTCGCCCATGATCGGCGTCAGGTCGCTCTCGTGGTGCTCCACGATGGTCTGCCGCATCTTCCGGTTTTCGTGCTGGAGTTGGCCGCGCGCGAGGGCGTTGCGGATGACGAGCAGGAGCCGGTTGAGGTCGGGCGGCTTCTCGATAAAGTCGAATGCGCCCAGCCGCGTCGCCTCAACGGCGGTGTCGATGGTGCCGTGGCCGGAGATCATCACGATGGGGACTTCGGGCGCGATGTCGGCGGCCATTTCGAGCACTTCGAGTCCGTCGCGCTTGGGCATCTTCACATCCAGAAGCGCGAGGTCGTAGCGGTTTTCGCGCAGCTTGGTGACGGCCTCCTCGCCGTCCTCGGCCTCGTCGACGGAATAGTCCTCGTATTCGAGGATTTCGCGCAGCGTGCGGCGGATGCTTTTCTCGTCGTCGACTACCAGGATGGTGGGCATACAGCGGCGTGGGTTGGGCTGCCGGAGGATAACAAAAAAGGGCGTGCCACATGGTCACGCCCCTGTTGAATCCGATGGATCCGGTATTTACTCGGCTGCGCCGCCTGCTTCGGCCATGCCGAGGTAGTATTCGGCCTCGCCTACCTCCTGCACGTCAGGATACGCTTCCTGGAGCGCGTCGTAGGTCTCCGTCGCCTCGTCGGCGTTGCCTGCCAGCACGAAGTTGCGGAGCGCGCTGAGGTAGTAGCCGGGGGCGACGGCGGGGTTGCGGTACGTGTCGGCGGCGCGTCGGTAGAGCGTGGCGGCGCGGGCGTTGTCGCTCTTCGATTCGTAGATGGCGGCCTGCCCGGCGAGCGCGCTCGCTGCCACGAACGTGTCGTCGCCGTCGTAGTCCTCGAAGTATTCGAGCGCCTCGTCGTACTGGCCGAGCCGGAAGAGCGCATCGCCTGCGTAGTAGGTGGCAAGCTGACCGGCCTTGGTGGAGCCGTACTCGTCGGCGAGTGTGCGGAGGCCGGGCTGTTCGCCCTGGTCGTCGAGGGCGCGCTGGTAGTCACCGGCTTCGTAGATGCGAACAGGGTCGGCGAGCAGCGTGGCAGCCTCCTCGGCCTGCTGCCCGCGCCAGTACAGGAAGCCCATTACCAGCAGCACGGCCAGGACGATGCCCGCGACGATGCCCAGGATGAGCGCGCGGTTGTCTTCGACGTAGTGAACGGTGCGGTCGTACGAGGAGAGTTCGGGGGCCTGACCCGGCATCGGGCGGCGGACGGGCTCAGGCGTCTGAACAGTGGCCATGCAAAAAGACGAAGGCGAGAGATCGGGAGGAGACGCGCGGAGGCTCTTGCCCGCGCAAAGACGATTAAAGTAACGCCCCCGCCGCTGCTCCTGCAATGAAGCTCCGTTGAGGATTGAGGGAAAGGGAGAAGGTCGGAGGTCTGAAGATGGAGGCGGTTGAGAGAGAACCCCGGCTTCATCCCCACTCGCACCTCCCCTTTCACGCCCCGATGATCTCGTAGCGCGAGCCTACCGCGGGGTCTTTGTGGACTTCGATGCGCGTGGGGAAGGCATTCTTGAGTGCTTCAAGGTGCGTCACGACGAGGATCTTGTCGAAGTCCTCGCGGACGGAGTCGATGGCTTCGATCAAGCGCTGCACGCCCTGCGCGTCCTGCGTGCCGAAGCCCTCATCGACGACGAGCGTGCGGATGCGGGTGCCGCTGCGCTCGGCGAGCAGCTGCGAGAGTGCGATCCGCAGCGCGAAGTTGACCCGGAAGGCCTCGCCTCCCGAGAACGTCTCGTACGGGCGCGACACGCCCATCTCGTCGCTGATGATGATGTCGAGCGTTTCCGCCGTGCCGCCGGTCTTCTTGTCGCGCAGCGTTTCGAGGCGGATGTGCATCCGTCCGTCGGCGAGGCGGTCGAGCAGCGTGTTGGCACGCTCCTCGATCTCGGGCAGCGTCTCTTCAATGATGAGCGACGGGATGCCCTTGCGGCTGAAGGCGTGGCGCAGGTGTTTGTAGAGCACGACTTCCTCGCGTGCCTTGTCGAGCGCCTTTCGAGCCTCGGCACGCTGCGCTTTCGCGGCCTCGCCCTGCCTGAGTTTCTCGGCCAGCGCCCCCTGCTCCTGCTGCACCGCGCCCACGTCGGCCCCCACCCGGCGGCGCTCCTCGCTCGCCTCGCGGTGCGCCGCCTCTGCCTCGGCCTGCTGCCGGGGCACGTCGGCGAACGTTGCCTGCTCGGCGGTCAGCCGCGCGGCTTCGTCGGCCAGCGCGGCGCACTGGGCAACGCGGCTCTCGCGCTGCGCGGCCCACACGTCGTAGTTCTCTCGGGCGTTTTCGAGGTCGCGGCGGCGGGTGGGCGCGTCGCGCAGCGCGTCGAGGGCGGCTTTCGTCTCTGCGAGGGCGGCGGGGTCGAAGGCGAGGGCTTCGCGCTCTTTCCGGGCGAGGGCGAGGTCGTCAGGGAGCGTGCCGAGCAGTGCGCCGCTTTCCCTCTCGGCCCTGAGGCGCTCTTTTTCGGTGCTCAACTGCGTGACGCGGCGGCGCGCTTCACCGAGCGATTGCTCGACGGCGGCGAGGCGTTCGAGCGTTTCGGTGAGGGCGTCGAGACGGGCGGCGCGGGCCTGCACGGCGTCGAAGGCGTCCTCGTCGAAGGGCAGCGACTCCAGGCGCGCGTCAATCTCTGTCAGGCGTTGGCGCTGCATCACGGCATATCCCCGGTTCTCGATCTGGCCGCGCAGCCGCCGGTGCTCGCCGCCGAGGGCTTCGATCTCGCGGAGGAGGCGGTCGCGGTGCTTGCGCTGCTCTTTCACGCGGGTGATGCCCTCACGGGCGGCGTCCTCGTTTTTGAGGGCGTCGGCGAGGCGGCGGTACCGCTCGCGCAGCATGGCGCGGCGGTTTTCGAGCGCCCCGTGGCGCACGTGCGCGCTGGCTTTCTCGCGTTCGAGGCGG
Organism: Rhodothermales bacterium; assembly: GCA_963829705.1. Taxonomy (GTDB): domain Bacteria; phylum Bacteroidota; class Rhodothermia; order Rhodothermales; family BA12; genus CAWHJN01. The sequence goes on from CAWHJN010000001.1 coordinate 457,693, forward strand.
GCGCGCTCGTCGGCGAGTTCCTCGCCCACGGTGCGGCGGTGGTCGTCGGTGAGGCGGGTGCCGCACGTGGGGCACTCGGCCTCGCTCTCGTCGGCCAGGCGGGCCTGCTGCGCGTCGATCCGGGCGATGGCGGCGTCGAGGGCGGCGACCTGCCCGGCCACGTGGCCGAGTTCGTCGCCTACCTCGCGGCCCTCTTTCTCGACCGCGTCGCGCTCGTCGTGCATCTTCCCGAACGTCTCCATCTCGGCGTCGAGGCGGCGCTGTTCGCGGGTCAAAACGTCGTCGTCGGGCACGTCGGTGCGGGCGGCGCGGATGCGCTCGTCGAGGCTCTTGAAATCGGCCTCCAGCTTCACGCGAGCGTGCTCGACTTCGCGGTCGAGTTTTTCGCGCTCCTGCCGCAGCGCGTCGCGTTTTTGCCGCTTTTCCGTGAGCACGTGCAGTTCGGCGGCGGCCTCGGTCGCGGCGGCGTGCTGCTTCCGCAACGCGTCGCGGCGCGACAGTTCGGCTTCCATCCCTTCGATGCGCTCGCCGAACAGGCGCATTTCGGTGTCGATGGACTGCAGCTTCTGCGCGTGGTCGCCTTCTCGCTTCTCGATCTCGCGGACCAGCGCGGCAACGCGGCTTTCGAGCACGCCGTCGGAGAGGGCTTGCTCGTGGAGGCGGGCGACGGCGGCGGTGAGGGCTTCGTGCCGAGCGGCGGCGGCGAGGACGGCGTCGCGCTCGGCCAGGATCTCCTGCGCGCGCGTGAGGCGGGCGTCAAGGTCAGCCACTTCGGCGTCGAGGTGGGCGCGCTGCTCCTTCAGCCGCGCCTGCGCCCGCCCGATTTCGGCGACGCGCTCCTCGTGCATCTTGAGCGTGTGCAGCTTCTCGCTGATGGCCGCCAGGCGTGCATCGAGGGCGTCGCGCTGCGCGATGAGGGCGTCGAGCCGCATTCGGGCCTCGCGGGCGTGCGCTTCCCACTCGGGGATCAGGGCCACGAGGGCGTCAAGGGCGGCCCCATCGCGCTCGATGCCTTCGACGGTCGATTGCGCCTCGCGTGCCTTCGCCCCGGCGCGGTCGGCGAGGACTTCGTAGCGGTCGAGGTTGAGGATGCGTGTGAGCACTTCCTTGCGCTCCTCGGGCTTGCGCCGCGTGAACTCGTCGGAGCGCCCTTGCAGCAGAAACGAGGCGTTGACGAAGGTGTCGTAATCGACGCCCACGATCTTGTCGATGGCCAGCTGCGTGTCGCTCTGCGACGGCGCGGTGAGGGGCCGCCACTCGCCGCCGTCGTACACGGCGACTTCCAGCCCGGACTTCGACGTTTTGCCCGAGGCCGACTGCGAGAACCAGCGCTCGGCGCGGTACCGCTCGCCTTCGATGTCGAAGACGAACTCGACGCGCATCTCCTGCGCCCCGATCCGCAGCAGCTCGGCATCCGGCTTGCGAACGTTGCTCGATTTGCGCGCCTGCCCCCACAGCGTCCACGTGATGCCGTCGAGCAGGGCCGATTTTCCCTGCCCGTTCGCGCCCGAGAGGCACGCCACGTCGAACCGCGTGAAGTCCAGCGGCTCGACATCGGTGCCGTAGCTGAGAAAGTTGTTGAGGCGGAGCGATACCGGGATCATGTGCGGGGCGGCGCGGGCGCGCGGCGTCTTTCGTCGGTGTCGAGGTGGCGGCGCAGGTCGGTGGCCGCGTCCTCGAATTGCTGCCGGACGTTCTGAATGCGCGGCAGGTGCTCGGCGACGGCGTTCCACGTACCGGGCATGAGCGTGGCGATGGGTTCGTAGAGGAGGGATTCCCGACGGGTGGCCTCGCCGGGCACGCCCGCGAAGGCCAGCGGCATCAGCAGCGTGCTCGCCAAGAGCGCCGCCTTGAACGCGCCGAGCGCGCCGCCGCCCAGCCGGTTCAGCACCGTGAGGTGCAACGTCCCCAGCACCGTCTCGACGAGCCGGGCGAGCGCGAACGCGGCGACTTGCACGACGCCGAAGACGAGCAGAAAACCCACCACCGGCGCGATGCGCGGCGACAGCGCCAGGCTCTGCGCCACCACGAGGCCCACGTCCCCCATCAGCGCGAGGCCGAAGATCACGCCCGCGAGGATGCCGACGAACGACGCGAGTTGCCGGAGCAGGCCCGATGTGTATCCCTGTGCCACACCCGCGCCGATGAGCAGGATGAGCACGACGTCCAGTCCGGTCATGCGCCCAGCACGTCTCGGACGACCTGCTGCACCCGCTTGCCGTCGGCCTGGCCTTTGAGCCGCCCCATCACCGGCCCCATTACTTTTCCGATGTCGCCCATGCCCGCAGCGCCCGTCTGCGCGACGACGCCGCGCACGACCTCGGCGATCTCGTCGTCGGAAAGCTGGCGCGGCAAATACGCTTCGATGACATCGAGTTCTTCGCGCTCTTTCGCGGCGAGGTCGTCGCGGCCCGCGTTCTCGAACTGCTCGATGGATTCGCGGCGCTGCTTGGCCTGTTTGGCGAGCACCGCCAGCGCGTCGTCGTCGGAAAGGGTGGCCGCGCCGCCTTCGCGCTGCGCGATCTCTGCGGTCTGGAGCGCGGAGCGGAGCGAGCGCAGCGTACGGAGCCGCACGTCGTCGCGGGCGCGCATGGCATCTTTGAGGTCGGCGGAGAGGCGTTCGGAAAGCGTCATGAAACAAGATGGCAAATGGCCTCTGCCAACGCCGTGTCGCGCCTGCCGTTCTCTGCCTTTTGACGCGCTGCGCGCCCTTATCGCAGCAGCAACCGCGCGCCGAAGACGACCACTCCGGCCTGCATCGCACCTGTGGCGACGCCCGAGCGCACGTCGAGCGCCTTGATGCGCGGGCGTAGCGCAGGATCGCCCGTGGCGTCGTAGTCGTCGTAGAGCGCGTCCGCCTCGAATTTGTAGTGGATGGCGAGCACGGCGGCGGCGGTGGTGGCGGCGAGGAGGGAGTAGTCGATCCAGTTGAGCCGCGTCGAGGCAGGCCGCCACGAATCGGGGACGAGGCCGCCGCTGGGTTGCGCGGCGTTCGCATCGGCGGTGGGTTCGACGAGGACAACGGACGCAGGCGCGGCATCCTCGGTCGGAAAGGCAAAGACTTCGGCGAGCGACGGAGCGGGCTGGGCCACGGCGCCGGCACGAGGCCGAGGACACACAGGATGAGACCGCACAGAGAAAACAAACGCGTCATAACCAGATATGGATACAAACTTGTCATGCGAAGAGGCCGTCAGGCTGAAGTTCTCTCGTCACTTTGCCGCTGTCCGCGCGATCATCCGCACGCGCGACAAATGACGGCAAAAAATCAGGGTGTGGCGGGCGGAGGGGCGTCGAAGCGGTAGACGAACCGGGGTTCGGAGAGCACGATGAGGCTTTCGCCGACCACGGCCATCGCCGACTTCATGCGGCCTTTGAGTTCGAAGGTGGCGCGGAGCGTGCCGTCGTGCCGGCTGAAGGCGCGGAGATTTTTGTCCATCGTGCCCACGAACACCACGTCGCGGGTGAGCATCGGCGCGGCGGTGATGGCGGCGTCGGCATCGGCGGCCCATACGAGCGCGCCTGTCTGCGCGTCGAAGAGCCGGATGCTGCCGTCCGTCGCGGCCACGGCCACCTGGTTTTCGGATACGGCCGGGGCCGTCAGGCGGACGGTTTCGTCGTCGGTCGCGAAACGCCAGACCTCGCGGCCCGTCTGCGCGTCGAACACGACGAGCGCGCCGCGCGTGGTGCTGACAAAGATCTTTTCATTCTTGACGGCGGGCGTGCTGTAGACGCCACCTTCCACCCTGCCCTGCCCACACGAGCGCGCCTGTTTGCGCGTCGAGCATCCGTAACGCGCCGTGATCATCGGCGATGAAAATGCCGGCGGGCGTGATCACGGGCGCAGCGCGCACGGCGGCGGGTTCGCCGGGCACGTGCTCCCAGCGCGTGTCGCCCGTCGCGGCGTCGTAGGCACTCACCTTGCCCGTGGCGTCGGCAGCGATGACGGCATCCTCGACCAGCAGCACGCCCGACAGGATCGGCCCGGACGCCACGCGCCACGCGACGCGCCCGTCTTTGAGGCTGTAGCGAAACAGCGGGCGCTTGCCGTCTGCCGTCGCCCCGAAAAGCGCGCTGCCCGCCACCGCCATCGCGCCCTCCACGCTTCCTCCCACCGACACGTACCCGATGCGCCGCCCGTCGCTCAACTGGATCGCGTGCAGATCGCCGCGCCGCGTGCCGACGAGCACGACGTCCCCGGCCACCAGCGGCGACGATGGGCCGAAGCCCGCCTCGGCGTTGTACGTCCACGCGGGCACGAGCGTGGCGGGCACGGCAGCCTCGGCGGCGTTGACGCGCTCCGCTGTGCCGCCGCTGACAGGCCATGCGCCCGTTTCCAGCTTCTGCGCGTCGGGGATACGCAGGCCCTGGCAACCGCCGAGGAGCAAAGCGAGGAGAAAGACGACAGGCATGAGGCGCATCCCGTTCGCCCTCACCCCGTCCCTCTCGCGCTGGGAGAGGGTGAAAATCCACCTCCGTAGAAAGGGCCCGCCATGCTGCAACAGAGCCACGTGTTTTATCTGCATCGCGCCTCTAAAAATCATAGCCGAAGAAGAACTGGCGGAAGAAGCGTTCGCGCGTCTTGAAGCCGTCGGTGTAGGCGTAGCCGATGTCGTAGCGCAGCACGATGGCGCCGAAGAGGTTCATCCGGAGGCCGCCACCGAGCGCGCCGAGCGTTTCGCCCGCATGAATGGCGGGGATTTTCTCGTCGTAGCGCTCGTTCCAGGCGTGGGCCGCATCGACGAAGAGTGCGCCGCGCAGGTTGGCGATGCCGAAGGGCGCGAGCAGCGGCACGTACGCCGACGGCGCGTTGACGATGGGAAAGCGCAACTCGTGGGAGGTGTGCCACACCTTCTGCCCGCGCACGCGGAACAGCCGCTGCCCGCGCAGATCCCAGCTTCCGCCGAGGTAGAACAGCCGCGCCTCGCGCCCCTCGTTGACGCGCGCCGCCACCCACGACGCGAACGTCACGTCGCGCCCGAGTCGCAAATAGTGCCGCACGTCGCCTATGAGGGTGAAGTACGACACGTTCGAGTACCACAGATCCGTCGTGTACGCCGCCGTCACAAACGCCCGCCAGCCTTCCATCGGGCCGTTGAGGTTGTAGAGGGCATTGTCCTGCACGAGGCTGAGGGAGTTGGACAGCAACACCGCCTCGCGCTGCAACAGCCCGATCACCTCTTTATCGGAGTATGTCAGCGACGTACCTACTTCGATGCGCCTGAACATCGACAGCGGGTAGGAAACCGCTGCGAAGCCGCCGTAGAGCGTCTCGTAGAGGATCGGCAGGTCGGTGGAGGCGTCGGGGTCGGTGATGTCGTAGCGCGGGCCGCCGTAGCGGTACAGCCCGTAGGCCGTGTTGGCGCGCCGCCCGACATTTACGCGGGTGACGGCGACGTTGAGGCTCTTCAGGAAGTCACTCTGCCCCTGCGACGTGCTGTAGAGCGTCGTGTACCAGTAGTCGTTGCCGAGCAGATCCGAAAACGCCAGCAGCGCCCCCCCCGACGCGCCGAAAACGGCGTTCTGCGACACGCCGCCCTGCGCGATGTCGAGCGAATATTTGCGTTTGTAGGGCGTGCCTGCCGTCTCCTCCTGCACCAGCCCGATGCGCGCGTGCGTCCACGTCTCGCCCGAGGCGGCGAGGTCGTCGCGGGTCGTCTCTTGCGGCGCGGCGAGCAGCGAATCCACATCCGTAAGGGCGCGGGCGGTGAAGCGGTAGTGCTCGAAGCTCGAAAACAGGAGCACGCCGTCGTCCGTCCAGAACGGGTCGTGGGCGGCAGCGGTGACCTCGACGATCTCGGAGAGCGGGGCCGAGACGGGCGGCGTCGCCACGTCGTGGTCGGGGGCGGCGGTGAGGGCGAGAGGTTCGCCGGGCGCGCCGAGGTCGGCCACCCACAGGTTCTGCGCGCCAAAGCGTCCCGTGGAGTCGCGCCGCGCGGAGATGAACGCCAGCCGCCGCCCATCCGGGCTCCACTCGGGGTTGAGGTCTTTCTGGTCGCCGTAGGTGATGGCGCGCGGAGCGCCGGGCGCGTCGGCGTCGATCAGGAACAGCGTGTAGGCGCCGTTTTCGCCCACGTCGGCGCGGTCGGACGAGAAGGCGATGCGCTGGCCCTCGGGGCTCCACGCAGGGTCCTTATCGTCGTACGGATCGTCGGTGAGGGCGCGCAGGGCGTCGTGGCGCGGGTCGTAGACGTAGAGGTCACTGAAGCCGCTGCGGGCGATGCCGTTGAAGACGAGCTTTTGTCCGTCGGGGCTCCACGCGGGCGAGTAGATGGCCACGAGGCTGTCGAAGCGGTAGGAGGCCAGCAGCTTGCGCGCACGCAGGTCGTAGACGTGGACGGCGTCGCGCTCGCCCATCTTGGTCACGAAGGCCAGCTTGCCGTCCGTGGAAACATCCATCTGGCTCTCGAAGACGTGGAACGCCTCGAACTGGTCGCTGCGCTCGCCCCGGATGAGCACGCGCGGCTTCGACGTAGGTGCGTACGCGCTGTCGACGTCGATCTCGTAGATGTTGGTGTAGCCCTGCTTGTTGCCCACGACGTAGACCGTCCGCTGGCCGTCGGGGTGGGTGTAGGCGACGGGCTTGGCGCTGAAGCCTTCCGTCGAGATGCCCTCGCTGATGAGCGTCGTCAGGCTCGCGTCGGCGAGGGCGGGATAGTACTGCGCCTTCAGCCACGCACTCCACTTGTCCGAGATCGCCTTGAAGTCCTCGTGCAGCGTGAAGCTCATCACCTTGCGGAAGTCGCGGTCGCGCCAGGCGTTGTCCATCAGGTCGAGGATGCGCTCCTCGCCGTACGTCTCCGAGATAAAGCGAAAGATGGCCTCCCCCTCCTTGTACATCAGGTAGGTACCCGCGATGCGGTCGATGTTTTCGAGCGGCATCAGGTAGTTGGACGCCAGCGCATCGCGCATCATCATCGCGTGCTGGTAGTCCGGCTCGCCCGACCAGTACTCGGCCAGTCCTTCGGTAAACCACAGCGGCAGGAAGCGATCCGGCGGAATGCGGTGGTCGGTGAGCACGCGCATCGTGCGAGCGTAGGTGAACACGTGCGCGATCTCGTGGCGGATGACGCGGCGGAAGCGCGTCAGATCGCCGTTGGCAGGCACGACGACGCGGCCCTTCAGAAACTCGAAAAAGCCGCCCACGCCATCGGGGATGAAGCCGGGCGTGATGTTGGTCTGCTTGAAGTGGATATTGGACGCGTAGAAGATCATGGGCACGCGGCTCACGAGCGACGTGCCGAAGCGGTTTTCGAGTTCTTCGTACTGCTCCTCTGCCCACGCCGCGCCCATCTCGGCGAGGTCGCGCATCTCGGAATAGTAGTAGATGTCGAAGTGCGCGGTCTTGAGCACCTGCCAGTCGAAATCCTCGTACTGAATCTTGTTACGCCCGAACGAATAGCCGTACTGCGCGCGCGCGGGCGTGGCTACCGGCAGCGCCAGCAGGATGACCAGAACACTCCAGAAGAAAGCGCGCATCGCGGGGGCGGAAGTGAAAACGACGGGCGGCCCGTGCTGCAAACGGTTGGAAAATAGACCGGTAGGCACCTGACCAACGCTCCTCTCGTGCAGTCATTCCCGCCTATGCGGGGGTGACGAACACAGGTTTCATCAGAGGGTACGGGCGCGGCGTGAGCCTTTCCCGTGGGGGCTGTCAAAATAGCCGACGGGCGCTGTGCGCGAGAGTCAGTTCGCGTTGCCCTGCCCGTTGCCGTTGGCCATGAGCGTCGCCAGGTGGCAGTCGCGGTCTTCGAGCCAGTTTTCGGCGAGGCAGCGCACGACCTCGGCGGTGGGCGCGGCCAGGCACTTCTCGGCAAGGCGGCGCGCGTCGTCCATCCGCACGCCTCGGATGACCCCTTTCACCTCGGGCAGGTAGACGGGCGAGAGGCTGAATTCGTCGAGGCCGAGGCCCAGCAGAATCGGCGTGGCGAGCGGATTTCCTGCCAGCTCGCCGCACAAACTCACCGGCAGCCCGTGCGCGTGGCCGACGTTGATGGTGCGGGCGATAAGGTGCAGCACGCCGGGGTGGAACTCGTCGTAGAGGTGCCCGACGAGGTCATTGCCGCGATCTACGGCCAGCGTGTACTGCGTCAGGTCGTTGGTGCCGATGGAGAGGAAATCGACGTGCGGCGCAAACTGGTCCACTTGGAGCGCCACGGCGGGCACTTCGACCATGATGCCGAAGGGAATGTCGGCGTCGAAGGGTACGTTTTCGCGCGTGAGGTCGGCCTTCACCCTTTCCAGGATCTCGCGGAAGCGCAGCACCTCGTCGACGCTCGTGACCATCGGCAGCAGGATGCGCGCCTGTCCGTGCGCGCTCGCCCGGAGGATGGCGCGGAGTTGCGGCAGGAGCAGGTCGGGCTTGTCGAGCAGCACGCGGATGCCGCGCCAGCCGAGAAACGGGTTCTGCTCGCGCTGACCCATCGGCAGCATCTTGTCGCCGCCGAGGTCGAGCACGCGAAAAGTGACGCCGCCCTTCTCGACGCGCTCGACGATGTTCCGGTAGATGCGCGTCTGCTCCTCTTCGGTGACCTGGAGCTCGCGGCGCATGAGCACGAGAATCTCGGTGCGGAACAGCCCGATGCCCTCGGCTCCGTAGGTGTGCAGCAGGTCCAGTTCTTCCTCGAATTCGAGGTTGGCGCGCAGCGTCACGCGGTGGCCGTCGCGCGTCTCGGGCGGCAGCGGCACCACTTTGAGTTGCTCTGTGACGAGCTTCTCGTAGCGCGCCCGGCGCTGCTGATAGAACGCCATCGTCGCCGCCGTGGGACGCACCGTGAGCACGCCCCGCACGCCATCGAGCACGACGGTGTCGCCGTGCTGCACGGCATCGAGTACGCCACGCGCGCCGACGACCGCGGGCAGCCCGAGCGCCCGCGCCATGATGGACACGTGTGAGGTGGGGCCGCCGTAGGCCGTCACGATGCCCTTGACGCCGCGACGGGCGAAGAGCACCACGTCGGCGGCGGACAGGTTGGCCGAGACGACGATGCTGCCCGCGTCCACGCTCGAGAGCAGCTTGCCATGGCGCAGGTGGACGAGCAGCCGCTGTTCGAGGTCGACGAGGTCGTCGGCGCGGGCGCGCAGGTGGGCGCTCTCGGAGGCGCGCAGCACCTGCCGGTGCCCGTCCAGCACGGCGTGGACACACCCTTCGGCGTTCATGCCGTCGGCTCTGATCTGCTCGATCACGGCGTCGTAGAGCGACGGGTCGCGCAGCATCAGCAGGTGGGCATCGAAGACGGCGGCGCTCTCCTCGCCCATCTTGTCGCGGGCCAGCGCGGCGATCTTGCGGAGGTCGCGCTCGGCTTTGAGCACGGCCTGCTTGAATCGCTCGACCTCGGCCTCCTGCTCCCCGTCGGCGACTTCGTGCGTCGAGGCTTTGAGTTCGGGGCGCGAGTAGGCGTATGCCGGTGCCACGGCAAAGCCCGGCGACACAGCAATGCCGCGCAGTACCTGTTCGGTGGCCCCCACCTCACCGGGTGGCGGTGCTACCTCGTCCCATTCGCCTTGCGTCATCCCCTGCGTGGTTTAATGGATGCTACAGCACTTCGCCAAAACCCTGCTCGAACAAGGTTTCCATGGCTTCTGCCGCCTCCTCCTCGTCTTTGCCTTCGAACACGAGCGTCAGCGTAGAGCCCTGGTCGGCGGCGAGGGTCATCACGCCGATGATGCTCTTGCCGTTGATTTCGTAGCCGTCTTTCTGGATGTAAAACTCCGACTTGAAGCGCGCCGCTGTGCGGACGATCATCGAGGCCGGGCGGGTGTGTACCCCAGCACGGTTGCGTACGGTGACTTCGCGCGTGATCATGGACGGAGACGTGGAGACGAAGGATGGAATGCCAAAGTACGGTCAGCGCCCACGGCGCGCCATGCGGGCGACGACGTGCAGCAGCGCCGCTCGCGCCGGGGTGTCGGGCAGCACGCGCAGGCCCGCGAGCGCGCTGTCGGTGTGCGTCAGGATCTCGTGCCGGGCCTCGTCGAGCACGCCCAGGGTTTCCATGCGGCGGCGCGCCTCGTGGAGGTCGGCGGGCGGCAGCCCTTTCTCGGCGACGATCTTCTCGAACCACGCCTTCTCCTGCCTGTGGCCCGCTCGATAGCGCGCAGCAGCAGAAACGTCTTCTTGCCCTCGACGAGGTCACCGCCGATGGGCTTGCCCCACGCGGCGTCGTCGGCGACGAGGTCGAGCAGGTCGTCCTGCATCTGAAACGCCTGCCCGATGTGGTAGCCGATGGAGCGCAACGCCTCCAGCGTCTCGCCGTCCGCGCCGCCGATGCGCCCCCCGAGTTCGAGGCAGGCTTCGACGAGCGCGCCGGTCTTGCGGGCGATCATGTCCTGGTAGGCCTCCACCGACACGTCCGCGCGCGTCTCGAAGTCCATGTCGAGCGTCTGCCCCTCGCACAGCTTTTCCACCATCGTCGAGAAGCAGGCGAGCAGGCCGCGCAGGTCGCCGCGTGGGGTCTGCGCGAGCAGGCGGTAGGCCTCACCGAGCATCAGGTCGCCGCTGAGGATGGCGACGGGCTCGTTCCACCTGCGATGCACCGTCGGGCGGGCGCGGCGCGTGTCGGCCCCGTCCATGATGTCGTCGTGGACGAGGGTGAAGTTGTGGAACACCTCGACGGCCAGGGCAGCGGGTAGCGCGTCGGCGGTAGAAGCTCCGCAGGCGCGGGCGGCGAGCAGCAGCAGCACCGGGCGCAGGCGCTTGCCGCCCCCGGCGAGCACGTAGCGCGCGGGTTCGTAGAGCGCGGCGGGCGCGGCCTGTGGAAAAAGCGCCGCCAGCCCCGCCTCCACCTGCACGCGCAAATCGCCGACGAGTGCGTCGGGCGGAGTCAAGGTTTCCATACGCCTACGCGGCGCTGAAGGTGGGCACGGCCTCCCGCAGGAGCCGCACGATGCGGCCGTAGACCTCCTCGATGTCGCCCACGCCATCGACCTCGAAGTGCTGCCCGAGCGACTGGAAGTAGGCTTCGACGGGCTGCGTCTCGGCGCGATACACCTCCAGCCGCTTCTGGATGGCCTCGGGCTGATCGTCGATGCGCTGAACGACGACGGCGGGGTCGACCTCGGGCGGCGGCGGGTTGAAATCGAGATGGTAGCTCTCCCCCGTCGCCTTGTTGATGCGCCGCCGCGACAGCCGCTCGATGATGGTGGCGTCCGGCCCGTGGAGCGAGATGACGGCGTCGAGCCGCCCGCCCTCGCGCTCGAGGAATTCGATGAGCCACCGCGCCTGCTCGACGGTGCGCGGGTAGCCGTCGAGCACGTAATCGCGCAACTCGAGGTCACGCAACCGGTCTTCGGCCAGCGCGCGGACGACTTCGCCCGGCACGAGCTTGCCCGCCTCGATATACTTTTTGGCCTCCAGCCCCATCGGCGTCCCGGCACGCATGGCCGTACGCAGCATATCGCCCGTCGAGACGTGAGTGAGGCCGAGCCGCTCCGTCAACAGGGCCGACTGAGTGCCCTTTCCGATGCCAGGAGGGCCGAAGAGAATAAGCTGCATATCCGAGAACAGACTAAAAGAGTGAGGCCCCCGCACAGCGGTAGGCCTCAAAGTGATGTCGTTACCGGAAATTACAAAAAAGACCGCGCTGCCGAGCCGCGTGTGTCGGGATATCACGCGAAGACTGCCCGCGCACGCTCACTCCGTTGAGCGAGCGGCGGCGACTTCCAGCGTCCCCGATCCCTCCGTGGCCCGGTCGATGGCCGGGTCTTCGTCGGCGAGGCCCGAGACGAGCAGCACCTTGTCGAGCGCCATCTTGACGCCGAAGCCGAGCATCGTCTTGAAGGCCATATCGAGGCCCGCACGCAGGTAGTGATTTTTGGACTTCACGATCCCGTCGTCGCCCCCCGCCACGATGACGAGCGGCGTGTGCTTGCCGACGGTTCGTTTGATGGCTTTGCCCACGTCTTCGCCTTTTTTGATGGCGTGCTTGACGTCGTCGCCGAGGGCGTCGAGGTATTCGGCGACGAGCGACTGGTGCGCCGCCGGGATGCGCGACTTGCGTTTTCCGATGCCGCCGATGAGCAGTCCGACGAGCAGCCCGCCCGCGAGCGAGCCGCCGAGGCTGACGAGCGGGTTCTGCTTGATGGCGTCGCGCACCTCGCCCGGCACGCGCGCCACTTCGTCCTGGATGGCCTCGACGCGCCGCCCGATCTGCTCGGTCCGCGCGTCGAGCGCGGCGCGCAGCTCGTTCGCCGTCGGCTTGGCCTTGTCGCGTGCCTCCTGCTGCCGCTCTTTCTGCTTGGCACTCGTGGGAGGCGGCTGCTGTGCGATGAGGTCTTCGTATTCCTGCGCCGCCGTGGTTTCGGGCGTCTTGAGGTCGGGCGCGAGCGGCGCCTCGTGCTCCGCGGGGGTGCGGTGGATAATGTCAGCCATGGGAGGATTCGTGGTCTCGGTTCTCGGGGTGATGCGGGCTGTCGGGGTTGAGGGGGCTCTCCCTTTGGTACCACCAGTAGTAGCCCCCGCCGATGGCGGTCATGACGCCTCCAACGACGAGGAAGCCCCACGCGGGGTGGCCCAGCCACCACCCGATGAAAAAGGCCAGCGACAGCAGCAGAAAGAAGCCGCCCATGCCGCCCATCACGACGGGAATGATTTTGGGGATGAGGCGGAAGATCCATTCGTTGGCTTTGCCGCGCAGCTGGTCGTGGATCTCGGTCTGGAGCAACCGGATGCGGAGATCGACCCACTCCTTGACGTCGTCAACGAGACCGCGCGTCTGCTGCCCGATGCGGTCTACGGAAGTGCCGTGGGGGGGCAACTGCGGGATGAGCGGAACGGAGGGCCCTACCGCCCGTGGGGGCGGTGGCGGCAGCGTTTTCTGGTCAGACATAGGTGGTGAGGATGAGCGCCCCATACTACCGGAAACAAACCCTTCGGGTCGCTGTGCAGGGCGGGCACTACACATTTATTACAGCCTCGATCCCTTTCCGCCAGTCATGTCCCGTTTCGCCGCGCAGCCCACCCCCAACCCCAACAGCCTCAAGTTCACCCGCTCCGACGGCGAGCGTTTCTTGGAAACGGGAATGCTCTCCTGCACCCGTATCGAACAGGCGGCGGAGCACCCGCTAGCGGCGGCCATCTTCAGCGTGCCGGGCGTCGCGGGCTTTTTCGCGCTGCCGGACTTCATCACCGTCACGCGGGAGGCAGGGGCTTCGTGGAACACGCTCGTCCCGGCCGTCGAGGAGGCGCTCGAAGCCTATTTCCCGGCCTGAGTTTCTTCAGGTCTCTCCCCACGCTCGCACCGCCGCCACGGCATCTGTGAACCGCGCCACGCCGGGCCGGTGCGCCTGCCCGGTGCGCCGGATGCCGGGAAACGGACTGAACCCACGCCGGGCGTAGACGCGTGCAGGCAGCGAGGCGCAGAACCCCTCGACCTCGCGGATGTCCGCGTATTCGACCCAGCGGACGTGGCCCGGACGCTGCGCCTCGGGCGCGCCGCGTGTAACGAGGAGCGAGTCGTCGTCGAGTTCGGCGAGGGGCAGGCGGGCCTTGCGGGCGAAAGCGGCCATCATCCGCACCGAGGCGCGCAGCGCGTGCGAGGCGGGGAAGCGGCCGCGGAATTCGGCGCACGCCGCGAGGTAAGCGTCGGGCGAGAGGCGTTGAGGGGCAAAGACCACGCGCACGCACCGGGCCGATGCACCTTCGTAGAGCAGCAGGTCTTCGGCGAGGTCTTCGCGCGTGTCGGCGTTCTCCTTGCCGTCGAGCACGGCGACGGGCAGCGGATGGAAAACGTCGCGGGGCGCGTCAGGGTCGAAGGCCGTGAACACGCGACGCGCTTCGCCACGGGCCGGCAGCAGGGACACGTCGGCGCTATCCAGGAAGGCTCGCGTCAGGTCGAACAGCGGATCGTCCGGGAGTTCGACGCGCCAGCCTTCGGCAGCGAGGGCGATGGTTTCGGCCAGCCCACAGAGCGGCTGGTGGTCTTCCGAGACGAGACGCACCGTTTCGGCGCGCTCGCCCATGTTCTCCTCCACGTCGAACCCGGCCAGCGCCGTCATCTGCTCGTTGAGGGCGAAAGCGATCTGCGCTTCGGTAAACAGGCCCGTCGCCTCGAACGCGGCAGCGGCGGCGTCCCGGTCGGGGTGCGCGTCATCCGTCCATGCCTCGGCGGTGGCCCGCAGCCGCTCGGCGTCCATGCCGTCAGTACGAGATGAGGCAGCCCAGCGCCTCGCTGCGCGGGGTGGCAGGCGCGTTGCCCGCGGCTCCGGCGTCGAGGGCGTCGCGCAGAAAGTGGCTCGACACCGAGGCAGCGTCGGAGGGCTTGTCGTCGATGGCCCCGACGTAGGCGAGCGAACGGTTTCCGTCGAAGACGAAGACCTGCGGGGCGCGCTTTGCGCCGAGGGCTTTCGCAAACGCGGCGTCGCTGTCGAGGATGTAGGGCAGCGTCCATTTTTTCTCGGCGTAGCGTGCCTTCGAGGCGTCTGCGCTTTCCGCCGCCGCGCCCGGACCGTACGAGTTGACGAGGGCGAAGCGGTAGCCCTTCGCCCCGTAGGCCCTGGCGAGGTCGAGCAGGCGCGCTTCGTAGCGGTCCACCCAGGCGCACTTGTTGGCCCAGAAGACGACGACGAGGCCTTTTTCGCCCGCGAGCGAAGTCATCGTGGCGGACGAGCCGTCGGCGGCGGAGAAGGTCTGATCGGCGAGCGGCAGCGGGCTGCCGAGGGGAAGCTCCTGCGCCTGCACGGCGACCGGAAGCATGACGAGAGCGAAGAGGAGTAAGGCTGACTTCATGACGAAGAGGAGTTGAGAAGGGTTAAAACGCGCTGCCGCAGGCCCTCGTACGTGACCGTGCTTTTGATGACGGCGGCTTTGGCATCGTCGGGGCCATAGACGATGGTGGTAGGCAGCTCCCCCATCCAGCCGTCGTCGAAGGCGGCGATGAAATCGTCGTCTTTCTCGTCTTTGAGAAACGAGACGCCGCGCGCGCCCTGCTCTTGCAGAAACAGCAGCGCGTCGGGCTCCTGGTCGAGGAAATCGGCGGAGACGAACACCACCTCGACGCCCTGATCGCGCATCTCGCGCTGCAAGCGGACGAGGTGAGGGAATTCCTCGCGGCACGGCACGCACCACGTCGCCCAGAAGTTGACGATTTTGACCTTCGCCGGGGAGTCGGCGACGTACTCGAGCACCTCGCTGGAGGTCGCGTGCCGCAACTCGATGTCCGTGGCGGCAGACGGCGGGTTAACGGTCTGCCCGGCATCCGACTCCACGGCATCCGCGACGGGCGGAAGTGCGGCGTCGGTGGCTTCGGGTTCGGCGCGGCAGGCGGCGAGCACGAGCAGCGAGAGGACGAGAAAACGCATGGGCAAGAAACGGGGATTCTTGCTCCGCAACCCACCCCGGTGCCCTCAGTTTCCCCGTTGCGGGACTCTCCAGATCGGGTAGGTGCCGCCTGCTTTCAGCGTATCCCCGAAAAAGCCCCAGTCCACCAGTCCGTCGTCGGACCGCGGTTCGAGGAGGTAGACGATCAGGCGCGCGAGCGGGCCAGCCACGTCCACGCGGAGGGTGTTCTCGGGGATGGCGCGCTCCTCCGCGCGGTACGAGCCGAAAACTTCCTGCTCGTTGACGCCCTGAAACGCGCGCGGCGAGACGCGCACCGAGTCGATGGCGAAGACCTCGACGCGCTGATCTCCCACTTGCGCGGGCGTGGTCTGGATGCCGTGGAAGGCCAGGTTTTCGAGCACGCGGGTTTCGCTTTCGGGAATGAGGTAGGCGGCGGGCGCGACGGTGGTTTCGCTCGCGGCGAACGTCGTGAAGTCCAGCATCGCGCGGGGCGTTACGTCGTCGGTGCGGAGGAACATGGGCGCGCCCGAGAACGGGTTGCGCTCCCTCGTCACGTCGCCCACGAGAATCGTCGTCGTGTCCGGCGGCGCAAACGTGCTCCTGACGGCCATCGGCGTGCCGACGATGGAGCGGGCGTCGGCAGCCCGGGTGAGCGCGACGATCTCGTCGGTATGGTCGGCGGCGTACGTCAGGATCTCCTCGACGAACGCACGCGTGACGGCGATGCGGTCCTCGAAGGTGATGTACGCATACGCCTCGCTGAGGATGGCGACGCGGTTCCGCAGGCCCACGTAGCTGTTGTTGAAGCGGGGCCGGTGGTCGAAGGTGTACCATCCCGGCGAATCGGCTTTCGGGCGCTGCTCGAAGCCGTCGAAGTTGCCGTAGTGGTACGACTCCCACCCGCCGTCGGCGCGCATCGTCCGGGCGACGGCGGGGAGCAATTCGCCGCGCAGAAAGGCGACGATGGCGGGGTCGGTGTCGGGGTTGAGGGGCGGCGAGTACGTGAGGTGGTAGCCGTGGAACGAACCGTCGGACGTGTGGAGATCGAGCGTCACCTGCGGGTCGTAGTCGGTGAGCAGCCGGGCGAAGTTGCGCGCCTCGGAGCTCGCCAGCTTCATGTGGTCGCGGTTGAGGTCGAAGCCCTGCGCGTTGGGCCGCTGCCCCATTCCGCCGGTCGGGCCGTGCTGGTAGGGCCGGTTGTAGAGATTGACGCGCTCGTTGCCATCGGCGTTGTAGATGGGCGTGAACAGGATGACGAGATCGTCGAACCAGTCGGCGTGTTCGCCCTGTGCGATCGACCGGAGGATTTCCAGCACGGCCTCCTTCCCCTCTACCTCGCCCGCGTGGATGTTGCCTTGCACGAGCACGCGCAGCTTGCCGGTGGCGCGGATGGCCTCGGGCGAGGCATCCGCCACGTCTCCCGCGACGACGAGCGGCATCTCCCGGCCCTCGATGGTGTAGCCGTAGCGCGTCAAGTGCAGACGCGGCGACGCATCGGTGACGGCTTCGACGAACGCCATCACATCGGCATAGCGCGAGGTTTCGACGTAGTCCGTGCGCTCGGGACGGGTACGGAGATCGGCGAGCGGCTGCGCGGTGGCGGATGCGACGACGAGCAGGCCGAAAGCGAAAAGAAGTGGATGCTTCCACGATCTGTTCGCCTGGTCTTTCAACCCCACCCGCTTCGCGGGAGCCTCCTCAAGGGGTCGGTTTACGTTGCGTAGGTGCATCATGGCTTATCGGGTTTCGGGACCGAGGCTGCGCTGCATCAGCCAGCGGTTGAGGAGCAGGAAAAGGACCATCACCACGCCCCACTGCACGAGGCACGACATCAGGCTGTACGGCTCGAAGGGATCGTACCACGCCGAGGTGAAGTCGGCCGTCGTCGCCAGAAACATCCACCAGACGAGCAGCACGAGGGCCTGTACGGGCACGACGTACGCGATGAGCACGTCCCAGAGCTTTCCGGGCCGCAGGTCGCCGGGCGACTCGACGTGCGCTTCGCGGAAACGCCGCGCGCCGTACTGACGGACGACGAGCGCGAAGAACGCCCCGGAAATCATCAGCGCCACGCCCCACACGAAATCCTGATTGCCGAGCATGTTGAGGTTGATGGCCGACGGAATGCCGAACAGGAACCCCGCCACGGCGACGCCCACGACGGCGCGCGAGCGCGGGATTTTGAGATCCACGAGCACACGCGAGGCGAGTTCGATCATCGACAAGAGGGACGACAGCGCGGCGAACGACAGGCCGAGGAAGAACAGAACGGCGAACGTTTTGCCGAACGGCATCTGCGCGAAAAGCTGCGGCATCCAGACGAACGTGAGGCCCGTCGAGGCGGGGCCGGACGAACGCATGACACCGAGCACGTCGGTCTGGCTCATCGTCGCCCCGAGCGTCGAGAAGACCGTCGCAAAGATCATCGTCGCAGCGAGCAGCGACACCGTGTTGTTGCCGATGCCGGTGATGAGGGCGTTTTTGACGACCGAGTCCTCGCGGCGCATGTAGGTGGCGTAGGCCAGGATGAGGCCCCAGCCCGCGCCCGTGTCCCAGGCGTTCTGCGTCAGCGCTTCGAGCCACACGCGCGGTTCGGCGAGTGTGGCCCAGTCGGGCGTGAACAGGTACGCGATGCCCGCGCCCGCGCCCGGCAGCGTGACGGCGCGGAGGACGCACACGAGCACGATGACGAGCAGCGTGGGCACGAGAAACGTGTTGGCTTTCTCGATGGAGCGGACGCCCTTGAAGACGAGCGCGCCGCCGATGAGCATGGCGAGCGCGTGCGTGAAGACCGGCCAGCTGCTCGCCTGGTAGCCGTTCCACACGGCCATCGACGTGTCGAGCGTGACGGGCAGATCTCCCGTCGTCATCGCCGCGAGGTAGTAGAAACACCAGCCCGTGACGACGCTGTAGTAGAACATCACCGCCGTCGCCACAAACGCCACGAACGCGCCCATCCAGCCTCTGCCACGCCCGCCCATCATCCCGAAGGCGGCGACGGGGCCTTTGCGCGTGGCCCGCCCCATCGCGTATTCGACGATGATGAGCGGAATCGACCAGGTGACGAGAAAGACGATCCACGCCACGATGAACGCGCCGCCGCCGTCGTCCCCGGCGTTGTTGGCGACGATGCGCGGAAAGCGCCAGATGTTGCCCGTGCCCACGGCGATGCCAAGCGCGCTGAGGATCAGCCCGAGACGCGACGAGAAGAACGGTTGTTGCGGCGTGCTCATCGGCGGTCGGCGGGGGTCAGGTGCAGGCGGTGCGTCACGCGGTCGGCGGGAATGGCGTCGGCGGACGGCGGACGGTAGAGCGCGTAGGGCTCGAAGCGCAGAAAACGGTCGAGGTGCAGGTCGTAGAACTTCGAGAACGGATCGCCGCTCTGCCCGCCCGGATACACGCCGAAGGCCTCGACGGGCGTTTTCGAGAAGTCCACGACCACGCGCCACGACGCGCTGTGGGTCGTGCGGAGGCCCGACGCGGGCGAGAGCGTTTCGGAAAAGCCGGGGTACTCGAACGGTCCGCGCCACAGCGCTGTAAGCGCGTCGCTCTGCGTGAGGTGGCGGAAAATCACGCCGTGGTGATCACCCCAGCGCCACGCCTCGGGATTCCAGCCGTAGCGCGCGTCGAGCGTGTCGGCGGTCTGGGCGAGGGCGACGCGCAGGAGGTCGGCGGCGCGCTCGACCTCGGGCGTACCCGGGCGGTCGAGCCATTTGCTGCCGGGATCGTCGCGCAGCAGCACGAGGTGCGGCGTCACGGAAGGCTCACGGATGCGGAAAACGGACTCGTCCCACGTGACGGCGTCGAGGGCGCGGACGAAGAAGTACAGCACGGTGGGCTCGGGGCGGCCTGTGTCGGTGTCGCCGTCCCACGCCACCAGCATCCGGCGGAGCGTGTCGGCGCGGGGCGGGAGGTTTTGCAGCGTGTCGAGCAAGGGCGCGAGCAGCACCTGATGCATCGCCCGCACGTCAGACTGGTACGCGATCAAGTCCTCGACGGTGTGCCGACTTTTGCCGCGCAGCAGCGTGTCGATGCGGAGCGAGCGCAGGTTGCTGTACCAGTCGCGCCCGAGGTAATACGGGTACGCGGCGTCGGCGGGGTCCTGGTTGGTCGAACTCAGGAAGCCCTGGGCCGGGTCGATGGCGTGCGGAAGCTGCTCGAAGGGCACGCGCCCGATCCAGCGCGTGCGGCTCGTAGAACCGTCGCGCACGCCCACGCCGCTGCTGTCGGCGCGCACGGGCAGGTGGCCCGTCGAGCGGATGGCGATGCGCCCATCCCTTCCGGCGTATAAAATGTTCTGCATGGGCGTGTCCCACGAACGCAGCGCCTCCTCGAAGGCGGCGTACGTCGTCGCGTGGTTCATGCCCCAGAGCGCTTCGAGCGTGCGGCTCGGCTCGTGGGCCGTCCACCGGATGGCGATCCAGCGGTCGCCGACGCGCTGCACCGGCCCGAAGTGCGTGTAGCGCAGCGTGTCGATGCGCGCCGCGCCGCCGAGCACGTTCATCGTATCTGCGTCGTCACGAAGTCGTGCCACAGCCCGTCATAGAGATACTGCGTCCCGGCAGGGTTGACGGTCAGCGCGTAGTGGTCGATCTGATCCGCGCCCGTGTTGGTGAAGGTCCAGCCGAGGTGGTCGTTGAAGGCCTCGACAGGCAGCGGCGCGCCGGGCACGGCCACGCCGTAGCTGTTCATCGTCGGCGTGACGAGGTGCGCCTCGTACCAGATGGCGGGCAACGTGAGTTGCAGGTGCATGTCGCCGGCCAGAATTGGCATCCCTGTGGCCGACCGCGCCCCGGCGACGGCCCAGTTGTTGGAGCCTTTGCCGGGGATAAATCCTTCGGCCAGCCCCGTCAACTTCCGGGCAAGCGTGTCGGCGGGGTACGGCTCGACGCGCCGGTCGGGCGCCGCGCCGCCGCCAGGCGTGGGCACGATGGGCACGACGAGAGGCGAGTGCTCGGGGAAGAGCCTGTCGAAGCTGGCTGCGTCCATCTTCGCGCGGACGGCGCTCAGTTCAGGCTCGCGCTCGTCGTACGACAGGTTGTGGGCCATGTACTGGAGCATCCGCAGCGTCTGCAGCGGCGACCACCGATCCGGCGTGTAGCCGAGAAGCTGGAATTCGAGCGGCAGGTCGTTCGGGGCGAGCGCGTCGAGGTAGGCGTTGACGCCTTCGGCGTACCACGTCAGCACGTCGAGTGCGACGCCTCCCTCCTCTTCGATGCGCGCCAGGTTGCGCCGCGCGCCCCAGTCCATGCCGGTTTCGCGGAGCGAGCGGTCGTAGTCGAGCGCGGCCTCGCCCACGGCCTCTGACAGCCGCCCCGACGCCACACGGGGAATGAAATCCATCTGAAACAGCCGGTCCTGCGCCGTCACGTAGCCGAAGGCGCGGATGGCGTCGCGGTCGGACTGCGCGTAGATGTGCGGCACGCCGCGTTCGTCGCGCACGACCTCGACCGTTCCATCCAGCCCCGCCAGCGCGAAACCGGCCTCGCCGGAGCGGTCAGTGTGGCGGGCGTGGCGGTACAGGCCGTCCACCGGGTCGAGCAACGCCGCCAGCGGAGGCTGCCCGGTGATGCGTGTGCCGCCCGCGGCGAGTAGTGCGGCCAGCAATGCCAGCGTCCCCACGAGCACGACGAGGAGGCGCAGGCGCGAAGGAGGGCGTCGGCGCATGGCGTCAGGAAGCGTGAGCGACGGCGGTGGCAAGCTGTGCGTGCTCGGACGGGTCGCGCCCCGGAATCTGCGTCCGCAGCCCGCCTTTGGCCATGATGCCCGTCAGTTCGTCCACCGCGTTCGCGTAGTCGCGCGCGCCACGCGCGTACGGGTCGTGGTCGAAAACCGTCGTGCCCGTCGGGTAGTGGTTCGAGAGTGACGTGGACGTGCGGATAACGCTCCGCATGACGCAGGGGCCGTAGAAATGCCGCAGCGTTTTGCGGTACGCCGCGTGGCTGGCCTTGCGGGCATCCACCTGCGTGAAGAGGAACAGCGGGTCGGTGAGGTCCGGGTTGAGCTTCGACTGGACGAGGCGGACGGTCTGGAACGTCTGCTCCGCACCCAGCACAGGCTGGTGCTCGGGCGTGACGGGGACGAGGCAGAAGCGGCTGGCGACGAGCGCATTGAGGCTGAAGACCGTCACCGCCGCCGCCGTGTCGAAGAGCACCACGTCGTACTCGGGCACCGTCGTGAGCGCCTCGCGGACGTAGAGCACATCCGTGGGCTTGTTGAGCTGGCGCATGAGGTGCGTCAGCTTGTACGACGCGGGCAAGAGGTCGAAGCCGTTCATCTGCACGACGGGCACGTCCGGCAAACTGCGCCCGAGGTCGAACAGCGCCATCGACGACGCTTCGGGGGCCGGCTCCTCCACGCCCACGGTGCGCGAGAGAAAGCCCTGCGGGTCGAGGTCGATGAGCAGCGTGCGCCGGCCGCTCAGGCCCAGTGCGGCGGCCACGTTGAGGGCCGTGGTGGTCTTGCCTGTTCCGCCTTTGTGGTTGCAGATGGTGAGGACGATCATCGAGGGTGGTTCGTGAGAGGACAGCGCGTTACCAGCGCGTAAAGGTACGACGCGGGGGCAGGTGGGTCGTTCGTCATTGGGCACTCGTCCTTTGTCATTTGTCGCTCATGGCCGCAGAAGGCTGGCACAGCCGTGCTTCTGCATGGATGGGGAGGGACAGAGAGAGGGCGTCGCCCCGGCAGGACACGCGGATCGCGTGGATGTCCTTCCTATGTTTGGGCTTCCTGTTTTTGCCTCTCCCCTTCGCCGTATGCCCACTGCTGCTCCCCTCGTGCTCGCCTCCGCCTCGCCGCGCCGCCAGGTGCTCCTGCGCCAGCTTGGCCTCGCCTTCGACGTCGTCCCCGCCGGCATCGACGAGACCGCGCCACCGGGCATTGAGCCGAGCGCACTCGTAGAGCACCTGGCGGCGGAAAAAGCCATCGCCGTGGCGAAAACGCGTCCCCACAGGCTCGTCCTCGGGGCCGACACCATCGTCGTGCTACGGGGCGAGGTGCTGGGCAAACCCGCCGACGCGGACGAGGCGCGGGCGATGCTGCGCCGCCTTTCGGGCGAGACGCACACGGTTTTTACCGGCCTCGCCCTCGTCCACCTCGCCTCCTCCCGGCGGATCGTCGCCCACGAAGAAACCGACGTGTTCGTTGCCGAGCTTTCCGACGACGAGATCGCCGCGTACGTCGCCACCGGCTCGCCGCTCGACAAGGCCGGAGCCTACGGCATCCAGGACGATTATGGCGCGGCTTTTATCCGCCGCATCGAGGGTGATTACTACACCGTCGTGGGGCTGCCCTTGCACCGGTTGTATTACCTGCTCCGCACGCATTTCCCCGATGTGCTGAACGCCCCGCCGCGCGACGGCACCGCCTGACGGCGGCACGGGCTTCACCCCGTCTTTGGCGTACACGCCCGTTCGCGGGAATCCTCGGCCCGACGGCCTGAGTACCGCGCCTCCCGCCTCTTGCCTCCGCTCGATGAAGTCCGACCTCGAAGATCTCACCGTCCTGCTCGTTCAGGCCCGCGACGAGGCGTGGGTCGAGAAGCAGGAGGTGGAGTGCTTCGCCGAGCGCGCCCGTCTCCATCCCGGCCAGATCCGCCCCGTCAGCGCGCTGCGCGATGGCTTGGGGGTGGGCCTGCTGGCCGACATCGACGCTGTTTTCATCGGCGGCTCGGGCGCGTACTCCGTCCCACTCGACTACCCGTGGATGCCCGGCGTGCTCACTTTCGTGCGCGACGCCATCGACCGGGATGTGCCGATGTTCGGAAGCTGCTGGGGCCACCAGCTCATCGCCCGCGCGATGGGCGGCACCGTCATCCACGATGCCGAGCGCGCCGAACTGGGCTGCTTCGACGTCGAACTCAACGACGCCGGACGGCATGATCCGCTGTTCGCGTCGTTCCCGGCGCGCTTCCGCGCCAACCAGGGCCACCACGACCGCGTGCTGACGCTGCCCAAAACCTGCACGTCGCTCGCCCACAGCGCCACGCAGCCACACCAGGCGTTCCGCGTCGACGGCAGGCCCGTCTACGGCACGCAATTTCACTCCGAACTCGACGCCCGCCGCGAGCGCGAGCGCCTCGTCGTGTACCGCCATCTCTACCCCGAAAGCGGCGACGACGCGGCCTTCGACGCCGTGCTCGCGCATCTCGCCGACACCACCGAGGTGGACAGTCTCCTCTACCATTTCCTCCAGCGTTTTACCCTTCAGACGGCATGAGCAGTCCATCCAAAACCGTCCGCGTCGGCTTCGTCCAGATGGCGTGCAGCGACGACCCGGAGCAGAACCTCGAACGCGCCATTGATTTCGTCCACCAGGCCGCCGACCAGAACGCCGACGTGGTGTGTCTGCCTGAGCTTTTTCGGTCGCGCTATTTCTGCAAAACCGAAGACCACGCGCAGTTTGGTCTCGCCGAAGCCATCCCCGGTCCCACGACGCAGGCGCTGGAGCCCGTCGCCCGCGAGCGCGGCGTGACGATCATCGCGTCGCTGTTCGAAAAGCGCGCCGAGGGACTCTACCACAACACCGCCGCCGTCATCCGGCCCGACACGGGCTATGCGGGCAAGTACCGCAAAATGCACATCCCGGACGATCCGCTGTTCTACGAGAAGTTCTACTTCGCGCCCGGCGACCTCGGGTTCATGGCCTTCGACACCCCGAAGGCGCGCATCGGCACACTCGTCTGCTGGGATCAGTGGTACCCCGAGGCCGCGCGGCTGACCGCCCTACGCGGCGCGTCGATCCTGTTCTACCCCACCGCCATCGGCTGGATACCCGAGGACCGGGGCACGGAACAGGGCGCAGCGCAGCAGGCCATGTGGGAGACGATCCAGAAGAGCCACGCCGTGGCGAACGGCTGCTACGTCTGCGCCGTCAACCGGATCGGCTTCGAGCCCACGCCGGGCACGCCCGAGGACGGCGACGACGGCATCGTGTTCTGGGGCCGCTCGTTTATCGTCGCCCCCGACGGCCAGATCATCGCCCGCGCTTCGGAAGATCAGGAAGAAGTCCTCGTCGCCGAACTCGACCTCGGCGCGCTCGACACACAGCGCACGCAGTGGCCCTTCCTACGTGACCGCCGAATCGACGCCTACGGCCTCATCGAGCGCCGTTTTATCGACGAGGGATAGAGAGATTAGTCCGTTTTAGAACCACGCGGCATCTTGGGAGATCGAAAGAGCAGCACGCTATACAGCGCTGCGCCGAGCGCGAGCACCAGCAGCAGTCCCCAGAAAGCGGGCGTAGGCGTAGCTGGCACGCTCTTGAGCAACACGAGCGCCCCGACAAACGCGAACATCTGGTTGCCTACGACAACCGCCCGCCCGTAAATACCCCCGAGGATAGTTTTCCGGGCGGTCCAACTCGCTGTCCCAAAACCCAGCAACGCCGCGCCGATGAGTTGGGCCAGCACAAGCGGCTGCGAGGCGGTCCCTTCCGCAATGGGGGAAAACGCCTCGGGTGCAAAAAGCAACCCCACCCCCGCCATCAGCAACACGACGGCGTAGAGGCTCACGAGCGCAGAAATGGATTTCATTTGTGGCATAAATTGGATGTTGCGTGCCGCATGGCTTCCACTGCGTTCAAAACCAGAGCGTCAGCGAAACAGGCATCGGGCCTTCCATCGGATCCTGTTGCCCATCTGACGGCCACAGCACCTGCACGAGCAAGGCCGCGCCCGTGCCGAGCGCTGCGCCCGCGAGCACGTCGCTCGGGTAGTGCGCGCCGTGCCACACGCGGCTGACACCGACGAGCGTTGCCCAGCCGTACGCCGGTACGATCACGTACCACTGCGGGCGCTCCATCGACCACGAGGCGGCGACGGCGAAGGCCAGCGTGGCGTGGCCCGACGGCATCGAGAAATCGTCGTGGGCGAGCACAGCGGCATCGACGGCGTCGGTGCGGAGCGTGATGCCGGGCTCGCGGGCGTATGGACGCGCACGGCGGACGAGGCGTTTGAGTCCGAAGGCCAGAAGGGCCGCCCCGCCCTCTGCGGTTGCCATCCGGAGGGCGGGCGCGTAGTCGCCTTCGGTGGCGTACGCGCCGAGCGGCGCAAGGGCGAAAGCCGGGTACGCTGTCGCGTTTACGAAGCGCAGCGGTGCCGTCACAGCAGGCGCATCCCACGCATAGATCGACCGGAGCAGGCGCGCGTCGAGCGAGGCACCCGGCTCCTGTCCCGCCGCCACGCCGGGCATCGCGAGGATCAGCAGGAGCCAGAGCTTTTCAGATCTCAAAGTGTACTGCATCCCAGATCGCCAAATTACCCGTGCACTTTCCTGTTCTTCATCCCCACGAGGGCGGAAAAGGAGTTACCACAGGAACCCATGCAGCGTCCGGTTTCACTATGGAGGCTTGCGCCACCGCGTGTCCCGACTTCACAGAAATACTCGAAAGAGTGCAGGGGAAACTCAACGAACGGATACTCCGATTCCTTCTTCCGCTTCGATGGCGATACGAAGGCGTGGCGCCTGCATACGAAAAGCCCCGGAGGCCAAAAACCTCCGGGGCTTAAAAACGCGCGTCTCAGTACGATTCGTCGAGCACGCCATCCTCCTCCACATCGTCGCTCGCCGGTGCCGGGACGGCTCCAATGGCGACCTTCACACGCTGCTTGATCTCGTCGCGCAACTCGATGTTGTCGCGCAGGAACTGTTTCACGGCGTCGCGCCCCTGCCCGATCTTGATGTCGCCGTACGAGTACCAGGACCCGCTCTTGGTGATGATGTTGTTCTCGACGCCGATGTCGATCACTTCACCCATCCACGAGATGCCCTCGCCGTAGATGATGTCGAACTCGATCTGCTTGAACGGCGGCGCGACTTTGTTCTTGACCACCTTCACGCGCGTGCGGTTGCCGACGACCTCGGCTCCGTCCTTGATCGAGCCGATACGCCGGATTTCCATGCGTACCGACGAGTAGAACTTGAGCGCCCGCCCGCCCGTCGTGACTTCGGGCGAGCCGTAGACGACGCCGACTTTCTCGCGGATCTGGTTGATGAAGACGACAACCGTTTTGGTGCGGTTGATGGAGCCGGTGAGCTTCCGCAACGCCTGGCTCATCAAACGGGCCTGCAAGCCCACGTGCGTCGCGCCCATGTCGCCCTCGATCTCGGCCTGCGGCACGAGCGCCGCCACGGAGTCCACGACGATCACGTCGAGCGCGCCCGAGCGGACGAGCGTTTCGCAAATGTTGAGCGCCTGCTCGCCGGTATCCGGCTGTGACACCAGCAGGTTCTCGCGGTCCACGCCCAGCTTCTCGGCGTAGTTGGCGTCGAAGGCGTGCTCGGCGTCGATAAAGGCGCACGTACCGCCGAGCGCCTGCGCTTCGGCGATGATGTGGGTGGCCAGCGTCGTCTTACCCGACGATTCAGGCCCGTAGATTTCGACCACGCGCCCGCGCGGGATGCCGCCGATGCCGAGCCCGGCGTCGAGGGCCAGCGAACCCGTCGGGATGGCGTCGATGAAGACGGCGGGCGCGTCGCCGAGCCGCATGATGGAGCCTTTGCCAAAGGACTTTTCGATTTGCTTGAGCGCTACGTCGAGCGCCTTCTGCTTTGCACCGTTGTCGGACATGATTCCTCTCGTGAATGGGTTGAAGTGTAGAGCAGAACCAAGATGCGGAGGCTGGGTGCCAGCCGTCTGTCACATCGTGGCATCGGGTGGATAGATGCTGCCAGGAGCGCCTCGTAACCTCGCTGAGGAGATTTCGGGATGGCGAGGTTGCCGTGGTGAAGGGCGGTGGAAGCTCAAGGATGGAGAATGAGGGGCTAATACGTGTCGTCCACCCGAAAAGAGCCCGGCCACTGCCCCGCCTCCCTGCTCGAACTACCTTCCATGCCCTGAATGAAGTCGAAGGGTCACAACCCCAAGAGCGTCCGTCGCACGAAATCCAGCGCCGCCGTGGCAGAGAGTTCTTTGTTCATCGTGCGGTCGTTGAAAAACTGAAAGCACCGCGCCACCGCGCCTTCTGCCGTCGCCAAGCCGATCCAGACGAGGCCGACGGGTTTCTCGGGCGTCCCACCGCCCGGCCCGGCGATGCCCGTCGTGGACAAACCCACGTCCGCGCCCAGCTTTTTCCGCACGCCCTCGGCCATCGCGCAGGCCACGGATTCGCTCACCGCGCCGTCGCGCTCCAGAAACGCCTCGGGCACACCCAGCGCCCGCATCTTGACGTTGTTGCAGTAGGCCACGACGCCGCCCAGCAGGTAGCGCGACGCGCCTGGCACGTTGGTGAGGCGGTTGAGGATGAGGCCGCCGGTGCAGCTCTCGGCCACCGCCAACGTCAGGTTCTGGCGGGCCAGCAATTCTCCCACCATCCCTTCGAGCGTGTCGTCGTCGTAACCGTACACGTGGCGGTCGATCTTGCCGCGCAGGAACGCTTCGAAGGTGTCGAGGCGGCGGGCGGCTACCTGCGCGTCGGGCCCCAGCGCCGTCATGCGGAGGCGCACGCCGTTGGTGGAAGGCAGAAATGCCAATCGCAGGCTCGGACCCAGCCAGTCGGCGAGGTCGCCGATGCGCTCGGCCATGTGCGTCTCGCCCAGCCCGGCGGTGAGCAGCGTGCGGTGCTTGATGGCGCGCAGGCCGTGCAGGTTCACGAGCCGGGGCAGCACCTGGCGCTGAAACAGCTCGCGCATCTCGTGCGGCACGCCGGGCATGACGGCGAGCGTTTTGGTCGACCCGTCGCGCTCGAAGGTGTGCCACAGGCCGGGGGCCGTGCCGCGGTCGTTGGGCAGCACCACGAAGCCTTCCGGCACCAGCGCCTGCAGCGTGTTCTGCGGCGGCATCGAGCGACCGCGGGCGGCAAAGCGCGCCTCGATGTGCGTCAGGATCTCCGCGTCCTCGCGCAGTTGAACGCCGAAATACTCCGCCACGGCGGCGCGCGTCACGTCGTCGTGCGTGGCCCCGAGGCCGCCGGTGGCCACAACGAGGTCGGCGGAGGCGAAAGCGGCATCGAGTTCGGCCTGGATGGCCTCGATCTCATCGCCCAGCGACACCGTGCGCGCCACATCCACGCCCGCCAGCGTCAGCTTTTCGCCCAGCCAGGCCGCATTGGTATCGACGATCTGGCCGATGAGGATTTCGTCGCCGATGGTGAGCAGTTGCGCTCGGAGCATGGGTCAGGAGGCGTTGTTGAGCGCGCCGCGCCAGGCCCCGACGGCCTCGCGCTGCGACGGGTCGAGGCGGCCCTCCTCTACAGCCACGCCGAGCAGCGCGTCGAGGTCGGTGAGCACGTGCAGCGGTACCTCCGCGTCGGCGAAAGCGCGGTGCGCCCGTTCCAGCCCGTACGAGAAGATGGCGAGCACGGCGCGCACCTCTGCCCCCGCCTCGCGCAGTGCCGCGACGGCGTCGAGCGACGAGCCGCCCGTCGAGACGAGGTCTTCGACGACGACGACCGACTGGCCCGTGTGCAGCGGCCCTTCGATCTGGTTGCCGCGCCCGTGGCCTTTCGGCTTCGAGCGCACGTAGACCATCGGCAGGTCGAGGTGGTCGGCGAGCCAGGCGGCGTGCGGGATGCCCGCCGTGGCTGTCCCGGCGATGACGTCGGGCGCAATCTCGTGCTGGCGCAGCGTGGCCGCGAAAGCGTCGCGCAGCCGCCGCCGCACATCGGGGTGGCCGAGCGCGAGGCGGTTGTCGGTGTAGATGGGCGATTGGATGCCCGAGGCCCACGTAAACGGGTCGTCGGGTTGGATCAGGACGGCTCCGATGCGGAGCAAATCCGCCGCGACGGCGCGGCACGTTTCTGTCATCACGTCAGCGGTTGTACTGCGGGCGAACGAAATAAAGCACGCCCGTCCCAACCGTCACGGCGACGAGCACGACGAGCAGCGCGAACAAGATGGGGCCGCGCAGCATCCAGACGGCGATCTCGCGCAGCACATCGGGGATGATGGGGTAATCGAGCGTCAGAAACACGAGCACGCTGATGAGAAACGTCAACTGCAACGTCGTCTTCCACTTGGCCAGCGGCAGCGTACGCAGGCTGCGGCCCTTCGACTCGACGTACGAGCGCAGCGCCGTCACGCCAAGGTCGCGCGCGGCGATGAGCGCGACGGCCCACCACGGGGCCAGCCGGGGATGCAGCCATGCCAGCACGACGAACGTGCCGAGCACGAGCACCTTGTCCGCGAGCGGGTCCATGAACTGTCCGAGGCGGGTGCCCGTCTGGTGCATCCGGGCGAAGTGGCCGTCCCAGTAGTCCGAGATCGCCGCGACGACAAAGCACACCAGCGCCAGCACGCTACCCCAGAACGTCTGCTGCCACATCCCGAAAAAGACGATGGGAGCCAGGACGATCCGGCCGAACGTGAGCAGATTGGGGAGGTGCTTCATGCAACGGGGTGAAGGCGAACCGAAATATACGCAGCGCCCGCCCGCCTCGATGGCACCGCCACACGCGGTGCTCCGGAGAGAACGCGCCGTCTCTGCCAATGTGACGCACGGCAGGGCGGCGGCACCGGGTTTGTAAAACAGCAACCGTGGAGGCGCCCGCCACACACCGGACGCGCGCCCTGACAGACATTCCGCAACCACCTACCATACAGCATCACCCATGGGAAAAATCATTGGCATCGACCTCGGCACCACCAACTCCGTCGTCGCGGTGATGGAAGGCACCGAGCCTGTCGTCGTCCCTAACGCCGAGGGCGCGCGCACCACGCCGTCCGTCGTCGCGTTCAAGAAGGACGGCGAGCGGCTCGTCGGCGCACCCGCCAAACGCCAGGCCATCACCAACCCGCACAACACCATCTTCTCGATCAAGCGCTTCATGGGCCGCCAGTACGGCGAAGTCGAAAGCGAGATCAAGACGGTGCCGTACAACGTCGTCCACGGCGACGGCGACACGGCGCGCGTCGACATCGAGGGGCGCGTCTACACGCCGCAGGAAATCTCGGCGATGATCCTGCAGAAGCTGAAGCAGACGGCCGAGGACTACCTGGGCGAGAAAGTCACCGAGGCCGTCGTGACGGTGCCCGCGTACTTCAACGACGCCCAGCGCAAGGCCACGCAGGAAGCGGGCCGCATCGCGGGCCTCGACGTCAAGCGCATCATCAACGAGCCGACGGCGGCGGCGCTGGCCTACGGGCTCGACAAGAAAGACGCAGCGGATCAGATCATCGCCGTCTACGACCTCGGCGGCGGCACCTACGACATCTCGATCCTCGAACTCGGCGAAGGCGTCTTCGAGGTCAAAGCCACCAACGGCGACACCCACCTCGGCGGCGACGACTTCGACCAGATCCTCATCGACTACATCGCCGACGAGTTTCAGAAGACCGACACGGTAGACCTCCGCAAAGACCCGATGGCGCTCCAGCGGCTCAAGGAAGCCGCCGAGAAAGCCAAGATCGAGCTTTCGTCGAGCGCACAGACGACCATCAACCTGCCGTTCATCACGGCCACGCAGGAAGGCCCCAAGCACCTCACGCTGGACCTGACGCGCGCCAAGTTCGAGCAGCTCGTGGACGACCTCGTCGCCCGCACCATCCCGCCGATGGAGAAGGCGCTCAAGGACGCCGGGCTGTCGAAGTCGGACATCGACGAGGTCATCCTCGTTGGCGGCTCGACGCGCGTGCCGCTCGTGCAGCGCACCGTGGAGCAGTTCTTCGGCAAGAAACCCAACCGCTCGGTCAACCCGGATGAAGTCGTCGCCATCGGCGCGGCCATTCAGGGCGGCGTGCTCTCGGGCGACGTGACGGACGTACTGCTGCTCGACGTGACGCCCCTTTCGCTGGGCATCGAAACGCTCGGCGGCGTGATGACGACGCTCATCCCCGCCAACACGACCATCCCGACGCGCAAGAGCGAGGTGTTCTCGACGGCGACGGACAACCAGCCGAGCGTCGAGATCCACGTGCTCCAGGGCGAAAGAACGATGGCCGTGGACAACCGCACCATCGGCAAATTCCACCTCGACGGCATCCCGCCCGCCCCGCGCGGACTCCCGCAGGTCGAGGTGACGTTCGACATCGACGCCAACGGCATCCTCGACGTGTCGGCCAAAGACAAGGCCACCGGCAAGGAGCAGTCCGTCCGCATCGAAGCGTCGAGCGGCCTGAGCGATCAGGAGATCGAGAAGATGCGCCAGACGGCCCGCGAGCACGCCGGCGAGGACAAGCGCCGCCGCGAGGAGGCCGAGAAGCGCAACATGGCCGACACGCTGCTCTTCTCGACGGAGAAAAACCTGAAGGAGTACGGCGACAAGATCCCGGCGGAGAAACGCGCCAAGATCGAAGCTGCACTCCAGCGCCTCAAAGATGTCTACAAAGATGGCTCGGTGGCTGACGTGGAGTCGGCGACGGAGCAGCTCAACGCGGCCTGGGCCGACGCGAGCGAAGACCTTTACAAAGCGCAGCAGGCTGAAGCCGCGCAGAACGGCACGCCCGACGGCGCGCCCGGAGCGGCCCCTGAGGAAGGCGTCACCGACGCCGACTTCGAGGTCGTGGACGAAGGCGACGTGAAGTAACCACGCCGCGCGCCCCAGAAAAAGCCCGGATTCCCCTGCGGAGTCCGGGCTTTTTTGTGTGATGCCAGACCTTTTTGTCCCTCCTGTTGCGCTTTCACAGCCACCTGCATACTTTGCATCGTAAAGCGACTCACCAATCAAAGCTCCTCCCCATGGACACGCCTGCGCCCGCTCCGTTGCCGTCTGCTTCATCTCCTGCTGCCGAGCGCGGAGGCTGGTTCCGGCAGTCGGTCGGTGTCAAGATTTTCCTCATCGCCGCGATCGTGCTGGCGCTGCTGATTCCGCTGGCGCTGCTGCAGGGCCTCATCCGCGAGCGGCAGATGCTGCGCGACGAGGCGCAGCGCGAAGTCAGCGCGATGTGGGGGCAGGCGCAGACGCTGGGCGGGCCGGTGCTGTCGGTGCCGTACTTGCTCACGCGGACGGAAAACGGCAAGACGACGACGTTCATCGGCGGCTACGCGCACTTCCTGCCCGACGACCTCGACATCGACGCGATGCTCCAGCCTGAAATCCGCAGGCGCGGCATCTATGAAGTCGTGCTCTACCAGAGCGACGTCACGCTCACCGGCTCGTTCGGCGTGCTCGACCCCGACGTGCAGGGCATCGGCACGGGCGTTTTGCAGTGGGATCGGGCGGTGCTGACAGTTGGCATACCTGACCTCGCAGGCCTCAAGTCGCTGGCGAGCGTAACGTGGCAGGGCGAGGCCGTAAGTGCGGAGCCAGGCGTGCCGACGAACGATTTGTTTGCGTCGGGCCTCAGCTTTTCGGTGCCGGTGACGCCGGATGCTCAGGCGCACACGTTCCGCCTCGCGCTCGATCTCAACGGCAGCACGGCCCTCACCTTCCTGCCCTTCGGCAAGACGACGACGGCGCACGTGTCGGGAAGCTGGGGTTCGCCGTCCTTCATGGGCGCGTTCGTGCCCGACAGCAGCGACATCACCGAGTCCTCTTTCGAGGCGCGGTGGACGGTGCTTTACCTCAACCGCAACTACCCGCAGCGGTTTGTGGGCACGATTCAGGGCGGCGACCGGGCGGGTGCGCGCGAAGTGTATCTCGCAGAACCCGGCTACGGTGGCGTGCAGGCAGATGGCGGCGCGTTGAGCGCGTTCGGCGTGCGGTTGCTCGTGCCGCTCGACGAGTACCAGAAGGCGATGCGGTCGGCGGAGTACGGCTTTCTGTGCCTCATCCTCACGTTCGTCGCCATCTTTTTCGTCGAGATCTTAGGCAGGCGGCGCATCCACCCGTTGCAGTACCTGCTCGTCGGCTGCGCCGTCGCGTTGTTCTACCTGCTGCTGCTGTCGTTCTCGGAATACATGGCCTTTAACGGCGCGTACGGTCTGGCGATGCTGGCCGTGCTGACGCTCGTGCTGCTCTATACCCGCGCCATTTTCCACTCGTGGCAGTACGCGGGCATCGTGACGGGCCTGCTCGTCGTGTTCTACGGCTACTTTTTCGTGCTCCTCCAACTCGAAGCCTACGCCCTTCTCTTTGGCAGCCTCGGCCTGCTCGTCATCCTCGCCCTCGTCATGTACCTCTCGCGCAACGTGGACTGGTACAGCGTGGGGGTCAAGGGCGCGGACGAACCCACCTGACGCTCACGCCTCGGGCAATCCGAAAAGCTGCCGGGCGGTGCGGGTCGTGGCGGTGCCGATTTCCCCCAACGTCAGGTCGCGTTCCTGCGCGAGAAAGCGTGCCACGTGGACGACGAACGCGGGCTCGTTGCGCTTGCCGCGCATGGGCACGGGGGCGAGAAAGGGCGCGTCGGTTTCGAGGACGATTTTTTCCAGCGGCACGTCGCGGATGGCGTGGGGTACCTGGCTGTTTTTGTACGTCAGCGTGCCGCCGATGCCGAGGTGGAAACCAACGTCGAGGGCTTGATGCGCCACGTCTGCCGGGCTGCCGAAGCAGTGCAGGATGCCGCGCAGACGGGAAGCATCGGCGAGGCGGGCGCGCTCGTCGGCCAGCACGCGCAGCAGATCGGCATCCGAATCGCGGTTGTGGAGGATGAGCGGCTTGTTCACCTCAGCGGCCAGGGCGATGTGGGCGCGGAAAAAGGCTTCCTGCTTTTCATCGAACGACCGATCCCAGTAGTGATCGAGTCCGCTCTCCCCGACGGCCACCACGCGCGCGTCGCGGGCGAGCGCCGCCACCTCGTCCATCATCGCTTCCGTCGCGTCTTTCGTCTCGGACGGGTGCAGGGCGGCCATCACGAACAGGCCGTCGTTTTTGTGCGCGAGGTCGAGCGCGGCGTGAATCGACGGAATATCGATGGCGGGCATCACGATCTGCACGACGCCTGCTTCACGCGCCCGGTCGATAACGGCGTCGCGGTCGGCGTCGAACTTTTCGTGGTAGAGGTGGCAGTGCGTA
Source organism: Rhodothermales bacterium (assembly GCA_963829705.1). GTDB lineage: Bacteria > Bacteroidota > Rhodothermia > Rhodothermales > BA12 > CAWHJN01. The sequence goes on from CAWHJN010000001.1 coordinate 491,799, forward strand.
TCGACGAGCATTTTGAGGAGGTCAAAACGTGAGCGTGTATGGCGTGGCGTGCAGGGGACGAAGCATCCGGGCAGGAGGCCAGCAGCACGGCTACCGTCGCGTGGTACGGGTGTGGGAGCACGAGGTCCGGCGCGAGATCGGCGAGCGGCTGGAGCACGAAACGCCGCAGATGCAGGCGCGGGTGAGGCAACACCAGGTCCGGCGCGGCGAGTGTTCGATTACCGTAGACGAGCAGGTCGAGGTCGAGTGTGCGCGCGGCCCATTCGCCTGTGCGAACGCGCCCGTGTTTTCGCTCGATCTCCAGAAGCGTGTGCAGCAGCGCGTGCGGCGACCGCGTGGTGGCAATGCGCGCGGCGGCGTTGAGGTATGCGGGCTGCGGCGCGTGCGGCGGGCGGGTGTGCGCGGCACTCTCGTACACAGGCGAGGCGGCGAGCACCGTGATGCCCGCCGCCTCGCTCAAGTCTGAAACCGCTCGCTGGAGCGCGTCCATTCGGTCACCGAGATTGCTCCCCAACGCGATGAACGCCTCCACCGGCGGCGCGCTCATTCCTCTGTCGCTTCGGCGTCCACATCGGCATCGGCCACCATCCCGTCGCCTGCTACGATGTCGAAGATGATCTTGACGTTGTCGCGGATGAGGTCGTCGGCCTGGCCGTCGTAGTTGATCTGCCAGTCGCGGCGGTTGATGATGAAGTCTGCCCGCGCCGTGACGCGGCCCGCCTCGACGTTGATGGTGGCGGGGAACGTGACGCCGTTGGTGACACCGTGCATCGTCAGGTTGCCCGTGACCATGTGCGTGCCGCCCGAGTCGGCGGGCGCGAACTGCGACGCTTCGAACGTGGCCGTGGGGTAGGTTTCGACCTCGAAGAAGTCCTCCGACATCAGGTGGCCCGTCAGCCGCTCGGTGTCTGTCCACAGCGACGCCATGTCGATGGTGAGATTGACGCCCGTGACGTCGTTGCCCGAGACGGTCACGGTGCCGTCGAAGTCGTGAAAGCCGCCATCGTGCGTGCGCGTGACTTTAGCCCCGAGCCAGTTGACGGTGCTCCGCGACGTGTCGATGGCCAGCACGGTGCCTTCGGCGTTGGCAACGGAGACGGCCTCGCCCGTCAGGGCGCGCGGCCCGTCGCCCACGTCGGCGCAGGCTGAGAGCAGCACGAGGGCTGCGAGCGTAAAGAAAGACGAGAAGGTTTTCATAGAGATGTGGTGAGGTGAAGGGAGAAGCGCACGCCGCGAGGCGAGGTGCCCTCGGCAGGAATCGAACCTGCGACCTGCGGTTTAGGAAACCGTCGCTCTATCCCCTGAGCTACGAGGGCGGGCTATCGAGCACAATCAGATCAATATAGTTGTTGCAACAGGCGTTTGCGCGGCGTGCATATCTTCTTGACCTGCTCCTGTTCCACCGGGGATTTATGAAAGTACGTCGAGACGCTGTTTTGCGGCATCCTGCCCCCGCCTCGGGTACTTCAAGGGGAAACACATTTTCCTGTCCGTGACCGCTTCCACGCTCCTCCTTTCCCGCACCCGCCAAGCCTGGGGCACGGTGGCGGCGGGGGCCGTCGCAGCGAGTGCCGTCGCGGTACGCAGGCTGGTGCGGGCGCGGCGCGAGCGCCCGGTGCTGCCCCCTGCCCTCGACGCGCCGCTGGAAAATCTGCCGCTGCTGGAGGGTACGTCACGCTACTACCACCGGGCGGGCACGGGCACGCCGCTCGTGATCCTGCACGACCTCTACGTGGCGGCCTCCGCGATGGACGTGCAGCCTGTGTTCGACTATGCCGCCCGCGAAACGACGCGCCCGCTCTTCACGCCCGACTGGCTGGGCTTTGGCCTCTCCGACCGACCCGACCGCCGCTATGTGCCGGGCCTTTTCCAGCGGCAACTCAGCGCCCTGCTCGACCGCGCCGACGCGCCGGCAGACATCGTGGCGTTTGGCATCGCGGCGGTGTACGCGGCGGCGGTGGCCGTGGCCACGCCCGAGCGCGTCCGGTCGCTGCTGCTCGTGGCTCCGTCGGGGCTGTCCACGCGGTCCGAGCACGCGCTCGGCGAGCGCATGCTGGCGGGCCTGTCGAGCGGCGCGGGCGCGTACCGGCTGCTCTTCGCCCGGCAGCGGACGCCCGAGGCCATCGCGCATTTTTTCCAGACGGAGGTGTTCTACACCGGCCATCCCGTGCCCGAAGCCCTGCTCGACTACGCGGTGCAGACGACCCGGATGCCCGGTGCCGACCACGCACTCGAATGGCTGGATCGCGGCGGGCTCGACATGCAGGCCTTCGCGGCGCGTGCCTACGAGAACATTCCCGTGCCCACCCTGCTCCTGCTCCCCGCTCTTCCCGATTTTCTGGTGCGCGCCTACGACCGCGTGCCCGAGATCGTGCGGTCGAACAGGCAGGTGGAGGTCACACGCCTGGAGACGGGGCGGATGCCGCAGTGGGAAGCCCCGCAGGTCTTCAACCGCGCACTGAGCGCATGGATTGACGCACCGAGGCGGGTGCGGCGGCGCAAGTAGCCCTACTTTCGGCGTGCATTTATCCGCACGCCTGTGGCTTCTCCTTCCTACCGCCGCGGCCCCGTCGTCTCGTGGGCGCTCTACGACGTGGCCAACTCGTCGTTCACGACGCTCGTCGTCACGTTTATCTACAGCACGTATTTCACCCGCGCCATGTCGCCGGGCGAGGATTTGACGCCGGTGTGGACGTCAGCGGTGTCGATTACGGCCATCCTCATCGCGCTGCTCTCGCCGCTGCTCGGCGCCATCGCCGACCGGGGCGGCTACCGCAAGCGCTTTCTGCTCATCCTGAGCGCCCTCTGCGTGGCGATGACGACGGCGCTGTTCTTTTTCCCGCCCGGTCAGTGGCTCGGGGCCATCGTCGTCTTCGCCATCGCCAACCTGGCCTTCGAACTGAGCGCGGCCATGTACGATGCCTTTCTGCCCGACCTCGCGCCGCCCGAGGCCATCGGACGGATTTCCGGGTTTGGATGGGGGCTGGGCTACGTCGGCGGCATCGTGGCGATGGTGCTCGCGCTCTACGGGTTCGTCCAGACCGGGAGCGCGCTATTTCCGTATCTCGGCGGCGCGTTCGGGCTCACCGACGCGGGGGGCGCAAACGTGCGCGCCACCAACCTGCTCGTCGCGGTCTGGTTTGCCATCTTCACCCTTCCGTTCATCCTGTTCGTGCGCGAGCCACGTGTGGCCGGGCGCATCAAAGAGCCGAACGTGATCGCGGGCGCGTACCGGCAGCTTGCCGACACCTTCAGGCACATTCGCACCTACCGGCAGATCGTGCGGCTGCTCGTGGCCCGGCTCATCTACAACGACGGGCTAGTCGTCATTTTTTCGATGGGCGCCATCTTCGCGCAGAACGCCTATGGGCTTACGCAGGAGGAGGTCATCCTTTTTGGCATCGTGCTGAACGTGTCAGCGGGAGTAGGAGCGCTCGTCTTCGGGTTTCTGGACGACAAGATTGGCGGGCGCAATACCATCGCCATCAGCATCGTCGGCCTCGTCATCTCCACCATCATCGCCGTCACAGGCGGCACGGTGACGATGCTGTGGACGGCGGGCATCCTGACGGGCCTGCTCGTCGGGCCGACGCAGGCGGCGAGCCGGTCACTCTTGGGCCGCTTTGTGCCTGACGACAAGGAGGCCGAGTTCTACGGCTTTTTCGCGTTCTCGGGGAGGGCGACGGCCTTCATGGGGACGGGCCTCTACGGCCTGCTCGTGGGCACGACGAATTCGCACCGCGTGGCGATGGCGGGCACAATCCTGTTTTTCACCGTCGGATTGCTGCTGCTCTTGCGTGTGGACGAGCAGGAAGGCATCCGCCTGTCGGGGCGCGGCGATGCGCCGGAGGTTCAGCCATGAACGATGCCGTTTACACTGTCCGGGATGTCGTGCAGGCGCTCGACGCGATGGCCCCCGCAGGCACGGCGCAGGCGTGGGACAATGTCGGCGTGCAGGTCGGCGACCCAGACGCGCCCGTTTCGCAGGTGCTCGTCGCGCTGGATTGCACCGTCGCCGTCATCGACGAAGCCCTCGCGCTCGGCGCGGAGGCCATCGTCACGCACCACCCGCTGATCTTCAAACCGCTCAAAAACGTGCAGGCTGGCGCGGGGCCGTCGGGCCTCGCCTTCAGGCTGGCGCAGAATCGGATCGCGCTCGTCGCGGCGCACACCAACCTCGACGTGGCGCGCAGCGGTGTTTCTTTTGCGCTCGCGCAAGCCCTCGGCCTGAGAGACCTCGCGTTTCTCGCGCCCTCTGAAGACACACGCGCCACGCTCGTCACGTTCGTCCCACCCGATCACGCCGACGCCGTCCGGGAGGCGCTGTCAGACGCCGGTGCCGGACAGATCGGCGCGTATACCGCGTGCGGGTTCGCGTCGGAAGGCACGGGCACGTTCCGGCCCGGCGACGCCGCCACGCCGTTCACCCGCACCCCCACAGGCGCGCTCGCCCGCGAAACGGAGATCCGGCTGGAGATGGAGTTGCCCCGGTGGGCCACCCGCCGCGTCGTAGCCGCGCTGCACGCCGCGCATCCGTACGAGCAACCCGCCTATCATCTCCTCGACGCCCGCCAGCCCGACACCACGACGGGCCTCGGGGCTATTGGCACACTGGAGATGCCGCTGGGCCGTGAGGCGTTTTTGCAGCACCTCTGCCGCACCCTCGGCACGCCCGCCGTCCGCGCCACCCCTTTCGACAAACCCGTGCGGCGCGTGGCCGTCTGCGGCGGCTCGGGCAGCGATTTCGTCGGGGTTGCCCTGCGCGTCGGCGCCGATGCCTACGTCACCGCCGACGTGACTTACCACAAGTTTTTCGACGCGCTCGGCGCTGACGGTGCGGCGCGGCTGCTCTACGTCGATGCCGGACACTACGAAACCGAACGCCACGCCGAAACGCTCCTCCTCGACGGGTTGAAGGCCCACCTGCCGCACCTCGAAGTGCAACGCACGCACACCCGCACGAGCGCATCCGAGATGTTCGTGGCTGAGGGGTAGAGGGTAGCGGGTGGAAGTTTGAGCCCGAGGCCCCTTCCCAAACCGCCGCTTTGAAATTGCCCTTCACTCTTTTCAACTCGGGTCTGTCAGGCACAGAAGGAGAAGGCGACTCTCGTTTCCAGCCTCAAACCATCGCTTCGCCTCAACGCTTCACAGTCACGCCACGAACCGAAGGGCAGAGGCATCGTTGGTCTGGGCTGAGCCAAACCCACACGCCCTATGTCAACGACCACCCCGGACACGTCCATTGCCGCCCAGCTTCGCGCGCTGGTGCGCCTGCAACGTGTCGATAGCGAACTCGACCACCTCACCAAGCTGCGCGGCGACCTCCCCAACGAAATCCGCGACCTGGAGGACGAGAAGTCCGGCCTCGAAACGCGGCTCGAGAACTACGCGCAGGAGGTGCAGGACCACGCCATCGCGATGAAGCAGCTCGAGAACGACATCCGCGACAGCGAGAACCTGATCCGCAAGTACACCGATCAGCAGAACACCGTCCGCAACAACCGCGAATACGACGCCCTGACGAAAGAGATCGAGGCGCAGCGCCAGCGCATCATCGACGCGCAGGGTCACATCGACGAGATGACGGCGGCGGAAGCACCCCGCGCGCTCTCCATCGAGGATGCCAACGCGCGTCTCGGCGAACTCGACACCATCCTCAGCGAGAAACGCGGCCAGCTTTCCACCGTCCTCGACGACACGCGTCAGGAGCAGGAGGAGCTCGACGCCCGCCGCGCCAAAGCCGCCGAGCAGGTTGACGACCGCTACCTCCGCGCCTACGAACGCCTCCGCGGGCGGATGCGCGACGGGCGCGCCGTGGTGCCGCTCGAACGCGGTGCCGCCGCGGGCTACGCCGTCCCGCCGCAGCGCCAGGTGGACATCCGCCAGCGCAACCGCATCATCGTCTGCGAAAACACGGGCCGCATCATCATCGACGAAGAGCTCTTCAGCGAGGAGTTCGCTGATGCGTGAGGGTGGCCGGTGCACGCCCTCTTTCAACCTCTGACCTTCAACAACGCATCCGTCGGCCTGCCGCGTCCCGATTCGTCGGGGTGAGGAAAGTCCGAACACCACAGGGCAACCGTGCCCCGGTAACACCGGGGGCGTCGCGCCGGCAACGGCACGGCGACAGCAGGTGCAACAGAGAGCAGACCAGCCGATGGTCCCGCTTTGCGGGACACAGGTGATGGGTGAAAGGGTGGGGTAAGAGCCCACCGGCGTCCCCGGCAACGGGTCGGCCAGGCAAACCTCACGGGGTGCAAGGCCAAGCAGTCCCGCTCGGCGCAAGCCGACGTGCGTTGCCCGCGCACGCTGCGGGGCGGGTAGGCCGCTCGAGCGCGTCGGCAACGGCGCGCCCAGATAGATGGCAGGCGCGGAAACGGCGTGGCACCCTTTTCCGTACAGAATTCGGCTTACAGGCGGATGCGTGCCTTTCCGAAAAAAGGCTGCTCTCGACGCGAGGGCAGCCTTTTTTCTGTTTTATCCGGGTGGGGAGAGCGGGATTCGAACCCGCACGGCGCATACGCGCCAGCAGATTTTAAGTCTGCTGTGTCTACCGTTCCACCATCCCCCCATGTACTGCTTGTACAAGCGCAAAATACAGCACCCTCCTATCACTCAAAAGCTCGCGCTGATCTGCATCCGGCCGGTGTGGATGGTGGGGGCGCCGGAGGGCGCGCGCCCGTCGTAGCCCAGAGTGAGGTTGAGGGTGCGACTCAGAACATACTGGAGCGCGGCGTTCCAGAGGTACGACGTGCCCGGTCCGCGCCCGTCGGTGAGTTCGTAGGCGGCCTGGCCCGCAGCGTCGCCGTCGAGGCGCACGTCGGAGCGCTCGGCGGTGGCGGTGAAGACGAGCCGGCTGGCGCGGCTGACGCGCAGTTCCACGGGCAGCCGCAGCAACCGCGCGCCGCGATTGGCAGCCTCGTCGCGCTTGCGGGCATAGAGGCCGGAAAAGCCGATGGACAGGGTTGGCTGCGGGGACCACGTCGCCCCGATCTCGGCCTCGCGTGTGGCGATGTCGAAGCGGCGGCTGGCGTAGCGGGCGCTCTCGGCGCGGCTGCGCTCGTAGGTGCCGACGGCGCGCACGCCCAGTGCCTGTACGGGCCGGTAGCGGCCCTCGGCACGGTAGCTGTCCAACCGCCGCGCCTCGGTTTCGCCCGCGAGCTGATTTCGGCCCCGCAGCGTGCTGGCCGACACATCGAGGCCGTAGCGCGTGGTGCCACGAAACAGAAACACCTCCTGCCCTACCCGGATACGCCCGTTCTGGGTGTAGAGCGGATCGAGAAAGCGCGACAGGTCGAGTAGGTAGATGCGCGTCAGGTCGGGGCTGCTGGATCGCTCCTGGACATCGAGGGTCGTCCGCGTGCTGACCTGCGCGAGCCAGCGTTGCCACGCTCTTGCGGCCTGCGGCCAGATGCGCGACGGATCGACACTCAGCCGCGCCCGCGCCTCCACGCCGATGACGCCGACGAGGGTATCGGACGGGACGAACGTTTTGGCGTACGCGCCTTCGTAGGGCGTCGTCTCGGGCACGAACTCGTCGAGGTCGGGCAGGCCGTTGCTGTTGGCATCCTGCCACACGTATTGCGCCTCGGCAAGCTCGGGGCTGATGCGGACGTAGATCTCCTGCAACCGCGGCGTGCGTTGCGTCTGCGCCTGGTAGCCCACGTTGAGGTCGATTCCGCGCCGCAGCGGCGCATAGCGGGTGTCGAACTGGAGGGCGACGGTTTCGGCATCCTGCCGCCCCTCGACGGTCTGGAAGCGCTCGGTGAACGTTTTGCGGCGCAGGCCCACGCTGCCGCTGGCCTGAAACGTGGTGCCGGGGCGGTACTCGAACGCGCCCGTGAGCGTGCGTGCCGTGGCGGAGGGTGCGAGTGCGCCCACCAGCACGTCCTCTTCACGGCGGAGGCCGTAGGCCAGCGACGCCTCCAGCTTTTCCCCTCCCCACGCGACACCGGGCCGCACTTCGACGAACGCCAGAGAACCGCGCCCGAGGCTGTCGGAGAGCGTGGTGCTTTCGAGCTTCTGTACACGCCGCTCGTGTTCGACTTCGACGCGGGGTCTGAGTTTTTTTGAGTTCAATAACGGCTGTTCTACCCGCGCGCGCTGCCGCAGCCACGTGCCTTCGACGCCTGCCCGCGCGTCGTCGCTGCGGGCGACGTTACCGCCATAAAAAACCAGCGGGCCGCGGGCCTCCGCCACGTCGAGTTGCCACTCCACACGACGGCTTGTGAAGGCCTCGCCGCGCTCCAGCCGCCCGTAGGCCGCGCTGAGGCGGCTCATCGGCGAGAAGTACCACCGCGCCCCGGCCTCGTCCACCACCTCGCGGACGGCAACCTCCGGGCTGGCGGCGGCGCTGCCGAAGGCGTCGGTGAGGTTCCACGTCCGGGCGAAGTCGATGGGCCGTGTGCGGTCGAACGAGACGAACGGGGCCGTCCGGTGCCGCCGCGAAAGCTGCGCCTCGACCTCGCCCCAGCGCCCGACGGGCGTCTTCTCGATCCGCAGGCCCGCCACGTAGGCGCTGCCCACGTCGTCGGAGGCGTCGAGGTTGGAGAGGCGGTTGAGGTCGTTGAGCGAGCGCGCCCACTCGCCGTAGACCTCCACCTTCGCTGTGGGCCGGAAGCGGCCCTGAACGCCCAGCAGCGCCTGTTCGCGGGGTTTCGGGAGCGGGCGGACGAGGCTCGTAGTCGCCGCCTGTTCCGACGAACTGGTAGGCGATGCCGTTGACGCCGCGCTGCCCGCGCGCGTAGCGCCCCGTGCCCGACGCGACGCGGCTGAACCGCACGCGGTAGACGGCCACGCTATCGGGCGGCCGCTGGTCGAGCGCGACGAAGACGCTGTCCTCGCCCTGCTGCTCGGCGCGGTACTGCACGTACGGAGCCTGCGCGTCGAACACGACGCGCTCGGCCCCGCTGCGGACGACGTCACGGTCGCCGGACCCGGCGAGCTGTAGCGAATCCTCCGGCGTCAGGTCGAGGTCCACGCTCAGCGCGCGCGCATCGGCCTCGCGGATAAACGTCGCACCGATGGTGGCGCGCGGCCCTCCGCCCGGCGTCGCCCCGAAACGCGCCTCGCCGCGTGTGGCGACGAGCGTGCGCGGGTACTGGTTCGTGGTGTACTGAAACTCGACGGTGATGCGGTTCTCGCTCGTCAGCAGGCGGCGCGGCGTGAAGGTGATCTCGCCCGTGGCGTAGTCGATGGTGTAATCGGCATCGCGGTCGCGGACGAGGCGGAGGCCGTCGAGGTAGACGACCTCGGAGCCGGGGATGACGAGGATGTACGGCTCGCCCATCTGCCCTTCGAGCCGGTACGGCCCCTGCACGCCTTCGATGGGGCGGATCTCCTGCACGCGGAACTGCCCGCGCGGCGCCGCCCCCGCCACCTCGACCGTCGCACCTCCAAAAACGCCCGTGCCCGGCACGCGGGCCACCGCCGCCGCGCCCTGCACCTTGCGCGTGACGGAGGCCAGCTCGCTGCCGCGCAGCACGAGATCCACGTCGCCCAGCCGCGCTTCGGCACGTTTGCCGGTGATCTCGATGTAGACGCGGTCGAATTCGCTCAGGCGCTGCGTCGTGCCCTCGGCCAGAATCGGCGTGTTCTCGTCCGTCAGCACGGCGCGGAGGTTGACGCCGTCAAGCACCTCGCCCTCCAGTTGCAGCCGCAGGCCCGACTCGATGTTCACGTCGCGGTTGGTGCCCGCGAGCACGCCCCTCGTGATGGAGCCGCTGCGTTGCAGGCGCGAGTTGCCGAAAGGGTCGGGCGGCGGCGCGTCGGCGGGGCGGTCTTCGATGACGGCGAAGCGTCCGAGCGTGTCAGCTTCGTCGGCCCGGCTCACGCCACGCTGCCGGTAGACGAGCGGCAGATCGTAGGGCCACGTGCGGTAATGGGCGACGAGGAACGGCCCCGGCGGCGTCCGGCGCAGCCACAGACGCCCGGCGGCGGCGTCGAGGCGGTAGGCCGTCGTATCGAGCACCTGATTCCCGGCCCTCAGCGTGAACGTCTCTCGGCGGATGAGCGGGCGCAGCACGAAGGGCTGCACGCTCTCCAGACGCAGCGTGTCGCGGTACACGCCGAGGCTGTCCAGCGGCGCGCCTTCCTGCCCGCGTGCCGGGAGCGCGAGCACAGACACCAGCATCAGCAGAGCACACCACCGCATACAGAAACCCGAGGGCCGAGGACGAAAACGCGCCGGGGGCGCAACGTGTAGCAGTAGGCGTCGAGAGGCGATGCAGATTGACGAGCGAGATCAGCGTTCTACGCGGTAGAGCGCGCGGGCGGTGAGAAGCACGAGTCCATCTGCCGACAGCGCGGCGTCGCGCAGCGGCGGCCCACTCCAGATGTGGACGCCCTCCAGACGCCCCTCGCGGCTGAACACGACGAGGCGGTCGGGCAGCACGAGCGCGACGGAATCGCCCAGGCGGCGCACGCGCAGCGCGAGCGATGCGAACGCCCGCCCGAACGTGCCGAGGTGCGTCCCGAGGGCGTCGAAGCGCGCCACGCCGTCGCGGTCGAGCACGAACACGTGGTCGTCCATCACCGCGATGCCTCGTGGATCGGCGAGCACCGCATCGGCCTCGCCGGAGAACACCGTCCGGCGGCGCGACGCATCCCAGCGCAGCACGCGCGGCTGTGCGCCATCGACGGCGAGCACGTCGCCGCGGACGGTCGTGGCCACGGCGCGCGGCAGAAAGGACACCACGTCGGCGGGCTCGTCGAAGGTGCCGGTACGCGGGGCCGTGTCGCCGCCGAGAGGTTCGAGAAAAAAACCATCCCGTCCGATGGGAAAGATGCGCCCGGCCCCGGCGTCGGCGACGTAGAGGAGCAGGCCGTTGGTCGGATCGACATCGACGGGTTCGCGGAGGGTCGATGCAGCGTCGCTGCCGCCGGTAATTTTCGCGTGCGTCGCGCCGCTGGAGGTGAAGACGAACAGCGCGCCCGCTCCGGGATCGGCGACGTAGACGCGGCCTGCGACATCGACGGCAAGGGCCTGTGCGTCGGCGAACGGCTCTTCGATCCAGACGCTCCCGCGCAGCGTGTCGGCGGATTGAGCGGGCGCGGCGAGTACGAGGGCCATGAGGCAGGCGAGGCCCGTCACGATTCCAGCGCGCGGCGCGCGATGTCGCGGCGCAGCGTGCATCCCTCGAAGTGGATGCGGTCGGCGGCGGTGTACGCCGTGGCGACGGCGTTTTCGAGCGTGTCGCCCACACCTGTGACGGCCAGCACGCGCCCGCCCGCCGTCACGAGGTTGCCGGTGGCGTCGCGCGCCGTGCCCGCGTGGAACACGAGCGCATCAGGGACCGCCTCGGCTGATTCGACGCCCTCGACGAGCCTGCCTTTCTCGTACGCACCGGGGTAGCCACCCGACGCCAGCACGACGGTCGCCGCGCTCCCGGCGCGCATCGCCAGCCGGTGGCCGCTGAGGTTGTGACGCGCCAGCGCGTCGAAGACGTCGACGAGGCTGGATTCCAGCAGCGGCAGCACGGCCTGCGTCTCCGGGTCGCCCAGGCGGCAGTTGTACTCGACGACCTTCGGGCCGTCGGCGGTGAGCATCAGGCCCACGTAGAGGACGCCGCGAAACGGGTGCCCCTCGGCCTGCATCCCGCCGAGGGTGGGTTCGATGATCTCACGGCAGACGGTCGTGAGCAGCGCACCCGTGACCACAGGAGCCGGGGCGTACGCGCCCATGCCGCCCGTGTTGGGGCCCGTGTCGCCCTCGCCGATGCGCTTGTGATCCTGCGCGGGGGCGAGCAGCACGTAGCGGCTCGCCGTCGGTGAGGGCGAAGATGCTGGCCTCCTCACCTTCCATGAACGCCTCGACGACGACCTCATCGGCGGCGTCACCGAAAGTGTGGCCGCGCAACATCTGATCGAGCGTCACGAGGGCATCCTGGCGCGAATCGCACACGACGGCACCTTTGCCTGCCGCCAGCCCACTGGCCTTGACGACGAGCGGCCCCTCGCGCTGCCGGGCGACGTAGGCGTGGGCATCGTCGAACTCCGACCGCCCGAAGGTGCGCGACGCCGCCGTGGCGATGCCATAGCGCTGCATGAAATCCTTGCTGTACGCCTTGCTACCTTCGAGGCGCGCCGCGGCGGCCGTCGGCCCCACCGCGCCGATGCCTTCCGCTTCGAGGGCATCCACGAGCCCCAGCACCAGCGGCACCTCCGGCCCCACCACCACGATGTCGACGTCGGCGTGACGGGCGTAGCGCACGATGCCTTTCACGTCGTCGGCTCGCAATGGTACATTGGTGCCCAGCGCGGCCGTCCCGGCGTTGCCCGGTGCGAACGCCAGATCCACCTGCGGGTCGCCCTGCCTGAGCGCCCATCCCAGCGCGTGCTCGCGCCCTCCACTTCCAACGACAAGAATCTTCATGCGGTACCGGTGGGTCGAGACGAATGTGACGGCCAAAATACGACGGTACGCGCTGCGCGCAGGCTTCTGGTGGGGGGCAATCGGGATGCTCCTGTGTACGGCCGTCCACGCGCAGGCGCTGCCCGACAGCGTCCGGGTACGTTTCACATTCGATCCGCTGTCGCTCTACAAACCGTCGGGCGGCTTTGGCCTCGGCGGCGGCATGGAGGTGACGAACCTGCTCCGGATGGGCTCGACGTTGAAAGTCGACGCCTACGTGGCCGAGCACCGGGGTGCGTACGGCGTCGCGTTCGCCCCGCGCGATCTTTTGCGCGAAGGCTTCACGAGCGCCATCACCGCGTACTACGAGACGCAGGGGCGGCTGGCCTACCACGGCATCGGCCCCGCCACGCGCGACAACGTCCGCGTCTTCGTCGACGCCGATGCGTTCGAGGGAGGCGTCTACGGCGGCTACCGGCGCGGCGCGCTCGGCGGCCTCGCCACGGTGCGCTTCCGCACGGGGCAGATCTCGTCGTTCAAAGACGACACCGACGATGCCTTCGACCGGCTCGACGAACGCTCGGCGTTCCGGCTCGAAGAAGCTATCGGAAAACGGGTCGAAGGCGTCACAACGGGCGCGGCGCTCTACCTCGACACCCGCGACAGTCCGTACCGACCCTTCGCCGGGGTGATGGCCGATGCGGGCGTCGAGGTGTTCACCGGCTCCCCGGCCTCCACCGTCCAGCCCCGCGCATCACTGTCGGTGTACGCGCCCGTCGGCACGGCAGGGGTTGCCGCGCGCGCGATGGCTGTCGTGACGCGCCCGTTCGACGCGGACGATCCCGTGCCGCTCGTGCTGCTGCCGCGCCTCGACAACAGCCTCGTGCCCGGCTTCCACAGCGGCCGCTTCGCCGCCCGCGACCTCGTCGTGCTCGACGTGCGGATGCAGCATCCCATCCAACTCTGGCTCGACGAGCGCATCACCGGGCGCATCGCCACCGACGCGTTCGTGGTGCTGGCCGCCTTCAACGCCTACGACGACCTCTTCACCGACGTCCGGTGGGCACCCACCTGGAAAGAGCGCTTCGAGCCTGAGGCCCCCTACCCGCTCCGCGCATCGGTGGGTGTGGGATTGCACGCCTACGACCCGGAAACGAAGAAACCGTTGTATACCGTCGTCGCCGGGCTGTCGGCAGAGGGGATCTCGCTGTCCACGCTTACCTTCACCCTCGACCCCCGCAAACTGCGTCCGTTGTGGCGCTGGTGACTTCCTCCGTGTTTTCCCCCTCCTCGGCGCGAGCCTCGTCGGGCTGGCGTTTTTCTACGCTGCGCCGCTTGCCCGCTACGCGCTCGCCTACCGCCGCCTGGTGCGCGCCGCGCCGCCACCACCGCCCGATCCGCTGCCGCGCGTGAGCGTGCTCGTGCCCGCGCGCAACGAAGCCGACCGCATCGACGCCTGCGTGATGTCGATCCTGGCGTGCGACTACCCTGCCTACCTGTTCGAGGTCATCGTGATCGACGACTTTTCGAGCGACGACACCGCCGAGCACGTCGAGGCTCTCATCGACGACTTCGGCGAGCAGATCCGGCTGGTGCGGCTGGCGCGCGTGCTGCCCTCCGAGGCCGAGAGCCACAAGTGGGAGGCGCTGGCGTGGGGATTGCAAGCCGCCGCGGGCAGCATCGTCCTCACCACCGATGCCGACTGCACCGTCGCGCCCGGCTGGATCGCGTCGATGGTGCGCGCCTTCGCGTCGCCCAACGTCGCGCTCGTCGCCGGGCCGGTGCGGATGGCCCCCGCCGCGACACTGCTCGACAAGTTCCAGGCGGCGGAGTTCGCGGGCCTCATCGCCCTCGGCGCGGGCGCGATGGCCCTCGGGGCGCCCAACATGTGCAACAGTGCCAACCTCGCCTACCGCAAGAAAATCTTCGAGGCCCTCAAACTCGTCGGCAAAACCGAGCGCCCCCTCCCGCTCGACGACGAGTTGCTGCTGTTCCGCATCGGCCAGCACCCGATGCTCCGGGCCGTTTTCTGCCCTTCTCCCGAGGCCCTCGTCACGACGCCCCCCGCGCCGTCCTACCGCGCCTTCGTGCTGCAACGGTGGCGGTGGGCGGCCAAAGGGGCGCGCTATCCGGGGACCTGGCTGGGCCTGTTCGTGCGCTACGTGTACCTGTTTCACCTGCTGTTTCTGGTGGCCGTGGTGGCGGCGGTGTTCATGCCCGCGCTGTGGCCGTACGTCGGCGGCGCGTTCGGGCTGAAGGTGCTCGCCGAGGCGCTGCTGGTGCTGCCGAGCCTGCGCCGGCACGGCCAGCACCGGCTGGGCGGCTGGTTCCTCCCGTTCCAGTTCATCCAGTTGCCTCACGTGCTTTTCTTCGGCGCGGCGGGCGCGCTGCGGCGTCCCCCATGGAAAGGGCGGTGAGGGGTTGGCTTCGCTCGCTGCGGGTTGGTGGTTCCGCTCCCCGCAGTGCGGGGCAGGCTGCGTTGCGAGCCGTGGGTTCGCTCAATGCGTTCGCTGGTAGTTGGTTAGGTTGCTACCAGGCTCGATAACCAACCCAACCCAGCCACCCTCCGTGCTCGACCTTCCCAGCCGCCTCGCCGCCACCATCCTGCCGCGTGTGTGGAGCCGGATTCCTCACGCCGGGCGCACCCTGTACCTGACGTTCGACGATGGGCCGTCGGAGGCCACGCGTGGATTGCTCGATGTGCTGGCGCGGTACGGGGCGCAGGCATCGTTCTTCGTGCTGGGCGAGCGGGTGGATGAGCATACCGACCTGCTGCACCGGATGCGAGCCGAGGGCCACGCCGTCGGCAGCCACGGCTGGGAGCACAGCGACCCGTGGAACACCGCACGCCCCAACCGCTGGCGGCTGGCCGATGACGCCGTGGCAGACGCGCTGGGCGAAGCGCCCAGATGGATGCGTCCGCCCTACGGCCACCTCACCTATGGCACGTGGCGGCACGCGCACCTCTACGACCGTCATATCGCGCTGTGGGACGTGATGCCGGGCGATTTTCGTGCTTCGGCCACCCCGCGCACCATCACCGAACGCGTGCTGAAAAACGTGCGCCCCGGCTCCATCATCGTCCTGCACGACGGCCCCGCAATGCACGGGCGCGCCGAGGCGATGGCCGAAACCCTCGTGCCTGCGCTCCTCGTCGAAGGCTGGGCGCTTCGGGCGCTCCCCGATCAGCCGGGGTCGCCCGGCGGCAACGGGTAGGCAAGGCCCGCAAACGTCGTCAGCGCGTGCGGCACGACGCGGAACGTGATGGGCTCCTCGCCCAGCAACTCGCCATCGACGTTGAAATGGAGGCCCGGCGTCGACCGGATGCTCACCGACTGGACGCGGTAGTGGTCGATCAAGCGACTGCCCATGTGCTGCCCCGCCGCGAAGCGCGACGCCAGCGCGGCCATCTCCACCGCCGACCCCGCGCGGATCACGACGACGTCGAGCAGCCCGTCGTCCAGAAAAGCCGACGGCGCAACCGACTTGCCGCCCGCGACCGTCCGCCCGTTGGCAACGAACAGGTTGTAGGCCGAGACGCGCATCTCCTCGTCGTCGAGCGTCAGGTACGTCTCATAGGCTTCGAGATCCGGCAGCGCCTTCACCGCGCCCAGCAGGTACGCCAGCGGCCCCCACTGCTTCTTGAACTCCTGCGTCAACACCTCGCCCACCGTGCCGCTGAAGCCGCCCGCCGCCGCGTTGACCCCATAGCGCACATCACCGCCCTGCTCGACGGTGAACACGTCGAGGGGCACTTCGCGCCCGGCAAAGAGCGTTTCGAGCGCTTCATCGGGGTCTTCGAGCAGCGCCAGCGTGCGCGCCAGGTCGTTGCCCGTTCCGAAGGGCAGGATGCCGAGGCGCGGGCGCTTTTCGAGCGTCATGAGGCCGTTGATGACCTCGTTCACCGTCCCGTCTCCACCAACGGCCACGACAGGGTCGAAGCCTTCGCGGGCGGCTCTGATCGCCAGCTTTTTGCCGTCGCCTTCCTCCTCCGTTTGCCAGCACGTCCCCCCCGCCCGCTCGAAGCGCGGCAGGATGGCCTGAAATTTCTCGAACGAACCGCTATTGGGGTTGACGATGGAACAGGGCTTCATGCGGGCGGCTGGCGGGGTGCGGAACGGTCGTAGAACGGATTGCCGGGAGGCGTCTCGCGGCCCATGAAGACGCGGCTGTAGCGGACGTAGCCGCGCGCGTTGGCGTGGATGCCTTCGACTTCTTCGTCCGTCAACGTACGCACCACCCGGGCCGGACTGCCCACCACGAGCGAGCGCGGGGGAATTTTTGTCCGCCCCGTCACGAGCGCCCGCGCGCCAATCAGGCAATCCTCGCCGATGTCGCAGTGATCGAGCAGCGTTGCGCCCATGCCGATGAGCGCGCGTCCGCGAATCGTGCAGCCGTGGACGATGGCCCCGTGCCCGATAGTCACGTCGTCGCCGATCCACGTCGGAGCCGTACCGTTGGTCACGTGGACGATGGCCCCATCCTGCACGTTCGAACGGTCGCCCACGTGAATCCAGTGTACATCCCCCCGAATGACGGCCCCAAACCACACGCTGGCCTCTTTGCCCAGCGTCACATCCCCGATGACGGTCGCGTTGTCGGCGATGAAGACGGAGTCGTCGAACTGGGGATGGATGCCGAGAAAGGGAGCGATCATGTCGAGAAATACGGTTATGGTGGTAGAGGCGCGGCTCGTCCCTACGGGGATATTGGTTGGAACGGTGCTCACCCTTTCAGCAGCGCCTTCAACTCTGCCAGCTTCATCAGCGCCTCGATGGGCGTGAGGCGGTTGGGATCGACAGTTTCGAGCGCGTCGCGCAGGGCTTCGAGCACGGGATCGGGCGCGGCGGGCGTGAACAGCGTCATCTGCACGTCGGGGATGCTTTCGGGCTGAGCGGCGCGGCGCGCGCGCGGGGCAGGCGCGCCGTCGCCGGTGGGCTGCGGGTTGGCGCTCGGCGCGTCGCCCACGGCCACGTGCTGCGCTTCGAGGTGCGCCAGGATCTCGCGCGCGCGCCGGATGATCTCTTCGGGCAAGCCAGCCATGCGCGCCACCTCGATGCCGTACGAGTGATCCGCGCCGCCGGGGACGAGCTTGCGGAGGAAGATCACCTTGCCGTCGTGCTCGTGAACCTGCACGCGGGCGCTGGCGAGGCGCGGCAGCCGCTCGGCGAGTTCGTTGAGTTCGTGGTAGTGCGTCGCAAACAGCGTCCGCGCCCGGAGGTGCGGCTCGGCGTGCAGGTGCTCCACGAGCGCCCACGCGATCGAGAGCCCGTCGAACGTCGAGGTGCCGCGCCCGACCTCGTCCAGCAAAATCAGCGAGCGTGGCGTGGCGTTGTTCAGGATGTTGGCCGCCTCGTTCATCTCGACGAGAAACGTGCTCTCGCCCGCCGCCAGGTTGTCGCTCGCGCCCACGCGCGTGTAAATCCGATCCGCGACGCCCACGTGAGCGTGCTCGGCGGGCACGAACGAGCCGACCTGCGCGAGCAGCACGATGAGGCCCGTCTGCCTGAGCACGACGCTCTTGCCCGCCATGTTCGGCCCGGTGATGAGCAGAATCTGCGTGTCGTCGGGGTCGAGGCGGACGGAGTTGGGAATGAACGGCTCGCCCGGCGGCAACGTCCGTTCGACGACCGGGTGGCGGCCCTCGCGGATGTCGAGGGCGTAGCTGTCGTCCACGACGGGGCGCGTGTAGCTGTTGCGGACGGCGACCTCGGCGAGCGACACGAAGCAGTCGAGCATCGCCAGCAGGTTGGCGTTCTGGCCGAAGGCTGCCGCGTCCTCCGCCAGCGCCATCCGCAGGCTGTTGAACAGTTCGGCTTCGAGCGCGCCGATGCGCTCTTCGGCACTCAGCACCTTCTCCTCGTACTCCTTCAGCGCGGGCGTGATGTAGCGCTCGGCGTTGACGAGCGTCTGCTTGCGGATGTAATCGTCCGGGACTTTGCCCTTGTGTGCGTTGGTGATTTCGAGGTAGTAGCCGAAGACTTTGTTGAAGCCGACCTTCAGGCTCGAAATGCCCGTCCGTTCGATCTCCGACTTCTGCATACGGGCGATCCAGTCTTTGCCGCTGCGGGCGAGCACGCGTAGCTCGTCGAGTTCGTCGGAATACCCGTCGCGGATGACGCCGCCGAGGGCCAGCGTCGCGGGCGGCTCGTCCACGAGTGCCCGGCCGATGCGCTCGGCGCTGTCGAGGCACAGCGTCAGCCCGGTGCCGACCTTCTGGAGCGTGTCGGATTGGGCGCTTTCGAGGAGCGTTTTGACGGCGGGGATCTGCGCGAGGGTGAGCTTCAGCGTGTGGAGGTCGCGCGGCGCGGCGCGGCCCGTCGAGATGCGGGCGGCGAGGCGTTCGAGGTCGCCGACGGCCTGGAGTTCGTCGCGCAGCGCCTCGCGCAAACGCCGGTCGTCCACGAGCGCGGCGACGGCTTCGAGGCGTTTCTCGATCTGATCGACGCGGCAGAGCGGGCGCACGAGCCATTTTCGCAGCAGCCGTGCGCCCATCGGCGTCTTCGTGAGGTCGAGGATGCCGACGAGCGTGCCTTCCTCACCCGACTGCATCGAGGCGACGAGTTCGAGGTTGCGCTTGGTCTGCGGGTCGAGGGCCATGTAGTCCTCGCTCGCGTAGCGCTGCAAACGCCGCACCTGCGGAAGCTGCCCGCGCTGCGTCTCGCTGACGTAGTAGAGCGCCGCGCCCGCCGCTTTGAGGCCGAGCTTCATCTCGTCGGTGCCGAAGCCTTTGAGCGAGTGCGTTTTGAAATGCCGCAAGAGCGTTTCGTAGGCGAAATCGAACGTGTAGCACCAGTCCTCCTGCGGCGTGACGGTGCAGGCGGGCAGCTTGAGCGAATGGAGCCACTCGCGCTGTTTTTTGTCGATGAGCAGTTCTGCCGGGCCGATGGTCATCAGCGTTTCCGCCAGCCGCGCCTCGGGCACCTCGGCGACGTAGAATTCGCCCGTCGAGGCGTCGAGAAAGCCGATGCCGACTTTGCCCGCTTCGGCGCGGTCGGTGCCCCGGCGCACGGCCACGACGTACGTGGAGCGGCGCGGGTCGAGCATCCCGTCGTGGAGCAACACGCCTGGCGTGACGACCTCGACGACATCGCGCTTGACGATTTTGCGGGCGAACTTGGGGTCTTCGAGCTGCTCGCAGATGGCGACGCGCAGGCCCGCGCGGACGAGCTTCGGGAGGTGACTGTCGAGCGCGTGGTGCGGAAAGCCCGCCAGCGGCACGTCCGACGCGCCGCCGTTGGAGCGCTTGGTGAGCGTGATGCCGAGCACGCTGCTGACGGTGAGGGCGTCGTCGTCGAACGTCTCGTAGAAATCGCCCATCCGAAACAGCAGGATCGCGCCGGGATGCCGCGCCTTGATCTTGCTGTACTGCCGCATCAGCGGCGTCTCGGAGGCTTCTTTTTTCGCCATGCCAGGGGTGTTTCCGTCGGGTCTGCGGGGAGCGCCGGTCAACGCGACGCCGGGCGATCCGTTCGGCGGTTTTCGCCCCGGCACTAGCTCCTTCAAATCCCGAATCCCGTGACCGGTAGGAACGTGCCGCGGCGCGTCCCTCCATCTAATATCCGCCCATCCCCTGCTTCCGCCTTCCGCGTCTCCACTTCCGACCTTCAAAAAATGCGTGCCGGGGCGATGCCGACGGTGACGGCAGGCTCGTCGAGGCGCGCGGTCACGTCGAGGCGAAAGTAGGTGAACAGGCCGCTCAGGCCGAGGCCGATTTCGTGGTGACCGCTCGACGGCGTGGGCCGTGCCCAGCGCGTCGGCGTCGCTGCGCCCCACGTGCGCGCGTGGCCGCCGTGGACGAGCACGCTCAGGTTTTTGCGCGTGGCCCAGTCCCACCCCACCGCCTCGAAGGGCAGCGTGCGGAAGTTGTGCTCCCAGTGCAGCGCGGCGTGCGACGGCGCGAGGTACGGGATGGGCTGGAGCGTGCGGAGTGTGCCGAAGGGCGTCGAGAAGCGCTGCGCGGCGTCAATGTGGCTATAGTAGACGGCGGGCACGTCGCCCCAGCCGTACTGCCCGGTGACGCGGACTTCGAGGCGCGCGGGCAGAAAGCGGCGGCGCGCGAACGTGGGGATGCTCCAGTCGAGCGAGCCGTAGACGCGCCCGAACGCCACCGTCGAGCCGAGCGCCTCGGACGCCTGCTCGACGGCCAGCGCGGCACGCTGGAGCGGGATGAACCCCAGCCCTTCCGGCGCTCCCCCGTAGCCGACCTCCGCCGTCACCCGCCGCAGCGTGCCCGTGGAAGGTCCGGGTTGGCGCGCGGATCGCGGTAGCCCTGCGCGGTGAGGATCTCGCGGACGGCCTCGACGCCCCGGTGGCGCTCGTCGGCACCCGAAAGCGTGAACGCCCAGTCGCTGCGGCGCGGCGCGTAGCCGAGCGTCACGCGCACGCGCTCGCGGTCGGTATAGTCGAAGTAATCGCCCCGGTGGAGAAGTACGTCGAGGCTGTTGAACAGCGGCGTCTGTACGTCGGAGCGGTAGCGTGGCGCGACGCCGCGGTCGTAGCCCGCTTCCACAAAGCCGGGGCCACGGCCCAGCCGCGCGAGCACGGCGTAGCGCAGCGTTTCCAGTCCGGTTTCGTAGCCCGCCTCCACGCGCAGGCTGCCCACGCGCCGCACGCGCACCGTCGCCGTGCCGCCCGCGTGCAGCGCCTCGACGCGGTTGTACCACACAGCCGGACCGAAATCGAACGACACCCGTTTGCCTCCCTCGTCTGGCCCCACCTGCACAAAGCGCGCTGCCAGCCCGGTGGGCTTGAAGGCTTTGTCGAGCGTCTGCGTGCTGTCGATCCCGGCGAGCGCGGATTGCTCCTCCGACGCCAGCGGCACGCGCACGCCCGAGATGTCCAGCAGCGAATCGGCGCGGACGGCGGCGCTGTCCACGTACGTGAGCACGTCGCGGCGAGCGTAGAGCGAATCCGGCACGGGCGCGTTGACGGCGTAGTCGCTCAGGCGCGACACCTGCTGCATGGTGATCTCGGGCAGTTCGAGAATGCCCGGCATCCGGATTTTGAGCACGCTCTCGGCGCGGAAATCGATGGGCAGAAAGGCATCCGTGCCGAACGAGTAGAACTGCTGCGCGAAGCGCACGTCGTAGCGCTCGAACGGCATCGGGAAGCGAAACACCGGCCCTGGCTCCAGCTCGGCATCGAGCAGCGCGAACACCTCGCCCAGCACCGACACGCGCCCCACGAAGGCCACGGCCTGCTCTTTCCTGGGCGCCACGTCGATGTCATACACCGTTTTGCCGTCGAGCGTGCGGGTGCCGCGCAGCGTGAAGCGGTACACATCGAGCGCGTCGGGATGCGTGACGCCGACGAAGTCGAAACCCGCGATCTCGATGTCGTCGTCGTAGAGATTCCGCACGAGCGCGGCGGCAGGCACGGCTTCGTCGAGTTCGCTGTTGGCCGATTTCCGCCGCCCGCGCACGATCTCGCGGAAGCCGCCTTCTTTCTTCCAGAACACGTCCGTCAGCGTCTCCTCGACCTGCACGATGCCCGTGTCGTTGCGGACGACGAGACGCGTGTAGCCTTCGGCGCGGTAGGTATCGAGGTCGGCACGCCACGTTTTCTTGTTCTCGATCACCCGGCGCATGATACCCACGGCGGGGTTGTCGGTGCTGACGACGAGTTCGGCCATTTCGAGCGCTGCCGGCTGGAGGCGAACGGTGTAGACGTCCTGCCCCGCCACCACGTCGAACGTGAGGGCGTCGTAGCCCAGATACCGCACCAGCACGCGGGCGGGCAGCGCGTCGAGGCGGAGGGCGAACGCGCCGTCGTCGTTGGTGATGGTGCCGCGCTGCGTGCCCTCAACGAGCAGGCTCGCCGCCACCAGCCCCTCGCCCGTCTGCGCGTCGAGCACGCGGCCCCGGATGGAGATGGACTGGGCGCGCGCGCCATCGGCACGCATCAGCACCAGCGCCGAAAAAAGCATCAGCGCGCCAAAAGCGTGTCGCATAAACGATTGCAGGGTGAGGTCGGGGTGCGGGCGGGGCGCGCAAAGCCTGTGCCGCCGCCGCACCTGACGCAGCACCCCGGCGCGGGTTACGCCGCGCGGGATCAGGCGGCGAAAAACGCCTCCATGCGGGCGTGGTCGCGGCGGGCGTCCTCGTAGCCGAGTTCGATGAGCTGACCGGTGTAGCCGCTGTCGAACAGGATCATGCTCAGCCAGTCCGGGCTGGCGTCGGTGCCGTCGTTGACGCCGCGCACGAGGAAACGCAGCGCGCCTTCGAGCTGGATCTTGTAGTCCCGCGCCATCGCGCCGATGTCACGCGAGGGGCGCATGGCGAGCAGCCGGATGGGCTTCATGCCGCCACGCCGCCACACGGGCAGCTTTTCGAGCAGCGTGTTGAACCGGGCAAAGCGGTCGAGATCCTGGTCGAGCACGTCGAGAAAGACGGCGTTCATGAGCACGCCCATGATCTGGCCGACGGACGGATAGCCCGTCACGATGGGCACGTCGGCTTCGCGGCGACTCCTGTCGTAGCGCGTCGAGATGGCGAGCACGCGCGTGGCGCCCAGGTGGATGGCAGGCGAGAGCGGCGCGGCCTGCCGGATGCCGCCGTCGCCGTGCCATGCCCCGTCGAGCGCGACAGCCGGGAAGAAGAAGGGCAGCGCCGTGGACGCCATGATGTGCTGCACGGTGAGCGCACACGCGATGCCGACGCGGTTGGGCCGCTGCCATTTTTCGATCTCGCGCCCCTGCACCCAGGTCACGTTCTGTCCGGTGCCGTAGTTGGTGGTGGCGATGGCGAGGGCGCGCAACCGCCCGGCGTCGAGGTTTTTCGCCACGCCCGTGAGCACGCCCTCGGGCGCGCCGAACTGCTCGCGCAGGAACGCATCGAGCCGGTCGGTTTCCACGAGCGCCCGCAGCGGCTCTTCGACGGTGAAGCCCGCCGTCATGCGGACGAGCGCGCGGGCGAGGTGCCGCCCGCTGTGGGCCTCGTACACCCGCTCAGCATCGATGCTGCACCACACATCGCACAGCTTTTCGACCGCCGCGCCCAGCGTGCCCTGGAAATTGCCCAGGTGGGCGGCGTTGATGGCCCCCGCCGACGTGCCGCTGAGGATGTCGAACTGCACGTCGGGGAAGACTTCCGCCACGTAGCGCAGCACGCCCGCCTGGTAGCTCGACCTCGCCCCGCCGCCGCTGAGGACGAGGGCCGTGACATGGGGCGCGGGCGGTACGAGCGCGTCGAGGAGGCGGCGCACGGGTTGGATCATCGGGCATCGACTGGCATTGTCGCCGAAAAGTACGCACGCCATGCCGGATGCTCAGGTCTTTGCCCTCGCCTTGCGCGGCATCGACGGCGTGGGCCGCGTGACGGCCTCGCGTCTCGTGGAGCACTTCCCCACCTACGACGCCCTCCGGCGCTGCCCGCGCGAGCAGATCCTCTTCCGCCTCAAAGGCACCGCACGCGCCGCCGACCTCGTCGCCCTGCTGCTCGACGAAGACCAGATGCTCCCGCGCCTCGATGCCGCCGCCGACGAGCGCGCCGCCTTGCAGGCCCGGAACGTCAACCTCCGCGCCCCCGCCGACCCCGACTGGCCCGCCGCGCTGAACCGGCTGCCGCGCAGTGAGCGCCCGTTTCTGCTCTTCCTCTACGGCAACACGCGCCTGCTCGCCGCGCCCGGCGTCGCGTTTTTCGGCAAGCACGGGCTGGCCACCGGCGCCTTCGAGTTGGCGCAGGCCCTCGTCCGGCACATCGTCGCCCGGCACCACGCGCCCTGGGTGGGACTGCACGATGGCTTCGACGTGGCGCTGGCCAAGACGGCGGCGCTCGCCCCCGCGCCGTGCGTGCTCGTGGCCGCGTGCGGGCTGTCGAAGGTGGCCCCGCCGATGCGGCCCGTGGCGGCGCAGGTCGTCCGCGCGGGTGGGCTGATGGTGTCGCCGTTCGAGATGGAGCACGGGCCGTTCGAGCACGACGCCCGCGACCGCGCCCGCCTCGCGGTCGCCCTCACGCGCGCCGCCGTGCTGTGCGATGCCGAACTCGACACCGGCACGAGCGCCGCCCTCGCAACCGCTCAATCACTTGGTACGCCCCTCTACGCGCTCGACGCCCGCCTCGCTGAAGCGCACGGCCTCCCGCTGCTGTCTCAGCCGGGCGATCTCAGCCTGGGGTGACGGGGCCGGAGGTGGCAAACGAACTTGGCTCTGCCTCTGCCCGAACCTCGCCTCCCTCCCTCACGCCCGCATGAGTTCGCGGGCACTTTCGAGGGCGGCCTCGGTCACGTCCTCGCCCGAGATCAGCCGGGCCACCTGGTTGGCGCGCTCGTCGTCGCCGAGGCGGCGCAGGTGCGTGCGCGTGCGGTTTTTCTCGACGTGTTTCTCGACGAGGAAATGCACGTCGCCCAGCGCGGCGATCTGCGGGAGGTGGGTGATGGCAACGATCTGGTGGTACTGCGCGAGGCTGTGCAGGCTCTCGCCCACCTTGCGCGCCACGGCCCCCGAGATGCCCGTGTCGATCTCGTCGAACACCAGAATTGGCATCCGCTCGCTCTTGGCGAGGATGGTTTTGAGCGCCAGCATGATGCGGCTCACCTCGCCGCCCGACGCCACCCGCGCCAGCGGCCGGAGCGCCTCGCCGGGGTTGGCGCTGATGAAAAACTCGACCACGTCCATGCCCGTCGGCGTGGCGGCGACGCGCTCGACTTCCTTGCCGCCTTCGAGCGCGATCCACCCGTTGGGATCGGGTGTGTGCGAAAAACGCACCTCGAAGCGCGCGTGCGGCATCCCGAGCGTCGAGAGTTCGGTGACGATGCCCTTCTCGACGCGCTCGGCCACCTCGCGGCGTTTGGCCGACAGCCGTAGCGCCGCATCCGAAAGCCGCCCCTGTGCCCGCCGGATTTCGTCGTCCAGCCGCGCAATCGCGCCCTCGAAATCCGCCGCCACGTCGTACGTCGCGCCGATCTCCTCACGGTAGGCGAGCACGTCGTCGAGCGTCGCGCCGTACTTGCGCTTGAGCATCTCGAGTTCGCCCGACCGCAGCCGGATGGCTTCCAACCGCTCCGGGTTGAACTCGACGCGGGCGTTGTAATCCTGCAAAAACTTGGCAACCTCGGCCACGATGATCTGCGCCGATTTGATCTCGCCGAGCTGCTCGTCGAACGCCCGGTCGATGCGCGCCAAGTCCTGCAACTCGTTGCGGACGACGACGAGCTGGTCGTGAACGGTCGTCTCGCCTTCGTACAGGATTTCGTAGAGCTGGGCGGTGAGTTCGTAGAGCTTTTCGGCATTTTCGAGCACGAGACGTTCGGCATCCAGCGCCTCCTCCTCCCCCGCCCTCGGCGCGACGCGGTCGATCTCCTCGATCTGGAAGGCGTACAACTCTTTCTGCTGCCGCAACTCACGCTCGCGTGAAACGAGCTTCTGCCGCTCGCCGACGAGGTCGGCCACGCCGTCGTAGCCCAGCTTGTAGGCCCGCACCATCGCATCGAGTCCGCCGAAATCGTCGATGAGGCCGAGGTGCGTGTCGGTGCGGAGCAGCGACTGGTGCTCGTGCTGTCCGTGCAGGTCGATGAGCAGAGCGGCGACTTCGCGGATGAGCGGCAGCGTGGCGGGCGTGTCGTTGATGAAAGCGCGACTCTGCGTGGACGAAATGTCGCGCCGCAGAATGAGGCTCGGCCCGGCTTCGATCTCGTTTTCGGCGAGCAGTTTTCGCAGCGCGGGCGTGTTGGCCTCGTCGAAATGCCCTTCGATGACGGCTTTCTTGGCGTCCGTCCGCACGACCTCCATCGACGCCCGCTCGCCGAGGATCATCGACAGCGCGCCGACGAGGATGCTCTTGCCCGCGCCCGTCTCGCCGGTGATGATGTTGAGGCCCGAGTCAAAGGTGACCTCGAGTTCTTCGATGAGGGCGTAGTCGCGGATGTACAGCGTGCGGAGCATCGCAGATCAAGGTGTGGTCGGCGCAGTGGGCGCGAATCTATACGCCCGGATGCGCAGATGAAATAATCCGGTCGCCAGGCCGAGGTCAACGGCGAGGGTTTGCGAAAAGGCGCATGTTTGGGCAGCGCAGTTGCGGCTCGATTTCGAGCATCGGCATCATGGCCTCTCGCGCCGACGCGAGCGCGGCGAAGCGCCCGGCAGAGAACGCGCCGAGGACGTCGCGCACCGATGTCTGGTACAGGTCGAGAAACGTGTACAGGCGACCGATACGTAGGGCCAACCGGTAGGGCATCAGTTCGAGCGTGCCCGTAGATTCCGCCACGCTGTAGCCCACACTCGTCACGAATGCCGGCTCGATGCCTCGGTACGACGGCAGCACCGTGCGGTCGAATGCCCCCGGATTACCGCGCAGCACGCTGTCCACCTCGGCCAAGAGTTGGCGGTGGTAGTCGACGCCTCGCCTGAGTTGCACGCAGTTTTCCGTCAGCTCGGCGTGGATCGCCGTCAGCGCCGCCTCCACGCGCGCACCATTGGACGCTCGCTGCCGCAGCTCGTTGACACCAAGCGCGAGGAGCACCCCAGATGACGATGGTGACGACCTCGAAGGCGAGCGCGCGCCACGTGAACACGGGACGGCGCGAACGAAAGGGTCGGCGGCGCAGCATACCGAAGCGAATTTATATGCCGCAATGTAGGGGCGGAACTCCTGCCGTCCACACCTCGCCGTCCCGAACCGTAGGGGTGCAGCGTGCTGCGCTCCTACTTCTGCATTCCGCGTTCCGACCTGCGAAATCCGATCTTCCCCTCAATCATCCTTGCCGACGAGCGTCCAGCCCTGCTCGATCTTGCGCTGGGCGTGCTTGTACTTCATCGTCTCCGTCACGCCGGTGGACGGGTTCTGGATGGTGACGGTGTCGTTGCGTCCAATGCGTTCCTCAACGACGACGCGCTCCTGCTTTGCCGTCGGGTCTTCGCGCTGCTCGCCATCGCCCCCGGCGGCGCCGTTGTACGACGGCGGCGGCGCGGCCTGCGAGGCGCGCGCGCGGGTGGGGTCGAGGCGCGGCTTGGCCGGAGCCGGACGGCGGGCGGCCTGTGCCTGCCCCTCGGCCAGAGGACCGGCCTTGAAGACGATCGAGACGACCTCGCGGCTGATGGCGTCAAGCATGGCAGTGAAGAGCCGGAAGGCCTCCATCTTGTACTCGATGAGCGGGTCGCGCTGCCCGTAGGCGCGCAGGCCCACGCCCTCTTTCACCTCGTCGAGGTCGCGGAGGTGCTCCGTCCACTTCTCGTCGATGACGGCGAGCACGGCGGCGCGCTCCAGGCCGTCGTTGAGGTCCTGACCGCGCGTGTCGAGCGCGTCCTCGATGCGCGTCACGATGCGGAGCAGGCGCTGGCCGTCGGTGAAGTCCACCAGCAACCGGCTCGGGCGGCGGTCTTCGGGCGCTTCGGCGATCTTCTGGACGCCCTGGTAAAATGGCTTCGCCAGCGCGGAACGCTTGGCGTTGTAGTGCTTGACGGCGGCTTCGTAGAGCCACGATCCCAGCTCCTGCGAGTTCATCCGGCCCAGCTCCCCTTCTTCGAGCGGCACGTCGAAGGCCAGCGTGCGGCGCACCTCTTCGCGCAGCCCGTCGAGGTCGGCGGCCTCGGCGTAGCGGACGGCGATTTCGTTGGCGACCTTCTCGATCATCTCCAGCACGTCTCCGTGCGTGCGGTCGCCGGTGAGGGCGTGCTGGCGGCGCGTGTAGATGACCTCACGCTGCGCGTTGAGCACGTCGTCGTATTCGAGTTGCCGCTTGCGGATGCCGAAGTTGTTCTGCTCGACTTTCTTCTGTGCCCGCTCCAGGCTCTTCGACGCCCACGGGTGTTCGAGGGCCGTCCCTTCTTCGAGCTGGAATTTGTCGAAGACTTTCGTGGCGCGGTCTCCGAAGAGGCGCATCAACTCGTCCTCGAACGAGACGAAAAAGCGGCTCTCGCCCGGATCGCCCTGACGGCCCGCGCGCCCTCTCAACTGGAGGTCGATGCGGCGGCTGTCGTGGCGCTCGGTGCCGATGATGGCGAGACCGCCTTTCTCCTGCACGCCCTCGCGCAGCTTGATGTCGGTGCCGCGCCCGGCCATGTTGGTGGCAATCGTGACGGCCCCCGGACGCCCCGCCTCGGCGACGATGTCGGCCTCGGCTTTGGCGCGGTCGCGCTTGGCGTTGAGCACGTTGTGCGGGATGCCCGCGCGCTGGAGCATTCGCGCGACGGTCTCGCTCGTCTCGACGCTCGCCGTACCCACGAGCACGGGCTGGCCTTTCTCGTGGTACTCGCGGATCTTGTCAAGCACGGCGTTGAATTTCTCGCGCTTCGTCCGGTAGATGAGGTCTTCGCGGTCCTCGCGGGCGATGGGCCGGTTCGTCGGCACCACGACGACTTCGAGGCCGTAGATCTTGAAAAACTCCTCCGATTCCGTTTCCGCCGTGCCCGTCATGCCCGCGAGCTTGTGGTACATGCGGAAATAGTTTTGCAGCGTGATGGTCGCGTACGTCTGCGTGGCGGCCTGCACCTGCACCTGCTCTTTGGCCTCGATGGCCTGATGCAACCCCTCGGAGTAGCGGCGGCCCGGCAGCACGCGGCCCGTGTGCTCGTCCACGATCATCACCTTGTCCTCCTGCACGATGTACTCGACGTCGCGCTCGTAGAGCGTGTAGGCGCGCAGGAGTTGTTCGATGGCGTGCAGACGCTCGGCGCGCTCGGAATACGTCGCGTAGAGCTGGCGTCGGCTCTCTTCGAGCGCGGCGTCCGCTTCTTCCTGCGGCATTCCACCCGCGATGTCGCTGGCGCGCTTCTTCTCCAGCTTGGCCACCTCCTCGCCGATGTCCGGCAGGATGAACAGGTCCTTGTCGTCGCCGCTCGACCGCGCCGCCATCTCGCGGCCCTTGTCGGTCATCTCGATGGAATGCTGCTTCTCTTCGAGTGCGAAGTACATCGCGTCGTCCACGTACGGCATGTTTTTGCCGTTGTCCTGCAGGTAGTAGAACTCCGTCTTCTGCAGCAGCCCCGACACGCCCGGCTCCTGGACGACTTTCGCCAGGCGCTTGTTGCGGGGAAAGCCGCGCTGGGCGCGCAAGAGTGCCAGTCCTGCTTTTTCCTCGTGCTCGCGGGCTTCTTTCTTCTTGCCTGCCGCCTCAGCCTCGTCGCGCGCCTTCAACTCCTTCTCGGCCTCGGCCACGAACCCGGCCACGAGCCGCTGCTGCGTGTTGACGAGCTTTTCGATGGCAGGCTTGAGCTCGCCAAAGCGCGCGTCGTTGGCCTGCGGGACGGGGCCGGAGATGATGAGCGGCGTGCGCGCCTCGTCGATGAGCACCGAGTCCACCTCGTCGACGATGGCGTAGTGGTGCGGGCGCTGCACGAGCTGTTCGGCGTCGAAGACGAACGAGTTGTCGCGCAGGTAGTCGAAGCCGAACTCGTTGTTGGTGCCGTACGTGACGTCGGCGCGGTAGGCTTCGCGTCGTGCCGGCGAGTGGGCCTGGTACTTGTCGATCACGTCTACCCGCAAACCGTGAAAGGCGAAGATCGGGGCCATCCACTCACTGTCGCGCTGCGCGAGGTACGGGTTCACCGTCACGACGTGGACGCCGCGCCCGGCGAGGGCGTTGAGGTAGATGGGCGCGACGGCGACGAGTGTTTTACCCTCGCCCGTCTTCATCTCGGCGATTTTGCCCTGGTGCAGTGCGGCGCCGCCCAGAAGCTGCACGTCGTAGGGAATCATGTCCCATTCGATGGGCGTGCCGCCGGCCTCCCACGTCTGCCCCACCATGCGGCGGCAGGTGTCTTTGATGACGGCAAACGCTTCGGGGAGGAGTTCGTCGAGTGTTTTCTCGAGCGTCTCGAGCCACTCGTCCTCCAGATCGTCGAGTTCGTCGAGCAGCTTCTGCCGCGCCTGCGGGGTGAGTTCTTCGGCCTCGGTTTCGGCGCTGCCCTTGAGGCGGGTGCGGATCTCGCGCATGTCCGTCTCGATCTCGGAGACGGCTTCCTGGATCCGCTTTTTGAAGCCTTCGGTCTTGCCGCGCAACTCGTCGTCGGAGAGCCCGGCGAGGGCGTCGTAGTGGCTGTTGATCTGGTCGACGAGGGGCCACAACTTCTTGAGCGCGCGGGCCTGGTTGTCGCCGAAGAGTTTCTTGAGGAGGTTGAGCATATGAAAACGGTGCGGTCGGATCGGGAGAGGCGCGGCGAAACCGGGCGAGGCCTGGCAGCCGAAGCCGTCCTCGAATGTCCCGTTGCACCGGCGCGTTCCGAGGGGCAACCCCGGATGGGTTGCGCCCCCCGCGTATTTTTCGCTTCTTTGCAGCACACGCACGTTCTCCCCGCCTATCGTCGTCTGCGCTACGGTTCTGCTTTCCCGGTCTTTCCGCTGTCGACGTCTGGTGATGGTTTTCCTCCGATATTCCGTGTGGCTGGCGCTCTTGTGCGCCGTGCTCCCGCTTCAGGCGCAGCCCGGCCCCGCCGGGACGTTCGCGTTCCTGCGCCTCGAACCCACCGCGCGCGCCGCTGCGCTGGCGGGAGCTTTCGGTGCCGTCGCCACCGACGACCCCGCCGCGCTCTACTACAACCCGGCGGTGCTGGGCGACGAGACGGACGGCGTGCTGTCGCTCTCGTACCTCAACCACTTGGGCGACCTGTCGGCGGGCTTCGCCGCATACGGGCGGCGCGTCAGGGGCATCGACGCGGGCGTTAGCATTCGCTACCTCGGCTGGGGCGATACGCCCGAAACGGACGAGTTCGCCCAGGAGATCGGCACCTTCGGCGCGCGCAACGTGGCGCTGACGCTGGCAGGATCGCGCGAGGTGCGCCCTCACGTCCGCGTGGGCGCGAGCCTGCACGGCGTGCTCTCCACCATCGCCGACTACCGCGCCTCGGCGCTCGCGGCGGATGTGGGCGTGCTCTACGCCCTGCCTGCCTCCGCCTTCGCGGTCAGCGCGTCGGTGCACAACGTTGGCTTGACGCTCTCGTCGCTGGGCGACACGCGCGACGCACTACCGCTCGACGTGCGCGTGAGCGCGTCGAAGCGTCTCCAGTACCTCCCGCTGCTCGTGACGCTGACAGGCTACAACCTGCACGACCCCGGTGCAGGAAGCGACGGGCGGACGGCGGCAGAGCAGATCGTGGGCCATCTCGCACTGGGCGGCGAGTTGCAGTTCTCGCCCGCCTTCAACGCGCGCGTGGGCTTCAGCCCTCGCCGCAACCAGGAGCTTCGCACGGCAGACCGCCTCGACACGGCAGGCCTCAGCCTTGGTTTCGGCTTGAAGATCAGCCGCTATGCCTTCGACTACGCCTTCTCATCGTGGTCGGCCAACGGCAAGTTGCACCAGTTCTCGCTGCGGACCGCCCTCTGAGACACATGGAAGGCTGCTGGTAACGCAAGCGTAACAGCCATAAATCGCGGGCAGATGCGTCAAAAGCGCATGGCGAAAAGGAGCGTGCGGGTGATATTGCGAGGACATCTGAACACAGGCTTCACATTTTAGCCTGCTCGACTCTCTCCATCAACCCTAGCCTCCCCATGCGCGCCGCTACTCCACGTCTGCTATTCGCCGCAGCCCTGCTGCTCGCTGCCCTGCCGCTCCGAGCGCAATCGGTATTCGTCAACGAGATCCACTACGACAACGACGGAGGCGACTCCAACGAAGGCGTCGAAGTCGCTGGGCCTGCCGGCACCGATCTTTCCTCCTACGCGCTGCTCTTCTACACCGCAAACGGAACACAGTACGATTCCCTCGCCCTATCGGGCACCCTGCCCGACCAACAAAACGGGTATGGAACAGCCTTCTTCCTGCGGGCGAGCATCCAGAATGGCCCATCCGACGGGATTGCGCTTCGTGATGGAAGCGGTGTTATTCAGTTTTTGTCGTACGAAGGTGTGCTCACTGCATCCGAAGGAGGTGCTACGGGCATGACCTCAACGAACATCGGTGTCTTCGAAACCGATGATCCTCCGCTCAACCGATCGCTGCAACTCATCGGCAGTGGTAACGAGTACGGCGACTTCACGTGGTCGGGGCCCATTGCAGCCACGTCCGGCGCGGTCAACACCGGTCAGGTTTTCGTTGCGCCCGTCGTCATTGCAACGGAGAAAATCAGTCCGATTCTCGACTCGCTCGTGACGAACTGCGATGGCACCTACACGGCGTTCTTCGGCTACCTCAACCGCAACGCCTCGACAGTCACCATCCCCACGGGCTCCGACAACCGCTTCTCGCCCGCCCCCGAGGATCGCGGGCAGACGACCGACTTTCTCGCCGGACGCCAGCGCAAGGTCTTTTCGGTCGATTTCCCCGGTGGCAACCTCGTCTGGACGCTGAGGAGCCCCAACGGGCAGCAATCGACGGCCACCGCCGGGCCAGGTGCGGCGCTGCCGCCGCAGGGCTGTGGATGTGCAGATCCTTCGGCAGCACCGCCCTCGTACGCGGGCGGCTACGTGCTCAATGGCAACCAGACGCGCGCCGCCATCCAGACCTCGACGCCTGCGGGCGGGCTCGTCTTCGAGTTCTACAACACGACGAACCTGGCCATCGAAGCCCCTGAGATCTTCGACACGAGCAACCCGCCCGGGTTCACCCGGTCAGGTGACACGTTCACTTTCGAAGCGAGCACGCCGTCACCCGAAATCCTCTTCTTCCCCATCACCCGCGCCGATCCCAACGTGGCGCGCGTGTCGTTCTTCCTGCGTATCACCGATGCCTGCGGACGCACGGTAGACGTGGACCCGAGCTTTGCCGTGACAGACATTCTCGGAGACGAAGCGGCTGGCTTCTCGCTCGCCCAGGCCGCTCCGAGCCCGACGACGGGCGCAGCGAAGATCTCGTATTCGCTGGCCGAAGCAGGAGACGTGACGTTGGCCGTCTACGACGTGCTGGGCCGTGAAGTCGCACGCCTCGTCGATGGATCGATGGCCGCGGGATCACATGAGGCAACCTTCGACGGCGCAAATCTGCCCTCGGGCCTCTACCTCTACCGCCTCACGGCGAACGGCCAGATGCTCCAGCAAACGCTGACAGTGGCCCGCTAAACCCTTCTGACACTCGATCCCGGCGTGGGGCCTCCCGCGCCGGTGATCCCGCCAACACCCGAAAACATGCAGACACCGACCTCCCCCTCCAGCAAGAAGCCATACGAGTCCCCCGTCGTCCGGCGCGTGATGCGCATGGAGATCGTCACCGCAGGCTCGTTCGACCTGTTCATCCCCAACGGCTAACGGTCTTCCTCGTTTGACGCCACGCGCGCCGGGTTCTCTACCACGAGAAGCCCGGCGCTCGGCGTTTCAGCCCACCGACCGACGGCTTAACAGGTGCGCCTGCCGTGTGGGCTCGGGAATCCGGTAGCGGTCCGTGCGTTTTGAGTGCGAGGACCACGGCCCCGTCGAGCGTGATGCGGTGCCCGCTGCTCACGTAGACGGGCGACACGCGGCTGCGCGTGCGGACGGCTTTACCCACGACGTCGCCTTTGTGGACGAGGTCCGCGGTCGATCCTTTGTCTTCGTCCAACTCGCCGAACGTGCCGACGAGGATGGACTTGGCGACCCCGAAGGCGGGGCGGTCGAGCAACACGCCGAGGTGGCACGCCAGCCCGAAGCGTCGCGGGTGCGCACGCCCCTGCCCGTCGAGCATGAGCACGTCTGGAAGCGCCGAGAGTTTTTCGAGCGCGGGCAGGATCATCGGGATCTCGCGGAAGGACAGCAAACCCGGCACGTACGGAAACGGCACCGGCCCCACCATTACCGCCTCATCGACGATGCCGAGCGTGTCGGCGTCGAGCACCGAGATTGCCACCTGCGCGATGTCGCCTCGGATGCTCACGTCCAGCCCGGCAACGGTCCGCGGCGGCGCTGGCAACGGCTCCTCGCGCGCGTACCCGGCCAGTTCTCGCTGCACGGTAACCGCCTCTTTCGGCGTGATGTCCCACGGGTGGGCGTGGTGAAGGTCGAGGGTCATAGTCACGAAAGCCAGGAGGTGACGGAATCGGCGGTGGGCCGCGCCGTCGTGGGCACGTCGGCCGGATAGCCGTAGTGGACGAGGCCGACGACGGCTTCGGTATCCACATCGGCACCGATCACGTTGTACAGCCGCGCATCGCGTGTCACAGGACCGGTCGTCCACTTCGTTCCGACGCCATCGGCCCAGAGCGCGAGCATCAGGTTTTGCACGGCGCAGGCACACGCGGCGTAATCCTCCCGCGCCCGGAGCGCGTCGTCCGACTTCTCGCACGTGACGACGATGAAACCGGGGACGGCTTTCCAGCGCGCCTCTTTGTTGGCCGCCGCCTCGTCGCCGTTTTTCTGGCGTACGAGTTCGGTGTTGAGCGCGACGATCTGCGCGTGCGTCTCCATCCCCGCAACGTAGAACCGCCATGGCTCGGTGTGCTTGTGGTTCGGCGCGTGTACGGCCAGCCGCAGCGCGTTTTCGAGCACGCTTTTCGGCACCGAACGCGAGGGGTCAAACGTATGGATGGAGCGCCGGCCTTCGAGCACAGCATACAGGGTGGGAGACGTGGCGACTTTCATTCTGTGGCGTTGAGGTACGAAACGACTCGGCTCAACGCACGGAGATCCCGTTGGATCAGTGCCACGTGGCGCTCGGGCCAAGAGCGGGTGAAGATGCGCAGTGGGATCGCGAGGCTTTGACACACGCGCCGCCGACGCCGTATTTTGGCCGCTCGCTTTCGGGTCCTTAGCTCAGTTGGTTAGAGCGCTTCGTTGACATCGAAGAGGTCAGCGGTTCGAATCCGTTAGGACCCACACCGGGCCGCGCTTCCTTGCAAGCGCGGCCCTTTTTTCATCAGACGCCCCGCTCCTATGGCTGACATCCACCTCACGTTTCCCGACGGCTCGGTCAAGACGTTTGCGCCCGGCACGACCGGCCGCGAGGTCGCCCGCAGCATCTCCGAAGGGCTCGCCCGCAACGCCCTCGCCGTCAAAGTCGGCGACGAGGTGCGCGATCTCGACCGCGTCATCGAACACGACGCGCCTTTTCAGGTGCTGACTTGGAACGACGACGAAGGCAAGGGCGCGTTCTGGCATTCGTCGGCGCACCTCATGGCCGAAGCACTCGAAGCGCTCTACCCCGGTGTCCGGTTCGGCATCGGCCCGGCCATCGAGCATGGCTTCTACTACGACGTGGATCTCGGCGACCGCAAGCTCGGCCCGGACGACCTGGAAGCCATCGAGGCCAAGATGAAAGAACTCGCCCGCCGCAATGTCGCGTTTGAGCGCCGCGAGGTCTCGAAGGCCGACGCGCTGGAGTTCTTCCGCGAGAAAAATGACCCGTACAAGCTCGAACTCCTCGAAGGACTCGACGACGGAACGATCTCGTTTTACACCCAGGGCGACTTCACCGACCTGTGCCGCGGCCCCCACATCCCATCGACCGGTGGTATCAAGGCCGCCAAGATCCACAAGATCGCGGGTGCGTACTGGCGCGGCGACGAGAAGCGGCCGATGCTCACCCGGCTCTACGGCATCACCTTTCCCAAGCAGAAAGAGCTGGAGGAATACCTCGAACGCCAGGAGCAGGCCCGCCAGCGCGATCACCGCAAGCTGGGCCGCGAGCTGGAATTGTTCATGTTCTCGCCCAAAATCGGGCAAGGGCTGCCCGTGTGGCTGCCGAAGGGAACGGTCATCCGGCGCGAGTTGGAGGCGTTCATTCGGCGCGAGCTGCTGAAGCGCGGCTACGTCGAGGTCATCACGCCGCACATCGGCAACCTCGACCTGTACCGCACGTCGGGCCATTACCCGTACTACGCGGAATCGCAGTTCGACCCTATCAAGGTGGAGGACGAGGAGTACTCGCTCAAGCCGATGAACTGCCCGCACCACCACCAGATCTACGCGAGCAAGCCGCGCTCGTACCGCGATTTGCCCGTGCGGCTGGCCGAGTTCGGGACGGTGTACCGCTACGAGCAGTCGGGCGAGTTGACGGGCCTGACGCGCGTGCGCGGCTTCACGCAGGACGACGCCCACATCTACTGCACGCACGATCAGCTCAAGGCGGAACTCAAAAACGCCATCGAGCTGACGCAGCTCGTCTTCAAGACCTTCGGGATGGAGGTGCAGACGCGCCTGTCGTTCCGCGACCCCGCCAACCCGGAGAAGTACGCGGGCAGCGACGCGATGTGGAATCAGGCCGAGCGCGAGATCGAGGAAGTGGCCGACGAGATGGGACTGGATTATTTCATCGGCGTCGGCGAGGCGGCATTTTACGGGCCGAAGTTCGACTTTATCGTGCGCGACGCGCTCGACCGCAAGTGGCAACTTGGCACGGTCCAAGTCGATTACGTGATGCCCGAGCGCTTCGACCTCGAATACACCGGCGCCGACGGCCAGAAGCACCGCCCTGTCATCATCCACCGCGCGCCGTTCGGGTCCATGGAGCGCTTTATCTCGATCCTCATCGAGCACTACGCGGGCAACTTCCCCACGTGGATCGCCCCCGTGCAGGCTATCGTGCTGCCCGTCTCCAATGCCTTCGACGACTACGCGGAGAAGGTGCGGCTGAAGCTGGAAGACGCGGACGTGCGCGCCGAGAGCGACCTGCGCTCCGAGAAAATCGGCAACAAGATCCGGCAGGCCGAGGTGCAGAAGATCCCGTACATGCTCGTCGTCGGCTCGAACGAGGTGGAGGCGGGCACCGTCGCCGTGCGGCGGCACGGGCAGGGTGCGCAAGAAGTGCTGCCACTCGACGCCTTCATCGAGACGTTCCGCGACGAAGTGCGGATGCAGATGAACGCCGGGCACGCGGCCTGAAACCGCTCTGGGCGCTCCGGCGTGCAATTTGCACTACCTGCTTCATCCGCTACGCACAGGCCTTTGCCTGACACCGTGGCACCCCACTCATTCAACCCCTACCGCTATCAACGACGTCCGCATCAACGAACAGATTCGCGCCCCCCGTGTCCGCGTTGTAGATCCCCTTGGCGAACACGGCATTTACACGAAAGAGCGCGCACTGGAGATGGCCCGCAGCCAGAGCCTCGACCTCGTCGAAATCGCTGCCCAGGCAGACCCGCCTGTCTGCAAAATCATCGACTTCGGCAAGTTTCGCTACGAGCAGCAGAAGCGCGAGAAAGAGGCGCGGCGCAAGAGCGCCACGCAGGAGATGAAGGAAGTCCGCTTCCGCCCGCACACCGACACGCACGACTTCGACTTCAAGCTCAAGCACGCCCGCTCGTTTCTGGAAAACGGCGACAAGGTGAAGGCGTGGGTGCAGTTTCGAGGACGCGACATCGTCTACAAAGAGCAGGGCCTCGACCTGCTCGTGCGCTTCGTCGAAGAACTCAACGACATCGCCAAAGTCGACCAGGCTCCCAAGATGGAAGGTCGCCGCATGACGACGATCCTCGCGCCGTCGGGTGCGAAGAAAGCCTGACGTTTCGGGCTGCTCTCGCCACCGTCTTAGCCATTTCCTCACGCGCCCTCCGCGATCCTTTGGCGGCATGGCGTTGTGCAGACGGGAAGGCGGTCGGTATTTTGCCAAGCTCCCACGATTCCATTTCCGGCCCACGCGGCCCTACTCTCTCGACGAGGATATCATGCCTAAGATGAAGTCCAACAGCGGTGCCAAAAAGCGGTTCAAGCTCACCGCCACGGGCCGCGTGAAGCGCAAAAAAGCGTACCACAGCCACATCCTGACGAAGAAGTCGCCCAAGCGCAAGCGCGACCTGCGCGAAACCACGCTCGTCTGCAAAGTGGACGAGGCCCGTGCCAAGCGCATGATCGCCGCGTAAGGCTGTTTTTCTGACATTCGACTCTCGACACTCTCATGCCTCGCGCAACCAACCGGGTGGCCTCGCGCCGCCGACGCAAGAAAGTGCTGAACCGTGCCAAAGGGTACTGGGGCAGCCGCAGCAAAATCTATACGATCGCCAAGAACTCGGTCGACAAAGGCCTGCAGTACGCCTACCGCGACCGCCGCAACAAGAAGCGCACGTTCCGCCGCCTGTGGATCGCCCGCATCAACGCGGCGGCCCGGATGAACGGGATGTCGTACTCGCGTTTGATGGGCGGCCTGCGGAAGTCGGGCGTCGGCCTCAACCGCAAGGTGCTCGCCGACCTCGCCGTTCACGCGCCGGAAGCCTTCACCGCCGTCACCAAGCAGGTGGCGTAGTGGTGGGTCGTTCGCACACGCGATTTTTTAGCGCCTGCTTCTGCTGAAGGGCGCGCCTCCGTCTTTCCACGGATAGAAAGACCCGCCGACGCGACTGCCCGGCGGGTCTTTTTTGTACCCCTTCCCCACCCCTATGCTCGAACAGATCGCCGCCCTCGAACAGGAAATCCACGCCACCGCTCTCGAAAACCCGGAGGCGCGCGAACACTTCCGCGTGCGCTTTCTCGGACGCAAGAGCGGCGCCATCACCGACCTGATGAAGGGCCTGCGCGACGTGGACGCGGCCGACCGCCCCGCCATCGGGCAAAAACTCAACGCGCTGCGCCAACTCGCCGAGACCCGGCTCGAAGAAGCCGACGCAGCACTCGAAGGGTCGCAAACGAAGAAAGCCCCTGAGATCGACCTGACGCTGCCGGGCCGTGCGCCTGAAGCGGGGTCGCTGCACCCCATCACCGAGACGCTCTACGAGATCGAGCGCGTGTTCGCACGGCTGGGCTTTTCGATTGCCGAGGGGCCGGAAATCGAGGACGATTTCCACAACTTCACCGCGCTCGGCTTCCCGCCCGACCATCCCGCGCGTGACATGCAGGACACATTCTTCCTGCGCCACGGCACCGCTGGGCAGGACGTGGTGCTCCGCACGCACACGTCGCCCGTACAGATCCGGGTGATGGAAAACGAGCCGCCGCCCCTGCGCCTCATCGTGCCGGGGCGGGTGTACCGTAACGAGAGCATCTCGTACAAATCGTTCTGCCTGTTCCACCAGGTCGAGGGGCTCGTGGTGGACGAAGGCGTGACATTCGCCGACCTCAAGGCCGTGCTGCACCTGTTTGCGCAGGCGATCTTCGGCGACGACGTGCAGATGCGCTTCCGCCCCAGCTTCTTCCCCTTCACCGAGCCCAGCGCCGAAGTCGACATCTACCAGCCCGACCCGGACGCGCCCGACGATCCGTCGAAGGGCCGCTGGCTCGAAATTCTCGGCTGCGGCATGGTGGATCCCGTCGTCTTCGGGCACGTCGGCATCGATGCGGAAAAGTACACGGGCTATGCCTTCGGCATGGGCGTCGAGCGCATCGCGATGCTGCGCTACGGGATCCGCGACATCCGTCTGCTCTACGAAAACGACGTGCGGCTGCTGGCGCAGTTCTGAGTTTGTGGGTAGTTGGTGCAGGCGCAACGAACGCCCCGTCAGACTTATCCCTGCTACCCACTACATCGATTCGCAGCCGAGCGCACAACCAACCCTCAACCCATGAAGCTTTCCTACAACTGGCTGGGCACCTACGTGGCCCACGACCTCTCCCCCACCGAACTCGCCGACGCGCTGACGATGGCGGGGCTGGAGGTGGACGAGGTCGAAGCCCACGGCCCCAGCCTCGACGGCGTCGTCGTCGGGCACGTGCTTACGGCGCAGCCGCATCCCAACGCCGACCGGCTGACGCTCTGCACCGTCGACATCGGGCGGGGCGAGGCGTCGCAGATCGTGTGCGGCGCGCCCAACGTGGCCGCCGGGCAGAACGTCGCCGTCGCCACCGTCGGCACGACGTT
The DNA here is from genome assembly GCA_963829705.1 of Rhodothermales bacterium. GTDB lineage: Bacteria > Bacteroidota > Rhodothermia > Rhodothermales > BA12 > CAWHJN01. Next base: position 531,718 of record CAWHJN010000001.1, read on the forward strand.
GCATCTGCCCGCGCGTGAGGGTGAAGGCACCGTCGCCGTCACGCTCGACCGGCGTAAGATTCGCGGCGAGGTGTCGGAAGGGATGATCTGCGCCGAGGATGAACTGGGGCTGGGCACGGATCACGAAGGCATCATGGTGCTCGACGCCGGCGCCGAACTCGGGCAGCCGTTCGAGGAGTATCTGAGCAAGCAGGGCCGCGCCGTGCGCGACTACGTGCTCGACATCTCCATCACCCCCAACCGCCCCGACGCGACGAGCCACCTCGGCGTGGCCCGCGACGTGAGCGCACTCGCCGATGTGCCCGTCGAACTGCCCGACGTCGAGATCCCCGACGCCCCCGGCGGCGAGGTCGCCGCGCGTGTAAGCATCGAGATCGACGCGCCCGAGGCGTGCAGCCGCTACGTCGCGTTTCTGGTCACAGGCGTCACCGTCGGTCCGTCGCCCGGATGGCTACAGGACCGCCTCACCTCTATCGGCCTACGGCCGCGCTCCAACGTCGTGGACGTGACCAACTTCGTCCTCCACGAGTGCGGGCAGCCGCTCCATGCCTTCGACCTCGACCAGATCGCGGGCGCAACCATCCGTGTGCGGACGAGCGCGCAGGGCGAGACGATGACGACGCTCGACGGCAAAAATCGTGAACTGCCCGCCGGCACGCTCCTCATCTGCGATGCCGAGAAGCCCGTCGCCCTCGCGGGCATCATGGGCGGCGAGAACTCCGAAGTCACGGCCGCCACCACAAACGTGCTCATCGAGAGCGCCTACTTCGACCCGTCCACCATCCGGCGGGCGGCGAAGGCACTCGGCTTGCAGACGGACGCCTCGTACCGCTTCGAGCGCGGCGTGGACCCGACGAATCAGGTATGGGCTGCCGCCCGTGCCGCTCACCTCATCGCCGAACTCGGCGGCGGGCACGTCGCCACCGGCTACGTAGACGCCCACCCGCGCCCGCACGAACCCACAGTGGTCGACGTGCGGCTGGGCCGCATCGCCGCGCTACTGGGGTTCGAGATTCCCGGCTACGAGGCGCGGCGGTTGCTCGAAGCCATCGGCTTCGCCGTCGAGATGACGACGCCGCTCGACGCCGTCGCGGCACTCGTCCTCAAAGGTGGCAACGCCGCCGACGCCACCGACGCCGACACGCTGCGCTGCACCGTGCCGCCCTTCCGCCCCGACGTGACGCGCGAGGTGGACGTGATCGAAGAAATCATCCGGCTCTACGGCTACGACCGCATCCCTGCGCCTGCCGTCGTGCCTGTGCCTGCGCACGTACCGCGCGCCGAAACCGCGCCGTTGATCCGCGCGCAGGTGCGGCGGGCACTCGCCGGGCGCGGCTTCCGTGAGGCATACACCAACTCGCTGCTGCCCCGCGACACCGCCGAGCAGTTCCGCCCCGTCCACCCGGCGTTCGGCGGCGAGAAGGAAGGCGTTGCCGAAACCCTCAACCCCGTCTCGCAGGAGATGGCCGCGCTGCGCCCCAGCCTGCTGCCCGGCCTGCTGGGCGTCGTCTCGTACAACCAGCACCACGGCCAGCACACGCTGCGGCTCTTCGAGATCGGCCACGTCTTCCGCGAGGGCCAGCGGGCAGAGGCCTTCGTCGACGGCTACGCCGAGCAGGAAAACCTGATCGTCGTGCTGGCGGGCGAAGCCGAGCAAGCCACGTGGAACCATCCGGCGCGGGCGTTCGACTTCTACGACGCGAAAGGCGTGGTGGAGCACCTGCTGACACTGCTGGGCGTAGACGACGTGCGCACCGCGCCCGTCCACGAAGCCACGGCGACGAGTCCGTACAGGCTGGATTACTTCGCGGGCAAAACGCCCCTCGGCTACGTCGCCCCCGTCTCTACGTCCACCCTCGACCTTTTCGACGCGCGCGGGCCGGTGTTCGTCGCCGAGTTGAGTTTTTCCGCCCTCATCGAGACAGGCGCGGCGTCGCTGGAAAAGCAGTTCGAGTCGTTCACGCGCTTCCCCGCCGTCGAACGCGATCTGGCGTTCGTGCTGCCCGAGGCCACCGCCGTGGGCGATGTCGCCGACACCCTGCGGCGCACCGGCGGAAGCCTGTTGCGCGACGCGCGCGTGTTCGACCTCTACCAGGGCGACCGGATCACGGCGGGCCACAAGAGCGTCGCCTTCGCGCTGCGCTTCGAGGCCGACCGCACGCTGCGCGACAAAGACGTGGACCGGGTGATCGACCGCCTCGTGCGCGCCGTCGAGGAGCACCACAGCGGGCAACTGCGCGCCTGACGGTATATTGCGGCATCATCCATCCGTCTGATTCCGGGAGTAGTTATGAACAAAGAAGCACATGACGCGGTGCGGCAGGATGCTGACGCGAAACACCCGAGGAAACGTCGGCGGCGCGGCAATGCACCCGGTGCGGCGGCAGAGCCGAAATCAGCAGAGTCGAAAGCCGCAGAAGTCGACGCCCCGCGCCTCGAAGGCCCGCCCGGCGTGGTGCTCGAACGCCTGCGCGACCGCATCCGCGACGTCGTCCGCGAGATCGACGGGCTGCGCGCCGAGAACCAGCGTTTGACGCAGCAGGTGGTCGCACTCCAGCAACAGGCCGACGCGGGCGATCCCGCCCTGCTTCGCCTCGACGAATCTCCCGAAGCACTCCGCAGCAAGGTCGAGGGCTTTATCGAAGCGCTCGACGCGTACCTTGAAGATGAGGCACACTGACCGTGGACCGTCCTCTCCGCATCAGCCTCCTTGAGCGCGACCTGACGCTCCGTGTGCGCCCCGAAGACGAGGCGCTCATCACCGCCGCCGCCGCGCTGGCCGACGAGCGGTTGCAAGCGTTCCGGCAGGCGCACCCCAGCCAGCCCGAACTCACCGCCGCGCTGCTGGCCGTGCTCGAACTGGCGCAGGAACTCCTCGCCGCCCGAAAAGGACGCGACGACCACGATTCGCGGCTGTCAGATGCGCTCATGGCGCTCGACCTCGAACTCGCCGCCGCCCTCGCCCGCGACACGAACGCGAGCGAGTAGCAGGAACAGCCGGCACGAGGCGCGATATAAACAGCGGTGCCTTTCGAGGCACTTTGCACGGGAAGCGCGGTGGTACTTACATATGAGAACCGTACCCTGATGGTACTGGGGGCCCTCCTTCGGGCTGGACGACAGACTCCAACCCGTACCGGGTTTGGCCTGAAAGGGTCAGCCGGAGCAGTCGGTAAAGCCTGAGCGGCCCCCACTGTGATATCGAAGCTGGTTCTTCATATCCAACACCGTAGTCTTCTCGTGCCCTTTTGACGGCTCCCGGCAGGGCTCCGGCGCGAGAAGTCGGAGCCCGCCGGGTGCCGCCTCACCTTACCCTCCCCGCTCGCGGCTCCGGTCGCAGCGTCTCTGCACATACACTCACATGGATTTAGCGACGCTCGCCCTCATCGTGGGGGCCGCCGCTGCCGCCATAGCCGCCTTCTTCCTCGGGTCCTATCGCGCTACCCAGCGAAGCCACCAGCACGAACAACGCCTCACCGAAAACGCCCAGGTCGACGCCCGCCGCATCAGCGAGGAGGCCCGCCGGGAAGCGGACGCGCTGCGCGCCCAGCTCACCCGCGACGCCGAAAACTTCCGGGCCGAGGTGCGCGAGGAGATCGAGGCCGAAGTCGCCGACGAGCGGCGCACGCTCCGCCAGCAGCGCAAAAAATCCGATCAGCGGCACGAGCAGCTCCAGCAGCGCGCCCGCCGCCTCAACGAGCGCGAGGCCATCCTCCAGCAGGCCGCCGACGCCCTCGACGTGCTCCGCCGCGAAACCGAGACCGCCCAGCAGCGCACCGCTCATCTCGTCCTGACGACGGAAACCCTCCAGCGCGACGCCGAGCGCCGCGACCGGGATGCCACGCGCCGCGCCACCGACGCCGATGCCCTCAAAGCCCGCCTCGACGCCGAGCGCGTCCGTCTCGAAGAACTGGCCCGCGAACACGCCGACAAGCTCGAACAGATCTCCGGACTGTCGCAGCGTGAGGCCCGCGAGCAGCTCGTCGAACAGATGGTCGATCAGGCGAAGCTCGAAGCCGTCTCGATGGTCAAGGACATCCGCGACGAGGCCAAGCTGCGGGCGGCCCGCGAGGCCAAGCAGGTGATCCTGACGACCATCCAGCGGACGGCCGCCTCGCACGCCATCGAAAACACCGTCTCGGTCGTCACCATCCCGAGCGACGAGATGAAGGGCCGCATCATCGGTCGCGAGGGCCGCAACATCCGCGCGTTCGAGAGCGTGACGGGCATCGAAGTCATCGTGGACGACACGCCCGAGGCCGTCATCCTGAGCGGCTTCGACCCCGTCCGGCGCGAGATCGCCCGGCTGTCACTCAACCACCTCATCCAGGATGGCCGCATCCACCCGACGCGCATCGAGGAAGTCGTCGAGAAAGTGCGATCGGAGATCGAGGAAGAACTCGTCGAGATCGGCGAACGAACCGTCATCGAACTGAACTTGCACGGTTTGCACCCCGAACTCATCCGCATGGTGGGCCGCATGAAGTACCGGTCGAGCTACGGGCAGAACCTGCTGTCGCACTCGATCGAGACGGCGCGTTTGTCGTCCATCATGGCGTCCGAGTTGGGGCTGGATGTGGCGAAGGCGCGGCGCGCGGGGCTGCTGCACGACATCGGCAAGGTGGTCGAGGAAGAACTCGAGCACCCGCACGCGATTGTGGGCATGGAGCTGGCGCGGCGCTACAAAGAGCACCCGGAAGTGCTCAACGCCATCGGCGCGCACCACGACGAGATCGAGATGACGACGATGATAGCGCCCATCGTGCAGGCGGCAGATGCGATTTCCGGTGCCCGCCCTGGCGCGAGGCGCGAAGCTCTCGACGCCTACATCAAACGGCTCGAAAAGCTGGAAGCGCTTGCTGCGTCTTTCAACGGCGTCGAACGCGTCTACGCCATCCAGGCAGGCCGCGAGATCCGCGTGCTCGTCAACCACGACCTCGTCTCCGACGCGATGGCTGAGCAACTCGCACTCGACATCTCGCGCAAGATCCAGGACGAGATGCAGTACCCCGGCCAGGTCAAAGTCACCGTCATCCGCGAAGTCCGCAGCACGGCGTACGCGAAGTAGTCGAGGTTGGCCCGGCCCACGAGGCCGCGCGCCCGACGGCGAGGCCGACGGCCCCGCCAACCCCGAACTGGAGCACGAACAGGAGCGCGAGCGACCCGGCCGAGTCCGCGGCCCCGGCGGCGAGCCCGCCGAGCAGCGGCGAGAGCCCGAGCACGCGCCGCCGAACAGGATGAGCGCGAGGGCCACGGTCCCGATGGCGTTGGCGAGCCCGTCGTCCTCGAAAGCCACGCACCCCAGCCCCTCCGAGCCCGCGAGCATCCCGATCCCCATGAACAGGACGAGAGTCCGGGGACGCCGAGGCGCGCCGAGCAGCCTGCGTCAGGAAGCGCCACCTCCAGCGCCGCAGGCACCAGATCCGGTTTCAGGTGATGCTCCATCGACCGTCTGCCGAGGCGCGGCAGAAGACCTCGATAGGTTGATGGACGAACGCATTCCCCGGGACTTCTGCCCAACAATGGAAGAGGTTACGGGCGGTCTCTCTGATAGCCAAGAGGCTCGCACTGCTCGGAGCCGGGAGGCTCAGGCCGCTGCTCGACAGGCAGGCTGATGGTGAACGTGGTGCCGGTTCCAACGGTACTCCTCACCGCGATCGTGCCGCCGTGTCGTTCCACGATACGCTTGCAGATCGCCAGCCCGAGCCCCGTTCCAGCATACTCGTGGCGAGCGTGCAGGCGCTGGAAGGGTGCGAAGATGCGTTCAGCGTACTGCGCCTCCAGGCCGATCCCGTTGTCGTTCAATTCGATGCTGATCCACTTCCGGCCGTCGGCGTCCACACGGCCGGGCAGCGCCGTAATGCTCACGATGGGATGCACGCCAGGTCGGTGGAACTTGAGAGCGTTAGCGATGAGGTTCTGAAACAGCTGCCGCATCTGCGTCGGGTCCGCCACGATGGCCGGTAGATCTGCCGACTCAACGTGCCCCTGCGTTTCTTCGATCAGGATTTGCAGGTCGCTGATGGCGTCTTCGGCTACACGGTTCAGGTCGACGAGCGTAAAGGGTTGGACGCGCGAGACCACGCGGGAGTAGCTGAGCAGGTCGTGCAGCAGCCTCGTCATGCGCTGCACCGACGCGCGGATGCGGTCCATGTACATACGACCCTCTACGCCGACCGCCTCGTGGTATTCCTGTTCGAGCAACTCTAGGAACGTGCGGATCTTTCGGAGCGGCTCCTTGAGGTCGTGGCTGGCCACGTGCGCGAAGTCCTGGAGGTCTTTGTTCTTCTGGGCCAACTCCAGGTTGGCCTGCGCGAGTTGCTGCTGGCTGTGGCGCAGCGCCTCCTCGTTCATCCGCCGCTCCGACAGGTCGCGGGTGACCTTGGTGAATCCGACCAGGTGCCCATCTGCAGCCCAGAGTGCCGTGATGACGACGTTGGCCCAGAAGTAGCTGCCGTCTTTGCGCACGCGCCATCCTTCGTCCTCGAAGTGCCCCTGTTTACGGGCTGTGGCCAGCTCGTAGGCAGGCCAGTCTCGGGCCTTCGCCTCGGGCGGGTAGAAGGTCGAGAAGTGTTTGCCGATGATGTCTTCCGCCGTATAGCCTTTGATCCGCTCGGCGCCTTCGTTCCAACTGGCTACGCGGCCCGTGGGGTCGAGCAGGAAAATGCCGTAGTCCTTGACGGCCTCTATCATCAGGCGAAAGACCTGCTCGTCCGGGAGAGGCACTTGAGCAGGTGCACGATCAACTGAACCATTGCGAATTTCGCCGCCTCCCCGCTCGTGCTGCCGCTTCTCACTCGATTGCGCCATGCTTGACATCCTGTGGTGGTGGCTAAAATATACCGAGCACAGAACGAGCTGAGCACCCTGGTAGGTGAGGCGTCCGTGCGGCGTTTCTGCCACATTAGCCTGTGAGGGGCCTGTTACGGAAGCCAGCCCTCCCTCAACCGAAGAGCATTACAGGATCGTAGCCTCTTCACCCCGCGCTGCCACCCTTCTTGGAAGGCTTCAGCTGGAGGCCGTTACCGCGCGTTTCTGTTCCAGATGTGCCAGGAGGCCGTGCCCCCCTCCGGTAATGCCTCACCGGCGTCGCGGCTCGATATCACCTCCAGATCGAGTTCGGTTGAATCGCACGTGTCGGCCTTGAGCACGCGGCGCATATAGCCCAGCGACGCCGCGCACGCTTCCGGCAGCGGCGAGGCCACGCAGTCACCCGGCACACCACCTCGTAATCGCGCATGTAAGCGTCCTGAGCAGTGAACTGCACGCACACCTCCGTCGCGATGCCCGTTAGAATGAGCCGCGTGACACCGAGGCTCTGCAGCAGCGTCGAGCGTCGTCGCGTAGAACGCGGAATGGTTGGGCTTGAGCACGAAGTAATCTTGCGCCGTCGGACGTAGCAGCCGCGCGAGCGGCTCGCCGGTGGCGCCATGCCACCGCGCTGGAAGCTTCTGGTGAGGGCCACGCGGAAATCTGCACGGGGAATAGGGCCGATGAAGCGGCGCGCACCTAAACGGTAGAACGGACGCGACGGCTCGCCGATCATGGCCGTCAGCAGGCCCGTCTGCGAGCCCGCGAAAATGTAGCCCACATGCGCATGGCGCTGCATCGGCGGCGCGAAGCTGCCGTCGAGGGGGTTGTAGGAAAGCTCGGGTCAGAGCAGGCTGAAGAAAGTCTTGATCTTCTGCCCCGCCCGCTCGGCGCTCGGCGTGAGCGTTAGGGCGGCGTCGGCGACGAGCGCCTGGGCGAGCATCGTGAGCGTGGGGGAGGCATCGTCCTGGCGGTCGACGAGTTCGTCCGGGCCCAGTTCGCGTCCAAACTCGAAGGGTTGTGCATGTCTACGCTGCGGTGTTTTACGCAGCGGCCTCTAGCGCAGTGAGAGCGTCCCGTGCGGACAGAGCACCCGGAGATGCTCTATGCGCTGCCAAACAGAGAACGCGATGGGCGAGCCCGCCCGCACCACGGAGAGGTACGTGCTCCCTCCCTTCGCCTACAAGAGAGGGCGCGTTCCTCGTATGGCGTACAAGACTCGGCTCTGGCTCTACCAGAAGAGCTACTGGGAAGCGTACACGGGAAGCTCAAGATGCTGATGCGGCCGAAGTACGGCCGGGCTGACTTCAAGCTGCTCCGCGAGCGCGTGCTCTGCGCCGCGTGATCACACGAAGTGCAGAAGAGCCTGCTACCGGGTCTACCCCATAGGGTTCGGGCGCATCCACCGTTCGACGATTGCCAATCTCGACCGCGTTCGAGAAATCCGCTGCACACGCATGGCGAGTTCGTGCTGCTGCTCGCCGACGGCACCCGCTCAAAGTGAGCCGCACCAAAGCCGATGCTATCCGCGCCTACCTCGACCGTCTCGCGTGACGGCTCAGATGCAGAAGCGCCGGACACTCTCCATAGAGCATCCGGCGCTTTCCGTTTGATGGTGTGGTGCGGCTTCCTCGCCCGCGCCGGTCGCGTGAGCACGAAAGCGGACGGCCCGATCAGCGGGTGATCGTCAGCGTGCGCGTGAGGGTACCTCCCTTCGAAGCTAACCTGTAGACGTATACACCCGAGGGCAGCAGCGACGTGTCCACCGTCGCCGTGTGGGTACCGGCTTCCATCGGCCCTTCTGCCAGCACCGCCACCTCGCGCCCGAGCACGTCGTAGAGCGCCAGTTTCGCGCGGTCGGCGGTGGGTACGGAGAACGAGATTTCAGCGGTGGCGCGCGCGGGGTTTGGCCACGGATTGCTGAGCGACAGCACGCGAGGCGCGTCGATGCTCAGCTCCACTTCAGGCGAGTAGCTCGGCGTGCCGTCGAAATCCACCTGGCGCAGCCGGAACGTGTAGCGGCCCGCGCCCAGCGCGGCGGTGCTGAAGCGGTAGTGCTGCCGCTCCAGCGTCGTACCGGCCCCGGCCACGAAGCCCATCTGCTGCCACAGATCCACCTTATCGACCCCCGTGGCCTGCATTTCGACGTTGAAGCCGGCGTTGTTGGTTTCGCCTGCTGTCTGCCAGTTCAGGACGGCTGCGCTGCCGCTCGTGACGGCGGTGAACGCGGCCAGCTCCACGGGAAGCGGCTGCCCGGTGCCCAGCCGGATGACACCGAAGTGGTCCTGATAGCCGCCTGCCACGAGGAGGAGGTTGTCCTGTTGGAACGTGACGTCTGCCCCCACGCTGCCGCCCGCGTCGAGCGTGTAGACGCCCTGCGTGGCAAAGGTGTTGTCGAGCGAGCCATCCGCATCGAAGCGCACCACGGCGTAGGCGTAGTCCGCCTCCGTCGCCGCCACAAACCCGGCCACGACGATCTTGCCGTCGGCCTGGATGCTGACCGCGTTGGCCTGCTCGCAGCCTTGCCCGGCGCACTGGCGCGCGTCGAGGGCGGTGGCCGTCCACCCGGTGCCGCCGCCGAAGGAAGCGTCGGGGGCCCCGGCAGCCGTGAACTGTGCCACGGCCACGTCGGGGTTGCCCTGAGCATCCCAGGCCGCACCTGCCACGACGATCTCTCCGCCGGCCTTGATCGCCACGTCGAAGGTATGCGCGTAGCTGTACGTCGCGCCGTTCACGTCGAGCGTGGCCACGCCTGCCGTGCCGAAGGCCGTGTCGGTGCTGCCATCGGTGTTCAGCCGGACGGCGGTAAAGGGCTCGGCGGTACCGCCATTCATGAGCGTGGAGCCCGCGACGATGATCTTGCCATCGGGCTGGAGGGCGACCCCATTGGCGAAGTCGGGAGCCCCCGCGAAATCGATCATCCGCTTGCCGCCCGTGCCGAAACCGGTGTCCGCGCTGCCGTCCGTATTGTAACGAGCCACAGCCCAGTCCACATCCGCCAGGCCCGCGTCGCGGACGGTGTAGCCGACGACGATGATCCTGCCATCCGGCTGCACGGCGACGTCCGTGGCTTCGTCGTGCGTGGCACCGAAGCTGTCCGTCATCCAGCCGTCGCCACCTCCAAACGTGGCGTCGAGCGTGCCGTCGGCGTTGAAGCGGGCGACGAGGAAGCCGACGGTCGCGCCGTGGCCCACGACGACGATTTTGCCATCGGCTTGCAGCGCGGCGGCTCCGGCGAAGTCGTTGCCGTCGAGGTCGGCCGTGGCGATGCCGTCGCCCCCACCGAAGGTGACGTCGAGCGTGCCGTCGGCGTTGTAGCGCGTGAGCGCGACGTCGCTGGCCGTATCGTCACCGGTAAAGCCGACGAGGACGACCCTGCCGTCGGGCAGCGCGAGCACCTGCGAGGCAGCATCCACCTGGCCGATCGCCGTCGTAGCAATGCCGGTGCCGTTGAAGTCGGGATCCGGGTCGCCCGACTGCGCCTGCGTGAGGGGCGCAATGGTCAGCCAGCCAAGGGCCAGCAGGGTAAGCGCCGTGCGGCGCGAATAGAAGGTGTGCATAGCGAAAAGAGAAGGGGCCGGGTGCGCGGGGCGGACGGCCGGAAAGTGCGAGAGGGTGGAGCGCACGAGATGCCGCTCCGCCGGTTATTTGGTGCGGACGACGGTGATGCCCACGTCACTGCCGGGGGGAACCCCACCCGTGGTGGTATGGAGCGTGGCAAAGGTGCCTGTCGCCACACCTACCCGGAGAAACGACGTGCTGCCGCCGGAACTGAAGGTGAGCGCGAGCGGAGTCGCATTGCTGAGCGACCGCGCCAGGAGCGGAAAGCCGCCGAGACCGCCGTAAACCGAGCGGAAATTCCAGCTCGTCGTCTGGTGAATCGCGGCGACGCCCGGCACCACGGTGTCATCGGTGTAGAGCGCCACCGTCCAGTCGCGGTACCAGGTGTCGAGTTCGTCCGCCGTCAGGCCCAGCGCGGTTTGCAGGTTGGCCTGGCCCGCGATCGTGGCGGTTCCGCCGAGGGCGGCCCAGAGCGCGTTGTCGTCCCCGTTTCGGCGGTCTGCGGCGTAGCGCAGAAAGCTCCACGTGGCGCCGCTGCGCCCCAGCGACATCACCTGGCTAGTCGTGAGCGCGCCGCTCTTGAACGCCCCCGTTGTGTCGGGGCGCTGAAGAAAAGACCGCAGCCTGCCAAAGTTCTGGTTGATGTACGTGTTGAAGGCCGCCACGCGGCGAGAGGCATTCGTGCCAGACGTGAGCATCGAAAGGTTGATGTTGCCACGCGGGGCGAGGCCAAAGGACTCGTGGTAAAACATGAGTTCCTCCGCCACAAACGAGAGGCCCTCGTCCAGCCAGCTTTCCTCCAGCGTCGGCGCACCCGTCACGTGCAGGCGGCGCGAAGCGTTGATGAGGTGCTGAAGCTGGTGCCCCGCGATGCGCGTGGTCTGCCCGACGACAGTCGACACCGTGCGCACGTTGCTGTTGACGGCACCGGTAGGGTCGGGGACCATCATGTACAGCACCTCGCCCTCGTTGCTCAGGTTGCACTCAGACGCGGGGAAGAGGTCGCGGCTGGCGAAATACCCCGGGTTGATCGTCGAGCTGGCGGGAGGACTGAGTTCGTTGACCGCCCGGGTGAAGAACAGGATGACGCGCCCGTTGCCGTCGAGGTCGGTGGGCGTGCCGAAGGCCGGCGTGATCGAAGACCAGGCAATGCGTTCTGCCTGCGCGGCGAGGGAATCGAGCCGGTAGTAACTACTGCCGCTGACATAGTTATCCCCAGTGGGGTTGGCCGTGTCGTGGACGGCGATGATGTGATCGGTGACCGCCCGCACTTCGCCGCTGCGCACGTCGCGCGTGCCGGTACATCCACTCGCCACATTGAACGAGAGAACGTCGCCGATGACGGGGACGGCGCTGGCCGTGGCGGTACGCGCCAGGCTGCGGAGGGGCTGCCCGTCGAGGAGCGAGGCCACTTCTTGCCGGTCGCGCGCACGCGCTTCGAGGTGCGCCACGTCGGCCTCACGCACGTCCGCCGGGCGGTCCGGCAGCAAAAGCGCTGAAGCCTCAAACGCAGCGGCAGGCTGCGGCTCGGCAAACGCCGACGCAGGAACCGCGCTCGTACCGCCCACGATGCCATTCGCGACGAACGTCAGCGGGATGCTGGTGGTGGTCGAACCGTTGGTGGGAATGACGGTGTATTCCGCCGTCGCCGCGTTGCCGCCCCCGAGACAGAAGCTCGCACCCGCCGCCGTGCTGAAGTGGTAGACTTCCCCCACGTTGAGACCCGGGCACACCGAGATCGACGACGTACCTGCGGGAAGGCCATTTACGGAGGCCGTGATGGTGGCCGTGCCAGGGGCCATCGACGTCACGGAGCCTGTGGCACTCACCGTTGCGATGGCCGGGTCCGACGTGGCCCACGTGCGAAGCGCGCCGGGCACGAGCACGCCGTTGCGGGTGCGTGCCGCTCCGGTGAGCACCTGCGTCGTGCCCGCCATGCCCATCGGCGAAGGCGCGGTAAGGTTAGCCCACGGCATGGGGATCGAGACCGTGGCAACAACCGACACCTCGAAGGTGAACGCCTGCACCGTCTGGGGGACATCAAACTGCCACGTGCGTGCGCCCGATGTCTCACCTGGCTGGAGCGTGCCCTCGTACTGGAAAACAGGCTGCTTCGCGCTGAGCATGGCGACGCTACCCGCGCCTGCCGAAGTGCGGGGGGCGCCGAGCACGTGCACCTGAATGCCGGACAGAACAGCAGTACCGTCGGCTGCGCCAAAGACGAGGCTCGTCGGGTTGTGCAGCGCCACATCAGCAGCCCAGATGTGGGCGTCACCGAGGTAGCGGCCGTGCTGTCCGGCGAGGCTCACGCCCTGCGTGCCGGAAGCCGCGTCGGCATCCTGGCGAACACACGACACATGGCCTTCTTCCACCTGTGCAGTGCAGCGCAGGCGCGCGACCTCGGTAGGCGGGGAAGACATGACGCGTCCACCGCTGGCGGCGGCCAGCGCGGCAGGGAGGAAGAAGGCGCTCAGAAAGAGCGCGGAGCGTAGAGAGAAACGCATACAGGGTTTACGCAGAGAGGATTGGGAAGGGGACGGTTCTGCGTCGCCTGAGGCGAGGATGGCCTGCAGACGAGCGGTTTCCCTGCCACCAAGAATTACGCCCCGGCACATTCCGTGCGTCCGCGACCCATTCCTGCGCTTTCATGGCGCTCCAGACGGAAAACGCTGCCGTTTCTGGAAATCCTGACCGGAGGCGCGCTCCGCAACCCGCACTCCTGCCGGCAGACTCGTGCCGTTGCGTCTCGGGCCGAGGCGGCGTTTTTAAGAGATGGGTGCTGCGTTCCGGTTATCATGCGCGCCGGGAAATTTCTGCCGCAGCCGCCCACGCTCATCGCCGCGTCTGCCCATCGATCGCCTCAGAAGGTCCGAGTGTCGTCGGCAACAGCGCGACCGTGAGGGGGCGGACGTTCAGCCTCCTTCGGGCGCACCCTCGCATCCAAATGCCCTGATGGCGTCCCAATCCAGGCGCGTGCCTCGGTCACCAGCGGCGACGTGCGCACGCCAGGCTTCGTCGAGAGCGTCCGCTTCGAGACCCGTCGCCTTCTTGGAGGCCGACAGCCCCCCACGCCACAAAGCGGCGACGGCGTCGAGGCCCCACGTCTCGCGCACCCACGCCATCAGGCTTCCCGCCTGGAGGTAGTCTGCTGCATCCGCCACATCGAAGGCCGACGCGAGCGTGCGCAGGGGTACAGCACGCCCCTCGCGCACCACGGCTGCCCCGGCCTCGTCGAGCGTATAGGCATAGCATCGCCCCACGGCCGCCGTCGCCAGCCCCTCGTCCAGCCACTGTTCATCGCGGGGCCGCTCGCCAAAGGCTTCCCACGCCTCCAGGTGCGTCAGTTCGTGGATGAGCGGAGGCGCTGCGGAGCCGTCGGGTGGGACGGCGAAAAATGCGGTGGCCTCTTGGGTTACCGCCAGCCCGCCCGGCGTCGAACCGACGAGAGGCTTCATCCGGGTGCGCGCGTCCACGAAGAAGATCGACTGGCGGCCCACCGGGTAGCGGCGCCCGACGTAGGCCCGCGCGGTTTCAAGAGCGCGTTCGGCCTCTTCGCCGAGTACGCGGAGACGGCCTTCGACGTCCGGCCCGTTTTCCGCGTAGAGCCGAAAGTTCGCGGTGTCGTACGCGACCCACGCGAAGCCGGGGTGCGTGTGGGCGTAGCGCGCGGCTCCACTTTCGATGAGCCCGTTCAGAGACGGCGGCGCTGCAGTTGCCTCCACGGGAGCGGCGGGCGGCGTCTGACAACCGCTACTGACGGCGAGCAGCCCGAGTGCCGCGAAAGGGAGAGGCAGTCGCATCACGGATGCTCTTGTTGGTCCTCAGACGACCCATACCGGGCGGGCAGCGGGATCTCCGGCGTCTCTTGCTGCCACAGGATCTGGAGCACCTGCCACCGCTCGCCGTCGAAGACGAGGTCGACCGTGTTGACGCCACGCAGAAACGGCGTCTCGTCGTCCGGTGCGAAGCGGCCTTCGTAGGTGCTCCACACCGTCGCGATGTTTCCGAAGCGCTCGGTGCGCCGCGCCAACTCACTTTCGTAGAATCCGCGGCCTTGAAAGGCGGGGTGTTGCTGCATGAGTTCGGCATTGCGACGAGCAAACTCGTCGGGACTCATGACTACAGGCTGCCACGCACCCGTTTCGGTAGGCTGCATCGGCACGAGCCGCCCTGCAGAATGAAACAGCGCGCGAAACCGATCCCAGTCGCGTGCCTCGTCCGCCGGGCCGGAGATGACGCTGTAAAGCGCTGCCATGACGGCGTCGATGGACGCGCCGTCGTTTGCCGCCGCAGGCACAGCCTGCGCGTGAAGAGCTGGAACGAGAAGACTCAGAAACAGGAGATGCTGGAAGCGGGCCATGGTCGTTTGGAGGACTGAGGATTGAGGAAACAGGAAGAACTCAGCGCAGGCCGACGAAGGCGATCCCGTCGGGCCACGCGCCCACGTCGAGGTAGCGGACGATGGACAGGTTTTCGAGGTCGACCTCGGCGACCTGATCCCGACCCATGAGTGCGACGTAGGCCCTATGGCCGTCGGGTGAAATAACCACGCCGACGGGAAGCGCACTCGTTGGCCTGCGCGGTGGAAAGGGCCGCTACGAGCGCAACGATGAAGGTGCCGAGACGCATGGGAGCCAGGAAATTTGATGGCCATGAAATGAGCAGCGAGCGCTCCGGTGGCACGGGTTGATGCAGCACGGCCCTCTGGCCATCCCAACACCGCCCCCCTCTCGCAGCGCGATGCCGCCATCCGGCCCCACCGGGCGCAGCCTCCACCCTCTTGCTCCGTTCCGGCAGCGCTTGCCGCAACGTCTTACCCATGAAACCTCTCTCTCTTCGTACAGCCACCCTCGTTGTTGCAGTCGCTGCCACCGCCGGGGCTTGCGCCTGCTGCAGACCAGTCCCTACGCCTTGTTGCCTCACGCCGTAGACGGCTTTCTCCTGGGCTTCCCCATCGGGCTCTTGCTTGCACTCGTCGTGTGGGCCGGGCTCCCCCTGTCGCGGCAGCCGCACCGCTGGCCGTAAGACCCCGATAACCAGCGTGATACTCACGCTGAGTTTCTAATGGCGGGCAGTTTCCTTTGCAGCGCCACGATACGTTTGCCATTGGCTCACATGGATGGCTTCGGTATGGGCGATGACGTAGTCACCGTCGGCCTCGAACCACCACACGTCGGCTACCGACAGCGAAACGAGGCTTCCTCCCGTCCTGACGAAGAGGCGGCTGATCGTACAGATCGAGTGCCGCGCCCGCCTCTCTCAGGCGCACCGATGCCGTATGACACGCGCAGGTGTACGGTGCCGTACAACTGCTGTTCGCTGCTGAACAGGTACGTGACTCGGAGCGCGTTCTACGGCCCTCCCAAGCGGTCGGCACGTCGGTTGTCGGCAGCAGGAAGTTCCGGTTTCCCTTCTGCATCCGGACTCCTGATGCGCACCGAAGCAGCCGGATGAGCAGCGGGAATTGAACAGAGATGTTCGCAGCGTTAGCACGCCTCTCCCCCTCGGGGCAGAGCCCCATCCAGCTTTCTAGTTCAGGTACGTCACGATGTTCAAGAACTACCTCAAGGTTGCCTTCCGCACGCTCTTCCGGCAAAAGGGTTACGCGTTCATCAACGTGGCGGGGCTCACGGTGGGGCTGGCGTGCTGCCTGCTCATCTTCCAGTATGTCGCCTTCGAGTACAGCTTCGACCGCTTTCATGCGCATGAGCCCGACCTCTACCGGGTGAACACGGCGCTCGCTCCGGCAGGCGAACCCCTGGGGTGGTCAGCCGACACGCCGCACGGAATGGGGCCTGCGCTGGCTGAGGAAGTACCTGAACTCCTGCGCGTCGCGCGGCTGCGACCGGCGCCCAACGCCGTCGTGTCGCGTCCGGACCATCCGCAGCAGGTCTTCGAGGAGCAGGTCGTGTACGCCGATCCGGCCTTTCTGGAGATGTTCACGTTCCCGCTGGCGGAAGGAAGCGCGGCCACGGCGCTGACCGAGCCTGGCACGGCCCTGCTCTCGGAGACGATGGCGCGGAAATACTTTGGCGCAGACAACCCCATCGGCCAGGTGCTCGACGTGACGGGCGAGGTGGACGGGAGCTACCGTGTGACGGGCGTCTTCGAAAACATGCCGGCCAACTCGCACCTCCAGTTCGACCTGCTCCTGCCGATGGCAGATCTCCTCGCGGGCGAACAGTACAGCGAAGCCGAGACGTTCTGGATCTGGAATAACTTCGTCACCTACGTCCAGCTTCGCCCAGGCGCCAACCACGCGGCGGCGACGCGGAAGATGACGGCCACCTACGATGCCCACTTTCCCGATGCGTTTCGAGAGCAGGGCCTGGTGCCTCGGGTGCTCGCGCAACCCCTCCGCGACATTCACCTCAACGCCGACGTGGGCGGGCCAGAGCGGGAGGCGACCATCGTGCTGGGGAGCTATCGCACGGTGTCCTTCTTCACCGTGATCGGCCTGGTGACGCTCATCATCGCCCTCGTCAACTACGTCAACCTCGCCACGGCGCGCGCGCTCGAGCGGGCACGTGAGGTCGGGGTGCGGAAGGCCGTAGGGGCCCGTCGCATGCAACTCGCCACCCAGTTCCTCTTCGAGTCGGCGCTCACGAACGCGGTAGCCGCCGTGCTCGCAGTAGCACTCGCGGTGGCGCTCACGCCGCTCGTCAACACCCTGGCGGAGACCAGCCTGACAGCGGCTTCGTGGTCGGACCCGGCTTTCTGGGGTGCTTTCGCCGCGACGTTCGGCATCGGCACGCTGCTGGCGGGGGGGTATCCGGCGTTCGTGCTTTCCTCCTTTCAGCCCTCTGCCGTCCTCAAAGGGAAAGGCGGCAGCGCCGGTGGGCAGCTCTGGCTGCGCCGCGGCCTCGTGGTGTTTCAGTTTGCGGCCTCCGTCGTGCTCATCGTCGGAACGGCCGTCGTGTACGATCAGCTCACGTACATGCGGCAGCTCGACCTCGGCCTCGACCTGGAGCAGGTGCTGACGGTGAGAAGTCCGCGCGTGTTGCCGGAGGGGGCAGAGGCAGAGACGGCGGTGAACACCTTTGCCGAGGAGCTGCGACGCCTCCCGGCGGTCCGGCAGGTCGCCACGTCCGCGACGCTGCCAGGCGGAGGCTTCGACTGGAACGGGGTGAGCGTGTGGAAAGCGGAAGACGACCCGACGAGCGCGGCCCGGGGCGTCGTCACGTTTATCGACACGAGCTTCGCCGCGCTCTACGGGATGGAGGTGGTGGCCGGGACGATGGAAGCACTCCTGCTCCCACCCGACTCGACCGAGAAGGCTTGGACGCTGATGCCCAACGAGACGGCCGTGGCGGCGCTCGGCTTCGCCTCGCCGGCTGAGGCGGTGGGGCGCTCCATCCGCGTCGGCGGCAACGACGCCCTCATCGTCGGCGTTTTCAGGGACGCCAACTGGTCGTCGGCCCACGAAGTACGGAAAAACATCTTCTTCGGGCGCACCGCTGGCGGCAGGTACCTCTCGCTCCAGGTGGGCACAGACGACCTTCCCGGCACGATTGACGCTATCCAGGCCGCCTACACCCGGCTTTTCCCCGGCAACGTGTTCCAGTACGCGTTTGCGGACGAGGCTTTCGACCAGCAGTACCGGAATGACGAACGGTTCGCCACGCTGTTCACCCTCTTCGCCGCCCTCGCCATCTTGATCGCGTGCCTCGGCCTTTTCGGGCTCGCGGCCTTCACGGCGCAGCAGCGGAGAAAAGAGATCGGGGTGCGCAAAGTGCTCGGGGCCTCCGCCACCAGCATCGTTTCCCTGCTGAGCAAGGATTACGCGGTGCTCGTCCTCGGGGCGTTCGGGCTGGCGGTGCCCATCGTGCTTTTCCTCATGCGCCGGTGGCTGGAGAGCTTCGCCTACCACGTCACGCTCGGCCCGATGATTTTTCTCCTCAGCGGCGTGCTCGTCCTGGGCATTGCGCTGCTCACGGTGAGCACGCAGGCGCTGCGAGCCGCTGCCAGCGATCCCGTCAAGGCGCTGCGTTACGAATAACCCTGGCTCTCCCATGCTGAAAAACCACCTCACCATCACCCTGCGCCGTCTGCTGCGACGCCCCGGCTCCGCCACGCTGCACGTGTTCGGGCTGGGCCTGGGGCTCGCCGCCTGCGCCGTCGTGCTGCTCTACGCTACCCACGAACTCACCTACGACCGCTTCCACGAGCGCGCCGACCACATCTACCAGGTGCGGCGGGAGGTGCAGTTTGGCGAGCATACGTTCCACGTCAACGGGCTTCCGCTGGAAGACGTGGCGCGTTTGCAAGAGCAGGTGCCTGGGCTTGAGCGCGTGGTGCAGACGCAGGCGCAGGAAGGGGTGCTGCGTGTACCGGAAACAGGGGTTCAGTTCGAGGAGAAGGAGGTGCTCTTCGCCACGTCGAACCTGTTCGAGGTGTTCACCTTTCCGCTCGTGCGGGGCAATCCCACGACCGTCCTCGATGCTCCCGATGGCGCCGTGGTGACGCCTGCGCTGGCGCGCAAGCTCTTCGGCGAGGCAGACCCCATCGGGCAGACACTCACCTACGAGCGGGGCGGGCTGGGGGCCGACTCAACGCGCACCACGTTCCACGTGACCGGCGTGGTGGCCGCGCCACCGGGCAACTCGACGATCCAGTTTGCCCTCGTTCTGCCGGTGCCCGACCCGGCCGACAGCAGCACCGTCGTGTTTATGAACCAGCCGGCGTACGCGCTCCTGACGTCACCCTCCGACACGAGCGCCCTCATCACGGTGCTTGAACAAGAATCGTCGGAGCACCTGTCGGACTTTGAGGCGCAGCAGCACGTTCATGCAGTGCCCTTCACCGCACTCCACCTGAGTGGGCGCGACGGCGGCAGGCAGACGCTCTACCTCTTCGGGACGATGGCGCTCTTCGTGCTCGTGATTGCCTGCATCAACTACACCAACCTCGCCACGGCGCAGGCCGCAGGGCGCGGGCGCGAGGTCGGAGTGCGCAAAACGCTCGGCGCGAGCAGGGCGTCGCTGCGGGGACAGTTTCTGGCCGAGTCTACCCTGCTCGCCCTCGCGGGCGGGGTGCTGGCACTGGCGCTGACGCTCCTGGCGCGGCCTGCTTTCAACCGCTTTTTAGGGATCGAACTGGCAGCGACACCGCTCTCCGAACCCTGGGTCGTCGCGGCGATGCTGGGACTCTCGCTGCTGACAGGACTCGCGGCGGGCACGTACCCGGCCTTTGTGCTGGCGCGCAAACGGCCCGTGCAGGTGCTCAAGGGGCTTCACGCCGGGCGTGAGCGAGGGCTCATGCGCCGAGCGCTTGTCGTGGTGCAGTTCGCCCTTGCCATCGGGATGATCGCCGCCACCCTCGTCGTGGAAAAACAGCTTCGCTACGGGCAGGACACCGGGCTGGGATTCGCAGGTGATCAGATCGTGATGCTCGACCTGTCGGCTCCTGCGCTCCAGAAGCAAAGTGTGGCGCTGCGCGACGCCGTGCGCCAGGTGCCGGGTGTAAAGGCAAGCGTGCGAACCTCCGCCGCTCCGGGCGGAGCGTTTGTCGGCATCAGCGGGCATCGTGAGGGGGAGAAGAGCGAGGAGGCTTCTGGCATCATCACGAGCATCCTCACGGCAGAGCCGGGGTACAGCGCCCTGTTCGGCCTTCAGATGCTGGCCGGGCGCGCGCTACGCGAGAGCGAGCACCGCAGTGGCGTGGTGCTCAACGAGACTGCCGCGCGCGCGTATGGGCTGATGACCGACGATCCGCACGTCGCCATCGGGCAGAAGATCGAGTTGATGGGCACGCGCGACGTCGTCGGCGTGGTGGAGGATTTCATCTTCACCTCTGTCCGCACCCCCATCGGCCCCCTCGCCATCACCGTTCCGAATCCGGATGCTGAGGTGTCCTCGGGTTTCGTGCATGTGGGGGGCCTGCGGATGCTGGCGGTAGAGATAGACGCCGGGCGCGTGCGGGAGGCCCTCACCGGTATAGACAAAGCGTGGCAAAGTGTCGTCGCGGAGTACCCGTTCGCCTACGCCTTCGTGGACGAGGCCTTTGCCGACGCGCTGCAAGCCGAGCAGCGCGTGCGGGCGGTCTTCGGCGCGGCCGCCCTTCTGGCGGCGCTGCTGGCCTGCCTTGGCCTGTTCGGGCTGGCAGCCTTTGCCGCCGAGCAGCGCACGAAAGAAATAGGCGTACGCAAAGTGCTCGGTGCGGGCGTCGGGCGCATCGTGGTGCTGCTCACGCGCGACTTCGCCCTCCTCGTCGCCGTCTCCTTTGCGATCGCCGCGCCGGTAACCTACTGGCTCATGCAGCGCTGGCTGGAACGCTTCGCGTATCGGGTGGACGTGGAGGTGACGACGCTCCTTCTGGTGGGGAGCGCGGTGCTGGTGCTCGCACTCGCGACGGTCGCCTACCACGCCGTGCGCGCGGCCACCGCCAATCCGGTTCACGCGCTGCGAAGTGAGTAGTACGCTGCGGGTCGGTGGCACAGCGAGGATAGGGACACCGCAGATTTTGTGGCACCACCCGGGCGAGGCACCAGGGTCTTCCCCGCTATTCAGGTGGCTTGCGGCTCGAGAGCGCCTTGTACCAGAGCAGCTGCACCTCGTCCGGGAGTTCCGGGTACGCGAACCGATGGATCCCATCCAGCACGCACCCCATCCGGGCATAGAACTGGCATGCGGGCACGTTCACGTTCTGCGTCTCAACTTTGAGTTGGCGACAACCCCGCGTGATAGCCCATGCCTCTGCCGCCTGAAACAGCGCCGTACCCACGCCACGCCCCCGTGCCGCTGGCGTCACGCGGAGATCCCATAGCACGGCGAGGTCGGCCCGGTTCTCGAGCATCTCCACCCCGTTTGTCCCGAAGGCGATGGCGGCTCCACCGACCCGGTGCCCACCCGAGCGTGCGGCGAAGAAGCCCCACTTCGTCAGGTCGAACTGGCTCGGCCACCGCTCAGGCCCACCATCCATTGCGTCGTAGTCTTTCACGTAGGGGTGGGTGACGGCGCGCTCCACCAGCGCGGGACCGCAAGCCTGCTCCTCGAGATCGTAGACGTATCGAACCTCGAACGCGATGGGGACGCGGGCATAGTCCGCCAGCGTGGCGGCGGATTCCTCTGTTACCTCGATGCTCATCTCCACACGGTAGGTTCATCGGCCAACGAGATGGTCCGCGCAGATTCCGTCTGTCGTCGAACGTCCTCGGATTTCCGAACCCTGAAAGGCCGGGTCAGAGATTCAGGCGAACATCTGCCGCGTTGTCGTGGGTCTTGGGATCAATCAGCAGGTGGCGCGGGTCGATTTCCACCCGCGCCGGCTGGCGCGGCACCAGCACGGTGATGCGCTGGCCGCCGGAGCGGACGCGATGCAGACGCTGATACAGCGGCGCGCCGGGCGTGTCCTCGCCCTCTCCCGCCGCGAAGACACCGACCTCGACGAGGTCGTCCATCGGCATCTCGGTCACGACGCCCACGCTGTCGACGGCCACCTTGCGCGCCCGCACGTCGAGCGTCACACGCCACGCGCCCGTGCCGGTCGGCTCCACGGTGACCCCATCCGTCGCCAGGTCCCAGAACGTGTTCCGTTCGAAGAGATCCGCGAGGAGGTAGTGAAGGGTGTCCGGCGTGACGGCCTGGAGTTCGCGGTAGAGGTCGAGCGAGGTCGGGAGCGGCGGCTCCCCACCACTGTGCTCGGCCAGCAGGCGCCGGAGCGCGGCGTTCACCGGCCTCTCGCCGACGTACTCCCGCAGCGCGTACATCGCGAAGGGGCCCTTTCGGTACGCGTCGAAGTACTCCACCGCCCGGAGGAGCGGGACGCCGGACTCGGGCTTCGGGGCGAGGTATGCCTGGCGCATCACGCCCATCAGCCGCTCAAGGTGGTCCGGGCCGAGGGCGTCTTCGACCACGTCCATCGCGCTGTACCACGCGAGGCTCTCGGTCAGCAGCGGTGCCCCCTCGACCAGCGCCGGCACGAGCCGGTGCCCCCACCACTGGTGGGCAACCTCATGCGCCATCACGGCGAAGGCGAAGTCGACGTCGCGAGGGTCCTCGTCCGGGAGCATGGCAGCGAGGCCATCGCGAACGGTGATGAGGCCGGAGAACGCTGAGGCCCCCAAACCCGGCTCGGGCGACGCGACGATCTTGAGCTGGCGGTGCGGGTAAGGTCCGAGCCGTTCGCTGAGCGTCGCGAGCGTGGCCTGGGCGGCGCGGATGAATCGCTCGACGTTCTCGTCCCGCCCGGGCTGGTAGAACACCTGGATCTGCACGTCCTGCCCCGCTGGGTTCTCCCAGCGCCCCTCGCGCACGGCGTAGTGGGCGGAGAGGATGGCGAAGTCGGCGCTGACCGGCGCGTCCGTCACGTAGCGGACGTAGCGGCGGCCGTCCTCGGTCCACGTCCGGACGAGCGCGCCGGGCGCCACGGCCATCTGGTCCCCGGCCGTCCCGACCGTCACGTCGAGGTCGACGAGCGGCTGGGCGTTCCGGTCGTACCGCGCGGCCTCGTCGCCCAGCGGGGGGACGACGGGGCGCGGCGGGAGCCCGTGGTCCCCCCGCGCCTGTACGCTCGTCAGGATGCGGTCCTGCTGGAAGCCGATGCGGGGCAGCCACGCCTCCGTCCTGACGGAGACCCCCCGTTCCACGACCTGCGTGAGCTGGCTCGCGGCGCCGCCGTTGGTGAAGCCGCGCGGCGCGTAGCGGACGGCGAACCCCATCCGCAGCGTGTCGCCGGGCAAGAGCGGGCGGGCCAGCCGGTAGACCCGGTGGCCGAGGTCGTCGTCCACACGCACGGGCTCCGTCGCCTGGTCGAACGTCACGGACTCCGTCACTATCTGCAACGAGGTGGCGACGTGGAGGGTGTCGATTGTGGTGCCGGTTTCGTTGACGAGCCGGTAGGTGCCCCGCACAGTGGCCTCGCGCCGCTCCGGGTAGAGCTCCACGCGCAGGTCGGCTGCCGTCACGTGCGGCTGCGGCACGCCCTCGTAGCGCCCGTAACGCAACTCGTATTCGGCCTGTCGCGCCGCTACTTCCTCGTCCGTGTGGTACTCGTTGAGGACGTTCGTGTTATAGAAGACGAACCCGCCCGCGAGCACGACAACCGCCCCACCGACGACCGCCAGCCCGACCAAGCCGGGCGTGACGCCGCGCCGCGCCGTCCCGTGCCGCTCCCGCAGCCCGTGCGCTACACCTCGCACCCGGTATACCCACGCGGCGGCGGCGAGCAGCAGCGCCCACCCCGTCCAGTACAGCTTGAACAGGAGGAAGGGTCGGAGCGAGGCGCCAAAACCGGTCAGCTCCGCATACGCCCAGGCGGGTGCGGCGCCATAGGCCAGCAGGTGGTGCTTTACGCCGAGAAGGGCCGCCGTGAACGTGAAGGCATAGAGGGCCAGCGCGACGAGGTGCCCCACGTACTTCTGGTCCACCAGCACGTGGACCGCGAACGCGAGGACGGCGAAGAGGGCGTAGTCGGCCAGTTGGAGGCCGAAGAGCATGCCCAGGTAGAGGCCGGGCTCGACGTCCGTGTAGCCGAGGAGTACCTGCACGGCCAGGCCGGCCGCCATCATCAGCCCCTGGACGGCGACGATCACCAGGCCGAGAGCCAGCAGCCGGCCCAGGAGCAGGACGCCGTCCGGCACCGGCGCCGCGTCGACGAGGGCGGCCTGCCCCGCCTCCCGGTCCCCCCACACGAGCTCGCCCGCGTAGAAGATGAGGAGGGCCGTCACGAACAGGTGGAGACTGGTGTCTCCGAACAGGTCGACCACGCGGGCCGTGGTCGGCAGGAGCGGCACGCCGAGGTGCTCCATCAGCTCCGGGCCGATCAGCACCTGGAGCAGCGCGATGGCGACGAGCGGCACCCATCCCCACCCCCCGACGAGCTGGCGGAAGGCACGTCCGGCCACGGCGACCGTCTGCCGCACCCACACCGCGCCTCCGAACGAACGGGGGACGTGCGGCACGGCGATGGGGGCGTCCGCAAGGGGCCTGGGGGCGGCGGCATCCGTCGCCGGCTGTCGACGCCCGGTACGGCGGAAGAGGCCCGCCCCCGGCGCGTGGTGCGCGAGCCGGAACCGGTGTGCGGCCAGCAGCCCGACGGCCGCCGCGATCCCGAGCCACAGCAGCCGGTTGGAGGCCAGCCACCCCTCGAACGGCACCAGCAACGCGTTCTCCTGGATCGGCGTCCACGACCGGAACAGGAGGGCGCTGGCGATGAAACCCAGCGGGTCCAGGTGCGCCGCCAGACCGTATCGCCCGAGCATTTCGGCGGTGATCCACAGGTGGAGCTGCACACCGACGAAGAGGACGGCACCGGCGACGTAGCTCGCGAAGGCCCGGCGGCTCACGAGCGCTGCCACGAAGAGGAGCACGGACCCGATGAAGACGTTCGGGAAGGCAGCGATCACGTACGGCCCTACGTACGCGGCGGCCCGGAACGGCCCGAGTCTTTCGGGTGCCGCGTCGGACGTGTGCACGGCGAGGGCGACGACGCCCGTCGCGACCGCCAGCAGGAGCGCGTTCAGCACCAGAACGCCCAGGAACCGGCCTCCCAGCAGGGCCCACTTGCCGACCGGGGCCGTGTAGAGGAGCGACTCCATCCGTGCCTGTACGTCCCGCGTCGCGGCGTCGCCGGCCAGCGCCGCCGTCACGACCAGTCCGAACAGCCCGGCCAGGCTGATGTACTCGAAAAGCGCGGCCGGGGCGTTGATGAGGATGTCGCCGTTTTCGCCCGTCGTCATCTCCCGGACCATGTGGAAGACGAGCGCCAGCAAAGCCGCGACATAGAGCCACATCGAACGCCGGCGCAGTTGGTGGCGGACCTCAAAGCGGAAGACTTCCCAGAGCTTCATCATGCCGCTATCTCAACCGTCTGGAGGCGCTGCCGACCTATGTGGCCTACCATCGCGCTGAAGTAGACGTCCTCCAGGTCCGGCACGACGGCTTCGAAGCCAGGGCCGGGGCAGGACTCACCGTAGACGTGGACGACGGTGCGGCCTGCCAGGAGCTTGGTCGAGATCACCGCGTGCGCCCGTTCCACCTCCGCCAGCTCGTCTTTCGGAACCACGCGGCGCCAGATCAGGCCCTTCAGTTCGGCCACTGCCTCCAGCGGGACCGCTTCGAGCAGGATCTCGCCCCGGTCGATGATGGCCATCCGCGTGCACAACTCACTCACGTCCTCGACGATGTGCGTCGAGAGCAGCACGACGCTGTTCTCGCCCAGCTCCGAGAGCAGATTGAGGAAACGGACCCGCTCGGCCGGATCGAGCCCGGCCGTCGGCTCGTCGACGATCATCAGCTTCGGGTTGCCCAGCAGGGCCACCGCCACGCCGAAGCGCTGCTTCATGCCGCCCGAATAACCGCCCAGCTTTTGCTTTCGCTTCTCCCACAGATTCACCTTACGGAGGAGGGCCTCGACGACCTCGCGGCGGCTCCGGCGGTCTGTGAACCCCTTAAGCACGGCGAAGTGGTCGAGGAGCCGCTCGGCGCTCACCTTTGGGTAAACGCCGAACTCCTGAGGGAGGTAGCCGAGCGTCTGGCGCACCTCGTCCTTCTGGCGAACCACGTCGATGTCCCCGAGGCTAATCTGCCCGGCGTCCGGTTCTTGGAGCGTGGCCAAGATGCGCATGAGCGTGGACTTGCCCGCCCCGTTGGGCCCGAGCAGGCCGTACATCCCTGGTGGGATCGTCAGCGTCACGTCCTTCAGTGCCTGAACCCCGTTGGGGTATGTTTTTGACACGCCGCGAATCTGGAGTTCCATGTCGTGGGGTTAGCCAAATGTCAGCCGATACACCCCGTTGCGGGTCTGATGGGTCGGCGGCAACAGTGAATTGGCGCACTACTACGGCCCTCGCCGCCGAAGTTGCGGCCATTTTCTCTCCCTTGGCCGCCCCGCTCATGTCCTGATCTGCCCCCTTCGAGGCGGCTGGACGCCGGTGCGCCCGACACTTGCGGGAAGCCAGCACCACCTACGTGCTCGAAGCCGCCCTCACCCACGGCCTCTCGGCCTGTGATGCCGAATGCGTCGCGCTGGCGAAAGAGCTCGGCGTGCCCCTCGCTACGAGCGACCAACAGGTGCTCACCACCTGTGTGGGCGTGGCCCTCTCCCCTGCTCTTCCCGCAGGACTGAAGGATGCTTCCTGGCGCACCAGGGGCTTGCAGGATGTAACGGGCCTCCGTGGCGGGCACTTCTCCCGCTCCACACGACACCACGCCCTATTGGACTCCGCTGCAGGGTAGCGTCAGGAATGAACCATCAGGATGGCCGCGTCGCCCGGGAGGAGGCGCTTGCCAGCGGACGTGCTGAACAAAACGGCGTCCTCTTTCTGAACCTCCACGTCGGATGCGGAAAGGTTCAGCAGAACGCGCACGCGCTGCCAGCGGGTGGCGCGCTCGTACGACAGCACGCCGTCGGCAGACGACACCTCCGCGATGTCGCCCTGCGTGAGTGCGGGGTACGCACGTCGCAGGCGCAGCAGACGCCGGTACACGTGCAACAGGGCGCTACGATCGCGGCGCTGCCGGGCAACGCTGAGACGCCGGTAGTCCGGCGGAACGGGCAACCACGGATCCACGCCTGACGCGCAAAAGCCGGCGCCGCGATCCTCCGTCCACGGCATGGGGCCGCGCCCGGCATCGCGCCCCTGCCCCGCCACCCGGCGCCCCAGCGGATCTCGGACTTGCGACGGGCCGAGCCTCAGACTCTCCAGTCCTAG
The DNA here is from genome assembly GCA_963829705.1 of Rhodothermales bacterium. Lineage (GTDB taxonomy): Bacteria > Bacteroidota > Rhodothermia > Rhodothermales > BA12 > CAWHJN01. The sequence goes on from CAWHJN010000001.1 coordinate 558,740, forward strand.
CTCGTCGCCGTAGTAGAGCGTAGGTGTGCCGCGCAGCGTCAGCAGGAGCACTGCCGCGAGTTTCAACCGGCTCGGCCCGATCCGGCTGGCCAGGCGCGGCTCGTCGTGGTTGCCGAGCACGTACGAGGGCCAGGCACCCGGCGGCAGCGCCGCTTCCTGCCGCCGGATGGACGCCGCGAGCGCATCGGCTTCAAAGGGCACCGACAGCAGCCCAAATAGGCGGGCAGGTGAAGTTCGTCGTCTGTACCGTAATAGGCTGCCCACCGCGCCGGGTCACTCAGGTGGATTTCTCCGATCGACACGCGCGGCGGTTCGTAGGCGTCGAGCAGCGCGCGGAACCGGCGGTAGACGGCATGTGCCAGTGGCCCGTCCATGTCGAAGCGATGCGCTACCCGGTCGAAGGCGGACGGCGGTTTGGCGGCGTTGACGAAGGCCGGCGCATCGGCGGGAGGGTTGTCAGGAAGGTGAGGATGCTTGCCGACCCAGTGCGCCACGTCCACCCGGAAGCCGTCCACCCCTCGGTCGAGCCAGAAGCGCGCCACGCTGAACTGCGCCGCCTCGACGGCCGGATTGTGCCAGTTGAGGTCGGGCATCTCGGGCAGACACAGGTGCAGGTAGTACTGCCCGGTCGTTTCGTCACGTGTCCACGCCGGCCCGCCGAACGCGCTGGGCCAGTTGTTGGGCGGCCCGTCTTCCCTGCCGTCGCGCCAGTAGTAGAAATCGCGCAGTGGGTCTGCCGGGTCGCGCGCAGCCCTGAACCACGGATGGTCGCTCGACGTGTGGTTCGGAATCCAGTCTACGATCACGCGCAGCCCCAGCCGGTGCGCCTCGGCCAGCATCTGGTCGAAATCGCCTAGTGTGCCGAACAGCGGATCGACGGCGGTGTGGTCGCTCACATCGTAGCCGAAATCCCGCATGGGAGACCGGTAAAACGGCGACACCCAGACGGCGTCTACGCCCAGCCACCGCAGGTAGGGCAGGCGCCGCGTGAGCCCCGGCAGGTCGCCGACGCCGTCGCCGTTGCTATCCTGAAAAGAGCGCAGGTAGACGTGGTAGAGGACGCCCGTCTGCCACCAGGGTGGATTCATGGGACGCGCACCAGCAATTGCTGCGACCGCTGCGCCGCGGTTTCGAGCACGACCAGATAGACGCCTGCACCCACACGCGCGCCATCGGCGCCCTGGCCGTCCCACGCCACCTCGTGAGCGCCACCGGCCAGGTGTGCATCGTGCAGCACCTGCACGCGGCGCCCCAGCAGATCGTAGACCACGAGGCGAACCTTTCCGGCGGCGGCCAGGCTAAACGGAATGCGTACGTGCCCCGCCGACGGATTGGGCTGCGGCACGCCGAGCCCGGTGACATCGGGAAGCCGGCGCTCCTCGACCGGCGTGTAGGTGTCGTAGAGGGATCTGACTTCTGCGGGATCGAGGGCGCGGTTGTAGAGGCGCACCTCGTCCATCACGCCCTGCAAGTTGTACGTGGGCTCGCCCGGCAGCATCTGCCCGAGGAGCAGGTCGTGATGCGTCGTCCCGAGCGGGCCGGCGTGCGCCTTTGTGGCGACAAGCGCGCCATTCACGAACAGCCGCATTGCCGTGCCATCGTACGTGGCCGCGACGAAGGAGAACACCCCCGGCTGCACCGGCTGTGGCGCGTCGAGATCGGTGATGCCGGCAGACGTGTTGATGGTCCAGCGAAGCCGCTCGTCGGGCGTGATGGAGAGCTTCCACCGGTTCTGCCAGCTGCCGTGTGAGACGAGAAACTGCTCGCGGTCGAGCGCCGCGTCGGGCTTCACCCAGAGGGCTACCGTGACCTGTCCGGTGAAGGCGAGGACGCCATCTGTGGCGATGGCAACGTGATCATCCACGCCGTCGAACCAGAGTGCGCCACCCGAAAGGCCGCGCCGATCAGGAGCCGGGACGGGCCCGAAGGCCTGCCCGTCGTGCCCGAACGGACTCGCATCCCTCGCATCGCCATCGAGCGGGTAGTGGCCCACCAGGTGCCCGACGGTCACGAACCCATCAGCGGATCCGCTCGCCAGTGCCGGATCGGTCGCCGTGCACCGGATGGCAAAATACCCGGACGAATCCGGCGCCGTCCAGGTAGCTTCGGGCCCGTTCTCCACCAGCGTGCCCGCCGTGGCAGACCAGGCATAGGTAAGGGGATCTCCCTCCGGATCCGTCGCGGTACAGGCGAGGGCCGTGGCCTCGCCCGGCCCTACGATATCCGGCGTGCCTACAACCGCCGTGACCTGCGGGGGGAAGTTGCTCAGCACCGTCATCCGGAGGGTGTCGCGCGCCGCCTGTCCCTGCCCGCCCGTGACGTTACAGACCACGTCGTAGGTGCCCGCTTCGGCCGCAGACCACGTTACGACGCGCGAAGCACCCAGCGAACCGCTCGTGCCGAAGGTGCCGCCCGTGGCCTCGAACGTGTAGGTGAGACCTTCGCCCCCCTCGCCGGTGCAGTACAGGCGCACCGCCTGCGTCTTGCCCACGACCGGGTGCTCGGCGACGAAGGCTTTCACCCGCGCGCGCGGTTCTGCCTGAGCAACCGCAAAATCCACGACCACCCCGTTTACCCGCAGTTGCCCGTTCACGACCGCCGCCGCCCCTCCTGCCGGCACCAGCACGACCACGCGCGCGGCGTCAGGCAGCAGGTCGAGGGCAGTCGTTCCGCTGACGCCGCGCATCAGGAAGACGTCGTTGGCGGCGTCGTAGAGGTCGAAGGTTCCATCGGGCAGCGCCAGTGCTACCTGCACGGCGTTCTGGTGCGGGTTGTAGTAGAGATAGGTAGGGAAGCCGTCGGGCGCAAAGAAGTCGGTGACCCGCAGGTCGAGACGCAGCACGCCGGAGACGTCCGTCGTGTCCACGAGCGCGGCCAGGTAGCCGACGCTCGCTGAGCTGTAGAGCGACAGGTTGGTGGCGGCCCAGCCGCCGCGCACGGCATCGCCCGTGGCAAAGGGCGCGGCACTGCCCGACCGCTCGCGCAGCGCCTCGTAGGCGACGTACCCGTGCGGATCGTACTGCTGCGCCCACGCCTCGCCGTCCTGGTTGGCGTCGGGCAGGAACGGATGGTAGAACAGGCGCGACGCGCTGGCGAGGTTGACCATCCACCGGCCGATGGCACGGGCAAAGCGGGTGTCGTAACGGACGAGCGGAACGAGCGCGGCGGCCTGCTGGAAGCCGTTGAGCACGAAGGCATAATCCTCGCCCGCGATCTCCCCGATGAGGCCACTGGCGTCGTAGCCACCCCACGTGCCCACCACGCTGCCCCAGCCGCGCAGCTGCCCCTGCTCGAACGTCCAGTTCACCAGCTTCTCCACGTCGTAGTGCGTGCCCAGCTCGGCGTTCATGCGGGCGGCGGCGAGCGCGCCGTAGGGCAACTGAAGCTCGTACGACGGGTTCGAGGTGCGGCTGTTCAAGAACTCCATCGCCCACTCGGCCCCGATGCGGTAGCGCGCCTCGCCCGTCTGCCGGTAGGCCATGTACTCGATCCACGCGAGCGCGCCGGCGGCTTCGGGCTCGACCACGCCCGTGCGCAGCGGTTGCATCGTCGAGAGGGAGAAGGCGCGGTAGTTCATCTGCGGTGCGCGCCACGGCGCCGCGCTGCCGCCCATCGCCACGAGCGCTTCCAGCCAGCGATCCGCCACGAGCCCGAACTGCCGGTCGAAGTCGCCCACGCTGCCGTACAGGTCGTACAGCTGGTAGAAAAAGACGTTGGGCATCGTGTCGTACCACCAGTCCGCGCCGCTCGTGGCGTTCGGGCCATTGAGGTAGACGTTCTCCGCCGGTCGGTTGTTGAAGTACTGCTGGGCGCGCAGCACCCAGTCCTGCCCGAACTGATTGCGCTTGTCGAGGCCGACGAGCGATGCGCCGACGAGCGCAGGCAGCGCCGTGATGGCCTCGCCACTCTGCGGCGACCGCGTCCCGACGTACGTGTGCAGTCCGAAGCCGCCGTGTGCCGGGTAGTTCGGGCCGTTTTCGTAGAGGCGCACGAGCGGCAGGTGCGTCCCTTGCCGACTCGCGTCGAAGGCGAGCGAATCGAAGCCCTGGGCCACCGCTTTCCAGTCGCGCATCGCGTACGACTGCGGCAGCGCGGGCATCTGCTCGACGCGCGGAATCACGATCTGCTGGGCGTGCGCGAGCGGCACGAGGGTCAGCAGCACGACAAGGGCAGCCGCGCACTTCATGCGCCTACCGCTTCGCCGGCGGCTTCGAGGGCGGCCACGAGCGCCGCCGGATCGAGGCGGGCAGCGAAGATGCGACTGTCGGCACCGGCATAGGGCACGATGAGCCGCTCCTGCCAGCCGTAGTTGGCGCACGAAAACACGACGTTGTCCACGCCGAGTTGCGGATCACCCTTCTGCTCGTAATCGCCCGTGGGGACGAGCAGCGGCTCGATGCGGCTGCGCACGGGATCGGCGTGGTTGAAGTCGAGCAGCATCGCCGACAGGTTGTACATGCGCCGCCGCTCGTAGGTGAGGTGGCCCTGATGGTAGAGCGCGAGAAAGCGCCCACCACCGAGCGCGAGCGGCGGCCCCGCCGCGCCGATCCACGAGAGGGCGAAGTCGTCGTAGCGGTACGAGGCGGCGAGCAGCCCGCGCGAGTGGAACGGGCCCTCGGGGGAAAGGCCTTCCGCGAGGTGCATCGCCATGGGATGCGGGCCGTCCATCGGCCGGTGGAGAAACAGCCACTTCCCTTCTACCGGCTCGGGCAGCAGCGCCCCGTTCTTGTTGGGCTGCGTGTTGAGGTCGCCCGCCATCGGCCCGTGGAACGTCCAGTCGCGAAAATCCTGCGTGGTAGCGAGGCAGAGGTGCACGCGCGCGCCCGGGCCCTGCCCATCGGCGGCTCCGCTCGTGTAGCCGGTGTAGGAGAGGTAGAAGGTATCGCCCACCTGCGACAGGCGTGGATCCTCGACGCCGAGGTCGTGGAACGCGGCCTCGGGCACGACGACCGGCTCGGGGTGGCGGTAGACGAGGTCGAAGTCGGGCGTGAGGAGCGCGAAGCCGAGGCTGGAGGCGTAATGCTCGTGCCCGGCGCGGTCTCGGCGGTGGAAGGCGCTGCCCTGGGCCCGGTAGAGCAGCACGCACGCGGCTCCGATGCTGCGCAGCCGCGCGGCGTCCGCCGAGGGCACCGGCCACGCCCCGAGCACGCGTTCCAGCGCCTCGCCCTCGACGAGCGCGGCGGCCGGGTTGAGCACCACACGCGATTCCCAGTCGTGCTCGGCGATGGGCTCCAGCACCGGCACGCCGCCGTGCAGCCGCTCGACCGCGACGGGCGCCTCGTCTGTCCAGTCGCGCGGCACGTCGCGGTCGCCTCGGAAGCTCATGAAGATGCGCGGCATCCGCCAGGCGCGGGCACCTTCGTCGAGCACGTGCTGCACCACGTCCGCCAGCGGCGCGTGGGCGTGGCCGATGACCTTGTCGGCTGCGCCATAGTAGACGTGCAGCGTGCCATCCATCACGACGGTGCCCTGCGGGAAAACGACGTTGGGCACATCGCCCTCGCGCTCCCACGTGGTTTCGGGCTCCATCACCGGATTGAGGGTGCGGGCGATGACGTTCGTAGGATCGTCGAGGTCGAGCAGCGCCAGCCCGGCGCGGTACACGTGATCGCAATCGGCGCCGTGGTAGATCAGCAGCCAGCCTTCCGGCGTCTCGATGGGCGTCGGGCCCGCGCCGATTTTCTTGCCCTCCCAGCGTACTTCCGGGCGCATCACCACGTGCGCGTCGAGGTTTTTGAGGTGCTTTTCCCAGTAGTCCGCCCCGGGGTTGCAGAGTTCGTCTACGTCCGCGAAGTAGGCGATCTGGATGTCCGGCACGACGCGGTGCAGCATCGCCACGCGTCCGCCGATTTTTCTGGGGAAAAGGACGGCGTCCTTGTCGCGCACGCGCGGCCCGATCATGCCGTGGCGCTCGACGGTCCTGAAGTCGCGCGTCGAGGCCAGCCCGATGCCCACCCCCTCCTCGTCCCCGAAGGCCGGATGCCGCAGCGCCGTGTAGGTGATGTAGTAGGTGCCGTCGAGGCACGAGATGCGTGGATCTTCGACGCCATAGCGGTCGGCGGGTGTGTCGGGCCGCATGAAGGGCTCCGGCTGCACGTCGAAGTGGAGGCCATCGCGGCTCGTGGCGTAGCCGACGGCTGACACGTACTCATCGAAGCCAAAATCGCCCTCGAACGGACTCGCATCGGGTGTTTCGACGCGCTGGTAGCCGCTGGGGATGGCGCGGAAGAGCAGGTGCACCCGTTCCCCGTCGAACCACGCGCCCGGGTTGAAGACGGCGCCGCTGGCCCACGGCAGCGCAGCGCTGGGCTGGAGAATCGGATGGGGAGAGCGCTGAAAGAGCGGCATCGCGGAAGTCGGATTGCGGTAGTGGAAACGCGGAAGTGGGAAGTCGAAAAACAGACGTCTCTCCCGCGAAAAAACGAAGGGTCAGTCCTGTAGAAAACGGAGGAGTGCGTCGCCCGTGAGCACGTCGGTGGTGCTGCGCGTGTGGTTGCGAACGAGCGCGGCCTGGCGGGCGCCGGGTGCAGTAAACCGGCGAACGCGGAGGCTGTCGCCGTTCAGGACGCGCGTGGCGGACGCATCGGCACGAGCGTGCGTCCACGCGGCGACGGGGTCGTGGCGCCCCGTTTCGAGCATCGTCATGAGCGCTTCGATGGTACTCTCGGCGCCGCTGTTGCGGTTGACGGTGGTGGCGTCGTTGATGCCGTCGTAGCCACGCCCGGTGGCGGGGTCGTACATCACCGCGCCCGCGACGTTGTTGCCCGTCAGCCAGGACGCCGCCAGTCCCGCCATCGCCGCGTAGCGCTCGTCGCCTGTCTGCTCGTAGAGGCGGACGAGGCCGACGGCGACGGGCCGCACGCCGTACGCGATCTGCTCGAACTGCCGCGCCTCACGGGTCGCATAGTCGAGCGAGTGCAGCCACCCATCGGTGAGGAGCAGGCTGTAGAACTGATCCGCCTCCCGGCGCGCACCCTCCGTGCGCCCCGCCGTGGCGAGGGCCATCGTCTGGCTGTTGCCCCACGCGTGCCAGCCGCCGGGATACGACGCAAAGCCGCCGTACGGAAACGTGTTCATGTCACCGAAGCGCATCTTTTCGATGCCCTCGGCAAACCGGTCGATGCGCTGCTGGAGCGCGGCATCCGGATACGCCTTTTGCAGCGCGACGAGGCCGAGGAGCAGTTCACTCGTCGCGTCTCCTGCGCTCTCGTAGAGGAGCCACGCGGGGAAGGTGAAGCCGTTGGCCTCGACGGTTTCGCCGTAGCGCGCGAGGTGCCCGTCGAGGTGCGGGTACGTGCGGCGGATCGCCTCGGCGTACTGGCGCGACAGCGCAGGATCGCTCTCGTTCAGCACGCGCGCGCCCTCGCCCAGCGCCCAGACGGCACGCGCCGCCCACCAGCCGAATTCGTCGGCCACGCTGTTCTCGTGCTCCGTGTTGATGCGCAGCGTGTTGTCCCACACGAAGTTGTAGAACAGCCCGCTCTCGGTTTGCATGTACTGCACGAAGGCGAGCAGTTTTTTCGCATTCCGGCGCGCACTTTCGTCACCCGTGTATGCGTAGAGACGCAGGTAGAAGACGGCGGCGCGGGCTGCGTCGTCCACGCAGGCCGCCCCCTCGTCGTCGTCGGCGACCCATGCGTACGAGGGCGCGTCGGCGTAGATGTGGACGATACGCAGCGTGTCGCCGCCGCGCACGATGTCTTCGCTGAGGTGTTCGAGGTGCGCGGTGTTGACGAGCGTCGGCGGCGTGGCCGCCGCACGCGCGGTTGCGGGTGGCCGCGGCGAGCAACCCGCGAGCGTAACCAGCCCGATTATCGCGGGAAGCAGGCGAGCGGCCATCTGTCGTACGTGGGAGGCAAAAGGGTTCATCAAATCAAAAAAGTCAGCTTTTGAGGCCGCTGGAGGCGAGGCTCGCGATAAAGTGGCGCTGGAAGACCAGGTAGGCGACCACGATGGGCAGCGCGAGCAGCAGTGCCGCCGCCAGTTGCGGCCCCAGCCGCGACTCGGCCCCGCCGCCGACGGCGAAGAGCGTCACCATCTGCGGCATCGTCATGGCCGCTTCCTGCCGCACGACGACGAGGGGCCAGAGCACCTCGTTCCAGCTTCCGATGAACACGATGATGCCCGCCGTGACGAGCGCGGGCATCGAGAGCGGCCAGACGAGCCGAAACAGGATGCGCAGTTCGCCGCAGCCGTCGAGCCGCGCCGCGTCGATGAGGTCCTGCGGGATCGTCAGAAAGCTCTGGCGCAGGATGAGCACGGCGGTGGCGTTCATCATGAACGGCACGACGAGGCCCACGAGCGAATCCGTCCACCCGAAGCGCACGACGAGCGTGTAGAGCGGGATGAGCAGCACCAGAAACGGCACCATCATCGTGAAGAGGATGAGGTAGAACGCTGCCTCGCGCCCCTTCCAGCGCAGCCGCGCCAGCGCGTACGCCGCCATCGACCCGAACACGAGCGCCGACGCCACGATGCAGCCCGTCACGAGCACGCTGTTGAGGAACGAGCGCCCCAGCGGGATGCTCTCGAAGACGAGCCGATAGCTCTCCATCGTCCACCGGGAGGGCAGCGGGTCGAGCGCCGGGATCTCGAACTCGGGCTTGAACGTCGCCAGCGCCATCCACACGAACGGGTAGGCGAAGACGACGGCGCCGAGCACGAGGGCGAGGTATTTGAGTGCTTTCGCCATCAGACCTCCGCCTCCACGAAACGCCGCTGCAGCACCACCACGACGAGGATCACCAGCGCGAAAAAGAGCCCCAGCGCCGCCGCATAGCCCATGTGGTTGAAGTAGAACGCCTGGTTGTAGATGTAGAGCAGACCCGAGAGCGTACTGTTGAGCGGCCCGCCGCCGGTGAGCACGTACGGTTCGATAAAGAGCGAGAACCCGCCGATGGTCGAGAGCACGACGACGGTGACGAGCATCGGGTTGAGCATGGGCAGCGTGACGTGCCACCAGCGCTGCCAGCGTGTCGCGCCTTCGACCTTCGCGGCCTCGTAGAGCGACTCGGGGATGTTCTGGAGCCCGGCGAGAAACAGGATCACGTAGAGGCCGACGTTTTTCCACGTCGCCATCAGGGCGATACTCGGCATGGCCCACGCGGGCGAGACGAGCCACGGCACGCGCTCGCCGCCGAGTGCCACGAGCACGCCGTTGACGTAGCCGCTGTCGAACGCGAAGAGCTGCTGAAACAGCAGCGTCACCACCACGCCCGACACCACGACGGGCAGGAAGTACACCGTTCGGAAAAAGCCGCGCCCGGCGAGTTTGTCGTTGAGCAGTTCGGCAAAAAACAACGCCACGACGATCTGGAGCGGGATGTGGAGCACGAGAAACAGCCCCGTGTTGAGCATCGCGCGCAGGAAGAGGTCGTCGCGAAAGAGCCGCTCGAAGTTGGCAAGCCCGGCCCACTCCATCGGCGTGACGATGTCCCAGTGGTGGAACACGAGCACGAGCGCGAACAGCAGCGGGTAGCCGAAAAAGACGCACAGGTGGACGAGGTACGGCGCCGCGAGCGCGTACCCCCGCCACTCGTTTTTTTGATTTGAGGAACGAGTCTTCGTCGCGCCCCCCGACTTTGGTAGGGGCGGCTGCGTCGCCATCTCCTCGACGGAACGCGGCGCGAGTTTCGTCTCTTCGGCCAGCGTCGTCATCGGCTTCCCCACTCGTGGATGAGGCGGATGCGCGCCTCGGCCCGCTCCGTCGCCTCGCGGGGCGTGGACGCCCCGTAGAGCACGCGCTCGAAACTCTGCGCGAGCGCGTCGAGGGCCTCCTGAAGGTTGGGCACACTGTCCACGCCGCGCGTGAACGGGGCCTGCTCGGCAAAGCGCCGCACCGCCGGGTTAGCGGCGAAAAAGTCGGCCAGTTCGGGATCTTCGAGCAGGCCTTCGCCGCAGCGGAATCTGGTTCGTCTGCTCGACGAGCATCCGGTCGGCCTCCGGGGAGACGAGGTACTGCGCGAACGCCCACGCCTCGCGCGGATGGCGCGTGGTGGAGAAAATGGCGATGTTCTTGTAGTCGCCGTAGGTCACGACCGGGCCGGAGTGATCGTCCGGGACTGGCACCGGGGCGTAATCATAATCCAGGCCGGGCGGCGCGTTCTCGTCGAGCCACGCCGCCGTCCACGGCCCGGTGAACTCGGTGGCGATGCGGCCGGCGGCGAAGGCGTTGCCCTGAAGCGTCGAGCGGGGGAAGTAGTTGTGCGCGTAGAGCTGCTGGAAAAAGCCGAACACGTCGTCTGCAGCGGCCTTCTCGATTGCCACCTCGCCGCTGTCGAACAGCGTCTCGCCACCTGACGCGGCGATGTAGAGCGGGTAAAAATCGAAGTAGCGCTGCCACCAGATGGGCCGGATGTCGCGCGCGCCCATCCACCGGTCGATCTGCCCGTCCCCGTCGGTGTCGGCAGTGACGCGGGCGGCAGCCTGGAGGAATTCCCCGTAGGTGCGCGGCGGCCTCATCACGCCCGCCGCGCGCAGCATGCCCCGGTTGTAGAGCATCATGATGGGGTTGGTCTTCCACGGGATCTGGTAGAAGTGGCCGTCGTCGCTGCGGAAGCGGTCGTGGAGTTCGGCGGGCACACGCGCGTTCAGAAAAGCCTCGAAGCCGGGCAACGTGTCGAGCGCGACGACGCCGCCGGCGCGGATAAAGTCGCTCAGGATGCCCGGCCAGATGTTGGAGCACACGTCGGGCGTCGTGCCGGCGACGATGGCAGCCAGGAGCACCTCTTCGCTCGACTGCCCCGCCGGCAGCGGCTGGAGCGTCACCTGCACGCCGGGATTTTCGGCGTTCCATCGCTCGGTGAGCACCCGGGCCAGTTCACGCTCCTGCGGGTTCTGGCTCGACCAGTACACGAGCCGCACGATGCCATCGTCCGCCGCGCGTTGGGTTGCGGTGTCGCGGCCGCACCCGGCCAGCAGCAAGACGATCAGTAGCATCGAGCGCATCGCGATCCTCAGAAACCCACGCTCAGCCCGACGACGTGAATGCCGCCGAGCCGTCCGAACTGGCGGTAGCCGTAGTCGATCTTGAGCATTCCGTCCCGGTACGGCAGCGGCTGGTGGACGGCCACGCCCCCCGTCAGCCCGCCCTCGCTCTCGTCCAGAAACGCGTTTTCGAAGCCCCCGCGCAGGAAGAAGCGCTCGCGGAAGCCGTACTCCGCCCCCACGTTGACGCTCTCGAAGTTGGCGCTCGGGTGGAGCGCGTCGAGGGCGAGCGTGAGGCGGTGCATGCGCGAGTCGAGCGGGCGCGTGGCGATGCCGATCTGAAAGTCGAGCGGGAGGCTCCAGCCGTCCATCGCGTACTCGGCGGGGATGCGGCCGTTGTTGCCCTCCTGCGCCTCGTCGGGATCGACGAACGTGCGGAGGTCGCGCCCGTCGAGCCGCAGGTCGGTGCCGAAGTTGTACAGCGCCGCGCCGATGGTGAGGCCGCCGAAGAAGTCCGTCCTAAACTGCGTGCCGAGGTCAACGGCGAAGCCCTGCGCGGACGAGTTCATGATGCGTTGCTGCACGTATTTGAACGTGCCCCCGATCGAGAACCGGTCGGTGACGGCGCGGCCGTAGGTGAGCGCGAGTGCCATGTCGGCGGCGTCGAACGTGGCGCCGGTGCCCTCCTGACGGTCCTCGGTGCGCACGACCATGTCGGGCATGCTCAGCATCGTCACCGCCACGCCCACGCGGTGCCCGCCGACGGCGAACGCGCCGCCGAGGTAATCGAACGTGATGTCGGCCAGCCACTCCGAGTGCGCGGCGAGGACCTCGCTGCCGCCGAGACGGGCCAGCCCGGCCGGATTCCAGTAGAGTGCCGAGGCGTCGTCGGCGGCAGCCACGAAGGCGCCGCCCATGGCCGTCGCGCGTGGCCCGACGCCGATGGTCAGGAACGCGCCCGCCGTCGTCCCGGCCTTCGACACGCGGCTCGACTGCGCCTGCACGTCGGCGGCAAGCAGAACGAGGAGGAGTAAGAGAAACGCTTTCATCCTGGCCTCCTACTTGATGAGGGCGAAACGGCCCACGGTCTCGCCTACGCCCGGCGCGTCGACGTGGTAGATGTAGACGCCGTAGGCCACGTTCATCCCGTCGCGGGAGACGAGGTCCCACGGCTCCTGCCCGTTGTCTACCGGCGCGTCGTGGTAGAGCGTCTGCACCAGTTCACCCGCTACCGTGTAGATGCGGATGGTGCACTGCGGCGGCAGGTTCATGAAGTAGATGCGCCGCTCGCCGCGCCCGACGAGGTACGGGTTGGCGGGCTCGAACGTGCTCGTGGCCACGTACGGGTTGGGGACGACGTAGATGCTGTCCATCGCCGTCCGCGCCTTGTCGGGATCGAAGCCGGCGGCGGTGAACGAGAACGCGACGCGGTCGCCGGTGGCAAAAGGCCGCTCCGTCTCGAAGCGCAGCACGGCGTCCGGCGAAGGCGGTACGTCGGGCACACCCGGATCGATCACGGGGTCGGGCGGGAAGAAGCGCACGGCCCACGCGCCGCGCCACGCGCCGCCGGCCAGCACAGGCGCCTGTCCGGGCGCCACACCATCGACGAGCACGATGAGGTCGCCGTGGTCGTAGCGCCCGTTGCGGAGCGAATCCACGTCTTCGATGATCATGACAGGCTGCTGGCGGCCTTCCGTCAGGTTCTGGACGTAGAACGGCAGCGGCATCGCCTGCTGCCCGAAGGCGAGCCGCAGGCTCGTGTCCGCGACGGCGCTGCTCATCCGCACCTCGAAGTCAAACGGCAGCGGCACGAAGCGGGTGGCGGGCACGGCGGCGGTGATCGTCGCCGGGCGCACGACGGGCAAATAGGTGCCGCCCTCGCCTGCCACCCACTGCACGCTCGCCTCGGGCACCGACACGCCGTCCGGGTTCTGGAGTGTGACGGCAAACCCATCGGTGACGGGCACCTCGAAGGTGCCGGGATGCACCTCGCCGGCTTCGAGCGTCTCGCCCGTCGCGGTGTTGACGAGTTCGAAGGTCGGCCGCGCATCGCTGCTCCACGCCTCGGGATTCGTGAAGCGCAGCTCGTACGGCGCGCCCGTCTGCAAGCCCGTTGGCGCGACGATGGAGATGTCCACGTTTCCGGTGCCGCGCGTCTGCGCGTCGAGCGAGGCGAAGCCGGGCGGCACGTAGCCGGCAGCCGGCGCGCTGGGCGTGACGACGGCGGTGTTCTGATCCGTCACCACCTCGCCCGCGAGGTTCGAGTTGATGACGGCCGTGGTGATCGACGGCGAGAGGCCATCCACCTGACCGTCAGGCGTCGAGGGGAACGAGCCGTCCGGGTTGCGGGCGACGAGGCCGCGGTCGTAGGCGACGAGCGCGTAGTAGTACGTCTGCCCGTTGACCACGTCGCGGTCGATGTAGGAGTGGCGCAGGCCGGTGTCGTTGCCGAGGTTGAACTGCACGCCGTTGACCGTCACCGGGTGGAGGCCGCGCAGGCCGTTCTGGAGGTCGAACTGCGCAAGGGGTTGCTGATAGACGGCATTGCCGTAGGCGTCGGTGATGAGCAGCCGCTCCCGGAAGTTGGGCTCCGTCGATCGGTAGAGGAGGTAGCCCTCGAAGTCGAATTCGCGCAGGAACGGGTCGTACGAGCGCTCGGCGCGGCTGTCCCACGAGAGCGTCACCTGCCCGTCGCCGGCGACGGCCTTGAGCGTCGGCTTGTCGGGCGGGCGGGCAAAGCGGTAGTTGGCGTTGTAGATCTGCTGGACGGTCTGCTTTTTCCGCGCAATCGACGACTGCTCGACGTTGCGCGGGTCGGTGAAGTCTTTATCAGCAAAGAGCATCGCCATCGAGAAACGCTCCGTCTGCCCGGCTGCGAGCGGAAACGGGCCGGAGGCGAAGAACATCCCGAGGTTGCGCCCGCCTTCGAGGATGATGTCGTTGAGCGGTGGCAGCGCCCGCGAGAAGATGCGGTAGTTCTCCTCGTCGTTGGTGAGTTCGTAGCGGTGCACGTCGAACACGTCGAAGCCGGTGAGGCCGATCTGATCGGACTCGTCCTTGTCGAGCGCGTCGAAGTTAGGCTCGCCGGGGGTCGGGACGCCGTCGGCCTCCCCGATGTCACGGCCAGGATAGTTCTCGGCTTCCGGCCCGAGTCCGTCCTCGCCTACGTCGTCGTTGAGCGGCTCGCCCTCGTCCCACTGCTCGTTTTCGTTGAGATCGGAATAGCCGCTCCAGTTGAGGTTTTCGTCGCCCGTGTACCAGACGCCGCGCTGGAACGCGGGCGTGTCTTCGAGCGGACCGTAGAAGCGCTCGAAATCGGCCAGGTTGTACTGGCCCTCGACGGCGGCGCGGATAGCCGCCTGTCCCACGATGCGGTCGCCGGGGCCGCTCTCGCGGCGCTCGTCGGTGATGCCGTCCTCGTCGTTGTCCTGCCCATCGGTGGCGTTGCCGGGCGATTCGAGAAAGGCGTAGCCCGCCACGCCCGTCGGGCTCCACCGCCCCGGCGTGCCCACGCCGTCGAAGTCCCACGCGAAGGCGAGGTCGAGCCGGGTGTTGTAGGCCCCTTCGTCGTCGCCGGAATCGTCCGTGCCGCCGATGCCCCAGTCGATGTACTGGGCGAAAAAGATGTCGTCGTAATCGACGCCGCACTCGTTGGTGATCTCGTAGATCCAGAAGATCACGTCCTGCGCCAGCGGGTGGCTCCACTGGAAGCCGCGCACGGCCACTTCGAGCCCTAACCCACCGCGCGCGGTGTCGCCGGGGCATGGGAAGAACTGGCGCGTCGGGCCCGTCCACTCGCGGTCGGGCGCGTCGTCGAAGACGAAGTACGTCTCCACGTCGGCGTTCGTCACGCCGCGCCCGAAGTAGCCGTTCCACTGCCCCGCCCAGTCGATGGGCCGGTCGGGCCACTCCTGCGGCCACGTGTTCGGATCGTCGGAGCGGGCGGGCGACTCCTGCCGCGGGTTCGAATACCCCGGCACCGGCGCCCACCCCCACGGCACCTTCGTCACCGGGTCGCGGTCGACGAACTCGCGGTAGTTGGTGGACATCGGGTAGATCGTGTTGCCGAAGCCATCGGTGGTCTTGGCCGACACGATAAAGGCGACGCCATCCACGTACGAATGCCCGGAGCCTTTGGGCCACTCGCCGGAGGGCTGATCCGGGTGGCGGGCGATCTCGCCGTGGTTGGCGTAGAGCGTGCGGACGCGGTTGCCGTCGAGGATACCCCACTGCGTGAGTTGCGGGTTGCCCTTCTGCGGGTCCGCCTCGCGCTGCGCGTGGACGGCGGACGGCAGGCCCATCAGAACGAGCAAGCAGATCACCGCGGGGACGCGCCGCGACCCGATCGGACGCCAGACGGTATCGTGCAACAGGAAACGAGACATAAAAACCATCACAGGCTGAGGCTCACGCCGAACTGCACGAGGCGCGGGGCACTGTAGAAATCGGGGCGCAGCAGGTACTCGTCCTTCGTGTTGAGGCCGAGCGGCTGGCCGCTGTAGTAGCGCAGGTTGGGCGTGGGGCGCCCCGTGTCGGTGTATACGTTGGTGACGTTGCGCGCGTCGAGCACGTTGTACACGCGCAGAAACAGGCCCGGACGCAGCCGCCCGATCGACACCTGCCGCGTGGCGTAGAGGTCGAACGTGGCGACGCCGGGCCGCCGCGCCGAGTTTTCGAGCCCCGTGCGCTCGTCGGCGACGGAGGGCGTGTAGGGCAGGCCCGAGCCGAGGCGACCGATGAGGCTGACGAGCCCGAAGCGGCGGGCGGCTTCGCCCACGGTCAGCGTGGCGTTGAGCTGGTGGCGCCGGTCCCAGTCGAGCGGGACGAGCTGTTTCTCCGGCTCCGCCCCGCCCTGCTCGGCGATGAGCCGGTCGCGCGGATTGCTCGCGTTGCCGCGCGCGATCTGGAACGTGTAGTCCACGTTGATGCTGAAGCCGTCCGCCGGGCGCTTTTCGAAGGCGAGGATAACGCCCTTCACCTGCCCGTAGTCGCGGTTGACGTAGCGCCCGTAGCGCGACAGCTGGAAGTCCTCTCCCACGCCCGCCGCAATCGTCTCGATGCGCGTGCCGAGCAGGTTGCGGATGTCTTTGTAGTAGGCCGTCAGCGTGAGCCCCACCTCGTCGGTGAGCGCCTGCTGGAGCCCGATCTCGTAGGCGACGGTCTGCTGCGGTTCGAGGTCGGCATAGCCGAAGGGGCGGCCCAGCCCGACCTCCGGGTTGAAGATGTAATCGGGGTTGGTATAGAGGTAGTCGAAGGGCGGCATCTGGAAAAAGTGGCCGTAGGCGACGTGCAGCACGCCACGCGACGAGAGCGGGTAGCCGAGTCCGATGCGCGGCGATACCTGCCACTTCGCCCCCGTCTCGCGCCGCTCGCCCGTGCGGGGCCGCGTGAAATCCGACGGCACGGCCGCCTGCGCGTCGAAGTAGTCGAGCCGCGCGCCGACGTTCACGACCATGTACTCGAGTTCGATCTTGTCCTGCACGTACAGGCTGCCTTCGATGGGCTTTTGCTGGTAGAGTACGTGATCGGGCGTGCCGGCGGGCGGGACGGCCGGCTGAAACCCGGTGCCCTCGTTGTTCTTGATCTCGAAGGCGTCGAGGTCGAGCGTGTGCTGCTTGAACTCTACGCCCGTCTTGACGAGGTGCTGGCGCGTGACCTGGCTCGTGAAGTCGGCCCGCGTGACGAGCGTGCGCGTCGTCCGCGAGAAGTGCGTCATGCGCGCGCCGCCGAGGTAGAATCCGAACGACGGACTCAGTTCGCGCAGCGCCGCGTCACGCGGGTAGCGCGGGTCGAGCGGGTTTTCGTAGACGTACTCATCCACCGCGTTGCGGAAGTAGGCCAGCTTGAGATCGAGAAAGCTGCTGCTGCCGAAAACCTGGTTGTACGTGGCAAAGCCCGAGTACGAGTCGCCGTAGACCGTGGGGATGCCGTCCGGGTTGTACCGAAACATCGGGTCGAAATTGCGCCCCTGATCCTGCTGCACGAGGCCCGACACGGAAAACCGATTTTTGCCGAGGCGCGTCGTCAGTTTGAGCTGGGCGGTCGCCTGCTGCCCGTCGTTCATCGGCGCGTACGTGCTGTCGCCGAGGGCGGGCACCAGCACCGGCCTGACGCGCCCCGGAAGCTGCACCGGGATGCGATCCGCTTCCTCGGCGTACACCGGCTGCACGATGCGGCGGCCGTACAGAAATCCGTCGCTCTCCACGTAGCGCCCCGAGGCGAAAAACGTGAGCCGCGAGCCGAGGCCGGGCACGGGGCCGCTCAGCGAGCCCTGCACTTCGTAGTTGCCCGCCGGCGAGAACGAGCGCCCCCGCTCGAACAGGTCGTTGTTGCCCGTCGCGTAGTCGCCGCCGTAGGCGTTGAGCGTAGCCTCGTACCGCTCGCCGCCGTCCTTCGTGACGATGTTGACGACGCCGCTCTGCGCCTGCCCATACTCCGCGTTGAACGTGCCCGAGATGATCTCGACCTCCTGGATGGCGTTGTTTTCCACCTGGAAAGCGTACGACTGGTCGTACACGTCGTTGACGGGAATCCCATCGACGAGGTAGGCGACTTCCCCGACGCGGCCGCCCCGGAAGTGCCCTTCGACGACGCCCGCCTGGAGATTGACCACGTCGTTGAAGTTCTGCACCGGCAGCGCCCGCAGTTCTTCCGCCGACACCGACTGCGACGACGACGTGAGGTCGCGCTGCACGAGGGGCCGCTCTGCCGTGATGATGACTTCTTCGCCCACAACGGTTTCCTCCGTCATCTCGATGTCGAGTTCGGTCGTCTTGTCGATCAGGACGCGGACGTTCTCGACCGTCTGCGACGCGTAGCCGATGTAGGTTGCCCGCACGCTGTACGTGCCGGGCCGCACGCCGATGATGTCGAAGTAGCCGTCGACATCCGACGCCGTCCCGTTCGTCGTGCCGACGACGAGAATGTTGACGCCGGGGAGCCCCTCGCCCGTCGACGGGTCTGTGATGCGGCCCGGCGATTTTGCCCGTCTGCGCCTGTGCCGTGAGCGCGCCGAACAACATCGCCAGCAGGAGGCTGCTGCGAAACAACATCGCCATCTCTCGGAAAGAATGGGGTGCCGGTGCTGCGCGGGGTGGCAGCAGCACCGGCACCGGTCAGAATCAGCGGACGAGCGTCATGGCACGCGACTCGGTGCGTTCACCGGCGCGCAGCACGTAGAGGTACGTGCCGGCCGGCAGTCGCTCCGCGTCGAACGGGATGAGCTGCGTGCCTGCGCTCATCAGCTGCCCGTTGATGAGTGTGGCGACCCGGCGGCCGAGCAGGTCGTACACCTCCAGCGTCACCCGCTCTGCCTGCGGCAGGCTGATGGCGAGCGTCGTGGTGCGACTGAACGGGTTGGGCATGTTGCCGAGCAGCAGCCGCGCCGTCTCGCCGCCGGCATCCGGCCCTTCGCCCGGCTCGATGGCCGTCGACACCAGCGCGTCGCCGCCGAGCGACGTGACGAACACGTCGTCGAAGTGGGCGTCGCCCGTGAAGGCGTGCCAGTAGCGCAGGCGCAGTTCCATGCCCACCACCGGCGCTTCCGCCTCGCCACGCACCGGCGGGTTGGCCACGATGGCGTAGTGGCGCCAGTCCGAATCGGCCGTCTGCGGCAGGCGCGGGATCACGCGGTCGTTGTACTCACCGTTAAACCGCACGTCGAAGCCGCCCACTTCGCCGTAGCCCGCAGCTCCCGCCTCCATGTTGGTATACCAGAGGCCCGTCAGACCGACGTTGTTGTCGCCCGTGCCGATGGTTTCGGGATTCGCGTTGCCGGCGGTGCGCATGCGGAAGGAGATGAGCACCGGCTCACCTGGGTTCACCTCCACGCGCTCCGAGATGTGCACCGCCTCGCCGCCCGCCTCGCCGATGCGCGCGATGCGCAGGCCCCAGTCGTCCGAGAAGGCAGCCACAGGTGCCGGGCTGTTGACGAAGGTCTGACCGTTGGGGTACTGCGCCTCCGCATCGGGCGTGTAGTAGTACCAGCCGCCGCCCGCATCCACGTTGCCGTTGTGGATCGTCCCCGGCCATCCGCCCGATGCCGTCACCGTCAGATCGTCCAGGTACATTGCTCCCGTGGCTTCGGCCCCTTTGCGGAACGTGATGCGAACCGAGCGCGCCGCCTGCGGCAGCGAGATCGCCCCGAGCGCCTCCGTCGTCACCTTCGTCCAGTCCATCGTTGCGTCGGTCTGCGGCAGGTCCAGCACGACGGGCCCACCCAGGATGTCCGTGCCGCCGGGTGCGTCGAAGAACTCGAACACGAGCTGGTACTTCTGCGCGTCAGTGGTCGGGTTGGTGTTCACCCCTTCCGCCCTGACGTAGGCGCTCATCACGATTTCGCCGGGCGTGAAGCCGCCATCGCCGTGGACACCGATGTAATCTGTCCAGTTGCGCACGGCCTCGCCCATCGTCCACGAGGCGGCGCCGCTGCCGGTGAGTTCGAGCGAGTAGCCCTCGGAGCGGGCCACGGCGTCCGACCACATAGCACCGCTGCCGCTGGCCTCCCAGTACGACGGGCCTGCCGAAGGTTCGAACCCTCCGCTGGTGGCGAGCAGGTTGGGCAGCGCCATCTGGACGTCCGCCACGTCGCCGATGAACACGTCGTCCCAGTACGTGGCGCCCGTGAAGGCGTGCCAGTAGCGCAGGCGCAGCTCCATGCCGACGACCGGCTCTTCCGTCTCGCCGCGAACGGGCGGCGTCACGACAAAGGCATACTGCTTCCATCCATTGGCCGCCTGTTGCGGCAGCATGGGGATGACCATCGGATTGTATTCGCCGTTGAGGCGGATGTCGACGCCGCCCACTTCACCATAGCCGGCGGCCCCGCCGGTCATGTTGGTGTACCAGAGCGCCGTCAGGCCGATGTTGTTGTCGCCCGTACCGATGGTGCCAGGATCCTCGTTGCCTTCGGTCTTGACCCAGAACGAGATCATCACCGGCTCGCCCGGCGTCACGTCCACGCGCTGCGAAACGGCGACCGCCTCGGAGGCATCGGCCCGGAGCTGACGGATGCGCAGGCTGTTGTCACCGGTGTGCGCGTCAGCGGACGTGACGCCGACCTCGAACGGCTGATTTGCCGGCCAGTCGCCGCCCGTCGGGAAACCGTCCCACCAGTAATACCAGTCCCCGGGCACGTCCACGTTGGCGTTGAAGACGTCGCCGGGCCACACGCCCTCCGTTCCAGAGGTGATGAAGAGGTCGTCGATGTAGACCGTGCCCGTGGCCGAGGCGCCCTTGCGGAACGAGATGCGCGCGCTCAGCGCGTCGCTCGGCAGCACGATCGAGCCCAGATCCGCCGTCGAGACGCGCGTCCAGCCACCCGTGGTGGCACTCGTCTGCGGCAGGTCGAGCACGACGGGACCCGAGAGCAGGCTCGTCCCACCGGCTGCGTTGAAGAACTCGACGACCATCTGGAATTTCTCAGCGTCGCTGGCCGGGTTGGTGTTGACCCCTTCCGTCCACACGTACGCGCCCACTTCGAGGTCGGCGTTGCCAGCGATGCGGCCCGTCCAGTTGCGCACGGCCTCACCCATGGTCCATTCGGCGGCGCCGCTGCCGGAGAGCATGAGGCTGCGCGAGGCGGTCCGGCTGCGCGCCTCTGTCCACGTGGCGCCGCTGCCGGTAGGCTCCCAGTACGACGGATTCGCCTCCTCGAAGCCACCGTCGGATAGCTTGTTCGTGGGGGCCTGGGCATCCAGGCCGAGATGCTGGGCAGAGGCGGACAGCGGCAGCAGCACGCCGGCTGCGAGCGCCAGTGACAGCCCGAGGGGTAGCACGCGTTTCATGAGAAGTTGAGGTTGATGGAGAAAAGAGGATGCGTCAGGTGGTGGCGCGCACGACGA
Organism: Rhodothermales bacterium; assembly: GCA_963829705.1. Classification (GTDB taxonomy): domain Bacteria; phylum Bacteroidota; class Rhodothermia; order Rhodothermales; family BA12; genus CAWHJN01. The sequence continues at coordinate 579,508 of CAWHJN010000001.1, forward strand.
GTTCGGTGGCCACGCGCATGGCAGAGGGCACCGGTGTGCGGGTGTGCGGGTCACGCCGTGCCGCGATGAGGCCGGAAAGGTGCAGCAGGGCGATCTCGCCCAGGTACTCTCGGAAGACGCGGAGCGTGGTCAGCGGCGGGTGCGATTCGGCCGCACTCGGCACGTCGTCGAAGCCCGCCACCGCCAGCCGTTCGGGCACGGAGACGCCTTCCGAGCGTGCCGCTTCGAGAAGCCCGAGCGCGAGCGCATCGTTGGCGCAGAAGACCGCGTCGGGCGGTTTTTCGCTGCCGAGCACATCGTGGCCCAGGCCCATACCTGTAGCCCGGGTGGGCGACTCCTCGCTGAGAAAAAGGTGCTCAGGCGCCATGGTCACGCCCCCCTCGGCCAGCCCCCGCCGAAATCCACCGAGGCGCGCCTGAATGCTGGGGTGGCTGGGGTCGGCGCCCACGAAGCCCGGCCGCCGGTAGCCGCGCGCAAGGAAGTGTGCCGCCATCGCCTGCCCGGCCCCCTCGTTGTCGATCTCCACGCAGGCGAAACCCCGCGCGCGGTAGTCCACGAGGACGGCTGGAAGGCCCAGCGCGGCGAGGGCGTCGAGAAAACTGGCGTCCACCTTGCCGGCCACCAGCACCCCATCGACGTTGTGCTCGCGGAGAAAGCGCGGCTCGTCGTAGGCGGGGCGGTACGTTTCCGGGATCGTGGTCAGCAGCACGTAGCGGTTCTGGCGCCGCGCCTCGAACTCGGTGCCCAGAAAAATGCCCGTGTAGAAGGGCTCGCTGCGTGTAAAGTGATCCTCGCGGAGGACGAACCCGACGTTGCCGGTATCCTGCTGCACGAGACGACGCGCCTGCCGGGAAGGCTGATACCCCAGCCGCTCCGCTGCTTCGACGACCCGCTCGCGTGTCTCCTCGGCGACGTTGCTCTTGCCATTCATGACGAGCGACACCGTCGAGATCGCCACGCCGGCTTCTCGGGCTACATCGCGGATGCTGACACGCTTGGCGGGGCCGGTTTCCAATGGGTATCGAAACGTTTCGATTGAACGTTCGATGTTACCGGAAGCGCTTCGTCATGTCAAGGCAGAATGAAGCGACAGAGTGCAACGAACTCGTTATCCGTCCTGCGATGCCTCCAGGGCCATGGCCAGACCCCGTCGCGCCTCGGCAAGCGTGACGCGCAGCCGGTGCGTGTCGCTCTCGGCGGCCTTCACCACGTCCATCAAAGACCGCTGTACAGCCCGCCGGTAGACGGCGTCCTTCGTGTCGGATACCGCGAAGCGCCCCGATACGAGGCGCGTTGCTTTGTAAGGGGGGCTGGCTACAGCCGTTGCAGCGAACGGTTCACTGCTCTCGATGGCGAAGCCAGGCAAGGCAGAGAGCACCTCCAGGGTCTGCTCGTCCACGAGCCCGCGTACACGGCCGGATAGCGGAATCCATCCTTCCACCTCTACCTCCAGCGCCTCGAATCCAAAGTGCCACCGGGTTCGCTCGAACGCCTTCGGGCGCGTGAAGGCGTGATACTGCGTCACCAGCAACTCGTCTCCATACTGCGCCTGCAGCGCCATCCGGTCGACGCGGCCGTCCTGGCGGCGCAGAGACGTTCCGCTGACCGTTACGTCCGTGCGCCCCGCGCAGGCGTCGATGAGATCGATAAAGTGGACGGCGTGCTCGACGAGGATGCCTCCCGAGGTGGCCCGATCCCAGAACCAGTGCGAGGCCGGCAGCGCCTCGTCCTGCGCCTCGTTTTCGACCGTCACGCGCCGGAGCGGCCCGAACGTCTGGTTGCGACTCCACGCAAGTAACACCTCCGCGACAGGCGTAAAGCGCATCACGAAGTTAATCCCTACTGCCCGGACCCGCCCGCTGCTGCGCGGCGAGGATGGCATCCGCTCCAGCGAGCGTCGTCGCCATCGGTTTCTCAATGAGCACGTGCTTGCCCTGCTCCAGCGCCTGGCACGCCAGCCGCGCGTGCGTGTCCGGCGGCGTGCAGATCGAGACGAGATCGACGTCCGCATCTTCAAGGAGGTCGGTTGGATCTCGGTAGCTCCGCACCCCTTCGGGAAGGGAGGTCTGGTCGTCCGCGAGGGCGACGACCTCGACGCCCGGCATCGCGCGCCAGGCGCTGTGTAGAAACCGGCCGAAGCCCCCGTACCCGATGATGCCGACCTGTATGGCCGTCTCCCTGTTAGCGCCTGTCACGTACGTGTGTAGAGTGGTTGAGAGATGCAATCTACTACCGTCATCCAGGTGCTCAACGTTCGCAGTGGGCCGTATTCAAGTGTGCCCTTGATGACGTACGCGCGCCTCGAAGCCGCCCGATGAACATGGGGCGACCCGATCCGAGAAGACGGCGGCGAGCTACCGGGGCGTGCTCTCCGCGTCCGCAGCTGTCGACCGGATCAAACACCTTACGTGACAGGCGCCAGGCTTCAGCAAAGTCCGTGGCAGCTTTGAGCAGTTCGAGGGTATCGTCCGCATGAAGGCAGGCGACTTCGCGACGCTGGAAGCCGAGGCAACGGTGCAGGCAGAATCGATCACGACGAACGAGCCCAACCGGGACAAGCACCTCCGCAGCAGTGACTTCTTCCTTGTGGAAGAGTACCCCGTCATCACCTTCGAGAGCACCGGCATCCGCGATGTCTCCGGGTACTCGTTCACGCTTTTCGGGGACTTTACCCTGCGCGGCGTCACGAAGCAGATCACGCTCAATACGGAACATCTTGGCTCCGGCAAGGACCCGTGGGGCAACGCGAAGGTTGCCTTCGAGGCCCGCACGAAGAGCAACCGGAAAGAATGCGGACTCAACTGGAACGCGGCCTTGGAAACCGGTGGCCTCCTCGTGAGCGACGAGGTAGAGATCACACTCGAGATCCAGGCCGCGCTGCAACAAGAGTCGGTCTAACCAATAGGTGAGCTCTGGGGCAGCATCCAAACCGCCCCAGAGCTCAGGTTCGACTCTGTAATTCCGGCGCCAGCGCGCCGTGCGAGCCACGCTGGCGCCATCATTTTGATTGAGAACACCATGGATATCGCCATTACGGGCCTGCACCACGTCTCCGTCATCGCCGGAGATCCTCAGGAGAACGTCGATTTCTACACCGGGGTGATGGGGATGCGCCTCGTCAAAAAGAGCATCAACCAGGACGCCCCGGACACCTACCACCTCTTCTACGCCGACGCTGTGGGCACGCCTGGCACCGACCTCACCTTCTTCCCCATCCCTGCCGCCCCACGCGCGAGGCCCGGTCCGGGCCAGATCGTCGAGGTACCTCTCGCCGTGCCCGTCGGCAGCCTCGCCTTCTGGCAGGAGCGGCTGGAGGTGCACGGCGTGACGACGCGCGCGGTCGAGACGCGGTTCGGCGAGCGGACGCTCCCGTTCAAAGACCCACACGGCCTCAGGCTGGCGCTCGTCGAGACTGACGACGCGCGCACGTTCGTGCCGTGGGAGAAGAGCCCCGTTCCTGCCGAGCACCAGGTACGCGGCCTCCACGCGGTGCAGATGTGGGTGCACAGGCTGGAACCCACCGAGACGCTGCTCACGGAGGTGATGGGACTTGAGAAGGTCGGCGAGGACGGCGGCTGGCACCGCTACGGGACGCCAGGCCGCGGCTCGGGCACGTACGCCGACGTGAAGGCGACCCCCGCCAGCGCAGCCGGTCGGGGAGGCGTCGGGGGCGTTCACCACGCGGCGTGGCGGGTGCGCGACGGCGACGAGGAAGACGCCCTCCGTGGTCTGATCGAGCAGGTAGGCCTGAGCCCGACCCCACCCATCGACCGCTTCTGGTTCCGGTCGGTCTACTTCCGCGAGCCGGGCGGCGTGCTCTTCGAGCTGGCGACCGACGGCCCCGGCTTCGCGCGCGATGAGGACCCCGAGCACCTCGGCGAGACACTCGTGCTGCCGCCGTGGCTGGAGAGCCGCAGGGCGCAGATCGAAGCGGGGCTTCCCACCCTGGAGACGCCCCGCGCCGGGGCCTGAGTTCCCGGACGGTGAGACCCCGCAGGCTCTAACCCGAAATCCGCCTTCACCATGACGACTGACCGCACCCTCACCCCCTGGCCCGAACTGCCCCGCACGGAGGACTGGCAGGACACCTTCGACACACTCCACCTGTGGGTTCAGATCGTCGGCAAGATCCGGCTCGCGTGCGGCCCGTGGATCAACCACTCGTGGGGAGCGGCGCTCTACGTCACCCCGCGCGGGCTGACGACCTCCCCCGTCCCCTACGGGACGCGCACGTTCGCCATCGACTTCGACTTCACGGCGCACGCACTCCTCGTGCGCACGTCCACGGGCGAGGAGCGCGCGTTCGACCTCGGTCCGATGTCCGTGGCCGCGTTCTACCGGCAGGTGATGAGCACGCTCGGAGAACTCGGCATCGACGTCGAGATTCTGGCCCGCCCCGTCGAGATCCCCGACCCGATCCGGCCGTTCCCCGAGGACACGGGACACGCGAGCTACGACGCGGACACCGTGCACCGCGTCTGGCGCGCGTTCGTGCAGGCGAACCGCGTTTTCGCGGAGTTCCGCTCGCGCTTTATCGGCAAGGCCAGCCCGGTGCACGTTTTCTGGGGGGCGTTCGACCTCGCCGCGACGCGCTTCTCGGGGCGCACCGCCCCGAAACATCCCGGGGGCGCGCCCAACTGTGCGGACTGGGTGATGGAGGAAGCCTACTCGCACGAGCTTTCGAGCGCGGGCTTCTGGCTGGGTGCCGGGTTGGGCGAAGCGGCGTTCTACTCGTACGCGTATCCGGAGCCGGACGGCTTCAGCGCCTGTTCGGTAGAGCCGGAGGCGGCCTACTATCACAAAGATTTGCGTGAGTTCATCCTGCCCTACGACGCGGTGCGCACGGCGGAAAACCCCGACGAGACCCTGCTCCGTTTCCTGGAGAGCACCTACACGGCAGCGGCAGATCTCGCCGAATGGGACCGGGCGGCCTTGGAGCAGCGTCCTATCCAGCGACCCGCATAGCAGCCACCGCCCACCGATAGCCGGCGTGAGCGCGCAAGCCTTTCTGGGTCGGCCCCGCCGGGGTTCACCGGGTCCTCACGAACCTCCGGAACATTCGAGAAGATACGTGTTATAAACACACATCATGAACACCGACCTCCAACATGAGCTCCTCCAGACGAAGCCGTTCCCGAGCCTCGAAGCCGAGGCCGTGCTCAACATTCTCCGGACGGCAGGGCTCCTCGAAGGCCAGATCGCCGAGGCGCTGAAGCCTCACGACCTCACGCTGACGCAGTACAACGTGCTCCGCATTCTCCGCGGGGCCGGGAGCGACGGACTCTGCCGCTACGAGGTGGCCGACCGCCTCGTCACCCCCGGCCCCGACGTGACACGACTCCTCGACCGGCTCGAACAGGCAGGTCTCGTCCACCGCGCCCGGGACCCTGAGGACCGGCGGCAGGTGCAGGCGCAGATCACACCGCAGGGGCTCGCTCTTCTCGCTGAACTCGACGAGGTGCTGGACACCCTCCACCGCTACCAGTTCGCGCACATGGGGGAGGAGCAGATCCAGGCCCTGAGCGGCCTTCTGGCTGCCGTACGACAGCGGTGACCCCCTTTTTACCCAAAAACGTGTTGTTAACACAATATGTTAAAACAAGCAACATCATGATGACCTCCACCGCTTCCGTATCCGAGACGGCACCCTCGCGCTTCTCCGCACTCGCCGGCTCCACCTTCGCTCCCATCACCCACGCGGTGCTCCGCATCGGCGCGGGGCTCCTGTTCATGCAGCACGGCGCGCAGAAGCTCTTTGGCTTTCTCGGCGGCATCGACGGCAACGGCGCCACGGTCCAGCTGGCGTCGCAGTACGGGCTCGCGGGCGTGCTCGAGTTCTTCGGCGGCGCGCTCGTCGTCGTCGGGCTTTTCACGCGGCCCGTCGCCGCCGCGCTCACCGCGCTGATGGTCGCCGCCTACGCTATCGCCCACGCCTCCCAAGCCGTCTTCCCCGCGCAGAACGGCGGCGAGTTGGCTCTCCTCTACGCCCTCGTCTTCGCGTTCCTCGCCGGCAGCGGCCCCGGCGCGTGGAGCCTCGACGGCCTCCGCCGCCACACGCGCTGACCACACGATTTCCCAACGCCTGATCTCAAACACCCTTCACACCATGAAAACCTCCTTACTCGCCCTCCTCGTCGGTCTGCTCTCGTTCGCGAACCCGGTACCGACCGCTCCTGTGCTCGCGACGGTTGCCGACCCGGTTTCCCATGCCGTCACGCCCCGCGAGGGGATGACGTACCGGATCGATCCGGCCCACACCACCATCGGATTCCGCATTCGTCACATGGGCATCGCCTTTGTCGAAGGTGAGTTCGACGACTTCGAGGGGACGATCACGTACGACCCCGAGAACGTCGCCGCCACACGGGCCGACGTGACGGTGCAGACGACCAGCATCGACACGGATGTCCAGCAGCGCGACGACCACCTCCGCTCGGCCGACTTCTTCGAGGTCGAGACCTACCCGACCATGACGTTCACCGCGACCGGGGTGCAGCCCACCGGGCAACACGCCTTCCGGCTCGTCGGCGACCTCACGATCAAGGAAACGACAAAAGAGGTCATCCTTGAGGTGGAGGCCGCCGGGCCCATCCCGACGGAGAATGGCCACCGCGTCGGCTTCCACGCCACCACCACGATCGACCGCCGCGACTTCGGGATCACCTGGGGCAGCGAGCTTCCGGGCGGAATTCCCGCCGTCGGCAACCAGGTCCAGCTCGTGCTCGACCTCGAAGGTGTGACGGGCAGCTGACGGAGCACGAGGGGCCGGCATCCGGCCCCTCTTCGCTCTTTCAGACCCGTATCCCCGTTACAGAACCGGATTCAAGAACCCAACCCATTAGCACCATGATCGCCGTCACCGGAGCCACCGGCCACCTCGGCCGCCTCGTCATCCGAGACCTCCTCAACCGGAACGTCGCGCCCTCCGATATCGTCGCCGTCGTGCGGAGCCCTGAGAAGGCGTCCGAGCTCGCCGCGCGGGGAGTGGAGATCCGCGAGGCCGACTACACCAACCCCGACGCGCTCGAGTCGGCCCTCGAAGGCGTGGACCGCCTGCTGCTGATCTCGTCCAGCGAAGTCGGCCAGCGCCTCGCCCACCACCGGAACGTCGTCGAGGCCGCGCAGAAGGCCGGGGTCGGCTTTATTGCCTACACCAGCATCGTCCGTGCCCACACGAACCCGATGCTGCTCGCCTCAGAGCACAGAGCAACCGAGGAGGTCATCCGCGGCTCGGGCATCCCGTACACGTTCCTGCGCAACGGGTGGTACACGGAGAACTACACGGGCCAGCTCCCCCAGATTCTCTCGCACGGGGCTCTCCTCGGCAGCGCGGGCGAGGGCCGCGTGAGCGCAGCCCCACGCACCGACTACGCCGCCGCCGCCAGCGCCGTCCTCACCGGTGAGGGCCATGAGGGCGCCGTCTACGAACTCGGCGGCGACGCAGCGTTCACGATGGACGAGCTGGCGGCGGAGGTCTCGCGCCAGAGCGGAACCCGGGTCGCCTACCGCAACCTGCCGGTCGTGGAGTACGAGGCCGTGCTCGTCGGCGCCGGACTCCCCCAGCCCGTCGCGGCCGTCCTCGCCGACGCCGACCGGCAGGTCGCGAACGGCCACCTCCTCGTCGAGACCGGCGACCTCCGCCGGCTCATCGGCCGCCCCACCACCCCGCTCGCCGACGCCGTCACCGACGCGCTCGATCGAGGCCCGCCAGGGCTAGTCCCGGCGGGTTTCCCCTCTCCCCACGCTCTCAAGACGCCATGACCATCCCACTTCGCCCCGCCCCGCCCACGATCGGCATCGCCCCGCAGGCACACCGGCTCCCCGCTGCGACGCGGCTCGGGCCAGTGCGCCTGCGGGTGGCCGACCTCGCCCGGTCGCTCCCCTTCTACGAGGGGGTCCTCGGTTTCCGTCTGCTCGAGCGTTCCGGCGGCACCGCGACCCTCGGCACGTCGGGCAGCAGCGAACCTCTCGTCGTGCTCGAAGGGCGGCCGGGGGCGCGGCCCGTCCCCCGGCGCGGGCGCCTCGGGCTCTTCCACGTTGCCTTCCTGCTCCCGACACGGGCAGACCTCGCGCGGTTCGTGCGGCACCTCGCCGAAACCGGCGAGCGGGCCGGCATGTCGGATCACCTCGTGAGCGAAGCCGTCTACCTCTCTGACCCCGACGGGCTCGGCATCGAGGTCTACGCCGACCGACCTCGGGAGACGTGGCGCCTTGACGGTGACCAGATCGCGATGACGACGGAGCCACTCGACGTGGCAGACCTCCTCCGGGCGGGCGGCGAAGCGCGCTGGAGCGGAGCACCGGAGGGGACCGTCGTCGGACACGTCCACCTCCACGTGGGTGATCTCGACCGGGCCGCCGACTTTTATCACGAAGCGCTCGGCCTCGACAAGGTCGTGTGGAACTACCCCGGGGCCCTCTTCCTCTCGGCCGGTGGCTACCATCACCACCTCGGCCTGAACACGTGGGCCGCGGGCGCACCGCCCGCCGGGGAGGACGACGCGCAGCTCCTGGAGTGGGCCGTCGTCGTCCCTACGGCCGATGACGTCGAGGCCGCCGCCCGCAGCCTCGAGGCCGCACGCTACGCCCCCACGCGCGACGCAGACGCCTGCCTCGTCACCGACCCGTGGGGCACCCTGCTCCGCATCGTCCCCGCCGCCTGATCCCACCACCCCAGCTCTTCCCATCATGACCCTCCCTTTGGACACGAACCTCTCGCTCCGCGTGCTCGGCTTCGCCGGCAGCCTCCGCCACGGCTCCTACAACCGCGCCCTCCTGCGCGCCGCCGCCGAACTGGCTCCCGACGGGATGCAGATCGACACGTTCGACCTCGCCGGGATCCCGCTCTACAACGGCGACCTCGACCGGGAGGGGCAGCGGCCCGAGGCCGTCGAGCGCTTCAAAGAGGCCATCGCCGAGGCCGACGCCCTCCTCATCGCCACGCCGGAGTACAATTACGCCGTCCCCGGCGTGCTCGTCAATGCGCTCGACTGGGCCTCGCGCCCGGCCCTTCGCTCGCCGCTGGCGGGGACGCCTGTCGCGATCATGGGCGCCGCCCCCGGCGTGATCGGGACGGCGCGGGGGCAGGAGCACCTCAAGCTCATCCTCCTCGCCACGCAGTCACTCGTGATGCCACATCCGGGTGTGGTGGTGAACCAGGCCGCCGGCAAGTTCGACGAGGGCCGCCTTACCGACGAGCGGACCCGCGCGTTTCTCCAGGACTTTCTCGGTGCGCTCCAGGACTTCGTCCACCGCGTCGGGGATCCCGCCCCTGCCTCGGCTCCGTAAGGCTCGCCCTTCTCTTCCACTTGACGTCACCCCCCGATCCCCCATGAACGTTGAGATCTATTCCGACATCGCCTGCCCCTGGTGCTACATCGGCGAGCGGCGGTTCGCCCGAGCGCTGGCAGCCTTCCCTCAGGCCGAGCACGTGAAGGTCGCCTTCCGCCCCTACCAGCTCGACCCGTCGCTGCCCGCGACGCCTCAGCCCCTGAAGGACCGGCTCCAGGCGAAATTCGGCCCGCGCCTGGAGGCCACGCTTCGGCACACGGCGGCAGCGGCGCAGGAGGAAGGTCTCGACCTCCGCTTCGACGAGGCCCTGGCCGTCAACACGTTCGCCGCCCACCGACTCCTCCGGCTCGCCCTGCAGGAGTACGGCGCGGAGGCGCAGCGGGAGCTGGCTCAACGGCTCTTCGAGGCCCACTTCACGCGCGGCGCCGACGTCGCCGACCCCGACGTGCTCACGCGGCTCGGCGTGGAAGCAGGTCTGGAGCGCGAGCGGGTGGCGGCTTACCTCGCCTCAGACGACGGCGCGGAAGAGGTGCAGGAGGAGATCGCCCACGCGCAGCGCCTCGGCATCCGGGCCGTGCCCACCTTCGTCTTCGACGGCCGGTCCGCCGTTCAGGGCGCGCAGCCTGCCTCGGCGTTCCTCCAGGTGCTGGAGGAGGCGTGGGCTGAGCAGCACGAGGAACCCGCGCCATCCGTGACAGAGCCTCCGGCGGATACCTGTACAGACGGCACGTGCGCCACCTGAGGCGGGCGCCCTGATCGAGACTCTCGTGCACGGCGGAGGCCACTTCCCTGCTCGGCCACGCCTACGTGCCCTTCCCGGTCGAGATCAAATCGGCGCGTCACCTGCTCGTCCTCTTCGATCCCCCCTCAGGGTGCCTGAACCGGCTCGAAGAGGCTATGAACTCCGTGCCCCTATCAGGCTGCCCAGTGCCCAGATAAGAGGTCGTGGGGCGAGGGTGCCCTTTGTCTCGGGCAGACGCTTAAGTCAAGCGCGTGAGACGCGATACAACAGGCGCGGTGCATCCGCTGCCCTGTATCACCCTCCATTCTCTCATTTCCCCGCCCCATGAACCGCTGTACTGCTACGACCCTGGCCCTCTTGGTACTCTTTCTGCTCGCAGCACCAAGCCGCGCGCAGCAACCCGGCGACATCGTCATCACCGAAGTGCTCGTCAATCCCGGTGGCACCATCACGGATGCCTACGGCGAGTGGTTCGAACTCCACAACAACACCAACCATCCGATCAACCTCCAAAACTGGTTTGTGCAAGACTCGGCGGCCTCAGGGCTGCGCCCGATGCACAAGATCACCGCGTCGCTCGTCATCGCCGAGCATGGCTTCGTCGTGCTGGGCAACTCGACGAACACGACGGACAACGGCGGCGTGACGGTGGACTACGCCTACACCAGAACCGACGAATTCGGCGGGACGTCCACTTCTTTGGCTCTCGCTAACAGCCTCGATGCCATCCGCATCATCGCGCCGGACAGCGTCACGGTGATCGACCGCGTCAAATACGCCGCTGCTGCGATCTCCGCTCAGAACGGCATCAGCCGGGAGCTCAAGGACGTGACGCTCGACAACCACAACATGGACGGCGCCAACTGGGTCGCTGCGGAGGTCTTTACCGTCTACGGGCCGGGCGGACGCGGAACGCCGGGTGTAGCCGGGCAGACGACCGGCATGCTGCCCGTCGAACTCGTCGCGTTCACGGCGACGCTCGACGGCACGTCGGCTCACCTCGCCTGGTCGACGGCATCGGAAACCAACAACGCGGGTTTCGATGTCGAGCACCGCAGCGGAGCCGACTCGTTCCGGGCCGTCGGCTTCGTCCCGGGGCACGGCACGAAGCTCGAAACGTCGAGCTACGCGCAGACGGTGACGGGCTTGGCGCCTGGCACGCACCTGTTCCGCCTGCGCCAGGTCGACTTCGACGGCGCCTTCGAATACTCCCCTGAGGTCGAACTGACGCTGGAGGCCGATGGCCTCGCGCTCGCACTCGTCGGGCTTCCGGCTTCCGAGGCGCTGCGCGGCACGCTGATCGTTCCGAACGCGGGGTCTGCACGTGTAACGCTCTACGACGTGCTGGGGCGCAAGCAGGCCGAGCAGGACGTGCCGGCCGGGGCGTTCACGTTTGACGTGTCGACCTTTGCGGCAGGCAGCTACGTGCTGCGCGTCGAATCGGGTTCGCAGGCGATCACGCGCAGCGTTTCGGTGCTGCGCTGATCGGCACGCACTTTGGCGAAGGCAAAACCCCGGGGAGGTATACACTTCCTCGGGGCTTTTTTCGCTTGGCTTGCTGGAGTACGGTGCTGTGCGCGTGTACCCTGATCCCCTGTATCACTTCACCAACACGAACGAGCGGCTTGGAACGCCTCACCCTCCAGGCAGAAGCGGGCGTGCGGTCTGGCTGAGGGGCCGGCACGCCGGGATCCCTCGGGGTGAGGTTCCGAACGCCCGTGAGTGCGCCGCCCACGACGTCCGCGACAAAGACGTCCCCGGCTCCATCATCGCGTTGCGAGAGGAAGGCGATACGGGCTCCGTCGGGTGACCAGGAAACCTCCCCGGCCAGCCCCTCCACGGGACCGAGCGGATTCGGCACGGGTGGCGCCCCTTCGAGCACCATCAGGCGCGACGGCTCCTCGGCGCTGCACTAGGCTGCGACGCCAATGGCGGTTCATCGCGCCTGCGCTGCTCCAAACCGTACCCGGGGGTATACCACGCGCCCCTCCTCTTCATTCGGGGCGCGGTACGCTCCATCAACACGCCATGAGTAAGCGTAACGCCCCTCCGTTAGCGCCACCTCCACCACCCACTGCCCCCCCACGAACACAGCAGGCAACTGCTTCGGTGTGACCCCGACCAGAAAGACCTCCTGCGCCTCGGGTGCTTCCAGCACGAATCGGACAACATCACCCCGGTGGCGCCGCAGCAGCAGCCTATGGTCTGGATCGACGAGCACGTCGGTTGCTAGGAGCCCATCGAGATCCAAGACGGTCTCGCGCGCTGTAATTCTATGAGTGCGCCGAAGGGGACCGTTCGGCGTCACAAGGTCCATCTCCAGCGTGAGCGGATAAACGCGCCCTTGCTGCGTAATGACGAGCCGCTGCCCGTCGAGCCTTGCGTCGAGGTCGGGAAGGGCCGACTCTTCAAGCCATGGACGCAGAAATGGCTCCACATCGAAGCCTGCGGCGGCGCTCATCGCATGGATGAACGCCTCCACGGTCGCTGGTGTGTTTAGAGGCAAGCTCACATAGGCGCGCATCCCGGCATTGAAGGCCTCCTCCCCGACGGCGTCGCGCAGCATGCGCAGCACCCAGGCCCCTTTGGCGTACGATACGCCTCCATTGTGCGTATCACCGAGGAGGCTCACCTGGCCGTCGTAACCACCCAGCATGTAGCGCATCCGCTGGCGCTCCCAGAACGCGCGCTCCACTTCAGGACCGAACTCGTCGGCCAGCACGAGCGCTTCAGCGAAGGTCGCCCATCCTTCTGAAAGAGAGAGGGCACCGGTACCCGTTGGATTTGTCCAGTTGTGCGCCACCTCATGGCCCAGGTAATGGCTGGGCGCGGCACCGACCTGCACCAGCGCGCCTCCACGCTCGCCCGCCCCGATCACGTTTCCCGATCGGAAATGCCAGCCGTAACTGCTGGCTCCCCGCACCTGTACGAGCGCCACATTGCGCCCGCTCGGCTCTCCGAAGCGCGTGCTGAGCACCCGGTGAATCCGCTCCAGCATCGCTTCGATCTCACTCCGTTCGGGCTCGAATCCTTCACCGAAGTAGAGCCCGGCCTGGAATGACCCGAGCGGGCGGTGGGTAGACTGCCAGTCGCGGTCGTAGAAGAGGCTCAGGCCAGACAGGGGGCGCTCCGAACGGGCATGGATCCACCGCTTGGCTTCCACCACCGTTTCGGCCTGCACTACGCTGGTGACCACCTGAACATCCACAGGAGCGCTCAGCGTGAGGGTGAAGTCGGCTAGTCCAGCGGCTACGCCGGTGCTGAAGCCCGGATGCCAGTAATGTTGGTCGCGGACGTGCCCGAACGTCTCACCGAAGTGGCTGAAGTTGCCGTTCTCTGCACCCTCTCGGCTGCGTTCGAGCCCGTAAACGAGGCACAGCCGGTGGCGTCCAACGGGTAAGTGTACCCAGAGCAGGCCCGCATCGAATCGGTACGGAAGGGCCGCCCCCGCCACGCTCACACTGTCGATCCGAATGGCGCGGTTGAGGTAGACCCAGAACCCGCCAGGATCGTTCACCGAGATGTCGAGGGTGTCGCGCACGTGAAGTCCTTCACCTGGCTGGAGCATTACCGTGAGCGTTTGGGCATCTATCTCGTTATCCATCTCGATGCCTACTCGCCGCACCAGCCGCCATCCATCCGGCCCGCGTGCTGCCTCGTACAACCCGGTAAACAACCGGCCCAGGGCGCTCTCCTGACCGGCGTTGCCCATCCGCGGATACCCAGCCAAGTAAAGCAGCGCCCGGTTAGAGTCGGCGCGCACGACTTCCGCTGCGGCTCCGACGAGCGGCCAATCGTACTCGTCAGCCCAGTTCACGAGCTGCTCACCGTCGGCGTCAGGATAGATCTGGGAAAACTGCTCTGCCTGCCGGGTCTCGAGCGTGCTTAAGACCTGCCGGGCCAGAGCGGCAGCGGTAGGCGCCGAACCTTGTGCATCTGGGGTTTGAGCGGAAGCCGCTTGGCCCCAGATCAGCAAAACAAGCACTGTGAAACGTGCGATGAGGTCGGCCATGAACGCGATAGGAATGGACGGTATAATTTCGGATGTGCCTACCAGCGGCGCCTGGGTCATAGTGCCTATATCGGAGCAGCCGAAGGCAGCTCGGCGTCGATACCAACGAGCGCTGTACGTCTTCCCGTTGCTTCCCCCTTTCCCGTTTGCTGCTGCCGTAGATGAGCAGCAGGCTATCTGCACGCTCGGCGAGGCCGCCGACGCCTACCGCAATGCCTGCCAGCCCGAACATTCCAGGCTCCTCACGCTACAGGTCTCGGCCTGCTTCAGCAGAATGAGCACATGTATGCGGCGTAGCCTGAACTGATTGCGGAACGACCAGGGCTGATGCCTCTCCCGGCCAACAAAGACGGCCTCAGAATGCACGCAAACGCTGCTTCTGAGGCCGTTTACTGAGGACCTCCGACCAGGAGGTGTCATCCATCAGGCCTTGAAACGCGGCCTGTACTCTTCACAACGTACGGGCATCGAACTGACCCTTGAGGGTGACCTCGCCAAGCTCATCAAGGTCCCCGTCGAGTGCGGTTCCTGTAAATTCAAAGGTGCCCACGAGCCGGTTTGCGGACGACGTCGTGAAGGTCACGGAGCCTGCATCTGCGTTCACGATAACGGTTGCTTTGCCGCTTTCTACAACGGTGTAGAGTGTATAGATGCCCTCGTCGCCTCCCAGGACGCGGGTGCCGGAAGGCTCGTCGTCCTCGAAGCCGACAAAGGAGACGGCTTTGAAGTTGTTGCCGGCGGGGGCCATCGGACCGCCGTTGACGAGTGTGATGATGAAGCCGCCGGTGTCCTCCGGGACGAAGACGGCGCTGCCGCTAAATGTGTCGTTGAGCGCGCCGGCCAGGGTGACCTGCGCCGAGCCGACGAAGTCATCAGGGCCCTCTCTGTCGTCGTTGCCGCCGGAGTCGCAGGCAGAGAGTACGAGGAGAAAGCAGGCGAGCGAGAGAACGCGGTGGAGCGTGAAAGGAGACATGGTTGTTGTGGTTTTGGTAGAGTTGTCAGGGTCGATGGCCCGGCACAGGTAGAGCCGTGGATTAGTTGAAAAGCGCGAGGAAGCGGGCGTCGAGCGCATCGCGGTGACGCCGATACCAGGCGACGTTGGCGCGGCGGCGGTCGGCCTCGGCTGGCGTGGCAGCGACCAAATCCAGCATGCCGGACTCTTCATACACTGCGTCGGCGGAGACGGCCAGGAGCGCGTCGCGGATGGCTTCCCACGACTCTGCCGAAAGCCGGGCCTGGCGCAGCGCATCTGGCAGCCGCTCGGACGTTCCGGCCACGGCTCCTGTGCCCGCAGAGGTAGCGAGAGCATCGAGTTCGCCCCTCACCATGACGGTGAGGATCGGCACGTCGCCGAGCCGGGCGCAGCCTTCCATGTGGCTCATACCCGGCGTGCGAACAAGGTGCGGGGCGGGGTTCTGAATCAGAATATCGGCCTCGGTCCGCCCATCGGGTGCCCACATCCGGACGAGGCCGTTAGACTCCCCGACCGAGAAGTCCTGGCTCCGGTACCATGCCTTCGCTGCTTTGTAATCGTCTCCTCGGAGCATGTACACCGCAGTCGTCTGCAGACCGGCCACGCCCTCCATATGCGCAGCCGAACACCGGGCATCGTAGACTGCACCGGGCGGGACGACCGCGTAGGCCGAGTGCTGGCGGATGAGGTCGAGGGCGTGCACCTCCCCGCTCCGAACCCGCGCCACGAGACGCGGCAGGTCCGTCAGGGCGGCATCGTGGAGCGCCTGAATGGAAGCCACGACCTGCACCTGCTGGCGGGCACGATCCGCCGCCTCGGCATCCAGGAGGGGGAGCACCCAGGCAAGGTCGTCGTCTTGAAAGGCCAGGGATGCGTCGGGACGCGCGATCTGGGCTTCCACGGGGCTGGTCGCCAACCCCGCGATGAGGGCCAACAGGAGGAAGCTGCGCATGGTGAACAGCATGCTTTTTCAGGTTAGAGGCGGACGAGCGCGACGCGGCGGTTCTGCTGCCGCCCCTCTGCCGTGGCGTTGTCCGCCACGGGCTGGTCGGCCCCAAAGCCCCGCGCCTCCATCCGGCCGGCGGGGATGCCTCGTGCCACGAGCGCCGCCACGACCGCGTCGGCGCGGGCCTGCGACAGGGTCCTGTTGGCGTCTGCCGTCCCGGTAGTGTCGGTGTGTCCTTCCACGCGCACGCGCACGTCCGCGTTGGCTTTGAGCGACGCCGCCACCGCGTCGAGCGTCGGACCGGACTCCGGCCGGAGCGTGGCGCGGCCCGTGTCGAAGACGACGCCCGTGAGCACGAGCGGCGTGGCCGGGGTCGCCTCGGCAATCGCCGCCTTCATCTCCGGCAGGTCGCGCCCCCCCTCGGCTATCCGGAAAGCCCCGAAGTACGCCGGATAGTCCGCGTTCGCGGAAACGGCGAATGTGATGCGGCGCGAGCGCCCCAGCCCGGCCGTGGGGACGTTGGCAACGCGGGTGCCGTTGAGGTACACTTTCGCGTAATCGCCGTCGGCCATCACCTTTACCGGGAATACGGTAGTGGGCTCAAGCGTGGGCGAGAGGCCCGTTTCTACGTGGACGTCGCCGGCGAGGCCGCCGCTCTGGGGCGAGAAGTGAATCAGCGTCGCTGCCTCCTCGACAAAGCGGATTTCCTGCGTCCAGCCCTCCGGGGCGGCCACGTCGAATTCGAGGGTAAACCGCTCGGGAAGCACGTCTGGAAGCTCGATGGCAAAACTCCCGAACGAGGTGATCCGCAGAAACCGGCGCCCCTGCCACTCAGCCACTTCGCCGTTGGCCGATACAAAGCGGAGGCGGGTTGGGAAGTCCCCGAGTTGCTCCTCAGAAAGGTCCTCGGCAAACAGAACGCGGTCGCCGGGGACGAAGTCGTAGTTGACGAGCGCGGCAGCCGGGGCGGATGCGGAGGACGGTTCCTCCACCTCGGCGGTTGCGGGCGCTACCGGCTGCGGACGCACGGCTCCGCTGACAGCTTTGTCGATGGCCCCTGTCACGGCCTCATCGGCGCGGCGCTCCGCCTCGCGTTCCGCGGCAGCCTCGGCCCCTCGCTTTGCAGCCCTGCGGGCGCGTTCGAGCACGTTCTGCGCGCTGACCGGCTGGACGCCAAACGTCAGGAGGACGAGAAAAAGGGCGGTGATGGTTCTCATAAGACTTCTACCTCAGATGGTTGGTTAGAAAAAGGAAGCAGGCTGCCGCTGTCTGTAAACCATTGGAGACCTGCCGATCTGGCGCCTCTCCTTAGTGGGCGACCACAAAAGGGGTGGTGCCGGTAAAGCGCTCGCCCACGACGCGCACCACGTAGAGCCCCGACGGCAGCGCGTCTGCTCCAAAGGCCAGCGCGCGGGTGCCGGAGGCGAGCACGCCGTCGTAGAGGAGCAAAACTCGCCTGCCAAGCAGGTCCATTACCTCGACGCGTACCTGCTGTGCATCGCTCAGCGAGAGGCTCACGGTAGCCTCGGATGTCGCCGGGTTCGGGCGCACGGAATGGAGGATGAGCGGCACATCGGAATGCACGGCTACCGGCGGCTCAGCAGCGAGCGGCGTAGTGGTGTCCATGCGAAGTCGCCAGCCCATGCTGGTGCTGCGGGTGCTGCCGTAATAGAGCACGCCGGGCGTGTGCTCGTCGGGCGTGAACGTCACCACGTCTGCACCCCAGGCGGGTGTCCCCTCCACGCCCAAGGTGTAGGCGTTGGCGCCCCCGCCTACAGGGTCCGTCGTGAAATAGAACGGGTGGGCTTCTGGGACACCCGACATCCGAAACGTGTACGTTTTGCCCCGCTCGAGCATCAGCTCCTCACCGGGCATGCCGTCGATAGCGTAGCCGAGAGGTCCACCCGTTTGCGCGTACGGGTGGTTGAGGCCTTTCTCCTGGACGGTCACCTCGAAGTCCACCGCGTGCTCCCATGCGTGCGTCGTCTCTGCCAGCAGAAAGCTGGTGCTTGCAGAAGAAGAACCTGCTACCGCGACGTTCGCTGCTTCGAATGCGTCGAGGGCCTCACGTGTGCGCCCGTCGCCCCGTAACAGGAGGCCACGGTAAGCGAGACCGGTGAGATGGCCCGCTTCCGATGCCAGCAGCGCATCAACGGCGGCAAGCGCCTCGGCCTTCTGTCCGCGGAGCCCATGGTACTCCGCGAGCAGGAACGGGAGCGCACCCGCGTCGCCCGCGTCGGGTCCAATGGTGAGACTTACAGGGACCGCTTGCGGGCTCCGCAGTGCAGGCACGCCGAGCGCTGTCGAGTCGAGTGTGGCGTAGAGCGTGTAGGTGCCGGAAGCGAGCGCCGCTGTCTCTTCGGGTGATAGCCAGTACGTAGCCCGCCCGACCGCCGTGGTGTCGAGCATCAGCACCGCTTCGGCGGGCAGATCGGCGTGCAGAGGCCACGCGACCAGGTGCCCGTCCGCGTCTCGCACCTCGATGTGCAGCGCGCTGGCCCACGATCCACCTCCTCCTTCCACGCGCACGGGGGCAGGCGTAGCGGTGTAGGCGTCCCGGTGGAGGAGATCGGCGGCGATCAGGAGCGGCCATCCCGGCCGAAGGGCGGAAAAAGTGCTACCGTTAGCTGTGACGGAGACGATGACGGGAGCATCAACAGGCGTCTGAGCGCCCACGAAGGGAGCGGCCAGTGCGAAAAGAATCAGGAACAGAGGCCGCATGTCAGTGGGAAGGCTGGTCGTTTACGCGAATCTGCGCCGTGCAGGCACCGTGCTCGGCGGGGCCGTAGCGGGACTGCGGGTAGTGGTCCGGGCTGTTCACGCCCGTGCCGTTGCGGCGCGCGCACATTCCCATCCCCACTGGCTCGCTGAAGCCGTAGTAGCGCACGAGCGTCTCGGCGTCGGAGCGGTATGCGGCCGAGGTGCGGTCGCGCATGAAGCACTGGTCATCGCCGCTGTGCGGCCCGCCGGGCACGCCCATCACGGGGAGGTAGAGCGTTCCCCGCTCCTGGAGCCGCCGGGGCACGATAGGGGTGCCCGACTCGTCGCGGACGAAGATGCCCCCGTAGTCCACCTCTTCCACCAGGAGGTCGCCGACCGCATCGCGGAGATAGTGGCCCGCCGCGTCGCGCCGCACCTGCCAGGTGATGGCCCGAAAGTCGGCCCGCTCGCTGTGGTCGTGGACGTTCACGGCGTGCCCCAGCTCCCGCGCGATGAGCGCGACGATGCCCTGCGCGAGAGGATCTCCCTTCCGCGCCATGCGGCCCACAAAAGAGGCGAGCCTGGGGATCTCGACCGCATGGATGCTTCCCGGCGTACCCACGACGCGCGTTCTGCCAGGCCCCACCGCACGCGGATCGAGGTCGGCACCGCCGCCGGTCGCCACCAGCCGGAGGCCATGCTGGTCGCCGCGGCGCGGCCCCTGCCCGGCGTGCAGGTTCACGACGCGGTCGGGCAGGTACTCGTCGCGGCGAAACTCGTGGTGGACGGCGAGGTCGGTGGCCCCTGCGAACACCGCAAGCGCCTGCTTGGTGATGCCGCCGACTTCGTCGAAGACGAACAGGTCTTTGCGTGTGGGGTCGGTGGAGAGGTGGCGGCCGTTTTCGTAGAAACCGCGGTACTCCTCGTAGAGCGTCAGCCCGTCGCCGGGGCCGTCGCCAGCCGGGCGGGCGTCAGCATCGGCGTCGTCAGGCTGGCCCGCGACGCCCCGGTTCCGCTTCCACGCCGTCGCAACGCGGGAGCCGCGCTCGCGCTTCGGGATCGGGATGAACTCGGTGTCGGCCTCTCCCTCCAGTCGCCCCGCGAGCGTCCACCCCCCTCCCATGTCGGCGGTAACGACGAGGTCGCCCCAGGCTCCCCAGTCGAAGGCAGAGAGAACAGCCGTGGCCTCCTTCCCCCCTGCCCCACTCGTCAGTTCCACGCCCCCTGCCGAGACGGTATGGCCCGGGTTGCGCGCCCCCTCGAACCGGAGGTCGTCCTCTTCCTGCTCGGCGGGAAAGATCGGGTGGTTGAGGGCGACGCCCGGCTCGCGCGAGACGCTGAAGAGGGTGAAGGTGAAGCGCTCCGCGTCGATCTCGGCGGGGCCGCCGTCGTCGTAGACGAGGCGGGCGCGGACGGCCAGCGTGTTGCCTGCCGCGGGCGCATTCGTGACCACCGTGTAGGCTCCCTCCGGCCGCCAGGTGTCGTACCCCTCCGGCTCCACCACGAGGCGGAGCACACGGGGCCCAAGTCCGCCCGTCCAGGTCGTGCGAAAGCGAGTGAAGGGGTAGCTGTCGTATGCCCACTCGGCCGCGCCGTCCAGCGACACGTCGAGTGCGGCACCGTCGCCAGCCCACCTGCCGTGAAGCGACAAATCGGTGACGCTGGAAAAGGAGCCCCACAAGCCGCCGAGATCCTCACTTCCTGTGCCGCCGCCCACGCTGCACGTAATCTGCCAGTCGTACTGCCGCCTGCCGCCCTCCAGAGAAAAGGCAAACGTAGCCTCTTGCGACGGCCGCAGCAGCGCGGTACCACTCGCGACGTCCGAGGAGAAAGACCCAGAGCCCGCGGCGACGCCGTTTGCGGCCCACGAGCAGGTTTCACCCCCCATGTCCCAGCTCACCTCTCCAGAACCGGTTCCTGTGACGTCCCATGTGCCTTCCGCGATGTCGTACGCAGCCACCCCTCCCCCGACGATGGCCCGGAAGTCGAGCCGAGCGTGGAGCGTCACCGTCCAATTCCATTCCAGCACGCTCGGCGCGAACGGCACGGCTGACGAGGCGGGTGTTGTTTCGTGGTAGATATAGACGAGGGAACCCTGGAGGTGGGCCGGCCAGTCCGTCGCGCCGACGCGGACGGTCTCCTTTGAAGGCACGAAGGTGCTGCTGCTGAGGCGCGGGGTGGCTTCTACCCGCGCGCTGCTCACCAGCAGAAGGCATAGGATGAGAAGCAAATAACGCATGGTCATCAGGTGTCTCGGCTTGCTAGTAGACAGGCGGGGCGTCAGTGGGCGACGATGACGGTCTGGCTGGCGTTTGCGCCGCTGCCGATGGCACGGACGTGGTAAAGTCCTGCCGGGAGAGCGGCCGCATCGAGCGTGAGGAGGTGCAGACCAGCCCCTAGGACCCCGTCGTGGAGCAGGACTACGCGGCGACCCAGCGCGTCCAAAACCTCTACCCGCACAGGCTGCGGCGCGGACAGCGCGAGCGTGAGCTTTGCAGTGCCGCTCGCGGGGTTGGGGGCAGGCACAGAGAGCGACAGGTCTGCGCGGGCAGGCTGCGCGGGGCTTGTCGCCGTACTGACGCGGCGATCCAGGGAGGCCGTGTTGATATAGAGCACACTGGGAACGGGCGTATTCGCTGCTCCCGGCGGCACCACGACGAAGAAGTAGGCGGTCGGTCCACCGTCGTAGTGCAGGGTGAGCGTGTTGCGGTGGATGGTGTACGTTCCCTGTCCGCCGGGAAGAGCTACGCGCGTTTCACCTACCTGCCCGAGCAAGTCCCAGCTCGTGTAGCGCATCAGGTTTTTCTCGGCAAAACGCCCTTCCTGCGTGAGCCGGACTTCCACGATGGTGGTGCCGTTCTCCACGTCATTCACGGCGTAGGTGGCGTCCAGGCGCAGCCCGTCGAGCGGCAGCAGCGGGCGGTACTTTTGCACCTTTCCGCGCTGCTGGAGGGCCCCGTTCTCGTCGAGATCGTACACCGTGGCCTCACTATCGCCCTGCCAGTGGATCAGAAGGGTGCTGCCCTGTTGCACGTAGGTGCCGCAGATAAACGTCTTGCACCCCTGGTCGGTATCGATCGGGCGGTCGAGTCCTTCCGTCGGGTAATCATCCATCACCAGCCCGTCCGGAAAAAACGTCCAGTAATCCTGATAGAGGGCCCCGGTAATCCCACTCTGACGCAGCCCCATGTAGACGCCGTCCAAGGGTTGCGCGGTGACGCTACCCGTCAGCAGGGCCCCGATGAGGAGGAAACGTGAGCGCGTAACGCGGTACATCTTGGTCTCGATGAGCAGGTTAGTGGATGACGGTAACCGTCCGGGTGATGCTCGCACCTTGTGCGGTGGCCCGCAGGAGGTACATGCCTGCCGGGAGAGCGGCCGCGTCGAGGGTGAGGGAGAGAGGGGCCGAACCCAGGGCTCCGTCGTAAAGCACAGCCGCGCTGCGTCCGAGCACGTCGAAGGCTTCGACGCGCACTGCCGTGGGCACGCTGCCGGTCAGCACCAACGTGGCGGTGCTCCTCACCGGGTTCGGGGTGGGCACGGTGAGCGCCAGGCTGCGGGTGGCTTGATCGGGGTCATTTTCGGTAGCCGTCAGCGCTGCCAGCGGCGTCCGCCACAGCCCCCGGCCATTCGAGCCCCCGTAGAGCATTCCGCCGCCCATTGCAAACGACACCCACCGGATGTCCGTAGGGAAACCACCTTCGACCGGCACCCACTGCTCCCCGCTAAAGCGAAACGCGGTAGCCGCACCCTCGACGTCAACGACGAGCAGGAGGCCCGCCGGGGTAGGGATGAGATGAGACGTGTAGCTCTGCACCTCCGCACCGAGCGGCAGGCCTGCCGTGCCTGCCGTCCAAGAGGCACCCGCATCGGTCGAGGTCGAGAGGGTGAGAGACGACAGGGCAAACCACCGAGAACCATCGGCTGCATACTTGTGGTATCCATCAGGTGGACAGGCGACTCTTGTCCATGGCCCCCCTTCCCCGCGCACGCAGCCCGTGGCTGTTTCAGCGAACAGATGCACGCCATCTGAGAACAGCGCGCGAATCGTGGCCGGGTACTGGGGACCCATCGGCAGGCCCGTCATCACGGCCTCCCACGTACCTCCGCCATCGGTGGTGCGGTAAATCCCGCCCCACTCGTCGGTGCCCGTGCCGGCGCAGTGCTCGATGCACCAGGATGCGCCGAAGGCGGCGTACACGGCATTGCCATGCGCGACAGGCGTGCCGGGCGCGAGCCTGCCCAGCCACTCCGGGGCGGGTGGGCGACCGGTAGGGCTCCACGTCAGACCGCCATCGGATGAGCGTACCGGCCCCGCGTCTGAGTGGCCGAAGACGAGATGCTCGTTGACGAACGTGAGCGCGCGCAGGCCGGCAGGCCCAGAGGCGGCGAACGGGGAAAACGTGGCCCCGGCATCGTCGGTATGCAGCACCTGCCCCTCCACTTCGATCACCGCCGTAGGTCCGTTTGCGTATCGCACGAAAGGCGTGGTGGCAACGGGGGCGGGAAGCTCCATCCACCCGGATGGATCGAGGCGGTACACCGCGCCGGGGCCAGATGCGTACAGCCCGTCGGATGCAGAGGCAGCCAGCACGTACGGGTGGGCCGGAGCATCAGGCAGCCTCTGGAAGCGCGTGCCGTCGAGCCGGTAGAAGGCGTTTCCCACCCGCAGGAACAGCGCGTCTCGACCGGCGAGCAGTTCTGTTTCGGCACCGGTGTCCAGATCCGACAGATCGACGCTGAGCGAATCCCACGTTACGCCGTCGTCTGAAGAGGCAAATACCCCGGCCGACGTGAGCGCAAAGAAGCGTTCGCCGAACCAAACGAGGCCGTGGACGCTCCGCGCCGCATCCGTCCTGGTGGCGTTGAAAAGAACCGGCGTCCACACTGTATCGCCGGGAGCGAGGCGGTAGAGATCCCCGAACACGTACACGCTTGCCGCGGCGATCATAGTGCCGCTGTCGGTGCGCACGGCACCCACGACATCGTGGAGCGGAGACCGGAACGACATCTGCTGCGTCCCGAAGTCTACGGTGGCCCATCCAGCCGCCGAAAACGCCGTCCAGGACGTACCGTCATCGGTGGTCATGAAGACCACACTGTCGCGGGTGGCGACGAGGTGGCCCCGATCCGCCCCCAGAAACCTCGCATGTTCAGGGAGCACGGGTCCCGGTTCATACGTCAGCCCCCCATCGCGGGACCGAATGAGGCCTCCTTGCACCTCGGCATAGACGTCAGATCCCACCGGGTGGAGTGCGCCTGCTGTAGGATGCACCGGTGCCCAGTCTGCTCCATCGAAATGAAAGACGCCGCCGTTTCCCAGGCTTCCCACCACCCCACCTTCCACGGCCACGAGCGAGTGAAACTGCGCGCCACGGGGACCAGCCGCCTGGGTCCACTGGGCGTGCACAGGGACTGCAAGAACGCAGAGCGCAAAGGCTACCCATGCGGTGCGGGGAGCGGTGCGGCACGAGAGAGATCGGGCCGACATCAGAGGGTAGCAACTACCACCGGCAACAAAAGCGCGCATCAGAGAGGCGAGGTTGAAGGACGGTTTCAACCTACCGTGGCACTACCCTCGCTGTCTCCTACCTACCGGGTAGTCTTCCTCTGAAGGGTTTGTGAAGAGGCGTCTGCCTGGCGCAGCTTTCAGAGCCAGCGCCGCTTGTAGCGGGCCACCGCCTCGGCGCGCGAGCCGACCTGGAGCTTCGCGTAGATCTCCTTGACGTGATACTTGACCGTATTGGTCGAGACGAAAAGAGCGTCGCCCACTTCGCGGTACGTCTGGCCGGCGGCCAGCCCGTCGAGCACCTGACGCTCCCGCTCGGTGAGGGAGGCCGCGGAGGCGGGCTGGTGGAAGGCCCGCACCACTTTCCGCGCCACCGCCGTGTCCATTGGCGCGCCGCCTGCACGGACTTCCTGTATCGCTTCGAGGAGTTCGGCGGGTGGGGTGCCTTTGAGCAGATAGCCGTTGGCCCCGTTGCGGAGCGCATCGAACACCCGCTCCTCGTCGGCATGAACGGTGAACATGAGGACGTCCGCCGAGGGCCATTTGCGCTTGATCTCCGGGAGTGTGTCAATGCCTGTCCCATCCGGCAGGCTCACGTCGAGCAGGACGACATCGGGAGCAGGCTTTTCGGGTGCAGCAATGGCAGCCGCCACAGTCGATGCCTCGCCTGCACAGGCAAAGCCGGGCGTCCCGTCGAGCAGGAGGACGAGGGCCTGGCGGATCGGCGTAAGATCCTCGACGACGAAAACGCGGAGTGGAGTCTGCACGGAGGGCGGTAAAGCGGTGGCAAAGGCAAACTACGCCTGCGGACGAGCACGCCGCGCCCACCCGTCGGGTAGTCTCTGCCACAGCCGCTTTTCGCTGCCCCCTGTGCGTGGAATGCTGAATTCGACGGCCGTGCCCCGCCCCACGGCAGAGGTGAGGAGAAGCGTACCGCCGACTTCGGCCGCGCGCCGCCGCAGGTTGCGCAGTCCGTGCCCGCCATCCGCCGTCGCCACGTCGAAGCCGCGGCCGTCGTCTGCGACGCGTAGGTCTAAAGTGTGGCCGGACAGGTGAAGCGCTACGTCCAGGTGCGTGCCGCCAGCGTGCTTTGCGGTGTTATGGACGATTTCTTTGAACACCAGCAGCACGTTACGCCGGACATCGACCGAGAGGACGGTATCGGGGTCGGAAGCAGCCGCCTCGAAGTCGAGGTGTAGCCCGAGGGGCTCGCAAAGCCGAGCCGCGTGCGCGCGCATCCGGGCGGCGAGCGCCGCGAAGGTTTCCTCGGAGGCCGAGAACGACCAGACGATATCCCGCATCGTGTCGGTGAGCGCGCGCGCGGTTTCGCCCACTTCCCCAGCCCATGTAGCAGCCGGCTCGGGCGCCTGCCGCCGGATCAACTCGGAATAGAGCGACACCTGCGTGAGGCCACCGCCGAGGTCGTCGTGGAGGTCGGTGGCAATGCGGAGGCGCAGCCGCTCCGCGGCCAGTTGCCGGTCGAGCCGAATGCGGTACCACAGCCCGACGGGCAAAAACGCCAGTCCGGCGATGACGAAGGAAAACCACCACTGCCGGTAAAAAGGCGGCCTCACCACAAACGCCTGCCGCGTGATGGGCCCTGGAGCGGTACCCACCCGGATGGCGCGCACCTCGAGCGTTTGCGTACCCACGGGCAGCACGGGAATGCGCAGGCTCCGGCCTTCGCCAAGCGGTGCCCACGTCGTGTCGTAGGGCACGAGGCGGTATTCGTACGAAACCGCGTGGAGCTGGCGGTACGTCAGTGGCGCGATGTCAACCGCCAGGCGAGACTGCCCGTAAGAGATTGTGATCGGGCGCGCTTGCGGCGCGACATCACGGTCGTCTACGGTGAGGCGTGAGAGGAGCACGCCCGGCGAAGCGAGTTCGGGCACCCGGCCCCGGTCGAGCCGGAACACCCGCCCCGCTGCTGACGCGATCCACACCCGGCCAGCCTCGTCTTCGGCCACCGCCTCCACCTGCTCGCCCGCGAGGCCGTCGCGCCCCCGAAACTGTCTGATCATCTGAAGGGCTGGGATTCCTTCAGGCCCCTCCACGATGCGCGCCTCTTGAAGCCCACGCCACGTTCCAATCCAGAGACGCCCGTCGGGGGTGGGGAAGATGGAGGACACGTCGGCGAGCAGGCCGTCCTCCGTTCCCTGCCACTGCTTCCATGCCCAGACCCCGTCGGTCGTTTGGTAGATACACCAGAGGCCTTTGCTCTCGTTGAACGCGGCTAACCAGATCCGCCCATAGGCATCAAGATGCAGCTCGCCCACGGAAGCGGATTCGAGCGCCTGGAGCGTGGCGCGCAAGGAGGGGGAAAGCCGCTCCGGATGTGCACGCCCCGATACGGTGCCCACCACCACGTCGAGTTGCCCTTTATTGGTGATCCAGACCACGCCGTCCTTTCCCTCTACGGCAGCTCTCTCAAGACTGACGTCGTCTGAAAGATGAACGCGCTGGCCCGTCGCCGATACCCACCATGTCCCTCGCGCGTCCACAACCACGCGATCTCCCTCTGCCGTCACCAGAATTGGAACGCCTACAGAGGCAGCGTAACGAGACAGCCGCCCGTTGATCCACCGAAAGGTCCCTCCTTCCGGCTCGCCCCACGTAACGGCCCCAGCATTACCTATGAGAGGGCGGGTGGCTGGATGTGAACCCGAAGCGTACACAGGACTCACGCGGACAAAGCGGTCCTCCTTGAGGCGGTACATCCCTTCCCACGCAGCAGCCCAGATGGCACCTCTCGGCCCGACGGCGAGGTCTTTCACGATCCCTTCTGGCGTATCCTCGATGGGGTAGGCAACGAGGTAATCTTGCTCCAGATGGGCAAGTCCCTGTGTGTGCGCGATCCACACGCCTCCTTCGTCGTCCGCCATCTGCTTGAGCGGAAGGCCACCGGCAAACTCGCTCCGCCGGATATACGATTCCAGTTGGCCCTCCCGGCCAAATCTTCGTACCCCGTCCCCGAATCCGACGAGGAGCCCCCCTGAGGTATCCGCCGATGATTCGCTGTACCACCAGGGGATTTGATCAGGCGTCGTCACACGGCGATGTTCGGTGGATCCTATCGCGTAGACACCGTCACGCGTCACCGCCCATAGTCCGAGTGGCCCGCGCGGTTGTACCTCCTGCACTTTCGGAGTGGGGGTACGCCACGTTTCAACCCAGGCCGCCCCCGTTTTGACCAACCGCCGCAAGCGTCCGTCGTCTCCATGCCGCTCGGCCACGACGAGCGTGTCGCCCCGAAAGAAGAAATCGACGACGGTGAAAGCATCCGTGTTGACAACAGCGCGACGCCAGCCAACTGAGCCTGGCACGTGCTCGTATAGCTCGCCGCGACGGCGATTCACCCACACGTGTCCGGCCTCATCGGTGCGGAGCCGTACGAACCATACCCCCTCGACAAGGTCAGCGCGAACGGAATCGGGAAGCACTACCGGACGCCCTTCCGGCACAGAGATGAGTTGATGCTGGGCGACCGCCCATAGGGCATTGCCGGGGCCGCGCGCGAGAAGGTCAACAGAGCCCGATACAGGAAGCGCTACGGGCTCCAACCGGCTACCTACGATGCGAAGCAGTCCTTCGGAGGTACCTACGACTACCCGGCCCTCGGGGTCTAGCACAAGGTCATTGGCAGCAGACACGCCTTCGGTTGCACCATATTCGCGCAGCAGGTGCGTCTGGCCATACACGCGTGCAGCGCCCGCACAGGTCAGAATGCAGAGCGCCAACAGGCACCTCGAGGTTCGGCCCCAGGCGTTCATCGGCAAACTTGGGGAGGCAGCCTCTCGACGTGATCCAAGAAGCATGAATGCTTGATTAGCTACACTCCCTGAACCACGCCGGCTATTCCGGAGACTGGTTTAGTTGAGTGCCACGTCGAGGACTTGATCCTTTCTATGGCTGTAGAAGGCCTGCTCGTACTCGACTGGAGCAAGATAGCTTAGCGGTTCGAGAAGGCGGTGATGATTGAACCACCACAGCCACTGCATAGGGCGTAGAGGTGGGGGCAGTTTGCTCATGCATGGGCGTGGGATGGGTGGGATGCAAGAACATCCGGTTGTCCGCCCGTGCAGGGAGTGGGCTTCGACTAGGAGGTGCTCCTCGATCACGCGTTGAAACGAGGTCTGTAATCTTCACATAACGCCGCAAGCCCCTTCTCATCATAGTCATTCGCGGCACGACACGCGCGGTGGTGGACTACAGCGGTACGGTGGTCGAGCGTCACGACTACGGCGCCTACGTGCTGGAGGACTTCGAGCCGCCGCCGACATCGTGCCCGGCGACATCGTCTCGCTCAACCTCAACGACGCGCGCCCCAGGGGCTAGGGCTGCGCGGGCATCTCGTATAGAAGCGATGCGGCGGGAAGGATGGGGCCGACGGCGTGGACAATCTCGGCGGCGAGCGCTTCGATAGGGCGGCGCTTGACGAGACTCTGGGCGTGGATCAACCGGACGACCCGGCTGGGCGACGGGTGATGGAACGGGCGTACAGACTCAGGCGCGTGTGAACCCGCCACCTGCACCGCCAACAGCGGCAAAAGCGTCATGCCGTGGCCTCGGTCTACCAGACGTTGGAGTGTTTCGAGATTGCCGCTCTCGAACTCGACCACGTTCTGCTCCGACGCGCTCGGCGGCTCCCCCTGCAAGAGCGTAAGCGTCTGATCCCGGAAGCAGTGGCCTGGGCTGAGCAACCACAGATCATTCCGGTGGAGATCCTCGGGCCGTATGCCCTCCTGATCGTAGAGCCGGTGGCCGGGTGCGACGTACCCGACGAGCGGTTCTTCGAACAGCGGCACCTCGCTGATCCCCGCTTCCGTGACCTCGGTAGCCACGAGCCCCGCATCGAGCAGGTCCCGCTGGATGTGCGCCGCGATCTGGTCGGCGGCGAGTTCCTCGAAGATGAGCGCAACGCCGGGGTAGCGGCGCGCAAACGGCGTGAGGACAATCGGCAGCAGATATGGCGCGAGCGTGGACAGGATGCCCACGCGCAACTCGCCCTCCATCTCCCCCGCCGCCGCCTGCACGAGTTGCCCCAGTCGCTCGGCCTCGGCCACCACCACGCGCGCCTGCGCGATCACCTCGCGGCCAATCCGCGTGGGCAAAATCGGGTGCGAGCCCCGGTCGAAGAGCATCACGTCGAGTTCTTCTTCGAGCTTCTGCACCTGCGTGCTGAGCGTAGGCTGCGTCACGTGCAAACTCTCCGCCGCCAGCCGAAAATGCCGGTGCTTGTCGAGCGCGAGCAGGTAGGAAAGCTGGATAAGCGTCATGCCGGATCTCGATAGACGGTGCCTATCAAGGTATACATTCAGACGGTGAAACTTATTATTTGTTTAAACGATAAAATATCCAGATCTGGGGCCTCTGATCTGCCTCATGGGCAGAGACCCCGCCTTTCCACCCACCGCACGGTGGTTGCCCGCGAGGTCCACATGACCCACTACGCCCTTCACTTTTTCAGCCCCGAGGTATTCCGCCAGGACGGTGGCTTCCGGCGCGGGGTGGAAACGCGGTGCGCGCCTCACGTCGCGGAAAAGCTGTTCGATCTCTCCACACGCAGCGCCCTGTTGCGGGGCCTGAGGTGGCGGGGTGCCCTGTTCGTTGGGCGCGGACACGCAGGCGATGCACGGAGCGGCAAACGCCTGCCCGCGGACGCCAGCCTCGCGGCGCGATGAGGCTCCTCGCCAGATCCGATGGGCTGCCCGCACTTCGATCGGCCCGTCACGTAAAACGTCCTCCCCGGCCAGCAACTCGCTCGCGTAGGCACGTGGTGGGATGGGATACACGGTACGGGGTGGATGGAATTGCGTGCATACCCCCACCTCGAACCCCGTACGCATCCAGAGCCCTCTTACAATCAGCCTCCGTGCAGCAGGTGCATGACGTGCCCCACCCAGGGCTTCGCCCGCACAGCAGAAAGCCGTTGACAAAACCGAAGCCGAGCATCGCAGGCACGCTTCGGCAACGCAGGAAGACCTCATGGCGGCGCGGAAGCCGGGTAGCCGGGCGAGAGAGCCGCCTTCCAGCCACCGCGCGTTGCGCATCAACCCGATCCTCGTCGGGATGAGCACGATGCTGAGCGCATCCTGCACGCCCGCAAAGCGAGCGCCGAGGCACGCATACACCTCGGTATTGCCAGGGGAACACAGACCCTAACGAAGATAGCGGCGTGGCCCCGAGGCCCCATCCTGCGTCGTCAGCAGCACGAGGAGGCCACACAGTGCCACGCAGTGCAGACTGCCAGCAAGACCGAACACGAAGACAGCGACGAGCGCGGCGAGGTCCAAGGCGTCAAACGGAGCCGAGGAAGAGGATGAAAAGACAGGCGTCCAGCTGAGGTTCTGCGCAATCGTATGGGGCTCACCTTGCGCATTTCAGCACTAGCAGTAGGCCCTCGAGAGTGACAGGGTGCGGTGCGCGCATCCGTCATGCGCCTATCGCTGCGGCACGTGCGGTATCGCATCAGGCGCCGACAGACCTTATTCCTGGAACGCCTCAGGAAGTTCGTGGCGCACCACCTCGTAGAGGTTGCGCGCCGCATACCATCCTGCTAATACGCCCTCCTTGTCGTAAATGGTGAGGTGACGGGCCCGCATGATTGCCGGGGCGAGGTCTGCCAGCACCAGGGTGCGCCGCGTCGGCGTATCGAGGATGCTCGCCAGCGCGACGGCCCGTACCGAGAGATCCCGCAACGTGCCGACCTCGGGTGTCTCTACCGATCCGCGCCACGTCAGAAACGCCAGGAGCGCGGCTGGAGAAACGAGCAGCGTCTCCGTCAGCGCTTCGGGATAGCGCGGCGGTGTGGCATCCAGCGCCGCGCGCGCTTCGGCCAGGTGCCGCGCTGCAACGCGCAGGTGATCGCGTGTGCGCTCGGCGCATCGCGATGCGGTCGGCGGTACAGGAGAAATCTCAGGATTCGTGTTCATATCTGGGGGCAGGTTGGCGTCGCGTGCTGCGTAGTAGCGTGCCAGAAACGCTACTCGGTTGCCTGAAAGACGAGCAACAGCATCATCGTCCGCGTGCGCGCATGGATACGGTGAGGGAGGTGCGGCGGCAGATGCAGCCAGGCTCCTGCCTGCACCACCATTTCCTCGGAGCCGAGCGCCACGTCGGCCTCGCCTTCGAGGAAATGGAGGACGATAGGGTGCGGGGCCGTGTGCTCTTCGAGTGCCTGTCCGCGCTCGAACGGAAACGCCAGCACCTTTACGTGGTGATCCGTGTAGAGGGCCCGCCCCTGCACGTGCTCCGTCGGATGTGGGGCCTGGGCTACCAGCGCTGCCACGCGCGCGGCGAGGTCGGGGATGAAGGTGTAGTTGGCCATCGGTACCTCCGGTGTGTCTCAGGGTTTGCCGGCAGATCGTTCTGGCGTCTCCCGAACGACCCATTCTGCTGAACAGAATAGGTCGCGGGGTGTGCGGCAGCGGTTAATAAAGGGAAAAGCCATTGTAATTAAATCAGCCCAGCCAGGAGCCCTCCTCATCCGCTGTAACACTCGTCCTTTTTCCATTCTCCACTTTGGTATCGACGCCTCACGGGTGCACCAGCGGAGCCTTGCCGTGGCCGAGGGCCGGTGCCTACACGACGGCTCCCATCACGAGCGCCTCGCGCTCCTCGACGGCATCGCAGGCAACGGCGGTGCCTCGCCTGTACGTCTTCTCATGCGTCAGGATCGAGCAGAGACAGGAGGTCGCCCGCCGCGAGGCCGGGCACGAGGGCACCCGTGTCCGCCAGCGCCTGTTCGAGCGCCTCCCGGTCGTAGGCCACGCCTTCGAGGCGGCGTTCGAGCACGCGCAGCCCCGTCGCGTCAAGCACGTCGCCGAACAGGCGAGCCCCGGCGATACGCCCTTTGCGCACGTCGAGCCGGGCGTCCACTTCGCCGATGGCGAAACGGCGGGCGCGGCGCAACTCGAAGGGTGGCGAGGCGCCGACGTTCCAGTCCCAGTGGCCGTAGCGCGTTTCTACGAGGTGGCGGACGCCCGTCCATTCGTGCGCACTCAGCCGGTAAACGGGCACCTCGCCGCCGGTGAAGAGGCCCTCCAGCAGCCGCTGCCGGAACGTCGGCACGTCCATCTCGCGCTCGGCGTACTCGGCAATGTTGGCCACGCGGCTCCTGACGGAGGTGTGGCCCTTCGGGGCGAGCTTGCCTGCCTGCACCTGAAGCGCACGTCCGACCTCGGCAAGGTCGCTGTCGAACAGGAGTGTGCCGTGGCTGAACATCCGGCGCGTCGTGGTAAACTGCGCATTTCCCGACACCTTGCGCCCGTCTACGACGACGTCGTTGCGCCCCTGCAGGTGGGCATCGACGCCCATCTCTTGCAGCACCCGCGTCACGGGACCGGTGAAAAGTCCGAAGTTGTGCAGCCTGTCCGGGCCGTAATCCGTGATAAAGCTGAAGTTGAGGTTGCCCGCATCGTGATACACGGCCCCGCCGCCGGAGAGCCGCCGCACCACGTGGATGCCGCGCTCTTTCACGTACCCTTGGTTGATCTCGTCGAATGCGTTCTGCCCGCGCCCGAGGATGATCGACGGCTCGTTGACGTAGAAGAGCACGTACGTGTAACGCGCATCCAGATGCCGCAGCGCGTACTCCTCGATGGCGAGGTTGACGTGCGGGTCGGTGATCCCCTCGTTGTCGATGTAGACGAGCTTCGGCATCGCGCGGCGCAAAAAGCAGGGGCTACGCCGACGCGGCGAGGCGCGCCGCTTTCAGGACGACCTCGACGCCCGCGAGCGCTTTGGAAACGGGGCAGATGCTTTTCGCCTTCTCGGCAGCCTCGCGGAACGCGGCCTCGTCGAGGCCCGGCACCTCGCCCTCGGTCTCCAACGCTACCTTCGTGATGGCGAGCGCATTGGGGTCGAGCGTGACGGTAGCCGTCGTGCGGATCGACTTCGGCGCGTGGCCCCCCTCGCCCAGCACGAGCGACAGCGCCATCGAGAAGCAACCCGCGTGTGCCGCGCCGATGAGCGCTTCAGGGCTCGTACCGTCACCCTTCTCGAAGCGCGAGGCGAAGGAATAGGACTGCTCCGTCGTGCCGTAGCGGACGGTGCCGCTGCCCTCTTTGAGAGTGCCGTTCCAGACGGCTTTTGCGTTGCGTTCGATCATGGGAGGAGTTATCTGGGGGTAAAACAGCCCCTGGTAAGGTAGGCCCGGAGGTCTGTTTGAAGTTTAAAGACGGCGTTTAACTTTTTTATCGACAGCCCTGCTCTCGGTTCTGCCCGGTTGGATCGCTGACGGGGATCGCGTAGCATAGGAACACCGCACTACCCCGCCATGACACCGTCGTACCCGCTCCGCCTGGCGCTGCTCGTCGCCTTCATGCTCGGCGCGTGCCAGGGCCGCCCGCAGGCCCCCTAGGGATCCGTGACCTGCTACCCGTCGCAGTAGGAGACGTTCATGCAGTCCGAGATGGGCCGTTCGTTCCGGGCGGCGACCCTCAGCAACAGCGAGCCGACTTCGAGTCACCGAAGCCCATCTACGACGCCCGAAACGACCTGTACTACCTCCCCTTCCATCGGGGCGAGGGCCTCTTCGTCATGCAGTACCGCCTCGGCGGGCGCTAAACCACCCACAGGCGCTTCGAGCGGATCGACTTTATCAGGCAAACGGGTATGTCTACCAGATTCCCGGAATGTGGTACGTGCAGGAGAAGCGGTGGGACCTGCCGCCCGGCTTCCGCAACAACCCGGATGGGCGCGGGCGCAGGTCCCGCTTCAGCCGCTCGCCCCCTCGCTGATCCACTTCAAATTTCTCCAGGACGACTTTGCTGCCGTCCGTTCCCTCGCCTGACAGGTAGACTCCGACGCACTCGACGCGTCGGGGCTCTTCCAGGTCGGGGGTGTACGACACCGCCATCGGGTACCTTCGTCAGGCCGTGGGGCTGGCCCCCGTACCACCTTTACATCCTGCAGCAACTCACCTCAGCCTACGGAGCATCTCGGTGCCCCCCTCGCCGCCTACGACGCGCTCATGGCGGAGGCCTCGACGTCGAGGACGCCTACAACAACCGTAGGTTCACGCACCTCCGGCGCGGCGATTTCGCGGCAGAGGCCGACTTCCAGTCCGCACTCCGGTTCAACCCGTCCGTGGAGATGGCGCTGGCGAACCTCGCGTTTCTCCACTTCAACACCGGGCGCTGATCTGCATAGAAGTGGGAAGGGGAAACGTGGAAGTACGAGACGGCGAGGTGTGCGTTCAGGAGCGTCGAACCGTTCCGCGATCCGCGTTCGCCGTTCCGCGTTTCAGGCGTCCCACGTCAGGATGTCGGCCTCGGTCTTCTGCTGCGTCGTGCAGGACTCGACGCCCGGCAGCGGGTCTTTCTTCTCGGTGATGTTGTAGTCGGCCCACTGCTCGGAGAGGTAGGCGTTCCACTGCGCGTAGTGCTGCTGGCTCTCGGGCAACTCGTCGTCGGCGTAGATGGCCTCGACGGGGCACACGGGCACGCAGGCGTTGCAGTCGATGCACTCGTCGGGGTTGATGGCGAGAAAGTTGGGGCCTTCGTAGAAGCAGTCTACCGGGCACACCTCGACGCAGTCGGTGTGTTTGCAGTTGATGCAGGCTTCGGTGACGACGTACGGCATGGCGGTCGGGAGGGTGGGCGATCCGGCGGCGGATCAGGTCAGGAAAAATCGTGCGCGCGGTAAAACCAGACGCTCCAGTCGTCGCCTTCACCGTACTCGATCCAGTGTTTCCAGCCTCGGACGCGCATCACGGCAAAGAGCGGGGCGGGCTTGAAGGTCGCCTGCAGGCGCAGGACATGGCCCTCGGGCACCTGCGCGACGGTCTCCATGATGCGCGCGAACGGCTCACCGCCCGCGCGGAGTTCGGGGCGCACGTCGAGTTCGACGCGCTGCGCCTCGGTGACCCCCGCGAGGGCTTCGGGTCGGGGTTCGTGGATGTCGGGCATGAGAAGTGAGAGTCAGAGGTGAGCAGGCCGCCGCCCGCCATAGAGCCTTGCGCGCGCCTCGGGCTCGATCATGACCGGCGACCACAAGGGCTCCCACACCAGTTCGACGATGCCGCGCCGCAGACCCGGCACGCGCTGGAGCACTCCCCCGACCTGCTGTTTGATGTAATTCGACATCGGGCAGGCGGGCGTCGTCATCGTCAGGCGCACCGTAGCCGTGCCGTGCTCCACGTGAAGGTCGTAGATCAGGCCGAGGGCCACAATGTCGAGCCCCACCTCTGGGTCGATCACGGCTCGCAGGCTGTCGGCAATCGCCGCGCGCGTCGAGGGGAGCATGGGTACGAAGCGGAGATGGGTGGAAACGCAAAGGTAAATGGAGGAAGCGCAATTATCAAGTTAAAAGTGTATTTTTACTCTTTTATGTATAAGAGCGCGTTTAGCCCCTATTTTGCAGGGCCTCCCGCCGCTCCTATACCTCGCCGCATGGTTTCCCCCCTCTTTCCTGCTGGCACGAAAGGTGACCTGCTACTGCTCATCAAGCAGCTGGGCGCGGTCTCGCTCGACGATGCGGAGGGCGCTACCGGGCTCACGCGGCCTACACTGCGCCAGCACCTCGGCGGGCTCGAACGCGACCGGCTCGTGGAGCGCTCGACGCGAAAGCAGCGGCGTGGTCGGCCCAGCCTCCGCTACACGCTCACGCCCGAAGCCCAGGCGCTTTTCCCTTCGCGCGACGACGTGCTCCTCGGGCGCCTCCTCGACTACCTGATGCAAGAGGGCCACGACGCCCTCGTCCAGCGTTTTTTCGAGCACTTCTGGGACGAGCGGCTGCGCGACGTACGGCTCCGCGTCGAACGCGCCCAGCCCGGCGACGAAGACAGCCAACTGGCGGTGCTGGCGGATGTGCTCCGCGAGCAGGGATTCATGCCGGAGGTGAAGCACGAGGCGGGCACCATCCTCATCCGCGAGTGCAACTGCCCGTTTCCTGAGGCCGTCAAGCGCACGCGCCTGCCGTGCCAGCTCGAAGCGCGTTTCTTCGAACAGCTTTTCGACGACCGCATCCGCCGCGTGACGTATATCCCGGATGGGTTTCCGGCATGCAGTTACGTGTTTCCGACGCAGCAAGAGGTTTCTGCCTCCTGAAAAGCGGTTCGCCTCCTCCCGCCCGGCAGGGCGCGTAGCACGCGGCCACTGATAGCGTTTGCCTATCGGCAGATACAAACAAAAGATTGGACGTATCGGTCAGCGGTAACGATACTACGGTAGAAACGGACCCGATCGGCCTCGTGCTCGGGCACGAAGGCATTTCCGTGTTTGCCCGTCCTGACCCTGAACAGGCAGACGAGAAGGGTTGCCTCCCCCGACGCCGCGCGCCGTCGTGCGTTTTCTGGCGGTCACGCTTCTCTTTCTACCCGCCGCTTCCAGACTTTTACTGTCTCCGCATCTGACATGACCGAGAACACGCCTTCCTTCTACGTCTCTGAGCCCGACCACCTCGCGCTCCGTCGTCTTTTTTCCGCCCGCCGCCCTGCCCACGCCGACGTGAAAGCGCTCGCGGGCCTCTGGGAAAAGATGGAGCGCGCCGTGGTCGTCCACCCGGATGCCATCCCAACGGACGCCATAACGCTCAACTCGCGCGTGCGCGTGCGCGACCTCGACACCGGCCACGCGGCCCAGTACACGCTCGTGCTGCCCGTCCACGCGGACATCCGCGAGGGCAAAGTGTCGGTACTGGCGCCGGTGGGCACGGCGCTGCTCGGGCAGCAGCAAGGCGATGAGGTCGAGTGGCCCGTCCCGGCGGGCCGCAAGCGCTTTGTCATCGAAGCGGTGCTGTACCAGCCTGAAGCCGCCGCTGCGGAGACGGCGCGCCTCGCCGCGTAAAGGCACTGCCGTGCTCAACGCCACCTTTCTCATCGCGTCCACCATCAACGACGCCGGGCAGATCGTGCTGCCTGCCGTGGAGCAGGGCATCTCGCCCGCGCTCGTGAACGCCTATTTCGCCATCGGCGAGCAGGGCAGGCTCGTGCAGCAGATCGGCCCGCACCGGGGCCCGGACCTGAAATCGGGACGCGACGGCGAGCCTTTCGACATGACGTTTTTCGCCCGGTGCCTGTCGCGTCAGTTTGGCGAGTTGACGCCCAAACTCTTTGCCCTACGCGGGTTCGCGGCAACGGGCGGTCTCCACGGCAAACTGCTCTACCCCGACGAGGCATCGGAGCGGGAGCGACATCGCGTGCTCCGCAACGCCTTTCTCGTCCACCTCGCCTCGCACGAGGAGCGGCTGGTGTAGCGCAGAGGCTACCCGGTAGCCCATGCCACAACAGGATGAGGCCGAGCGAAGCCCCCGCCACGGCGATCCACAGCAGCATATCCTGTAACGAGCGGGCGGAGCGTGGCACGGATCAGGGCGGTGCCCACGAGCAACAGCGTGCGCACGCGTCCCTGCCACGCCTGCGCCACGATCACATTGTAGGCGGGCGCTCCCGCCGGAAAGACGGCGACGATGGCCGAAGCGGCACGAACAGCCCGGTATTCCACGGCAGGGCGACGCGCGCCCTCTCCCCTGCCCCACGCGAACGCCACCACGCGACTTTACTCGTCGAGCGTGTACCGCACCAGCCCCAGCACCGCGAACGACACCAGCATGAGCACGACCGCCAGCGTGACGGCGACCCGCGCATCCAACTCGAAGCCGAGGTAGATGGCCAGGGGCATCGTCTGCGTGCGCCCGGGCAGATTGCCTGCGAATAGGATCGTCGCGCCGAACTCGCCGAGCGCGCGCGCCCACGCCAGCACGGCACCGCCGACGAGGGCCGGGCGTGCGAGCGGAAACGTCACGTAGCGCAGCACCTGCCACGTGCTCGCGCCATCGAGCAGGGCAGCTTCTTCCAATGCGTCGTTTATCCGGCGCAGGCCGATGGTCGCAGCGCGGACGAAAAAGGGCGCCGCCACGAACACCTGCGCCATCACAACGGCGGTTTGCGTGAAGGAAATCTGCACGCCCCATTCGGCCAGCAACCGGCCCGCAAAGCCGTTCCGCCCGAAAGCCAGCAAGAGGGCTACGCCTGCCACGGCAGGCGGCAGCACCATCGGCAGATCGATGGCGACGTTGACGAAGCGTCGCAGCGGAAAATCGCGGCGGGCCACCAGCAGCGCCAGCGGGGTGCCGAGCGCGACGGTGAGCACCAGCGCTACCAGGCTCGTTTCCACGCTGAGCCGGATGGCGCGGTAAGCGGCGGGCTGCGCCAGCGAGGCGGCGACTTCGGAGGGGACGCTCCACAGAAAGAGCGTGAGCGGGGGCAGCACGAGAAAGGCGAGCAGCGGCATCCCGGCCAGCCACCAGGCGCCGCGGAGGCGCAGCGGGGAGCGTTCCACCTTATCAGTACGCATCGGAGGGCGCAAAACCATGCCGCGCGAGAATCTGCTGCCCGTCTGGTGCACGCACGAAATCGACGAAGGCGTGGGCCAGCGGGGCGTGGGGGGAATCGGCCGCGACAGCGATGGGGTACCGGGCCACGACGTTCAGCGCGGCGGGAATGTCGATGCGGCGCACCCCCGTGTCCTGGTCTCCGGCCACGTCGGCGGCGTAGACGATGCCCGCATCCGCCTCGCCCAGCCGCACTTTGGCGAGCACAGCGCGCACGTTCTGCTCGAACGAGACGACGTTGGCGAGCACCTTCCGGGCGTACTCCGAGCCGAAGGCGGCGTCGCGGGAGGCGTGGCTGAGGAACACGCGCGCGTACGCCCCGGCGGGCACCGCCTCGTCGGCGAGAACGAGGCGCAGGCCGGGCCGCACGAGGTCGCCGAGCGTGTTCAGACCTGCCGGGTTGGCCTCGGGCATGACGACGACGAGGGTGTTGGTGGCGAAAACCTGCGGCGCGTCGCGGGCCACGCGCCCGGCTTCGATGGCGGCATCCATCTGCCGCGCGTTGGCGCTGGCGAACACGTCGGCGGGCGCGCCGTGGAGAAGCTGCTGGGCGAGCTGCTGGGAGCCCGCGAGGCTGAGTACGACCTCGACGCCCAGCTGCCGCGCCTCGAAATCCTGACCTACCTCGGCGAACGCCTCGGCGAGCGACGCGGCGGCAAACACCGTCAGTGTCACACGGGGAGGCGGTTCGGCGGAGGCAGGGTGGTGCGCCTCGCCTGGCGCACAGGCCGCGAGCAGCACGCCGAGCCACCACGCGAGCGCGGAGCGCGTGCCGGTCCTCATCGGCTGCCCGGCGCGGTTTCGGGGTTCGCTATCCACTCGGATGCGCCGCCGGCGTAGTGCTCGCGTTTCCAGATGGGCACGCGGCGCTTGACTTCGTCGATCACGAAGCGGCAGGCGGCGAAGGCAGCGTCGCGGTGCGCCGACGCCGCGCCCACCCACACGGCCATCTCGCCGAGGGCGAGGTGCCCCACGCGGTGGACGGCTCCCACGCCCTGTACGTCGAAGCGCGCCAGCGCCTCGTCCACGATGCGCCCTCCTTCTTTCTCGGCCAGCACCGT
This sequence comes from Rhodothermales bacterium, assembly GCA_963829705.1. Taxonomy (GTDB): domain Bacteria; phylum Bacteroidota; class Rhodothermia; order Rhodothermales; family BA12; genus CAWHJN01. Next base: position 619,076 of record CAWHJN010000001.1, read on the forward strand.
GTACGCCTCGTATTCAAGCGAGGCCACGGCCCGGCCCGAGTTGTGGTCGCGCACCCAGCCCTCGAAGGCCACGAACGCGCCCGCAGCGGGGTGTTCGAGCGCGGCGCGGCAGGCAGCAACGTCAATGGGTGCGGCGGAGATGCGGAACACGTCAGCCTCCTGCCATCGGCGCGATGAAGACGACGCGGTCGCCCATCTGGAGGGCATCGTCCCACGAGGCAAAAACATCGTTGATGGCCACCTTCAGCCACGCGGGGTCGAGCGGGCAGGCGGCGGCGAGGCCGAGTTCGCCGAAGAGTTCGCGAGGCGTCGCGGCACGCGTCGTGACGGTCTCTGCCGACGTGCCGCGGGCGTCGCGGAAGAGGGCATAGTGTTCGAGATCGAGTCGTTTTTCCATGCACACAGCGGGTTCAGGAGGAATCAGAAAGGCCGAGGGCGGCGCGCGCGGCCTCGTACTCGTCAGGCGTGTTGACGTTTTCGAGTGCTCGCGTGCCGGCGATACCGAGGAGCTTCAAGGTGGATTCGATCAGCACTTTGCGCGGGCACGCCAGCCCCAGCCCGGCGGCTTCGAGCAGCCGCTGGCGGGCGCGCGGCTCCCAGATGGCGCACAACGGCTCGGGGAGACCGTCGCGGGCGCTCGCGTAGGCAGTGGCGATTCGGAGCGGGTCGCGGGCGTCGGCGAGGTTGCGGAGCGTGGCTTCGTCCAGAAACGGCAGATCGCATGCGACGACAAGCCACGCGGCCTCGGGGTGGGCCTCCATCGCGGACAGCAGCCCGGCCACCGGCCCCCACGCCGGAAACACGTCGGCGATGGTGGGCACGTCGGGAAGGTTTTCGTCCTGCTGGTCGCGGCGGACGGACAGAAAGACGCGCGCGCAAACAGCTCCGAGCAAACGCGACGCGCGCGTGAGTTGCGGCTCGCCGTGGTAGTCGAGTGCCCACTTGGGCCGCCCCATACGTCGGCTCTTTCCGCCTGCGAGCACCAGCCCGTAGAGCGGCGCGGCGGCCTTCTCGCGCACGAATGCTTCTACGAAAAGGGCGATGCCGTCCACGTCATCGCGGTGAAAAAACGGGAGGTCGCCCAGCCCCCCGGGCGCGTCGCCGGGGCCGACGATGGCGAGGACGTTCGCGAACGAGCCCTCGCCCAACTCGCGCACGGCCCGGCCTTCCGCGTCGAGCACGAGCAGCTTGGGCAGACTGGAGTGCTTGAAGCCCTCGGCGAGCACGAAGTCGGCGTCCACGAAGGCGGCCCCGCGCGCGAAGCGCGAATCCGGCAGCGTGCTGATGCGGGCGTGGTGGCGCGGGTCGTTGATGAGGACGGCCGCCGCACCCGCCTCCATCGCCCGGTGGGTGTCCTTGCCGGGCGTATCCATCACGAAGCGGTGCGCGTCGTGCTTGACGTAGCCGACGCGGTATCGGTCCGCCCAGCGGCGCAGGAGGGCGCACGCGAGCGTGGTCTTGCCCGACCCCGAGTAGCCGCACAGCGCCACCTCGAACGGGTGGTAGGTGAAGCCGCGCGGTGCTCCGCAGCCGGAGAGGTTGCCTTTATCCGCCGTAGTCACGCTTGCCTCCGCGTTTTTCGAGCAGTCGCGTCTCGGTGATGACGATGTCGTGCGAGATGCCTTTGCACATGTCGTAGACAGCCAGTGCCGCACCGTACGCGCCCGAGAGCGCCTCCATCTCGACGCCTGTGCGGTGGTGCGTCGCCACTTCGCACTCGATCACGACGCGCCCCTCGGCCTCGTCCATCTCGATGCGAAACGCGCACTTTTCGAGCGGCAGTGGGTGGCACAGCGGCAAGAGGTCGCTCGTCTTTTTGGCGGCGATGGTGCCGGTGAGCATCGCGGTGTGGAAGACCGGCCCTTTCTTCGTGTGGAGTTCGCCGTCGCGGAAAAGCGCGCAGACGTCGGGCGGCAGCTGCACCGTGGCGCGGGCGCGGGCGGTGCGGCGCGTGGGCGTTTTCTCGCTCACGTCCACCATCGCCGGGCGGTCGTGTCTGTCCAGGTGGCTCAGCATCGTCAGCCTCCGATCTCGTGCATGGGCTGCGCGATCTCGTGCAGCCGGTGGTTGGGTTTCATGGGTAGCACGCGGGCCAGCACGTCGGGGTACTGTTCGGCGGGCACGCCGCGCAGGCTTTCGCCGTCCTCCGACATCAAACACGCCCGTAGCGTGCCGCGCGCCGACAGCCGCAGCCGCGAGCACGTCGCGCAGAACGGGCGGCTTTCCGAGGCGATGAAGCCAACCTCGGCTTCGTTTTCCGTCCTGAACGAGAACGCCGTCGCGTCGCTTTCCGCGTCGATGGGCGTGAGGGCGTAGCGATCCCGCAGCGTTTCGATCACCTCGCCTGCCGATACGAACAGCTCGGCGTGGCGGCCCCGCTGCGGCCCGATCTTCATGTATTCCAGGAAGCGCACGGGGATGCCGTGACACGCGGAGAAGTCCACGAAATCCGCCACCTCGCCGTCGTTGGCCCCCCGGATGAGGACGACGTTGATTTTCACCCTGAAGCCCATTGCCTTCGCCTTCAGGATCGCCGCGAGGACGCGGTCGAAAAACGGCGTCTTCGTGATGGCCTCGAAGCGGTCGGCGCGCAGGCTGTCGAGGCTGACGTTGAGATGCCGACATCCGATCTCGGCCAGAAACGGCAGGCGCTTCTCGAGCCAGTAGCCATTGGTGGTGAGGCCGAGTTTTTCGAGTGGCAGCCGGGCGATGCCGGTGGCGATCTCCTCGAACTCGCGCCGGGCGAGCGGTTCGCCACCCGTCAGCCGGATCTGCCGGATGCCCGCCTCGACGAGGCCCCCGCACATCGCCACGAGTTCGGCGGGCGGGACGAGGGTGGCGGACGGCTGAAACTGCACGTCGGCGGGCATACAGTACGTGCAGCGGAAGTTGCACACGTCGGTGAGCGATACGCGCAGCTTGCGAATCCAGCGCCCGTGCGGGTCGGTGAGGACGGGTAAGAGTTCCATGCGCGTCAGGTCGGGCTCCACGAAAACACGGGAACGGGGCCGGGGGCCGTTAGCTCCGGCGCGACCTCAGCGAAGCCGTCGCTCGCTACGACCGACAGGAAATCGCCCGAACCGTTCGTGGGCACGGGGTGCGCGTCCATCCCCTCGAAGCGGACGGGCACGAAGTGGGTGAAGTCGTTTTTACGCCGAGGCAGAGAGGTCAGCACCGCCGTTCCCGGCGCAGCCTCCGCGCCCGCACACCGCGCCAGAAACGGCAGCACGTAGCGGTACAGGCACACCAGCGCCGAGACGGGGTTGCCCGGAAGCCCGAACACCGCCTGCCCGTTCGCCGTCGCGCCGAACCACAAGGGCTTGCCGGGCTTCTGCCGGATCTTGTGGAAGACCTCCACGACACCGAGGGTTTTCAGGATTGTCGGCACGAGGTCGAACCGCCCCGCCGACACGCCGCCCGAAAGGATCAGCACGTCCGATGCGGCGAGGGTTTCTTCGAGGAGACGCTGCATTGAGGGGGCCTCGTCGCGGGCGTGTTGGAGCATGACGCCGCCGTAGCCGTGCTGCGCGAGCGCCGCCCGGACGGCGTGGCCGTTCGACTGTCGGATCTGGTGAAAGAGCGGCGTCGCCTCCACTTCCACGAGTTCGTCGCCCGTCGTCACGACGGCGAGGCGCGGCAGCGCGGCCACCCGCACCGTCGCCTTTCCCACCGACGCCAGCGCCGCCACGTGGTGCGGTCCGATCCGCGTGCCCTCCGCGAGAACGAGCGTGCCCGCCCGCGCGTCCGTGCCACGGTGGTGAACGTTCTGCCCTTTTTCGACCTTCTGCGCGTCGCGCAGCGTGACCGTGCCGTTTTCGAGATGGATCACCTCGTACGGCACGACGGTGTCGCAGCCCTCGGGCAGCGCCGCGCCCGTCATGACCTCGATGCACGCCGCCACATCGGCCAGCGTGTGCGGCGGTTCGCCCGCGGCCTGCGTACCTGCCACACGAAAGCGTGTTTTTCCGTCCCTCAGGCCTTCAAACGCCAGCGCGATGCCGTCCATCGCCACGCGGTCGAAGGGCGGATAGTCGCGGTCGGTACCGACGCTTTCGCGCAGTACGCGCCCAGCCGCGTCGGCCAGCGGCACCGCGGCGGTTTCGCAGAGGCGGACGTGCGCGCGCAGCTTCTCGTCGGCTTTTACGATGGAAATCACGGCAGGCGCACGTCGCGCAGCCGCCACGCCGTGTAGATGGCTCCGGCGAAGGCCACGTTGGAGAGCAGCATCAGCCCGATGGCATACGAGCCGGTGGCCTGGTAGACGAGCCCCATGATGATGGGGGGCAGGAAACCGCCCAGCCCGCCCGCCGCGCCGACCAGCCCCGTGACGCTGCCGACCTGCGAGGCCGGGGCGCGCCGCCCCACGAGCGCGAACACGGCCCCATTGCCGATGCCGAGCGCCGCTGCAATCGTCAGAAACCCCACCGTCGCCGTCACGATGCCCGGCTCGAAGGCCGTCACGATGGCGCCGATGCCGATGGCGACGAACGCGAAAAGAAGAATGGGCACGCCGCCAAAGCGATCTGCGAGCGCGCCGCCGACGGGCCGCGTGGCGGTGGCGAGCACGATGAAGCCTGCCGCCCGCAATGCCGCATCGGGCACGGCGAGGCCGTACGCTTCGGTCAGGAACGTGGGCAGGTACGCGCCGAAGGCCACGAAGCCGCCGAAGGTGACGGCGTAGAGCATCGCCAGGTCGCGCGCGATGGGCAGCTTCAGCACCTCCACAAAGCGCGCCACCATCGAGCCCGACGAAGGCGTGCGGCCCGGCGCGTCGCGGCCCAGCAGGGCGAAGACGACGGCGGTGACGGCGAGCGCGCCCACCACGATGAGGTAGGCCGCGGGGAGGCCCATGTTCTTCGCAATCGACGGCGACAGAAAGCCCGAGATGGCCGTGCCTACGTTGCCCGCGCCGTAGATGCCGAGAAACAGCCCGCGTTTCGCCGGTGCCACCCACGCATTCACGAACGGGATGCCGACGGCGAACGACGCGCCGCCCAGTCCGAGGAACAGCCCCCCCACCAGTAGGGACGAGTACGCATCCGTCACCGACAGAAACAGCACGGGGAGGATGGTGAGCGCCGTCACAGCGGTAAACATTACCCGGCCACCGTAGCGGTCGGTGAGCGCGCCGATGGGGATGCGCGCCAACGCGCCGATGAGGGCGGGGACGGCCACGAGCAACGACACCTGGAAGGGCGTCAGGCTGAGGAGTTCGCGGTACGTCGGAGCCAGCGGCCCCAGCAGGTTCCACGCCCAGAAGTTGACGGCGAGCGCCAGCGTGGCCAGCGTGAGCGCGCGCACCGCGCCTTTCTGGTTCGCAGGCACGGCGAAAAAAGGCTGATCGGTCATTCAGTCAAGTCGGTAGAGGTACCAGAGCAGCCCCAGGTTGAGGCCGAGGCACACGAGGCTCGCCAGCGCGGCGGGCACCACGACCCCCGTGTGGCCGCCGAGGTAGGCGTTCATCGTCGCCGTCAAAAGCCATAGTTGCAGCACCACCATCAGAATGACGAACACGAGAATGGCGTTCACGATCGTCATGCGCTGGGCGCGGACGAAGTGCGGGCGACTGTTGCGGGAGAGCGTCGGTTTCATGCCGCGTCCTCCTCCAGGCCCGTCGCGTACACGTTGCTGCCGCGCACGGCCAGCAGCACGCGCCCGAGCGGACGGCGCGGGGGGCCGGCGAGGGGCCGTCCCGTTTCGAGGTCGAACCAGCCGTTGTGGCACGGGCAGTGCAGTTCGAGCGCGCCCGCCTCGCCCGACACCGCCACCTCGGGTTTTTGGGCGGGCACGATGGGGCACAAGAGGTGCGTACACTGCTGGTCGTACGCCACGAACGACGCCGCGCCCGTGCGGACGAGCAGCCTCGGCGGGCTGTCCTGCTCGGGGTAGTGGAACGTTTTCGAGCCGCCGACGGGCAACTCGTCCACGCCCGCGATCCGTGCCGCGGGTAGCCCGGACGACGGACGACGGAGCGCGCTTTTGGCGACGAGCCACCCCTGACCGGCGACGAACGCCACGCTCGTCAGCACGATAAACTTGACGAGATCGCGGCGTGAGACGTACTCGTCCTGCGGCCAGTCGATGGGGAAATCCTGCCGCCACTTGGGCTGTTCCTCCAGCGGCCGCCCGTCCGGCGGGACGGTGTGGCGGTCGAGGTCTTTCGGGGTTTGCAGGCCGGATGGAATCATGCGTCAGAGAATGTTGATGAAGACGTCGTCCATCATGTCGTGCCCGATGGTGGGCTCGTGCAGCGCTGCCGCCACGTCCACCCAGTTCACGGTGTCCTCATCGGGCAGCATCATGTTGACTTTCGTGGTGAGGGTCTGATGGCCGAACTGGAAGGTGTTGACGGGCCGGGCGTGGGGGCGCAGCCGCCTCATCTCCTCGCGCGTGCCGAAGGCGAGGGCCTGGCTGGGGCACACCGACGCGCACATGGGCTTGAGCCCCACCGAGGTGCGGTCGTAGCACATGTCACACTTCATCATCAGGTTCATCTCGGTGCTCATCTTCGGCACGCCGAAGGGACACGCCAGCACGCAGTTGTTGCACGCGATGCAACGCGGCTTGCGGGCGGTCTGCACGATGCCGTCCTCGGTGCGCTTGATGGCGTCGGCGGGGCAGACTTCGGCGCATGTGGGCGAGTCGCAGTGCATACACACCACGGGCACGGTCTGCGTCGAGTGGCCGCGATCGACGTAGTCGAGCTGAATCATCGACTGGCCCTTGTGGGTGTCGCACTCCATGCACGCCTGCACGCACGCTTGGCAGCCGATGCACCGGCCGGGGTCGATAAAGAATTCGAGCGCTTCGGGGACGGGCACGGGCTCAGGGGTCGGGTGAAAGAGAATCGAGCGGGGCGGGCGTTTCGGGCCGGGCCGCGCCGAGGGCGACCTCCCACGCGCCCTCGTGGCACAACCCCGCGATGGACGCGGCCTCGTAGGCGTCGCAGGCGGCGCCGAGGTGCTCGGGCGGCACAGCGGCGGCGAGGCGGCGGCGTACGGCGCGGGCCTCGCGGGCGTAAGGCGTCTCGCGGGTGGACGGCGTCATTGCTGCGGTTCGAGTTTGCTTTCGTACGCGGGCGGGCCGGCGGCCTTTGCCACGCGGACAGCGCAGACCTTGTACTCGGGGATCTTCGAGATCGGGTCCTGCTCCGAGATGGTGAGCTGGTTGGCGCTCTTGCGCCCCGCCCAGTGGTACGGGATGAAGACGGTGTCGGGCCGGATGGTCCTCACGACGCTCGCGCGCAGCGTGCAATTCCCGCGGCGACTCTCCGCCGTCGCCCAGTCGCCGTCCTGGATGCCGAGTTGGGCGGCAAGCTGCGGGTGCATCTCGATCTTCGGCTCGGGGTAATGATCCACGAGCGGCCCGATGCGGCGCGTCTGGTTGCCCGAGAGAAACTGGCTCACCACCCGCCCCGTCGTGAGAATGACGGGGTACGCGTCGTCCACGTCCTCTTTCGGCCCCTTGTACACCGTCACATTGAAGCGCGCCTTGCCGTCATGGAAGTAGAACGGCCCCGCGCCATTGGCAATCGGGTTCCACGAACCCCTTTCGAACAGCCGCACCGTGCCCTGCGGACCGGGCAGCGGCACACCCTCGGGCGTCTCGCTCGGGCAGGGCCAGAAGACGCCGTAGTTGTCCTCGACACGCTCCCACGTGATGCCCGAGTAATCGTTGGTGTAGCCCTTCGAGGCCACGCGCAGCTCCTCGAACATCGCGCGCGGGACCGCTGAAGGTCAGGCCCTGCTCGCGCCCCAGCGCCTTCGCGATGTCCTGGATGATCTCCCAGTCGCGCCGCGCCGCGCCGGGCGGCTTCACCGCCGGGTTGATCTTGATGACGCGGCCTTCGAGCTGCGTGACGGTGCCTTCGTCCTCCTCCTGCAACGACCCCGGCAGCACCACATCGGCGTAACGCGACGTCGCGCTCATGAAAAAGTCGATGGCGACGAAAAACTCCAGCTTCTCGAGCGCCTGCCGGACGAAGTTGTTGTCGGGGAGCGACACGACGGGGTTGAAGCAGAGCGAGAGCAGTCCCTTGATCTCGCCCTTGTCGATTTTGCGGATGATCTCGTAAGCGTCCACGCCGGGCTGCGGCAGGTCGTCAGGGTCCATGCCCCACACACCCGCCACGTACGCGCGGTGCTCGGGATTGCCGACGTCGCGCCCGCCGGGAAGCTGGTCGCACTTCTGGCCGTGCTCGCGCCCGCCCTGCCCGTTGGCCTGCCCGGTGATCGTCCCGTAGCCGCAGTTTTCGCGCCCGATGCGGCCCGAGGCCAGCACGATGTTGATGGCGCCCATCACGTTTTGCACGCCGCTGCTGTGGTGCTCGATGCCGCGCGCGTGCATGAGAAAGCTCGTCTTCGCCTGCCCCCACCACTCGGCGGCCTGCTCAATGGATTTCTGGGCGATGCCCGTCACCTCGGCGGTTTTACGTGGCGTCCAGCTTCGCACTTCCTCGGCCACCTTCTCGAACCCTACCGTGTAGTTCTCGATGAAGTCATGGTCAAGCCAGTCGTTCTCGATCATCAGGTGCAGGATGCCGTTGAAGAGCGCCGTGTCGCGCCCCGGCTTGACGGGCAGGAACAGGTCGCACGTGCGCGCAATCGGCGTGATGCGCGGGTCGGCGACGATGATCTTCGCGCCCTGCTCGCGGGCCTGCCACACGTAGTTCGTCGTGATAGGCGCGCACTCGGCCACGTTGGCCCCGCTGATCCAGACGACGTCGGCCCCGAGGATGTCGCTCCACGGGTTCGCGGCGCGGTCCACGCCGAAGGCCTTCTTGTTGCCTGCCGCCGCGCTCACCATGCAGAGCCGCCCGTTGTAGTCGATGTTGGACGTTTTGAGGCACATGTGGGCGAATTTGCCCATGAGGTACGTCTTCTCCGTCGTCAGGCTCGCGCCGGAAAGGAGCGCGAAGGCGTTGGGCCCGTGCTCGCGCTGGATGCGGTCGATCTCGCCCGCCACGCGGCGGATGGCCTCGTCGTAGCCCATCTCGGAAAAGCCGGACGACGCGGAAGGGTCTCTTTTGTAGGCGTGGAGGAGGCGGTCGGGGTGGCCCTGCTGGAGGTAGCGCTTGACGCCCTTCGGGCACATCATGCCCCGGTTGAAGGGGAAGTCGTACCACGGCTCGACGCCCACGACGGTGTCGTCCTTGACCTTGAGTTGCATCCCGCACTGTTGCCCGCAGAAGCAGCAGTGCGTTTTGACGTACCGGTCCGGCTCGACGCCCGTGTCCACGCGGATGTCGGTGGCATAGGCGCGGTACGGGCCAAACTTCTGGATGGCATCGAGGTCGAGGCCGGGCGTGGGCGTGGTGGGGTCGTTCATGGAAGCAGGGGTGTACCCATAGCGGTCGGGGACAGACGATCAGACGAGCAGCGGGGACCCGTAGTCCCCGATCCTCCATCGCGCGTTCCCTCTGGGGTGCGGCCTCGTCATGGGTGGAAGTTGTCGGCGTCCTCGATGCCCAGCGGCCCTTCGCCGCGGCCGGGGTTGGCGAAGACGGGCATCGGCAGGGGCTGGCCGTCGCGCGGGAGCACGGCCCCGCCGCGGCGGCCCTGCCACGCCAGGCCCTGCGCCATCGCCACCGACGCGCGGCGGCACGGGGGGCAGATCCACTGGTAATGCTCGACGGGCCCGTCGATCTCGTACCGGTAGCCAAGCTGGCGCTCGACGTCGATGAGGTCTTCGACGTGCATCTTCGACGTGAAGGCGTGCCCGCAGCGTCGGCAGTGCGCGGCCTCCTCGCTGCGCCCGACATCTTTGTAGAACCCGACGCCGAGCTGGGCAGGGCGCTGGAAGATGTGAAAGAACTTGCCGAAGGGCAGCCACAGAAACGTGCCGATAACGGTGATGGCGTGCAGGATGGCGATGAACGTGTACGCGTACCCCGCCATCCACGTGTAGCTGGCCGTCAGCATCAGGCCGGTCAGGCTGACGGCGAAGAGCAGGATGAGCGGCATGAAGTCCTCGGCAAAGCGCTGCACCGCCGCCGCACCCTCCTCGCGCATCCGCCGCCGCATGGCCAGCATCACGCCCGCGATGACGAGAAAGGACGCCCACACGAGCCCGTGGAACAGGAAAAACGCGACGGCCGACGCGTGCGGAAATCGGAACAGCGGAAAGCCGAAAACCATGGCCTCGTAAAGCGACACGTCGCCCGCCACGGGGCGGAAGTACAGCCACCCGAAAACGAGTGGGAACGTAATGGCGACGGCGAGGAGGCACCCCCACATAATGAGCAGGTGCGTAACGCCGCGCAGCGTGCTCCGCTTGAAGATGAAGGTGTTGCCCGCCACCTCCGTCGCCATGCGCTGGGCCCACGTGCGGGCGTTGCGGGCGCGGTAGCCTTTCTTGAAAAACGCCTGCCAGCCACGCCGCCAGTACACACCTGTGGGCGGACGCTGCAACCACATCGCGTAGCGGTACGTGAGGCCGAAGGTGGCAAACAAGACGGAGAACGTATAGCCGACGAGCGCGGCGTCGAAGTGCTCGAGGTTGCGCGAACCGAGGATGATGAGCACGCCCAGCAGCAGGGTCAGCCCCAGCGCCCACGCCACCGACTGCGCCACTTCACGTCTCATGATTTTCTGTAAGGCTGGGAGCAGGGGGCAGAGGTGCGCCGCGACCGGTACGAGTTGGTTGCAGATGTACCCTGATAACTACGGATTTTCCCGGCACGCGTGTGCAGAGGAGTGTTGACGATGTGGCAATGTTGCCTGTTTCCGCGCCTCGCGGCGAAGGGGCAAACGCCCCGTCCCGGCGGTGCTGCCGGAGGATACGCGCCGCTCGTTCCTCTCCCTCTCCCCGATGAGGAAGGGGACGGGGTGAGGGAAAACCGCTTGCAAAACCCTGGCAGAGGGTACCCCGTTTGAATGATCTTTGCCGTAGAAAGGCGCTTCACGTGCTTCTCACACGCGCTGAGGGTGTGCCTCACCGGAGCCTCGGGCGCACGCCCCTCGTTGGCAGTACTCGATCACTCTTTGCGCTCTATGCCTGTCCCTCACGACGCCCGCTACCTCCGTCAGATGCTCTTGCCAGGCGTGGGCGCGGATGGGCAGGAGCGATTACGCCGCGCCTCGGTGCTGGTTGTGGGGATGGGGGGTCTCGGATGCCCGCTCGCGCTCTACTTGGCCGCCGCGGGCGTGGGAAGTTTGGTACTCGTCGATGCCGACCGCGTGCAGGTTTCGAACCTGCACCGGCAGGTGCTCTACGGAAGTGCAGACGTGGGCCGCCTTAAAGTCGAGGTTGCCGCCGAGCGTCTCCGCACCCTCCATCCCGCCGTCGAAATCATCCCGCGCGCCGAGCGCTTGACGGCGCGTAACGCTCAGTCGCTCGTGCGCGCCTCCGACGTAGTGGCCGACGGCTCCGATAATTTTGCGACCCGCTACCTCGTCAGCGACGCCTGTGTGCTCGAAAACCGCCCCTGTGCCCACGGCGCAGTGCTGCGTTTCGAGGGGCACCTCACCGTGCTGCGCCACGCAGGTGGCCCGTGCTACAGATGCCTCTACCCGGCCCCACCACCTGCCGCGGTGATGCCCGCGTGCAACGAAGGCGGTGTGCTCGGCTCCGTCGTGGGCACCATCGCCACACTTCAAGCTACCGAGGTGCTCAAGCTCTTGCTTGGCGTGGGCGACGTGCTGGTGGGCCGCCTGTTCGTCCTCGACGCGCTCGGCGGCACCGCCCGCACGGTTGGGTTTGAGCGGAATGCGCGCTGCCCCGTCTGCGGCGACGCGCCCACGATCCATGACCTCACCGCTGACATCACGCCTGAAACCTGTAACTCGTGGAGCCTCACGCCCAGCGCGGCGCAGGCATGGCTCGCATCCGGCGATTCTCCTCTTCTACTCGACGTGCGCAGCCTGCCCGAGCACGAGATGTTTCACCTCGGCGGCCGCGCCGTGCCGCTGGACGACCTGGTTGCCGCCAGCCCCTCGTTCGACCGGGACCGACCCCTCCTTCTCTACTGCCAGAGCGGGCAGCGCTCAGCAGAGGGCGCGGCGCGGCTGCGGTCGATGGGCTTTGCAGCCTACACCCTCTCGGGTGGCATTGAAGGCTGGCGCGACGTGTAATGTGCGCTGCTTGGGCCGGTAGACGCCGGGCATAGGGACCGACCTGATGGGATGCGCTTCAGTGGTCAGGCAGGAGGAACCTTCGGGATACGTGCAAAATGTCAGTATAGCGGCCCTGGATCCTCGGTGAGCGAGCGCACCGGTGAGATCGGGCACGTTCTGAAGCGTGATGGCTGAGGCCACGAGGTCGGTAGTCCTGGACCCGCTTCGACTACCGGCCTCATCGGTCTCTGGGCGGGCTGACACCGTCGGAGTACGAGGGGCAATTCTACCACCGAAAGACCGCCGTGAAGCTCGCAGGCTAAACTCCCGAATGGCTCAGGAAAAGGAGTACGGCCATCCGTGCGAAAGATCCACGCGGCGCTGGCCGACAAGCGGGGTGGGGACGCAGGCGTGAGCCGGTCGGCCGTCGGCCGGATCGTGGAGGACTTCCGCGCTGGCGAGTAGGGGCCGGGTGAAGCCACCGATGAACGGCGAACCTGACCAAACTGTAATCCGCCTGCAAGGGGCGGGTAATCACCGGCCGGTACGCCCGGTTCACCCTCCCGCTTCCCCTTGATCCGCTCGCTCCTCTTCGCTCTCGTACTCACGGCCCCCGCCGTCGCCGCCCAAACCGGCCCCGTCGCGGTCTCGGCCGAGGGCAAGGTCCACGCCGACGCCCGCGCGTTCCCGGGCGGACCGCTGGGAGAGGCGCCGGGGATCGTCCTCCGACGCGCGCGCGTCGAGGTCACGACTGAGGTCGGAGGGTGGCTCCGCGCCGTCGTCGAGCCCGACTTTGGGGAGGGCGAGGTCGAACTGAAAGACGGTTTCGTCGAAGCGGACCTGACGGACGCGCTGGCGGTACGCGTGGGTCAGTTCAAGACGCCCGTCGGGTACGAATCGCTGCGCTCGTCGTCGGATCTCCGGTTCGCCGAGCGAGCCTTCCCGACGGCGCTCTCGCCCCGACGCGACCTCGGCGCGATGCTGACGTGGGGGACACCGCGTGTCGAGGCCCAGGCCGGCGTCTTCAACGGCGTCGCCGACGGCGGGAGTGCGGACGGCGACGAGGGGAGCGAGACGCTCGACGGCGCGGCCCGCGTGTTTGGGGTCCCCCTCGCGGCCCGGAACGCCCGCCTCGGCGTGGGGATCGCCGTCGCTGCCGGCACGGCGGGTCCAGACGACGCCCTCGCCGACTACGAGACGCCGGGCGACCGGAAGACTTTCGAGTACGCCGACGGCGTGGCCCCCGACGGCGCGCGCGCCCGCCTCGCACCGCAGGCGACGCTCGACGTCGGGCGGCTCCACGTGCTCGGGGAATGGACGCTCACTCGCCACCGGCTGGCCACGCCCAGCGGGCCCGCGACGGTCGAACACCGGGCGTGGCAGGCCGCCGTCTCCGTCGTCCTCGCCGGTGTGCCCCAGGGCGACGACCGGCCGGTCCCCCGGCGCTCCGTCACCGAGGGGGGCCCCGGCGCCGTCGAGGTCTCGGCCCGCGTCCACGGTCTCTCGCTCGACGGAGACGCTGGGCCGCTGGCGACGGATGGGAGCGCGCGGCGCGCGACGGCCGTCGGCCTCGCCGTCCACTGGTCGCCGGTCGCCGAGGCCCGCCTCGGGCTCACCGTCGAGCGGACCTTGTTCGACGCCTTCGGGGTAAACTCGGCCCCGGAGCCCGAGATGTTCGTGGTCCTCCGCGCCCAGATCGACCTGTAACCCCATGCGCCTGCTCGTGGTCGAGGACGACCCCTACATCGCCGAGTTCGTCCAAACCGGCCTCCAGGAAGCCGGCTACGCCGTCGACCACGCCGCCGACGGCGAGGACGCCTACGCGCTCGTCGTGAACGAGCCGTACGATGCGGCCGTCGTCGACCTCATGCTCCCACGATTGAATGGGCTCTCGCTCATCGAGCGGATGCGCGGGTCCGGCGTTGCGACGCCCGTCCTCATCCTGAGCGCGAAGCGGACCGTCGACGACCGCGTGAAGGGCCTCCAGGCCGGCGGCGACGACTACCTCACGAAGCCGTTCGCCTTCGTCGAACTCCTGGCCCGCGTGCGGGCCCTCGTCCGACGGAGCACGGGGGCACCCGAGGCCACGCGGCTGACGGCCGGACCCATCGCCCTCGACCTCCTCGCGCGCGAGGCGACGCGGGCGGGCAAGACGCTCGACCTTCAGCCACGCGAGTTCGCCCTCCTGGAGGTCCTCGTCCGCAATCCAGACCGCGTGGTTTCTAAGACGGCGATCCACCAGGCCGTGTGGGACTTCGACTTCAACCCACGCACGAACGTGGTGGAGGTGCTTGTCCACCGTCTCCGGCAGAAGATGGACGAGCCGTTCGAGCCTGCGCTCATCCACACCGTTCGCGGCGCCGGCTATGTCCTCCGCACCCCGTGACGCCGCCCGCACGCCCGCGGGCCGCCCCGGCGTCGTGTGGGCGTGGCGGCGGAGCCCGTTCGGCGTCCGCCTCGCCCTCGCCTATGCGGCCCTCTTCGCCCTCAGCGCGGCGGCCCTCCTCGGGATCGCGTACGCCGCGCTCGGGCTGGTCCTGGCGCGCCAGGACGCGGCCTACCTCCGCGACCAACTCGGCGCTGTCGAGCGGGTCTATGCCCGCGAAGGGCTCGACGGCGTCCGCCGCTACGCCGCTGCACTCCAGGGCGACGACCGGGGCGAGGAGATTCTGATCCGGATCACCGGGGCCGACCGCGCGGTCCGCCTCCTCGTGCTCCCCGACGAGTGGGAGCCGGCCGACCTCGCCGCGCTCGGCGAGGCAGACAGTCACGTCGGGATCTACAACGCGCGCGAGGACCAAGACCTCGAGGTGCTCGCGCGGCGGCTCCCGTCGGGCGACCGGCTCCAAGTCGGGATGAGCTCCGACGAGCGCGACGACACGCTCGAGGCACTCCCCCGCGTATTCGGGGTCGTCGCCGTCCCCCTCGTGCTCCTCGCTTTGCTCGGCGGGTGGTTTATGGCCTCGCGCGCGCTCCGGCCCGTCCGGCGCCTCGTCGGTGCGCTGGAGACGATCACGGCGACCGGCGACGTCCGTCAGCGGGTCGAGGCGACCGAGACCGAGGGCGAGCTAGCCGACCTGTTCGCCCTCTTCAACCAGACGTTGGATCGGGTCGAGGCCGCTCGTCGGCCAGCTCGGGGCCACGCTCGACGACCTCGCCCACGACCTCCGCACACCGCTGACGGCCGTCCGCGGCACGGCCGAGCTCGCGCTCGCGCGCGAGCGCGAGCCGGAGGCGTACCGGGCCGCGCTCGCCCGCGTGGTAGAGGCGACCGAGGCCGCTCAGGACACGCTCGACACGGTCATGGAGGTGGCCGAGGCCGAGGCGGGACTCGACCTCGACATCGCGACGGTCCACCTCGACGACGTCGCGCGCGACGTGGCCGACCTCTACGAGCTCGTGGCGTCCGAGAAGGGCGTCGCGCTGGCGCTGGAACCGGGCAACGCCGGTGTGCTCGCGGGGGACGAACGCCGCCTCCGCCGCGCACTCGCCAACCTCGTCGACAACGCCGTGAAGTACACGCTCCCTGGCGGTCGTGTGACGATCACGACGGGACGGTCCGAGTCCGAGACGTGGGCCACCATTTCCGATACGGGCGTGGGGGTCGCCCCCGACGAGCTCCCGCGCGTCTGGGACCGGCTTTATCGAAGCGAGCGGACGCGCCATGAGCGCGGGCTCGGGCTCGGCCTCGGGCTCGCCCGCGCGATCGCCGAGGCCCACGGCGGTTGCATCGAGGTCGAGAGCACGCCCGGCGAGGGGTCCACGTTCACGCTCCGCCTGCCAGCGGCCTGAGAAAGCTGTCGGATCTGTAAGGGTTCGGCAAGGGACGGGTAAGGGTGCCTCGGTAAGAGGGGATACGAAGCGCCAGACACCACACGCTGGCCGCCCCCAATTCTCCCCTGTTCCCATGACCCCTGTTCCCCTGAAGAGCCTCTCCTCTCCCTCACCCTCGCCGCCCTTGCGTTCGTGCTCGCCCCGCCCACCAGCGCCCAGAGCGCCACGACTCCGGTCGCCGAGTGCGGCCAGATTACTGGCACGATCTCCGTCGCCGACGACGCTGCCACGATCAAGCGGGACATGGCCCGCGTCTCCGAGGACGGCGTCCGCGCCGCCGCCATGCGCGCCGTCCCCGGCGCGACGGTCACTGACGTCGATCTCGACGAGGAGGACGGCTTCCTCGTCTACGAGATCGAACTCTGGCGCGACGGCGTCGAATTCGACGTGACCATCGACGCCGGCTCTGGCGAGGTCCTCTGTACCGAGCAGGACTAGCCTGCGTCCCAAACGCGCCGCTGCCCGACGTCTCTCCGCCGGGCAGCAGTCGCGTTCGACTTCGGCTCTACGTTTCTGACGCCCTCACTCCCCATGCGCTCCCGTCTCCTGCTCGGCTCGCTCGCCCTCGCGGTCCTCGCCCTCGTCCTGTCTAGAGTCGCCGGTCCGTCCGACGTCGACTGCGGCCCTGTCACCGGCACCATCCGCGTCGCCGGCGACGACCGCGTCACCCCCGACATGGCCCGCGTTGCAGAAGACGACGCCCGCGCCGCCGCGCTCGTCGCCGTCCCTGGGGCAGCCGTCACCGACGTGGACCTCGACGAGGAGGACGGTTACCTCGTCTACGAGATCGAGCTGACGCAGAACCGCACCGAGTTCGTCGTCGTCGTCGACGCCGGCTCCGGCGAGGTCCTGTGCTCCGAGCGGGACTGACGCCACGACGCGCCTCCCCTACATCCCCCGACCCATGACCTTCCTCAACACCCCACTGGCGGGGTGCCTCGCCCTGGCCCTCTCAGCCTGCGGCCCCGATACCCCCGCCGACCCTGCGTTCGCCACCATCACACCGGCCACCAGTCCACCGCCTCGACGGCCGCCGCGCCGTCCGACGGCCCCTACCGCTTCGATCAGCCCGTGGCTCGGTTCGAGATGCCAGAGGCACTTCGCGAGATCTCGGCGCTTACCGTCCTCGATGACGGCCGCCTCGGCACCGTCCAGGATGAAGACGGCGACCTCTACATCCTCTCCGCCGAGACTGGCCGCGTCGAGGCCGTCGTTCCGTTCGGCCCGCCCGGCGACTATGAGGGGATCGAACTCGTAGGCGACCGGCTCTTCGTGCTCCGCGCCGACGGGGCCGTCCTCGAACTCGACGGCTGGACCGGTGCCGAAGCTCGAACGACGGTCCACGAGACCGGCCTCGGCGCTGACGCCTGCGACGCCGAGGGGCTCGGCACCGATGGGAACCGGCTGCTCATCGCATGCAAGGAGGACGATGGCGACGGCCTCAACCGGGTCTACGCCTTCGCCCTCAACGTGATGGCACTCGTGCCCGAGCCCGTGTTCGTCCTCGACCCCAACGCTGTGCCTGGCGACAAGAAGCTCCGGCTGTCGGCGCTGGCGGTTCACCCCGTCACCGGCTACACGGTCGTGCTCTCGTCGAACCGGGAGTCGCTCGTCGCTCTCGATGCCTCGGGCGCTGTCGCCGAGGTGTGGGACCTCCGCCCGGCCGCCTTCGAGCAGCCCGAGGGCCTTGCGTTCCTCCCGAACGGTGATGCGCTCGTCTCCAGCGAGGGCGACGACGGCCCGGCGGTGATCCTCCGGTTCGCCTACCTTCCCGCACCATGACTCCGCTGCACGCCCCCATCCCGTCCTCACGGGCGTCCTACCCCGGCTCGACGGCCGAGGCGGACTGCCTGATCCTCGGATGCCGGTCAGCCAATCTCCCACTCGTCGCCGGGGCCGTCTCGCGCCCGATCAGGCCGCCCGCAGCGTGTAAACGATGTGGTCAGACAGAAGTGTAAAGGAACTGGTCGGCTCCTACAACGCTGCGCCACTGCTTCGCCACGCATCTGCACGAAGCCGGGGCCGACGTGCGCACGGTGCAGTCGCTGATGGGCCATGCGAGCCTGAAGACGACGCAGGTCTACTTGCACGTGACGCAGTCGGCGGTGGCGACGCCGAGCCCGCTCGAAGCGCTCGCGGTGTAGGCTACAGGATTCTGTTCGCAGGTAAAGGGTCGTTTACTTGCGAACATCATCTCGAAGGTTTCGGCGAGAGTACGCCCCGCTTGGGCTCGACGAGCGCAAGACGATGCTTCGCGCCGAGGTCGTGATCGTCGACGTAGGCTTCTTTGTCGCGGCGCTGGGCAAGCGCGACACGCACCACATACCGACCTGCGTTTTGCTCTAATTCGCCGCTGCGCGCAGGTAAAACCGCGGGATGGCGATGCGGAAGCGCTCGCCGCCCGGGCGCTGCATCAGGTAGGTACCTTCCATCGAGCCTTCGAGCGCGCGCAGCAGGGCGAACGAGTTGTACGTGTACACCTCGCCCGGCACGATGATCGGCTGCTGACCCACGACGCCCTCGCCCTCGACCTCCTGCATCTGCCCCTGCGCGTCGGCGATGTACCAGTGGCGGCGCAAGAGTTGCACTTCTTCTGAACTGCGGTTTTCGATGCGAACGAAGTAGGCGAACACGGATTTCAGCGCCATCAGATCGGACTGGTCGCTCAGGTAGACAGGCTGCACCGTTACGTGCATGTCCTCGGTGGTGGCGGCAAACGTAACCATGACGGTGGGGAAAGATGGGCGCTCGGTACTCCGGCAATTTTCAGTTGGTTCTGAAAACCGGGGACTTTGTTCGCCCGCTCTTCATGATCGTCACAATCCACCGAATGTCCACCGGGGCGCGACACGTGGTGCTGAACCTGCTCGTAGTGGCCTCGTTTAGCCCGTGTACCCTCGCCGACTACCGCCATGAGCGCCGACGCCGCTTCGCAGAAACCTTTCCAGACCCTCACCGAGGCCACCATCCTCTTCGCCGGTGACTCGGGCGATGGGATGCAGGTGACGGGCTCGCAGTTCACCCGTGCGACGGCGCTGGCGCGCAACGACCTCGCCACGCTGCCCGACTTCCCTGCCGAGATCCGCGCACCGGCGGGCACGCGCTTCGGCGTGTCGGGCTTCCAGTTGCACTTCGGCTCGGTGGACATCCGCACGCCGGGAGACGAGGTGGACCTGCTCGTGGCGATGAACCCGGCGGCGCTCGTCGTCAACCTGCACCGGGTGCGCGAGCACGGCGCGATTCTCGTCAACACCGACAGTTTCACCGAACGCGACCTCGACCTCGCCAAGGTCGATACCAACCCGCTTGACGATCCAGCGCTCCGGCAAAAGTACCAGATTTTCGAGGTCGGCCTGACGTCCATCGTGCGCGAGGCACTCAAAGACAGCGGGCTGGGCACGAAAGAGATCGACCGGTCGAAAAACATGTTCGCGCTCGGGCTGGCGCTGTGGCTCTACGACCGCCCGCTCGAACCGGCCCTCGAATGGGCAGCGCGCAAGTTCTCGTCGAAGCCCGAGATTCAGGACGCCAACCTGCACCTGCTGCGTAAAGGCTTCCACTACGGTGAGACGACCGAGCTTTTCGCCACCCGCTACCAGGTCGCGCCCGCCAACCTGCCGCCGGGCAAGTACCGCTCGATCCGCGGGGCCGAAGCGACGGCCATGGGGCTCGTAGCGGCAGGGCAGCAAAGCGGCCTGCCGGTGTTTTACAGCACCTACCCCATCACGCCCGCGTCAGATCTGCTGCACGATCTGTCGCGGCTCAAGAACTTCGGCGTGCTGACGTTTCAGGCCGAGGACGAAATCGCCGCCGTCGCCGCCGCCATCGGCGCGAGCTTTGGCGGTAGCCTCGGCGTGACGGGCACGAGCGGGCCGGGCATGGCGCTGAAAACCGAGGCCATCGGGCTCGCGGTGATGACCGAGCTGCCGCTCGTCGTCGTCAACGTGCAGCGCGGCGGGCCATCGACGGGCCTGCCCACCAAAACCGAGCAGAGCGACCTGTTGCAGGCCCTTTATGGCCGCAACGGCGAGGCGCCCCTCCCTGTCGTCGCCGCCTCGACGCCCGGCGACTGCTTCGACACGATCCTCGAAGCGTGCCGCATCGCCGTTCGCTACATGACGCCTGTGGTGTTTTTGTCGGACGGCTACCTCGCCAACGGCTCCGAGCCGTGGCGCATCCCCGACGTGGAGGCGCTGCCCGACTTCACCGTGTCGTTCGCCGCGTCGCCGTCGGGCGATGGCGCGGGCGACTTCCTGCCGTACACGCGCGACGAGACGACGCTGTCGCGTCCGTGGGCCAAGCCTGGCACGGCGGGCCTGGAGCACCGCATTGGCGGACTGGAAAAGCAGCACGAGACGGGCAACGTCTCCTACGACCCACACAACCACGAGAAGATGGTGAAGCTGCGGGCCGAGAAAGTGGTGCGCGTGGCGCAGGACCTCCCGCCCACGTTCGTCAACGGCGACCGGACGGGCGATGTGCTGCTCGTCGGCTGGGGCTCGACGCGCGGGGCCATCGAGGCGGCGGTGGAACGGCTGCGGCGGCGGGGTGCGCGCGTGTCGAGCATCCACCTGCGTCACCTCAACCCGCTGCCGTCCGACCTCGCCGGGATTTTCGGCGGCTTCACGCACCTGCTCGTCCCCGAACTCAACGACGGCCAGCTTGTCCGCATCCTGCGGGAGCGGTTTCTGCTGCCGTTCGAGGGCATCAACAAAATCCAGGGCCTGCCCTTCAAAACCGCCGAGATCGAGGCGGCGGTGGAAAAGAGGTTGGAAGTAGGAGCGTAGATCCTGGATTACTCCAGCTCCCTCCCATCTCCAGCCTCGAACCTCCAACCTCCAATTCCCATGTCCGATACACCCCGCAAGCCTACGCTGCCGCCCGGCTTTTCCCCGGCGAAGCCCACGCTTCCGCCGCAACCGGCGGGCAAGCGCAAGCCCGGCGATCCGCCCAAAACGACGGACGGCAGCAAAACGCCCGTGATGCCACCGGGCTTCGCGCCCGCTGGCGACGGGGGTGGCGCAGGGCTGTCGCGCAAGGATTTTGCCACCGACCAGGAGATCCGCTGGTGCCCCGGCTGCGGCGATTACGCCATCCTGGCGACGGTGCAGCGGTTGCTGCCGCAACTCGGGGTCAAGCGCGAGAACACCGTGTTCGTCTCCGGCATCGGCTGTTCGAGCCGCTTTCCGTACTACATGAACACGTACGGCTTCCACTCTATACACGGGCGCGCGCCTGCGTTTGCGACGGGCCTCAAAGCCACGCGCCCCGACCTCGACGTGTGGATCATCACGGGCGACGGCGACGCGCTTTCCATCGGCGGCAACCACCTGTTGCACGTGCTGAGGCGCAACCCGAACGTGCAGCTGCTCTTGTTCAACAACCAGATCTACGGCCTCACGAAAGGGCAGTACAGCCCGACGAGCGAGGCCGGAAAAGTCACCAAGAGCACGCCGTACGGCTCGCTCGACCACCCCTTCAACCCGTCCGCCGTCGCGCTTGGGGCCGACGGCACGTTCGTCGCCCGTACGCTCGACCGTGATCCCAAGCACATGGCGGCCGTTCTCGAGCAGGCACACGAACACGTGGGCGCAGCGTTCGTCGAGGTCTATCAGAACTGCAACATCTTCAACGACGGGGCCTTTTTCGAATTCACTGAGCGCGACACCAAGCCTATGCGGGCGCTGTTCGTCGAGCACGGGAAGCCGCTGCTGTTCGACAACGGAAAGTCCGGGATGCGGCTGGACGGGTTGAGACTGGAGGCCGTCTCGCTCGAAACCGGCCAGTACAGCGCCGACGACTGCCTCATCTACGACGAGACGAACCGCGAGATGGCGCACATGGTGGCGCGGATGTTCGTCCACGACGATTTGCCGCGTCCCTTCGGCGTGTTCTACCGCGAGGATCGCCCGACCTACGACGCACTCCTGCACGAGCAGGCCGACGCCGTCGTCGCGCAGCGTGGCAAAGGCGATCTTGCCGCACTCCTGGCGGGGCCGGAGACGTGGGAGATCGTCTGAGGGACGCAACCGGCCGAAAGGGGTAGTCGCGGGACGCGCCTATTTCGCTACCACGAGTTGCCGCGTTTCAACCGCGTTTTCAGCATGCAAGTGGCCGAAGTAGATGCCGCTGATGCCGGTCTGAACGCGCCTCCCCGCGTCGTATGGAGAATGCGACTGCGTCCTACGATCCTTCCAGTATTCGCCTCCGTGTAGCCGGGAGGTATGCCCGACCCGGGCTTCGCACCTCGCCCACCCGTCCAAGGTGTGGAGGCTATGGTTCAACCGTTTAGCGCCGCATTCAGAGTCAGCCTCTGAATGCGGCGCTGATTTCCAGCGTTCGGCCGGTCAGATCACGAGGCTATCCACCAGGTGAATGTCGCTCTCGTGCTCGTCCACGAGCGAGATGAACACGAGCCCGTCCGGTGCAACCGACAAGCCCGAAAGCGGCCCGAGTTGCGCCGGGTTGAACACGTGGAGTTGCCGAGTTTCGCCCGATTCCAGATCGAAACGCGTCAGGGCGGCCCCCTTCGACGAGCGGGCGATGTAATAGACGGCCTCGTCGGTGATGTCCCAGTTGATCCAGTCGCCGGGAGCGAGGGCCTCGACTACTTTTTCCGACGTGCCGTCGTCGCGCAGTTTCCACAGGCCGGGCGTGAGGTACTGGACGTAGTACACTGCGCCGTCCGGGCCTTCGCGCGCCACGTACCCATCTTCCACGACGCGTTGAGGTGCACCTCCATCGATAGGCGCTTTCCACGCCTGCCAGCGCCCGCTGTCGGTCGTGGAATAGTAGATGTAGCGCCCGTCTCTCGACCACGACGGGTTGAAACTGTCGCCCTCGATGTCCAGCGCGTGCGACGCGCCGCCTTCGGCATTGATCACGGAAATGCCCGCGCGCCCGTCCGAGGCAAAACCGTACGTCAGCATCCGTCCGTCGGACGACCACCGGGGAATACTCACCGGCGCTTGCGACGTGAGCGGGCGGGCCTCTGAACCATCAGGCTGGGCGGTCCACAGTTCGGTTTCGCCACGCCGGTTGGAAATGAACGCGACCTGCTCGCCCCCTGGTGCCACCCCAGGCTCGTGGTCCCACCGGGTAGACGAAGCCCGTTTGGTGAGCGTATCAGTCGCGGGATCGAAAGCCCAGATGTTGAAATCGAAATGCCACTCCTCAAAGGCCAGCCGGCCGGCCGCCCGTGCCATGCTCGGATTTCCGGGATCGAACGTCTGGACACCCGTGAGAGGTAGAGGTACTCCCCCTTGTGCCTCCACGCGCCACAGGCGGTATGGGCCTCGCCGGTTCGAGGAATAGATGAGGGACTCACCCGAAGGCGTCCAGGTGAGCCCGGCTACGTGGCCACGGTCGGTGGTGAGGCGGCGCGGCGCGCGCTCACCGGTGACGGCAACGGTGTAGATGTCGATGAGCGAGACGCCCGCGTGCCGGAGTCCGCGCGTGAACGCCACCGTCTGGCCGTCGGGCGAAAAGTGCGGGTCGAAGTCCATATCGCCCACGGGCGGGCGGGTAAGGCGGCGGCGCTCGAACGTCTGGGCATCGACGAGGTAGAGGCTGCGCGGAGCCTCGGGCGTCTCGAGGTCGGTGACGACGAACCACTTTCCGTCGGGCGAGGCGTCGAGGCCACGTTGCGACAGCGTGCAGGGGCCGAGCCGTCGCTCCGCACCTCCCATCGCGGCGACGGCGTAGAGCGAACACTCCCCCTCGTGGATGCGCTGAAACGCGACTTCATGCCCCTCGGGCAGCCAGGTAGCATAGTCGTCGTAGCCCGGATGCGTCGTCAACTGGCGCTCCTGCTCGGTCCCGATCTGTTTGACGAAGAGATCCGACGCGCCGCCTTGACTCGGGCGGCTGAAGACGAGAAACGCCCCGTCCGGCGACAGCATGGGCCGGTAGTCGAGGCCCTGCGTGCTGACGAGCGGTACCACAGGGTACACCGCCCCGACTGCAGGCGGGCGCTGGCTCCACCCACCCACGATCACCAGTGCGACGACCCCCGCCCCCAGCACGGCAGCGGCGAGAGGATGCCCCCACCAACGAGCCACCGTCACAACGCGCACCGGTGCCGCCGGGCGCGCCAGCACCGGCGCTTCATCGACCATGGTTCTGGCGTGTCCGTCACCGGCATAAGCCTCCTCGCTCGGAGCCGACACGTCCGCGATGAGGCGGTACCCACCTTTCGAGATGGTCTGGATGTACCGCGGGGCTTGCACAGTGTCGCCAAAGGCCTGGCGCAGATGCGAGATCGCCCGCGTGAGCACATGATCCGTCACGACCGTGTCCGGCCACACCTCATCCAGCAGTTCGTCGCGCGAGCACACCTCGCCGGGGCGCGCCGCGAGGCACAGCAGCACCCGCATCACCTTCGGCTCCACCTCCGACCGCCCCCTCTCGTGCACAATGTGGTTCAGGCGCGGCTCCACCCGGCAGTCGCCAATTGTGAACGGAGTATCGGAGAAGGTCATGAGGGCAAACGGTTCGTGCTAAAAAAATAGCTTATGGCTCAGGACATCTGTAAAGGCATTTTCGAGCGCCCTCCTCAGGTTTTCCTCAGCCCTCAGAGCCACATGGGCCTGCACTCCAACCCCTACGATCACGATAGTATGGAGTTACGGCGAAGGCGGGCACGCGGCACGAACCGGTGGACTACCGGGCCGAACCGTCGCGATCCGGAGGTGAACCGACGCCATAAGGGACTCAGCTCCTAATTAAGCCGAACGTCCAACTGAGTGCATGGGCTCGCGTGGAAACCAGAGGCCGCTCAGCATTCGGCGTGCGGATCTCAAACGCTTCCTCATAAAACGTGAGGAAAGCATCAGGATGCCCTCAGGAAGTGATGGACAGGGATTGGTAGCCTGGTGGCGCACCATCATCACCCCTATCCCCCTACTCCCATGCGTTTACAGAGACGCTTCTCTCTCGCACTCGTGCTGCTCGGGCTGGTCTGCGGAGCAGCGCAGGCGCAGCAGGGCGCCATCAACGGCCACGTGACCGATGCCACGACGGGCGAGACCCTTCCGGGCGTCAACCTCCGGCTGGCGGATACGTCGCTCGGCGCGGCCACTGACCTCGACGGCGCGTACAACATCGCGAACATTCCCGCGGGCACGTATACACTCGTCGCCACGTTTATCGGCTACAAAACCTACCGGGAGAGCGTGACCGTCGGCGCTTCGCCGTTGACAGTCGACATCGAACTGCGCGAAGACCTCGTGGGACTGGACGAGGTGGTCGTCACAGGTCAGGGCGGCGGCATCGAAAACCGACGCCTCTCGACGACCGTCACGACGATTTCGCCCAAGCAGCTCGACCGCGTCAGCAACCTGCCGCTCGACGCGATTCTGCAAACGTCGCTGCCCAACGCGACGGTGCGGTTCTCGTCCGGCTTGCCGGGCACGTCGTCCATTATCCGGGCGCGCGGCATCGTCTCGGCCAATGCCAACACCACGCCCGTCATCTACATCGACGGCGTGCGGGTGGACAACAACAACGGGAGAAGCGCGCTTGAGATTTCGACGGGTGGCAACGAGTCTTCGTCTATCGCTGACATCCCCGTCGAGAACATCGAGCGCATCGAGTTTATCCCCGGCGGCGCGGCCACGACCCTCTACGGCTCTGACGCCGCCAACGGCGTGTTGCAGATCTTCACCAAGCCCGGCGTGCAGGGCCGCTCCTCGTTCACCTTCGAGACGACGCAGGGCGTGAGCGTGGCCAACCAGGACTTTTTGCGCTTCAAGGCCACGGGCGACTTGCTCTACCGGGCGGGCCACACCCAGACGTACCGCCTGGGCGCGACCGGGGGCAATGCAGGCTACACCTACAGCTTCTCTGGAAGCATGTCCAACGACGACGGCTTCCGCTACGAACTGGGCGACACGCGCTACAACCTCCGCACGACGCTCTCCGCCGCCGTCAGCGACGACCTGCGCTACACAGGCACGCTGGGCTTTTCGAGCAACCGATTCGACCGCGTGCTCAACGCCAACCTCGGGGGCCTCTACGCCGATACGGATTACGGCTACCAGCAATCGACGGGGCTGTACGATCTCGAACGGGGCAGCCCGGCCTACGACGCCATTCTCGACTCGCTCCGCTTGCAAGACGCGCTGTACGGTTTCACCGAGGACGTCAAGCGGTTTCAAACCTCGCACGGCCTCGATTTCTCGCCCATCCAGGGGCTCGCGCTCAAAGGCATCGTCGGGTTGGATTACCGCGTCAACAACCAGGACGAACTCTACTGGACGGAATACCTGCGCCAGACTGGCTCGAACATCGCGCCCAGCCAGGGCAACCTCGGCGACCTGACGCGCTCCGACCGCAAGTTTCTGGGCATCACGCTCGAAAGCTCGGCCCAGTACCAGCGCACGTTCGGGGACGTGTCGAGCGTGTCGACGCTGGGCGGGCAGATCTTCCGCGACGAAGACCGGCAGTCCCGCTGGGTCGCCAACGACATCGCAGACGGCTCGCGCGACGGCGACACGGGCTCGAACCCGACCATCGACGATTTCACGCGGCAGGTGGCCAACTACGGCGCGTTCGTGGCGCAGAACTTCGGCTACAAAAACCGCTACTTCCTGGAACTGGGCCTGCGCGGCGACGGCAACTCGGCCTTTGGGGAAGAGGTGGGCGTGCAGTGGTACCCGAAAGTCGGCGTGTCGTACGTGCTTTCCGACGAGCCGTTTTTCGAGGCGATCCCGTCGGTGGCGATTGCGCAGATGAAGCTGCGCGCCAACTACGGCGTGGCGGGCAACTTTCCGCAGCCCTTCGTCAACGAGCGCACGCTGACACCCGCGCCTTTTATCGACGGCACGTCGCTGCGCTTCGGCCAGCCGGGCGATGCTACGCTGAAGCCGGAGAAGACGACGACGTGGGAGGTCGGCACCGACCTGGCGCTGCTGGACGGGCGCGTCAACGTGACCTTTACCTACTACGACGCGCAAACACAGGACGCGCTGTTCGCGGCTCCCTTCAACCCGTCGAGCGGGCAAGACAACCAGCTCCGCAATCTGGGCGAGATCTCGAACAAAGGCTACGAACTGGGCACGACGTTCCTACTCACGAGCCGCCGGAACCTCGACCTGCGCCTCAGTGCTGCCCTAAACCACGTCGAAAACAAGGTGCTCTCGACCGGCGGTGCGCCCGAGTTCAACCTGTACGGATTCACGTTCCTGGGCCGCTACGTCAAGGAAGGGCTGCCCGTGGGGTACCTGCGCGGCACCCGCGTCCACCTCGACCGCGTCGATGCCAACGGCGACCTCATTCAGGGGGCTTTTGAAGACGGCGGGGCCTTTGAATCCAACGCCTTCCTGGGCAACGCGACGCCCAGCCACTGGGGTGCGCTGACGCTGACGGCGAACGTCTGGAACCGCCTCGATTTTCTCATCACCGGCGATTTCCAGTGGGGCGGCGACATGATCAACCTGGGCGAGCGCTACCGCATGTTCAACGACGTCGGCCTCTACGATGCGACGGGCGAAGATCCCAACATCGCCGACTGGGCCGACCGCGAGTGGAAACAGTTTTTCCTCGACGGGCAGATCGCCTCTGGCCAGATGGGCGACGTACTCGTGACCTCGTCCGATTTCTTCAAGGTGCGGCTGATCTCGATGAGCTACACCATCCCGGAGAAATACCTCTTCCGGGGCCTCAAGGGCTTGCAGATCGGCGCGGCGGTGCAGAACCCGTTCGTGTTCACCTCGGCCCCCATCGACCCCGAACTGTCGGGGCTGAATACGGGCGCGCAGGGCGCACTCAACGTCGGCGGCTACGCCTACGGCGCGGACTCGCTGCCGCGCACCTACACCTTATCCGTCAAAACGCGGCTGTGAAGGATCAGGGGCGGGGCGAAGACGACTCCGCCCCCCTTTCTCCCGATTCGAACGGGCCTAGCGCCCTTATCCCCCTCTTCCGACATGAACTCTACCAGACCCTTCATCCGGCGCGTCGCGGCGCTGGGCCTCTCGGGCACCTTGCTCCTCGGAGCAGGCTGCGACCTCATCGATCCGACGAGCGTCACCAACCCCAACATCACCGAGAACACCGCCCTCGAGTTGCCCGCGCTGGGAGGGCCGTGGCTCAACGGCCTCCAGCGCCAACTGGTGCTCGTGTACAACAGCGCCCTGCCGGAGTTGGAGCTGGCCTCGGACAACTACGTCAACACCAACAATTTCTACCTCGCCGACGACCGGCTGGATTTCCTCAACGACCAGCATCCGACTGTTCAGGAGTTGCAGTTCTACATCGCCGACCTGCGGGAATCGGCAGAATTTGGGCTCACCGAGGTGCGCGCCCGGGACGCGGGCCTGACGGCCACGCAGCTATCCGAGTTCTACTTCTACAAAGGCTACGCGCACTTGGCGGCGGCGATGTATTTCAAGACGCTTCCCGCCGGCGACGGTGGCGTGGCGGTGCCCAGCGCGGAGCACTACCGGCTCGCCATCGAGGCGTTCGATGCGGCCCTCGCGGCAGGCGGAAGCGCGGCCAACGTGCCGAGCTATCACCTTGCCAAGGCGCGCGCGCACTTCTACCTAGGGGAACGTCCTGAGGCGCTGGCGGCTGCCAACGCCGCGATCGCTGCCGACGCCGACTACGTCCGCTTCGTGCACTTCGACCCGATCAACACGACCGCGCTGGAGCCGACCGACAGCGCCATCGAAAACGCCATCTGGGAGCGCTCCACGACCGACCTCCAACCGCTGCCCCGCCTCGACTTTCTCGACCCCAAGTTCAACGACTATGGATCTTCGACGACGGACGCTGCGGTGCCGATGTTCAAGATCGAGGAGGCGTACCTGATCAAAGCACAGGCCGAACTGGCAGCGAGCGACCTGGCTGCCGCGAAGGCGACGATGAAAGACGTGATCGCGCTCGTCGCCACGCGGCCTCTCGCTACCATCGAGGACACCGACAAGCGCACCTCGCGCGCGCCCAACACGCGTCCCAACACAGCCGAGTGGAAGGTCAAGCGCACGCCGAGCCAGGCTGCCGAGGCAGGGCTGGTGCTCACGCGCAGCGCGGGGACGCAGATCGCGGTGCCTACTATCTCGGGCACATCGGTGACAGCGGATCAGGTGGACGCCGCCGCGAGTGTGGACGCCGCGCTGGAGGTGCTCTACCTGCTGCGGCAGGAGATCTTTATGGCCGAAGGACTGCGTTTTGTCGATCTGGGGCTGAAGATGCCCGTCCACGAAGAAGAAGCGCTCACGAACGCCAACATCACGGCGGAAGACCGGCAGGGCCAGATCCCCTCGTTCCTGCCGCGGGGCGAATTCGACGATGCCACGCTCGACTTCGACGCCAGGCTTGCCACGATCAAACACGACCTCAACGCCATCCTGGTTGCCAACAAATCGTCGGATCTCGTCGTGCCCTTTTTCTAATCTTGCCGCGAGGCGCAGGCCATGCCTCCGACAGCCTGCGCCTCTCTGTGCCCCCTCAATTGCTCTCGTCATGCCTCGAAAAAACCGCATCTTGCTCTCCGACGCCGAGCGCCGTTCCCTCGAACAGACTGTCCGCACGGGACGGCACCACGCGCGCACGATAGCCCACGCGCGCATCCTGCTCCTGTCCGACGAGTCGCCCGATGGGTCGTCTTGGACGGACAGGCAGATTGCGGAGGCGCTGCATTGCGCGGTATCGACGGTCGAGAACGTGCGACGGCGGTTTGCGCGCGAGGGGATGAAAGGGGCACTCCGGGTGCGGAAGGCGTCGCATCATCGCAAGCGATGTTTGACCCCAGAAGCGCGCGACTACCTGCTCACGCTGGCGCGCTCGGCGCCGCCCAACGGACACGCACGGTGGACCCTGCGGCTACTCACCGACTCCTTCGTGGCGCAGGCGCACGCACACGGCCTGCTCAACCGGTCTATCAGCCACGAGACGATTCGGCTTACGTTGAAACAACACGGTGCCCCTCGCTTGTCCTCCACTCGTTGGATGCATGCATGAAACCTGGCTTTCCACTCGTCCTGTTTTTCGTCACGCTCGCCGTACCCCTGGCCGCCCAGCCTGCCCCCTGCAACACCCCCGAGCACGACACACTCGACTTTTGGGTGGGCACCTGGAATCTGTCGTGGCCCGTACCCGGTGACTCCACAGGACAGATGACCGGGGGCACCAACACCATCGCCCGGTCTTACAACGGGTGCGTGATCGAAGAACACTTCGTGGCCGAGACAGGCTTCGCAGGCATGAGCACATCGGTGTACCACCGAGCCTCCGGTGAGTGGCGTCAGACGTGGGTGGACAATGGCGGCAGCTATCTCCTGCTCACCGGCGGACGCGCGGCGGACGGGCAGGTGTACCTGCGCACGGCTCCATTCACCAACCCGCAGGGCCAGACGCAGATCAACCGGATGACGTGGACGGACGTGACGCCCGACGCCCTCACGTGGCACTGGCAGCGTTCACTGGACGATGGCGCGACGTGGACGACGATGTGGGCCATCCGCTACACACGTCGCCTGTAATCACGCCATGGGTCCCTTCAGGGCAGGCGTTACCGTTCCGTCTCGCCCCGGCCTCAACTGCGTGGCAGAGGGCGCGTTGGCGGACCTCCACCCTCCTCCTGCCCGATGCTCCGCACGCTCAACTCGCGCCTCGACACCCTCCGCGACCTCGGACTGCTCATCATTCGCGTGGGCGTCGGCCTCTCGTTCATGTTCCATGGGTGGCCCAAGCTCGCCGGAGGCCCCGAGCGATGGGCGGCCGTCGCCGAGTTTGCCGGGATCACGTTCCTGCCGACATTCTTCGGCTTCATAGGCGGGCTTGCCGAATTCGCGGGCGGCCTGCTGCTCGCTCTCGGCCTGCTCTACCGCCCCGCGTGCCTGTTCCTGTTCGGGACGATGGCTTTCGCGTTCTCGGCCCACCTCCGCGCAGGCGACGGCTTCGGCGACTTCTCGCACTCGCTCGAACTCGGCTTCGTCTTCGCCGGGCTCTTTTTCATAGGCGCGGGCCGCTTCAGCGTGGACGAGTACGTGTTCAACAAGCAGCACTTCGGGTACTGACGGGCGCGCGTCAGTCGGTGAGCAGGCGGAACGGGTGCGCGCGCGGGAGGCTCGGGGCATGACTCGGCCCCAGCGGGGTCACGGCGTGCGTCTCGTCGAACCAGATCCATTCGTCGAACTGCGCGGCGAGGACGGCGGGGAAATAGTGGCTCTGAAGCTCCGTCTCGGGCCGGTAGATCACGCCGATGGCGCGTTCGAGGCGTGGGCGACTCAGCTCGCGGCGCAGGATTTCCGGCGCGTTTCTCAGCGGCAGCACAAAGCGTGGCACGCCGCTGTCGTGAGCGAGCTTTTCGTAGCTCTCCGGGTGAGACGGCTGCACGCGCTTCGTCTCGGCCTTCGCGCCCCAGTCGCTCGCAGCCATCACCGTCCCCGTGTGCGTGCCGAAGCCGATGAGGTAGGCACGGTCACGATAAGCGCGGCGGCAGAGGTAGCCCAGATTGATCTCGCCGCGCTGCCCCATGTACGTGGCCGCCGCGTCGCCGAGGTGCGAATTATGCGCCCATACGACGGCTTTCGCGTCGTCGCCCCAGAAAGCCAGCAGGTTCTCGAGCGTTTCCATCATGTGCGTGTCGCGCAGGTTCCACGTCGAGACATTGCCGTAGAACATCTCGCGGTAGTACGCCTCGGCGTTCTGCACGACGCGGGCGTTCTGCGTGGCGTCGAAGTACGGGAACGCCTCGTGGTGCGCCTCAGGGCCGTCTCCTGTCGTCAGCCGTAGCCGCTGCTTCAGCAGAACCTGGAGCATCTCCACCGCCTCGCGCTCGCAGTCGCGGTAGCGATCCGTCACGACGGCCTGCCCGTACTTTGCGGGGTCGTCGGAAAACGGTTCGAGGCAGGCGTACCGCGCGCGTGCGACGCCCGCCAACTCGGCATCCTGCGCCTCGAGGTAGCGGACGACTTCGTTGAGCGACGTGTAGAGGCTGTAGAGGTCGAGACCAAAGAACCCGGCACGGTCGTCCATTTCGCGGTCGGCGTTCCAGCCGCGCAGCCACTCGACGAAGGCGGCCACCTCCTCGTTGCGCCACATCCACGTGGGAAAGCGCGCGAACGCTTCCCACTCCTGCTCACCTGGCTCGCGGTTCCGCACGTAGGCGTCAATGCGCTCGGCGTCGGGCCAGTCGGCCTCAATGGCGACGATGCGGAAGCCTTTGCGCTGGATGAGCGCCTGCGTGATGCGCGCACGTAGACGATAAAACTCGCTCGTGCCATGGCTCGCCTCGCCGATACACACCACGCGCGCGTCGCCGATACGGTCGAGGAGCGCGTCGAGGTTGGCGTTGTCGACCTCACCGAACGGCTCGGCGTGCTCAGCCATCAAACGGGCGACCTCGGCGGGCGTCCGGTAAGCATCGGGGAGCAATTCGCGGCGGGGCGTGGATTCCATTCTCCTGCGCGGGAATCGACGAAGAAGCTTTACTCGGCAGGCAGCACCTTGAATTCGACGCGGCGGTTGAGGGTGCGGCCCGTCGGGTTCTGGTTGGTGACGAAAGGCTGCGATTCGCCGTAGCCACGCGCGACGAGGCGCGACGGGTCGAGCGCGTACTTCTCGATGAGGTACTGCCGAACGGTCTCGGCGCGGTCCTGCGACAGCTTCTGGTTGTAGGCGTCGCTGCCGATGTTGTCGGTGTGGCCGCCGACCTCGACGTTCAGGTCCGGATACTTGCGCAGCACCTCGCCCACCGGGTCGATGAGTGCGCCCGCGCCGTCGAGCAGCGTGCTCTTGTCGAACTCAAAGTTGACGCCGACGGCGCGGAAGAGACCCGTCTCCAGAATCGCCCGCTCGACCTCGCGGACGGTCGGCATCTGCGCGACATTCGCGGGTGGCAGCGCGGGCACGTTGCCACGCCCTGGCGGGGTGATGCCCGAAGGATTCACCGTCACCGTGTCGCGGACGTAGACGGTATCCACGCGCGTGATGCCCGCCTGGCCCGGCGTGGTGGCTCCGGTGCCTGGCATGGTGACCACGGTGCCCGGCGGCTGGTAGAACGTATATGTATCCTCCAGCTGCCGCCCCAATCCGGGCCGGATGCGATCCAGCGCAGACCGCTCGGAGGGCGTCAGCGGTGCAGCCAGCGCGGGCGGCGGCACCGACCGGTTCCCTTCCGCCCCTGGCATCACCACCACCTGCGGCGCGGGCGCGGGCACGACTACGATGATGGGCTGCACTACCCGCCCCTGCTGCCCGCGGATCGCCTGGATGCGCTGCCGCACCCCGGAAACACCCGCCGGTGCAGCACCCTGCCGCATCACTACACGAGGGGCGGTCGTATCGGCGGGAGCCGTCTGCGCGTGCAGCGGCACCCCGCCCACGAGGGCGGCCAGCATCAGAATCGTCAGCAGCCGCATCAGAAGTTCAGTTTATAGCCGAGCAGGATGCGGTTGTAATCGAAGAAGTTCGGAGCCGAATACTCGATCATCACCGCGCCCGGTCCGAAGCGGTAGTCCGCGCCCAGCATCAGGTTGAGGCCGAGGTCGAGACCCTTGAGCCCTTCACGCGAAATGAAGCCCAGCCCGACGCCGGCGTACGGGTAGAGATCCCGCACGTAATCGTCGCTCGCAAAGGGGAAGACCGCGTTTCCAAAGACCTGGAACGACGTGCCGTCGCCGAAGCCGAAGGCGGCCTCGGGCACGAACTTGAAGCCCGTGTTTGTGGGACGCGTAAACTCGGCGCGGACGCCAAAGAGGAACTGGTTGGTCCCGTTGCCTGTGCGGAAACCGAGGTACGGGAAGGCATTCGTGAACTGCCGCCCCAGCACGCCGCTGTCGGTGGTGACTATGCGCGTGGTGCCCGCGTTCGCGCCATCCACGACGGTCACGTTGGGCTGATCCGCCGTGCTGACGACCTGCCGCGTCTCGATGGCGTTGAGGCGGCGGTCGAGGCGCGCTTCGATCTCGGCAAGGCGCACCTCCATGCGCTGCGCCGCTTCGAGGTCGGCCATGCGGGCGTCGCTCTGTGCCAGCTGCTGAAGCTGCTGCTGTACGGCGCTCGAAACGGCCTGCTGGATCTCGGCCTGCGTCACCTGCTGGCTGTCGGAGCGTGCCATCTCGGACTGGATGGTCTCGCGCACGATCTGCTGGATCTGTGCGGGCGTCATCTGCGCCACGGTGCCCTGCATGGCCGTGCCCTGAGGCGCGCCCTGCTGCGTTGCCATCGGCGTGCCGCTCTGCGTCACCACGACGGGCGTGGCATAGGTGTCCACGGTCGTCTCGCCGACGGTGTCGCCGAAGCGGACGTAGATCTCGCCAACGTTGGGCACGGGCAGCGCGAGGGTCTGGCCCGAGAGGTTGTTCGTCGAGGTCCGCATCATCTGCTCGTCGGCCATCTGGCGCTCGATGCGCTCGGCGCGTTCGAGGCGCTGCTGCTCCTGCGGCGTCAGACGCGACTGCGGCACGCCCTGCACACGCCCGTCGCGTTCGATGTAGACGGTATCGCGCTGGCTGGCGCGCTGGCGGAGGCTTTCGATCTCGGACTGGAGGCGCTCGATCTCGGCGCGCTCCTCGTCGGAGGCGTTTTCGTACGCGGTGCTCGTCGAGTCGAGTTCGCTGCGGAGGCTTGCGCGCTGCTCGCGCAGCCGCTCGATCTCCTGCTCGGCGCTCGTCATCGCGCGCAGCCGGCGCTCCCGCTCAGCAGCAGCGACGTCACGCGCCGAGTTGCCACCGCCAAAGCTGAACTCGACGCCTGCGGTGTACATCCACGAGTTGTAGACGCTGCTCGGCGTGGCTACGTCGTCCAACTCCTGATCGCTCATCAGCAGGCTGCGAAGGCCGGCGTTGAGGCGGAAGTTGCTGCTCAGCGGCACGTCTATGCCTGCGCCGCCCGTCGCGAAAAAGCGGCTGTCGGGCGCGGCGAAGACGTCCTCAGCCTCGTAGCCGTCGTCCACGTTCATGTAGCCGCCGCCGACGACGAGGTAGGGCGTGAGGCTGCTCCCGAGGCCTGACGACGCGAAGCGCAGGTTGAGTTCGCCGCCATAGAACTGCATGTCACGGAATTCGATGGGGCTCTTATCGAAGAGTTCGTCCTCGTCGGTGGCGCGCCAGTAGAAACCGCGCAGGCCCACGTACGGCCCCAGGTCGATGCCCGCGTTGACGCCCGAGACGGGCTGCTGGCTCGGGAAGTTGCCCAGCTTCTGGTTGAAGTCGATGCGCCCGTAGAACGGCTGCGCGTAGATGCGGGGCACGCCGCCGCCGAGCTGGTCAGCGATGGCCCGGTCGATGTCCGACATCTCGCCGCGCCCGCGCCCGCCGAGGTAAAGCATCAGCGCCGCCCGCACGTTGGTGTTGTAAACCGTGCGGATGGGGAAATCGTCTTCGTCGAAGGGTTGCCCGCCGGTGACGAGCGGGTTGCCGAGTCCGAAGGTCGCAAACGGACTGTACCGGTAGCCCATGCGCGATGCTGACACCGTGAGCGTGTAGCGGTCGGCGACGGAGAACGTCAGCCCGGCCCCGGCATCGAGGTAGATGGACTCGGTCTTGCCAGCGTCGTCGGGCTTGAACTCGATGATGCCCGCGCCCGCCGTGACAAACGGCAGCAGACCCGTCCGCCCGATGTTGAGGCGCAGGCGCCCGCCGTAGCGCGTCACGTCCACATCGCGCGTGTCGAGCGCTTCGAGCGCGCCTTGGATGGCCTGGTCGGAGCCGAAGTCGGAGAAGTCCGTCTTGGTGTCGTAGCTCATCAGGTACTCGCCCGCCACTTCGAGGTACTCGCCGAAGCCGAGGCCAAGCGCGCCCCCGTACGACCAGCTATCGGAGAGCCCGGCATCGTCACCGTAAAAGGTCCGCAGCCCGACGGGCGCGGCCGTGTAGGAGATGCCTGTTACCTGCGCCATACCGTCGAGGGGTAGGACGGCGAGCAGCAAAAGGGCGAAAAAAGTGGGAGTAGAAAAGCGTTTCATAGGGGCAGCAGAGAAGGCACAGTCAAGAGAGAGGACACTCGTTTGCGGTAAGAGCGTCTTATTTGCGCGTGAGCACGACGTTGAGGCGACCGGACACGTTGGTCAGGTTCAGGCCGCTGTATTTCGAGTCGTACTCTTCGAGGTTGACACCTGACACGGTGCCGTCGTAGGTCAGTGTCCCTGCGGCCTCGTCGAAGGCAAACTTGACTTCCCGCGGCAAGAGCAACCGGCGGCGGTCCGCGTTGCGGTCGCCAAAGTCGACCACCACCCGGTTGCTTCCCTCGGTCCCATACCGCCCCGACAGGATGTACTGCTGCTGTTGGCCGGTAAACTTGAAGTTGAGCACATACGCCGACGAACCCGACGCAAACGTCATCTGGGAAGCAGGCGCGTCGAGGCGGGCCGCCACGTTCTCAGGGCCAATCACGTTACCGGTGCCCGGCGTGAAAACCAGCGTCGTAATGGCGTACGCGCCGTCCACCTCGAGGGTGCTCACGCCCGGTTCGCTGTCGCATGCGGCGAGGCTGAGCGTGAAGAGCAGGATGGGGAGAAAAAAGCGAAATCGCATGAGAGCAAAGGGACAGGTGAGAGATCGGAATGGGATGAGAGGAGCGCGTTGGCGCGTAGGTAGTGTACATCAACGAAGTGCCTACCGGCTACCGGTTCGGCTCCCCGCTACGACCGTTGAACCAAGCGTTACCAGAGCGTTTCGTGTGAGCAGTCTATGTCAATAAGTTTCAGCATCTTGCGAGACACAACCGTTACCTGCTGCCCCGAAACACAGAGTTTGCACTTCCGCCGAACTCTGCTCTTTCTGCTGCTGGCCTCGGCCCTGCTCCCCCTCCATCTCGTGGCTCAGCCCGCACCGGGCGATTCGCTCCGCCTCCACGCACAGCGGCTCCACCAGCGCAGCCTCGTGCTCGACGGGCACGTAGACACGCCCACGAAGATGCTCGGTGGCTACGACGTGCGGCAGCGCCACGGCGTGCGTGCCGGCCACCTCGACCTGCCGCGCATGGCGGAGGGAGGCCTCGACGGCGCCTTCTTTGCGCTTTACGTCCCACCGTCGATGGGCGAGACGATGCGGGCGTTTCGCTACATGGCGAGGATGCGCGGCGAGGTCATCCAGCAGATTTCGGCTGCGCCCGACGCTGAGATGGCGTATTCGGCTGCCGATGTGCGCCGCATCGCGGCATCCGGGAAACGCGCGGTTTTGCTCGGCCTCGAAGGCGGCCACGCCCTCGCCGCCCGCCCCACCCTGGTCGATTCGCTCCACGCGCTCGGCATCCGCTACGTCACGCTCACGCACATCAACACGAACGGCTGGGCCGATGCCTCGCAGGCACCGCCCCGGTGGAACGGCCTCAACGGGCTGGGGCGCGTGATGGTGCGCGAGATGAACCGCACGGGCATCATCGTGGACCTGTCGCACACGTCCGACGACACGTTTTTCGACGCGCTGGAGGCCAGCCGCGCGCCCGTGCTGCTGTCGCACTCGTCGTGCCGGGCGCTCGTGGACAACGTCCGCAACGCCTCCGACGCGATGCTGCGCGCCCTCGCCGCGCACGACGGCGTCATCCTCATCAATTTTTTCGACGGCATGGTCAACCCGCACCTCACGCCCGACGTGATGGCCGAGGTGCACCACCGGATGGGCGGGCGCGTGGGCAAACTGCACGACTACTGGAACGTCGTCTACGCCGTCAAACGCGCGCATGGCCTGCCCGGCGCGGCGCTCGACGACCTGCTCGACCACATCGACTACGCCGTGAAGGTGGCAGGCATCGACCACGTCGGCCTCGGGTCGGATTTCGACGGCGTCTTCGACCTGCCTGCCGGACTCGAGGACGTGACGCGCCTCCCAGACATCACGTACGGACTGCTGCAACGCGGCTACGCAGATGCCGACGTGCGTAAAATTCTCGGCGGCAACCTGCTGCGGCTGATGGAGCGCGTCGAGGACGTTTCCGCCGGATGGGCACGGCATGAAGCGCCCGCGCGGTAGGCAAAGCCGTGTTCTTTGCGCAGACGTAACGCGCACATACGCGCCACGTCGGTACGTTTCGAGATCCGAGATCTGCGCGGCTCCTCTGCCCCAACCTATGCCCACCGCCACCAACCTGCTCGCACACGCCGAGGCACTCGAAGAACCCTGGTCCCCCCGCATCGTCGGGCAGGTAAACGATCAGTTCGTCAAAGTCGCCAAACTCGACGGGACGTTCGCCTGGCACAGCCATGAACACGAAGACGAGCTTTTTCTCGTGCTCAAGGGTCGGCTGCGGATCGATCTGGAGGAGGGAAGCGTGACGCTCTGCGAGGGCGATTTTTACGTCGTCCCGAAAGGCACGCGCCACTGCCCCGTCGCCGACGAGGCATGCTGGATTGCCCTCATCGAAACCGTGACGACGCTGCACACCGGCGACGTCGTCACGCCGCTGACGAAATCCATCGACCAGCAGCGCGGCGCGGACAATCGCTGACGCATTGCTCTTTCCACCATGCCTGGACGCCGTCAGCAAACGCAGATTTTCGTGAAAGGCCTCGGTGGCGAGAAGCCCGTCGTGCCCGTCGATCCGCGTGCGCTCGAAAAAGCGGCGCAGCGCAAACTGTCGCGTGAGGCGTTCGCGTACGTCGCGGGCGGTGCCGGGCTGGAACAGACGATGGAGGCGAACCGGCAGGCGTTCGAGAAGTGGCAGATCGTGCCGCGCGTGCTGCGCGACGTGACGCAGCGCGACTTGAGCGCCCCGCTGCTCGGGATGACGCTGCCCGCGCCGCTGATGCTCGCGCCCATCGGGGTGCTGGAGATGGCGCACCCGCGCGCCGACCTCGCCGTGGCCGAGGCGGCGGCCTCGCGTGGCGTGCCGTTCGTTTTTTCGAGCCAGGCGTCCGTCCCCATGGAAGAGTGCGCCGAGGCGATGGAGCGTGTGCGGCCCGGTGCCCCGCGTCTGTTCCAACTCTACTGGAGCACCGACGAGCGCGTGGTACGGAGCTTCGTCCGGCGAGCCGAGGCCTGCGGGTGCCGCGCGCTCGTGCTCACGCTCGACACGACGATGCTGGGCTGGCGGATGCGCGACCTCGACCTCGCCTACCTCCCGTTTCTGCGTGGCAAAGGCATCGCACAGTACACCAGCGACCCCGCGTTCCGGGCAGCCTTGGATGAAGAATTGCCTGCTCCCACCGTACGCCCGCGCCTTCGGCTTTCCACGCTGCGGGCGCTGTGGGCACAGCGCCGCGCCGTACCCGATGACACGCGGAGAACGGGTCGCCGCGCCGTGCAGCGCTTCGTGCAAACCTACTCGCGCCCCTCGCTCACCTGGGATGATCTGGCCCGGCTGCGCGACATGACGTCGCTGCCCGTTGTGTTAAAAGGCATCCTCCACCCCGGCGACGCCCGCGAGGCCCTCGCCCGTGGCGTAGACGGGATCTACGTCAGCAACCACGGCGGACGGCAGGTAGACGGCGCCGTCGGCGCGCTCAACGCGCTGCCGGGCATCGCCGAGGCCGTGGCGGGGCGCGTGCCCGTGCTGTTCGACAGCGGCGTGCGGACGGGGGCCGACATGTTCAAGGCCCGCGCGCTCGGCGCGGATGCCGTCTGCATCGGACGTCCGTACGTGTATGGGCTGGCGCTCGCGGGCCGCCGAGGCGTCGAGGCCGTGATCGACCATTTCGTGGCCGAACTCGACCTGACGATGGGCCTGAGCGGCCAGACCTGCCTGAGGGATCTCGACGCGGACGTGCTGCGGAACGCGTGAGCTGCCCGCGCGGACCTGCCGCGGCACGTCGCTACGGTCCGACCCGCGTTCGGCGTTCCCGCGTTCCCTGAACCCGATCCTCACAGATTCACCATAGTTCTGTGACAACCCACAGAGCGTCCAT
This sequence comes from Rhodothermales bacterium, assembly GCA_963829705.1. GTDB lineage: Bacteria > Bacteroidota > Rhodothermia > Rhodothermales > BA12 > CAWHJN01. Next base: position 658,751 of record CAWHJN010000001.1, read on the forward strand.
CCGATACATGCAGCACATTCTATCTCATCCCGCTCCATGTACCGCCTTTCGCTCCTCGCCGCGCTGCTGCTGGCACTTCCCACCGTCGTCCACGCGCAGCGTCCCACCGGCGGGCAGCCCGGCACCCAACAGACGGCGCAGGGCGTCGTGACGGGTTCAGTGGTCGATGACGTCACCGGCAACACCATCCCCTCGGCAACCGTCTCGGTGTGGAGCGCGGCCGACTCCAGCCTCGTCACCGGCGCCATCACCGACCTCGACGGCGTGTTTCGCATCGAAGGACTCCGGCCCGGCGCGTACTACGTGCGCGTGTCGTTCGTCGGCTACGCCTCGCGCTACCTCTCCGACATCGCGCTGCGCCCCGGTGCGCTGCAGGCCGACCTCGGCACTGTGCGACTGAACGAGGACACATCGGTACTGGGCGAAGTCGAAGTCGCCGCTGAGCGTGCGCAGGTGGAAGTGGGCATCGACCGGACGACGTACAACGTCGAGGATCAGGTGATTGCCAAGACGGGTTCCGCGACGGACATCCTCCAGACCGTCCCCTCCATCGAGGTCGACGCCGACGGCAACATCTCGCTGCGCGGCAACCAGAACGTCGCCGTCCTCATCAACGGCAAGCCGTCGCCGGTGCGCGGCGAGTTTCTGGCGACGTTCCTGCGGCAGCTTCCCGGCTCGTCCGTCGAGCGCGTCGAGGTGATCCCGAACCCGTCGGCCAAGTACGAGCCCGACGGCATGAGCGGCATCATCAACATCGTGCTCAAGGAATCCACCGACCTCGGCTTCGGCGGCGGCATCATCGCGGGCGTCGGCAGCCGGGGCGACGGCAACGCCTCGACGAGCGTGACCTACGGCAAGGGCAAGTGGAACCTGGGGGCCAACTACGGCCTGCGTTACGACAAGCGAGACCCGAGCGGCGACACGTACCGCCTGCTCTATGCGCCGGGCACTATCCTGGACGAAACCGAGGACGGCGACCGCACGAGCCTGTCGCACCTGCTCTCGACGAACGCCGACTACCAGCTCAACCGCCAGAACTCGGTCTCGGCCTCGGCGCTCGTGTCGCTGCGCGGCGGCGACGAGACAGAAAACAGCATCTCGTACCTCACCCAGCAGGATGGTACGCCCATCAGCACGACGAGCTTTTCGAACGCGGAGGACGAAAGTGGCTTCAACATGGATTATCGCGTCGGCTTCCGCCGCGTGATCGAGTCGTCGCGCCACGAACTCAACGTCGAGGGCCGCTACAACTACAGCCAGAACGACGGCCTCGACACGTTCTCCCAGCAGGCCAGCCTCACCGGTACGCAGCCGCAGAACGCGCCCGCCTCCGGTTTCTACCGCAACCAGCAGGACGGCGACAACCAGGACTTCTCGTTCCAGGTGGATTACATGCGCCCCCTCGGCGAGGACGCCAAGATGGAGGCCGGCTACAAAGGCTCGCTCGAAACCATCTACAACGACTTCTACGCCGATACGCTCACCACAAACGGCTACCAGCCGCTCGTGGCGCAGAACAACACGTTCGACTACGACCAGCTCATCAACGCGGCGTACCTCATTTACGGGCGTTCGCTGGGCAAATTCGCCACCCAGATTGGCGTGCGCGCCGAGCAGGCGCGGACGAAATTCGACCTTCTCAACGACACCGCCGAGCCGTTCGACAACGACTACATCAGCTTCTTCCCGAGCGCGTTCGTGACGTACGCGCCGAAGGAAGGCAGCACGTTCCGGGTGTCGTACTCGCGCCGTATCAACCGGCCCCGCACGCGTGCGCTCAACCCGTTTGAGCGGCGCGATGCCAACAGCAGCTTCGTGGGCAATCCCTCGCTGAAGCCCGAATACACGGATGCGTATGAGGTCGGCTACACGCAGTTTACCCGCCGCGCCTCAGTTACACTGACGCCGTTTTACCGCCGCACGACGGACGTGATCGAGCGGCTGCGCGTGGAGGACCCCAACACGGGCTTCTCGACCACGACGTTCACCAACTTCGCGACGAGCGAGTCCTACGGCATCGAACTCATCGGTACGCTCCGCGTGGGCGCGGTCAACATGGTGCTCAGTGCCAACGGCAACCGCGTCGTCGCCGACGGCTCCAACGTGGGCGACGACCTCGCCAGCGATGCCTTCCAGTGGGGCGGCCGCGCCAACGTGTCGTGGTCGATCCGTCCGGGCCTTGACCTGCAGGCCTTCGGCTTCTACCGCGCCCCCAGTGAGGTGCCGCAGGGCCGTATTTCGAGCTTCTCGATGACCGACGTGTCGCTGCGCCAGCGCCTGCTTGGCGACAAGGCGAGCGTGAGCGTCCGCGTCAGCGACGTGCTCGACCAGTCGGGCTTCCACTTCGAAACCGACAGCGCCATCGCTTACCAGGAAAGCTCGCGCCGCTGGGGCGGTCGCACGGCCTACCTGACGTTTACCTACAACTTCGGCCGCCAGCCGCGCAACACCAACAACCGCAACCGCGGCGAGAACCAGGGCGGCGAGTTTGAAGACGTGGGCATCGGTACGCCCTGACGCCCTCGGACACTGCTCCCTCGACGGCCTGCTCTGGATACGCTCCGGGGCAGGCCTTTTTTATACTTCCACGCCCCACGTCCACCGGGCCTCCCCCCTGCGCCACGATGCCTGCCCGCCTGCTTCTGCTGATGCTGCTTTTCGCCGCGGGTTGCCGCGAATTCATCGTCGGGCCGGAGTTGAAGGAAGTGCGGCCGGTGCTTCCCGGCCTGGAAGGCAGTTGGCACGGCTCGTTCGTGGGCAACCTCGCCGTGCTGGGCGACCCCGTGGAACGCGACACCTTCCATATCGCCCTGACGATACGGGCGGCAGGCGTCGAATATGGCTTTTACGGACGGGTACGCCGGGACTCCGCACAGGGCCTTTTTCTGTGCGATTGCAACGTGCGTCCGGTAGAGGTGCGCTTCGATGGTCAGGCGCGCTTCGCCTGTCTGCAAGGCCACCCACCCTTCGAACGGCTCGTGTTCAACCTCGACGCCCGCCTGCGCGACGAACCCGACCCGCTGCTCGATGGCATCGTGCACGACGGGCTCGTCGATGTCCCCTACTCCATCGCACTATTTAATCCTTAGCACGCGGCGGGGTGCAGATCCACACGTCGCCGCCTGCGACGCCTCTGAAAACGTGGATCGACGCTCGCTTGGTCAGTGGCCCGCGTCTTCGCCCCAGAGTTCGGCGAGGCGGCGGTCGCGGCCGCAGCCTTCGCGGTACGAGTAGTAGCGGCCCGGATTCGTCTTGTAGAAATCCTGGTGGTACTGCTCGGCAGCGTAGAATGGCGTCTCCGGCACAATCTGCGTCTGGATCTCCGCGTCGAAGCGGCTGGCAAGGCGGGCTTTCCATTCCTCGGCCAGTTCTCTTTCGGCTTCGCTTCCGTAGAACACGGCTGAACGGTACTGCGCGCCCCGATCGCAGAACTGCCGGTCGGCGGCGAGCGGATCGATGTTGTGCCAGAAGACTTCGAGCAGCCGTTCGTAGGAAACCTTCGTCGAGTCGTAGATGACCTGGACAGTTTCAGTGTGGCCTGTCCGTCCGTTCGCCACCTCGTCGTACGTCGGGTTAGTCTCGGGCCCACCGGCAAAGCCACTCACGACCGACACGACGCCGTCGAGCTTCTCGTAGGGCGGCTCCATGCACCAGAAGCAGCCTCCGGCGAAGAGCGCGACGGCCTGATTGTCTGCCAGCGATATCGGCTGGACGTTCGGGCTGTTGGCCATGCTCGGCTTTTCAGCCGTCGTGCAGGCGGCCAGAAGCACGCAAAGGGAAAGGAGCAGAGAAATGCGCATGGCAAAAAATCAGCTTCGGAGGTCGGGGAGGGACTGGCCCTCAGGGATGAAACGGAGCGCGACGCCGTTGTTGCACCAGCGCTGGCCGGTGGGTTTGGGGCCATCCTCGAACACGTGACCCTGGTGGCCGCCGCAGCGCGCGCAGTGGTATTCGGTGCGCGGGTAGCCGATCCGGTTGTCGATCTTGAACGCGGTGCGACCTTCGAGGGGGGCGTAGAAGCTGGGCCAGCCGGTGCCGCTCTCGAACTTCGTTTTCGAGGGGAAGAGCGGCAGGTAGCACGCGGCGCAGACGAACGTGCCGGCGCGCTTCTCGTCGTTGAGCGGGCTGCTGAACGCCCGCTCGGTGGCCTCCTCGAACAGCACCGAGTAGGCATCGGGCGGGAGGATCTTCTTCCACTCGGCGAGCGATTTGTCGAGCTTCTGGAACGTGAGCGTGTCCGCCGGGGCCACCATGCCCGCCGACGCCAGACGCATCACGGAGTCGGACGAGGGCGCGCACGCGGGCAGCACGAACGGAACAGCGGCGAGCGCGCCGAGAGAACGGAGAAAGTCTTTGCGGGTCATAATTTCGGAGGGTTTCAAGCACAAACGCGGGAGCGAGCACGAAGGTGCTCACGCCGGTATCACGTTTTACCCTCTCTTCCAAACGACACGCGCCGCCTCCACCCGAAGGCAGAGGCGGCGCGAATGCCGTTTATGCGAGCGTGCGCTCAGTAGCGGTCGCCGCCGCCGCCGTAGCCGCCGCGATCACCGCCACCACGGTTGCCGCCGCCGCCGCCGTAGCCGCCACGGCTGCCGCCGCCGCCACCACGGTTGCCGCCGCCGCCGTAGCCGCCGCGATCACCGCCACCACCACCGTAGCCGCCGCCACCCCGCCGCTGCTGCGCCGGGGGCGCTCTTCGCGCGGACGCGCTTCGTTGACACGCAACGGGCGACCGTCCATGTCGTAGCCGTCGAGTCCTTCGATGGCCGCTTTGGCCTCCTGGTCATTCGACATAGTCACGAACGCGAAGCCACGGGCGCGGCCTGTATCGCGGTCGGTAGCAACGTGAATGCGATCTACGTTGCCATACTCGGAGAAGACGTTCTTCAGTTCGTCTTCCGTGGTGTTGAAGGGAAAATTCCCTACAAAGATGTCCATCTGATTCTCTTACTCGGTCGCGTCTGAAGGTGCAAACGTCTGTGAAGCAGACGCCTGAACCGGGCGACCACCGGCGTAACTCGACGAGCTACAGATTTGGGGCCGGCGTGATGATTGGTGCATGTCGGCACGTACTGCTACCGACTGTTGAACACGCGAAGATAGACGCTGCCCGCTTATCAGGCAACTAATCCTTGAAATGTCACGCCGCGTAAGCGATTCTTCGCAATTCGCGCACGCTACTGCTTGACGAGGCGCGCTACGAAGAACCCCTCGAACGCGCCATCGGGCAAGAGCCGCCGCGCCGCCGAGAGGTCGTGCCCGAAGGATTTTCCGCGCCACGCTTCCAGCGGCGCGACGGCACCGGGAATCTCGACAGGTAGCGGTTCGAGCGCGACGCGCCCTGCTGCCTTTTCGAGCGCGCGGTCCAGCACGGCCTCGTTCTCTTCGGGCGAGAGCGCGCAGGTGCTGTAAACGAGCACGCCACCGGGCCTGAGCGCATCAAGGCCCGCTTGCAGCAGCTTGTGCTGCTTGCGCTGCATTTCCTTCACCTTGCGCTCGCTCCAGTAGGCGTAGCTCTCCGGCTCTTCTACACGGAAGCGTCCCTCCGACGAGCACGGCGCGTCGAGCAGCACGCGGTCGAAGTGGTCAGGGCGGTAGCGTCCCACGCGGGTGCCGTCCTGCAAAAACGTCCGGACGTTGGCCGCGCCGAAGGTTTCGAGGTTGGCCCGCAGCCGGTGGAAGCGTCCCTTGACGATCTCGACGGCGGCAATCTCGCCCGTGTTCTCCATCAGCGCGGCCATCTGCAGCGTTTTCGAGCCAGGCGCGGCGGCGAGGTCGAGCACTTTCTCGCCTGACTGCGGATCGAGGGCGAGCGGCGGCACCATGCTCGACAGGTTCTGCACGTAGAGGCCCCCACTCGCGTACGCCTCGCTCGCCAGCAGCGCGTCGCGCATTTCGATGGGGAGCGTGAAGGCGTCGGCGTACCAGGGCACGGGCGCGGGGTCAAGGCCAGCGGCGCGCAGCGCGTCGAGCGTCGCCGGACGTGGCTGCCGCAACGGGTTGAGGCGGAACGCCACACGCGTGGGGCCGGCGAAGGCCTGCATCACCCCTCCCAGCCGCTCGGGCGGGACGATGTGGGGGAGCTTTTCGAGAAAACGCTCGGGAAGCGGCATGAAGCAGGGGCGAGGCGGGTGTACCTTTGGCGGCGCGGGCACTGTCTTTGCGGAACCCGCCGCTCGGTGAGCGTCGTTTGGAGCGTGGTTGCTCCGCGCGCCCGAAAGTACGAATTTGCCCTCCGGCCCTTTTCCCCTGACTGTATGAGCACCCGGCGCAGCGACGACGTTATCCGCTGCTCGTTCTGTGGGCGCACCGCGCACGAGGTGGTCTCAATGGTAGCCGGGCCGGATGTCTACATCTGCGACCGCTGCATCAAGGACGCGCACGCCATCGTCCGCAGCGACATTGGACCCGCGCCTACGCCGGTGGGCGAGCGCGCGCCGCGCCGCGCAGGTTCGCGTCCGCGCCTGACGCCGCGCGAGATCAAGGGGTCGCTCGATGAATACGTCATCGGCCAGCACGCGGCCAAAAAGGCCCTCGCCGTCGCCGTCTTCAACCATTACAAGCGCGTCGATGCGGGCGACTACCTGCCGGACTTCCAGGACGTCGAACTCGAAAAGTCCAACATCCTGATGATCGGGCCGACGGGCACGGGCAAGACGCTGCTCGCCCGGACGCTCGCCCGCGTGCTCGACGTGCCCTTCTCGATCTCCGACGCGACGGCCCTTACCGAGGCCGGATACGTAGGCGAGGACGTCGAGAGCATCCTGAGCCACCTGCTCCACGCGGCCGATTTCAACGTCGAGCGCGCCGAGCGCGGCATCATCTACATCGACGAGATCGACAAGATCGCGCGCAAGGGCGACAACGCATCCATCACACGCGACGTGTCGGGCGAGGGCGTGCAGCAGGCGCTGCTCAAGATTCTGGAGGGCACCGTCGCGGGCGTGCCGCCGAAGGGCGGGCGCAAGCACCCCGAGCAAAGCCTGATCAACATGGACACGCGCAACATCCTGTTTATCTGCGGCGGCGCGTTCGACGGACTGAGCGAGATCGTTGCCCGGCGGCTCTCGACGACGAGCATCGGCTTTCACTCGGAGAAAACGGGACGGACAGACAAAAACGCGCCCGACATCTTCCAGCACGTCGAACCCGACGACCTGTTGCGCTTTGGTCTCATCCCCGAACTCGTAGGCCGCTTGCCCGTCTCGACGGCCCTCGACGCGCTCTCGGACGAGGCGATGAAGCAGATCCTGACGCAGCCACGCAACGCGCTCGTGCGGCAGTACCAGAAGCTCTTTGCGATGGACGGCGTGACGCTGGCCTTCGACGACGACGCACTCGACGCCATCGTGAGCAAGGCGCGGGCACTCGGCACCGGCGCACGCGGCCTCCGATCGGTGATGGAAGGCACGATGCTCGATTTGATGTTCGAGTTGCACGAGCACCCGGAGATCGGCCACTACCGCATCACGCGCGAAACCGTCCTCGACCGCGCCGCGCCGCACACCGAAGTCCGCAAGGCGACGGCGTGAGGCAGGCGTGTTGGTCTGTCGATGGTTGACAGACCCACTCCACCACCTGCATGATCGGCCCGTTGGCGTTGTTTGTGGCCGCATTCGTCGCTGCGACGCTGGTGCCGGTATCGTCGGAGGGCGCGTTCGTGCTGGCGTTGCGTGGTGGGATGCCGCCGCTGGTGGCGCTCGCCGTGGCGTCGGCGGGCAACGCGCTCGGGGCGTTGACGAACTATGGGCTGGGGATGCTCTTCGCCGAGAAGATCGAGCGGAAGCTCGAAAAAAGCCGGAGCGGGCGGCGGGCGCTGGCGTGGACGCGCCGCTGGGGGCGGTGGAGTCTGCTCGGCTCGTGGCTGCCCATCGTCGGCGACCCGCTGTGCCTGGCGGCGGGACTGGCGCGTGTGCCATTATGGTTTTTCGCGCTCGTCGGCATTGGCACGCGGGTGGCGCGTTACGCCGTAATATTGCAGTTATGGCTGCGTGCGGGCGTGTCGTAACCGCCGTCAAGGCGGCATCCCGGTCACGCTGGCGCGTATCCTTACGTGCGCCCTGATGCTTTTCCGCCCCTGCTCTCTGTGACGTTTCCCGCCTTCACCTCGCTGCGGCAGAATGTGTCGTACTACGCGCGCGGGCTGTTCGGGCAGCTCATGCGGAAGGACATCTTTCTGTTCTCGCAGGCCATCGCCTTCAAGGTGCTCGTCACCATCGTGCCCGTGCTCATCCTGGCCACGGGCATCCTCGGGCGCGTACTCAAGAGCGACCGCGTGTTCGACATCGTCGCGGGGCAGGTGCGAGCGCTCTTGCCGCCGTACCAGACGGAGAAGCTGCTCAACTTTCTCATCGACCTGCAGGGGGCGTCGGGCACCATCACGCTTGTCGGCACCATCGGCCTCTTCATCTCCGCCATCACGCTGATGACGACGCTGCGGGCGGTGATCACGAGCATCTTCAGCGAGGACTACCACCGCGCGCGGTCGGTGCTGCTCGGCTACGTGTTTGACCTCAGGATGGTGGTACAGGTGGGCGTGCTGTTCCTGCTCTCGATCGGACTGACGGTGGGCGTGCAGTGGATCAACCGGGCGGGCCGCGCCTACCTCGACTGGATCGGGATGGACTATGCGTGGCTGTCGCAGAGTTGGAGCGTGGTGTTCAACATCCTGGGCGTGTTCCTGCCGCTGCTCGTGACGCTGGCGATGTTCGCGCAGTTGTTCTACTTCATCCCGAGCCCGCGTCCGCCCCGGCGGAGTGTGCTGCGCGGCGCGCTGACGACGGCGCTGCTGTGGGAGGCCGCGAAATACGGCTTCACGTTCTACGCCGCCAACGTGGCAGGCTTCGACGTGGGCAACACGTTCGGGCTCATCCTCGCGTTCGTCTTCTGGATCTATTACTCCGGCCTCGTGCTGTGCATCGGCGCGCTGGTGGCGCTCGTGAGCGAGAAGCGCATCCGGTCGGCGCACTTCCGCACCGAGGGCGACGTGCGCAAAAACATCCTGTGCGGCCGCCGCCGTCCCCATTCGCGGATTCAATCCCTGCCTGCTCTTTCGTGACGCGCTTTCCCCTGCTCTCCTGCCTCACCCTCGCACTGCTCGCATGTGCCCTCGCGCCGCGCAGCGCCCGCGCGCAGGCCCCGCTGTTCTTCGCCAACGAGGAGACGACCGTGCGCGGCATCAACTTCAAGTTCGTCGACACGGGCACCTTTACCGAGAGCCAGATCAAAGAAGGCGCGCTACTGGCCACCCAGGAGCCGACGTTTTTCGATACGTACTTCGGCTGGATTCCCTTCCGTAAGGATCCCGTTTACCCGCTCGTGCCCATCGAACTGCAGAAAGACGTCGCCCGCATCCGCGGTTTCTACCGCCTCAACGGCTTCCTGAAAGCCGACATCGACTACCCGGCGTCGCAACTCGACACGAGCAGCAACACCATCCGTGTCATCTTCACCGTCGACGAGGGGCCGCCGCTGCTCATCGACTCGGTGGGGTACCACACGCCCGAGGGCACGCCTGTGGTGGAACGGTTCGAGGGGCGCAACCAGGCGCGGTGGCGGCGGCTGCGCGACGACAGCCCGGTGCGCGTGGGCGAGCGTTTCACCTCCACCAACTTCGCCCTCGCCAAAGGCAGCATCCTCGACTGGATCCGCAACCGGGGCTACGCCTTCGTCACGCTCGACGCGGACTCGCTCGTGGACGCAGACGCCAACCGCATCGCGCTCGACTTTTCCATCGACCCCGGCCCGTTTACCGTCGTGGACACCATCCTGATCGAGGGCAACCAGTCGGTGCCGGATTACGTGGTGCGGCGCGAGTTGCCCTTGCAGGTGGGGCAGCGTTTCTCGCAGCAGAAGATGATCGAAGGGCAGCGCGAGCTTTTCGGCCTCGACCTGTTCCGCGTAGCCGTGGCGGAGGTGCCCAAGCAGGAGCGCGACGGGACGGTGACCGTCCGCTACACCGTGCGCGAGGCCAAGCTGCGTGTGGTGCGGGCGCAGACGGGCTATGGCTTCGAGGACGGCATCGTGCTGGAGCCGTCGTGGACGCACCGCAACTTCTTCGGCGGCGCGCGGCAGTTCACCGTCAGCGGCGAGTACCGGAGCGGGCTCGGCGCACGGTCGTCGTCGTCGTACCAGCCCATCACGCGGCTGGGTGTGACGGCGTCGCTCCGGCAGCCGTACGTGTTCAACCGGAAGCTGTCGGCCATCGTGTCGCCGTTTTACATCCGCGAGGAGAACCCCAACATCCAGAGTTACTACCAGGAAGGCGGCGCGTCGGCGACGCTGCTCTACGAGTTGTATCCGTTCCGCACCGTCAGCGCGCAGTACACCTTCGGGCGCGCGTTCCCGCTCACCGGCAGCGGGACGGGGCAGATCGAGCAGTCCGTGTACAACCGCAGCGTCATCAACCTGAGCGCGACGCTGGGCAAGGTGGACGACTTCCTCAACCCGAAGCGCGGCACGCTCTTGCGCCCGTCCGTCGAGGAATCGGGCACGCTGTTGCCGTCGGGGATGCAGTATTACAAAGGCTCGCTCGAACTCGTCCGCTACCAGCCCATCACCGACCACATCAACGTGGCCGCGCGCATTTTCACGGGCCGCATCTGGCCCTACGGCGGCAGCGAAGACCAGGCGGATCCTGGCGTCGAGTACCGCTTCGACCGCGTGCGCTTCCAGGCGGGCGGCGCGTCCGACGTGCGCGGCTGGAGCCTCGGGCAACTCGGTCCGCAACTGCTCCGCGCCGATTCCATCTACACGCCCGTCGGCGGCACCGTGGGCGGCAGCCCCGAGAAACTGACCGTGAGCGGCTTCGAGTACGAGGGGCTGGGCGGGTTGACGAAAATCGCAGGCAACGTGGAGGTACGGCTGCCTTTCCCCGGCCTCGGCCCGGCGTGGGGCACCGCCATCTTCTCCGACTTCGGCCTCATCGACGAAGGCGCGGAGGCGGTGACGGACGCGCAGCGGCGCTACGTGACGCAGGGCGGCCTGCGCGTGGGCGCGGGCGCGGGCGTGCGCTACGAGACGCCCATCGGCTACATCCGCTTCGACCTCGGCTTCAAGGTCAACCCGAGCGACAGCGACCTGTACTCACCCGGCGGCTACTACTGCCTCGTCAACGACATCGCCACGGGCGACGCCTGCGAGGCCGCCACCGCCGACCTCGACGGCAGCGGCGGCGAAAAAGGCGGCCCGAGCTTCTGGCGACGCCTCGAACCGCATATCTCCATCGGACAGGCGTTCTGAGAAGGGGGGATGTACGAGGTACACAGGCACCCCCGTTCGCACCGCATACCCTGTACCTCCCTCCCGCTCCTCGCCTGATTATTACAGCGGCCTCCACACGCATCGCCCGATCTTAGGCCCGTCGTTTCCTGCCCCTTTTCGTGGAATCCACTCCTCCGTCCTCTCCTGACACCGAGCGCCCCGATGACGCGGGCGAAGGTTCTTCGCGCGGCCCAGGGCACGTGCTGCGCGTGATCGGCAAGGTCATCGGCGTCGTGCTGCTCGTCGTCGTCGGCCTGGTCGTGGCGCTCGTGCTGGCGCTGCAGACGAAGCCCGGTGCGGAGAAGGCCCTCGCCGCGATCCTGAAAGTCGCCAACCCGTACGAGAACGCGACGCTGACGGTGGGCGAGGTCGAGGGTAACTGGATCTCGGGCCTGCGCCTCTACGACCTCCGGTTACAGCGCGAGGACGGCACGGCGATGGCCATCATCGACACGCTGGAGGCCAGGTACAACCTGCTTGCACTGCCCGGCAAGCGCCTCCACCTCCGCAGCGCCTACCTCGCGGGCGCCTACCTCAACGTGCAACAAGGCCCCGACGGCGTCTTCGACGTGTCCGTTCCGTTCCTGCCCGACACGCTCGCCATCGTCGACACCACCAAGAGCGGCCTCAAAATCCAGGTCGATGACCTCGCCGTGCGCCGCACCCGCGCCGATGTGGTGTTTTACAACCCCGCTCGCGACTCTATTTTCCACGTGCGCGGCCTGACGAGCGACCTCCACGACCTGCTCCTCACCGAGCGCGTCGCCTTCGGCCTCGACTCGCTCCGCTTCGCCTACACGCTCCCCACCGACCTCGGCGCGGGCACCTTCCGCACGGGCGCGTCGCTGGAAGACGGCGTGCTGCGCGTGGACGACCTGCGCCTGCTCTCCGACCACTCGCGCGTCGAGGCCGACGGGCAACTCCGCCTGCCCGAGCAGGACGACGCCGACGTGAGCGACATCGACTTCAGGCTCGCCGCCGATCCGCTTTCGTTCCGCGACCTGTCACCCTTCGTGTCCATCGACCCGGACAAGAGCCTGACGCTCATCGCGAACGTCTCGGGCACGCAGCGCGTGCTGTCGGTCGAGGCGGCTGCCACCCTGTCGGATGGCGCGACGGTGGCGCTGGAGGGCGAGTTCACCCCCGCCGTGGACGAGCGCGTCGCCTACGATGTCACGGGCCAGATTCGCGGCTTCGATCCGGCGTTCTTCGCTCCCCCCGACGCGCCTTCGTCGGGTGTCGTCAACCTCGACTTCGCCGCCGACCTCGAAGGCGAGGCGATCGAAACCCTCTCCGGCACGGCCCACGCCACGCTCACCGACAGCCGCTTCGGCGACTTCGCCTTCGACCGCACCGTTCTCGACGCCCGCTTCGACGAGGGGCGCGGAACCCTCGAACTCACCTCCGGCCTGCGCGGCGCGGCCTTCCGCGTGGCGGGCGACGTGCTGCCCTTCGCCGACACGCCGCGCTACGACCTCGACGGCCAATTCCGCAACGTCGACATCGGGCGTTTCAGCGAGGGCGGCACGCAGTCGAGCAACCTCGACGGGCTGCTGGCGCTCGAAGGCGCGGGCTTCGACCCGCAGACGGCCACCCTCACCGCCCGGCTGCGGCTGCTGCCGTCGCGCATCAACGACTACGCCATCCAGAACGCCCTCGTCACCGCCGACCTGCGGAATGGCGACCTCGGCCTCGACGCGCGCGTAGACCTGCCCGAGGGCCTCATCGCCGTGCGCGGCAGCGCCGCCTTCGGCGAGACGCTGACGTACCGCGTCACCGAGGGGCGCATCCAGAACCTCGACGTGGCCGCGCTCTCGGGCGACACCACCTACAGCCGCGTCAACGCCACGTTCTCGCTGCGCGGTGCAGGCACCGACGTGAACGCGATGCGCCTGAACGCCACCGCCGACCTCGACGACACCGTCTACGGCGCGTACACCCTCCGCGACGCCCGCCTCGACGCCACACTCAACAACGGGCAACTCACCTCCAACCTCCGCGCCGACCTCGACGGCGGGCGCGTGTCGCTCGTCGCCACCGCCCGGCCGTTCCTGCGCGTGCCCACCTTCGACGTCCGCGACGCCACCTTCCGCGAGATCGACCTCGGGCGGCTGACGCAGAACCCGGATCTCTCCACCCGTCTCAACGGCACGCTGCGGCTCGACGGGCGTGGTTTCGACCCCGAGACGATGGCGCTCGACGCCCGGCTGACACTCGACGCCTCGCGTGTCAACGAGCAGGACATCGAGAGTGCCTTCCTCACCGCCGACCTCGCGCGCGGCGCGCTCGATTACACGCTCGGCCTCGACGTGCCCGGCGGTGAGACGCGCCTCGAAGGCGACGCCCGGCCCTTTGACGAGACGCCCACGTACCGCGTTACGCGCGGGGTCTACGGCGGTGTGGACGTAGGCGCGCTCGCGGGCAACCCCGCCCTCACCACCAACCTCAACGGCACGCTCACGCTCGACGGCACCGGCTTCGACCCCGAGACGATGGCGCTCACGCTCGACCTCGGCATGGCCCGCTCGCGCGTCAACAACGGCCACATCGAAAGCGGCACGCTCGACCTCTCACTCCTGGACGGCCTCGCCGCGCTCGACGCCGATTTCGACCTCCTCACCGGGCAGGCGTCGCTGGAAGCCGGAGGTCGTTTGTTCGACGAGACGCCGACGTACACCGCTGCCGGCGTCTTCCGCAACGTCAACGCCGCCGCCTTTGCGGGCGTGGACACCGTGCAGGCGCTCGCATCGCTGGCGTTCGAAGTCGACGGCACCGGCTTCGACCCCGAGACGATGACGCTCGCCGCCACGATGCACGCCGACTCGTCGCGCTTCGACGACGTCCAACTCGACACGATGGCCGCGCGGCTCTCTCTCGCACGCGGCGTGCTGCGCGTAGACACGCTCGGCATCGATTCCAACGTGCTCACGGCCACGGCCAACGGACAGGTGGTGCTGTTCGATTCGCTGGGCGTCCGGCCCGATTCGTCGGATCTGCGCCTCGACGCCACGCTCATCGACCTCGGCCCGCTGCGCCCCTTCCTCGGAGTCCGGCTGCTCTCTGCCGATAAAGGGCACGTCGAGGCCCGCGCTTACGGGCGCTCGGGCAGCCTCACCATCGACGGTGGCGTGGAGTTGCGCAGCCTCGTCTACAACGACCTCCGCATGGCCGGCCTCGACGTCACCGCCGCCGCGCAGATCGACGGCAACCGGACGGTCACGATGGGCGAAATCTCGGGCGACCTGTCGTACTTCTCGCTGCCCGGCATCAACCTCCGCAACACCGACCTCGACGCGCGCTACGAGAACGACGAACTGGCCTTCTCCGTCTCCGTCGACGCCGACGACCGGCGCGACGCCCGCCTCAGCGGACGGGTCGACCTGCGCCCCGACGCCAACACGCTCTCCATCGACTCGCTGCGCTTCCGCTTCGACCAGGACCGGTGGAAGCTGCTCCAACCCTCGACCATCTCCTACGGCGACCGCTACCTCATCGAAGGTTTTTTGCTGACGACCGGCGAGCAGCAGATCGCCATCGACGGGGCCGTGGACCCGCGCGGCGACCAGAGCCTCATCTTCACCATCGACGGTTTCCGTATCGGGGCCGTCGCCGACATCCTCGGTTTCGAAGGCCTGGACGGCACTCTCAGCGGATCGGTAGACCTCACCGGTCCGGCGTACGCGCCCAACCTCATCGGCTCGCTCGGGCTCGACGTGGTCTCATACCGCGAGGAAGTCGGCGACCTGCGCCTCGACCTGCGCTACGACAGTCTGCGCCTCAACACCGACGCGCTCTTCACCCACCGCGACGGCTCGACGCTTGCCATCGACGGCTATGTGCCGATGGATTTGCGCCTCTCCCCCGTCAACCCCGACGCCGCGACGGCGGTGGCCGAAGGGGTGGCGCTCAAAACCACCGGCGCGCCCACCGAGGGAGACGTCAACTTCACCATCGTCGCCGACTCGTTCGCCATCGGCTGGGTAGGGCCGTTCCTCGACCGAGAAACCGTCAGCGCCCTCAGCGGCAAGCTCGACGCCGACATGGTCTTCAGCGGCACCTTCGAGAGCCCTACGCTCGAAGGCGAGGCCGCGCTCGTCAACGCGCGCCTCGGCCTGACCGAACTCGGCCTCGTCTACGAAGACATCAACGCCCGGATGACGCTGGCCGACAACCAGGCGCAGCTTCGGGACCTCGTCGTTCACGGCGGCGGCGGCAGGCTCACCGGCGGCGGCACCATCGAGCTGGCCAATCTCACCCTCGGACAGCTCGACCTCGACCTCAGGATGGACAGGTTTCTCGCCATCGACAACGAGCAGTTCCGCTTTGTCGCCGAGAACTTCCTGACCGTCACCGGCACCACCGAGGCACCCGTCATCGGCGGCGACGTGCGCATCGTTTCCGCCGACATCAACCTCGTCGAGACACCCGCCTTCGTGGACGTGCCGCTGACGCAGGAGGACATCATCACCGTCGAGTCGCGCTTCGGCATCCGCGTCACCGAGGCCGACACGACCATCAACCAGGTCTACGAGGCGATGACGCTCGACCTGTCGGTGTCGCTCGAGCGCGACACGTGGCTGCGCTCGACGTCGAATCCACAGATGGACATCCAGTTTGATGGCGACCTCGACCTCCGCAAGCAGCCCGGCGGCGAGATCAACCTGTTTGGCGACATCGAGGTCATCCCCGAGCGCTCGCGCGTGATCCAGTTCGGCAGGCGGTTCGACATCGCCTCAGGTGAGATTCAGTTCAACGGACCCCTCACCGAGATGCTGCTCGACGTCAACGCGGAGTATCAGGTTCGCACGCAACGCTCACGCGAGGCCGGGCCTACCATCACGCTCGGGATCACCGGCCGCCTCGACGACCTCGAACTCGAGTTGGGCTCGGAGCCGCAGATGGAAACCGCCGACATCGTCTCCTACATCGCCACGGGCCGCCCGGCGGATCAGAGCCTGCAGTTCGGCTCGGGCGGCGGAGCGGACGGCGGCGGCTTGCTGGGCCAGGGTGCGGGGCTCGCGCTCGGCCAACTCGCCAGCGCCATCGAAGGCGTCGCCGCCAAAGACCTCGGCCTCGACGTGATCGAGATCGAGCAGGACGGGTTGCGGGGCACCCGGCTGACGGCAGGCCGCTACTTCTCGCGCCGGTTGTATGCGTCGATTTCGCAGCCCATTTCGTACGGCAACCAGGCCACCGACTCGCGTGCCGCCGAGGAGCGCCCGACCGTCGTGACGCTCGAATACGAGGTGTCGAGCGCGCTGCTGGCCCGCCTCATCCGCGACGGCTCCGCGGTGCGGATGAACCTGCAATGGGAGTTCGCCTACTGACGCCAGGGTTCGTTTCGCCACACAATCGCCATCCTTTTTCGGGAGCCGCGCGGGCAAACGGTTGTTGCACCGACCTTTCCACGTATCCCCACCGGGAATGCAGCCCTGGCTCAAGCGCACCCTGTTCGTCGTCATCGGTCTCGTCATCGTCGGCCTTATCGTCTGGCCTAAACTGCGCGGTAGCGGGGGCGCGCCCGCCGCAGGTCCACGTGGCGGCGGTGGCCCCGCCGACGTGACGGCGTACGTGGCTGCGCCCACGCCCATGCGCGACCGCATCCGCGCCACGGGCAGCCTCCAGGCCGACGAATCCATCGAGCTCGCCTCCGAAAGCTCGGGGCGCGTGACGGGCATCTTTTTCGACGAGGGCAGCACGGTGGCGCGCGGACAACTCCTGCTCCGCATCAACAACACCGAGTTGCAGGCGCAGCGCGAGCGCATCCGCTACCGCATCGAACTGTCCGAGACGCGCGAGACGCGGCAGAAAAAGCTGCTCGAAATCGGCGGGGTGAGCCAGGACGAGTACGACGGCGCGCTGGGCGAACTCAACGTGCTCCGCGCCGAACTCGGCCTCATCGACGCGCAACTGGCCAAGTCCGAGGTGCGCGCGCCGTTTAGCGGCACCATCGGGCTGCGCTACGTGAGCGAGGGCGCGTACGTCTCGCCGCAGACGCGCATCGCGTCGCTGCAGAAACTGAGCCCGATGAAGCTGGAATTTTCCATTCCCGAGCGCTACGCGGGCGTAGTGAAGGTGGGCGACGAGGTGCGTTTCCAGATCGCCGGGTCGGACGGCACCTACGACGCGCGCGTCTACGCCGTCGAGCCGCGCGTCAACCTCGACACGCGCACGCTCCAGATCCGCGCCCGCGTGCCCAACCCCGGCGGCACGCTGCTGCCGGGCGCGTTTGCCGACATCGAACTGATCCTCGACGAGATCGACGACGCGCTACCCGTGCCCGCCATCGCCGTCATCTCCGAGATGGGCGGTAAGCGTGTGTGGGTCGTCGAAAACGGCAAGGCGACACCCAAAAACGTCGAGACGGGCATCCGCACCGACGCTGCCGTCCAGATCACGGAAGGCATCGCGCCGGGCGACTCTGTCATCACGAGTGGCCTGCAGAGCATCCGTTCGGGGCAGCCTGTGCGCGTCACCACCACCGACCGGTCTATCGAAGCCGTCGCGCCGCCAGTGGCCACAACCTCGGGATCCTTATGAGTCTGTACGCCCTCTCCATCCGGCGGCCTGTGCTGGCGACGGTCTTCTCGCTCGTCATCATCCTCTTCGGCATCCTCGGCTACACGTCGCTCGGCGTGCGCGAGTACCCCGCCGTCGATCCGCCCATCATCTCGGTTTCGACGAGCTACCGGGGGGCCAACGCCGACGTCATCGACGCGCAGATCACCGAGCCGCTCGAAGAGCAGATCAACGGCATCGACGGCATCCGCACGCTCACCTCGTCGTCGAGCGACGGGTCGAGCAACATCACCGTCGAGTTCGACCTCGGCACCGACCTCGAGCGCGCCGCCAACGACGTGCGCGACCGCGTCAGCCGCGCCATCAGCAACCTGCCGCCCGACGCCGACCCGCCGCGCGTAGCCAAGGCCGACGCCGACGGCGACCCCATCGTGTTTCTCAACATCGCCAGCGACCAGCGCAGCCTGCTCGAACTGAGCGACATTGCCGAGAACCTGTTCAAGGAGCGCTTGCAGACGATCTCGGGCGTGGCCCGCGTGGACATCTGGGGCGAGAAGCGCTACGCGATGCGCCTCTGGCTCGACCCCGCCCGCCTCGCCGCCTACCAGCTCACCCCACTCGACGTGCAGCGGGCGCTCAACGCGCAGAACGTGGAGTTGCCCACCGGCCAGATCGAGGGCGCGAGCGTGGCGCTGACGGTGCGGACGATGGGGCGTTTGCAGACCGTCGAGGACTTCGAGAACCTCATCATCAAGCGCACCGGCGACCAGCTCGTCCGGATGGGCGACGTGGGCCGCGCCGAACTCGGGGCCGAGAACGAGCGCACCATCCTCAAACGCGACGGCGTGCCGATGGTGGGCGTGGTGCTGCGCCCGCTTCCCGGCGCGAACTACATCGCCATCGCCGACGAATTCTACGAGCGCCTCGAACCCATCAAGGACGACATGCCTGCCGACTTGCGGCTCGGCATCGGCTTCGACCAGACGACCCAGATCCGCGACTCGATCAGCGAGGTGCAGCAGACCGTTTTCCTCGCCCTCGGCCTCGTCATCCTCGTCATCTTCCTCTTCCTGCGCGACTGGCGGACGACCATCGTGCCCGTCGTCGTCATTCCGATTTCGCTTGTCGGTGCCTTCGCGGTGATGTGGCTTTTCGGCTTCTCGATCAACATCCTGACGATGCTCGCGCTCGTGCTCGCCATCGGCCTCGTCGTGGACGACGCCATCGTGGTGCTCGAGAACATCTACACCAAGATTGAGGAAGGCGAAGACCCCATTCCCGCGGGCATCAAAGGCACGAAGGAGATCTTCTTCGCCGTCATCGCCACGACGCTCGCGCTCGTGTCGGTGCTGCTCCCCATCGTGTTTCTGGATGGATTGGTGGGACGGCTCTTCCGCGAGTTCGGGCTCGTGCTGATGGGGGCCGTCGTGATTTCGAGCTTCGTCGCGCTCACGCTCACGCCGATGCTGGCGACGAAGCTGCTCAAAAAGCGCGACGTGCAGCCGTGGCTGTACCGCAAAACCGAGCCGTTTTTCGTAAAGCTCACGGGCGGATACCGCGATTCGCTCGCGGCCTTCGTCGCCCGGAAATGGCTCGCGCCCGTGGCGATGGTGGCGAGCGTGGGCCTCGTCGTGCTCATCTACTCCGCGCTGCCATCCGAACTCGCGCCGCTGGAAGACCGCAGCCGCCTGCGCGTCTCGGCCACCGCGCCCGAGGGCGCGACGTTCGACTACATGGACCGCTTCGTGGACAACATGATCGGGACGATTCAGGACGAAGTGCCCGAGACGAACGCCCTCATCACCATCACGTCGCCCGGCTTTGGCGGGCGCTCGACCAACACCGCCTTCGCGACGTTGAGCCTCGTGCCACCCGCCGAGCGCGACCGCACGCAGCAGCAGATCGCCGACGCGCTGACAAGCGCCACGGCCGGGTTGACCGGTGCACGCGCCTTCGTCTCGCAGGAGCCGACGATCTCCGTCGGGCGGCGCGGCGGGCTGCCGGTGCAGTACGTGCTGCAAGCGCCCAACTTCGCCGCGCTCGAAGACGCCCTCCCGACGTTCCTCGAAAAAACGCAGCAGAACGACGCCTTCGCCTTCGTGGACGTCAACCTCAAGTTTTCCAAGCCCGAGCTGCGCGTGGACATCAACCGGGCACGCGCCGAGAAAGTGGGCGTGTCGGTGCTCGACGTGGCACAGACGCTGCGCCTGGCGCTGAGCGAGTCGCGGCTGGGGTTCTTCGTCCGCAACGGGCAGCAGTACCAGGTAATCTCGCAGGTCGAACGCGGCGACCGCGATGAGACCATCGACCTCACCAACCTCTACGTGCGCGCCGCCAACGGCGATCCGGTGCCCCTCGACGGCCTCGTGGAGGTACGAGAGGAGAGCGCGCCACCGCAACTCTACCGCTACAACCGCTTCGTCTCCGCCACCGTCAGCGCCTCACTCGCCCCCGGCGTGACGCTCGCCGAAGGCCTCGACGCGATGGACGCCATCGCCGCCGAGGTCTTGCCCGAGTCATTCGCGACGACGCTGGCGGGCGAGAGCCGCGACTTCCGCGAGAGCACTGGCAGTGTCCTGTTCGTGTTCGTGCTGGCGCTGCTGCTCATCTACCTCGTGCTCGCGGCGCAGTTCGAGAGCTTCCGCGACCCGTTCACCATCCTGCTCACCGTCCCGCTCGCGCTCACCGGCGCGCTCCTGTTTCTGTGGTACTTCAACCAGTCGCTCAACATTTTCAGCCAGATCGGCATCGTGATGCTCGTGGGTCTGGTGACGAAAAACGCCATCCTCATCGTCGAATTCGCCAACCAGCGGCGGGCAGCGGGGCGCACGAAGGAAGAGGCGGCTCTCGACGCCGCCGCCGCGCGCTTCCGCCCCATTCTGATGACCACGGCCTCGACCATCCTGGGCACGCTGCCCATTGCCCTTGCCCTCGGCGCGGGCGCGCAGAGCCGGATGCCGATGGGCATCGCCATCATCGGTGGTCTGCTGATCGGCACGGCGCTGACGCTCTACGTGATTCCGGCCGTCTACCCATACCTCACGCGCGAGGAGCTCGCTCCGGTGCTCGAGGAGGAATACGCGGGCGATGGCGCAGGAGCGCCTCCGGTGCCCTCCACACGAACGGTTACGGCGTGACGATGCGTTTTTTGTTTCTCGCGCTCACCGCCGCGCTTCTCGTCGCGCTTCCCACCACCGCGCAGACGCTCCCCGACTCGCTCCGCACGCCGACGGTCGCGCCCGACACCACGCTGCCGCTGCTGACCGTGGACGAGGCCGCGCGCCGCGTGCTCGGCCAGAACCCGCGCATCGCCATCGCTCGCCTCGACGCCGACCTCGCAGAGAACGACGCCTCGCTCGGCAACGCAGATTTCCTGCCGAGCCTGAGCCTGACGGCCACGCAGCGCCGCTCGGCCACGGGGTCCACGGCCACGGGCACCTTCCGCCGCGACCCGTACACGCTCGACGCCGCCGCGACGGCGCGCGTCACCGTGTTCGAGGGGCTGGCGCGGGTGAGCCGCTACCGGCGCCTGCAGGCGCTGGCCCGTGCCGAGGCGTTCTCCACCGAGGCTCTCACCGAATCCCTCCTCGCCGACGCCCTCGTGACGTACTACGACGTGGCCGCGCAGCAGCAGCAGCTCCTCGTGCGCCTCGATGCCGTGGCGCTGTCGGAGGAGCGGTTGCGGATCGCCGAGGGGCGGCGCGACGTGGGCGTGGCCTCTGAACTCGAAGTGCGCCGCGCCGTCGTGGACCTCAACGCCGACCGGGCCGCACTGCTCAGGCAGCAGACGGCGCTGGCGCGTGCCAAGACGAACCTCAACCAGCTTCTCAACCAGACCACCGGCACCGACTACCGCGTGACGACGACGGTAGCCGTGGACACCACGCTGGCCTTCGGGGTGCTGCGCGGCGCGGCGCTCGACCGTGCGCCCGACGTGCTGGCGGCCCGCACAGACGAGACAGCCGCTGCACTCGACCTCGAAGCCGTACGCCGCGAGTTCTGGCCGCGCATCGACCTGACGGCGGGCTACGCCTTCAGCGACGCCACGCGCTACCTGCTCGCGCCCGCGCAGACCGCAGGCTTCACCTACGGCCTGACGGCGACGTTCGACGTGTTCGACGGCAACGACCGGCGGCGGCGTGCCGAGAACGCCCGGCTGCGCCAGTTGCAGCGCCAGCAGGCCACGGAGCAGACCACCACGGCCACGCTCACCGCGCTCACGAGTGCCTATGCGCTTTACACGCAGAGCCTCGCGCTCGTCGCCCTCGAAGAGGAGAACGTGGACGTGGCGCAGCAGAACGCTTTCGTGGCGCTCGAGCGCTTTCGGCTGGGCGTGAGCACATCGCTCGAACTGCGTGAGGTGCAGCGCGCCCTCATCGACGCGCAGAGCCGCCGCGTGACGGCGCGCTTCGAAGCCAAAGCCGCCGAGGTGGACCTGCTCGCCCTCTCGGGCCTGCTGCTGCCCGGCTGAAAGGTGCTGCGCGCGGGACGGTTTGCCGGTGCCAACAGGGGCGAGTCTGACACCCTTTCCTGTTGGCGTCGAGCATGGGGGTTACCCGAGGCACGCGGCGCCCGGCTTCCACGGTCGTCTTTAAAAACGCTGCCTGGCTTCCGATAAAGGGCGTACCCCTGCCCTGTCGCTATGGCTGCCCTCCTTTCCCCTTCCCTCCTACCACCCTCCTCGCTCAGCAAGGCGGAGCACCACGCGACCCTTCAGGCGTGCCGGGGCGGCCTCATCGCTGGGGGCATCGCGGTGTTCGCGTTCTGGTTCGTCTACCGCCAGGCCGACCCCGGCGGCCACGACCCTTTCGCGTACCGCGTGCTCGTGAGCGGTTTTCTGGTGGCCCTCGGGTACAGCACGTGGCCGAGCGCGTGGGCGCGCAAACACGCCATGACGCTGACGGTGATGGCGCTCTACCTGGGTGTCGCGTACCTGAGCGTGCTCTGCGCGATCAACGGCCTCACCCTCCCGTGGGCACTCGGTCTCATCACGACGGCGCTGGCGGGAACGGTGTTCCTGACGATCCTGGCGCGCACGCTGCGCGAGATGCTGTGGATGCTCGCAGGCCTTCTCCTCATCGAAGGGGTGTGCCTCGCCGTGGCCATCACGCCCGCCACGCCGCCGCTCATGCTCCTCGGCTTCATCGTCGTGATGATGCTCATGGCGTTGCTGCCGAGCGTCGTGCGCCTGCGCCTGATGGATTCCCTGCGCGCCCAGCGTGCTGCCTTCGAGCAACAACGCGCGCTGCTGCGGACCGTCATCGACGCCATTCCCGACCACATCTTCGCCAAAGACCTCGAGGGCCGCACCATCACGCGCAACAGAGCCAGCATCACGGCACTGGGCTTCACGTCGCTCGACGACGTGGTGGGCAAGACCGACTTCGACTTCCACTCGCCCGACGAGGCACGCCGCTACTACGCCATCGACGAGGCCGTGATGCTTTCCGGCATCCCGCTCATCGACCACGAGGAGCCGCGCACGCTCGGCGGCGAGACCCGCTGGACGAGCGTCACCAAGATTCCGCTCATCGAAGGGGGAAAAGTGGTGGGCCTCGTCGGCATCGCGCACGACGTCACCGAGGCGCGACGGTCGCAGGAGGCACTGCGCGAGGCCCTCGACGCCGCCGAGCACGCCACCCGCGCCAAGAGCGAGTTTCTGGCCAACATGAGCCACGAGATCCGCACGCCCATGAACGGCGTCATCGGCATGACGAGTTTGCTGCTGGACTCGCCCCTCAACCGCGAGCAGCGCGATTTCGTCGAGACGATCCGCACCAGCGGCGACGCGCTCCTGTCGCTCATCAACGACATCCTCGACTTTTCGAAGATCGAAGCCGGGATGCTCGACCTCGAACGCCAGCCTTTCGATGTGCGCGCGTGCGTCGAGAGCGCCCTCGACCTGCTGGCCCCGCAGGCCGCTGAAAAGCGCGTCGAACTCGCCTACGTGATCGACGACCACGTGCCCGGCAGCGTCTACGGCGACGCCACGCGCGTGCGCCAGGTGCTCGTCAACCTGCTCGCCAACGCGGTCAAGTTTACCCCTGAAGGCAGTGTGTGCGTACGCGTGACAGGCGTCTCACCCGACGTTTCCAGCGGCGCGGCCCTCGAACTTTTCTTCGCCGTCGAGGACACCGGCATCGGCATCGCGCCCGAGCAGCAGGCCCTCATCTTCGAAAGCTTCAGCCAGGCCGACGCCTCCACGACGCGCCAGTACGGCGGCACGGGCCTGGGCCTGTCGATCTCGAAAAAGCTGGCGCACCTGATGGGCGGCACCGTCGCCGTCGAGAGCACGCCCGGCGTCGGCTCCACGTTCACGTTCTCCATCCGCGTCGAGGCCGCACCGTGCGAGCGCCACGTGTACCTGCGGCGCGACCAGCCGCACCTCCGGGGCCGGTCAGCGCTGATCGTGGACGATAACCCCGTCAACCGCGACGTGCTGACGGGCCTCGCCGAGCGGTGGCACCTCCGCGCCGTCGCCGTCTCGTCGGTGGACCTGGCACTCCACGCCGCCGACGACGCCGCTGCCGCGGGCACACCCTTCGACCTGGTGCTGCTCGACATGCAGATGCCCGGGCGCGACGGCCTCGACGCCGCGCAGGCGCTGCACGAACCGCGCTACGGCGACCCCAAAAAGGTGCTGCTCACGTCGCTGGCGCGCGACCCGTCGTTGCACGTGCGGGCGCAGGAAGCCGGTGTGGACGCCGTGCTCTACAAACCCACCAAGCCCGCCGCGCTCTACGAAACCCTCCTGGGGCTGTGCGACCTGCGCCTCGCCGCGCCTGCCTCGCCCATCGCCGAAACACCCTTGCCCGACGCGCCCACGCCGCTGCGAATCCTGCTGGCGGAGGACAACCTCATCAACCAGAAGGTGGCCCTGCGTCTGCTCTCGCGCCTCGGCTACCGCGCCGACGTCGTCGCCGACGGGGCCGAGGCCGTCGAAGCCGCCACGCGGCAGGCACGCGGCGGACAACCCTACGACGTGGTGCTCATGGACGTGCAGATGCCTGTGATGGACGGCTACGAAGCCATCCGCCAGATCCGCGCCACCCTGCCCGACGACGCGCAGCCCTGGCTGGTCTCGCTGACGGCCAACGCCATGGAGGGCGACCGCGAGAAGTGCCTCGCCGTCGGTGCCGACGATTACCTCGCCAAACCCGTCGACCTCGACGCGCTGCGAGACGGCCTCGCCCGCGCCCGGCAAGCCCGCAACATGCAGCAGCAGGCAGCCTGATTTTTGAAAGGCGGATTTCGGAAAGTAGAATTGATGAAGGGTTGTAGGAGCGCAGCACGCTGCGCCCTGCCCGAATGCGAGGGGTAGGGGTGCCACGTCACCCTGCCTGCCTGCCCTGTGAGGCGGGGAGCGCAGTCGAAGGACTATGGCGCCGCGTCTGTGCTCTACAAACGACGAGGTCGGAAGTGGGGTGGGCGAAACGGGCGTGTGTACCTTTACCTCCGCGAGCGACGCCTCCCGAAGCCGTAGGGACATACCGCGGCACGTTCCCGAAATCCAGAATCCGAACTTGATCGATCTCCGCAGCGATACCGTGACGCGCCCGACGCCGGCCATGCGCGAGGCCATGGCAACCGCTGAAGTCGGCGACGACGTGTTCAACGAAGACCCGACCGTGCTGCGGCTCCAGGCGCGCGTGGCCGAACTCCTCGGCAAAGAAGCCGCGCTGTTCGTGCCGTCGGGCACGATGAGCAACCAGCTTGGCCTACGCGTGCTCACCGAACCCGGCGACGAAGTCATCGTCGAGCGCAACGCGCACGTGTTCAACTACGAGAGCGGCGCGGGCGCGTACCTGTCGGGCGTGCAGTTTCAGGTGGTCGAAGCCACACGAGGACGCCTGACGCCGGAGCAGGTGCGCGGAGCCATCCGCGCCGGGTACTACTGGGAGCCGCGCACCCGTGTGCTGTGGCTCGAAAACACCGTCAACCGGGCGGGGGGCGTGGTGCTGGACTACGACGAAATGTGCGCCGCCGTTGACGTGGCCCGTGAACACGGCCTCGCAACGCACCTCGACGGCGCGCGCCTGTGGAACGCCGCCGTCGCCTCAGGACGCAGCGAAAAAGCATGGGCCGCGCCGTTCGATACCGTCAGCGTGTGTTTGTCGAAAGGTCTCGGCGCGCCCGTCGGGTCGCTGCTCGCGGGCAGCGCGGCGCACATCGAGAAGGCACACCGCTTCAGGAAGATGCTCGGCGGCGGCATGCGGCAGGTGGGCATCCTCGCCGCTGCCGGACTCCACGCCCTCGACCACCACCGCGCCCGCCTGGCCGACGACCACACCCACGCGCGCCGCCTCGCCGAGGCCATCGCCCAGATCCCCGCGCTCGCCATCGACCTCGACACCGTCGAGACCAACATCGTCCTCTTCGACGTGCCCGGCGACGCCGCGCAGACGGCGAAGCAGCTGGCGGAGCGCGGACTGGGCGTCGTGCCCTTCGGCCCGCGCCGTCTGCGCGCCACCACCCACCTCGGCGTGACCCCGCACGACATCGACGACGCCATCACCCTTTTCCGCTCTTTCTTCGCCTGATGACGCTTTCCAACGCCACGCTCCTCGCCCTCGCCGACCAGTTCGGCACGCCCACGTACGTCTACGACGAAGCGGCCGTGCGCCGCCAGTGCGGTCGCCTCCGTGCCCTGCTCGCCGGTCTGCCCGCCGACCTCCTCTACGCGATGAAGGCCAACAGCAACCCGGCACTGCTGCGCGTCATCCAGGACGAAGGCTTCGGTGTCGATGCCGTCTCGCCCGCCGAGATGCTGCTCGCGCTGCGGCTGGGCTGGTCGCCCGAGTCGATTCTGTTCTCGGCCAACATGATGAGCGACGCCGAGATGCACCTGGCCGTCGAGGCGGGCGTGCTGCTCAACATCGGCGAGTTGACGCGGCTGGAAGCGTTCGGGCGAGCGTATCCCGGCAGCAAGGTGTGCGTGCGCCTCAACCCGCGCTTCGGGGCGGGGCACCACGCGCACGTCGTCACGGCGGGCGGCAAGACGAAATTCGGTGTGCCCGTCGAGCAGGTGGACGACGTGCTCGCCATCGCCCGGCAATACGATCTCACCATCGTCGGCATCCACCAGCACATCGGCAGCGGCATCCTCGACGCCGACCAGTTCTGGCGCGCGCTGACCGTGCTGCTCGACCACGCGGGCCGCTTTCCCGACCTCACGTTCGTTAACTGCGGCGGCGGGCTGGGTATTCCGTACAAACCCGGCGAGGCCGAGATCTCCGAAGCGGCGTTCCGCGAAACCGTCGTCGCGCCGCTCGGGCGCTTTGCCGAGAACCATCCCGGCGTGTCGCTGAAGTTCGAGCCGGGCCGCTACGTGGTGGCCCCGGCGGGTGTGCTCCTGACGACGGTGAACACGGTCAAAAAAGGCACCGAGCGCCTGTTCGTGGGCACCGACACGGGCATGAACCACCTCGTCCGCCCCGCGCTCTACGACGCCTACCACCACATCGACAACCTCTCGAACCCCGACGGCGCGCCGCAGACGTACGACGTGACGGGCAACATCTGCGAAACCGGCGACGTGCTCGCCCGCGACCGCTCACTTCCCGAAACCCGCGAGGGCGACGTGCTTGCCCTCCGCGACGCGGGGGCCTACGCGATGAGCATGGCCTCGACCTACAACCTCCGCCCGCTGCCTGCCGAGGTGCTCGTGCCGGTGTCCGGCCCGCCGCTGCTCGTCCGCCCCCGGCTGTCGCCCGAGGAATTCGTGGAGGCACTGCTGGGGCCGGTGGAGGCGTGATGCGCGAGGCTGGAGATTGAAAGGGCACGCACCCGGCTTTCGATGCGGTTCATGCCCAGTTGAACCGTCGTGATACGGATGCTGTCTCTGCCCTCTCCCGTCCGGTAGCGGGCCGGGGTGACGGCGAACGCGGCTGGCAAAAAGCATTGAGCCGCCTTCCGTGTTCGCGCTAACACTGCCTCGATGGCCTCTCACGCCCGGCGGCTCCCGAGCACCGGCGTGACGGAATCGAGCCAGCCCATCCCGACGACGCCCCACAGCCCCACGAGGATGGCCTCGGCGGCATCGTGGCGCAGCGACGTTGGTCGGGGCGCGCCCGACCATTCGATGACGCGGCGCGCGAGCGTGTCGGCGTGGGCCTTCGCGTCGGCACCCGTGCGATGGGCGCGGGGAATCATCAGCGCGGCCCGCCACTCGTCCGCCTGCACGGTTTTCACCGGCACGCCCGTGTCCGTGGCGGCTTTCGCCCACAGGTCGCGCAGGTCGCCGCCGCCTTCGAGTACCACCTTCTCCAGCGGCCCCGCCGACCGCAACAGGCCCGGCAGCGCCCTCTTCAGCCGCGCCCGCGCGCCGAAGTTCTGCGACCGGTACCACACGAGCCGCCCGTCTGCGCCGTAGAGCGCCAGCCCGGTGCGAAGGCCGAGATCGACGGCCAGCAGGGTTCTGTCAGGGGTCATTGGAGATGGAACAGGGGACGCTCGCCCAAGCAGCCTACCGTCCCTGCAACCACGGCGCCGGGTTGATGGCCTGCCCGGCTTTGAAGAGCGCGAAAAACACGCCCGCGCCCCGCGGCTGATCCGCCGTGCCGCTGCGCCCGATGACCTCACCGGCCTGCACGCGCGTGCCGCTACGGACGGAGACGGACGAGAAGTTGGAATACAGGCTCTGGTAGTCGCCGTGTTGGACGAGGACGTACGTGCCGAAATCGGGCATGGCGTCCACGCGCATCACCACGCCCTCGAAAACGGCCCGCACGGCCACGCCGGGGCGCGTGGCGACGAGCAGGCCGGTGCTGAGGGTCCGGGTGCCCGTGGCCGGGTTGGTGACTTCGCCGAACGGCTCGGTGACGACCCCCTCGGACGGCCACGGCAGCTTGCCGCGGTTCTGCTCGAACGAGCCGGAAAGCGCCACGAAGGCCGCCGTCTCCTCGGCGTCGTCGCGTTCGAGGCGGCGGGCGTTCTCGGAGGCCACCAGCGTGCGGATCTGTGCTTCGAGGCGGCGGGCAGCCTCGCGCTTGCGGGCGATCTCGGCTTCGATGGCTGTGCGCTGCGACCGGAGTTCCGTCACCACTCTCGCGCGGCTGCCGCGCAGCGCGCCCAACTGCTGCTGCTGCTGCTGCGTCTCGCTCACCATGCGCCGCGCCTCCTGCGCCGACGCCGTGATCTGCCGGCGCCGCTGCTGCACGGCCACGGCGGCTTCTTCGAGCCGCGCCAGCCGCCGCTCCCGCTGCCGCGCAAACCGCCGCAGGTACCGCGTGCGCCGCACCATCTCGTTGACCGAGTGCGACGACAGGATGAGTGCCAGGTCGTTGAGGCGCCCGCGCTTGTAGACGTGGACGGCCCGCGCGCGGTACTGCTTTTTGAGCGTCTCCAGCTCGTCCGTCAGCTTGTCGAGTTCGGTAGCCAGCGTGGCGCGCTCCGTCGTGAGTTCGCCCATGCGCCGCCGGTACGTCTTCAACAGCGCCTCGCGGGCCGCGATCTGCCGCTCCAGCTGCGTCAGCGTCTCCATCGACACCTCTTCGGCCTGGCGCGTCTGCGACAGCCGCTGCTGGTCTTCGGCGATCTGCCGCTGCAGTTCCTCCAGCCGCTGCTGCGTCTGCGCCCGCGACGTGTCCGTTTGCGCCTGCGCGCAGAGGGCGGTGAACAGCAATCCCACGAAAAACAGCGCCCGCATCACTCGCCTCCGACGGGTTCGCGCTTCACGCCCGCGCCCACGGCAAGCGCGCGCGGCGGGGCGTCGGCGGGGTTGACCTCGACCTCGCGGTAAAGCAGCGTCGCCTGGATCTGGTCGACGGGGCGGATGAGGACGACGCGGCGGGCCAGCGTGTGACCGCCGACGTCGGCGAAGCGGTCGAAGCGCCGCTCCTCGACGAGTGCGCCGCCGTCGTCGTAGGCGACGGTGCGGACGACGCGCCACAACGCCGGATCGACGGTGACGACCTGCCGCCCGTCGGCGCTGCGGAGGTAGTAGAGCGCACTGTCGGCGCTCACCGTCCAGCCCGCTCCCGAAGGCGGGACGAGCGTGCCGGTGACGGTGGCGAAGCCTTCCTCCGACGTGATCGGCACGGGCAGCGCGGCCTGGGCGTCGTCCATCGAGCCGAGCGTGAGTGTCTTGTCGATCCGGTTGTGGACGAAGAAGCTGTCGGGCCGCACGAGCACGCGGGCCGCTTCGATGCCAAAACCAGGGCGGACGGTGAGGTAGAGGAAA
The DNA here is from genome assembly GCA_963829705.1 of Rhodothermales bacterium. Taxonomy (GTDB): domain Bacteria; phylum Bacteroidota; class Rhodothermia; order Rhodothermales; family BA12; genus CAWHJN01. Next base: position 688,716 of record CAWHJN010000001.1, read on the forward strand.
CCGTCGCGGCTGGCCACCATCCGCATCCCGAAACGCCCGTTCTGTTTGGGCGACGTGACGGCGATGTCGCCCTCGACGCGAATTCCGACCAGCCCGTCCGCGCCCGCGCGCACCCGCGCGGCGATGTCGGCAGCGCTGTGGTTGGGAAACGCGCCGGGCAGGTCGGCACCGGGCGCGTCGTAGGCGAGACGCGACGACGAGCACGCGGCGACGAAAAACAGCAGCAACAGGACGAAACGATGCATGGACCGAAAAAGAGCGTGCCAAAAGATCAACGAATGATGCTGCCCACGCCGTGTGCGCGGAGGCGTTCCGCGTCAGTAAATAGCGATCAAGACGAATACGTAGATCGTGAGGGCCAGCGCAATGCTGATGCCGTGCATTCCAAAGAGCACGAATTCCTTGAAAAACGTCTTCACGTACGACTGCCCGTACACGCGGCGGAGCGCCAGAAACAGGTAGACGGGGATGAGAAGAAACCCGAACTCGGCAGGCTCCCAGAGTTGCTCAACCAGTAGAAGCAACATGAACAGCAGGAATGCGAACGCGTGCAAGTGCAGCGCAAAGACGAGGTGCTGCACGTACAGCTTGCCCTGCCGGACGTAGAGCAGCTTGAGTTCGCTGGCGAAGATGGGCACGAGAAGAAACAGCAGGAGCGGAATCTTGCTGGCGAGGAGTCGCTGGAACGCCTGCGGATCGTCGGAAATGCGCTTGCCTTTGGATTCGATGTAGCGCCCGAAGCCTGAATCCGAAACGTCTACGCCGCCGACCGTGGCGCGAAACGAGTCGGCCTGTGCCGGTTGCGCCTGCGTGACTGCCGGTGACGCCGCAGAGGTGCCTTCGAGCACGCCGCGCAGCGAGTCCATCTCGGCCTCAATGGCAGCGCGCTCGGGACCCGTCAGCGTGCGCGTCGAGTCTGCGGCGTCCTCGCCTGTCTTCACCATCGCCGCGCCCGGGTCGATGTTCAGCAGGGTGATGACGAGAAAGAGCACGAAGCTCGAAAACACGTACAGCCGCATCGGCGGCACGTACGACACGCGGTGACCCGCTACGTACGCACTTGTGAGCGCGCCCGGCTTGGTGAGGAGGGGGCGCAGCGTGCGGAAAAAGCGCCCGTCGAACGAGAAGAAATCGCCCAGGAAGTCGTGTAGCAACGCGCGCAGCGACAGGTTGCGGTCCACACCTTCCTGCCCGCACACGTGGCAGTACGCGCCGCGCAACGCCGCACCGCAGTTGAGGCACCGCGTCACGGGCTCGCCAGCAGGCGGAATAGCAACAGGCGGGGTGAGACGGGTTTCCATGCGCGCGTCTCAGTCTCCTGTTCCGCGGTCCGCGGTTCCGCTTCCGATGTGCCCCACGTTCCGCATTCCGCGTTCTGCATCCCTGTTTTCAAACTTCCCCTCCTCGCCCCAGCGCAGCTTGCGCCGCAGCGTGCCGAAATAGTGGCGGTCGAGGAGCTTGACGAGCTGCACCGTTTTTTCCGCCCGGCGCAGCGTGATGGGCACGTCCTCCTCGTCGAACATGGTGCTCTCGCCGTCGGCGGCGACGACGTACGGGCGGCCGCCGCTTTTGACGCGCAGCGTGATCTCGGACGTGTCGGGCAGCACGATGGGGCGCGAGGTGAGGCTGTGCGGCGCCAGCGGTGCGAGCACGACGACGCCCGCCTCGGGGCTCACGATGGGCCCGCCGACGGAGAGCGCGTAGGCCGTCGAGCCCGTCGGCGTGCTGACGATGAGGCCGTCGCCCCAGTAATCTGTCAGAAACGCGCTGCCGACGGTCGTGTGGATGGTGAGCAGCCCTGCCGCGCCGCTCCTTTCGACGACGATCTCGTTGAGCGCCCACTGCCGCGGCAGCAGATCGCGCCCGGGCGTCTCTGCCTCGATCAGCGCGCGCGCCTCGGTGCGGTACGCGCCCTGTTCGAGCGCCGCGATGGCCGCCCGGAGTTCGCCCACCTCGATGTCGGCCAGAAAGCCGAGCCGCCCGATGTTGACGCCCAGCAGCGGAATGCCGTGCGCCACGGCAGCGCGGGCGCTGTGCAGGAGCGTGCCATCGCCGCCGAAGGAGAGCAGCACGTCCACCCCGGCGAACCGGGCCGACTCGTGCGCCTCGCAGACTGCCGGGTCCACGAGCCCGCGCGCGGCCAGCCCGGCGGCCACGGCGGCTTCGAGGCAGAACCGCGTGCCGCGCGCCTGCATCCATCCGATGAGGTCCGCGACGGGCTCCCAGAGGCGCTCTTTACCTGTGTTGCCGGTGATGCCGTAGGTCAAGGGGAAAGTGGGAAGAGGGAGTCGGAACGCGGAAGTAGGGACGCGGAGGGAGGACGTGAAAGAGTGGATTTCGGGGTTGAGGCACAGCGTGTTGTGCCCTGTTGGGAACGCGGAAGGGTGAAACACCAACCCGCCCCGCCTCCCGCGCTAAGTTATACTTCCGTGCAGGGCGGCGCGCACCCGGATGCCGTTCTTCTGTGCATCCAGCAAAGGCGCGCATCACGGTGCCAGATGAGGACGCAGGGCGTGCCACAGAACGCCCCTACGATTGCAGGCCGCGTTCCGTGAGGGCGCGCCCCTTCGACTGCGCTCAGGGTGACGACGCGCTCCTACCCTCCGTTCCGCATTCCACGTTCCGACTTCCCACTTTCAATCATGCGTTTCGTCATCATCGGAAACGGCATCGCGGGCGTGACGGCGGCGCGGTTCGTGCGGAAGGCCGGGCCGCACGAGATCACGATGGTCTCCGACGAAACCGAGCATCCGTACGCGCGCACGGCGCTGATGTACGTGTTCATGGGCCACGTCCGCTACACCGACATCAAGCTCTACGAGGACGATTTCTGGGTCAAAAACCGCATCGACCGCGTGTACGGGCGCGTCGTCGGGATCGACCCCGCCGCGCATCGCGTGCGGCTGGCCGACGGCAAGGCACTCGACTACGACAGGCTGCTCGTCGCCACGGGCTCATCGGCGGTCGCGGGAAACTGGCCGGGCGAAAGCCTCTCGGGCGTGCATCATCTCTACGGCATCGGCGACGTGGAAAAGCTCGACGCGGCCGTGGGCGATGGAGAGCGCATCCGCCGCGCCGTCGTCATCGGCGGCGGGCTGACGGGCGTCGAGCTTTCCGAGATGCTCCACACGCGCGGCGTGCCGGTGACGTTTCTCGTGCGCGGCGACCGCTTCATGGGCACCACGCTGCCCCCCGAGGAATCCGCGCTCGTCGAACACGAAATCCGCCGCCACGGCATCAGTCTGCGGATGAGCGAGGAGGCCGAGCGGTTCGAGGGCGAGGAGCACGTCGAGTCCGTCATCACGAAAAAGGGAGAGCGCCTCGACGCCGATCTCGTCGGCGTGACCGTCGGCGTGCGGCCCAACCTGTCGGCGCTGGATGGCTCGGGGATCGAAACCCGAAAAGGCGTGCTGGTGGACGCGCACCTCCGCACGAGCGCGCCGGACGTGTTCGCGGCGGGCGACTGCGTCGAGTGGCGCGACGTGCGGAACGGACACGCGCCGGTCGAGCAGTTGTGGTACAGCGGGCGGCGGCAGGGGTACTTCGCGGCGCGCAATATGCTCGGCGACGCCGTGCCGCACGAGAAGGGCGTGTTTTTCAACTCGGCCAAGTTCTACACGCTCGAATGGCAGACGTACGGAGCCGTCCCGCCCGCGCCCGCCGAGGGCACCGCGAGCGTCGTCTGGCAGAGCGGGCAACAACTCATCCGGCTCGTCTACGACACGCGCACGCTTGCCCTCGTGGGCGTGAACGTGCTGGGCGTCCGCTACCGCGCCGATGTGTGCCAGGCGTGGATCAAGGCCGCCACGCCGCTCCCCGAAGTCGTCGCACACTTGCCGCGCGCCAACTTCGACCCCGAGTTTCACCGCCGCCCCGAGAAAGCCGTGCAACGCGCCTTCCGCGCCCGGCAGCATCAACTCGGCCAGCACTCAACCCTCACGCTCGCATGACGCCCGAACCCTCGCTCAGCCTCACCGCGCCCTCCACCGATCTGCCGGTGGATCAGAAAATCGGCGTGGCGCTCGTCGTGGTCGGACTCGCGTGCTTTGCGCTCGCGCTCGGCGGCGTCAACGGGCCGCTCGTGCTCGCGGGCAGCGTCGCCGCGCTGTTCGTGGGCACCGTCCTCGTCGCCCGCCGCTTTCTCCAGAAGCCCGCCGGCGTCGACCACGACGGCATCTGGCAGTCGTCGAGCACCGGGCGCGGCCTCGTGGCATGGGCCGTAGCCGTGGCGCTGACGCTGTTCTACTGCGTGCTCTACTGGTGGCCGCAGGCGATGGCGGGGCTGGTGGGCTTGTTCGATCCCGTCGCCGACTTCATCGGCTACCCGGAGGGCGTCGAGTCGCGGCGCTGGGTGATGTACGGATCGCTCTACACGCTGGCCGTCGTGGTGATGGGCGTGCGGGCGCTCATCAAATACCGCCACACGCGTTACCAGATGATCCGCACGCTCAGCGTGATGTTTTTCCAGGCGGGCTTCGGCTTTTCGATTCCGTACCTCATGGTGCGCTTCAACCGGCCCGAGTTCTACTTCCACTACTTCTGGCCGCTCAAGTACGATTACGCCTGGCCGGGCGCGCTGGGATGGCTGCCTGCCGCGCTGTTCATTTTCGGGCTGGCGATGATCTTCGTCGTCACGCCCGTGCTCACGTACTTTTTCGGCAAGCGGTGGTACTGCTCGTGGGTGTGCGGCTGTGGCGGACTGGCCGAGACGATGGGCGATCCATACCGGCAGCTATCGGACAAATCGACGCGCGCGTGGAAAATCGAGCGGTGGACGGTTCACGGCGTGCTCGTCTTCGTCGTCGTGACGACGGTGCTCCTGTGGATCAACAGCGCGACGGGCGGGGCCGTGTTCGGCGGGCTGAGTGGGACGCTGTCGTCGTGGTACGGCTTTTTCATCGGGCTGGTGTGGGCGGGCGTCGTGGGCGTCGGTTTCTACCCGCTCATGGGCACGCGCGTGTGGTGCCGCTACGGTTGCCCGATGGCGGCGATCCTGGGCTTGCAGCAGCGCCTGTTCTCGCGCTTCCGCATCACCACCAACGGCGGCCAGTGCATCTCGTGTGGCAACTGCTCGACGTACTGCGAGATGGGCATCGACGTGAAGTGGTACGCGCAGCGCGGTCAGAACGTGATTCGGGCCTCGTGCGTCGGCTGCGGCGTGTGCGCGACCGTCTGCCCGCGCGGCGTGCTCAAGCTCGAAAACGGCCCGCGCCCGGGCCGCTACAACGGCCAGACGCTCTTCCCCGAAGCCAGCCTCGACATTCTCGAAGAGGGTAACTGGTAGTTATCCCGAATGACAAAGGACGAGCCATTATCTTCCCCCATGCCCCACCGCCCGCTCATCACCGACGCCCACGTGCGCGAGGCCGCCCGCGCGGGCAGGCCGCTCGTCGTCGCGCCCGGCGCGCTCGTCACGCCGCTCGCCCGCGACACGGCGCGCGAACTGAAGGTGGCGTTCGTCGCGCCCGCCGCCGCGACCCCCACGCCCGCGGGACCGTCGTCGCCGCTCGCGCCGAAGCGCATCGCGCTGGGCAGCGATCACGGCGGCTTCGCGCTCAAAACGCAGCTCCTGCCATTCGTGAAAGAGATGGGCTGGGACGTGCTCGACCTCGGCACCGACTCCGAGGCGTCGGTGGATTACCCCGTGTTCGCCTACGCTGTGGGCCGCGCCGTCGCGCTCGGGCAGGCGCGGCTCGGCATCATGATCGACGGCGCGGGCCTCGGCTCGGCGATGGTGTGCAACAAGATCCCCGGCATCCGGGCGGCGTGCGCCTACAACAGCTTTACCGCGTGGAACGCGCGGGCGCACAACGACGCCAACGTCCTCACCCTCGGCAGCCGGACGCTGGGCGTCGAAGTCTGCAAGTTCGTCGTCAAGATGTTTCTGGAAACGAGTTTCGAAGGCGGACGCCACGAGGCGCGTGTCGCCCTGATCGACGACGTGGGGCGGCGCTTTCTGGGCGAGAAAGGATGAGACGCGCTTTCTGGTGCCCTCGGCTTTTCACAGACAATCCGGCGGCCTCGGGCGACCGGATTTTATTTTGACCTGTTCGCCTGTTTCCTGCTACCTGACCTAACACCTCCCCTCTTATGGCAAATCCTCAGTACGACGTCGTCGTCATCGGCACCGGCCCCGGCGGCTATGAAACGGCCATCCGCTCGGCGCAGCTTGGCTTCAAAACCGCCGTCGTCGAGAAGAACAAGCTCGGCGGCGTGTGCCTCAACATCGGCTGCATCCCCACGAAAGCCCTCCTCAAGAGCGCCGAGTTGATGGACTACGCCAGCCACTTCGAGGCGTACGGGCTGACGGGCCAGGCGAAGGCCAACTTCGACAAGGTCATCGAGCGCAGCCGGGGCGTGGCGGACAAGATGAACAAGGGCGTCGCCTACCTGATGAAGAAAAACAAGATCGACGTGGTGATGGGCCACGCGACGCTCGAAGGCAACGGCCAGATCGACATCCAGCCGTCCGAGACGATGGACGGCGAGAAGGTGGGGGAGGCGAAAAAAATCTCGGCCAAGCACATCATCGTGGCGACCGGCGCGCGGGCGCGCGAGATCCCGCCGCTGCCCGTCGATGGCAAAAAGGTCATCACCTACAAAGAGGCGATGCTCCAGAAGACGCCGCCCAAGCGCCTCGTCGTCGTCGGCGCGGGCGCCATCGGCGTCGAGTTCGCGTACTTCTACCACCACATGGGCACCGAAGTCACCATCATCGAGGTGATGGACCGGCTGGTGCCCGTCGAGGACGCCGAGGTGTCGAAAGAGCTGGAGAAGGCGTACAAGAAGATGGGCGTCACGCTGATGATGAACGCGCAGGTGCAGGGCGTGGACACGAAGGGCAAGACGGTGAAGGTGCAGGTGAAGACCAAGAAAGGCGACGAAACCATCGAGTGTGACCAGGTGCTCTCCGCCGTCGGCGTCGTCGGCAACGTCGAGAACATCGGCCTGGAAAAGCTCGGCATCAAGACCGATCGCGGCTCTATCGTCGTGGACGAGTTCGGGCGCACGGGCGTCGAGGGCATTTACGCGATCGGCGACGTGGCGGGCGCGCCGTGGCTGGCGCACAAGGCGTCGCACGAGGGCATCATCTGCATTGAGAAGATCGCGGGCAAAGACCCGCATCCGCTCGACAAGCTCAACATCCCCGGCTGCACCTACTGCAACCCGCAGATTGCCTCGGTGGGCTACACCGAGAAGGCCGCGAAGGAAGCGGGGTATGAGATCAAGGTGGGCAAATTCCCGTTCTCGGCCAACGGCAAGGCCAGCGCCATTGGCCACACCGAGGGCTTCGTGAAGGTCATCTACGACGCCAAGTACGGCGAATTCCTCGGCTGCCACATCGTCGGGCCCGAGGCTACGGAGATGATCGCCGAGGCCGTGACAGCGCGCACGCTCGAGACGACGGCGCACGAGATCATGGACGCCATCCACCCGCACCCGACGCTCTCGGAGGCGGTGATGGAGGCCACGAAGGTCGCCTATGGCATCCCGATGAACATCTGATCTTTTCGGATCGGGTACACGAAAAACCTCCGGGGTCTTTTGGGGCCTCGGAGGTTTTCTCGTTACCGCTCGCCGAGAAAGCGCAGCACGGCTTCGGTGCGCGAGCGCACGTGCAGCTTGTCGTAGATGCTGCGGACGTGGGCGCGCACGGTGTCGAGGCTGATGAAGAGGGCGTCGGCGATTTCGCGGTAGCGGTAGCCACCGGCGAGCAGGTTGAGCACGTCGCGCTCGCGAGGCGTCAGCGCCGCCGCCGGGTCGGGCTGCTCAGGCGTGGCATGGAACGACTGCACCACTTTGCGCGCAATGCTGCTCGACATCGGCGCGCCGCCTCGGACGACGTCGGCGATAGAGCCGAGCAGGTCGGCGGAGGGGGCGCGTTTGAGCAGGTAGCCGCTCGCGCCTGCCTTGAGGGCGTTGAAGATCTGCTCTACGTCGTCGTAGACCGTCAGCATGACGATGGGCAGCAGCGGAAAGCGAGCATGGAGCAGCCGCACGCCTTCGATGCCGGAGAGCCCCGGCAGGTGGATGTCCATCAGCAGCACGTCGGCCTCGCCAGCGAAGCCGTGCAGCGCGGCCTCGACGCTCGGATAGCTTCCGGCAACGTCGAAGCCCGCGGAGGACGCCAGCAGCGCCTCCAGTCCCTGCCGCGTCCCGGCGTCGTCCTCCACAAAGACCACGCGAATGGCAGATTGGTCGGCAGAAGGTTGCGGCATGGCAGCAGGGAGCGGTGGAAGGTGAGTCCCCATGATCGGGCGCGGCCTCACCCGCGTCCATTCCCCAATGATGCGATTTTTTCCGGGTGCAGCGGTAGCGAGAAAGCCACGCAGGTGCCCGCTCCCGGAGCCGTCGTGATCTCCACGGTGCCACCGACGCCCTCGATGCGGCGGCGCATGTTGATGAGCCCGTGGCCGTCCCGTCCGGGACAGGCCGCGTCGAAGCCGTCGCCGTCGTCCTCCACCTCGATGCAGATGCAGGCGGCGTCGGCAGCGAAGCGCAGGTGGAGCGTGCGCGCCCGCGCATGCCGGACGCTGTTGCAGAGTGCTTCGCGCACCGCGAGAAAGACGGGATGCCGGACGTTCGCCGACAGGTGCCCCTCGGGCCATGCGGGCGGCACGTCGAGCCGGAGGACGAGGTCGGCGTGGGCGCAGAGCGTTTCGGCTTGCATGCAGAGGTAGTCGGAGAAATGTTCGAGCCCGTCGTGCGTGGCGTCGAGGGCCCAGACGATGGCATCGAGCTCCTCGACCGCCGACTGCGCCGCCGACTGGATCTGGCCGAGGGTTTCGGGAGCGTCCCCGACGCTGCGGGCGCGGGCCACCTCGGTGAGCAGCTTGATCTGGGTGAGGGTGGCCCCTACCTGGTCGTGTACGTCGGCGGCGATGCGGGCGCGTTCCTGTTCGAGTTCGCCCGCCACGCGCTGCTCCACTTCGAGGGCGCGCAGGCGGCGGCGCACCCGCCGCGTCGTCAGCGTCCGCACGGTCAGCACGATCCCGCTGAGGCCGAGCAGTCCGAGGAGCACGCGAAACCAGGTGCGTTGCCACAGCGACGGCACCACGTAGAGGGCCAGCGCACGCTCCGGCCCCCACACGCCCTCGGCACCAGCGGCCTGCACGGCGAAACGATGCTCGCCGGGGGGCAGATTGGTGTAGCGCGCCTCCCGTCCGGCACCGGCATCCACCCACGCGGAGTCGAGTACGTCCATCCGGTAGCGGTAGCGCGCCCGCGCCGGTTCACCGAGGCCGAGGGCCGCGAAGCGCAGCGAGAACACCGTCTGCCGGGACGTGAGCACCAGCCGCTCACGCAGGTTGATGTCCGGCTCGCCCGTGACGGGTTCATCGAAACGGGTCAGCGCGGTAAAGGTCACTGCCGGGCCGAGGGTAGGCGCGCGCAGATGATCGCGCCCGACGATGGAGAGCCCGTTGACGGTGCCAAAAACCAGCCGGCCGTCGGAGGTCTGGAGAGCGGCTCCCGCATTGAGTTCTTCGTTCGACAGGCCATCGGTGCGGGTGAAACGGCGGACGGTGCCTCGCGCCGGATCGTAGCGGAGCAGCCCGCTGTTGGTGCCCATCCACAGGCCACCGGCGGCGTCGCGCAGCAGGCTGTAGAGGTACGGAAAGCGCTGCGTCGCCGGCAGCGGCAACGGATGCACCTCGAACGCGCCTGTGTGCGGGTCGAAGGTATAGAGCCCTTCGCTGGTGGCCACCCACAGCCGACGCGGCCCCTCCTCCACGACCGCGCTGCCGCGGAGTCGGCAGTCCGGGGGGGTGTAGCGATGCTCTACCAGCCCGCCGACGAGGCGCACGATGCCCGCGCACAGCGTCGTTCCCCAGGTGGCCCCCGAGGGGCCGCGGTGGAGCGCCAGCACGCGCCCCAACCCGCCCAGCTCCTGTGTTCGGTTCTCGAACGCGCCCTGCCGGGGCCGGTAGTAAAACCCCGCCCCTGCCGCCATCCACAGGCCCCCTTCCGCGTCGTTGACGAAAACGCGCGCGGCGCGTGGGATGCCGTCGAACCACGGCACCGGGACCGCATCGAAACGGCCTTCGGACAGCAGGAAGAGCCCGCTGCGGGTGCCCGCCCACAGACGCCCTTCGTCGTCCGCAAACACGCCGGGCACGGGTTCATCAGCCAGGCCTGGCAGCGGGATTCGGCTGAAACGCCCGGCCTGGTCGAGCACGTGCAGCCCTTCCGCCGGCGACCCAGCCCAGATGCGCCCGTCCGGGGTTTCGGCGAGCGACGTGATGAGGTTGGCCGCACTCAGCGGTGGCCCGGGCAGCACGGCCTGCACCGGGCGCGCGGCGGCATCGACGCGGATAAGGCCGCCCCCATCGGTGCCGATCCACAGGGTGCCGCTTCGATCCTCGAGGAGCGCGACGATCCCGCGCTGGAACGGCAGCGGGATTTCGCGCGGCAGCACCCCCGGCCGCTCCAGCACGAAGAGCCTCCCGTCCTGCGTGGATGCCCACACCCGCCCACGGACGGAAGTGGCAAAGGCGCGCACCCCACGGGCCAGCACCACCTCGGCGTTGCCGCTCTCGTCCATCTGAAAGGCCTGCTGCGTGGTGCCTACCCACACCGTGCCCGGCTGCGGCTCGGCGAAAGCCAGCACCTGCTGCTCGCGTGCCCAGGGACCACGCAGGTTTCCCCGCACGAGGACGTACAGCCCCTCGTCTGTGCCAATCCAGAGCCTTCCGCGCGCGTCCTCGTGCAAAGCCCGCACCCACGCGGGAACATGAAATGCGCCACGGATGCCCTGCTCGTCCACGACGAGCACGCTGTCGCGCACGCCCGCCCAGACCCCACCGCCACGCCCCGTCGCCAGCGCCGACATCTCTGTGCTGGCGACGAGGCGCTCGACCGCGCCGCGCCGCATGTCACGCAGGTGGAGCCCGCCGTGCGAGAGCACCCAGAGCTGCGTCCCGCGGGCGGCGAGCACCTGGACCCGGTTGTCCAGCACGCCTCCTTTCGGCACCCGGTGCGAAACGAACTCGACGCCGTCGAAGCGGTCGAGGCCGTCGTGCGTGCCTACCCACAGAAACCCCAGGCTGTCCTGCGCGAGCGCGTACACGCTGCTCTGCGACAGCCCGACATCGACCTCGAAAGACGTGAAGCGCAGGGAATCCTGCGGCATGGCCCTCTCCTGTGGCATGGTCGCACCGGCGACAAGCAGGACAGCGAGCAGAAAGGAGGGTGCCATAGCGCCGAAGGAGGGAAGTCGTCAGGCGCGCAGCGCGGGCAAACACGCTCGCCACGCAGCCCCTCTACCCCGGATGGTCACGGAGCATAGCCGGATGTTACGAACCAGGAACGCTACTTTCCGCAGCAACATGCCTCGCCTGTCGGATGCATGAGACGGCCGGGAAGCGCGCGCTGCCTACTGCTCGGCATTGGTATCGGGCTGCAATCGTTCGACCCGGCCACTGGCGCCGACACGTTTTGAGGCTTTGGCCTCGGGCAAGCCATCTGGATTATCGTGAGCGGGCTCATCGCCCTGTTTGCCGGTGGCTGGGTAGCAGGGCGTCTCGCCGGGATGCCGCGCAAAACTGACGGCGTGCTGCATGGCATCGTGACGTGGGGCCTGACGACGCTGATCACGTTTTACCTGCTCACGACAGGCGTGGGCCGCATTGTTTCCGGCGTGACGGGCGTCGTGGGTCAGGGCCTCGCCTTTGTAGGGCAGGGCATCGAGGCCGTGGCGCCTCGCGTGAGCAGCACCGTGCAGGACGAGCTCAACGCGCGCGGCTTCGACCTGTCGAGCATCCGCGCCGAGGCATACACGTTGCTGCGCCAGACGGGAGACCCGGCGCTGCAACCCGAGACGCTCGAAAACCAGGCGAGCGAGGTGGGCCGCGAGGCACAGCAGACAGCACGCGACGTAGCGCAGACACCCGCCGACGCCCGCAGTGACATCGACCAGGCTCTCAACCGTGCTTTTAATCAGGCCGGGCAGATCGTCAGCGAGGTAGACCGTCAGGATCTCGTCAACGTGCTCGTGGCGCGCACGAACCTCACGGAGGCCGAAGCGCGGCAAACCGTTTCGCAGTGGGAAAGCACAGCTCAGAGCCTGCGGCGGAGTGCCGCTCAAACCTTCGATTCCCTCGGCACACGAGCCGTGCGCGTGTCGGAAAAAGCAACGGATGCACTTGGCACCGCCGCGCTCATCGGCTTTTTCACTCTGCTGCTCGGTGCTGCCGCCGCAGGCTTTGGAGGAGGTGCAGGTGCGCCGCACGACCTGCCCGCCGAAGCGACTCGCCGCTATGAAAACCCGCCCGTTGCCTGACCCGACGGCACGTTCCGCTCAGAGCATTCAGCGCACGCGCGTGAGCTTCTCCGTGTGGACGAACGCTTCGCCGTCAAGGCGCAGCAGGTAGAGGCCCGGCGCGAGGTCCGCACCGTCCACGATGATCCGTGCCGTTTGCCCACCCTCGACGGTGCCGCTGAAGAGCGTCGCCACGCGCCGCCCGAGCGCGTCGTAGAGGTGCGCATCGAGGTGCTGCGTGCGCTGCACCGTCACGGGCAGCGTCGTGGTGTCGCGGAACGGGTTGGGGGCTACCGCGCCGACAGCGAAGCGCGTGTCGATGCCGATCTCGACTTCGACGACCGGACTGTACTCGACCGCGCCGTCGAAATCCGTCTGCCGCAGGCGGAAGCGGTGCGTGCCTGGGGCGAGGTCGCGCGCGGTAAAGGCGTAGCGCTGTGCCTCCGCCGTGGTGCCGTGGCCAGTCACGAAGGCCCGCTCGCTCCACGCGTCCGAGACGCCCTCCGCGTGCTCGATGGCGAAGCCCGCATTGTTGGTTTCCGACGCCGTCTCCCAGCGAAGCTGCACGCCGCCACCGACCACGAGGCCGTCGAACGCGGTCAGTTCGACCGGCAGCGACTCCTCCTCCGTGGCGAGGCCCGTAGCGAGGATCGAGACGGTCTGCGCCGTGCCTGCGTCGACGGGTGCGCTCTGCTGCCGCGCAAACCGGACGTGGAGTTCGAAGCGCCCCGCGCGTGGCGCTTCGATGAGCACCTGCTCGACGTTGTCGCGCGTGTTGACGCCGCGCCCTGCGGGCTGCTCCGGGTGGTCGGGGTCGAGCACCCACGGCTCGTAGCGCTGCCCCTGCGCGTCGGTGAGCCAGAGGTCAAGATCGTTGACGAGGCGCGATGCGGGCGCATCCATGGGGTCGGAGACGGCGATGCCCTCGGGGTCGGTCCACGCGAGGGTGACGCGGAGGGCGCGCGTTCCGCTGGAGAAGAGTGAGATCGTTTGTTCTTCGCCTGCTTCGAGCGTCTGCTCGCGCAGCAGCGTCGTGGCGCTTTCGCGCAGCGCGGCGTCGAGTGTGGCGGCCGCCGCGTCGCGGTCGAGCAGGCCCCAGCCGGACTGGTAGTCAGGGCCGGGCGCGGTACCCATTTCGCGCGCGGTGTGCAGCAGAAGCACCCGGTAGGTCGAGGCGCGCAGCGGGCTGCCGGGGCGGTACTGCGCTTCGAGTTCGAGCAGCGACGCCACCGCGCCCGTCACCGCAGCAGCGGCCATCGACGTGCCGCTCATGGTCGCGTAGCTGGCGTCGGAGGTAGCGGTGGACGAGTAGATGCCCTGGCCCGGAGCCGTGAGGTCGGGTTTGATGCGCCCGTCGTCGGTGGGCCCCCAGGCGCTGATGGCGAGCGTCTGCGGTTCGCTTCCACTGAGCGAGGCAGCCCCGACGGTGAGGACGTTCTTGCCGTTGCCTGCGTCGAGAACGGTGGCGTAGCCCTCCGCTCCGCCGTCGCGCTCGCGCGCCGTCGTCGAAAGCACCCACTGGCTGGCGACGGGGTCCACGATCCAGTGCTCGGTGCCGGGCGCAGGGCCTTCACCCCGGTCGTTGCCCGCCGCCTTGACGATGAGGTAACCGGGCGCGTCGTAGGCGATGCCGTCCCACGCGGAGGCCAGCCAGTCGTACTGCCCAAACCGGTGGTCCTTCGTGCTGTCGGCGAGCGGGTTGCCCAGCCACGCCCAGCGGCCATCGTTGCGCGTGTTGTAGACCCAGCCGTAGCTCTGGCCGTAGGAATGATTCGAGACGCGCAGCCCTTCCGCTGCTGCCGCCATCATCTCTGAGCGGTCGCGGCCCCAGTCGTGTGAGCGCAACGTCGCGCCCGGTGCGATGCCCGGTGCCTCGACGCCCTGCCCACCGATGATGCCGCCGATGTGGGTGGCGTGGCTCTGCACCGTCGCGTAGCGGTCCTTGACGCTCACGCGCCCGGCGACCTCCTGGTGCGTCCGGCGGATCGAGCCACCGTCCCACACGCCCACCTCGACGCCCTGCCCGGTGAGCACGCTGGTGGAAACCGACTGCGCCACCGGCGTGGCAAAGGGAAAAGCCCCCGGCTTGCCGAGGGTGTGCAGGTACACGGGGAAACCGTCCTGCGCGTCCACGAGCGCGAAGGTGCCCTCTGCCGTCGTGAACGTCTCCTGCAACGCGAGGCGGTCCCGCAGAAAACGCACCTCCAAGGCGGCGGCCTGTTCTTCGAGCATCGCACCAGCGGCTTCGGCGCGCAGCGTGGCGACGTCGGGGCGCGGCGCGATGGACTGGGCGTGGAGGGGAGCGACGGCGCTCAACGCGAGCACGCACGCCAGTGCAGACAGGTAAACGAAGGGGCGCTGCATGGTGGTCGGGGTCCGGCAAATACTCGCCGGTCGACAAACCTTTTGCGCCAGCGCTACCCCGGTTATCGACGGGATGCGCCACGCCCTAAATGAAGAAGCGGGCTTCCCCGCAAAGGGAGGCCCGCTCCAACAGGTCGCTCGAAAACGACCCGATCTGCGTGCAAGCGATCAGTTCGCCACGACCACGCGCAGGGTGCGCTGGAAGCTTTCTCCGCCAATGCGAACGAGGTACAGTCCTGCGGGCAGCGCCGTGGCATCAAAAGCCGCCTCGACGCGCTCGCCCTGGCCTACCACGCCGTCGAACAGCGTATCGACGCGCTGGCCGAGGGCGTTGAACACGTCCACTTGCATACGCTCGGCACGCTGCGCGACAAGGGAGAGCGTGGCGGTGCCGCGCACCGGGTTGGCGAACGGGCGCACGAAGACGACGTCGTCGCTGGCGAGTTCGAGTTCGAACGGCGCGCTGAAGTTCTCGGCCCCGTCGAAGTCGATTTGCTTGAGGCGGAAGACGTAGCGGCCCGGCTCCAGGCCCGTGGCGCGGAAGCTGTAGTCTTGCGCCTCCAGCGTCGTGCCCTTGCCCGCGACGTATCCGAGCGACGTGTAAACCGCATCGTCCGTGCGGCGCGCTTCGATGGAGAAGCCCGCGTTGTTGGTTTCCGAGGCCGTCTGCCACGTGACCAGGGCCGCTCCGGCATCTGCCTTCACGTCAAACGCCGTCAGTTCGACCGGCAGGTTGCCGCACGTCGAAGAGGTAAAGTTGAGGTCGATCAACGAGCCGGTGGACGTCCGCGCCGTCACCCGAACGGGGTCCTGAAAATCAGCCGTGTAGGCAAAGGTGAAGCCGCGGTTTTTCTGCAGCTTGAAGCCCGACTGGTAGACAAACCGGAGTGCGGGTGCGCTCGTGCCGGGAGCCGCCGCCACCTGCGAGTACGTCCAGGTAGAGTAGTCCGGCTGCACAGTGACGCTCTCGGTGGTGGAACCCGTCGTCTGGAACCACAAGTTGGTAATCCAGAGGGAGTTACTGGCATAGATGACGTCCCACACGTAGGTGTAGGACCCATCGGAGTTGGCCCCGTCGATCAACAGTTCGGCGGAGAAGCCGCTGGAGGTCTGGAAGCACTGCGCCGATGCCTGCGGAACGAGGCCGACGAGTAGCGCCAGTGCGCAGAGAAAAGGAGTAGCGTGTCGCATGGTAGGAGAGGGAGAGTGAGGAAAGGCAGAACGGAGACATCTGCTCAGGTAATACGCGCTTACCAGGATACCGCGCAACAGGAGCCTCCGACTTCAACAAGCTAATCACAACTCCGCATCCCTTCACGGACCAACAGGCGCAATCCAGGCGGTACCAGGCCGTGCGATGGAGCGGCTGAACCGGCGGCCCTGCCGGTGCGCCCTGCGCCCACCCGTGCCTTCGCTTCTGGCGTGCCCGCCGGTTACCGGACGCGCAGCACGCGCTGCAACGGATCCACCGTCACTTCGGCGTCGGCACGCGGAAGCGCGACGGTGGCCCGCCCACCGGGCATCTCGACGCGCCGCGTCTGCCCGTCGATCTCCACGTCGATGGGCATCGGGAAGGGCAGGCCGCCGGGGACGTCCCACGCCAGTGTGAGCGTGCTGCCGTCGCGGTTTTGGACGAGGCGCGGCAGCTCTGGCTGGCGGATGTAGACCTCGAAAAACCAGCTGAGGTCGCGCCCCGCGATCTCGCTGGCGAGCGCCAGGTAATCGTCCGTCGTGACGAGGCGCGTCTGCGAGCCGTCGGTGACCGCTTCCATCGCGGGCGTCGGGTAGGCGAAGCGGCGCAGCGACTGGCGGAAAGCATCGTCGCCCATGACGTGGCGCAAGCTGTGCAGCACGAGCGCACCCTTGACGTAGATGTCCGGGTTGGAGCCGCGCACGGCGAAGTACATCTCGTCCGTCGTCTTCGACGCGCGCGGCGCGACGGGCACGACGTTGCGGATGCCGTCGCGCCACTTCGACACCTGCCGCTGCATCCCGGCCTCGCCCTGCAACTGCTCGCTGTAAAGCCCCTGCATGTAGGTGCAGAACCCCTCGTGGATCCAGAAGTCGCGCCAGTCCCAGGCCGTGACGAGGTTGGCCCACCACTCGTGGCCGAACTCGTGGTGGTGCAGCCAGTCGAAGCCGTCGGGTTCGGCGTCGAAGTCGCTGCCGTAGGCGATGATGGACTGGTGCTCCATGCCGAGGTGCGGCGTGTGCGCGACGCCGTACTTGTCGGCGCGGAAGGGGTACGGCCCCAGCCAGTCCTCGTAAAACGCCATGTGCTCGAGCATCTGCTCCATCAGGAAAGCAGCGCGGTCGAGGCGTTCGGGCAGGATGTAGAGCGCGACGGGAAACGTGTCGCCCGCGACGCTGGTGTAGGTCGTGTCGCGCTCGACGTACGGCCCCACGTTGAGGGCCACGCCGTAGTTGTTGATAGGCGTCGAGACGAACCAGCGGTAGCGCGTCTGCTGGCCGAGGTCGTCTACCCCGCGCAGGCGTCCGTTGGAGGCGACGACCAGCCCGGTGGGCACGGTGAAGGTGAGCGCCATCGAGTCGGGCTCGTCGGAGGGGTGGTCTTTGCACGGCCACCACACGTCGGCCCCCTCGCCCTGCACGGCAGTGGCGATCCACGGCTTGCCGCCCGCCGTTTCAGCCCACACGAAGCCGCCGTTCCACGGCGCGCGCTCGGCCACGCGCGGCGCACCCCCGTAGGCCACCGTCACCACGACGGGCGTGCCGGGTTTCTGGGTCTTCCCGAGGTACACGTGCAGCCGCCCGCCGTGCCGCTCGAAGGGCGCAGCCACCGTGCGCGCGCCCTCCTGCCGGGTGACGCCGTGGACGGCGAAGACGGTGTCGAGGTCAAGCACGAGGTAGTCGTGCGGCTGCACCATCGTCGCATGTACGGCGAGGGTGCCGTCGATGGCGCGGGCGTCCGGGTCGATGGCGAGGTCGAGGTCGTAGAACGTCACGTCGTAGGCCGCCTGCGCGTAGTCGAGCGGGCCGCCCGAGTCCATGATGGGAGGCGTGGGCTGCTGGGCGTTCGACGTACAGGCGGCCAACAGAAGCGGCAGAAGCAGGATCGAGGGACGCATGGGCGTGTGGGGATGTGTGGGATGCGGGAAGATCAAAATACCCGATGGCGGGACGCGGAGCACGATCGCTCTCTCCTATCGATAGCTGCACGTCCGCTCGCACACCGGGGCCGTGCGGCTGACGCTGAAACGGCGGCTCAAGTGAATTCACAAACCCGATGGCCCCCTTCGTCTCTTTCTTGCGCTTACCTGTATAGAGGCCGGTACACGTGCCGATACCTCTGGCAGCAAACGAAATCCACCCGCGTGCATGAGGGCACAATGATTGCGCGCGGGTTGTGACGGGCCATACTTAGTAAAAACACGCCCGTCGGCGGCTGGCTTTGTGGTGGGGCCAGCCGCCTTTTTTTGTGCGGCGCGCAGAGGCTTTGCGAAAGCGCGGCCCTTTCGTTAACGTGGGCACCGTCACCCTCACCGCTGCCCCGCCGATGCCGATGTCCCTGGGCGTCCCCGCCGAAACCGCCCCCGGCGAACGCCGCGTCGCCCTCACCCCCGACACCGCCGCCCGGCTGGTCAAAGAAGGCTACGCCGTCTGCGTCGAACACGGCGCGGGCGACGCTGCCTTCCACCCCGACGAGGCCTACCGCGAGGCCGGTGCCCGCGTCGTGCCGCGCGCTGAGGCGCTGGCGTGCGACGTGCTCGCGCTCGTGCAGCCCCTCCCCGACGCCGACCTCGCTGCGCTGAAACCGGGGGCCGTCGTCGTCGGGCTGCTCGCGCCGCTCGACGAACCCGCGCAGATCGCCAGACTCGCCGGGCGCGGCGTGACGGCGCTGGCGATGGAACTGGTGCCCCGTATCTCGCGCGCGCAAAAGCTCGACGCGCTCTCGGCGATGTCGTCGATTGCGGGCTACAAGGCGGTGCTGATGGCCGCCGACGCACTCCCCCGCTACTTCCCGCTGCTCACGACGGCAGCGGGCACGGTGAAACCCGCGCAGGTGCTCGTGCTGGGCGCGGGCGTGGCCGGTTTGCAGGCCATCGCCACGGCGCGGCGGCTGGGCGCGCGCGTGTCGGCCTACGACATCCGCGCGGCGGTAAAGGAGGAAATCGAGAGCCTGGGCGCGACCTTTATCGAACTCGACCTCCGTGCCCAGGACGACGCGGCGGCGGGTGGCTACGCGAAAGCCCTCGCCCAAGACGAGCAGCAGCGGCAGATCGACGCGCTCGCCACGCACATCGGTAAGATGGACGTGGTGATCTCGACCGCCCTCATTCCGGGCCGGAAAGCGCCGCTGCTCATCTCCGAAAGGGCTGTCGAGGCGATGCCTGCGGGCAGCGTCATCGTCGATCTCGCCGCGCCCAACGGCGGCAACTGTGCGCTCACCCGGCCCGGCGAAACGACCCTCGCGCACGGCGTCACGATCCTCGCGCCGCTCAACGTCCCCGCCCTCGTGCCCGTCCACGCGAGCCAGCTCTACGCCCGCACGGTCTCGAACCTGCTCTTGGAGTTCACGAAGGACGGCCAGCTCACGCTCGACTTCGACGACGACATTCTCAAAGGCGCGTGCGTGGCGCGCGACGGGGCCGTCGTGAACGAGCGGGTGCGTTCACTGCTGGAGATGGGCGATTAGAGGTTGGAGGTTCGCCCCGTTCCTCTTTCTACCTGACACCAATCTCCAACCTCACATTTCCAGCCCCTACGCTCTCATGCTCGACAACCTCATCCTGTTCGTGCTCGCCTCGTTCGTCGGCGTTGAGATTATCCGCCGGGTGCCGCAGACGCTGCACACGCCGCTGATGAGCGGCTCGAACGCCATCAGCGGCATCACAATCGTGGGCGCGCTCGTGGCGTCGGGTATGGTGGGCGAAGTCTGGGCGACGTGGCTGGGCGTGGGCGCGCTCGTCGTGGCGACGATCAACGTCGTCGGTGGCTTCATGGTGACGGACACGATGCTGCAGATGTTTAAGAAGAAGGACCGGGCTGGGAAAGGATAGTTGGCCTTGCTGATGGCTCGACCACCCAACCAACTACCTAACCCACTCTCCCATGCTCGAAGTCCTCGTTTCGCTGGCGTATCTCGTCGCCGCGGCGCTGTTCATCCTCGGCCTGAAAAAGCTCACCTCGCCCGCGACGGCGCGGGCGGGCAACGGGCTGGCTGCGCTGGGGATGCTCGTGGCCGTGGTGGCGACGCTGCTGCTCCACGAGATCGTAACGCCGCTGCATATGCTGGCGGGCCTCGTGGTCGGCGGCGGCATCGGGGCGGTTCTGGCGCGGCGTGTCGAGATGACGGGGATGCCCGAACTCGTCGCGGCCTTCAACGGCTTCGGTGGCCTCGCCTCGACGCTCGTGGCCGGGGCCGAGGTCGCCGCCGTTCTCGCCGATCCGTCGCGCTCGTTTCTCGACGTGGGCACAGCCGTCACGCTCGCGCTGTCGCTGCTCATCGGCACCATCACGTTCTCGGGCAGCTTCGTCGCCTTCGGCAAACTCAGCGGCAGGGTCAACGGCAACGCGATCTCGTTCCCCGGAATGCGGGTGCTGACGGTGCTGACGGCGCTGGGCATGATCGCGGCCACGGCGCTGCTCGTGTGGGGCGCGGCGCAGGATCCGCTGCCGCTGTCCCCCATCTTGTGGGCAACGGTCGGCATTGTAGTCACGGCGTTTCTGCTGGGCATCCTGCTCGTGATTCCCATCGGCGGGGCGGACATGCCGGTCGTCGTGGCGCTGCTCAACTCGTACTCGGGGCTCGCGGCAGCGGCGACGGGCTTCGTGCTCGACAACACCGCGCTCATCGTCAGCGGAGCGCTCGTGGGCGCGTCGGGTTTCGTGCTCACGCAGATCATGTGCGAGGCCATGAACCGCTCGCTGCTCAACGTGCTGCTCGGCGGCTTCGGCGGCGAGGCGTCGGGCGAGGGCGCCGCGCTCGTGGGCGACAAGTCCGTGCAGCAGACGACGGCGGAGGACACGGCCATCGCGCTCGCCTACGCCGACCGCGTGATCGTCGTGCCGGGCTACGGGATGGCTGTCGCGCAGGCGCAGCACCAGGTGCGCGAACTGGCCGAGTTGCTGGCCGCGAAAGGGGTGGACGTGCGCTTCGCCATCCACCCCGTCGCGGGCCGGATGCCGGGCCACATGAACGTGCTGCTCGCCGAGGCCAACGTCCCATATGATCAACTCTACGAGATGAGCGACATCAACAGCGCGTTTTCGAACACCGACGTGACGCTCGTCATCGGCGCCAACGACGTCGTCAACCCCGCCGCGCGCACCGATACGTCGTCCCCGATTTACGGAATGCCGATCCTGGATGTGGACCAGTCCAGCCGCGTCGTCGTCCTCAAGCGGTCGATGCGGCCCGGCTACTCAGGCGTCGAGAACGTGCTGTTCTACGAGCCCAACACGGCGCTCCTCTTCGGCGACGCGAAAGAATCGATCACCGACCTCATCAGTGCAGTAAAAGAGCTCTGAGGCGCGGCGGCTCAGAAGTGCGCCCTGATGCGCGCCATGTGCTGCTGAAAACGCAGGCTCACGTTCCACGGCACCACGGTGGACTGCTTCCGGCCCGCGAGCAGGTCGTTGCCGACGGCGATGGCCTCGAAGTTGAAGCCTTCACTCTGCCGCGTATCCACGAAGTGATCGATGCGCTCGTGGCGCCGGTAAAGGGTGCATTCGCGCGCCTGCCAGAAGTCGGGAAGGGCGATGTAGCCGTCCTCGCCAATCACGTAGCCGTAGTTGGGCAGCGTGCAGCGGAACGAGGTGGCGAGCGCGGCCGCGGCGTCGCCATAGTCGAACAGCGCCGTCACGTCGTCGTCGACGCCGTTGGGAGCGTTGCGGCTGACAACGTGCAGGTGAGTGGGGTCTTGCTGGAGAAACAGCCACGCGAAGGCGACCGGGTAGATGCCCATGTCGAGTAGCGCGCCGCCCGCGAGATCGGGGTTGTAGGCGCGGCTGCGCGGATCGTAGGGCACCGGGTAGCCGAAATCGGCTCGGACGTGCCTGATACGCCCGACGCGCCCCTCCTCCACCCATGCCTGCGCTTGCTTTATGGCAGGCAGGAAGTACGTCCACATGGCTTCCATGAGATAGCCGCCCGTCGCCTCGGCGACAGCGAACAGCGCACGGGCTTCGTCGGGCGTCGTGGTGATCGGCTTTTCACAGAGCACGGCTTTGCCCCCGCGCAGCGCCATCGTGGCGTCCGCCGCGTGCCGGCTGTGCGGCGTCGCCACGTACACGGCGTCGATGCCGGGATCTTCGCAGAGCGCTTCGTACGAATCGTAGGCGCGTGGAATCTCCAGACGACGAGCGAAGGCAGTGGCCCGGTCCATCGACCGCGACGCAACGGCGACGACGCTGCCGTTGGGCACGTGCGCGAAATCCGCCGCAAACCGCCCGGCGATATTTCCCGCGCCCACGATGCCCCACCGGATGGTTTCCATTCCGTGCGGCTCAGTCTTGCGTGACGAGCACCCAGTCGACGAGCACGCGGGCGCGGTCATTCTGGATGGCCTCGACAGTAGAAGCGGGAATGCCGGGATACGGCGCGTCGACCCCGTTCGTCTTCACCGGATAGGCCCCGCCGAGCGCGAAGTTGAGGATGAGAAACTTGGGGTTGTCGAACGCCCACGGCCCATAGTGCTCCACCATCGGGCGCGTGGCGCGGTACATGACGGTGCCATCGACGCGAAAAACGAAGCCCTCGGGTGTCCAGTCTACCGAATACACGTGCCAGTCGGTCGCGTCGTTGTCGGCCGGGAGGTAGACCTTGTTGACGAGCGGCGTCTCGCCCGAGTAGCCAGGTCCGTGGAGAGCCACACTCGTCCAGTCTTTTTCACCGACGTACTCCATGATGTCGATCTCGCCGGAGTCGGGCCAGCGCCCTGCACCGAGGGCCCAGAAAGCGGGCCAGAGGCCAGAGCCCTCGGGCAGTTTCATCCGCGCGGCCGCCGTGCCGTAGGTAAACTCCACCTTGTCTCGCGTGTCGATGCGGCCCGAGGTAAAATCGTACGCGCGCCCGTCGGGAGCTGCGAAGCCAGGCCGGTAGCGCGGCTGGAGGACGAGGGTGCCATCGGCGAGGTAGAGCGTGGAGACGGAATCGACGTACGCCTGCTGCTCGTTGTTGACCGTGCCGAAGCTTTCACCCGTCACGCGCACGTTCCAGCGCTCGCGGTCGAGGTCGGAGCCGGAAAAGTCCTCGAAAAACAGCGTGTCGGCACGCGGCGTTGCGTCGGTGGCTTCGCGGACAGAGAACGGTTCCGGAGTGCCATCCTCAGCTACACGGCAGGCGCTGCCAAGCGCCACTGCGCCAACCAGAGCGGCCGTCAGCATCGTGTGGAGAGAGGTCATCGCGTTCGGGAAAAGGCGCTATTGAGAGGGGCAACGTTTGCACGTGGCGCAAGGTACGCGGTCTCCCCTTTCTACGCCGCACGGAGACATCAGCACCCCTCCAGTCTCGTGTCCGCACGTGCGCCGCCACGGGAGGAAAGCCCGGGGGTACCCCTGCCTCCCACCACACTCAGTTCATCAGGTACCACTTTCCCCTCACGTGCTTGAAGACGAGCGAGGGGCGGCCGTCGGGCATTGAGTAGCGTGCACGCGCGCCCTCGGCTTCGAGGACGGGATGGACGAGGCGTGCGTTTTCCAGCGCCGCCCGTAACGCGAGGCGCCGCGTCTCCAGTTGCGCGGGCAGCGCGTCGGCGTGGCGGCGTGCCTCGGCCACGTCGAGCGGGTCGCCATAGCGTTCGAGAGCGGCGAGGGCCTGCGCATCCGACGCGGCGAGGGCGGTGACGAGCGCCTCGATGGTCTCGCGCAGCGCGGGCGGCGTGCTCGCGGGCGGCGTGGACACGACGGCGGGGCGCGCGCGCCAGCGCTTGTAGCGCCGGTACACCCGCCGGATGACGAGAGCTTTGAGAGCGACGTACGCCAGCGCCAGGAGAATCACGGCGGGCAACACGACGAGCAGCAGGATCGGGACCACGTCGAGGCCCACGTCTCCTCCCCCCATCGACTTGCAGATGCTCATCGGGTTGAACTGCGACCCGGTTCGGCACGCGAGCCGGTCGAAGCGCAGGATGCCGATGAGCAGCACCACGGCGCTGACCACGAACAGCCCCACGCCCACCGCGCCGATCTTGGGGTTGCGCCGCGTGATCTTGACCGCGCCATAGAGCACCCGCAGGGGCCGGTCGAGCGTCCATTTGTAGAGCGGGTGCTTGCGGATGCGCTGCGCCGCCTCTGGCGGGAACGCGCCGAGCAGGCAGTTCTTGACGACGAGCACCGCGCTCGCCAGCACATCGAGCAGCACGATAGAGGGCACGTCCCGCGAGAGCGTTTCGGAGCCGACCCCGTAGCGCGTCGAGAAAAAGCGCCCGAGGGGTGTTTCGAGCGGCGTGGCGGCGTCGGCGTCTGAGACGAAGACGCTGTCGAGCGCCGCCTGCGAGTGCCGCGCCGAGCCGACGACGGCTACGAACGGGTCGATGTGCTTGTCGGGCGCGCGGAACGTCCACGGCGGCTCGCCGGGCGCAACGGCCCCATCGCCGCTCTCGACCTGATACCGGTTCCATTCGCTCTGCTCGTCGAGCGCGTCGCCGATGACGTGGGGCAGCTCCTCGGAGAGCGTTTCGAGCTGGGCCATCTCGATGAGGAGCGTCGTCATGTACGTCGTCTCGGCGAGGGCGGCGGCGCGGCGGTCGGCGGCGGCGCTGAAAAGTTCGACGAGCCAGCGGCGCAGGTCGCGCTGCGAACGTGCTCCGGCACGCGGAAACAGCATCGCCGGGTCGTAATCGCGCTTCAGCGTGTCGCGGCCCACGACGGGCGCGAACCACCAGCCGGTTTCGCCGGGCGGCGCGTCGTCGGGGGCGGCGTCCTCGAAGAGCACCTGTCGCACGCGGGCACGCGAGGCGTCGTCGTCCACAATCTGCCGGAGCCGCGTTTCGTCGATGAGTGCTTCGAGAAGCTGGCACGCGCCGTCGAGGCGGCCCCACAGGATGTCGTTGGCACGCCACGAGCGTTTGAAAAAGCCGCCGAAGTGGTACACGCTGTCGCCCGAAACCTTCTCGGCGAGTGTGCCCGCGCTGAAGCCTCGCGCCGCGTCGCGCGGGCTGATGCGGACGGTTTCGATGATGTCTTTCTCGGCCACGCCACTCATCGTTTCGAGCGGGTACGCCACCTCGTCGATGCCCGCGAACGTGTCCCACACGTGCCGCACCGGATCAGACGGATCGGGTACGTAGGCGTCGAGGATGGCGGCGTCCCACGCGGCGGCTTTCTGGAGCAGGTTGGGCGTAGCCGATGGCGCATCGAGAACGGCGGTTTCGAGCGACGTGGCCCGGTTGCGGAGGGCGAGGTTGAAGGCGGTGAGACTTTTCGACGGCATCCACGTGGCGGGCGTGATGGCGTCGGGCACTTCGGGGAAGGTGGTCGCCACGTCGTTCTCGAACGGATGCTGCGCGTCGGTGGCCAGCAGTTGCCCGTAGACGTGCAGCACGTCCAGCCAAATGTCGCCCGCTGGTCGGTCTTTCCACGGTATGTAGAGCGTGTCGATGAGGTCTTCCATGCGGGCGCGCAGTACCTCGTAGAAGCGCACCTGCCGGTTGAGCACGCGCCACAGGTCGCGGTAGCGGGCGCGCTGCGAGTCGGACAGTGGCGCGCTGCCGGGCGCGGGCCGGTTGAGCAGTCCGAACAGGAAGTAGATCACCCGGTAGATGCGCCGCACGGGAAAGTAAACGTCCACCTCTTCGAATAGCGCGTGGGCGTCGGGCAGGACGGCGTCGAAGTCGCGGACGAGTTCGGCGGCTTTTTCGCTCTCCTCGGGCGAGAGCGGACGAGCACGACCGTTCTCTTTGAACAAGCCCTCGATGACGCGGTCGCTGATGACGGTCAGGCGCGTCTGCTGGTAGAGCAGCGCGGCGGCGGGGCCGTTGCTGCCCGCCACGCCGATGGTTTCGAGGTTGTGCGTAATGCGGTTGTAGCGCCGCACCTTGGTGTTGTGGTCGGTCAAACGCTGGAGGTCTTCCGAGATGCTCTCGTAACTCGGGATGCCGATGAGGGCCGACAGCACCGCCTGCACCACGTTGGGGCTTTGCTCGCGCGTCGTGTTCTCGAAAATCTCCGGGTCGGGCTCGACGTAGAACAGCTTGCGGTCGACGTCGCGGTCGGCAGTGCGGGAAAAGACGGCGTTGAGCGTGAGCGTGAACGGCTTGTTGTCGAGCACGCCGCCATCGAGAAACCATGTATCGCGGTCGATCCGCCCCCACGTGCGGAGGAGCGCGTCGGCGGCGTCGCCCTCTGCCGCCACTTTCACGGGCGCGAACGCGCCGGGAAAGCACGACGTGACGCGCGAAAGCCGGGCCAGCGCGGCGTGCGTGGCGTCGGCGGGCTCGAAGACGGGCTTGCGGTCGTGCCGGTGCTTGAGCAGAAACACGCCCCGGTGCTCTTTTACGTCGATGGGATGCCCGGCATCGTCGAAGCGCGTGTAGTGGTCGCCGTCCACGTTCGTGCCCGTGACGAAGAGGTCGAGTTCGTCGAAGTGCGACGGGCTCTCGGTGAACGGCAGCCGCGCGGGCGGGCCGATGGGGGGCATCGATGCGAAGGCGGCCCGCAGCTTGGGTTCGTAGTAGTTCTCGCTGTCGAGGACGGAATGCGTGTTGGTGTCGGTCGGCTGGCGCAGCAGGTCCTGGATGCCCCCGTTCTGCCGCCACAGCGACGCCGTCGCGGCAAACTCACGCTCGTTGCACAGCGCGTAGCCGAGCATGATGCCGTTGATGCCTCCCGCCGACGTGCCGCTGATGACGTCGACGATCACATCCGAATCTGTCAGCGCCTTGACGAGCCCGTAGACGCCACGCCCGCGCACCGCCCGGAAAAACTCGCGCGCGACGCCGTTGATGTAGACGGCCAGCGACACGCCGCCGTACATCACCAGCCCCAGCCGCACCTCGCGCGAGCGTTCCGAGGGTTCTTCGTTGGAAAGGTCCGCTGGCGCGGTGACGGGTGCAGGAGCGGGGGAAAGCATGGCGGTGGGCAGATGAGAAGATCAGCGCTCGGCCGCTTGCTCGGCGTCGCGGATACGGGCGACGTTCTCGCGCAGCGTCTGCAACCGCGCCGGGATGCCGGTGAGGGCCTTGTAGAGATCGAGCGAGACGACGACGCTTCCGCCGCTGCCGCCGTCGGCGAGGCGAAAGACGTAGCCACCGCGCAGCGTCGGGCTCAGGTGGACGAGGCCGCCGACGCCCGGCCCGCCCTGCGCGGGCAGCGTCACGAGTACCGACGCACCACCGTACCACGTGCGCGGTGCGTTGTAGACGAGCAGCCCCGCCACTTCGAGCGCGGCCAGATCCTGCCGTTGCAAATCTTCGAGCGCTCCGCCCGTCACGCCGAAGCTCACCGAGGGGTGCAAAAACACGACCTGCCGACGGGGCGGCACGAGCGACGTGCGGCGCGTGCCCAGGCTGTTCGCCCACAGCTCCCACGGATACATCGAATAGCTCGTCGCGTTGAACCGGTCCCACTGCCCCACGATGCGGTCGAGCGCGGCTACGGCCACGTCGCGGTCGGTTTCGCCATAGCGCGTCACGAGTTTGTCGGCGGCGATGACGTTCCAGCACAGCGCCCGTCGCACGTCCGGCGGCGTGCTCGCGTTGATCTCGATCTCGTCGGGCGTGCCGGGGAAGAGGGTGTAGACCTCGTCGTCGGCATCGACGGGGACGAAGCTGTCCATGCGAAAGCGCTGGCGATTGAAAGCACGGGCGGCGTCGAGGATGCCCACGCGCGTGTCACGGTCGGCAACGGCGGCGAGGTCGGCCGCGAGGGCGTCGAGTTGATGGAGAAGGCGGGCGCGGGCGTCGGGCGGCAGGCGCGTTTCCTGGGCGACGGAGCTACGGAACTCGTCGAACACGACCTCCCACCGGCCCGTCGCGATGTCGTCGGCAAAGCGCGCGTAGATGGCGTTCGGGTGCGCGTCCTGCCACGCCGGCTCGAACGACGCTGCCGACTGTGCCTGCACCGTCGTCAGGTCGCAGTCGGCGGCGACGGTCTGCGCCTGCGCACTCGTCGCGCACACGCAGAGGACGGCGATCATCCAGAAATAGGTTCTACGAACACGCATCCTGTACCTCCTTTGCGAGCGCGAGAAACTGGCTGGCGGCGACGAGCAGTTGCGCCGGTGCCACGCCCGTTTTCAGCAACTCGATGGTTTGCTCGACGCGCGCCTTGAACTGCCGGACCTGCTCGGGGCACGGCGGCATGGGCAACGCATCGTAGACGGCCTCGGCAGCCCGCCGCTCGTCGCTCCTGACGACGACGCCAAACAGGTTGTTGAAGATCGGGATGTGGACGCGCGGCGCGTCGAGGTAATGCCCGAAGTCGTGGACGTTGAACTGCCGCAGGTGGTCGAGGCCGCCGATCTCGACGTAGCGGTTGCCCCACGCCTGCGGCGCGAACGGGGCGACGGCAGGGAACGGGTCGAGGCGGTGGCGGACGTTGAAATACGCATCCACGTAGCCGTCCGGCGCGGCGGTGCGCGGGCGCACGATGGTTTCGTAGACGCCGAGCGTGGGCGACTGCAACACGCGGCTGACGTTGGCGATCATGAACAGGTTTTTGAACAGCCGGGGCGTCATAAACGCTGTGCTGCCGTCGAGGGGCGTCGTGCCGAGCAGCGCGAGGCTGTCGTGCGCGACGGACGTGCCGAGGCTGTGCGCCATCACCGACGCCTCGACGGCCTCGCCGCTCTGCATCGCGTCGGTCAGCGCCGTGGCGATCTGCTGCATCACGCGCGCCCGCACTTCGCCCGCTTTGAACGTGAAGCGGTACAGGAGCACGTCCACCACATGCGACCAGAAGAACTGGCGGTCGTCCTCGGGGGCGGTATTCAGCCAGCCGAGGAGCGCTTCCGCACCGGGAAACACCACCTGCCCGGCTGCCACGGCCTGTTGCAGCGCGCCCGTGTTGGCATCGAGCGACGCCCGCCACGCATCGAAGACGTCGTCGTAGCGAATCTGGACGATCTTGACCTCGTCTGGCCCGGCGTCGCCCCGCGTGAACGGCGTCCGGCCCGCGAAAGCGGCGTAGCGCGACGCGGCGCTGTTGAGCGTATCGACGATGCCGCCGCACCAGTCGGGATCGTGGCACCCCATGCCGTGCACCACGAACAGGAGACGCGCCATGGCTCACCTCGGTTGAAAAGACCAGCAGAATCGCCGCGCCTCAACACATCGCGGCGTGTACACACAAAAGACCCGCGAGCGAAAAACGGTAACCCGCGCCGCCCAAAGGTATCATTCCCGCCGCGAATGTCAACGGCTGGTGAGGATCGAGCGTCCGTCTTCGCAAAACGGAACCCACCCCGCGCCCGGCGGATTCGACACGAGATTCATCCCGCCCGGTTTATGCCTGCTTCCACGTCCTCGCTGCGCGCCCGCGTCCTCGACAAGATCGGGGTGTCGGTGTCGTTGCTGTGCCTCGTGCATTGCCTGGTGCTGCCCTTCGCGCTCGTCGGGCTGTCGGCGTGGGGCACGGCGGGGCTGTGGAACACGCTCGTCCACACGAGCATCGCCGTGCTGGCGATCCCCGCTGCCGTACTGACGGCGCTGCCCGGCTACCGGGAGCACCGCCGCGTGCAGGTGCCGGTGCTGCTGCTCGGCGGCGCGCTCGTGCTCGGCCTGTCGCTGCTCCTGCACGACGTTATCGGCGAAAACGGCCACGTCGCCGCCACGGTCGTCGGTAGCCTCCTGCTGCTCACGGGCCACGTGCAGAACTATCGCCTTCGGGCCCGCTGCAAAGCGCACACGTTGCCGCACCACGAGGCGCACCACGGGTAAAGAGCCTGGAGGTTTGAGATTTGTGGGTGGAGGGCTTTACCAATCTCTACCCTCCTACCTCCTCACAGAGCGTGTATTTTGGCGGACTCGCCTGCCCGCTCTGCCATGTCTCCGCGCTGGACCGGGGTTTTCCCCGCCCTCACCACGTCGTTCACCGAGACGCTCGATCTCGACCTCGACGCCTTCCGCCGTCACCTCCACGCGCAACTCGATGCGGGCGTCCACGGCTTCGTCGTGTGCGGCTCGCTCGGCGAGGCCAGTACGCTGACGGCGGAGGAGAAAATCGCGCTGCTCGAAACCGCCGTCGAGGTGTGCGCCGGGCGCGTGCCCGTTTTGTGTGGTGTGCAGGAGCGGCGGACGGTGGATGCGTGCGCGTTCGTCGAAAAAGGCCAGGAGGCTGGGGCAGACGGCTTCATGGTGCTGCCGCCGATGCTCTACACCGCCGACCGCCGCGAAACCGCCGCGTTTCTGCGCGAGGTGGCGCGGGCGACGGAAAAGCCCATCATGCTCTACAACAACCCCGTCTCCTACGCCATCGACGTGACGCCGGATGTGCTCGAAGAACTGGCGGACGAGCCGCGCTTCGTGGCCGTCAAGGAATCGTCCGACGACGTGCGGCGCATCACCGAGATTCGGGCGCGGCTGGGCGACCGCTACCAGGTGTTCACCGGCGTGGACAACCTCGCACTCGAAAGCCTGCTCGCCGGGGCCATGGGCTGGGTGGCCGGGCTCGTGACGGCATTCCCACGCGAAACCGTCGCGCTGTACGAGATGGCGATGGCCGGTCGGCTCGACGAGGCACGGGCGCTGTATGCGTGGTTCCGCCCGCTGCTCGACCTCGACGTGTCCACCTACCTCGTGCAAAACATCAAGCTCGCAGAAGAACTCGTCGGGATGGGCGAGCGACCCGTCCGTCCACCGCGCCTCGCGCTCAGTGGCGACCGCCGCGCGCGTGTGGAACGCATCGTCCAACAGGCGCTCGCCACGCGCCCCACGCTCACCGTAGCCTCCTGACGCCATGCTCTGTGGACAGCACCTTCTCGCGGGCATGTGGACGAGCGAGGCACCGGGCACGTTCTCGGGCATCGACGCGCGCACCGGCGAGGCGTTGGAGCCGCTCTTCCCTGAGGCCACACCCGAGGAAATCGACCGGGCGATGCACGCCGCGCAGGAGGCCTTCGAGGCAGACCGCGACGCGACGCCCGAACAGCGCGCCCGCCTGCTCGACGCCATCGCCACCGCCCTCGACGCGCTGGGAGACGCGTTGACCGCGCGCGTGACGGCAGAAACGGCGCTGCCCGAGGGGCGCGTCGTGGGCGAGCGTGGACGCACGACGGCGCAACTCCGCATGTTCGCCCGCGTCGTCCGCGACGGCGCGTGGGTGGATGCCCGCATCGACCGACCTCAGCCCGACCGTACGCCCGTTCCCAAGCCCGATCTTCGCCGGATGCTCGTCCCACTCGGGCCAGTCGCCGTGTTCGGGGCGAGCAACTTTCCGCTCGCGTTTTCCGTCGCGGGCGGCGACACGGCTTCGGCGCTGGCGGCGGGCTGCCCGGTCGTCGTCAAGGCGCACCCGGCGCATCCGGGCACGTCGGAACTCGTGGCGCAGGCCGTCGCCGGGGCCGTCGAAAAGTCCGGATTTCATCCGGGCACGTTCTCGCTGCTGCATGGCAAAACGCCCACCACGAGCATCGCGCTCGTCGAGCATCCGCTGACGCGGGCCGTCGGCTTCACCGGCTCGCTGCGTGCCGGGCGGGCGCTGTTCGACGCCGCCGCCGCGCGCCCGCATCCCATCCCCGTCTACGCCGAGATGGGCAGCACCAACCCCGTCTTCGTCCTGCCGGATGCCCTCGAAGAACGGGGCGAGCAGATCGCGCGCGGGCTGGCGCAGTCGGTGACGGTGGGCGCAGGGCAGTTCTGCACGTGCCCCGGCCTCGTCTTCGCCGTCGAAGGCGAGGCGCTCGATGCGTTTCTCGACGTGCTCACGGGCGAGGTGTCCGGCCTCGAACCGTTCACGCTGCTGCACGCGGGCATCCGCGAGGGGTTCGAAAACGGACTGGAACGCTGGCGCGCGGATGGCGCGTTGGAAACCCTCGCCATCCAACAGGGCGGCGACGGCGCGGCAGCACGCGGCACCGTTTTTACCACGACGCTCGACGCCTTTCTCGCACACGACGCGCTGCACGGCGAGGTCTTCGGCCCGGCCACGCTCGTCGTCCGCTGCCCGGACGCAGCAGCACTGCGCCGGGCCGCACGCCACCTCGACGGCACACTGACGGCCACGCTGCCACGGCACCAACGCCGACTTCGCCGCGCACGCCGACCTGCTGCCCTATCTCCAGGACAAAGCCGGTCGCCTCATTGCCAACGGCTTCCCGACGGGCGTGGAGGTGTGCGACGCGATGCACCACGGCGGCCCCTACCCCGCCACGACCGACGCCCGCAGCACGTCGGTGGGCACGGCGGCCATCGAGCGGTGGGCGCGGCCCGTCGCGTTCCAAAGCATGCCCGAAACGCTCCTGCCACCCGCCCTCCGCGACGACAACCCGCTCGGCCTCTGGCGCACGGTGGACGGCCATTTCACCCGCGACGCGCTCTGACTTCCCGGACGAGACGTGCCGTGACAGATCCCTACGGTCGGGGTCGCATTCGGGCAACCATGTTGCCGGGCGCAGCACGCGGCGCCGCTACCCCTTCGATCTCGCGTTCCTCTCCCCGTTCCGCTTTCCGCGTTCCACTCTACACCTTCCCCATGCGTCACACCTTTTCCTGCATCGACGCGCACACGTGCGGCAATCCGGTGCGGGTGGTCGTGGGAGGCGCGCCGTTTCTGGAAGGGGCGACGATGCGCGAGCGGCGGGCGCATTTTCTGGCTACTCACGACTGGATGCGGACGGCGCTGATGTTCGAGCCGCGCGGCCACGCGCTGATGTCGGGCTCGATGCTGTTTCCGCCGACGCGTGCGGACTGTGACGTGGCGATCCTCTTTATCGAGACGAGCGGATGCCTGCCCATGTGCGGCCACGGCACCATCGGCACAGTGACGGTGATGATCGAGCACGGCCTCGTCCGCCCGAAAGAACCCGGACTGCTGCGCCTCGACACGCCCGCCGGGGTCGTGGAGGCACGGTATGTGGAGGAGAACGGGCGCGTCGCATCCGTCCGGCTCGTCAACGTGCCGTCGTTTCTGGCGGCGGAAGGGCTCACGGTCGACTGCCCCGACCTCGGCCCGCTGACGGTCGACGTGGCCTACGGCGGGAATTTCTACGCCATCGTCGATCCGCAGGAAAACTACCGGGACCTCGCGCATCACACCGCCGCCGATCTGCTGCGCTGGAGTCCCTCCGTGCGCGAGAGCCTCAACGCTGCGCATACGTTCGTCCATCCCGAGCACCCGACGATCTGCGGCCTCAGCCACGTGCTGTGGACGGGCGCGCCGACACAGCCCGGCGCGGACGCCCGCAACGCCGTTTTTTACGGCGACGCTGCCATCGACCGGTCGCCCTGCGGCACGGGCACGTCGGCGCGCATGGCGCAGCGGGCGGCGAAAGGCTTGCTCAAGGAAGGCGACACGTTCGTCCACGAGAGCATCATCGGCAGTCTTTTCACGGGGCGCGTCGAGCGCACGACGAAGGTGAGCGACCGTCCCGCCATCGTGCCGAGCATCGAAGGCTGGGCGCGCGTGACGGGCTTCAACACTGTTTTCGTGGACGACGACGACCCGTACGCCCACGGCTTCCTCGTGACCTGATGGCAGCATCCAGAGACGTACTCGTCGTCGGCGCGGGCGCGGTGGGCCTGTGCATCGCCCTCGACCTCCAGAAAGCCGGGCACCGGGTGACCGTGCTGACGCGCGACAGGATCGGCGTAGGCGCATCGGCGGGCAACGCGGGGATGCTGGCGGTGAGTTTGTTCACCCCGCTCGCCGCGCCGGGCGTCGTGGCGCAGGGGCTGCGGTGGCTGTTCAACCCGGAGAGCCCGTTCCACATCCGCCCGCGCCTCGACCGCGACCTGATGCGGTGGCTGTGGACGTTCCGCCAGCACGCCAACGAGCAGCACGTCGCCCGCTCCACGCCCGTGCTCCGCGATCTGAGCCTGGCGAGCGTGCGGGCCTTTGCCGCGCTTCCAGGACGAAATCGGCCCCATCGGCTTCGAGGAATCCGGCCTGCTGATGGTCTACCGCACCGACGCCAAGCGCGCCGACCATCTCGCCCTCGCCACCCGCGCCGAGGCTGCCGGGCTGACACGTCGAACGCCTCGACCGCGACGCGCTCTTCGCACGCGAGCCCAACCTGCGGACGCCCGCCGAGGGCGCGATCTTTTTCAAAGAGGACGGGCGCGTGGATTCCGACGCGCTCCTCGCCAGGTTGAAAGACGCGCTCGTGGCTCGCGGCGTCGAGATCCGCGAAAACGTGACCGTCGAACGTCTCGTCGCGCGCAGCGGCCAGATCGTCCGCGTGCAGACGACCGACGACGCATTCGAGGCCGACGAGATCGTCGTGGCGGCAGGCGCGTGGACGCCCGTGCTGGCGCGCGGCGTGGGCGTGCGGATTCCCGTGCAGCCCGCCAAAGGCTACAGCATCACCCTGCCCGCCCCGCCCGATGCGCCGCGCATTCCGCTCCTCATGGCCGAGGAAAAAGCCACCGTGACGCCAATGCTCGGGAAGCTGCGCTTTACCGGTACGCTCGCCCTCACCGGCTTCGACGCCTCCGTCGATGCGCGCCGCGCCGCCGTGCTCGAACGCCTCGCCCGCGCCTACTGCCCCGATGCCGATGTGTCCGACGCAGGCGTGTGGTCGGGCTTCCGCCCCGCCTCGCCCGACGGCCTGCCCATCGTGGGCCGCAGCCCGCGGCACCGCAACCTGATCTTCGCTACCGGCCACGGCATGATGGGCGTCACGCTCGCGCCCGTCACCGGTGCCCTCGTCGCCGCTCTGATCGACGGCCACGTGCCGCCCGCGGCCCTGCGCGTGGATCGGTTTTGAGGTGGGAGGTTCGCGCCTGGGTTCCCACCTCAAAACGCCAATCTCCAACCGCTATTTCTGCTTGAACACCAGCGTCAGCGGGACGCCTTCGAAGCCGAACTTCTCGCGCAGCCGGTTTTCCAGAAAGCGCCGGTAGCTCTCGTTGACGCCCTTCGGGAAGTTGCAGAAAAACGCGACGACGGGCGGCGTGTCGCGCACCTGCGTGGCGTACTTGATCTTGACGAGGTGGCCGCGGTACGACGGCGGGTTGTGCGCGGCGAGCGCCTCGTCGAGAAACTCGTTGAGCTTGCTCGTCGACACGCGCTTCTGCCGCTCGTCGGCCACGGCAATGGCCTGCTCCAGCACCCGATGCACGCGCTGCTTGGTGAGCGCCGACACGAACAGCACGGGCACGTACGAGAGCGTCTGCAACCGGTCGTGGATGCGCGCCGCGTAGTCGCGCGACGTGTTCGTCTCTTTGTCCACCAGGTCCCACTTGTTGACGACGATGACGATGCCTTTTTTCGCCAGTTCAGCCTCTTTGAGGACTTTGATGTCCTGCGACTCCAGGCCCGTCTGCCCGTCAAGCATCAGCACGGCCACGTCGCACGACTCGATGGCGCGCTGCGTGCGGATGGCCGAGTAGAACTCGATGTTCTCCGTCACCCGCGACTTGCGGCGCAGGCCGGCGGTGTCCACGAGCATCACGTCGCGCCCGTGCCACTTGAGCGGCGCGTCGATGCTGTCGCGCGTCGTCCCGGCAATCTCGGTGACGATGGTGCGGTCTTCGCCGAGGAGCGCGTTCGTCAAACTCGACTTGCCCACGTTGGGCCGCCCGATAATGGCGATCCGCAGCGGCGCGTCTTCCTCGACCTCGGGCACGTCGGGCAGCGCTTCGACGAGCGCATCCAACAACTCGCCCGTGCCCGAGCCGTTGATGGACGAGATCGGGTAGATTTCGCCTAGCCCGAGGTTGTAAAACTCCGTCGCTTCCAGCCGCCGCGCCGGGTTGTCGCTCTTGTTGGCGGCGAGGAAGACGGGCGTATCCGACTTGCGGAGGATGCCCGCCATCTCGCTGTCGAGGTCGGTGATGCCCGTGAGCACGTCCACGACGAAGATCACCGCGTCGGCTTCGTCGAGCGCGATCTGCACCTGCTCGCGGATGGCGGCTTCGAAACGGTCGGCGGAGCGCGGCACGTAGCCGCCGGTGTCCACCACGTCAAACGATTTGCCGTTCCACAGCGCGTCGCCGTAGACGCGGTCGCGCGTGACGCCCGGCTCGTCGTGGACGATGCTCTGGCGCGTTTCCGTGAGTCGGTTGAAGAACGTGGATTTGCCGACGTTCGGGCGGCCTACGATGGCGACGAGGGGCATGGGGAGTTTGTTGGATGGATGGTTCGTTGGATGGTTGGTTGAATCACTGCCAGCCTCAGCCATCTAACCAACAGCGAACGCAGGGAGCGAAACCAACCAGCGGCGAGGTAAAGCCGAGTCTTATCCCCGCTCCTTCACTTCCAGATACAGCGCTCGGAACAGCATGAACGCCGCCTGCGCGGTTTCCTGCGTGAACCAGTAGTTGACGCCCGCGCCCACGGCCGCGCCCGCAATCGGGATGGCCTGGAGGATTTTGTGGCTCATGATGCCCTTGGCGATCTCGCGCGGCAGGTGCCGGTTCTGGTCGCGGAACGTGCCTGAGACGCGGCCCCGGTACGGCGTGTCGCGGGCGAGCGCGGCGGCGGCGACGGAGATTTCGCGCAGCGCCTCGTTGCGGCTCTCGCGGCTTTCACTCGCGGCGACGTTCCAGATCGACAGCACCAGCGGGCGATAATCTGGCCCTTTCATCGGGAAGCCGTACGCCGCGCCGATTTGCTGAATCAGCCGCAGGTTGATGGTGAACAGGAGCGGGATGTCGGCGGCGAGCAGGAACGCCCCGCCCAGCCCCGCCCCGCCGCCCTCGACGGCCGCGAGAATCGAGTTCTCGGCGAACAGGGATTTCGCGTAGGCGTCGAGGTCTTCGAGCGAAGCCTTCCGCAGGTCTTCCACCGTCGCGGCCTCGATGCCGCGCTTGCGGAGCGCGCCGAGGATGAGGTTGGGGTCGTACGTCCACTCACTGGCGTCGTTGAGCAGACCCAGAAACTTCTCGATGGCCCCGCTCGCCTGCTCCATCATCTCCGGCGGCACGGTCTTCTCGACGGCCCAGTCCACGGGCTTCATCGCCCAGTTGACGGCCTGCTTGAGCATGGAAGGTTCGGCGTGCTGCCATTTCTCGATCTCGCGCTGGACGTTGCGTTCGTAGTCGGTAAGTCGCATGAAAGGGAGGCTGTTGCAGAAGTAGGTGAGCGGCGTACGCGGGGACAGGGGGTTAGTTGAGTACACTCGCTACCGGTCCACTACCAGCGAGCCGAACTACCCACAACCAACGGCGAGCCAGAAGCGAGGTCACGCCATCAGCCCGTATTTCTTGAGCAGGCGGTACATCGTCGCCCGCCCGATGCCGAGTTCGACGGCGGCGCGGTCTACGTTGCCGTCGCAGATGCGGTAGGCGCGCTCGACGGCCTGCTGCTTGATGTCTTCGAGCGAGACGATGTCGCCCTCGCCCTCGCCTATCGTCACGCCGCCGATTTCCTCGGCATCGTTCGACGACGTGCCAGTGTCAGCGAGTGGGGTGTACGACGGCGCGGGCGGCGCGGGAATCGAGGGCATCGGCGGTGAAGCCACGCCCCGGCTGGCCCATGGCGAGATCGTCGGGCCCTGATTCAGCATGAGGTCTTCCACGCTGATCTCGTTCTGGTCGGAAATCAGGATGGCGCGCTCGACGGCGCTTTTGAGTTCGCGCACGTTGCCCGGCCACGCGTAGTCGACGATGGCGCGCTTGGCGTCGGTCGAGAGTTTCTTGCCCCGGAAATCCTGGTGCGCGCCGACGTAGTCGCGGAGGAAGAAATCGGCGAGCAGCAGCACGTCGTCGCGGCGCTCGCGCAGCGGCGGGATGGGGATGGGAAACTGGAAGAGCCGGTAGTACAGATCCTCGCGGAACGTGCCCGCGCGTATCATCTCGAGCACGTCGCGGTTGGTGGCCGAGATCACGCGCGCGTCGAAGGTGATGGTCTGGTTGCCGCCCACGCGCTGGATTTCGCGGCTCTGCAAGGCGCGCAGCAGCTTGGCCTGCAAATCCAGGTCGAGTTCGCCGATCTCGTCGAGAAAGATCGTCCCGCCGTCGGCCTGCTCGAACTTGCCGATTTTCTTGGCGTGCGCGCCCGTGAACGAGCCTTTCTCGTGGCCGAAAAACTCGCTCTCCATCAAGTCGCGCGGGATGGCGGCGCAGTTGACGACGACGAACGGCCCGCGCTTGCGGTTCGAGTTGAAGTGGATGGCCTTGGCGACGAGTTCTTTGCCCGTGCCGCTCTCGCCCACGATGGCGACCGTCAGGTCGCCGCGCAGGGCTTTTTCGACGAGCCGGTACACGTCCGACATCGCCTTCGACTCGCCCACCATGCCCGAGAGGCTGTAGCGCTGCTTCACCTCGGAGCGCAGCACGGAAAGCTCCTGCTCCATCGCCACGCGCTCGCGCACGTGCCGAACGACGTTTTCGAGCTTGACGACCTCGTCCTGCCCCTTCGTGATGTAATCGTACGCGCCGAGTTTCATCGCCTCGACAGCGGTATCCACGACGCCCTGCGCACTCACCATCACGACAGCCAGTTCAGGCTTTTTCTCGCGCAGCCGCCGCAGCGTTTCGATGCCGCCGATGCCAGGCATCATGATGTCGAGCAGCACGAGGTGCGGGTTTTCATCGAGTGCGGCCAGCGCGTCCTCGCCACTGTGGAAGACGCGGACCTCGTGATCCACGTTTTTTTCCAGCCGAAACGAAAGCAGACGCGAGTAGTGGCGGTCGTCGTCGACGACGAATACGCGGAGCTTCATGTGGGGTACAGGTAGGGGCGTCGCCAATATACGCGGCAGGCGCGTCGGCGAGTCCGGCGCGTCAGCCGATGAGCAGCAACCCCAGCGCGCCGACGGCGAAGCAGTAGAACGCGAAGTATTGCAGCGCCCGCTTCTGCACGAGCACCACGACGGCGCGGATGGCGAAGATGCCCGATACGTACGCCACGAGCGTCCCGATGGCGAGCGGGAGCGCGGCGACGGTCATGCCTACCTCCAGCATTTCCAGCGTTTTGAGCAGCGTCGCGCCCAGCACGACGGGCAGCAGCATCAGAAACGAGAAGTCGGCGGCTTCCTTGCGATCCACGTTCTGGTAGATGGCCGCGCAGATCGTCGAGCCGCTCCGCGAGATACCGGGGATGAGCGCGCACGACTGCGCGATGCCGATGACAAACGCTTTCAGGGGCGAGAGCACCCCGTCGGGTGCAGGGCGCAGCCGGGTGAGCAGCAGCAGCACGCCCGTCACGAGCAGCATCCCGGAGGCGAAGTGCGGATCGCTGAAGGCGGCTTCGAGGGGGTCTTTGAACAACACGTACGCGATGCCCGTGGGCACCATCGTGATGAGCACGTAGAGCGCCACGCGCAGCGACGGCACCGGCCCACCCGACGCCTCGGGCACGTCGTACGTGATCGTGTCGCCTCGTGCCTTTTCGATCCTGCCGGGCCGCAGCGCCTCTTTCCACGCGCCGACGTTCGTGAGCGCCGAGAACGCATCGCCGAGGATGCGGACGATGCGTTTCCAGTACACCGTCAGGATCGACAGCGCCGTGCCGAAGTGGACGAACACCTCGAACGTCACGTCGCTGTTCGTGAGGCCGAGCAGGTACTCGCCCAGCACCAGATGGCCGGACGACGAGATGGGCAGGAATTCAGCCAGCCCCTGCACGAGGCCCAGAACAGCGGCTTGCCACCAGGACATAGGAGTATCGAGTTGCGAATGTCGAGTGTCGAGTAGGGGGGCACTTTATCGCACCCTGTGCGCATCGCTGCCCTGAGCAGACGGCCCAAAGATCGCCCATTGCCGCCGCGGCGTTCGTGAAGCGTAGGGGCGCAATGAAGTGCGCCCGATGCCCTGACGCATGGCTTATGTGCAGGGGCGTGCCGCGGTGTCCCTACGGATTCGGCCCGGCGATATGGTACCCGTCACAGCGGCTTCTCGAAGCGCAGGCGGTAATCGCGGTAGGCGCTGTTGAAGTCCGCGCGCGTGAGTTTGAAGCCCTCGTGCAGCGCCAGGATGGTCATGCCGGGGTCGCGGTTGGGAAACGTGTCGAAGGTGAGGCGCTGGTAGCCCAGCGCGCGGGCGTCGTCCTGCATCGCGTAGAGCAGCGCCCGAGCGATGCCTTTGCGCCGGTGGCTTTCGAGCACGCCGCCCTTCGCCGAGTAGTAGGAAAACCGGTTTTCGCGGTAGCCCACCTTGAAGCCCACCGGCACGTCATCCACATAGGCGAGGTACATCAGCAAGTCCTCTCGCTCGAATGTGTTGATGATGCGGTCTTCGTCGAAGATCGACTTGTTGAGCGGGCGCAGCACGTCGAGTTGGCCGAAGCCGATGGGCTGGATGCGCGGCGCGGACATGAGGAGGGACGGATGGAAACGGGCATCAGACCTTCTCGCCTTTCGGACGGTCCCCCTCGTGTGAGGGGGACCGTGAGCAGAGCGAACGAGGGGTCAGGAGAACATCACGCATTCACCCCCTGCTGCGACTTGCTCAGGAAGTCGCGCAGCACGTAGTGCAGGATGCCGCCGTGGCGGTAGTAATCGACCTCGACGGGCGTGTCGAGGCGGCAGACGGTGTCGAAGGTCACGGTTTCGCCGTTTTCGCGCGTGGCCGTGACGGTGATCGTCTGGCGCGGTTTGACGCTTTCGGTGACGGGAATCGAGAACGTCTCCGTGCCGTCGAAGCCGAGCGATTGCGCATCCTGGCCATCGGCGAACTGGAGCGGCAGCACCCCCATGCCGATGAGGTTCGAGCGGTGGATGCGCTCGAACGACGCGGCGATGACGGCCTT
Organism: Rhodothermales bacterium; assembly: GCA_963829705.1. Taxonomy (GTDB): domain Bacteria; phylum Bacteroidota; class Rhodothermia; order Rhodothermales; family BA12; genus CAWHJN01. The sequence continues at coordinate 729,091 of CAWHJN010000001.1, forward strand.
GACGCCCAGCAGAATCGTCCCCTTCGCGGCCCAGTCGCGGCTCGACCCCATCCCGTAATCCTTGCCGCCCAGCACCACGAGCGGCGTGCCGTCGGCCTGGTACTTCATCGAGGCGTCGTAGATGGGCAGCGTCTCGCCCGTGGGCAGGTATTTCGTGATGCCGCCTTCCGTGCCGGGCAGCATCAGGTTCTTGATGCGGATGTTGGCGAACGTGCCGCGCATCATCACCTCGTGGTTGCCGCGCCGCGAGCCGTACGAGTTGAAGTGCAGCGGCGTCACACCGTTGGAAATCAGGTACGTGCCCGCAGGCGAATCCGGCTTGATGGCCCCGGCGGGCGAGATGTGATCCGTCGTCGTCGAGTCGCCCGCGATCAGCAGCGTTTTCGCGCCTTCGATGGGCGCGATAGACGGGACTTCGCTCGTCAGCTCGGTGAAGAACGGCGGCTCCTGGATGTACGTCGATGCGCTGTTCCACGTGTAGATCGAGCCCTCGGGGATCTCGATGGCGTTCCACGCCTCGTTGGACGTTTCGATACCGCTGTACTCCTCGTGGTACATCTCGGGCGTGATGGCCTCCTCGACTTTTCTGGCGATCTCCTCCGCCGTCGGCCAGAGGTCGCGCAAATACACGTCGTTGCCGCTCGAATCCTGCCCGATGCAATCGTTGGCGAGGTCGATGTCCACCGTCCCCGCGAGCGCGTAGGCGACGACCAGCGGCGGCGACGCCAGGAAGTTGGCCTGCACGTGCTGGTGGATGCGCCCCTCGAAGTTGCGGTTGCCCGAGAGCACGCCCGCCACGACGAGGTTGCCCTCTTTGATGGCCGCCACGGTTTCGTCCGGCAGCGGGCCGCTGTTGCCGATGCACGTCGTGCAGCCGTAGCCGACGAGGTTGAAGCCGAGCGTGTTGAGGTACGGCGTCAGCCCCGCCGCGTGCAGGTAGTCGGTCACGACCTTGCTGCCGGGCGCGAGGCTCGTCTTCACGTACGGCTTGACCTTCAGCCCGCGCTCGACGGCTTTCTTGGCGACGAGGCCCGCGCCGATCATCACGCTCGGGTTGCTCGTATTGGTGCAGGAGGTGATGGCGGCAATCGTCACGTCGCCGTGCTGGAGGTCGAGTTCGTTGCCCGCTTCGTCTTTGTAGTGTCCGCTCTTCGTCACGTCCTCGGCTTTGAGGCCGAAGCCTTTCGGCCCGTTGGGCGAGAGCAGCGAGGCGGCAAAGGTCTGCTTCACGTCGCCCAGCGCAATGCGGTCCTGCGGGCGCTTCGGCCCGGCGACGCTCGGCTGGATGGTCGAGAGGTCGAGTTCGAGCGTGTCCACGAACTGCGGGTCGGGCGTGTCGTCGGTGCGGAAGAGGCCCTGCTCTTTGGTGTAGCGCTCGACGGTTTTCAGGAGCGAATCGGGGCGGCCCGTGCGGCGCATGTAGGCGAGCGTGTTGTCATCGACGGGGAAAAAGCCCATCGTTGCGCCGTACTCGGGGGCCATGTTGGCAATCGTCGCGCGGTCGGGCACAGCGAGCTTCGACAAGCCCACGCCGTAGAACTCGACGAACTTGCCCACGACGCCGTACTGGCGCAGCATCTCCGTCACACGCAGCACCAGGTCCGTCGCCGTCGCGCCCTCGGGCATCGCGCCGGTGAGCTTGAAGCCGACGACCTCGGGCATCAGCATGTAGATGGGCTGCGACAGCATGACGGCCTCGGCCTCGATGCCGCCCACACCCCAGCCGACGACGCCCAGCCCGTTGATCATCGTCGTGTGGCTGTCCGTGCCGACGAGCGAATCGGGGTAGAACACGTCCAGCCCGTCCTCGGGGCGCGACCACACGGCGCGGGCGAGGTATTCGAGGTTGACCTGGTGGCAGATGCCGGAGGCGGGCGGCACGACGGAGAAGTTCTCGAACGCTTGCTGGCCCCAGCGCAGAAACTCGTAGCGCTCGCGGTTGCGCTTGAATTCCAGCTCCGCGTTCAGGCTCAGCGCCTCCGGCGTACCGAAATAGTCCACCATCACCGAGTGGTCGATCACGAGATCGACGGGCACGCGCGGGTTGATCTCGTTGGGATCGCCGCCGAGGCGTGCCATCGCCGACCGCATCGCCGCCAGGTCCACGACGGCCGGCACGCCGGTAAAGTCCTGCAAGAGCACGCGCGCGGGCAGAAACGGGATCTCCTCTTTGGCCGGGGCCGTGGGATCGTACGCGGCGAGCCGCTCGACGTCTTCCTTCGAGACGAGGTAATCGTCGCACTCGCGCAACAGCGATTCGAGGAGGACTTTGATCGAGAACGGGAGGCGGTCGATACCGCCGAAGCCGTTTTTCGAGAGCGCGTCGAGGCGGTAGAGGTAACCGTCGCCGCTGCCGGTGTCGAACGTGGCGCGCGCGCCGAGGAGGTTTTTGGTGCCGGGGGCAGACATATCGAGATGGGGTGAGTGGGCGTTCGCGTCGGAAGAAGGCTGTAAACGGCTCGGAAGGAGGCTTGGTTCGGCAGCGCACTGCACGCCGTGAATGGGCCGCCCCGGTCAGAAGGAGTAACAACTTTCGCACACCACATGCGCCGGAGGCGCTTGCAGGTTAACCGGGCCGTACCTACGCTGCTTCAGCACCTCACGCACCCGACGCGGCCACCGGCTTTTTTGTTGGTACCGGTCGCTTCACGGCTCGTGTCTGATCTGCGAAGCTCCCTGAGTTCAGGAGCGCCACGGTTGGACCACGGTTGTTTGCAAGAAGAGTCCGCCGGGCGTACGTGAAGAGGTATAGGGAACGACGCTGGATGGGCAGGAACGGCTTCGTCTCGTAGCGAGAGTACTCATCACTCTCATCCCTCTACATCCATGAGACACGCTACCCTCGTGGTGCTGTCCCTGCTGCTGGCCTCGACGGCCTGGGCGCAGAGCCGCACCTTCACCCTCGACGCGGACTTCGACGAAGGCACCCTCGTCAACGTCAACCACAATGCTCCCAACAACAACCAGTTACAGCTGAACACCTCAAGTGGCACGTTTCCCTTTATCTGGGTGGCGCTCTCGCAGCGCTGCACCATCGCGAAGGTCGACACCCGGACCGGGGCAATCCTGGGTGAGTACCGCACCATCGCTGATAATGTCGGCTGCAGCGAATCCTCCCGCACGACGGTCGCCATCGACGGCAGCGTGTGGGTGGGCCACCGGGGTTCAGGCGGCGTGACGCATGTCGGGCTCGCCGAGTTGAACCAGTGCTTCGACCGCAACGGCAACGGGACGATCGAGACCTCGACCGGCTACGGCGATGTGATGCCGTGGCCGGGTGTTGCGCCGTCAAACGTGGCGACAGCAGCGGATGAGTGCATTCTCCACCATGCCGACACGGACGCGCTCTCCTTTGGCGATACGCGCCACATGAGCATCGACGCCAGCAACAACCTGTGGGTCGGATCCTATGTCAGCCGCCGGTTCGTGCGCGTCAACGGGGCCACGGGCGCCATCGACGCGGCGAGCCTCAAAACCGGCTTCTCCTGTGGCGGATATGGGGGTCTCATCGACAATGCAGGCGTCATATGGTCGGCAAACGGCGGCGGCACGGGCTTGCTGCGCTGGGACCCGAGTGCCCCGGATGTGGCGGGAGTCAACCCCAGATGCATCAACGTTCCGGTCTACGGGCTGGCTATTGACCCGGCTGGATGGCTCTGGGTCAACGAGTTTGGCGCGAACGTGCGTAAAGTCAGCCCCGACGGCACTACGATTCTCGGACCTTTCTCGAACGGATCTTCGACCGGTTCGCAGGGCCTCGCGGTAGACGGCAACGGGGACGTGTGGATCAGTTCTTCGCTCAACTGCGGAGGCGCGGGCTGCACCATCGGTCACCTGAAGAACGACGGCACGTTCGTCGGCAATGTGCCCAACCCGACGGGGGCTGGCAGCACCGGCATCTCGGTCGATGCCGACGGCAAGATCTGGAGCGCCAACCGCTCTGCGAACACCGCCACCCGTATCGACCCCACGCTCGGCCCGCTCGGTGCGGACGGCGTGACGCCGGTTGGTCAGGTAGACCTGACGGTCAACTTTCCCTCCACGCCAGGCCGTCCCCTGCCTTTTCCCTACAACTACAGCGACATGACGGGGGCGCAGCTTTTCAACAGCACCGCTCCGCAGGGGTCGTGGACGGTAACGCTGGACGGCACCGACCCTGGCAAGATGTGGTCGTTGATCAGCTGGAACGCGAGCACGCTGGGGGGCAGCTCGCTCGTGGTCGAAGCCCGCGCCGCGGACACGCAGGCGGGCCTGGGCGCTGAAACCTACATGGCCGTCTCGAACGGCGGATCGCCGGGCGTGATGGGCCGCTTTATTCAGGTCAGGACGACGCTGCTCGCAGCGTCGGATGGGACGAGCCCGGTGCTCTTCGACCTCACCGTCTCAGCGCAGCCGCAAAATGGCTGCACCGACCCGGCGACGATGCCATCGTACGCCGGTGGCTACGTGCTCAACGCAGCGGGCACGCGGGCGTTTATCGTCGCCAACGCGCCCCAGGGGCTGACAAAGGCGCGGTTCTACAACACGACGAACCTGAACATTGGAGACCCCGAAACCGACAAAGAGAGCGGCACACCGCTGCCGGGCGTCTCGCGCGTGGGTGACACGTTCATGTTCGCAGGTGGCAGCGAACCAATGATGGCCTACTTCCCCGTCACGCCGGGGGCTGCCGGTACGCACGTCGCGTTCTTCCTCGAACTGATGGACACCTGCCAGCGCACCGTGGACGTCGACCCGGACTTCACGATCACGGGCCTCTCGCCGGACGAGGCGGTGGTGCTGACGCTCGAAGCAAACCAGCCCAACCCGTTCGCCGGTGAAACCGCCATCCGGTTCTCGCTGCCGGAGGCCGGGCACGTCACGCTGATGGTCTACGACGTGCTGGGCCGCGAGGTCGCCCGCCTGGCCGACGGGCAGGTCGAGGCCGGCTGGCACACTGCCCTCCTCGACGCGGCATCGCTGCCGACGGGCCTGTACGTCTACCGCCTCACGACCACCGGGCGCACGCTCTCGCGCACGATGACACTCGCCCGCTGAGGCATTTCCTCTTGCCTTCCAAACGACACACGATCATGAACACGATTCCCTATCCGCCGAGCGACAGGCCAATCCCATCGCGGAAAACCTACGTCGCTCCCGACGTGCAACGTGGAGGCCACGTAGCGCAGGTCACGATGGGATCCATGGATCTCATCATCCCTAACGCACCATCCTGAGCTTGCGCGCTACGTAGGGTGAGAGCCGGGCTGCCTCCAAGAGGGGTAGCCCGGCTTTCGCCTTCATGGCAAGATTTCTTCACAGCGTCGGCACGGAGGCCGCTTGCCCTGCGGCGGGCATCCGGTGTAGTTTTGCGCGTCTGGGGCTATAGCTCAGTTGGTAGAGCGCTGCAATCGCACTGCAGAGGTCAGGAGTTCGAATCTCCTTAGCTCCACTCCCCAAAACGGCCCGGAATCATGCAAATGCAGCGATTCCGGGCCGTTTCTGCGTTCGGGTCTTGCGGACGTACACGGAGCCTGTGGTGGGAAGCGAAGGCGTGTGCAACACGTAACACAACCGCTGCGGGTGCCATGCCGCCCACGTTTGCAGCGTGCCGTATCGTAGAGGCTGCGCTCGCGTCCCTTCCTCCCTCTCTTCTCCGATCCGCATGGGTTTCCGTTCGTCGCCCGGCTCGTCCTCGTTCCTGCACGAGATGCTCGTCCGCACGGGCGAGCTGTGGGGGTTTGTGGTCGAGTTTTTCAAGCGCTTCTGGCGGCCTCCGTTCGAGTTCCGCGAGCTCATCCGGCAGATGGACGAGGCGGGCACCAAGAGCTTCGTGCTCACGGCCGTGACGGGCATCTCGATCGGCGTCGTGATGGCGATGCAGAGCCGGGGCACGCTCGCCCGCTTCGGCGCCGAGGCGGTGCTGCCGAGTATGCTGTCGCTGTCGATCTTCAAGGAGATCGGGCCGGTGATCACGAGCCTCGTGCTGGCCGGGCGGCTGGGCGCGGGCATCGGGGCCGAGATCGGGTCGATGCGCGTGACGGAGCAGATCGACGCCCTCGAAGTGGCGGCCCTCAAACCGTTCCACTACCTCGTCATCACGCGTGTGCTGGCGTGTGTGATCGTCTTCCCCATCCTGACGATCTGGACAGACTGCATCGCCATGTTCGGCGGCTACCTCGAAAGCCTGCTCTCGTCGGGCATGGACTACCGCGTCTTCATCTCCACTGCCTTCGAGTCGCTGCGCCTGTCAGACCTGACCGTGGACACGGGCAAGACGGCCATCTTCGGCTTTATCGTGGGCATCGTGAGTTCGTACCTGGGCTACAACGTGCGCGGCGGCACGCGCGAGGTGGGGCAGGCGGCCATGCAGTCGGTCGTGATCTCGTCGCTGCTGGTGCTGCTGGCCGACGTGATGGTGGTCCGCATTTCGCTGACGATCTTCGGTGACGTTTCCGGCTGAACCATGCCCCACGACCCCTCCTTCCCTTCCCCGCAGCCCGTCGGCTCCGGCCCCCCACCCGACGACGTCGCCATCGAGTTCCGCGACCTGCATAAAGGCTTCGGCGACAAACGCGTGCTCGAAGGCGTTTCGATGTCTATTCCCAAGGGCAAATCGGCCGTCGTGATGGGCGGCTCGGGCACGGGCAAGAGCGTCACCATCAAGCACGTCGTGCAACTGCTCAAGCCCGACGAGGGCGAGATCTGGGTCCTGGGCCAGCGCGTGGACGAACTCGGTCAGGACGCGATGGACAAGCTGCGCCTCAGAATCGGCTACCTCTTTCAGGGCGGCGCGCTATTCGACTCGATGACCGTCTTCGAGAACATGAGCTTCATTCTCGAACGCCACACCGACATGGACGAGGACGAGCGGCGGGCGCGCATCGAGGAGCTGCTGAGGTGGGTGAACCTCGAAGACACCGGCGGCCAGTACCCGTCCGAGTTGTCCGGTGGCCAGAAAAAGCGCATCGGGCTGGCGCGCTCGATCATCCTCGAACCCGACGTGATGCTCTACGACGAGCCCACGACGGGCCTCGACCCCATCTCCGTCCGCTCGGTGTCCGAACTCATCATCCGGCTGCGCGACGAGCGTGGCATCACGTCGATTGCCATCACGCACGACCTGCTGTGCGCCGAGATGATCGCCGATTACGTGTATTTTCTCAACGACGGGCGTTTTGTCGCCGAGGGCACCATCGACGAGGTGCGGAACGCCGACGACGCCTACGTCCGCAGCTTCTTCGGAGCCGACATCCTCGCCGCCGACGCTCCTTCCAACGCGTGAGCCGCCCCGCGACCCGCCTTTTCCCTCTTTTCAACTCCTCCCCGGTATGTCTCGACAGGCACGTGTAGGGCTTCTGGTTCTGGCCGGCCTCGCGCTGTTCATGGCGGCGCTCTTCATCCTCGCGCAGCAGACGTTTTTGCTGTCAGGTACCTTCCAGATGAAGTCCACCTTTTACAACGTCGCGGGCCTCTTGCCCGGCGCCTCGGTGCAGTACCAGGGCGTGAACGTGGGGCGCGTCGAGGAAATCCGGCTGCCCGAGCGGCCCGGCGGCAAGATCGTCGTCGAGATGGCAGTCAAGAGCGAAGTGCGCCACCTCATCCGCTACAGTACCCAGGCGCAGGTGGAGACGGACGGGCTCGTGGGCAACATGATCATCACGCTCATCTCGGGCGACCCGGACTCGGACCCGCTGCCCGAGAACGGCGAACTGCCCGGCATCGAGCCTTTCTCGATCACGACGGTGACGGAGCGGGCGCTCTCGTCGGTCCAGCGGTTCAACCAGGCGGCAGAGACGCTCGAACTCATCATGCAGGACGTCCGCAACGGCGAGGGCACCATCGGGCGTTTTCTCTACGACCCGGCGCTCTACACGTCGCTCGTGCAAACGGCCAACCGGACGGGCGCGCTCATGGAGCGGCTGGGCGAAGATGCCTCCCGGCTCGTCGCCATCGCGCAGGAGACGACGGTGGGCGTGGACTCGATCTTCTCGAAGATCAACAGCGGCGACGGCTCGCTGGCACTGCTGCTCAACGACGACGAACTCTACAACACGTTTCTGCGCGCCTCCGACACGCTCCTCACCATCACGGGCGACATCCGCAGCGTGACGCGCAACACGGAGGAGATGACGGCGTGGGGAGCCGTGGCGGCCTTCCGGGTAGCCGAACTCACCGAGGCGGCCAAGACCAACTTCCTCTTCAAGCGTTATTTCGAGGAGCGCGGCTACGTGGAGCAGGCACCGTTCGAGATCCGCGAACAGGCCATCCGGGCCTCGCACCGCGAGATCGAGGAGGAGCGGCGCAAACTCTACGAGTGGGAGCAGCGCCTGCGCGCCCTCGAAGCCTCGCTGCGCGCCGCCGCCCCCGATTCGCTCGTCGTGCCGCCCGGGCAGTAGCGTGGGGAGCTACGGCAGGCGTGGAGGTAGGCGCAGTGCGCTGCTACTTCTACGCTCTAACTTCCGCGCTCCGACCTCCGACCTCCCCCCGTTCCCGTGAACCTGCAACCTGAAGACCACTCGCCCTCGACGCGCCGCGTGGCGCTCGAAACCGTGCTGGCGGCCGGCGGCCTGGCGCTGTTTCTGGTGATGCTCTACGAGATGCACACGCCGGTGGGCGAAGGGGTGTTCATCACCCCGCCGCTGATCGCGGGCGCGGGGGCGCTGCTGCTCTGGCCGCTACGCAAGATGGTTGCCGGGCGTGCCATTCTGGTTTCGGGCGGGCTGCTGTTCCTGTTGTGGGCCATCCGGCAACTCGCGGGCATTCTGGTGCCGTTCGCCATCGTGTACCTGCTGGCGTACCTGCTGGAGCCGGCGGTGTCGTGGCTGCGCCGCCGCTTCGCCCTGCCACGCTGGCTGTCGGCGCTCGGCTTCGTGGTGCTCGTGCTGGGTCTGCTGACGCTACTGGTGGTGCTGCTCGTGCCCCGCCTCGTCTCCGAAATCGGAGCCTTTGGCGCACGCCTGGTAGACCTCGTGCCACGCGCGCAGGAGTGGGTGGCCTCGTCGCCCCTCGTCGCCAAACTGGACCAGAACGGGCTGATCGAGGGCAACGAGTTGGTGACGCAGATCGCCGCGAGCGTGCAGACGATGGCCACCAACGCGACGGGTTCGCTGCCGACACTCATCAACGGGCTGCTGGCGCAGGTGGGGGCGCTGCTGGGCACGCTGACGCTGCTGACCGTGCTGCCGGTGGTGCTCTACTACCTGCTCAAGGATTACCCCTTCATCACGCGCCGCGTGATCGAGGTCTTCCCCACCCTCGACGGGCGGCGCGACTACCTCGTGCGCGCCGGGGGCATCGTGGGCAGCTACCTGCGCGGCCAGCTCATCATCGCCGCCATCGCCGCCTTCAACATCGCGGTGCTGCTGAGCATCTTCGGCTTTCCCTTCGCCGTGTTGATGGGACTGGTGGCGGGGCTGCTCAGTCTCATCCCCAACATCGGCGCGCTCGTGACGATGATCCTCGGCGTGGCCGTCGCGCTCATCTTCGGCGACCCGATGCTCAAAGACCTCATCGTGGTGGTGGCCGTACTGCTGGGGCAGTCGCTGCTCGAAGGCAGCATCCTCTCGCCCACCATCCTGAGCAACCAGGTGGGCCTGCATCCCGTGCTCATCATCCTGTCGCTGTTCGTCTTCGGCTTCTTCATGGGCGTCTTCGGCCTCTTCATCGCCGTGCCGCTGACGGCGCTGCTGATGACGTTCTACAAGACGTACCGCGAAGAGATGACGCTCGACCTGAAGCAGTTCGAGGACGACACCTCCACCATCCGCCCGGCGTTCACCACCTTTACCACGTTCTCGCGCACCGACGAGGTGCCGGAAATTACCGACGCCGAGCTACGCCGAGTCTGACGCCGACCCCACACCGGACGGCGACGACACGCCCTGAAGGCTGCTGGCGGGTGATGGTTGGTTTTGGTGCCCCCACTCAGTCAACCCGACCAACCAGAGGGGCGTCTCGCGTGGCGGGATACACTCCATGCCATTAACCCATCTCCCCGTGCCCTTCACCCTCCTCCACACCGACGTCGCTACCGACGCCCGCCTGGGGCGGCTCGAAACGGCGCACGGCGTCATCGAGACGCCCATCTTCATGCCCGTAGGCACGGTGGGCAGCGTCAAGGGCGTCTCGCCTGCGGAACTGCGCGCTGACGTGCAGGCACAGATCATCCTCGGCAATACGTACCACCTGTTCCTGCGGCCCGGCACCCCTCTGCTCGAACAGGCGGGCGGACTGCACCGCTTCATGGGCTGGGACGGCCCCATCCTGACCGACTCGGGCGGCTTTCAGGTGTTTTCGCTCGCCGAGCGGCGCAAGCTCACCGAAGAGGGCGTGCGCTTCCAGAGCCACATTGACGGCTCGTACCACCTGTTCACGCCCGAAAACGTCGTGGATACGCAGCGCCTCATCGGCTCCGACATCATGATGGTGCTCGACGAGTGCCCGCCCGGTACCTCCGACGAAGCGTACGCGCGGTCGTCGAACGCGCTGACGCTGCGCTGGGCCGAGCGCGCCCGCGCACACTTCGACCGGACCGCGCCGCGCTACGGATACGAGCAGGCGCTCTTCGGCATCGTGCAGGGCGTGACGTATCCCGACGTGCGGCGGGCGTCGGCGCGAGCGCTCGTGGACCTCGATTTTCCCGGCTACGCCATCGGTGGGCTGTCGGTGGGCGAGAGCGCCGAAGACATGTACGCGATGGTCGAGGTGGTCAACGCCGTCCTGCCCGCGCGCAAGCCACGCTACCTCATGGGCGTGGGCACGCCCGCCAACCTCATCGAAAACGTCGCGCGCGGCGTCGATATGTTCGACTGCGTGATGCCGACGCGCAACGGGCGCAACGGGATGCTCTTCACGACCGAAGGCATCGTGAACATCCGCAACAAGAAGTGGCAGGCTGATTTCTCGCCGCTCGACCCCGGCCTCGACCGCTACGCATCGCAGGCGTTCACGAAGGCGTACGTCCGCCATCTTTTCGTGGCGAACGAACTCCTCGGCCTGCGCCTCGCGTCGCTGCAGAACCTGGGCTTCTACCTCTGGCTGATGGACGAGATGCGGCAGGCGCTGCGCGAAGAGCGCTTCGATGCCTGGCGGCGCGAGTGGCTGCCGCGCGTGAGCCATCGGATGTGAGAGGGGGGGTTGGTTGGGTTGATTGAGATAATGGGGTCGGACATCGAGTCGGGTAGCCAACCATCCAACCACCAACAAACACAGTAGGCTGCCCCGCTTGCGGGAGCCGGAGCCGGGTGGAGCCCTCGACGAATCCTGCTCGCCACATTCGCACGTTCTTCGCACGGCGTAGTATCTTTGGCATTCGTCCACCTTCCACCACAGCGGACGTCGTCATCGTTACCACGCTTTTCAGTTCTACCCTCGGCAGGCTGTTCGTCCTGCTGGCGCTTCTGGCGACCGGCTGCGCGCCCAGGCCCGCGTCACAGGCCCTCGTCAGCGGTGCCGAGATCACCGAGGCGCGGCTCGCCGATGGCCCCATCGCGCTCACGAGCGGGTGGAGCGCCCGCCCCGGTATCGAGGGCGCGCTCGGCGTTGCCGGCACGCCCGGTGCGTGGACCCCTGTGGACATCCGCGATACGTTCGTGCAGCAGGGCTTCCCGGATCAGGGCAGTGTTTCGTACCGGCTGCCCGTGCGCCTCCACACGGTGGGGCCTCCCCTGTACGCGGCGCTCCAGCACACCAACAACGCGCACCGCCTGTGGGTGGTGTTTCCCTCGGGAGAGGCGCAGATGCTGGCGCAGAGCGGCACCGTATCCGACCGCGCGGACGACGTGGTGTTGAGCCGCAAGCCGGTCGTGTTCGCCTTCCCCGACGCGCAGTCGTTCACGCTCGTCTGGCAGATTTCCAACGTGGGCTACCCGCGTGGCGGACCATTCCACGCCATCCACGTGGGCACGCGCCAGCAGATCGAGCGCGTCGTGCTGTGGCGTGTGGCCACCACAATTGCCCTGACGGGCTTCTTCCTGGCGCTGGGCGTCGTGGCGCTGCTGGCGTGGTTGCAAAACGCAGCGGAACCGGCGGTGCTGGCGCTCGCGCTGCTGGCCTTCCTGGCGGCCACGCGCACGCTGGCGCAATCGGGGCTGCTCGAATACCTCGCCGCGTTGCCGTTCGACACGCGCGTGGTGCTGGAGATCTTCACCGCTCTCGCGCTGCCCGGTGCCACGGCGTTCCTGCTGTGGACGGCCATGCCGTGGGCCTTCGCACCGTGGCACGCCCTCTGGCGCACGCCGCCTGCCGACGCGCTGCACCGCGCGCCTCACCCGAGAAACCCGCGTGCCCGCGTGCTGCCCCTCGCGCTCCGCCGCCTCAACACGTGTGCCGCCGCCATTGGGCTGGCGACGAGCGTAGCCTCCACGGCGGCCGTGATCTTTGCGCCCACTACCGTCGTGGGCGCGCTGCTGCTGCCGTCCTCGCTGGTGTTTCTGATGCTGCTGGGTCTGATGCTCCTGCTCTCGGGGGAGGTGCTGTACGTGCGCTACCCCCTCGCGCCCCTCTTCGCGCTCTCGTTCGCCGGACTTGCCCTCGTGGGCCTGCACGACTTCCTCGTCACCACGAGCCTGCTCCCCTACCGCGTCTACCTGTTGAGTCACGGCTATGCGGTCTTCTTCGTGGTCTTCTGCACCGCCTACGTGACCGTGCGCCTGCGCGACGCCCGTCGGGCGGAAGAAGCCAACACCGACCTCACGCGGCAGGTCGAGCAGCGGTCGCTCGAAGTCCAGGAAGCTTCGAAAGCCGCCCAGGTGGCCTACCTCGCCCGGAGCCAGTTCGTGGCCGCCGTCTCGCACGAACTCCGTACGCCGCTGGCCTCGATGATGGGTTACGCCCACCTGCTCGACGACGAGGTGGGGCCGCAGCTGCCGCCGCACCACCGCGAGTTTCTCCACTCCATCCAGGCCAGCGGCGACCGGCTGCTGCACCTCATCAACGACCTGCTCGACCTCTCGCGCATCGAAGCCGGGCGGTTCGACCTCCACCCGACTGCTGTGGCCGCCAGCGCCGCCGCGCGCGAGGTGGGTACGCACCTCTACCCGCTGGCGCGCGAGAAAAACCTGACGCTCGACGTGCAGGCTGACCTCGACGACGGCGCGATGCTGATCGCAGATCCCATGCGGCTGCGGCAGGTGCTGCTCAACCTGGTGGCCAACGCCATCAAGTTTACCGAGCGCGGCGCGGTACGCCTCCGTGTTGCAGGGGGCCGCCTCGGTGACCGCGACGCCGTCGTGTTTTCCGTCGAGGACACGGGCGTGGGCATCTCGCCCGAGTTCCTGCCCTACCTCTTCGACCGCTTTTCGCAGGAGGCACGGACCTACGCGCAGACGCAGTCCGGGACGGGGCTTGGCCTCTACCTCACCCGCGAACTCGTCGAGCGCATGAACGGCACCATCGGCGTCGAGAGCACGCCCGGCGAGGGCAGCGTGTTCACCGTGACACTGCCCTCGGCTCCGGTGGCGGCCATGCCTCTGCCGCCAAACCGCCGGGCCCGCCCGCTCGTCCCGCGCTGAACCTGCCCTCCAGGGCGGCGTTGGCGCGGCATCTCAGTCCCCGTGCCCATGCGCCAGTTCGACGTCCCCGTTTTCTACCAGAGCGACCTCATCGCGCAGGTCAAGGAGACCCGCCGCACCACCGATCCGCGCAAGCGCGACCTCGCGCCCAGCGTACTCGATTTCGGGCCGGTGCGCGTCAAGATCGCCCGCCACTTCGGCTTCTGCTACGGAGTCGAGAACGCCATCGACATCGCCTACCACGCCATCGAGGCGCACCCCGACCAGCGCATCTTCCTGCTGTCGGAGATGATCCACAACCCGCACGTCAACGACGACCTGCGAAAGCGCGGCGTGCAGTTTCTCCGCACCACCCAGGGCGAGCAACTCATTCCCTTCGACACGCTCGGGCCGGACGACGTCGTGATCGTGCCCGCGTTCGGGACGACGCTCGAAGTCGAGGAGCGTCTGCGCGCGCAGGGCATCGACCCGCTGCGGTGGAACACGACGTGCCCGTTCGTCGAGAAGGTGTGGAAAAAGAGCACGCAGATCGGACGCAAGGCGTACACCATTGTGCTGCACGGCAAGCGCTACCACGAGGAGACGCGCGCCACGTTCTCGCACGCCCGCCAGGAAGCGCCCGTCGTGGTCGTGCGCGACCTCGAAGAAGCGCGGCTCGTGGCCGACGTGATCCGGGGGACGCGTTCGCACGCCTTCTTTCTCGAACGCTTCGCCGACCGCCTCTCCGACGGTTTCGACCCGGCGCGCGACCTCGGCCGCATCGGTGTGGTGAACCAGACGACGATGCTGGCCACCGAAACCGCCGCCATCGCCGCGCTGCTGCGCCAGACGATGCTCGACCTCCACGGGCCGGACGCCCTCGACGCACACTTTGCCGACACGTCCGACACGCTGTGCTACGCCACCAACGAGAACCAGACGGCCACGCAGGCGCTCATCGAAAGCGGCGGCGACCTGGCGCTCGTCGTCGGCGGCTTCAACTCGTCCAACACGAGCCACCTCGTCGAACTGTGCGAGGTGCGGATGCCGACGTTCTTCGTCTCGTCGTCGCGCGACCTGCTTTCTGCCGACGAGATCCAGCACTTCGACTACCGGGCGAAAGCGCACCTGCAAACATCCGGCTGGTTGCCCGAGAAGCGCCCGTTCGACGTGGTGCTGACGGCGGGCGCCTCGTGCCCCGATGCGCTGCTCGAAGCCGTTCTGTTGAAGGCGCTCTCGTTCGTCGAGGGCACGCGCTCGCCCGAGGAGGCGCTGGCAGACTTTCTCGCCTCTGCGGAACCGGCCTGAACGCCCGCTCTCTATGTTGACGCCATGCGCGCCCTCTGCCTGCTGATGCTGCTGCTGGGTGCGGGCTGCGACCTGTTCGCGCCGCGCACGCCCGAAGATCCGCTCGAAGGAGCGGGCCCGTTCGTGCAGCCCGACACGCCCGACCTCGTCGTCGAGAACCTGACGCAGAGCTTCGACGCGCTCAACACGACGGCCTACCGGCGCTCGCTGGGCACGGGCTTCACCTTCACGCCGACGCCCACGGCGCTGGCCCGCGACGCCTTCTGGAGCACGTGGAGCATGGCCGAAGAGGAGTCGTATTTCCGCACGCTCGTGGCGGCGGCGCAACCGGGGGCGCGCTACACGCTGCGCCTCGCCGACGTGGGCACGCCCGAGGTGACCGAAGACCGCTACGTGCTCGACGCCTCGTACGTGCTCACCGTGCCGCACCGCCGCCCGGATGCGCCGACGACCGTGCAGGGTCGCCTGCGCTGGACGATCACCCGTGCCGACGACGGCCTGTGGTACCTCAGCAGCTGGATCGACGAGTCGCTGGGCAACGCGCCGTCGTGGAGCGACCTCAAAGCCGCCTTCATCCAGTGATCTCAGAACCTGTCGCGCTATTGCCGTGTGGCAAGCGTCTTCCGCTTACTCGCCCCCCTCTCCCCTCGGACGGGTTGGGGCGAGGGGAATGCTTCCGCTCGCCCTGCTGGTCCTGCTCGGCATCGCCGCGTGCAACCCCTTCGCCCCCGCCCTCGACGACGGTGATCCCTTCGGCACCCTCCTCGGCGACCCGACCACCCTCGACGGCTTTTTCACCGCCTTCCAGACGGCCTACGAACTGCGCGACATCGCGCTCTACGAACCCCTTCTCGACTCGTCGTTCACGTTCGTCTATTACGACTTCGACGCGCAGGTGGAGCGGGCATGGGGCTACGCGCAGGACCTGGAATCGACGCGGCGCTTGTTCGCGGGCAGCGACCTCATCCAGCTCCGGTGGAATCAGGTGCTCGTGCGCGACGTGGCCACGCCGCCGCTCCAGGCGCAGATCGTCCGCTCGTTCGACCTGACGATCACGCTCCAGGGCGGCGACACCTTCCGCGGCGACGGCAACGTGAACTTCCTCCTCACCCGCGCCGACACGTCCGCCGCCTGGCGCCTCGTCCGCTGGCGCGACGAAAGCGAGCTGTAGGAAAGTCGTGATTTCGGAGCGGCGAGGTTGGCCGTGGGGCCTGGCGCGGCGCTACACCACCGCCCGCACGAGCGCTTCGAGGTGCGCCCGCACGCGCTGCCCGACTTCCAGCACCTCGGCGTGGTCGAGCGTGGCGTGGCCGAGGCCAGCGGCCTTGTTGGTGATCGTCGAGAGGCCGAGCACATCCATGCCGAGGTGGGCGGCCTGGAGCGCCTCGGGGACGGTGCTCATGCCGACGGCGTCGGCCCCGATGCGCGCCATCATGCGGATCTCGGCCTTCGTCTCGTACGATGGCCCCGCCGTCCACAGGTAGACGCCGCGTTTGAGGGGGATGCCCAGCCGCAGCGCCGCCGCCTCGGCGTGTTCCATCCACGCGCGGCTGTACACGTCGCGGGTGCGCGGGTGCTCGTCGCCGTCCACACCCGCCAGCGGCGACTGCCCCGTGAGGTTGAGGTGGCTGTCGATGAGCATCAGCGTGCCGGGATCGAAGAGCGGGTGGATGCCGCCCGCCGCGTTGGTGAGCAGCACGCGCCGCGCGCCGAGGGCGTGGGCAAGCTGGATGGGAAAGCGCGTCGCCGCCAGCCCGTGGCCTTCGTAAAAATGCACACGCCCCTGCACGAACAGCACCTCTTTGCCTTCGAGCGTGCCGAAGACGAGCCGCCCCGCGTGCCCGCTGACGGTGGCGCGTGGATAGCCGGGGATGGATGCCGTCTCGACGACGACGGCATTCTCAGCCGCCTCGGCAAGCGCGCCGAGGCCTGAGCCCAGCACCAGCGCGGTTTCCGGGACGCGGTCGGTGCGGGTGCGGAGGTAATCGAGCGCAGAGGAAAGCATGAGGGAGGTGGAGTGTTGAGCGAGGCGAAGCGAGCGGAACTACCCACCAACAGCGAAGCGAAGACGGGCAAAACCAACCTACCCTACCAGCTTCAGCACGATCATCGTCATGTCGTCGTGCTGGCTCGCACCGTTCATGAAGGCGCTGACGCCGTGGGTGAGCGCGTCGAGGGTGTGGCGGGCCGCGCCATGGGATTTGCTCGCCTCGGCGGCCAGCGTGTCGTCGCCGTAGAGGGCGCGGTCGAGATTCATGGCTTCGGAGAAGCCGTCGGTGTAGAACACGAGCATGTCGCCGACCGACAGGCCGAGCGTTTCCACCCGCAGCGAGGCGTCGAAGCGCGGCCCGGCGTCGAGACCGAGGGCCATACCCGGTGGCTGGAGAATGTCGGCCTGCTGCGACGGGGCGCGGCGCAGGATGACGGGGTTGTGGCCAGCACGGGCAAAGGTGAACGTACGCGCCCTGACATCGACGACGCCATAGATCATCGAGATGAACGTGCCGCGCGGTGCGCTCTCGAAAAACACGCGGTTGGCCCTGCTGAGGACTTCGCCGGGATCGCGCCCCTCGCGCGCCAGCGTGCGGACGACGCCCTTGACGAGCGTCATGAAGAACGCCGCCTGAATGCCCTTGCCGCTCACGTCCCCGATGACGACAGCGAGGCGTCCGTCGCCCAACTCGATGAAGTCGTAGTAGTCGCCGCCCACCTCCATCGCGGGCAGGCATAGCCCGGCCACGTCGAGGCCGGGTACCTGCGGCATCGCGCGCGGCAGGAAGCTCATCTGCACGGTGTGGGCGATCTCCAACTCGCGCTCGATGCGCGCCTCGTGCTGCCGCTCGCGGATGTAGGAGGGCACGAGCATCCGATCCTCCCGCACCGTCTTTCCGCGCAGCATCCCCACCAGCCCGGCGACGAAGAGCAGCACCAGCACGCCCAGCACCACCAGGCCACCCGTCCGGCTCGGGTTGGCGTGCGACAGCCACAGGTACGCGCTGTCCCACAGCGTGCCGTAGGCGGCGAGCATCACCAGCGCCGTGAGGGCGTCGTGGCGGTAGAAGAGCACGACAGCCAGGGCCACGGGGATGGCGTGCAGCGCGAGCATCGACAGCGGCGTGGCGGTGATGACGACGAGTTGCATCGGCAGCAGCACCAGCCCGGCGAGCACGAGCGCCCACGCCCCCAGCTTCCGGTGCAGGCCCGCGCCCAGCGCCATCAGCACGATGTAGACCTGGATAAAGGCGATCAGCGAGTGGAAGGCCAGCAGCCACGGGCCCGTCGAAAGCGCGACCTCGTCGGCGCTCTGGCCGCTCGCGCCCGTGCCCAGGTAAAGCTGGACGTGCGGCGCGAGCGACAGCGCCACGGCGAGCGCGCCCACGGCCACGCCGCCCCCCGCGAGGCCGCGCACGAACGCGCTGCCCACACGGGCATCGTACCAGAACCCGTTCCGCACGAGCGACAGCGACGCGAGGCGGTCCGGCCACACGGGCCGCGCCACCGACTCCGACGCTCCCGAGGCCGCAAACGCCATGAACGCCACGCCCAGCGAAACGATGGTGGCGTTGAAGACGATGATGCCGTAGCCCGTCACGCTGTTCGGGTACATCTCCAGAATGGAGCGCGACGACGACATGACGATCCACACCGTCCCGGCCAGCGCCATCCACAGCGCATCGCGGACGGCGGCCTTCATGTCCACGAGCCGGTCGCTGAGGCGCTTGAAAAACGCGATGAGCACCGCCACGATGCCCAGCACGTACGTGGCCAGCGCCAGCACCGTCAGCCACGTCGTGGAGTGCTCGGCGGCGGGCGCGGCGGCGTACGACGGTTCGAGTTCGAGCAGCCGCCCGTCTTCGTCGAAGGTGAGCGTGGCCGTCACGTCGCGGTCGGCCACGCGCCCCCCACCGAGGTAAGCCACGTTGCGTCCCGGCGGGTGCGCGGTGGAATCGAGGCGGAGGCCACGCCCGGCGAGCGCCGTCCGCGCCACCACGCGCTCTATGTGTGGGCGTCCGAAAAGCAACTGGATGCTTGCATCCGTCGCCCGCGAGATCGAGTCGAGGCGGGCGCTGAACGCATCGTGCTCCCCCGGTGGAATCGCGGTCTTCTCGAGCGCCTCGGCGTCGATGATGTCGAGACTGAACACCTGCCCTTCCTCCGTCACTTTGACGACGGCGACGGCCTCTTCGCCGGGTTGCTTCGCCTCGACCCGCCAGTGCATCACGCCCAGCCGCCGCGCCTCCGCGGTCTGAAGAAACGCGAGGGCATCGGGCGGCCCATCGCGCGCTGGAGCGAGTCGAGCAGCGCGAAGTTGCGCCGCAGGTTGACCCGGAGCGGCGTGCCCGCGGGCAGGGCGAAACCGGCTTCTTCGAGAAAGGCGCGGGCAGCATCGACGGCCTGCTCGCGGCCCGAGTAGTCGAGCAGCGCGTCCGGGTGCTGGCGCGGCATCAGCCACGCGAACGCCGCCAGCGCCACAAGCGCCAGCGCGATGAATCCGGCATCGAAACGAGAGAAAAAGGATCGCGGCGTCACGCGGGACGGAGGAGTCGGTAGTGGCGGAAGCTCCAGAGCACCTGCTGGAGTGTCACGCGCAGGATGGTGCTCACGGGGATGGCGACGAGCATCCCGACGATGCCCGCCAGTTGCGCGCCGATGAGGACGACGAACAGGATGAACAGCGGGTGCGCGCGGGCGGCGCGGGAGAAGATAAAGGGCTGAAACAACACGTTGTCCGAAATCTGCGTGACCGCCATCGCAAGGAAGACGCCCGGCACGAGCGTGAAGTCGCCCGTCTGCACGATGCCGACGACGCTGCCCGCCGCGAGGCCCACGAGCGGCCCGAAATACGGGATCGTGTTGGCGAGCCCGGTGAAGATGCCCACCGCCGTCGCGTTATCCAGCCCCACGACGTGCAGCATGATGGTGGCCACGGTGGCCACGGCGAGGCACTGCGCCAGCAAGCCTTTGAGGTAGCGCCCGAGGTTGGCCTCGACCTTCTCGACGAGCGCGAGGGTAGGCTCGAAGTAGCGGTTGGGCACCAACCGCAGCATCCCCCGGCGGATGCGCGGGCCGTCGCGCAGCACAAAAAACGTCACGAAGGGGACGACGAGGATCGCGTACAGCACGTCGGCCAGCACGGCCATGACGGACGAGGCCATCGACGAAAGGCGCTCCTCGCGGGTGAGCGATACGATGGCGCGTTCGAGCGCATCGGCGAGGGTGCCGGGCCGTACCAGCGGCAGGCGCGGTTCGAGCGTGCCGAGCACGTCGCGCACACGCTCGACGGTGAGCTGGGCCGAGAGCGCCGCGAACTGCGCGCTCACGAACGGCACCGTGTAGCGCACCACCAGCACCAGCACCCCGACCACGACGGCGAACGTGGCGACAATGGCGGGGATGCGCGCCAGCCCCAGCCCCTCGAACCACGTCACGAGCGGCTGCACGAGGTAGGCCAGCAGCACGCCCACGAGGAGGTAGATGAACAGCGCGCTGAAAAACCACAGCAGCCACGCCGCTGCGGCCACCACGCCCACGACGGCCAGCCCGCGCAGCACGCGCTCGAAGGTGAAACGCGGCGCGATGGTCACCACCGGGTGGCGGCTGCGCGCCTTCGCGCGGCGGTGGACGAGGGTGCGCGGCGTCTCAGGCATCGGCGTCATCGTTCAGCGACTCGACGATCTCTTGGACGACCTCGTACGAAAACCCACGCCGCACGAGGAAATCCGACAGCTTGCGGCGCTTCTTGTACGGATCGGCTTCGCGGGCGAGAAGCCGCCACTTTTTCTCCGCCTGCTCCCGCGCAGACGCTCGCACGTCGTCCCGGTCGATCTCGTCGGCGAGGGCGCTCTCGATGGTGCTTCGGTCCACGCCACGCCGCATCAGCTCCTGCCGGATGCGCTGCGGCCCGTAGCCACTGACGCGGGCGCGGCTCTCAGCGTACTGCCGCGCGTAGGCCTCGTCGTCGAGGTACCCGCGCGCCGCGAGCCCATCGAGCGTCGGTTCAATGGCGTCCTCGGGGACGCCGGCCTGCGCCAGCTTGCGCCGCACTTCGTGGCGCGTGCGCGCCCGGTGGCTGAGGTAGCCCAGCGCCACGTTCTTCGCGTGGTACCGCACGTCGTCGGCCAGCATCGCTTCCTGCTCGGTCACGGAGAGCATCTGGCCTTTCCGCAGTCCGTGCTGCACCAGCACATCCTGGTACAAGCCGAAGGCGAATGCGCCGTCGAGGTAGATCGAGACGCGGTCGGCGTTTTTCTTCTGCACCACCATCCGCGTCACCGCGCCGGGCGCACGCGCGCGGGCAGGCTCGTCGGCCTCCGGCTTCGGTGGGCGGTAGAAGGACATGGGGTTTCGGAGGTTGGAGGTTGGAAGATGCGGACGTTTTCGAGCGCGCGAAAGCCCGAAACATGCCCCTGCTCTCCCTGATCATCATGTTGAGCAAAGTCGAAGCATCTCGTGTTACTCGGTTGCACGGACAAGCATCGGTGGCGAGACCCTTCGACTTCGGCCTATGAATTCCGCTCAGGGTGACGGTTTCAGAGGACAGTGGTAGGTGAACCCGGCCCTACCCTTCTCGACACGCGCTACGTGCCACCACGCCGCAAGATGCCCGCCCTCGCCTACCGGTTCACCTCCACCACCACGGAATCCACCGACAGGCCCGCGACGATGCCGCGCCCTCCTACGACGTTGCTGCGTGGCTCGCGCTGGGTGGGCGACGTGCGAGTGGCGGCAAACCGGGCATAGTCCTGCCCGCTCCGCACCAGCGCCACGCGCACCCGGTGCGGGGGCAAGGGCGACTGGGCCGTCTCGACGGGCACGACGTACAGGCCGCGCCACGACCGCTGCACGCCTTCCCGCGCGATGTCGCCTTCGGGCACGATGCGCTCGGGCGGAAAAAAGAAATCGACGACGGTGGACGAGAACCCCCGCGCCGGTTTGAGCTGCGACCGCATCCAGTAGAGCGAATCGTCCGACGTGGCGACGAGGGGCCACGTGGCGAAGACCTCGATGGGATAGACGAACCCCTGCCGCGCGCCCGTGCCGAGCGTGTCGAAGCGGAGCGAATCGAGCAGCACGGCGCGGATGGGCGCGTCGAACGGGACGACACGCACGTTTTCGAGCACGAGGCGGGGCGGCGTATACGTCTCGGCCCGCGCCTGCTGACCCTGCCACGCCACGTCCACAGCGTACGCCACGCCTGGCCACACTGCGCCTGTATCCACCGCTGCATAGCGGCCCGGACGCCCCGCGACGGGCGCATACGCGATGGCCGCCCCGTCCCGTGTCACCGTCACGTCGGCGTCCGGGAGGTCGAGCGCGGCGGTATCCGGGTACGCGCCTTCGAACGGTGCGGCCCGCTGCACGCGGATCTCCGGCAAGGGCTGCCCCACGTCGAAAAACGCCTCGACGACGAGCACGTCGGCATCCGAGCGCGCGCCCGTGTCGCACGCAGCAACGCAAAGCAGCAGGATGATCCACAGGTGCCTCATCGGATTTCTTCGACCCCCTCCTCACGGAACAGCAGGTGTGCGTTCGGGTCGAGGACGAGCACCGTCGGTTTTCTCGTCCGGGCCGCACCCATCCGGGCGGGTACGCGAAACGTCTCCTCGCGCTGCGTCACGTCCACCGTCGTGACGAGCGTATCGCCTTCGGCAAAGACGAGCCTAATGTCGAGCGGAAACGCGAACGTTTCACCCGGCTGCATCTGCCAGATGGTGATTTCTGCTGCGCCCGGCGCTGCACGCCACTCGGCACGGAGAACGGGCTGCCCCGAGCGGCGCGTCCACTGCTCGAAAAACGGGTCGAGCGATTGCCCGTCACGCTCTCCATCGCGTGCTGAAAGTCATCCGTCGTCGCGTTGCCGCCGCCGTGCGTTTCGACGTAGCGGCGCAGGCCCTCGAAAAACACCGCGTCGCCCTCGCCCGTCCGGGCGAGGTGCCGCCGCAGCATGTGCAGCACCCACGCGCCGCGCTGGTAGGGATTGGCGTTGAGGAGTTCGTTGGGATCGGCATACGTCGTGTCGATGAGCGGGTCGCGGTTTTCTTCGTAGTAGCCGAGCACCGTTGCGCGCTGCTCGCGCCGCATCGCCTCGGCCTGCGCCGCGCCCTTCGTCTTCTCGACGTAGACGTTCGTGAGGTACGTCGCGAAGCCCTCGCTCAGCCACAGGTGCGGCCAGTCGGCCTCCGTCACGTGGTCGCCAAACCACTGGTGGGCGATCTCGTGGGCGAGGAGGTTTTCCGCGCCCCGGTCGCCGCGCACCGAACCCTCGTTGTAGAAAATCGCCCCGGCATTTTCCATCCCGCCGTAGCGCGTCTTGGATTGGACGTTGGCGAGCTTCTCGAACGGGAACGGCGTCAGCAGGCTGTCGAAAAACGTCGTGATGGGCACAGCGAGGGCGTAATCGTAAAACCCGGCCTCGCGGTCCTGCGCGTACACCCACGACTCGATGGGCACGCCGCCCACGCGCCCGGCCTCCTCGACGGCGAACGGAGCCGCCCCGAACACCATCACCTTCGTCGGGATCGGCACACGGGTGTAGTACGTCGTCGTACACCGCGTGCCTTCGCACCGTTGCACCCCCCGCCTCCCGTTGGCCACCACACGCACACGCACGGGCGCATCGACCGTCCACGTCACCGTGGCTTTGTCAGACGGGTGATCGACGACGGGCAGCCAGTGGCGGGCACGCTCGGGCCAGTTGTCACCGAAAAAGGTGCGGTCGCCGTGCGTGTTGGTCGAAATGATGAGGCCGTCGCCGGGGATGCCCGCGTACGTGATGACGAACGTGCGCCTCTCACCCGCCACGAGCGGCTCGTTAGGCGTGATCGTCAGGCGGTTCTGCTCGTGACGGAGGGGTCGGATCAGCGCGATAGGGGTGTGCTCCGGCCCCTGCGCCTCGTACACGTCTGCCACCTGCATCCCCGTCCCGTCTGGCTGTATGCCGACGAGGTCGAGCCAGAACGAAGGGGCGGCCTCGGAGGGCACGAGCGCGACGGTGGCGACGACGCGAATGTGATCCGTCGTGTCCGAGATGAATACGCGGAAATCGTAGTCCTGCACGTCGATAGGCGGCAGATCGTGGGCGCGAGGTGGCACCTGCGCGTCGGCGTGGCAGGCGGCGAGGCCGAGCGAGAGCAGCAGCAGGGTTTTCATCGAAAGGTGTCGGATCGCCAGGGGCACACGCGGACACAACGCGGAGGCGGGGCGTTTCGGATACGCTCCCTCCCGCTTCTGACCGCTCATGGAAAATACGCCCCGCCGCTCCCGCCGGACGCTGCTCTTCTGGGTCATCGCCCTCGCGCTGCTCGCCGTCTTCATCCTGCCCGACGTGCTCGATCCCTGCAAGGGCAAGGAATACCTGCCCATCAGCCACGGCAACCACGTCCACTACAAACACTGCGACGCCCCCGACGATGCCGACCTCAACCAGTACCCCACCACCGAGCCCGCCCCCGACGAACGGATGCTGCCCGACGGCCGCGTGGTGAAACGGTGATGGAGGGGGCAACTGGTGACTGGTACAGAGCAACTGGTTGGAAACAGCATCCCCTGCCAATTACCAGTCGCCCTTAGACCACTTTCACTTTACATTGAAAATTCCGTCACTGGCCTGGCGTGCCGCTGGCGGAGTGTATCTTGCCTGCTCAACGACTCCGCACCCGACTCTCCCGTTGCCATGCCCGGTATTCCGGTCAACACCAGTACCCCCAACGAACGCAAATTCAATTTCTGGGAGCGCATGTACCTGCCCCAGGTGTTCGCTGGACTAGGCTACTCCTTCCGCAAAATGGTCAAGGAGCCCATGTACACGTTCCAGTACCCGGAGGAGCAGTGGTACCCGCCCGACGTGTACCGGGGACGGCCCGTGCTGGTCGAGGAAAACGGGCGCCCGCGCTGCGTTTCGTGCAATCTGTGCGCCCGGGCGTGCCCGCCGCTGGCCATCTCGATGCAGTCGCATGAGGTGCAGAACGTGAAGGAGCGCGAGCCTGCATGGTTCGAGATCAACATGCTGCGGTGCATCTACTGCGGCTTCTGCGAGGAGGTCTGCCCCGAGGAAGCCATCGTGATGTCGAAGGAATACGACCTCACGTTCCAGAGCCGCGACGAGGCCATCTTCGGGCTCGACAGACTGCTCGTGCCCGAGGAGCGCTTGCAGGATCGGTTCGATTTCCTGGAGGTCTACAAAGACCCGCAGGTGGGCGACCAGTGGACGCACCGCAAGGACAACAACCTGCACAGCGTCAAGGATCAGCACTTTCTCGGATGGCTCGTAGCCGAGGGCATGACGGAACTCGCAGACACCCACCTGCGCCCTGTCGCCGAGGTCGCCGAAAGCCGCGACTGGGGCGGTGAGCGCGAAGGACCTCCCAAGGTGCCGTACGTCCAGGTGGGCGATGCCGATGCCTGACGACGTCCGTGCGCCACAGCGCGCGGCGCTGCTGGGCCAGCTTCGCTACCTGATGGACGAGGCCGCAATGCTGCGCCACGTGCTGCCGCGCGTGCCGGAGCCCTTGCAAGAAGGCCGCGCCCGCGAAGACGCGCTTTCGCTCAAGGAAACGCTGGCCCTCCTCGCCTACCTCGACACCCGCGTGCGAGTGAGCGCCCTCGCAGGCATTCCAGCGGACGCGCCCTCTGACCTCCGCGAGGCCGTCGCGGACGCGCACGGGCAGCCTGCCGAGGCGCTCCTCGATGCCCTCACCGAGGCCCGCTCCGTCCTCGTCGAAGCCGCCGAGGTGCTCCCACCGGAACGCTGGGAGGAGCCCACCGCAAGCCACGCCACGCTGTACGAGTATCTGTACGCCGTCACGCAGGAGGACGCCGGGTACCTCCGTGACCTCACGCTTCAGCTCTACGACGCACAAGGATTGGGGGCGTAGCCTCGTTCTCTCTGCATCCCTGACACACCGCCGTCACCCCGCGGCGGCATCTTTCCACGGTCTCCACGTTCCTCCCGCGCCGTGTCCCTCTCGTTCGAACAACTCGAAACGGCGTTCCGGCACCGGAATTTCAAGCCGCTGTACTTCCTGTACGGCGACGAGACGTACCTCATCGACCAGGCGCAGAAGCTGCTCATCGAGCACAGTCTCGCTCCTCACGAGCGAGACTTCAATCTCGACGTGATCTACGGAGCCG
The DNA here is from genome assembly GCA_963829705.1 of Rhodothermales bacterium. Lineage (GTDB taxonomy): Bacteria > Bacteroidota > Rhodothermia > Rhodothermales > BA12 > CAWHJN01. Next base: position 755,001 of record CAWHJN010000001.1, read on the forward strand.
AGGCCGAGGCCACACAGGTGCTCGCCCAGTGCGCCTCGTTCCCGATGATGGCCGAGCGCCGCGTCGTCATCGTGCGCGACTTCGAGAAGCTCAAAGGCAACGCGCTGTTTCAGCATTACGCCGCCGCGCCCAACCCGCAGGCCATCGTGCTGCTGGCCTGCCGCACCAAGCCCAACCTCAACGCGCATCCGTACCGGGCGCTCAAGAAAGACGCTGCCTGGGCCGAGTTCAAGCGCGTGCGCCAGCACGAAGTCGCCGGGTGGGTCACCGACTACCTCAAAACGCGCGGCTACCGCCTCACTCCCGACGCCGCTGCCATGTTGGCCGACACCGTCGGGACAGACTTGCAGACCGCTGCCAGCGAGGCCGACAAGCTCATCACCTACGCAGCACCCCGCACCACCTTCACACGCGAGGATGTGCTGCACGCAGGAGGGCATTCCCGTGAATTCAACGTGTTCGAGCTTCAAAAAGCCGTCGGGGACGGCGCGTACGGCCTGTCAGCGTCGATTGCGGAGCACTTGTTGCAACAATCATCTAATCCTAACGGTGAAGCCCTCCGTATCGTGGCGATCTTGAGCGTGTACTTCGCGCGTTTGCAGAAGCTGGCGTATTGCTTGCAGAAGCGAATGCCCGAGCGCGCGATGGCGTCCGAAGTGGGCGTCAGCCCGTTCTTTATAAAGGAATACATCGTGGGTGCGCGGCGCTATCCGCAACCCCGCCTCGACCAGGCGTTTGCCGCTTTGCTGGCGGCAGACTACGAGTTGAAGGGGGGATCGGGCCGTGCCGCTTCCCTGATCGTCCTCCTCCTGCTGCGTCGGCTCATGCCAGGCCGCGCGTAGTCTTTCACCGAGCCGCGAGGCTCACCTACCTGTACCTGCATGACCAGCATCACCACCCGCCGCCCCGTGAGTGCTTCCGAACGCCGTCAGCGCCTGTTGGCGCAGATGGGCGACGAAGACCTGATGGAGCAGTTTCAGGCGGGATCGGTCGAAGCGTTTGACTTGCTCGTGAGTCGGTACAAGGACCCGCTCACGAACTACCTCTACCGTTTCCTAGGCGACGCCCGCGAAAGCGAGGATTTGCTGCAGGAGACGTTTATGCGCGTCTACCGAAACCGTCATTCCTATCGCCGCATCGCGCGGTTCTCGACGTGGCTCTACACCATCGCCGGCAACCTCGCGCGCAGCGAATACCGCAAACGCCGCCGCCGTCGGCTCCAGTCGCTCCAGTCCATCAACCGGGACGCCGAGGAGTACGAACTCGAGATCCCCGACGACACCTTCCGCCCGGACACCCACGCCAACGGCGTGCTGTCGGAATCCTACGTGATGGACGCGCTGCGCGAGATCCCGGACGATTTCCGCGAGGTCGTCATCCTGCGCGACGTGCAGCAGCTTTCCTACGAAGAGATCGCCGAGATCACCGGGCTGCCGATGGGCACCGTCAAGAGCCGCATCAACCGGGGCCGCACCAAGCTCCAGGCGCTGCTCAAAGACGTGTACTCTCCCGAGGCCGAGTGAGGGGCCCCGCGTAAGAAGAACGAGGCATTCGGCGAGGCCGGTGGAACACATCCCCCGGCCTCGCCTTTTGACCGGCATCGTGAGTTTCACCTTCCGGCACCCATGGCCCACCGCGCACCCGACGACGCCCACTATCCGTGGCTGAGCGAATTCCTCTGCGAGTATGTGGACGGGACGATGGAGCCGGGCGCGCGCGCCATGTTCGAGGAGTGTGTGCGCGGCAACCCTGAGTTGCTGAAGCACGTGGAGCGCCTGTGCGCCACGCGCGAGATGCTGTGCGCCTACGGCTGCCGCGACCTCCCGGCCCCGTGCGACCTGCACGCGCTGCTGCACCGGCGCATCGCGCTGGAGCGCGGTGATGCCCACGCGCCACGCACGCTGCCGCCGCACCTCGGCATGGTCACCCTCGTGTTCGCCGCCGTGCTCGTCGTGATGACCAGCAGCCTCGCGTTGCCGCCCTCAGAGCTCCCCGCCCCACGCGAGCCCCGGGCGATGCGGAGCGCCGTGGAAACGTCGGCCTTTGTCCCTGCCTTCCACCGCGACCGCCCCACCATCATGCCCGACACGCTCCCACATTCGGGCTCCATGCTAAGAATCCGTGCAACTCTATCCGGAACGCGGCTCGTGCCTTGACAACCCGGCGGCGGCACGTGTACTATGCGCGCCCCTCGTAACGAGGGCCCTTAGCTCAGCGGTTTAGAGCGCTCGCCTCACACGCGAGAGGTCACAGGTTCGAATCCCGTAGGGCCCACAAAGACAGTCTCTAAGAGGCTGTCTTTGTTTGTTTTAGGCAAAGGCAGGTACATCATAGGTACAACAAAGGCTCCGAGGAAGGCGACATTTCTCTCGCCAGTTATAGGCTTGCTCTCAACGCAAGGCATAGACCTATAGCATCTCCAGTGGGCTTTTGACGGCGTGGCCTTTTTGCAGAGACGTGCGTGTAGATCTGCGTCGTCCGCACATCTTTGTGCCCGAGCAGTTCCTGTACCGTGCGAATGTCGTAGCCCATCTCCAGAAGATGCGTCGCGAACGAGTGCCGGAACGTGTGCGGCGTGCAGCGCTGCGTGAGTCGTGCTGCCGTGGCTGCTTTCGTCACCGCGTGCTGCACCGCGCTGGCGTGGAGGTGGTGCCGCCCCACGTGCTCAGACCGAGGATCCTGCGATACGCGTGTAGCCGGAAAGACGAATTGCCACGCCCACGACGTGGGCGCCTTGGGGTACTTACGCGCCAGCGCCGTCGGCATCTGCACGGCTCCGTAGCCATCGGCCAGATCCTGCTCGTGCACGAGCTTGACCCCTTCCAGATGCCGGTGCAGGCGCTCTTTGAGCGGCAGTGGGCAGCAGCGTACGCCGGTCTTTGCTGCCTTTGCCGTCGCGCACGGTGATCTGCTCGTACGTGAAGTCGAGATCTTTGACGCGCAGGCGGAGCGCTTCCAGTGAGCCGGAGCCCTGACCCGTAGAGCAGCGCCCCCACGAGCGCGGGGGTTCCCTTCAGCGGGCCCGAGTACGGCTTGCACCTCTTGGGGCGAGAGCACGGTAGGTAGCCGTCGAGGGCGCTTCGCAATGACGAAGTTCTCTGGCTTGCACGTTCAGTGTCCAAGACGTGCTGGTAGAGGAAACAGAAGGGCGTAGCGAGCTTGATTCTGCGTGGAGGCGGCGACGCGCCGGGCGTGGCGAGGTAGGAGAGGAATGGTGACAACGTGCTCAGGGCCAAGGTCGCGGGGGTGGCGCAGTTCGTGGAAGCGGCACGAAGAAGCGCACCCAGTAGACGTAAACCTTTTCAGTGGCCAGGCTAAAGTGGCGGACGCGGCAGGCGGCGCGCACAGCGTCGAGCAGGCGAGGGGGGCGATGCATAGGTTTCCTTTAACCTCTTGACCCGGGGAACCTGCTGGCGTAACCTTCGCGTGTTAACTGCACTCGGAGCAGATAACACGCAGTATGTGCGCCGAAGTGCTGAACGATCAGGAGGTTAGGCCATTCGGGAGGCGCGTGTTAACTGCACCGATTCTATTTAATACTAGTTATACGGCGGTGCGTCATCTCCGCCGGCCCGCCTTCGGACATGGATCGCCAGTACGTTGAGGACCTCTGGTACCGCCGGCAGCCCATCCCCGGCGCGGCGTTCCGCTTGAACGATGCCGTTGCCGTCGTCGGCGGGATGTATGAAGGGAACGGCGGTGCGGTGCTCTCTCTAGAGGCGTTGGAGCCGACTCCGGCGTACCTCGTGGAGTTCGGGGACCGGCGCAGTGCCGTCCTGCCAGAGTCGGTCCTGTCAGCCGCCGTATAACAAGCCGCTCCACCCGACGGAGAGCGTGACGACCTCGCTTGTGGGAGGGGTCGCGCTACTTTCGCCTTTATCAACCCTCGCGTCGCTCTCCGCAGGTGAGCGGCCAGTCGTTAGGCCGCCAAGAAAGGCCTTGACCCATCGAACTGTCGGCTGTAGCTATCAATAGAGTCCGTCATCCCATGGTGTTCTGAAATGGCAAACAAACGGCTTCTTCTCTTGGTCACTATTGGTTTGCTCGGCGGATGTCAACTCCTCGGAAGTGCCGACGAGGCCAGTGTTGCATTCGAGACTCTGGATCAGACCTATACAGCTGGCAGCATGGTGCGGGCGACGCTTTCTAACCACTCTCCTGGCGTTGTCGAGACAGGGGCATGCGCAGGACTTCAGATGCGAGTTGGGCAGGTCTGGGAGCCGAAGACGACAGGGGAGACCATCTGCCCAGCAGTCTTGTATAGGATCAAACCAGGTGGCAGCAAGGAAGTGGCTGAACTGCTTCAAAAGGAACTTGAGCCTGGAGAGTATCGGCTTGTTCAAGGAATCGAGTATAACGGTGAGGAGTTATTGGTTTCCTCAAACAGCTTCTTCGTTCAGCCATAAGGGCGGCCTAACAACGCGTTCCAGCGGACGCAACGCTGGGCGACGTTTTCGCCTCCGTACGCATCGAAGGTCGGCCAGCGTCGCGCCGCTGAACTTGGCCGTTATGCAGCCTGCGCCGAGTCCGATGAGTTGGAAATCTATCGCCGGTCATGCAGCCTTCATCACCGTGACCTTCGGCGTGAGTTGGACAGCTGCCTACCTCGTCTCAGAGCGATATCCGGCTTCTTCATCGCTTTGGGTCCAAGGAGCGCTCGCGTACCTTGGCGTCATCATTCCATTCTTCGTTCTCCTCCACTTGGTCGGGAGGCTGTGCCGTCGGGTCCAGCGCAACCCGCTTTTGCACGCGTTGCTGACGACGGCGACATTCCTGCTCGGCGTATACGTCCTCGAACTTCTCTTGCCGTACGTCTCGCTTGGGTGGCAGGTCTACGCCTTCGCCTTCGCGGTCGCCTCAATCGGCACGTTCGGCGGTATGCAAGTGAGGCGGAAACAGCACGAGAGATCAGAAGAGGACGTTACGGCTGCATAACCCGCCGCAGCACCCCGACGCCGGGCTTCACCGTCTTGCTCGATTAACCGTCGGCGTCTACTTTGCTCTCATCAACGGTCGCAGCGCCCGGCGCGGGTGAGCGGCCAAATGTTACACGGCAATCCCCATGAGCAACGGACAGGAGTTGCTTGACCAACTACTCTCCGAAGATCTCAGCGGCGTTGTGTTCGTGCGCGACTACCTCCAACTCCAATTCAATCCGCCCCCGACGCTCAACGTCTACTCTGCCTGCCGAGTCGTCACCGCTGAAAGCACGGCTACGTTCGGAGACACCGGGTTCGCCAATTTGATCATTAGCCAGATCGGAAAGGACGTAGTTGAAGTGATGGAGCAGGCCGAAGTGGTCATCGTTGGTTTTGCTGACGGTACGCGCATCGAGATTCCAACAACTGGCTCTGACTCGCCGAGCGGTGAGGCGTTGGTGATGTTCGGGCGCGATTCGACGTGGGGGGTCTGGCCGGGGTAAGCATTGCCGTGTAACTTGACCGTTCTGCGGCCTATAAACCTCCCGAACTGATGAGGTTCTTTTGCTTCGGGCTCGCCGTCGCATCGGTCACCCTCGCGGGGTGCAACCCGTTCTTCCTCTTCCATTGCTCGCCCTACGGTTGCGCGAAGGCGGAGGACGGCCGAACTCGGCTCCAGCCGGTCGTTGACGCCATCGTCGCGTACTCGAACGCGGAAGGGGCATACCCGGACAGCGTCGCGGTGCTCGTCCCATCTTACCTCAGGGAGCTACCGGACCAACCGGAATGGGCCGGGCACGAGGAGTGGTGGTCGTACGAGCGGACCGACTCGGGCTTCACCGTTGACTTCCGCTACTTCGGCCCAGGTGTCAACTGGTGCTTTTGGAACTCGTCCAACGCGAAGTGGCAATGCGGCGGCTACTACTAGCGTCGGCCGCAGAACCCGCCACTGCAGGCCGACACAACGCGTCAGCGCTCTTGCCTCGTTCGGCCGCGCGCGTCTACGTTGCCTCGTCCAACCGCTCCGCCGCGTTGTGCGGCTGAGTGGCAAATGTTATGGGGCCTGCCCTCCATGATTGACCAGACCTTCGAGCAGGCCAGCAAGTCCTTCGGAGACTTTCTCGTCTCGATGGGCTGGAGCCGAAACGTTGCGTGGGTCTTCCGCGATGGCATCACGCGACACCGACAACGCTTCCTCTTCGACGTGAACGCGTGCCACAGCACATCTCTGGACAGCGATGTAGAAGCCCTCTACGAAGAGGGGCGCGACCGAAACCTCGGGGTGAAGTTCAACGCCATTGCCGACGTGAATGGGACTACGCTTGCATACTGAACGCCCGGGTTTGCCGGAGACTCCAAACTTTGAGAACTTGGAGCCATGAGCAAATCAACCCGATACTCCCCTGAGGTTCGCGAGCGGGCCGTCCGACTCGTCTTCGACCACGAGCACAACCATCCGTCCCAGTGGGCCGCTATCCGCTCGGTGCCGAAAAGATCGGCTGCACGGCCGAGACGCTTCGCAGCTGGATCCGCAAAGCTGAGCGCGATAATGGACGCCGGGCTGGGCCGACGAGCGACGAGAAGGCACGTATGAAAGAGCTCGAACGCGAGAACCGCGAGCTTCGACGGGCTAACGAAATCTTGCGCAAAGCATCGGCGTATTTCGCACAGGCGGAGCTCGGCCGCCGACCGCACTGATGGTGACCTTCATCGACGATCACCGCGAGGAATACGGAGTCGAGCCAATCTGCGCCGTTTTGCCGATTGCTCCGTCTACCTACTACGCCTGCAAAGCCCGAGCTTCTGATCCGGGCCTACGCTCTGCTCGTTCGATCAGCGACGAGGCGCTTCAGCCCGAGATCGAGCGCGTCTGGCGTGAAAACCGCCGCGTCTACGGCGCAAAGAAAGTATGGCAGCAGTTGGGCCGGGAAGGCTTTTGCGTCGCCCGCTGCACGGTGGCCCGCCTGATGCGCGACATGGGGCTACGTGGGGTTGTGCGGGGCCGCCGGGTTCGCACGACCGTGCCTGCCGAAGCTGCCGAGCGTCCGCTGGATCTGGTCGAGCGCAACTTCACCGCCGAGCGCCCGAATCAGCTTTGGGTAGCCGACCTGACCTACGTTGCCACGTGGCGTGGATTCGTTTACGTCGCCTTTGTGATCGATGTCTTCTCGCGGCGCATCGTTGGTTGGCGCGTGTCAAACTCGCTCAAAGCTGATCTGGCGCTCGACGCGCTCGAACAGGCCCTCTACGACCGGCAGATCGGCGACGAGCCGCTCGTGCATCACAGCGATAGGGGCGTGCAATATTTGTCGATTCGCTACTCGGATCGCCTTGCCGAAGCGGGTATCGAGCCGTCGGTGGGTAGCCGTGGCGATTCCTATGACAACGCGCTCGCTGAGACGATAATCGGTCTCTACAAGACCGAGGTGATCAACCACGAAGGCCCCTGGCGAGGCCTGGAAGGCGTAGAGATCGCACACTCGAATGGGTGTGGTGGTTCAACGAGCGCCGGTTGATGGAGCCTTTGGGCTACCTTCCTCCTGCTGAGTACGAGCAGGTCTTTCACCGCCGGCAGGAGAGTCAAGCTCTCGCAGCGGCACTATCTGGGTACCAGCCGATACAGCAGAGGCCAGTATGGCGATGATGACCGGCAGGCTTCGTTTTGGGGTACTGTCGGGCCCCCTAGTCGTCTCGTTAACGCAGCGGCGATGGTGGTTCCGGCTGGTGAGCGTGGCGGACCGATTGCGCGGCGGTGGGACGTTCGTAAATGATGTGCCCGTTCGCCCATCGGCCCCATAACGCAGCGCCGCTGGCCGACGCACCGTAGCCCGGTTTGCGCGTTGCCGCGCGGCGGTGTATCGTGCCCTTTCACACGCCGCCGCCTGTGCGCGGCAAAGCTTGATCTGTTACACGTCAGGCGGGCGGGCTTTGGTGGAGATCGTGCCCCTCGACACGCATCTCTTCGTGGCGCGTCGGGCGTAGCGGCTCGCATCGTCTTTGCCGCATCGCCGTCGTCTCTGGTCAGCAGCCATGGTTTGCGCCCGCCTTGCCGTATAACACTGCGCCGTAGGCCGACGCCCGGTGGGCCTGTCTTGACGGTGCTGGTCGTGCGGCGTATCGTGCCTCGGCCAGCGTCCACTTCCGGGCGCGGCTAAGCTTCAACCGTTATGTGCCTATGCCGGAGGACGAGGTGGAAGTGTACGTTCACATGATCGACGGCACGGCGGTATGGGTGCCGATGCCCGCCCATGAAGTATCCGCCGGTGAGTATCGCCTGCTCGATTCACCCCTCTTCGATCCAGCAGATACCACGGCCCTCTTGCAATTCATCCCCGGAGATGTCGTTCGCCTCCGAGATGGGCGCGCCGCTAAGTTGGTGTCTTCGTCTCATCCCGACCGAGCTTATTGGAGCGCGCTCTACGGCGTTGCCGCTGGCGAACCGCATTTGGAATCAGATCCGGTGACAGTGCGGCGGATCGCGTCGGAGGTCAAGGCTGGTTCACGACGGCATTATCCTGCGGTGATGAAATGGGCGACGGAGCACGCATGATCGATGCGGCACATAACCCTGCTTTGTAGGCCGACGCACCCGAGGCCCGGTTGTGTCGGTCGGCACACCAACGTATCGTAGCTACACTCACGCCGCCACCGGTGCGCGGCAAAACTTGGCCGTTATGCCACATGCATCTAATCAATAGTACTGCGCCGCTACTAATACTTTGTGTTCTTACCGCATGCAGTAGCCCCCCTACCACCCGAGAGTTGATTGAGCGATTCAGCGAGCAGAGATCTGCTTTCGAGGAGTTACGGATGGAGTTATACGATACCCATTGGTGCGCAAACCAGGATCATGATACCGGCAGGAAGCTACTTATTACGATCAGTGAGGATGCCGTATGCAGCTACTCCCTCGTGAACCACAAATGGTATCCAACTTTACCCGGTATCCCTGGGTTTGGTCCATTCGCCGATGAACAGGCCGAAGGGTTGAGCACCGCTGAGATGCTTGAGCGGACCGGCCTTTCAGTGCATCGATACGAACATATCGTATCTCTCATGAAGCAAACAGGGGTCAGGCATGCATCGCTTCATGACGTTTGGTGGCCTAGTCGCAGCGAGACGCCTGAGGTGTCGCTTCTTGTTTATGGCGAAGGGCTTGGGCCATCTGGCTACTCTGTCTATTACATCTACCGGGACGAGGTGTCGATTGAAGAGAACTTTGTCGAGGATCTCTGGGCCCCTGCATCTCATGAAAGACGGTACGTGGCGCTCGAAGGTAACTGGTACTTGGAACGGCTAGATTCTTAGCCCATACTGGGTAGGCTGATCCTCGGCCAATTGTGGCATAACCCACGTTGCACCCGACCCGCGCGCCAAGCTGATCGCCTCGTTTCACTGGCGCGAATTCTTTGCCTCGTCCAAGCGTCGCGTTGCGCGGGCGGGCGAACTTCAACGTTATGTGGCATAGCGAACCAATCGAGCCTTCGCAAGACATCTACGAGGTTTCCTTGGAGCTTGAGCCCAAAGCAGGTTCAGAGCACTTCGGAGAGTGTGAGGGCGTATTCGTCCTCGTCTACCTGTCTGCTCGTAACCTGCGCTCGGCGCTGGACGCAGCAGAGGCCTGGGCCAAATCGTCGCACTACGACCTGCTGGACATCGACCATTGTATCAGAGTCAACCTGGCGGAGTACGAGCCCCACGATGAGGATCACCCAAGCGCGGACGAACTCAGGCACCACCTCAAACCAGGTGAGGTGCTCACCGGACCATTTTACTGCTATTTAGTCAGGCACTGAAGCAGGAGTGCCACATAACTAGGCGCTGTAGGCCGACGCACCACAGGCATCTTTGCGTGCTGCGCGGCAGCGGCGTACTCTGCCCTCACAAACGCCGTCGCATGGTGCGCGGCAAAACTTGACCGTTAGCCCGCCCCTCCCGAACATCCCGGTGTTCCGAACCCTCGCCTTCTGCCTCCTGATGCTCGCGCTGGCGCCTAGCGCCGAGGCGCAGTTGACGGAGTTCGAGGCGCGGCTCGTCTCGTCCACTCTGTTCTCGCGGGTCTACCAAGACGCACGGGCTGCCCTCGCCGCCGCCGACACGACGGGTGCTTGGCCGGACGCAGATTCGTTACCGTTCGGCTCGCGGCTCGCGTTCGATGCCGAGCCGAACGGGGCATGGGTCGTCACGTTCGAGGCTCCCCCGTTCGAGGCGAACACACTCCGGTTCGGCGCGACTTCCGGTGTTCTGACAATCCCGGCGGCCTCCGATGAGGTGTGCCGCACGATCTACTCTGGCTCGATACACACCGGCGCGGTCGATTGGGAGGAGCACGGCTTGTTCGACGCCTCCGGCGCTACGTCGTCGGCGCAGTCGTGCCGGGTCGAAGCCGCCGGGGCGGGCTAACCCTGCGCGGCTGGCCGACGCCGGGCGCGGCGTCTGTTGCCCATGCGATCCACGGCGTCTACTTTGCCAGTACCACCTTCACCGCTGCCCGTCGCGGCAGCGCTTCACCGCTAGCTGGCTACGCGGCGCGGTTGTCGAACAAGGCAGAGATTTCTGCCATGCTGTAGATTCGTGGGGCCGAACGCCCGTTCGGCTGCGGCGGCATGGGCGGCTGAGGCGTGCGCGTCTTTACGGGCCGGACGCTTTCGACCGTCGAGAGGTTGATCGTGCGAACGTCGCCTTTCTCCACGTCCCAGACGGTGAGCAGGTGGGCCTTCCGGTTCAGGGCGCGGCGGTCATCTTCGGCGGGGACGTGGCACACCATGCGGCGCAACTCGCCGTTGGCTTTCGTGAAGTAGACGACGGCGCAGCGGGCGCTGAGGATGGCGGTGCGGGCGGCAGTTACAGTGAGCATGGCAGCGGAGTGAGTTGGTGAGTGGCTTGCTTGACCTATCACCATAATAAGGCACTATGCCTTATAAGGCAAGTAGCCTTACTGCTCTATAAGGCACTTTACCTGTTCTTCACAGGCACTATGCCTTAGCGCCGCCGTACCCTGTCTATTCACGCTCCACACGCGCACCCATGCAAGCAGGCACCTACTCCCCGGACGATCTTCCCAGCCTCGCACGCGAAGCACACGCGGCCTCTGGCCTCACCCAAGCGGACGCTGCGGCCAAGCTCGACGTAACCCCACAATCCTACGGGCAAGCACTCAGCAACCGGGCGGGATTGGACGCGCTACGGCGGCGCATCGTCTCGGAGTTCACCACATTCGAGGTGGACGGTCCGCACTACACCGTGCGGAGCAAGTAGCCTCACCATCCGCCGAAGGCTTCGCTGCGGGCTGCCTCTACTGCTTTCGCGTCGCGCAGCGTAATAACGATATAAGCGCACGCGATTACTTCGGGAGTCAGGCACCGCAATACCGCCTCTTCCCCTTCGGCCTCCTGAATAGCGTGTGCTGCCTCACGGCTCGCCGTTGCGGCTTGCTTTAGCAGTTCATCGTTAATCTTGGGTGGTTCAGGTAACGAGTGAGGCCACAAGCGAAGGTCTGCCGAATCAAGGCCCTCCGGGTATTTCAGCGACTCTACCCAGGCAGTCCATAGGGGATCGTTATCCGCTCCGATGTACGCATCATATGCCTTGTCGATTTCCTGCTCTAGCAACTCGAAGAGGTTGTGCTGATCCGCGAGGTTGAATACATCACAGGCATCGTAGACACCTTGTATCCCGAAGTGCCGGTCGAAGAACCGCCCCCACGCCTGCCTCCAACGCATGACCTCGGCTTGGTGAAGGCGTAGCGTGCGCGTCTTGATCGTTGGCATTGATTCAGCGGATCGTGTGATAAGGGTAGCCCTGAGGACGCGGCGTGATGACGGTTGCCGTGCCGGATTCGACAAGCCTTCTGGCCTCTGCGCTTTCGTCCCCATCGAGTACGTAGCCATTGGGGGCCGGGCCATTGACGATGTGCATTGACAGGGCGCGCACTGGAGCCTGCGCGGCCAGTCTCGCTTCCAGTTCCTCTATTGGAATCCGCTCGTTCTCCTCCCGGAAAAAGAAGCTGCCCACGTACGCAAAGCCGGGATCGGCGGCGTACGTCTCGTAGGCCCAGACGCCAACAGTTTTCGGCGTGGCAGCCTGTTCAAGGCGTTCGAGGCGGCGGGCTGTCGAAGATCGCATGGCGGAAAAGGATGCTGTCAGAAGAACAGCCAGGCGGGTGCATCACAATGGCTTGGCCTCGACCCTGAAACCGGGCAGCGTATTCAGCCACTGTCAGCCGTTCGGCGCTGTCGTGCCAGACGTAAACCGTACCTGGCTCCTCAGCAAAGAAGAAGTCTACATGGAAGCTGTCGGAGGGTGAGGATCGGGTACGCACTTCCAGCCAGGCGAGGCGTCGTATTCGGTTCATGGCTCTCAGGCAACGCGGCGAAGATTCGGGTTAGCCTCCATTGCTGCTTCGAGTTCGCTCAGACGGTTTTCGAGTTCACCGGCCTCCACAACGCGGGCATACGCGGCGGTGGCCTGTGTAAGGGCGTGAACGGCCTTCAGCACCGTCGTCCCATCGCTTTCCTCGGCAGCATCAAGCAGGACGGCTTCGGCAGACTGAAGCGCACGCCAGAGCAGCGAGCGGGCGGCGTCCATATCACCAGGTTTGGAGCGCCGCTTTTTGGCAGCGCGGGCAACGTGCGTTCGGGTGTCTCCGGGCATTTCGGGTTTCAGGTTTTATCAGGTTCAGCAGGGCAGCGCAGTAAATACCCCCCCCTCTCTGTTGAGCGATCAGTCAGGCAGCGGCATCGCGGGTCGTCCCAATCTGCCACAGCGAGGCGGCAACGGTTTCGACCAGGTGCTCGGCCTCGGGCGATGCCGGGCCACGGAGCGCAGCCCGGCGCAAAGCGGGCGCGAACGTGCCATAGCGCTGCGCATCCGGCCCCCAGAGGTCGTAGAACAGGCATGTGCCGTAGCCGTCGCCCCACGCACATAGCAAACGGGCGAGCATCGCCTCACCGGGCGCAAGGTTGGAGTGCAAGAGCATCGATTTCCCGTTATATGGGCCGCGAGCAAGCGTGACGAGCACGCGCTCACCGTTGCCGGTTCGGTCCAGCGTAAAGGTGGCGCGGGCCTCGGTAAGCCAGGCCGCGAAGCGCTCCATCTCGTCCGCGCTCGTGATGCGGGCGGGGGTGTGTTGCGGGTTCTGCATGGCCGCCTGTGGAAGGTCAGATAAAAGCGTTGAGGGCATCGTCGTAGTCTGTGGGTGCGCTCTTGTCGAGTTCGTGCCGTGTACCTATCTCAGCAGATGACTGGACTACTGGACATCTCGGACTTTCTGGACTTTCCCCACCGTGGACTTCTCTTTCAGCGTACGAATAGTCCAGAAAGTCCGGCAGTCCGGGGAGGTCGAGGGCGGGCTCGTAGGTGCGCCGCACGTCGCGGTACAGGCCATGTGCTGACTTCTCCGTGCGGCCCCCGCAATTCGTGCGCAGCCACTCATAAGCCGTCGAACGTGCAGCGGAGGCCACTCGCTTGGCCGCGTCTACAAACTCCGTTGCCGTGAACGTCTCGCCCAGCGTGTCGAGCACGCGGTCGTGCGGCGTCTGCGCTCGCGTCTCCATACCCAGCACCTCGGAGACACGCACGGCTTCGCGCACGAACCATTCAGCCAGGCGAATGGCGCGCTGCATCGTTGCCATGCTCACCGGGTCGAGGTAGCTCGCCCCCGCCTCCACGCGCTCGCAAACGTGGAGCACAAGCGCGAGGCGGACGGCGTGCATCTTGGCCTTGCCCAGGAGTGCACGTACCGGCCCATCGGGCACGCCGTTCATACGCTCGGCATTGGCGTCGGCGTAGGCTTTGAGCACAGCGAAGGCGTCCGGCGACACGTCCACGAGTTCGGGCATTCCCTCCGGCCCAGCACTCAGTTCGTAGAGACGATAAACGAGCGCGGCATAGCGGTTCTGCGTTTCGTAGCTCACCGATGCGAGCGACAACCCGAAAGCGGTCGCGGGCGGCATGGCAACCAAAAAACGAGCTTGAAAGCCGCTTTCGGCGTGCTTGCCCGACAGGCTGCGTGCGTAGATGCCCGGCTGCACCCCTCCGGTGACGGAGACAAACGGGCGTTCGATAAAGAGCGCGGGCTTATCGCCCGTCTTACGGTCAATGGTCGTTTGCCTGCCGCCGTGAAATTCGATCCACGTCTGAAGGTCGGATTCGCCCTTGCGGTAGGCGTCCATCTGGTTGAACCATCCCGCCAGTTCGTCGCGGGCCAAGAGCACGCCACGCGGGTTCTCGCCCATCACGCGGGCCACGCCCTCGGTCGTCACGTCGCCCAGCCGGTAGCGTCTGCACGTCGGCGTCTCAGGCGCGGGCGTCTTTTCCTGCCTGGCCTGCTGTGCGGCTTCGTGGTGGGCCTCCATCATGCGCTCGAAGTCACGCCGGGCGGTGCGCTCGTTTTCGTAGACGGGTGCGAGGGCGAGGTCGAGCGTGGGACTCTTGACCGTGCCCGATGGTGAGATGACGATGCCCCAAAACGCGCACGGTTCGATCCAGTCAGGTTTGATGCGGATGCGCGTCGAGTTGCCGATGGCCGTTGAGAGCACGCAGAGCGCGGGCAGCGCGATCATGGAGCCGTCGCACTCGAAGGCAGCGCAGCCTTCGCAAACGAGCTGCTGCAATGCACCGGGCAGCACGTCCAGCGGCATCGGCTCGAAGTCGAGCGTGCGCGGCGCTTCATCTATTACATGCTCAGCCTGCCCACCTACTGATTTGGCGTGTTGCGTAGCAGGTTCGACATAGCGCTCCCCACGCACTCCCCACGCATCACAATAGTCGTCAAAGAGCCGATTCATGCTCGCCAGGCGCTCCGGGCCTTCGTCGCGGAAGAATGGAATTAGGTAACTCTTACGCACACCTGCACGGTCGCTGAGGTCGCGGGCACGCTCGGCGTACTCGAATGCCTTGCGGTCGATGACAGGCAAGTCCCCTTTGTTGCCGGGTCGCTTCATCGACCCTGGCCTTTCTTGTCACACGAAGCTTCGTGCTTAGCTGGAACGACTGCTTCTTCGAGGTAGGCGAAGACCGCCTCTGACGGAAACAGCACGGTGCGTCCACGGCGCACGAAAGTGAGGGCGCGGCGCTCTTTCTTGTATTCCACCTGCCTGCTTGACCAGCCGGTGAGTTTCATCAACTCGGCTTTGGTCAGGTATTCTTTCGCGGTCGCTCGCCGGATGGCATCTGGCAAGATTTCGAGCAGCATTCCCCGAAGTTCGGGGCGCAAGGCTTCCCGGATCGCGTCCGGGGTGGTGACGATGGTTACTGGCGACTCCATGAGGGTAGCGTTTTGTGATGCGCTACAATACCACGGGCCTTGCAGAGTCAAACGTAGGAGCTTAAAGCCAAAAAAATATTGGCGTAGGTCCCATTTATCTCAGGTCTAAGCATTACAAATAGTTGCCTAAGGTCAGAATAGGCATTGCATAAGGAGCAGCCTTTGCAGCAAGTCCAAAAAAGGCCATGATGTAACAGACTTGCTACTACCGCGCAATGAATCGCAAATCATTCGGGAGTCGAAAGCCAGATTCAATAAGTAGAGCCGCCGCCCGCTGCCTGCTTACCCCGATTCGTTCCCCCACTGCAACTGCCAACTTGTTGGGTATCTGAGGTGTGTTGCCTGATTTGCGCTTTCGGTGCCGCACCACGGCGAAGTCAGAGCGGTTGGGAGACGAGATAAGTTCTTCCGCAATGAGACGGGCTGAAACTGGCGTGGCAGCAGGGTTGTCGGGTTGCTTCTTTTTGCCTTGGTACCCTCTATACCTCCTGAGAAGGATTTTGCCATCATTTACGCCACCGAACGACAGGTTGGGATAGAAGGCGTCGTGACCTGCTTTTAGTGCAATTGCCTGCTTGTCGATCAAGGCTGCGTGAGTGGCATTGTACTTATAGGGCAGACTATAACAGATATTTTCAACCTCGGGGAGTGTCTTCCCACGGAATTGTATGCGGAAGGTATCGTACTGATCAACGACTGCTCGGGCTGCGTCGATCAGCGAGACAAACCCTTTCATAACACAGGATTGTCCTTCTCGGGTGAGATATTTGCCCAGCTCATCCGTGATCGTCACGCTTCGGCTGGTATTGCGTGCTGTCTTGCCGTTGATCCGCGATTCCAGGTAAACACGGTTCGTATCTACAACTGCTCTGCCGCGCTTGTCCAGTTGTTCTTTTAGCTGATCC
This sequence comes from Rhodothermales bacterium, assembly GCA_963829705.1. Lineage (GTDB taxonomy): Bacteria > Bacteroidota > Rhodothermia > Rhodothermales > BA12 > CAWHJN01. The sequence continues at coordinate 771,092 of CAWHJN010000001.1, forward strand.
AAAAGGCGTTCAAATGCGCCACCATGAACATCGTCTTGGTGTGCGTCAAAAACACGACTCAGGTAATCCTCAGCGTTATCTACAGAGTTCTCCATCGTGGTCAAAGGGGTCATTTCCACATATCGGCGGCAAGGCCATCGACAGCCTCCCGGTCGAACGAGCGTAGGTACTGCTGCGTCACGCTGAGACTTGAATGTCCCAGCGCTTTCGAGATCGCGTACAGATTGCCGCTCTTGGTGCGGGCGAAGTCTGCGAACGAATGACGAGCGACGTGGAAGGAAACCGTCTCAGGCCGGTCGATTCCGGCCTCGGTTGCCAGCGTCTTTAAATGCCCATTGACCTGTGCGTTACGGCTCCCAATCTTGCGGCGCAGTTTCACCGGGTCGGCACCGTCGCCGGGGCGCAGCAAGCCGAACAGGAAGGCGTCCCCCTCGCCCGGTGGCAGCGCGTCAAGGTAGGGCTGGGCAATGGCGAGCGCAGGCGGTGGCAGCGGCATACTGACAAGGTGCGCCGTTTTGAGCATCCGGTATTCAACGCGCCCGTCTCGTAGGTTACTGGCACGCAGCGCAGCCATGTCGGAGAAGCGGACGCCGCCACCGTAATACGAAAACAGGAACGTGTCTCGGGAAAGACGCAGCCACTCCCCGTACGGTAGGTCGAGCGCTGCCAGGCTCGCTATTTCGTCCGGCGTCAGTTTGCGGCGCTCCACGCGCTCACCCTTCGGGCGGTCGTAGATGAGAAACGGGTCGTCAGCAGGTTTCAAGTGCCCCTCCTTGATTGCACGGCGCAACACCGTACGCAGGCGCGTCATCTCCTTGCGAACAGTGTTAGGCGCGTTGCGGCGCTCTGTTTTCAGATACCGCTCTAAGCGGGTCAATGCGGCGCGGTCGAGGTCGTGGAAAGCCAGCCCCGTGCCCAAAGCCGCCTCCAGCTTGGAGAGCGTGACGCGGTACTTCTTCCATTCCCAAAACGCACCCTTTGCGTCGAGATCGTTGATGTAGTCACGGAAGAAGGTCGAAAGCCCTCCCGTTTGTGGGGCAGTGGCTTTCAGTGCGGCATCCGGCGTGCGAGCGTCGAGCACGGCCCCCATCGCCTCATGCTTAATAGCCTTCAGGCGGTCGTTGTAGGTGTCTGCCAGTTCATGCGTGCGGCGAACCTCCTGCTTGTCTTCGTGCCAGTGCTTAGGTTCAACGGCAATGCCAGTCGAGCGAAAGCGGCTTTTGCGGGCAGCCGTTACGCGGAGGTAGATCGGAGCCGTGCCATCGGCGCGCATTTTCTGCGTACGCAGCACCAACTTGATAGAGTATGCCACAGGATTCGAGCTTGGCCCATAGGACAACAGGTACAACACCAAGGTACAACAAAACTCGTATTCTGGTGCATTCTACATGTGCAACCTCTCCCTCATATATGCCCCTAATCAGCCCTGAACCTCGATTCTGGTATTAAGCGACGCACCCGGAATCTTAGTCTTGATTCCCGTAGGGCCCACTTCGCCGAATGCCACGTCCCACTCCGGGGCGTGGCATTCGGCGTTTCCGGGCCTCCTGCCGCTGACGACCTGGAAGGTGGGTGGCAGGCAAACCAGGCCGCAGGCGGGACCGGCAGCCTCGCGTTCACCCCCGTGCAAACCGCCCTATTTTACCCGGCCTGGCTTTTCTCGCCACATGTACGAGTTCTTCCGCACCGCCCTGTTCAAGCTCGACCCCGAGCGCGCGCACCATCTGGCCGCGCGGGCGGCGCGGCTGGGGCAAGGTGTGGGCAAATCGTTCGTCGAGAAACAGTTTGCCTTCGAAGACCCTCGGTTGCAGGTGAAAGCGTGGGGACTAACGTTTACCAACCCCATCGGGCTGGCGGCGGGGTTCGACAAGAACGCCCGGCTGGTGCCGTTCTGGGAGAGCGTCGGCTTTGGTTTTTGCGAGGTCGGCTCGGTGACGGCGAGGCGGTCGAAGGGCAACCCGAAGCCACGTCTGTTCCGGCTGCCCGAGGACGAGGCGCTCGTCAACCGGCTCGGGCTCAACAACGAGGGCGCGTCGCGCGTCGCGCGGCGGCTGCGCACCACGCACCGCACGCGCCCTATCGGCATCAACATCGCCAAAACGCACAGCCCGGACATCCTGGGCGAGGCGGCGCTGGAGGACTTCCGCGCGTCGTACGCGCTGCTCGCGCCGCTGGCCGATTACGTGGTGCTCAACATCTCGTGCCCGAATACCGCCGAAGGCAAGACGTTCGAGGAACCACGCGCGCTCGACGCGCTCCTGCACGTCATCGCCGCCGAGCGCGACGTCCTCATCGACCCGCCGCCGCTGCTGCTCAAACTCGCCCCACCCGAGTCGCGTCAGATCGTGCTCGACAGCCGCATCGACGAGACCATCGAGATCGCCCGGAGATACCACATCAACGGCTTCGTGGCTACCAACACCACCCCCGACCGGCAGGGCCTGGAAACCGACGCGGCGACCGTCGAGGCCATCGGACGCGGCGGGCTGAGCGGCAAGCCGCTCGAAGCGCGCAGCACGCAGATGGTGCGCTACCTCTACGACCGCGTCGGCCCCACACTGCCCATCATCGGGCTCGGCGGTGTGGACTCGGCGCAGTCTGCCTACCGCAAGATCCGCGCGGGCGCGTCGCTCGTCGAACTCTACACCGGGCTCGTCTACCACGGCCCCGAACTCATCCGCAAGATCAAGGAAGAACTGGTGCTGCTGCTCTACCGCGACGGCTTCAACTCCATCCGCGACGCGGTCGGGCGCGGATAAGTCGCGCGGAACCGCCCTCCGTGGCGTTTCTTTCAACGACGTTCCTCTCGACACCTCCTCTCCATGCCCTCTCTGGTTCCGTTCGAGACCATTCCACAGCTCGTCGACGGGCTCACCAAGCACTACGCCGGGCAGTCGCGCGCGGTGATGCGCTATAAAGACCGCCGCTCCAAAGACTGGATCGGCATGACGTGGGCCGAGGTCGTCGAGCAGGTTCACGGGCTGATGGGCTACCTCCACAAGCACGGCGTGCGCCCCGGCGACCGCGTGGCGATCCTGTCGGAGAACCGCCCCGAGTGGGCCGTCACCGACCTCGCCACGCAGATGCTCGGCGCCGTCAACGTGGCACTCTACACGACGCTGCCCGCCTCGCAGGTATCGTACATCGTCAAGGATTCGGGCGCGAAGATCTTCGTCGTCTCTACCTCGATGCAGCTCCGCAAGGCCGAAACGCTATTCGACGACTGTCCGGACCTGGAGCGCGTCGTGACGATGAGCGAGATGCGGAGTGACCACCCGGATTTCGTCTACGGCTGGGACGACGCACTCGCGGAAGGCCGCGCGTACTACGAAAAACACGCCGACGAGATCGAGAAGCTGGGCCGGGCCGTCGAACCCGACGACCTCAGCGCGCTCATCTACACGAGCGGGACGACGGGCAGCCCGAAAGGGGTGATGCTCACGCACCGCAACTTCGCCTCCAACGCCGTCGCCGCGCTCGACCGCATCGACTTTGGACCGGACGACCACCACCTGTCGTTTCTGCCGCTCTGCCACTCGTTCGAGCGCACAGCGGGCTACAACGTGGTGCTGGCCTGCGGCGCGCTCATCACGTACGCCGAGAGCGTCGATGCCGTCTCGAAAAACCTGCTCGAAGTCCACCCGACGGTGATGATTTCGGTGCCGCGTTTGTTCGAGCGCGTCTACACGCTCATCACCAAGAGCGTCGAGGAGGGGTCGGCGGTGAAGAAGAAGATTTTCGATTGGAGCGTCGGCGTCGGCCGCAAAGTAGCCGAGCGCGAGGCGCAGGGTCGGTCCATCGGGCCCATTCTGGGTGCCGAGCGTGCCCTGGCGCACAGGCTCGTCTTCAGCAAGCTGCACGAGAAGCTGGGCGGCAACCTGCGCTTCGCCGTCTCAGGCGGGGCGGCCCTGCCCCGCGCCATCGGCGAGTTTTTCCGCGCCGCCGGCATCACCATCATCGAAGGCTACGGGCTCACGGAGACCTCGCCGGTGCTGTCGTTCAACCCGCTCAATGCGCCGCGCTTCGGCACGGTCGGCAAAATCCTCGGCGGCGTCACCGTCGGCATCTACCGCGACGGCAAGATCGTCGCGCAGGTCAACGGCGACGACGCGGGCGCACTCGACAGCGCAGAGGGCGAGATCGTGGCGAAGGGGCCGAACATCATGAAAGGCTACTGGAACGACGAGGACGCCACGAAAGAAGCCATCGACAAAGACGGCTGGTACCACACGGGCGACGTGGGCCGCTTCGTGGACGGCTACCTCCAGATCACCGACCGCATCAAGCACATGATCGTGTCGAAGGGCGGCAAGAACATCTACCCCGGCCCCATCGAAGACGCCTTCAAAACCGAGACGCTCATCGATCAGGTGATGGTCGTCGGCGAAGGACGGGAGTTCCTGACGGCCCTCGTCGTCCCCAACCTGGACGCCGCGCAGACGCTCACGGGCACCTCCACCGAAGACGCCGCCTTCGCGCACCCGGATCTCCACCAGCACTTCGAGACGTTTTTCCGTGACTACTCGAAAGGGGCCGCCTCCCACGAGAAGATCCGCGACTTCCGCCTCGTCCGCGAGCCGTTCACCGTCGAGAACGAGATGATGACGCCGACGATGAAGCTCAAACGCAAGGTGATCGAAGGACGCTACGCGGACACGATTGACGAGATGTACGCCGAGGTGGTGTAAAGCCAGAACACGCCGCGCTGCCGCAGATTCCGGGTCATCCCGCCCCGCCCCGCTCTTTCCAGACGGCTTCGATGTTGGAGTCGAGGCCGCGACCCGTGGCGAAATCCGGCATCGCGGGCAGCACGTCTACCTTCAGTTCGTCCAGCGTTTTGCCTGCCGCCATGCCGTCGGTGACGTGGGCGACAAGCGCGCCGAAATACTCGCGCATCACGGCGAGATCGCTTCGGGTGCCGACGATGCCGTAGCCGTCGCCCGAATGGCCGAAGAGGAACAGCGTGTCCGCGTCGGCTTCGTCGTGGACGAGGCCAAGTGCCCTCTGCCAGTTGTCGGTGTCGGCCTCGCCGCCGTTCACGTCGATGTAGGGCGCGCGGCGGTTGAAGACGAGGTCGCCCATGTGGACGACGTTGGCGTTCTCGAAAAACACGACGGCGTCGCCGCCCGTGTGGCCCGGCCCGTAGTGTTTTAGGTGGATCGTCTCGTCGCCTGCGTCGAACGAGAGCGTGTCGGCGAACGTCTCTGTCGCGTACGCCTGCACGGACGGGTTTTCCTGCCCTTCGGCGGCGCGGCGCTGCAACAGCGGAGCGCGCTCGTGGGCGAGAAAGCGATCCGACAGTGGCGCGAGAACGGCGTTGCCGCCCGTGTGATCGCCATGGTGGTGCGTGTTGATGAGCACGTCGATGCGCCGCCCCGCCGCGTCCATCTCGGCAGCAAACGCCTGCGCCGCGTCGGGAAACTGCGTGTCCACGACGACGATCGCGTCGGGCGTATCGAGAAAACCGATGGTGCCGCCCCGATTGGTGTACGCGCCCACGAAACGCCGGACGGCGGTGCGCTGCCCGTCGGCTACGAACGCGCGAGCAGCAGGCGACGCGAGCAGGCCGGGCGCGAGGGGTAACGCGGCGGCGGTGAGGGCACTCGTGCGGAAAAAGCGGCGGCGATGCATGAGGAACTGGACGGTTGGGAGAGAGGACGCGGTAGCGCGTATGACACCGCAGGAGACCGGCGGGTTCTCGGCTGAAAAGTCGCGGCAACTTTCCCCGAAGCGGGCACGCGACGGCACCTCACGGCGTAGGTGGGCACCCTGTTTCGTGTGACTTCTGCGTACGGCAGTGCCCCGGCACACCGCTCCGTTTTCGTTTCGACGTACGACCCTTGGACGTTGCTCTGGGTGACGTTGCGCCTCTGCTTCGGACCTCGCACTACGTCCTCCCCGACTTCCGCGCTCCGCGTTTCGACTTTCCGACGTTCCCCTTGCCCCTCGACGCCTCCGCGCCCCTCTCCCCCGTTTCCCCGCCGCCCCTTCCCGGCCTCAACCTCAAGCCCGGCTTCACGCTGCGCGATGGGCAGGCGCAGTTTCTGAGCAAGCTCGCCGACGCCTTCGCGCGCGGCGAGACGAACCACATGGGCGTGTTCGTGCCCGGCTACGGCAAAACGCTGACGGCTCTCGCCGCCTTTGTGATCGCGCACCACCTCGGGGTGGCGAGAAAGCTCGTCGTCTTCGTCCCGCGTGGCAACCTGCGCGATCAGTATGCCGACGCGCAAGCGCTCGCCGAGGCGTTCTCCAACTTCGGCACGCGGCCCTTCTCGTTCTGCGTGGCGGACTCCGACAAGGTCTTCCTCAAAAACCTGAACACGCAGATCGTCGTCACCACGTACCAGTACGCGAGCGGCGACCGCGGCAACCGGGCCTTGCTCCGCTACTGCGAATCGGCTCCGTGCATGTTCGTGTTCGACGAAGTCCACCACTTGTCCGACGACGGCACGTGGGCGGGGCAGATCGGACGGTTTCCGCACGTGGCGAGCGTGGCGCTCTCGGGCACGCCCATGCGGAGCGACAACAAGACGCTCTTCGGCGTGCCCTTCGAGGTACGCGAGGACGGCGAGCAGTATTACGTGGCGCTCCACGAGGTCACGATGCGCGACGCCCACGCCGAGGGTGGCATCCTCAAGCACGTGGCCGCACACGTCGTCGATTACCGCCTCAAGATGGTGCGCGCCGACACCGGCGAGGAGGTCGAGATGTCACTGTCGGGCCTGCGTGAACTGGCGCGTGACAGCAAGGAGGTCGATGCCTACCTCGCCCGGCGCAAGCTGCGCTTCCACGAAGTCTACCTCGACACGCTCTTGCGCCCGGCTTTCGAACGCTTTGCCGAGAAGCGCCGTGCCCTCGCGCTGTGGGCCGCGCGGGACGGAGCCGTGAACGTGCGTCCGCATCAGATGCTCGTCATCGCGATGAGCAACAAACACGCCGCCGCCATCCTCGATTTCATCGTGGCGCGTTTTCCGCACGTGCGCGCCGCCCGTATCGGCCAGGACCTTCCCGCGAAAATCTGCGCCGAGGCGCTTCAGCAGTACCGCGACGGAGAGATCGACGTGATGGTGCAGGTGGACATGATCGGCGAGGGCACGGACATCAAACCCATCAGCGTGCTCGTCAAGGCCGACCTCGTCCGCGCGCCGGGCAAGACGATGCAGCAGGTTTTCCGCGGGATGCGTTACTACGACGGCTGGCCCGATGACGCCAATGCGTGCGACCTCTACGCCGCCAACGACTCCGACGTCGTCCACGTGCTCGAATGGATCACGAGCGAGCAGCAGGTGGGCGTCAAGATCAAGGCGAAGACGAAAAACGGCGGCGCGGCGCCCGCGAACGCCCCCGAGCGGAGCCGCTGGGACCTCACGCACGTCGAGCACCACCGGATGCGCTCGCACGCGCTCGAACTGACACCCGGCGCGGCGGGCGCGCAGCTTCAGGTGCGCGAGATGGTGACGCGGGCCCCCGTCATCGACGTGGCCGCGCGCGAGAAAGAGTTGCGCAAAGCCTGCGCCACGCTCGCTACAGAACTCTACCACACGCTCCAAGCCACCGCTCGCCCCGTCGACATCCGCGACATCCACGCGCGCGCCAAAAACGTCATCGGGCAGGCACAGGCCAAACTCAGCCTGAACGAGCTGGAGCAGAAAAAACGCTGGCTCGAACGCTGCCTCCGCAACCGGCGGTTGCTCTAAAAAAAGCGGCTCTCCTTCGTGAGAAAGAGAGCCGCTGTCGGGGTGGCGGGATTCGAACCCACGACCTCCTCGTCCCGAACGAGGCGCGCTACCGGGCTGCGCTACACCCCGAGTATGTTGAGAAGCAGAGCAGTCGACATCGACCTTCCCGCCGAGCGGGACGCGCTATCGGGCTGCGTCATGTGCCTCAAGATCCGTTCAAACCCGCAAGGCGGCGAACAGGGGTGCTAATATACGCCGCCCTTTTTGACGCCCGCGCGCTTTGCAGAAATCGAACACAGCCCTCTGTCACGCCACCGGCCAGTCGTCGAAGGTCAGGCCGAGGCGGTCCATCTCGGCCTGCGGCGCGCCGGTCCAGTTGGTGACGACCTGGTTGCCACGGTAGCCGACGTCCTCCATGCCTTCCTTCGTGCTCCAGAACCCCGACGCCGTCAGGTCGCGGAAGAGGTTGAAAAAGGCGACGCCGTGGGCGACGGACGGGTCGAAATCATACGGGTACGCGATCTCGTCCAGAACCCCGCGGCGCTCGGCGTCGGAGGCCTCGACAAACGATTTACCCACCTTGCGGCGCGTGTGCGTATCGAGCCACGCAAGGCCACCGCGCACGGGCGTCTGCAACCGCTTCTGGTCGGCGATGATGAAGTCCATGAACTCGGGCACCTTCAGGTCGGTCGCGCTGCCCGAGCGGTCGTCGGCGGGCAGGATCAGATCGACGAGCACATCGACGGTGGCGCGTTCGTGGTCGGTGAAAAACGGCGGCAGCGTTTCCTTCGCGGCGCGCGCGGCGGCGACGCGGTCGTGCGCGTGCTCGACATCGTTGCGCGTCCACTGGCAGCCCGCGACAAAGGGCAGCGGGGCGAGGGCGAACAGCTTGAGCGAAGAACGGCGATCCATGACAGTCGGGTGTTAAAGACGATCAGACGGCACCGGCGTTGCGAAGCTCGGCGATGTGCTCGGCCGTACGCATGGCCATCGCGAGGATCGTCCACGTGGTGTTTTTGTGCGCCTGCGACACGAACGGCGCGGCGTCGGCGACGAACACGTTTTTGGCGTCGTGGGCCTGGCAGTACTTGTTGAGGGCGGATTTCGACGGGTCGTCGCCCATCCGCACGGTGCCGACTTCGTGGATGATGCGGCCCGGCGTGAGGATGCCGTAGCCCTGCTCGCGCGTGGGCATCGGCGAAGTCGCGCGCCCGCCCATCGCCTCGAAGAGCTCGCGCCCGGCGATGTGCGCGTGCTTCATCTGGTTGTACTCTTCGTCGCTCCACGTCACGTTGAAGCGGAGCACCGGGATGCCAAAGCGATCCACCGTGTTCGGGTCGATCTCGCAGTAGTTGTCGTAGCGCGCGATCATCTCGCCGCGCGCCGAGACGCCCGCGAAGGCGCCGTAGTAGCGCCGGTAGTCGTCTTTGAGCTCGGCTCCGTAGCCGCCACCGCCACGCGGGCGCGGCGTGTTGTTGTCGCCGTTGAGGTGGCCGTTCCAGTTGTGGACGCCGCCCATGAAGCCGTAACCCGGCTGCCCACGCCCACCCCAGACCTCGAAGTGGTAGCCGCGCGCGAAGTCGCGCTTCTGGTCGTAGGCAAACCACGGGATGTAGACGTGTGCGCCGCCGGTGCCGTCTTCGTTGTAGGCAGGCCGGTCGAGGAGTTGCGGGAAGAAGCCCACCACGTCCGTGCCCGTCGAGTCCATCAAATAGCGCCCGACGACGCCGCTGCTGTTGGCGAGCCCGTCGGGATGCTGCGGGGATTTGGAGTTGAGCAGCAGGCGGGCGGTTTCGCAGGCGCTCGCGGCCAGCACCACCGTGCGCGCGCGCACCTGGTACTCCTGCATATCGTCGGTGCTGACATAGGAGAGGCCCGTTGCCAGTCCGTCGGGGCCGGTGAGCACCTCACGCACCATCGCGCCGGTGACGATGTCGAGGTTGCCCGTCGCCAGCGCAGGGTCGAGCAGCACAGGCGGCGACGAGAAGTTGGAGTGGGTCGAGCAGCCCCGGTTGCACTGCGAGCAGTAGTGGCAGGCGAGCCGACCGTTGAGCGGGCGCGTGAGGATCGAGAGGCGGTTGGCGAGCACCGGCATCCCGATCTTTTTGGCCCCTTGCATCAGCAGCATCTCGTGCAGGCGCGGACGCGGCGGGGGCAGGAAGTTGCCGTCGGGCTCGTTGTGGAAGTTGTCGCGGTTGCCGAAGATGCCGATGAGGTTGTCGACCTTGTCGTAGTACGGAGCCACGTCGTCGTAGCCGATGGGCCAGTCGTCGCCCAGACCGTCGAGGGTCTTGCCACGAAAATCGTCGGGGCCGAAGCGCAGCGAGATGCGGCCCCAGTGGTGCGTGCGCCCACCCAGCATCCGGGCGCGCCACCAGTCCCACTGCGTACCCGGCGTTGTCGTGTAGGGTTCACCCTCGATCTGCCAGCCGCCGAGGCAGCCGTCGAACTCGCCGAAAGGTCTCGTGGGCGTCGAAGCGCCGCGCCGGGGCGAGGCGTAGTTGGGCGTCAGCATCGCACCGTCGTCCTGCGCGGTCCACTTCGGCCCGGCTTCGAGCACGATGACCTTCGCGCCTGCGTTGGCGAGCACGTAAGCGGCCATGCCGCCGCCGGCCCCCGACCCCACAATGGCTACGTCGTACACATGAGGCGTCTGGATATAAGGCATCGTGGGATGGGGTTGAAAACGGTTTCACAAGGTAACCGGCGTGTAACTGCTCCGGCAAGTGCTTTGCCCGTCCCGCCGCACAAAGTCTCTACGTCCGCGTGCGGCGCGGCGCGGAAACCAGCGAATCGTCGGGCGGCAGCTCGTCGAGGTCGATACGTCCTTCCGGCATCGCTGCGAGCATATCCTCCTCGAACACGCCCTCGGGGGGCAGCGGCACGTGGGCCTCGACGAGGCGGGCGGCGAGGGCTTCCATCTGTTGCGCGCGCGTGCGCCGCCACGCGGGGAGTTCGAAGTACGACGATCCCAGCGCCCAGATGGCAAAGAGCATTGGGAATGCCCAGGTGCTCACGCCACCCGGCTCACCGATGGTACCGTTGAGGCCGAAAAGCACGAGCAGGAGCATCGTCGCCGCGACAAGCAGCGCGATGCCTCCGCCGGTAATCTTGCCCTGGACGTTGGCGTTACGGGTGCGGAAACGTACGCGGTGACCCGTCGCCGTCGGCTCGACGAGCACGTGGAGGTTGCCGTTCGACCACTGCCGCAGGTTGCCGTGCTGCTCGATCCTGCCCTTTGCCCGGAACGTCTGCCGTACGTCCACGACCAAGCGTTCCCAGTCGTCGTCGGTAAAGTCGCCGGGCAGGTCGATGGTGCGGCCCACCCCCACAGGGATGCCGAGTAGCGTGGGCGCGTCGAGGGTTTTCGGCGTGTGATCGACGACGGCGGCGGCGCGGCGGATGAACGCGGGGTCGATGCCCGCCGACGCGCCGATCTCTTGGAGTTCGGCCAGCGTCAGCCCGCCTCCCGTCTGCTGCTGTGCGGCTTCCTGTGCGTGCGCTGCCTGCTCGAAGATGGCGGCAATCTGTTTCTCGTCGTAGCGTCGATCGGAGGGCATGAGTCGTGGAAAAAGATCAGGTTACACGTCGCGTACGCAGCGAAAGCCGACGTGATACAGCGATGTTTCGGGCGTGGCATGGCTGCGCGCGGAGACGCGGTAGCCGTGGCACCAGCCGGGTTCGCACAGGAACGAGCCACCGCGCTGCACGCGCTCGCTCGCGGGTGTGGGCGTAAACGGCGCGCTGCGCTCCGCGTAGGGGCGAAACCAGCTGTCCGTCCACTCCCACACGTTGCCGCCCATGTCGGTAAGCCCCAGCGGCGTCGCGCCGAAGGCGCCGACGGGCGAGGTCAGCGGGTAGCCGTCCGCGCCCGTGTCGTAGGCGGGGAAGGTGCCGTTCCACGTGTTGGCGTGGTAGACGCCGTCCTCGGCCAGTTCGGTGCCCCATGCGTAGCGGTCGCGGCGGTTGGCGGCTCCGCGCGCGGCGTGCTCCCACTCGACCTCGGTGGGCAAGCGCTTGCCCGCCCACGCGGCGTAGGCAGCGGCATCGTGCCACGACACCTGCGTGACGGGGTGATCGTCGGGTGCGGCGGACTCGTCTGGGCCGAGCGGATGGTGCCACGTCGCGCCGTCCTTTAGCGTCCACTGCTGCGTTTCGCGGTCGAACACGCCCGCGTTGCCGAATTTTTCAGCTTCGGTGAGGAAGCCCGTTGCCTCGACGAACGCGCGGAAATCCGCCACGGTCACCGGACTCTTGTCGATGAGAAACGACGCGACACGGGCCTCGAAGACGGGTTCTTCCGTCGGAAAACCATCGTCGGATCCGATGGCCGTCACGCCGCCGGGCACGAAGAGCATCCCCTCGGGAATGTCGGCGCTGTCGGGCGCGGGGGCGAACGCGGTATTCTGAGCGGGCACCGGCGCGGGCAGCTCCGACCGGCACCCCAGGGTGCCGACGAGCAGGCACAGCGCGCCTGCCGCCAGCCTCTGTACAGATCGGAATCGCTGCATATCGTCTGCGAGAAGATTCGTGAGTCCACCGTCGGGGCCGTACCAGTGGGGCGCGTGCCGGTTCGGGATCGCGCACTGGGAGAACGGGAGCCGGGTCAGCAAAGTACGAGCCTTCTCCACCGCTCTCCATCGCCACCCATGCGCCTCCTTCTCCTCGCCTCTCTCGCGCTCGGCACCGCCGGTGCCTGGACGTTCGCCGCCCGCATAGTCCCACCGCCCGACGCGGAGGAAGGCCGGGTGCTCTACCAGCAGTTCTGCGCCTCGTGCCACGGAAAAGATCTCACGGGTGGCAACGCGGGCGGCTTCCTCGACGACACGTGGGCCGTTGGGAAGACGCGTGAGGCGCGGCGCGGCGTCATCCACGACGGCATCGCCAACCTCGGCATGCCCGCCTTCGGCGACGCGCTCACGAGCGATCAGATCACCTCGCTCCTCGACTTCATCGACGCCGTGCGCGACGGCTCGATGAACCCGCTGGCCGCTGCCTCCGCACCCGCCGACACCCTCGAAACCCTCGACTACACGCTGCTCGCCGAGACCTTCGTAGACGGCGTCGACGCGCCGTGGGCCATCGCGTTTCTGGACGATCGCACGGCCCTCGTCACCGAAATCGGCGGCGCGCTGCGCGTGGTCAAAGACGGCATCCTCGCGCCCGAGCCGGTGCAGGGCACCCCGCGCGTGCTCGCCGCCGGACAGGGCGGCCTGCTCGACGTAACGCCCGACCCGGACTATGCCTCCAACGGCTGGATCTACCTCGCCTACAGCCACGCCCTCGACCCCGCCGCCGAGCGGTCGCCGTCGATGACGCGGGTGGTGCGCGGCAAGTTGCGCGGCAACGTATGGATGGACGAAGAGGTGCTCTTCGAAGCGCCGCACGACACCTACCGCACCACGCGCCACCACTACGGCACGCGCCTCGTCTTCGACCCGGAGGGGCACCTCTACTTTTCCATCGGCGACCGCGGCACGGGCGAAAACGCGCAGGACCTGAGCCGCCCCAACGGCAAGATCCACCGCATAAATCGCGACGGCTCCATCCCCACCGACAACCCGTTCGTGAACACGCCCGGCGCGCTGCCGTCCGTTTTCAGCTACGGCCACCGCAACCCGCAGGGCCTGACGGTGCATCCGCAGACGGGAGCCGTGTGGGCCGTCGAGCACGGGCCAAAAGGCGGCGACGAACTCAACATCGTCCGCAAGGGCGCCAACTACGGCTGGCCGACGATCACGTACGGCATCAACTACAACGGAACGATCATCACCGACCAGCGCCGCGCGCCGGGCATGGAGCAGCCCGTCGTGTACTGGAAACCGTCGATTGCCGTGGCGGGCGCGGAGTTTTACACCGGAAATGCGTTTCCGTACTGGACGAATCAGCTGCTCGTGACGGCGCTGGCCTTCGAAGAAGTCCGCGTGCTGACGCTCGACGGCGACCGGGTGCTGCACCAGGAGATCATCCTCAAGGATGCCGGGCGCGTGCGCGAAGCCGTCCCCGGCCCCGACGGCGCGATCTACGTGGTCCTCAACGAGCCGGATCGTATCCTGCGCCTGTCGCCGAGGGCGCGGCTGTGAGTGGGCCGGTTGGCTGAGCGGGTTATCCCTCAACCAACCCTTTCGACCTCCGCGTTCCCACTTCCTACTTCCCACTTTACAAAATGCCCGTCCCGCGCCTGCTGCTTTCCTCGCTTCTCGGCCTGCTGACGGCTTCTTCTGCGATGGCACAGCAACCCGTCTATCACCTCATCCACGACATGGAGCGCCCGCGACCGCCGGTCGTGACGCCGGGAAACGGGACGATCGGGATGACCCCGCCCTCCGATGCCGTGGTGCTACTCGAAGGCAGCGACCTCGGCGCGTGGGAATCCGCAGATGGAGGGTCGGCACGGTGGACGGCGGGCGACGGTTACGTGGAGGTCGCCCCGCAGACGGGCGCCATCCGCACGAAGGAAGCGTTTGGCGACGTGCAGCTCCACCTTGAATGGGCCTCCCCCGCCGACGCCGAGGGAGAAGGGCAGGACCGGGGCAACTCGGGCCTGTTTTTCATGAGCACCTACGAGGTGCAGATCCTCGACTCGTACGACAACGACACCTATCCCGATGGGCAGGCGGCATCGGTCTACGGGCAGTACCCGCCGCTCGTGAACGCGACGCGCCCACCGGGCGCGTGGCAGAGCTACGACGTGGTGTTCCGCCGCCCACACTTCGACGCGAACGGCGCCCTCGTGCGGCCCGCCACGATCACGCTGTTCCACAACGGCGTGCTCGTCCAGGACCACGTCGCGCTCGTTGGGCCGACCTCGCACAAGGTGCGGACGCCTTACGAAGCCCACGCGGACGCGCTGCCGATTGTGTTGCAAGACCACGGACACCGCGTGCGCTTCCGCAACGTGTGGGTGCGGAGGCTGTAGCCGATGGTTTGGCTCCAGCGAAAGCCCAGCGCGCTGCGTTGCTACTTCCAAAATCCGCGTTCCGAACGCGAAGCTTCACCCCAGTAACTCCAACTTCCCGATGCCGCTTCCTGCCGTCCAGCTCGTCCTTTTCGGAGCGGCGGGCGACCTCGCCAACCGCAAGCTCATCCCCGCGCTCTACGACCTCTACCGCGAGGGGCACCTGCCCGAGCACGTCGCCATCGTAGGCGTGGACCGCAAGGAGATGGACGACGAGGCGTTCCGGTCGTTTTCGTGCGAGAGCGCCGGGACGTTCGGGCGCTTTTTCCCCGATGGTGCCGACGCCGAGAGCTGGAGCGCGTTCGAGAAACGGCTCTTCTACCTCACCGCCGACGCGACGGAAGCGGAGTCGTACACCCGGCTCGCGCAAAAACTCGACGGCATCAACGGCGTCGCCGAGACCCCGCACCGGGTGTTCTACTTCGCCGTCGCCCCGTTCCTCGTCGCCGCCATCGCGAAGGGGCTGGCGGGCGCGGGCTTGCTGGACGACGAAAAGCGCGACCGCCTCGTCGTCGAAAAACCCTTCGGCACCGACCTCGCCAGCGCGCACCTGCTCGACAAAGTGTTGCTCGACGCCGCCGACGAGTGCCAGATCTACCGGATCGACCATTACCTCGGCAAGGAGACCGTCCAGAACATCCTCGCTTTCCGCTTCGCCAACGCGCTGTTCGAACCCATCTGGGACCGCCGCTACATCGACCACGTGCAGATCACCGTGGCCGAGACGGTAGGCGTGGGGCACCGGGGCGGCTACTACGAGCACGCGGGCGCGCTGCGCGACATGATCCAGAACCACCTTTTGCAGCTGCTCTGCCTCGTGGCGATGGAGCCGCCGGTGGCCTTCGCCGCCGACGAGGTGCGAAGCAAAAAGGTGGACGTGCTGAGAGCCGTCCGCCCCATCCTGCCCGACGACGTCCACACCTACGCCGTGCGCGGGCAGTACGGCGCGGGCTACGTCGAGGGCGCGATGGTGCCGCGCTACCGCGACGAGCAGGGCGTCGATCCGCACTCGACGACGGAGACGTACGCCGCCCTCAAGCTCTACATCGACAACTGGCGCTGGCAGGATGTGCCGTTCTACCTCCGCACGGGCAAGCGCCTGCCGCGCCGGGTGAGCGAGGTGTCGGTCGTCTTCAACCCCGTGCCGCACCGCGCCTTCCCCGCCGGGGCCGACGAGGCATGGCGGCCCAACCGCCTCGTGCTCCGCATCCAGCCCGACGAGGGCATCGTGCTGAAATTCCAGGCCAAGCGCCCCGGCCCCAACATGCTGCTCCACCCCGTGGCGATGCGCTTCGACTACGACGAGGCCTACGGCGGGGCTTCGCCCGACGCCTACGAAACGCTCTTGCTCGACGCCATCGAGGGCGACGCCACGCTGTTCATGCGCGCCGACCAGGTAGAGGCCGCGTGGCGCGTCGTTCAGCCCATCCTCGACGTGTGGGAAACCGCCGCGCCGCCTGAATTCCCCAACTACGCCTCGGGCACGTGGGGACCGTCTGCCGCCGACCACCTCCTCGCCTCCGACGGCCGGACATGGCTCGACCCGCTCCCCGCCGACCCGCCCGCCGGGTGATGCTGCTTTCCCTCACACGGATTTCAGCCTTCTCCTCTCCCATCCGCCGCGCGGCGAGCCGCATGTTGCCCCTCAGTTCCGATCACACACGGAGGAGGCACGAGATCCATGCGCTGGTTTTTCGTAGCAACGACCGTCGCCGCCGGAGGGCTTCTCGTCGCCTGGGCGCTGCGCGCGCGGCAGGAGCAGGCGGTGGACACGCTCTGGCGTGAACTCGACCGGCCTGGTGAGGGCGCGCCCTTCGACCCGGCCCTGACCGACACCCTGCCTGACCCGGCGCAGCGGTATTTCCGGCACGCCATCGCGCCGGGCACACCGCTCGCCACGTCGGTACGCCTCACGATGCACGGCACCATCCGCCTCCAGCCCGACGCCGAGCCCTTGCCGATGCAGGCCGAACAGATCCTTGCGCCGCCTCGCGGATTCGTGTGGAAAGCCCGCGTCAGTAAAGGGCCGATGCGGATTCAGTGGCTTCGACCGCTACGGACATGGCAGAGGGGCGATGCGGTGGTGGCTCTACGGCCTCGTGCCTGTCGCCCACGCTACTGGGCCGGATGTGACCCGCTCCGCCGCCGGGCGTCTGGCAGGCGAGGCGGTGTTCGTCCCCTCCGCCCTCCTGCTGCACCGAGAGGTGGTGTGGGAAGCCATCGATAGCACTACCGCTCGGGCGACGTTGCGCGTGGACGACGAGCCCGTCACCTTCACGCTGACCGTAGACGCCGAGGGACGCCTCCAAGGCGTGAGCATCCACCGATGGAAAGACGACCGGGGCGACGGCACGCCGGGCTATGTGTCGTTCGACGTGGACGGCTTTGGCGACGAGCACACCTTTGGCGGCTACACGATTCCGACGCGCTTCCGGGCCGGATGGCGGCTCGGCCAACCCGACGAAGACCCGTTCTTCCACGCGGTGATCGACACGGCTGCGTACCGCTGACCGTGGTTTTAACCGCGCGAAAAAACAATCACCGTCGCGGCAGATGCCACGAGAGGCCCAGCGACAGCGCGAAGTCGTCGAATTGCACGTCGCGGTCGTCGAGGGGCGTGAGGGGGACGTTGGACAGAAACTGCATCTCGAAGCCCAGTGGGCCACCCGTCCGCAGGTACGCGCCGTGATCGAGCACCGAGCCCGTGTACCCGTCGAACGCTCCGGTCTTGCGGATATCCAGATGCGCGACACGGGCAGTGTAGCCCAGCGTGAAGCCGCTCCTCCACTCGCGCGAGACGTTGACCTGTCCGGAAACGCGTGTCAGATCCGTCTCGACGAAATACACGTCTGCCGGGCCGAGGCAGCAGGTGCTGCCGAGGTCCTGTGTCTGGCCTCGCCCCAGGCCCGCGATGCCTTCGATCCTGAACCCGTCGCCGATCTCGCCCGAGGCGAAGACGCCGCCTTCGTAGAGCTGTTGTCGGCGATACTTGCGCGCCGTGGCCAGGTCGCTGCTGTGGTCCGCGACGTACGTGCCTGCGCCCCACACGCCCCCGTGCGGCAGCACCACCACGGCGGCCTGCGCGTGTCCGCCAGCGGGGGTGGCGAAGTGTGCCGACGCCCGCACCTGTCCGGGTTGGTCGATGCCGGGTGTGAGCGCCGGGGTAGGCGTGTAGAGCACGGGCGGGCAGCCGGTGAGCAGCAGCGGCGCGAGCAGCACGAGGGCGAGGATACGCATAGCGGGTATTCTGGAAACGACGCCTCTAAAATGCGCATCCCCCGCCCCGATCTGCACGACACACCCTCGCCCCACCGCGACCAGCCTGGCCCGTGTCGCATTCAGGCGCGGGCCTGTCGCATATCGGCGGATTGGAAGAGGCGCGATGGGGTCAGGTCCAAACGCCGTGGGACGTGCCATCACCTCTCCAGCGGCCTCGACGTTTGGCCACCTCCCATCCTAGCTGTTCCGCGTTCCGACCTCCGCGTTCCCACTTTCAAAATCCGGCCATTCCGACGGCGCGGCGCCGTAGGCTTCGCGGAAGACGCGGGCGAAATGCGAGGCGTTGGCGAAACCCACGGCGAAGGCGACCTCGCTGACCGTTCCATAGCGACCGCGCAGGAGTTGAGCGGCACGGCTGAGGCGCAGCGTTTTGAGGTACGTCGCGGGCGTCATGCCGACGAGCGCGCTCAGCTTGCGCTCGAGCTGGCGGCGCGATAGGCCGAGGTCGTCCGCGAGGGCGTCCACGCCGTAGTGTTCGTCCTCCATCCGCGCCTCGACGGTTTCCCGCGCCCGGCGCAGAAAAGCATCCTCTGCGGATTCCACCTCGACGAGCGACGCCTCGACGGCAGGCGCGGGGCCGGGCGGGGCGGTGAGTGTCGCCTGCACGCGGGCGCGGTGCTGGGCGAGGCGGGCGAGCAGGTTGCGCACGCGCAGGCGCACTTCCTCTGGCGAGAACGGCTTGTCGAGGTATTCGTCCGCGCCCATCCGCAGGCCGCCCAGCCGGTCGGCCTCGCCCGTCAGTGCCGTAAGCAGGATGACGGGGATGTGGTCGAGCGCTTTTTCCTCGCGCAGCGCCGCCACCAGTTCGAAGCCGTCGAGGCGTGGCATCATCACGTCGGAAATGATGAGGTCGGGCACGAGGTCGCGGGCTTTTTCGAGCGCCTCCGTGCCGTCGCGCGCCTCCTCGACGCGCACCTCCCCGGCCAGCACCGACGAGACGAACAGCCGCAGGTCGGCATCGTCGTCCACCACGAGCACCAGCGGCGCGTTGCCGGGCGCAGAATCGACAGGCGCAGGCAGCGCGAGCGGCACATCGTGAACGGTTTCGGGCGTGGCGCGCGCGTCCTCCACGCCCGTCGTGGGCAGGTAGACGGAGAACGTCGTCCCGACGCCCACCTCGCTCTCGACCTCGACGCGCCCGCCGTGCAGCTTCACCATTTCCTTCGTCAGCGTCAGCCCGAGGCCGGTGCCCTCGACGTGCGCGGTGGAGGCGGCGCGGCGGTAGCGGTCGAACAGGCGAGGCAGTTCGTGCCGGGCGATGCCCACGCCGGTGTCGCGCACCTCGACGACCGCAAAGCCCTCTTCTTCGCGCAGCCCCACGCGGATCTTGCCACCCTCGGGCGTGAACTTGGCGGCGTTCGAGAGCAGGTTGACGACGATGCGGTCGAGCTTGTCGCGGTCGAACGTGAGCGGCAACGCGTCGAGGTCGGTGTCGAAATCGAGCGTCAGCCGATTACGCTCGGCCAGCGAGCGGAAGGAGGCCGTGACGCCCCGCAGAAACGCGACGGCATCCTGGCGCGAGGCGTGGAGGTCGAGGTGGCCCGCTTCGAGGCGGGCGAAGTCGAGCAGCTGGCCGACGAGTTGCAAGAGGCGCTGCGACGACCGCTGCATCACGCCGAGTTCAGCGCGGGCGCTCTCGGGCAGGGCCGGGCTTTCGAGCAGGTGCGCGAGCGGGCCAGAGATGAGCGTCAGCGGTGTGCGGAGTTCGTGCGAGACTCCGGCAAAAAAGCGCGACCGGGCTTCGAGCAGGCGGGCGTTTTCACGCGCCTGGTCGCGGATCACCTGCGCGTGCCAGAACGCCTGCCGCGCGTACATCTCGAGCGAGAACGCCGCGAACATCCCGATGAGGTTGCCCGCCGAGTAGAACACCAGGCTGTTGACGAACTGCGCCGTGGGCACGTCCTTGAAAAACGCCGCGACGACGAGAAACGCCGCGACGATGCTCCACGCGGCGAAGGTCGCGTAGGCGAAGCGCAGCCTGAACATGAAGTAGATGGCGACGATGACGAGGATGGGGCCGTTGTAGTAGCCGACGTTTCGGCTGTCGAGCGCGAGCATCACCATGAGCCCCCACCCCGCCCCCGCGAGCACGAGTGCCGTCGCCGCCTGCATCCACCGGCGGAAGCCGCGCGCGTACGAGGCGGCGATGAACACTCCGCCCAGCACGGCCATCAGCGCCCGGATGCCCCACGTTTCGCCAAGGATGTGCGGCGCGTTGAGGTAATCGACGACGCTGTAGACGACGCTGTAGACGAACATTCCCAGTCCCATCGCCCAGCGCACGGCCAGCAGCGATTTGCGCGCGTAGTCGTGCCGGAACAGGCGTTCGAGGCGCGTGTCGGCGAAGGCGAGCGTGAACGGGCGCTGTGGAGGCAGGGCGAGCATCGCGTGGGCATTTTGCGTAAAGTAGCATCCCCGCCGCACCGTCACGCGCACGCCGCTGTTTTCCTCTGCACCCGCTGCCCGATGCCCCTTTCTTCCGCCTCGCGCTCTTCGTCCGACGCTCCCGAAACGCCCCGCCGCGCCGCCACCGTCTGGGCCGAGGTGCTCTTGCCGCTCGGCCTCATCGCCGGGCTCGTGGTGCTGCTGAGTCTCAACGTCGAACCGAGTGCGCCGACGGCTGAGCCCGCCTCGGCGCTCGAAGCGTGGCTGCGGACGCTCGTGGGCTACCTCGCGGGCGGTGCCGAGATTGCCGCTGCAGGGGTGATCGGCGTGGGCATCGCGCGGGCCGTTTTTCACTACGCACGGCGGTTTTTCCAGCGCGGCGCGAAGCACGTCGATGCCACGGAGCGCATCCGGCTGCAACTCGGGCGCGTGCTGGCGCTGGGGCTGGAGTTCACGCTGGCCTCCGACATTCTCCGTACCGCCGTCGCCCCGACGCGGCAGGACATCCTCAACCTCGGAGCCATCGTGCTGCTTCGAACGCTCCTCAACTACTTCCTCGAACGCGAAATCCGTACCGGCGAAGCCCGCCGCGAAGAGGCTGAAGGGGGCCAGGGCGCGGTGACGGAGTAGCGATCACGCGGTTTCTTCCGGCGGCAACTCCCGGGGACTGTGTGGCCGCTGGGGCTCCTGCCAGGTGGGAGGCTCGCGCTGGTGTAGGGGCGCGGACGGCACAACCTTCCGGCACATCCCTACGCCTGCCCATCGTATGCTGGTGGTTCACTCACCCCACATCGTGCCATGAAAACCAACATGGGTCGCTTCGACCGCGTTTTGCGCGTGTCTCTCGCCGTGCTCGTCCTCGTGCTCTACCTCGCGGGCGTCATCAGCGGCACCGTCGCGCTGGTGCTTGGCGTGCTGGCGGTCATCTTCGTGTTGACAGGGCTGGTGGGCACGTGCCCGGCGTACCTGCCCTTCGGCATCGACACGCGGCAGAAACGCCCTCAGGTGTAGCGCCGCAGCACGTCGAGCACGCGCCCGGCGTAGCTCTGCCCGAACAGGTTGAGATGGTTAAGGAGGTGGTAGAGCGCGTAAACGGGCCGTCGCTCGTCGGCTCCGCTGCCGAGCGGCCACGCCTCGTCGTAGGCGTCGAAGAACCGCTGGTCGAAGCCGCCAAAGAGGTGGCACAGCGCCAGTTCGGCCTCGCGCGGGCCGTGGTAGACGGCGGGGTCGATGAGGAACGGCATGGCCTCTGGCCCGCACAGCGCGTTGCCGCTCCACAGGTCGCCGTGGAGGAGCGACGATGGCGTGTCGGCGTGGAGAATCTGGCCGAGTTTTTCGAGGAGCGCGTCACCGAGGCGGTCCATCTCGGGCGTCGTGAGCCCTTTTCGGCGGGCGAGGTCCAGTTGCGGAGCGAGGCGCTGGTCGCGCCAGAAGGCGACGGCGTCGCGCATCTCGGCATTCGCCTGCTGCGTCAGGCCGATGTAGTTGTCGCGCGCGTAGCCGTGCACGTTGCCCACGGTGTCGCGGTGCAGCGTCGCCAGGTGCTGACCCAGTTGCTCCCAGTAGGCAGGCATCGGCGTGGTCGTCTCGATCCATTCGAGGGCGATCCACGACGCGCTCAGGGCGCGGACTTCGGGCATGGGCATCGCCTGCGTTTCGCCGATTGCCCGTAGGCCGTCGGCCTCGGCCTCGAAGAAATCCGCGGGCACGTTGGCGCGCGTTTTGGCAAAAAGCGGCTCGCCCGTCGCCAGCGTCACCTTGTACGCCCGGCTGATGTCACCGCCCCCGATGGGCTGGAGGTCGGCTACCCGCTCGTTGAGGGCGAGGGCAAGGTCGGCGGCAAACGCATCGTCGTGGGTCATGGGGTGGAAGTCGAAAGTGGGAACGCGGAATGCGGAACGGGAGATGACGCGAAAATCTGTTGTACGGGCGTGCCGAGGTGCGCCCTGCGGCGACGGAGTGCGCCTGTGGCCATCTCAACCAGATCGCGCCAACGTCCTCCACCCGCTGCCTGCCCCGCCCCGCGCCATCTTTTTTTTCGCGTGGTGCGGGCTGGTACTCCTCCGCAGCGCGTACTTCGCACCTTTCACTTTGCACCTCCAACCTCCACATGTTTCCCTGGCGGTACCTCCGCGACCTGCCGCGCCCGATGTGGACGCTCGCCGCCGCGACGCTCATCAACCGGATGGGCGTGATGGCGATGCCGTTTCTCGTGCTCTACCTCACGCAGGTGCTGGGCTTTTCCGAAGCGCGAGCGGGCTTCACCTTCGGACTCTACGGCGCGGGCGTGCTGGCGGGCGCGCCCCTCGGCGGCTGGCTGTGCGACCGCGTCGGGGCGGCGCGCGTGCTCGTGGGCGCGCTCGTGGGCGGCGGCCTGCTGATGTTCGCGTTTCCCCTTGTGAAAGCCCCCGTCGCCGTGCAGGTGCTGGCGTTCGCGTGGCCTCTCGTAGCCGACACCGCCCGACCGGCAGGGCTGACGGTCGTGACGGCGCTCGTGGGGCCGGAGCAGCGGCGGCAGGCGATTGCGCTCAACCGGCTCGCCATCAACCTCGGCATGAGCATCGGGCCGGTGGTTGGCGGCGTGCTCGCGGCGTGGTCGTTCCCGCTGCTGTTCGTCGTCGATGGCCTCACGTCGCTCGCGGCGGGCGGTTATCTCATCGCCCGGTTTGCGAGCATCGACGTACCCGAGGAACAGGCGTCGGTGTCCGGCTCTAAAGCGCGGCGGTCGCTGTGGCGCAATACCGAACTCGTCGGGTTTCTGCTGCCGCTCGTGGTGGTGGTGGCCGTGTTCGCGCTGCAGGTGGGGCCGATGTCGCTGTACGTCGTCGAGGGGCTGGGGCATTCGACGGTCGTGTACGGCCTGCTCGGCGCGGTGAACACGGTGCTCATCGTGCTCTTCGAGGTACCCGTCAACGGCTGGACGCGCGCGTGGCCGCTGCGGCGTGGCCTGGTGACGGGCGGCGTGCTGGTGTCGCTGGGCGTGGGAGCCATTGCCTTTCTGACGCACCCCGTCGCCCTCGGCGCGGCCGTGGCGGTGGCGGCGTTTGGCGAGATGCTGCTGTTTCCCGTGGCCGCGACGTATGTGGCCGAGATCGCCCCTGCCGGGCAGCGCGGACGCTACATGGGCGCGTACAGCTTCGCCTTCGGGCTGTCGTTTGCCGTGGGGCCGTGGCTGGGGGTGGTGACCCTCGGGGCCTACGGAGCGGCGGTGACGTTCGCCACGGCAGGCGTGTTGGGGTTGCTGGCGGCGCTGCTGCTCGGCCCTCCGGCTACGGCTCCCGCCGTGGCGACACCGCCACATCCTCTGTCCGGATGACGGAGATGCTGTCGAGCCGCCCGGCCTCGTAGAGCGCGCCGTAGCGCGTCAGGTCGCCCTCGAGAACGGCGTGCGGTGCGGCGAGGTTGTGGTAATCGGCAAAGCGGATGCCGCCCACGGTGCGCGGGTCGAAAGCCACGCGAAAGCGGCTCTGGTAGGGCGTGTCGTCGGGACTGAAGGTGTAGGCGAGGTAGTCCATCGTGTGTCGGTCGCGGTGGAACCAGTAGAGGTACTGATCCTCGAAATCCGGCCCGCCACCCTCCTGCCTGAACGAGACGGCCACGCGCTCGTACGGCTCGCCGTCGAGGACTTCCGGCCCGGCGTACGTCGCCACGACGGCGGCGTCGCGCAGGCGGTACGGCAGCAGCACGAAGTACGGGACGGAGTTGACCGTCGTGAGGATCGCGGCCTGCTCGGCCTCGCCAAGCGGGACGGCCTCTCCATTCACCGTGCGGCGCACCTCACCGGCATCGAGCACGTCCACGACCGCTCCCGTCGAGTCCTCGAACGCGCGTGTGTAGGTGAACGTGCCGCCGTTAAGCCGGGCGGTGTAGCGCTCGCCGCGGAAGGTGAAGGCGATCTCCGTTTCGTCGTACGCCGTGCCGCCGTGCGCCGCGATGGCCTCGTCGATGAGATGCTGCGCGTGCGCGTCGCCCGGCGGATCGGGAGCCGTACACGCGGACGCGAACAGGACGAAGGCGACGAGCAGACGCATGGGAGCACCGGGTTTGGCGACTCAACGCGACGGGCCACGTGCTGTTCGGCACGCTTCCACCCCGGCCCGATTGAATCGGCACATCCCGCTGCCGATACCTGCTTCAACTGCCTTTCCCTGCTCCGCCCCCGTTGCCCATGCTGTCCTCTACTCTGCTCGCGCCTGCCGACACCGCGCCGAGCGCCGTGCCGGTGGCCGCCATGCTGGAATCGCCCTTCGACCGGGTGGTGGCGCTGGCGCAGCGGCTGCTGGACGTGCCGATGGTGTACGTCACCCACGCCGAGCACGACCGGCTGGTGTTCCAGTCGTGCATCGGACTGGAAGGCGGCTCCGTCTCGCGCGAAGCGGCTTTGTGCGCCCACACGCTACGCGTCAACGAGGTCGTCGTGTGCGAGGACGCGCTTCTCGACCCGCGTTTCACCGGTCATCCCCTCGTCACCGGCACGCCGGGCATCCGGTTCTACGCCGGCGTGCCGCTGCGCTCGCCGGAGGGCTTCGCCGTCGGCACGTTCTGCCTGGCTGCGCCGTCGCCGCGCGTGCTCTCCCCCGACGAGCTTCAGACGTTCCTCGACCTCGGCGAAATCGCCGCCTCCATCCAGCAACTGCGCCACGGGCTGCGCCAGCACGACGAGACGACCGAGCTGCTGCGGACAGCGCTCGAAGACGCGGGTCACCAACTCGAACACATCGCCGAAGCCTTCGTCTCCATCGACCCCGAGTGGACGATCACGTACGTCAACCCGCAGGCGCTGCGTGCCACTGGCCTCGCGTGGTACGAACTGGCCGGGCACAACGTGTGGACGCGCTTTCCCGGCGCTTCGCAGACGCTCTTCCACGCCGAATTGCACCGCGCCATGCGCGATCAGGTACGGGTGGCGGTCGAGGACCGCTACGGTGCCCGGTGGTATCGCATGAAAGCGGTGCCGCACCGCAAGGGCCTGTCGGTGCTGGTCAGCGACGTCACCGAGCGGCGCGAGGCCGAGACCGCGTTGCGGCGCAGCGAGGAGCGCTTTCGGCTGCTCATCGAACACCTCTCCGACATCGTCTGCGTGATGGATGCCACCGGCACCATCACCTTCATCTCGCCCTCGTGCAGCCGCGTAATGGGCCAGTCGGCGGAAGAACTCATCGGACGCAACGTGTTCGATTTCCTCCATCCAGACGACCTCGAAGCCACCACGGCGGCCTTCCGGCGCTGCGCCGAGCAACCCGGCGTGGCCCCGCCCGTCGATTTCCGCTGGCGGCAGCCCGACGATTCGCACGTCCACCTCGAAGCCATCGGCAACAACCTGCTCGACGAACCCGCGCTACGGGGCATCGTCGTCACCTCGCGCGACGCCACCGAGCGGCGCATGGTGCTCGAGACACTGCACCGCTCGCTCGAAAAAGAGCGCGTCGTCAACGAGCTCAAGTCCGGCTTCGTAGCGATGGCCTCGCACGAATTCCGCACGCCGCTGGCCACGATCCTGTCGTCGGCGCAACTGGCGGAGCGTTTGATGAGCCGCAGCCACGAAAAGGCCGAGAAGCATCTCCACCGCATCGACACCACGGTGCGCGCCATGCTGGGCCTGCTCGACGACATCCTCGCGCTCGAGCGGGTCGGGGCCGGCGAGGCGCAGGACACCGAAGCCATCGACCTGCCCGCCCTGCTCGCCGACATGTTCGACGATTTGCAGGTGGGCGTCGGCGCAAACCACCGGCTGCGCCTGACGGGCACCGTGCCGCCGGTGATGCACACCAACCGGATGACGCTGCGCCTGATGTTGAGCAACCTCTTCACCAACGCCATCAAGTACTCCGCGCCCGGCACCGAGGTCGTCCTCGACGTGTCGCGCCCCGAGCCTGGCGCGCCGGTGGTCACGTTCCGCGTCACCGACCACGGCATCGGCATCCCGGCGCACGAAGTCGCGCTGCTCTTCGAGCCGTTTCACCGAGCGGGCAACGTCGGCACCATCCCCGGCACCGGCCTCGGGCTGTCGATGGTGAAGCGGACGATGGACCGCTGCGGCGGCACCATCGACGTGCAGAGCGTCGAAGGCCAGGGCACGACAGTCGAGGTCATGATGCCGCTCACGCAACGCCCCCGCTGACTCCTCTCCACATCCCTTCACCCCATGTCTACCCGCATCCTGCTCATCGAAGACGAAGCCGACCTCCGCGACAACGTCGCCGACCTGCTCGAACTCGAAGGCTACGAGGTGATGCAGGCTGCCAACGGCGTCGCGGGCCTGCACCTCGCCTCCGAACACCGCCCCGACCTCGTGCTCTGCGACGTGATGATGCCCGAACTCGACGGGCCTGGCGTGCTGCGCCACCTGCGCGCCGACCCCGCCACACAGGCGCTGCCGTTCATCTTCCTGACGGCCCAGGCCGAGGCCGGGACGATCCGCACGGGCATGAATCTCGGCGCGGACGATTACCTCACCAAGCCCTTCGACGACGACGAACTGCTGCGGTCGGTGGCCACGCGCCTGGCGCGCCACCACGAAGTCGCGCGCTCCGACGATTCCGAGCAGCTCCGCCACGATCTCACGCAGGTGGTGCCGCACGAACTCCGCACGCCGCTCGTCACCATCCTCGGCTGCACGCAGATCCTGCGCGACGACTGGGCCGACCTCGACGCCGACTTCGCTGCCCAGCTCCTCGACGACGTCTTCCGTGCCGGGCGTCGGCTGGAACGCTTTGTCGAGAACTTCAGCCTCTACGCACAGCTCGAACTGGCGCAGAAAGACTCCGCCGCGCGCAGTGCGCTCGTGGGCCAGGGCCGCGTCGACGCCGCGCACGTGCTACTGTCGCAGGCCCACACCGTCGCCGCACGCCACGACCGCGCCGGAGATCTCGTCGCACAGGTGGCCTCCGGTATCGTGCAGATCGCCCCCACCTTACTCGCTAAACTGGCCGACGAACTACTGGACAACGCCTTCAAATTCTCTGACCGGGGCACGCCCGTCGCGCTCACCGGTACGCCCGACGGCGACGCCTACGTGCTCACCATCGAGGACGGCGGGCGCGGCTTCACGCCTGAGCAGCGCGAGCGCGTGGCGGCGTTCGTGCAGTTCGACCGCGCCGCGCACGAGCAGCAGGGATTAGGGCTGGGCCTCTACCTCGCCCGCGCCCTCGCCACGCTCCACGGCGGCACGCTCACGATGGCCACCGCCGCCCACGCTACCGGCACGCGCGCCACGGTGCGGCTCCCGCTCGGGTAAACGAAAAACCTCCGAGGCCCCAAAAGACCCCGGAGGTTCCGTTGCAATCGCAGCGATGGCTTACGCCTTCGCCAGGTGCTGCGCGACGGTTTCGCCGATGAGCGCGGGGTTTTTGACGACCACGGCCCCGGCTTCGTCGAGCGCGGCGAACTTGTCCTCGGCCGTACCCTTGCCGCCCGAGATGATCGCGCCCGCGTGGCCCATGCGGCGCCCGGGAGGCGCGGTCGCGCCCGCGATGAACGAGAAGACGGGCTTCGTCATGTGCTCCTTGATGTACGCCGCGGCCTCCTCCTCGGCCGTGCCGCCGATCTCGCCGATCATCACGACGGCTTCCGTCGCGCCGTCGGCCTCGAAGAGTTTGAGCGTATCGATAAAGCGCGTGCCGATGATGGGATCACCGCCGATGCCGACAGCGGTCGTCTGGCCCAGTCCCTGCCGCGTGAGCTGGTCGACGGCCTCGTAGGTGAGCGTGCCCGAGCGCGAGACGACGCCGATGGGGCCTTTCGAGAAGATCATCCCCGGCATGATGCCTACCTTCGCCTCGCCCGGCGTGATGACGCCCGGGCAGTTCGGCCCGACGAGGCGCGCGCCTTTGCCCTGCACGAAGGCGTATGCCGTCTGCATGTCGCGCACCGGAATGCCCTCGGTGATGCAGATGATGACGTCGATGCCCGCGTCGGCGGCTTCCATGATGGCGTCGGCAGCAAACGGCGGCGGCACGAAAATGACCGACGTGTTCGCGCCCTCGTCTTTCACGGCGTCCGAAACGGTGTTGAACACGGGCCGGTCGAGGTGCGTGGTGCCGCCCTTGCCCGGCGTCACGCCGCCGACGACGTTGGTGCCGTACTCAATCATCTGCTCGGCGTGGAAGCTGCCTTCTTTGCCGGTAAAGCCCTGGACGACCAGGCGGGTTTGGTTGCCTACGAGAATGCTCATGGGGTGTCGCGTTGCGAGTGTCGAGTGTCAAATGGGGTGCGAGGCCAAGATAGCGTGCCTCGCCCGGTCGAATTATGAGGCGCTGCCGAAGCCTTCCACCGCCCGCCCCACGCGCAGCAGCGTGGCCTCGTCCAGCGGTTTGCCCAGAAACTGCACCCCGATGGGCATCCCGCTGTCCGGGTGAAGGCCCGCGGGGATGGACAGGCCCGGCAGCCCGGCGAGGTTGGCCGTCACGGTGTAGGCGTCTTCGAGGTACATCGCCAGCGGATCGCCGGACTTCTCGCCCAGCTTCCACGCGGGATGCGGCGCGGTGGGCGCGAGCAGCACGTCCACGGTCTCGAATACCTGCTGAAAATCCCGCTGCACGAGCCGCCGCACACGCTGCGCAGTGTCGAAGTAAGCGTCGTAATAGCCGCTCGAGAGCACGTAGGTGCCCAGCATGATGCGCCGCTTGACTTCCGCCCCGAAGCCCTCGGTGCGCGTGGCCGTGTAGAGATCGTCGAGCGAGGCGGTCGGTGGCAGATCCGCCCGGAAACCGTAGCGGACGCCGTCGTAGCGCGCCAGATTGCTCGACGCCTCGGCATTCGTGAGCACGTAGTACGCGGCGATGCCGTAGCGCGTGTGCGGCAGCGACACCTCGTGGATCAGAGCACCCTCGTGTTCGAGTTTCATCACCGTCTGCCGCACGGCTTCACGCACGTGCCCGTCGAGGCCGTCGCCGAAATACTCGACGGGCAGGCCGACGCGCAGGCCCGCGACATCGCTTGGCGCAGCGGAGTAGGCAGGCACGGCAACGTCGAGCGAAGTGCCGTCGCGGGGGTCGTGCCCGGCCATGACTTCGAGCACGCGCGCGGCATCGTCCACCGAAGCGGCCAGCGGCCCCATCACGTCGAACGACGACGCGAAGGCCACCAGCCCGTAGCGCGACACGCGCCCGTAGGTGGGCTTGAGGCCCACGACGCCGCAGAACGACGCAGGCTGCCGGATAGAGCCGCCCGTGTCGGTGCCGAGCGCCACATGGCACAGACCTGCCGCCACCGCCGCCGCGCTGCCGCCCGACGAGCCGCCGGGCACGTAGTCGGGATTGACGGGGTTGCGGGCAGGTCCGAAGTGCGAGTGCTCGTTCGACGACCCCATCGCAAACTCATCGCAGTTGAGTTTGCCCAGCACCACGGCCCCGGCCTTGCGCAGCCGCGCCACAGCGGTAGCGTCGAACAGCGACCGGAAGCCTTCGAGGATGTGGCTGCTGCACGTGGTGTGAAAATCCGTCGTGCAGATGACGTCTTTGACGCCCAGCATCATCCCCGCGAGGGGCAGCGTTTCGCCCTTCTTCAGCGCAGCATCCACGGCGCGGGCCTGCACGCGCACGGCCTCATGGTCGAGGTGGACGTAAGCGTTGAGGCGCGGGTTGTCCGCGTCGATGCGGTCGAGAAAAGCACCTGCCAGCGTTTCTGCCGTCGCCGAACCGTCGCGTAGCGCGGCGCGGGCCTCGTCGAACGTGGACAGCGCGAGGCGTTCAGCCATGCTGCGGCGGCGGGGCCTGCGGCGTGTCGATAGTGCCGTCGGGCGCAGGCTGCGCGTACGAGGTGCCCTGCGGGTACGCAGGTTCGGTGAGCGACGAGGGTGGGGCCTGCGGCGCGGGCGGGGGCGCAGGGGGCGTGACAGGCGGGGGCGACGGCGGTGCCGTCTGCTGCGCGGCGTAAGGCTGCTGCGCGTAGCCCTGGTGCTGCGGCGCGCGCACCTGCGGGCGCGACTCGTCAACGGTCAGTTCACGCTTGATATCGGTCGTGGCATCCTTGAACTCGCGGATGCCTTTGCCCAGGCCGCGCGCGATCTCGGGGATGCGCTTGGCTCCGAAGACGAGCAGGACGACCAGAAAAATGATGAGCATCTCGGGGACGCCGGGCATCTGGATTGCCAGTACCATCATACACCTCGTGCAATAGAATAGAGAGATCGGGGGAAGCAACGACGTGGAACGGTGCGCTGTTGCCGAGAGCCTCCAAGCTACGGAAACGCGGGATGTTTCGGAGGCGGCAGGCCCACCGAAGTCGTCGCTTTCGCGTGAAAGATGGGTGCGCTTATTACGTTGCTGATGGCTAGATGGCGAAGTGGCTACTCGCCTCGACAGCCAACCCAACAAACCCAACCACCCTGTCTCCCCTTGCGTGGTGCCGTATCTTCACCCTGAAAAACACATGGCTGCTACCGCCTCTCCCACTCTTACCCGCGACGATCTCCTCGCCTGGCCGAAGGCCGAACTGCACTGCCACCTCGACGGCTCGCTGCGGCTCGAAACGATGCTCGACCTGGCGCGCAAGCAGGGCAAAATGCACCTGCTCCCCGCCGATTCCGTCGAAGGGCTGACGGAAATCCTCCTGCAGATCGACGACTCGCCGACGCTCGAAGCGTACCTCGCCTGGTTTCGCTACTCGATCCCGCTCATGCAGACGCGCGACGCGCTCATCCGCATCGCCTACGAGCTGGCCGAGGACAACGCGAAGGAGAACGTCCGCTACCTCGAAGTCCGCTACGGGCCCATCCTCCACCGCGACGAGGGCCTCACGCTCGACGCCGTCAACACCGCCGTGCTCGAAGGGCTGCGCCGCGCCCATCAGGACTACGGCATCGTCTCGCGCGTCATCGTCTGCGGCTTGCGCGACCGCTTCGAGAGCGCCTCGCTCCAGCAGGCTGAACTCGCCGTGATGCACCGCGACCGCGGCGTCGTCGCCTTCGACCTCGCGGGCGGCGAGGCCGGCAACCCGCCCGACCATCACCTCGCGGCCTTTTACCACGCCAAAAACCACCTGCTCGGCATCACCGTCCACGCGGGCGAGTCGTTCGGGCCGTCGTCGATCCACCAGGCGCTCTTCAAGTGCGGCGCGCACCGCATCGGCCATGGCGTGACACTGCGCGAAGACCCGGCGCTGATGCAGTACGTCGTCGATCACCAGATCCCGCTGGAGATCTGCCCCACGTCCAACGTGCAGACGCACGTGGTGCCGTCGTTCGAGTCGCACCCCATCGTCGAGTACGTGCGGGCAGGCGTGCCGGTGACGATCAACACGGACAACCGCCTCTTCAGCCGCACGAGCATGACAGAGGAACTCTGGCGGGCCCACACGCGCTGCGGTCTGACGGAAGCTGAACTCCGCGAGATCGTCCTCAACGGCTTCCGCTACGCCTTCCTTCACCTCGGCGAAAAGCAGGCGCTGCTGGAGGAGGTCGCGGGGAAACTCGGATTTCGAAACGCGGAAGTCGAAACCGGCGAAATGGTGAAGGGAGAATAGGGGATGGCAGACGGCGAGCCCTTCTCCCTCCTCGATCTTCTATCCTGCTTTCCGCTCACTTTCGCGTTTCCCCTTCCGACTTCCCCTTTCAAATGATCGTCACGCCCGCGCGCGCGCTCTTCGGCACCGCCAAGCTTCCGTCCGACAAAAGCATCGCGCAGCGCACGGCGCTCTTCGCCGCGCTCGGCGAGGGCACGTCGCGCATCGTCCACTACCCCGACGCCGCCGACCCGCAGAGTACGCTGGCGTGCGTGCGCCAACTCGGCATCGCCGTCACCGAAGATGCCGACGGCATCCTCGTCGTCGAGGGGCGGGGGCTGGGGGGGCTGCGCGCTGCCGATGCGCCCGTCGATTGCGGCAACTCGGGCACGGCGATGCGGCTGTTGTGCGGCATCCTCGCCGGGCAGCCCTTCGGCACGACGCTCGTGGGCGATGCCTCGCTCTCGGCCCGTCCGATGGGGCGCGTGACCGCGCCGCTGGCCGAGATGGGCGCGCTCATCGAAACCACCGACGGCCACGCGCCCCTCGAACTCATCGGCGGGCAGCACCTGCGCGCGATCACCTACACGCTACCCGTAGCGTCGGCGCAGGTGAAGACGTGTGTGCTGCTGGCCGGCCTGTTCGCCGACGGCGAAACGACGGTCGTCGAACCCGTCAAAACACGCGACCATACCGAGCGGATGCTGGGTCTCGACGTGGTCGAACTCGGCGGCGCACGTCACATTTCGGTCACCGGTGGGCACGTCATTCCGGCGCGGACGTGGACGGTGCCGCGCGATTTCTCGGCGGCGGCGTTCTTTCTCGTCGCGGGCTCCATCGTGCCTGAGGGCGAGATCACCCTCCCCGGCGTCGGCCTCAACCCGACGCGCGCCGCCCTCCTCGACGTGCTCCGGGCCATGGGGGCCGACATTACCGCGACGAACGAACGCGAGCGCGGCGGCGAACCCCTCGCCGACCTCACCGTGCGCCCGGCCACGCTGCACGGCGTGACGGTCGAGGGCGACGTGGTGGCCAACCTCATCGACGAGATCCCCATTCTCGCCGTCGCCGGGGCGTGTGCCGAAGGGGCGCTCACCGTCCGCGACGCGGGCGAGCTGCGGGTAAAGGAAACCGACCGCATCGCGGCGATGGTGGGCAACCTACGGGCACTCGGCGCGCACGTGGAGGACTTCCCGGACGGCTTCCGCATCGAAGGAGGGCGCCCGCTCACGGGTGCCACCGTGGAGGCCTTCCACGACCACCGCATCGCGATGGCGATGGGCGTGGCCGGGCTCGTCGCCCAGGGCGAAACGCACATCGACGGAGCGGAGAGTGCGGCGGTGTCGTTCCCGCGCTTCTGGGACACCCTCGACGCGCTGCGGGCGTGAAGACGTACCGGGTGCGGGGTACGAATAGCTCACCCGGCTCCTCGTCTAAGCTCGATTATCCAGCCAGCGCCGCACGTCGCGGAGCACCCGCTCGTTTTGCGGCTCGTTGAAGACCTCGTGGTAGAAGCCCTCGTAGAGCAGGAGCGTCTTGTCGGTAGAGGCCGCCTTTTGGTAGAGCCGCTTCGTGCCCTCCACGTCGATGATGGAATCCGCCGTGCCGTGGAGCAGCAGGAGGGACAGGCGCAGCGTGGCCTCGCGTGCCTCCACTTCTTCCAGCGCCCGGATCAGCGCCACGCCCATCCCCGCCCGGATCCAGCCCCGGTACACGAGCGGATCGGCGTCGTAGCGCGCGACGACGCCGGGGTCGCGTGAGATGTGCCCGGCCTCCAGCTTCTGCACCGGCAGGCGCGGCACCACCTGGCCCAGCGCTTTCACGAGCGCGATCTTGAGAGGCGAGAAGTCCTCTCCGGCCTGAAGCGCCGGGCCGCTGAGGACGAGGCCCGCCAGCGCGTCCTGATGGCCAAGGGCGTAAAGCGTGGCCACCGTCCCGCCCATGCTGTGGCCGAGCAGAAAAAGCGGCAGACCCGGCCACGCTTCGCGGGTCCGCGCGATGAAGACGCCCACGTCGCCGAGGTACGCATCGAACGACCGGACGTACAGGCGCGGCCCTCCCGACCGCCCGTGCCCCCGCAGGTCGAAGGCGGCCACGGCGTACCCGGCGGCGGTGAGGGAGGCGGCCACGTGTTCGTAGCGCCCCGCGTGCTCGGCACTGCCATGCACGAGCACGACGACGGCCTTCGGCATCCCCTCCGGCATCCACCGCCGCTCGAACAGTGGGGTGCCATCGGTGGCGGCAAAGGTGGCGTGCTGAAACGTGTCGGCAGGAAAAGTCATGGTGCGTATCAATGTGGCCAGGCTATCGCCCGGTACCCGTTCAGCAGCGCGTCCTGCCGTGAAGCCACCATTTCCCCAACAAAAAAGCCCCCGCACAGCCTGGGGCCGAGCGGGGGCGGGTGGGATCTACTGCGCGGTGCGCGTCAGAGCGTGTCCACGTAGTGCTGGGCTACGTCCTTGTAGTCGCCGTAGACGGCCAGCGTGTAGGCACTCTTGGCGGCAGAGACGTTGCCGGCCAGGCGCAGCGCCTCGCCTTTGGCGAAGTAAAGCGCGGCCTTGTCGTTGCGGTCGCGCGGCTCCAGCGCCAGCCCGGCGTCGGCGGCAGCCACGGCCTCGTTGTAGTTGCCCAGCGCGGTGTGTGCGCGCGAGAAGTACAGCTTGGCCGTCACGTTGGTGGCCATCAGCGAGTCCACGCTCGTCAGCCGATCCATCGCCTGCTGCGCTGCCGAGCGCGAGGCGCTCTTGCCCAGCAGCAAGCCGCCGTCCTCGGCGATGAGGTTGAGCAGCGCCGTCTCGGCCTGGTCTTTCGTCGAGCCATCACCGGCCGCCGTGGCGACCGTGATGGCCTGCGTGAGCACTTCCATGGCCACGTCGGTGCTGTCGAGTTTCCGCAGCGCACTGCCGAGACCGAGGTAGTTGTTGGGGAACTCCGGGTTGTTGATCGTCCCGGCGCGGTAATCGGCCACGGCACCCGCGTAATCGTCCTTGCGGACTTTCGCCGTGCCGAAGGTGTAGTCGAGCTTGGCGAGGATCCCGCGCGCGAGCGCCTCGACGTCGGCGTCTTCAGCGGCAACAGCCCCTTCGAGGGCCGTCTTGAACCCGTCGTAGGCGTCCTGGTACTTTTTCTCCTGCAGCGCGGCGCGGGCGTCGTTGAAGGCCTGCTTGTATTCCTGGCCTTCGGCGACCTGCGCCTGGGCGGTTTCTTCCTGCGCGTACACCGACGGAGTGGCGACGCCCACGAACAGCAAAAAGGCCAGCAGCGCGAACACGTGTTTCATAAGTCAGAGGGGGATGTGATGAGTGGGTGTGTCAGGGTCGTAAGAAATGCCAGGACCGTTCCGCCCGGCAGCAGCACGTACAGAACGGCTAAGATAGGCATTTATTAGCCTTTACCGAACCGAGGTTCCGCCTGAAACCGCTTCCCATCGACCGCGCACTGCTACACCGTGGCACCTAAACTGGACACCCCTGC
Source organism: Rhodothermales bacterium (assembly GCA_963829705.1). GTDB lineage: Bacteria > Bacteroidota > Rhodothermia > Rhodothermales > BA12 > CAWHJN01. Next base: position 806,309 of record CAWHJN010000001.1, read on the forward strand.
CCTTGCTGCGTGGCTCAGAAGTTAGGTCCGAGCGCGTTCTCGCGGTAGAAATCGTCCACGATGCGAACGGCCTCGATAGGGTCGTCGGTGAGCTGGAACAGGTCCAGGTCACCCTCCGAAATATTGCCCGCCGCCAGCATCGTCTCGCGCAGCCAGCCCACCAGGCCGCTCCAGTAGTCCGTCCCCATGAGCACGACGGGAAAGCGCGCGGACTTGCCCGTCTGGATGAGCGTCAGCGACTCGAAGAGTTCGTCGAGCGTGCCGAAGCCGCCGGGCAGCACGATAAAGCCCTGCGCGTACTTGACGAACATCGTCTTGCGGACGAAGAAAAAGTCGAAGTCGATGAGCTTGTCGCGGTCGATGTAGGGGTTGTGCCCCTGCTCATGCGGAATGACGATGTTGAGCCCGACCGATACGCCTTCTGCCTCGCGCGCGCCCTTGTTGCCGGCTTCCATGATGCCCGGCCCGCCGCCGGTGATGATACCGTAGCCTTTTTTGACGAGTTCGCGCGCCACCTCTTCGCCCATCTGGTAGGCCGGATGGCCGGGCTGGGTGCGGGCGGAGCCGAAGATGGACACGCACGGCCCGAGCTTCGAGAGCGTCTCGAAGCCGTTGACGAACTCGCTCATGATGCGGAAGACGCGCCAGAGGTCTTTGACTTGCTTGCGCTCCCACGCCACTACTTCCTGCTGCGTCATGCGGTCGGGCTGGGCGATGGGGGTCTGGGGGGATTCCATGTAGGCAGAGGGATGGGGAAGAAAAAGGGACGTCATCGGGGGTCCAGAAGAAAGCTCTCTACGGTATCGGCAAGCGAGGGCGTCAGAAAAGCGGAACCGCCCCACGACCAGAGGCCGGGGGCGGTTCCAGTACCGAGAGAAGACCGTGGATTAGCGGTCGCCCTGCGCCGCCTGCTCGCGGAACTCGTCGTTGGCGAAGATGGCGATCTCGACGCGGCGGTTGAGCGCCCGGCCCGAGTCGGTGTCGTTCGAGGCCACGGGGGCCGTCTCGCCCTTGCCGATGGTCGTGATGCGGCTGCGCGAGATGCCCTGGCTCATCAGGTACTGCGCCGCCGCTGCCGCGCGCTCTTCCGAGAGCCCCATGTTGAAGTCGTCCGAGCCCACCGAGTCGGTGTGGCCGTAGATGACCACGTCGGTGTTGTCGTACTTGTTCAGGCTCGCGGCGAGGTCGACGAGGTCAGTACGCGCCTGCGACTGGAGCGTGCTCTTGCCAAAGTCGAACAGGATGGCGTTGTCGAAGGTGATCTGGATGCCCTCGCCCACGCGCTCGACGTTGGCGTTGGCGAGTTCCTCGTCGAGCTCTTCGGCCTGCTTGTCCATCTGCCGCCCGATGACGGCCCCGGCAGCGCCGCCGACGGCGGCACCGATGATAGCCCCTTTGGCCGTGTTGCCCTGCGTCTTGCCGATGATGCCGCCGATGACGGCCCCGGCACCCGCGCCGGCGGTAGCGCCCTTGCCGGTGTTGTTCATGCTGGCGCAGCCCGTCATTGAGATGCCGCCGATCAGAAAGGCGAACGCGAGGAAGTAGGTGGAGAACGTCTGTTTCATGGGTAGAAGATGGTTCGAGTGGATGGTGATGCGTTCCGAGAAGCTCTCCCAGACGAATCGCGTGCCGCAGAAAGCCTGGCCACGCGGCTGTGTTCTCGAAAGCGGGCTTCTGATACAAAGGATTCACGAATGAACGAGGGTCTCGCCTGCTTCATGCCGTTGGCAGCTCGGCACGATCTTCTCGCATTCGTCTCTTTTACTGGACACGGCGAGCGGAAACGGGAGCACGTCGTGACCCGTACTGTCCCGTTCCTTTTTTCCACACATTCGACTTATGAAGCTGATCATCCCGATGGCCGGGCGCGGCACGCGCGTCCGCCCCCACTCGCACGTCACCCCTAAACCCCTGCTCCACGTGCGAGGCAAAAGCATGGTCGAGCGCATCGTCCGCACGTTCATGGACGTGCTGCCGCGCCCGCTCACCGAGGCCATCTTCGTGCTCGGGCCCGACTTCGGCGAAGGCGTACGCGACCAGCTCCGGGACATCTGCCAGGAATACGGCATCGAGGCGCATTTCGCCGTGCAGGACGTGGCGCAGGGCACCGCTCACGCCGTCTACTGCGCGGGCGAACACCTCGAAGGCGAGGGCATCGTCGTCTTTGCCGACACGCTCTTTTACATGGACCAGAACCTCTCCCTCGAAGACGCCGACGCCGTCGCGTGGGTAAAATGGGTCGAGGACCCGTCGCGCTTTGGCGTGGCCGTGCGCGAGAACGACCGCATCGTGAGCTTTGTCGAGAAGCCGCAGACGCTCATCTCACACGAAGCGCTCATCGGCATCTATTACATCAAAGACCTGAAAGGCCTGGGGGATGAAATCCAGCGGCTGATGGATGAGGACGTGCGCGGCCACGGAGGCGAGTTTCAGCTTACCGACGCGATGGACGGCCTGCTCAAAAAAGGCAAGGTGTTCAAAACGGCGTCGGTCACCGAGTGGCTCGACTGCGGCACCATCCCCGCACTCATGGACACGACGAAGGTCATCCTCGACTTCGAAAAGGACGAGCCCGTCGAAGGGACGGTCGAGAACAGCGTCGTCATCGAACCCGTGTACGTGGGCGAAGGGGCCGTCGTCAAGAACTCGGTGATCGGCCCGTACGCCTCTATCGAGCCGGGCGCGACGGTCAACAACTCGGTCGTGCGCGATTCTATCGTCTTCGCCCACGGCAGCGTCACCGACAGCGCGCTGCGCGACTCGATGATTGGCCAGCACGCCGAGGTGAAAAACGTCTCGCAGCCCGTCAACGTCGGCGACCACGCGACCCTTGGCTGATTCTGTCCTCTGCGATTCCATACCTCCGGGGTGTTGAGCGACCCCGGAGGTTTTTGACCTCTTATGCACCTCCACCCCGACACGACGGAAACGAAGCTGGGCTTCGACGTGCTGCGCGACAAGATGGCGGCGTCGGCGATGAGTCCGGTCGGAGCGGAGAAGCTGCGGGCGATGCGTCCGTGCGCGACCGCCGACGAGGCGCGGAGCGAGATGCAGCGCGTGGGCGAACTGCTCGATGCGCTGCGCTTCGACGACCCGTTTCCGCTGGCAGCTTTTCCCGACGTGCGAGCCGTTTTGCGGCGCGTGGCTCCCGAGGGCGGCTACGCCTCCGTCGAAGACCTCGCCGACCTGCGGCGCGTGCTTGGCGTGGCGGCGCGGGTGCGGGCGTACCTGGGCACGCGGCAGGAGAAATACGCCGCGCTGTCGAAGGTGGCTAAAAACCTCGTGCCCGCCGACGCGCTCGAACGCCACCTCGACCGCATCCTCGACGCCGAGGGGCGGCTGCGCGACGACGCCTCGCCCGAACTCGCCCGCCTACGCCGCGCCATCGTGCAGGCGCAGTCTCGTTTGCGGTCGCAGCTCACGAGCGCGCTCAAACAGGCCATCGAAGACGGTTACGCCGCCGACGAGCAGCCGACGATCCGGGGCGGGCGCATGGTGATCCCCGTCCGGGCCGAGGCGCGGCGGCGCGTGCAAGGGTTCGTCCACGACACGTCCGCGACGGGCCAGACGGTGTACGTCGAGCCCACGTCGGTCCTCGAACTCAACAACGAGGTGCGCGAGATGGAAGCCGCCGAGGCGCGCGAAATCGAGCGGATCCTGAAAAGCGTCGCCGCCGAGATCCGGCAGGTGCGGCCCGACGTGGAGGCGTCAACCGGGGCGCTCGTGCGGCTCGACGTGCTGCACGCCAAAGCACGCCTCGCCCGCGCCCTCGACGCGCACGCGCCCGAGGTCACCGACGACGGCATCCTCGCGCTCAGAGACGCCCGCCACCCGCTGCTCGCGCTGCGTTTCAAAGACGAGAAGCGCACCGTCGTGCCGCTGACGCTCACGCTGGGCGGCGACTTCCGCACGCTCGTCATCACCGGCCCCAACGCGGGCGGCAAGTCGGTGGCGATGAAAAGCGTGGGCCTGCTCGTGCTGATGGTGGGCTATGGCATCCCCATCCCCGCCGACCGCGCCTCGGCGGTCTCGTTTTTCGATACCCTCATCGTCGACATCGGCGACGAGCAGACCATCGAGGAAGACCTCTCGACGTTCACCTCGCACGTCAAGACACTCAAGCACCTCGTCGCCCGCGCCGACAACCGCTCGCTCGTGCTGCTCGACGAGGCCGGAACCGGCACCGACCCCGGTGAGGGCGGCGCGCTGGCACAGGCGGTACTCGAACACCTCACCGACGTGGGCGCGCGCACGATCGCGACGACGCACATCGGCGCGCTCAAGGTGTTTGCCCACGACCGCGCGGGCGTCGAGAACGGCGCGATGCTGTTCGATCAGGACACGCTGAGTCCAACCTACAAGCTGCAAACGGGCGTGCCTGGCTCGTCGTACGCCTTCGAGATCGCAGGCCGCGAGGGGCTGGACGATGCGTTACTCGACCGGGCAAGGGCGCTGCTGGGCACGCGGCAGACGGCGCTGGAAGAACTCATCGTCGCGCTCGAAGACGCCCGGCACGCCGTCGAAACGGAACGCGCAGAGGCGCTGGCGGCGCGGCGCGAGGCCGAGCGCGCCGAGGCGCGGTTCCGCGAGCGCGACGAAGCCATGCGAACGCAGCGGACCACACTCAAGCAGCAGGCCCTCGACGAAGCCGAGCGCATCGTGAAGGGTGCCAACGCCCGCGTCGAGCAGACCATCCGCGAGATCCGCGAGGCGCAGGCGGCGAAGGAAGCCACGAAGGAAGCCCGCGCCGGGCTCGAAGACTTCGCCGCGCGCGTGACCGAGCAGCAGGCTCGCACCCGCCCGAAGCCGCCGCGCCGCGCCGCCGAGCCGCGCCGCGACGTTATCGCAGTGGGCGACCAGGTGGTGATCGAGGGCGGCACGACGGCGGCGGAGGTGCTCGAAATCAAAGGCGCGGACGCGGTGATCGCGCAGGGCGCCATCAAGCTTCGCACGCCGCTGGCCGGGCTTCGAAAAGTGGGCGGAAAATCGCCCCAGAAGGTCGTCGTCAAAAACAGCGCGGCGGGCGGCTTGACGGCGCTCCACGCCCGCACGCGCATCGACCTGCGCGGGCAGCGCGTCGAGGATGCGCTCGCGGAAGTGGACCGGTTGCTCGACGAGGCGCTGGCGGCGGGCGTGGCGCACGTCGAGATCCTCCACGGCAAGGGCACAGGCGCGCTCCGCCTCGCCATCCGCGACCACCTCAAAGCGCGGCGCGACGTGGCAGGCTTCGACGACGCCCCGCACGAGCAGGGCGGACCCGGGCGTGACGCACGTGGCACTGGCGTAGAGAGGTACGAGGGAGAGAAAATGGCTCTGGAAACCGCCGCGCGGACCGGCGTGTACGGGGAGTCCGTTCATTTCCTCTTCCTCTGTGATTCCGCTCCGCTCGCGCATTGAAGAAGCCCGCCACGCCGGGTTCATCGGGCGCGCGGAGCAGCGGGAGGCGTTCGTGGCGCTACTGGAAGCGCCCGCGCCGGAGGCCAACCTGGTGTACGTGCATGGCCCGGCAGGCATCGGCAAATCGACGCTGCTGAACGAATACGCATTCTGCGCGCGGGAAGCCGGATGGGACATCTTCGCGCTCGACCTGCGCGACGCCGAACCGTCGGTGGAGGCGCTGCACGCCTTTATCGCCTCGCGCGCGCCGTTCACGGTCGACGCTTCCGGCCTGCGCCTCGCGCCCGATGCCCCGGCGCGCTTCGTGCTGCTGCTCGACACGTGCGAGTCGGCAGGGGAGGCGGGCGAGCGGGTGATGCTGCACCTGCTGGATGTGCTGCCGCGCGAAGGTCTCGTCGTGGCGGCGGGGCGTGGCACGGGCGGCACGCGGCTGCACACCGACACCGGCTGGCGGGCGCTCACGCGCTGGCAACCGCTCTCGGTGCTCGAACGCGAAGAAGGGCGGGCGCTGCTCGACGCCCGGCAGGTGCCATCGGATCAGCAGGAAAGCGTGCTCGACTTCGCCAGCGGCCATCCCCTCGCGCTCTCGCTCGTCGCCGATGCCTTCGAGCAGAACCCCGATTACCACTTCGAGCCCGAAGCCGCCCCCGACGTGACGGCGGCGCTGCTGCGGCGCTTCGTCGACCAGATCCCCGACCGCGCGCACCGCCACGCGCTCTATGCCATCGGATTGCCGCCCGTCACCGACGAGCCGCTACTGGCTTCGATGCTCGACACCGACGACGTCTACGCGCTCTTCGAGTGGCTGCGGAGCCGTTCGTTCGTCGAAAACACCGCGCGGGGGGTGCAGCCGCACGAGCTGGTGCGGAACGTGCTCGCCGCCGACCTGCGCTGGCGCAACCCCGACCTGTTCGAGACGCTGCACCGCCGCGCCCGCGAGCACTACGCAGCGCGCCTGGCCTCGCCCCGCGCCGCCCACTCGCGTGTACTGGCCGATTACCTCTTCCTCTTCCGCGACAACCCGCTCGTGCAACCGCTGCTGAGTCGGCTGCGAACGCAGTGGGCCGGGCGCACGCTGCGCGAGAGCCAGCCCCTCTCCCCTGCCGACAGCGACGCCGTGGCCGCCCTCGTCGCGCTGCACGAAGGCGAGGACGCCGCGCGCTGGGCCACCTACTGGATGCGCGAGCAACCCCAGAGCGTCCACGTCTATCACGACGACGCGGGCCACCTGTGCGGCTGCCTGTTTGCGCTGCGCCTCACCCCCGACGGTGCCGCCGCTACCGAAGACCCCGCCGTACAGGCCGCGTACACGTACATGGCCGGGCACACCCCGCTGCGGCCCGGCGAGGCTGCTGTGCATTTTCGCTTCTGGATGGGCCGCGACCATTACCAGGGCCTCTCACCCGAACAGTGCCTCGTCTTCGCCGACACCGTCCGCCACTACCTCACCACCCCTAGGCTGGCGTGGACGTTTCTGCCCTGTGCCCAGCCTGAAATGTGGGACCTGGTGTTTCGCTTCGTGGGACTGAATCGGCTTCACGAGGCCGCCTACACATCGGGCGACGCCGAGATGGCCGTCTACGGGCTCGACTGGCGCGTGGTGCCCCCCGCCGTCTGGCTCGAAACCATCGCCGCGCAGGGGTTGCTGGCTACGCAACACCGCAAGCCTCCGGTGGAGCAGACGTTCAACGTGCTGTCGGAAGACGCCTTCGCCGAAGCCGTCAAGGACGTGCTGCAACGGTACACGCAGCCGCAGGCGCTGCTGGGCAACCCGCTGCTGGGCACGCGGCTGTTGAGCGCCCACACCCCCGCCGAGGCGGCGATGAACGCGCTGCGCAACTGGATCACCGCGCACGTGGACGCGCTCGAACAATCGCCCCGCAAGGTGAAGATGGCCCGCGCGCTGCGCGCTACCTACCTCGACCCCGTGGGCACGCAGGAGCGCGCCGCCGAAGCCCTCGACCTGCCCTTCAGCACGTACCGCCGCCACCTGCGCGCCGGGCTGGAAAACGTGGCCGAGGTGCTCTGGAAACACGAAGTGGCAGGCACGCTCCTGTGAGGCACCGCGCTCGGTGCCGCGCTGCGCGCCGCAACCTGCTACGAGCGCGTAACGGCATGGTACAGGGCCGTAACGTGGAAAAAACTGCGTGCCACGATAGCGTTACGACTGCCAAAGTGAGCAAAAGGTGAACAGCATCCGGGCTTTTCCAGCGGACATAAAGCCCCCTACCCTTGTTGGCAGCAACCCGGGCAGACACCTACCTGCTCTCCGCACCACAACCCGATTCAGACCTGTATGAACCTCCTCCGCACCCTCCAGCAGCCCGAGGCTGCCGTCACGCTCCGCACGTCACGGCGTCGCTTCTTCGCCATCGGCGGAGCGGCTGCGCTGCTGGCCGCCTGCGATTCCACCGACGACGACGATGCTGACGTTATCCTCGACTTCTCCAGCGATTTCGGCGTGCTCAACTACGCCTATGCCCTCGAACAACTCGAAGCTGCGTTCTATACGCAGGTCGTCGCCACGCCCTACAGCGGCATAAACGCGGCAGAGACGCAGATCATGAACGACCTGAAGGCGCACGAAATCATCCACCGCGATTTTTTCAAGACCGCGCTCGGCTCTAACGCCATCCCCGCTCTCGAGGTGGACTTCTCGTCCATCGACTTCACGAGCCGCACCAGCGTGCTCGGTGCCGCCAAGACGTTCGAAGACCTTGGTGTGGCTGCCTACAACGGCGCGGGCAAGTACATCCAGAACACCGATTACCTGACCATCGCCGGTAAGATCGTGTCGGTGGAAGCCCGCCACGCCGCCGCCATCCGCGACCTGCTCGAACCGCTCTCGGACAACTTCGCCGACCTGACGACGCTTACGGCACTCGGTGCCGCGCCCACCAACGGCCTCGACGGCGCGCTGAAGCCCGGCGACGTGCTCGGCCTGGCATCGGCCTACATCGGCACGGGCATCGCCGTCCGCAACACCTGATCCTGAACAACGACTATGAATACCGAACCTCTTTTCAACGCGCTCGACGAGGCAATCGTCCAGCGTGTGTGCTCCCGCCGCGACGCGCTTGCCAAAGCGGCCCGCGCGGGCATCGGAGCCGCCGTGCTCACCTCCGTGCCCGTCGCCTTCGGCCTCAGCGCCCGCTCGGCCTTCGGCCAGTCGCTGCCGTCGCAGGTCGTCGAGGTGCTCAACTTCGCGCTCACGCTCGAATACCTCGAGGACGAGTACTACCGCACCGGCGTGGCCAAAGCAGGCCTCATCCCGGACAACCGCAAGGCCATCTTCCAGACGATCTCGGATCACGAGACGGCGCACGTGGCGCTGCTCGAGAGCGTGCTCGGAAGCGCCGCCATCGGCAAGCCCCAGTTCGACTTCACCGCGAACGGCACGTTCGACCCGTTCAACGACTACGACACGTTCCTGACGCTCTCGCAGGGTTTTGAGGATGCGGGCGTGCGCGCCTACAAAGGCCAGGCCCCGGTGCTCAAAGGCCTCGACGTGCTCACGACGGCTCTGCAGATCCACTCGGTGGAAGCGCGCCACGCCTCCATGATCCGCCGCCTGCGCGGCAACAAGGGCTGGATCGTGCGCGACAACACCAGCGTCTCGGCCCTCGCGCCCATCTATGCCGGTGAGGACAACACCACGCAGGGCGGCGTACCGTTGAGCAGCACCGCTGCCGTCACCGAAGCGTTCGACGAGCCGTTGACCAAACAGGCTGTGCTCGACATCGCGTCGATGTTCATCGCCGCCGGTTGACCACGCGAGCACACGGGAGGCGTCTACCTTGATGGACGCCCGTGCACCGCGCATCCGAGGCAGGCCAGCGTTCACGCGCTGGCCTGCCTTTTGCGTAGCTTCGCGCCGGACGTTCCCCGTGAAGTGTTATGCGCCTGGTTGCCCGTTTTCTCGCCCTGCTCGTGCTCGTGGCGCTGCCCTCGGTGGCCCGCGCGCAGACATCGGCCATCGAGCGCGTGGAGGAGGCGCTGGCACGCGGCGACGCCGACGCGCTGTCGGCCCTGGGAGCCGAGCGCGTGGACGTGGCCTTCGGCGGTACAGCGACGACCTACAGCCGGGCACAGGTGCGCTACGTGCTGGCAGGCTTCCTGGAAGCCAACCCGCCCCTGTCATTCGCCTTCGACGACCGGATCGCGTCGGGCGACGACGCCACGCTCGCCTCGGGCCGCTACCGCACCGACGGGCACGTGTACCAGGTGATGGCGCGCTTCGGCAGACGCGACGGAACGTGGGAGTTGCGCGAGTTACGCATCGACGGGTAGCGCGGCGGCTATCTTCTGCCCGCCCCTTTCCTCCTTTCTCGTACTGCCGTGCCGCGCCGGTCTTTCGCTTCTGACGCGCGCGCATTCCTCGGCGTCGCGCTGGCGCTGGCGGCGCTGATCGGCCTGGGAGCCCTCGCGCAGCGCGTGTCGATGGCGTCGGCGAGGGCGCGGACCGCCGCGCTCCAGCAGGCGCAGGTGGAAGCCGCCACGCGCGACGCGGCGGCGCAGCTCCAGCGCGCCTACGACGCGATGCTCCAACAGGCACGCGCCCTCGCCGACGATGCCAACGTGCAGCAGGCGCTGCGCCGGTTGCCAGACGAAGGCCCCGACGCGCTGGCCCGGCAAATGGCCAGTCTCCACCTCGACCCGTATGGGTCCGTCGAGATCTTTGCCAGCACCGCGCCCGAGCCGGTGGCGTGGCAGGGGCCTGCACTGCTGCCCGTGCCGCCGCCCGCCACCCCGCCCGTGCGCACCGTGGCCTTCGTCGAGGACGGCACACTCCGCAGCGCCGTCGTGCTCTACGAACCCATCCGCGACGGCGCTGTGGTCGTGGGAGGCGTGCGTGTCAAGAAATTGCTGCGCTACACGCCGCCGGTGCAGAACACTTTCCTGAAGCCATACGCCCTCCTGCGCAGCGTCGAAACGCGGACGCGGACGCAGATCGCGCTGCACGCGCCGGGCGGGGCAGGCACGATCGTGCGCGGTTCTGACGGCACGCCGCTCGTGTCGGTGGAGGTGACGCCGCCGCCCGCCGAGACGGTGCTGCGCGCCGAGCGCCGCCGCTTTATCGACGTCAAGGCCTTCTGGGCGACGCTGCTGGGCGGTTGGCTCGTGTGGGGTCTCTGGCGGATGTACCGGAGGGCGAGCGAGCGCGGCGCGCACCGCAGCCCGTGGCGCGTGGCGAGCTGGTTCGCGCTGTGGGCGGCGGGCCTGGCGGGCTACCGCGCCGCGCTGCTCGCGCTCGACATGCCGGGCCGCTGGCAGGTGCGACAGGCCCCGCTGTCGCCGCTGTTCGATCCCACGCATCTCGCCTCGACGTACGGCTGGGGAATGATGCGCTCGCTGGGCGACGCGCTCGTGACGACGCTGTTTCTGGCGGTGCTGGCCGTCGCGTTCGTGGGCCTGCTGCGGCGGCTGGGCGTGCTGACGCGCCTTCCCGCTCCGCCGCCCTCCACTCCGCTGCGCCGCCTGACGGCTCTCGTCCTCGTGACCGCGATGGCGCTGCTGCAATGCGGGTGCGTGGTGCTGCTGGCCCGTGCGGCGCGCTACAGCGTGCTCGATAGCACTCTCAACCTGTTCGATCGCACTGGCCTCGTGCCTGCCCCACTCGTGCTCGTGACGCTGTGCGCGCTGCTGCTGGCCACGGCGGCGCTGCTCCTCGTGGGCACGGGTCTGTGGGCGCTGGCGCTGCGCGGCGTCGAGGCGTGGGGCGGCCCCCTCCTGTGGCTCACGCTCGCCGGCACGTGCGCCGTCACGGCGGGCGTCGTGGCTCTCGTGGGCTGGCGCGTGCAGATGCCGCCCCCGCTCTGGGGCGCCACCGCTGTGTTCCTCTTCGCGGGCCTCGTCCTCGCGCTCGCGCTGCGCGCGCGCCGCCGCCTCACCTGGGCAGATTTCACGTTGCGCCGCGTGCTCGTGGGCGTGATGGGCCTCACCGCGCTGCTTTACCCCCTCCTCTACGACGGCATGGACGCGCAGCGCCGCCTGACGATGGCCGACGCCGCCGCCACCTTCGACGACAGCCGCGACCCGCGCGCGCTCTTCGCTCTCCGCCAACCTCTCGAACGCGCCGCCGCCACCGACAGCCTCACCGCGCTGCTCCGCCTGCCCGCCGACAGCACCCGCCGCGCCCGTCTCGACGCCGCCGCTGCCGACCTCGTCCGCACGACGCTACTCGGCTCGCTCGGCGCGTACGACGTCACGCTGCTGTTTTTTCAGGACGATGCCGTCGTGGGGCGCTACAGCGACGCCGACGGCCTCGCCACCGTCGCCGTGGAGGAGGCACGCGACCGCGACGATTTCCTGCTGCTGCGCGCCATGCACCGCGAGCGCGGCGGCGAAGGCCCCACCATCGAGCCCGTCACCGGCGAGCGTGACCCCGACCGCTTCCAGTACATCGGCCTCTACCCCCTCGACGACGGTGCGTGGGTGCTTGCCCGCGCTGAGCCGCAGATCGTCTCGCAGGACCTGGCGACGCCGTTCCCGCGGGTGCTGCTGCCGTCCGGCTACGGCAACGGCTACGAACGGCAACTCGCCGTGGCGCTCTTCCGCGATGACGTGCTCGTGCGCGGACTCGGGCGAGATTTCGGTCGCTACCGCCTCGACGACGACGTGCAGCGGCGGCTGCGCGCGCAGCCCGTTTTGTGGCGCACCGAGCGCGTGCGCGGCGAACCGTTCACGACACGCTACCAGCGCCAGCCCGACCTCGCCCCGCCCGACCCGTCGCGCCCGCCCACGGGCACGCTGCGCGTCGTTGCTGTACGCGTGGCCGCGCTGTCGCTCTTCGACCACCTCTTCTTCCTGCTCCGCCTTACCCTCGCGGGCCTGCTCGTGGGCGTGCCGCTGTGGACGTTCTCGTTGGCGATGCGCCGCCGGATGGGGCTGCTGCCGCCGCCGCGCCAGCGCTTCCAGGACCGCGTGCTCAACGCCTTCCTCGGCGTCGGCATCCTGTCGGTGATGGCCGTGGGTCTGGTGGGGCTGGGCGTGCTCACGGGCGAAAACGAGCGGGCCGTCGAGTCGTGGCTACGGCAGCACCTCGAACGGGTCGAAGAAACGCTCGCGCTCGACGCGCTGCCCGGCGAGTTGCCCTACCAGGTGCTCGAACGCACGCCGCTCGATTCGCTCGCCCGGCGCGTGGGGCTTGATCTCAACGTCTACCGCGAGGGCACGCTCGTGGCCACCAGCCGCCCCGCGCTCGTGCGCGACGGCCTCATCGACACGCGCCTGCCCGGCGACGCCTACCGTAACCTCGTCTACGACGGCTACCGTTTTACGAGCACCGAGGAGCGCGTCGGGCGCTTCCGCTACACCGCCGGTTTCCGCGCGCTGCCCGACGAGCAGGGCCGCCCGCGCTACGTGCTCTCGGTGCCCACGCTGCCCGAGCAGGAGCGCATCGAGGAGGAGCAGGCGCGCATGGTGGCGTATCTCTTTGGCGCGCTGCTCTTGCTGCTGCTCATCGTGCTGGCGACGGCGCTGGTGCTGGCGCGCGCGCTCGCCCGCCCCATCGCCCGGCTGCGCGAAGGCCTCCGCAACGTGGCCCGCGGGCAGTTCCAGACCACCATCCCCGTGCCGTCGCGCGACGAGATCGGCGACCTCGTGCAGACCTTCAACGACATGCAGCGGCAGCTGGCCGAGAGCCGGCGGCAGCTCGCGCAGCAGGAACGGCAGCTCGCGTGGCGCGAGATGGCCCGGCAGGTGGCCCACGAGATCAAGAACCCGCTGACGCCGATGAAGCTGTCCATCCAGCACCTCCGGCGCGCGTTCGACGATTTGCAGGAGGGCGAGAGTGCGCGGCAAAACCGCTTCGGGTCGCTCTTCGACCGCGTCACGCGTACTCTCATCGAGCAGACTGACGCGCTGGCGCGCATCGCGGGCGATTTCTCGTCGTTCGCGCGGCTGCCGCGCCGGGTACTCGAACCGCTCGACCTCAACACCATCGTCGAGGAAGCGGCGGGGTTGATGCAGGAGGAAGAAGGGGCCGAGATCACGCTCGATCTGGCCCTCGAGCCGCTCGTCGTCGAGGGCGATCACGAGGAGCTGCGGCGCGTCTACATCAACCTCATCAAGAACGCCATCCAGGCCAGCACCGACCGCGCCGAGAAGCGCGTGTACGTCGCCACGACGCGGGGCGCGGACGGGCGCGAGGCCGTCAGCACCGTCGAGGACCGCGGCACTGGCATCCCCGAGGCGCTGCGCGGGCGCATCTTCGAGCCCAACTTCTCCACCAAAACGAGCGGCACCGGCCTCGGCCTCGCCATCGTCCGCAAAGCCGTCGAGGAGTCCGGCGGTCACATCAGCTTCGAAACTGAGGAAGGTGTGGGGACGACGTTCCGCATCGTGTTGCCGCTTGCGGGTGAAGAGTAAAAGGGGGCTGGGAAATGGGAAGCGCACGTGGAGATGCCCTGCCGCGTGCGTCTGCATGGCACCGAACGCTGCGCGGCATCGTTGAGGGCGCTCTTCTCGCCGCTGCCTGGCCCCTTCGTCGCCCCTCCCCCATCTCCCTTCACCCACCTATGCGCGTCATTGTCATTGGAGCAGGCGAGGTAGGCTACGACGTGGCCCGGATCCTGTCGATGGAACAGCACGACGTAGTCGTGGTCGACACCGACACCGCCGCGCTCGACCGCACGCGCGACAAGCTCGACGTGATGACGGTGCTCGGCTCGGGCACCAGCGCCGACGTGTTGAGCGAGTGCGGCATCCAGCGCGCCGACATGCTCATCGCCGTCACGGCCGTCGACGAGGTCAACGTCATCGCCTGCATGATGGCCGACCGCCTGGGCGTGGGCACCACCATCGCGCGCGTGCGCTCGAACGAGCTGACGCGCACCAAGAGCGTGCTCAAGGCACAGGACTTCGGCATCGACCTCATCATCCACCCCGAGGAAAGCGCTGCCGAGGAGATCGTGCGCCTCATCCGCCGCTCGGCCGCCACCGACGTGCTCTCGTTCGCCGACGGACGGCTTCAGCTCGTCGGGATGCGGCTCGACGAGAGCTCCCCCGTCGTGGGGCTGCGCCTGCTCGACGTGGCGCAGCAGCTTTCCAGCGTGCCGTTCCGCATCATGTCCATCGTGCGCGGCGTGCGGACGATCCTGCCCGGCGGCGCGGAGTTTTTACGCAAGGGCGACCAGATCTTCGTCATGGCTCGCCCGCGCGACCTGCCGCACGTGATCAAGCTGATGGGCAAGGAGGACGGGCGCTTGCACCACATCATGGTGCTCGGCGGCACGCCCGTGGGCGCGCGCATCGCGGCGCACCTGGCCGAGGGTAAAAACAAGCGCATCAAGCTCGTCGAACCCAACCGCGAGCGCGCCGAGGCGCTGGCCGAAGAACTCGGCAACGTGCTCGTCATCCACGGCGACGCCACCGACGTGGACCTGCTGGCGCTCGAAGGACTCGGCGAGATGGACGCCTTCGTGGCCGTGACCGACGACGAGGAATCCAACCTCGTCACGTGTTTGATGGCCAAGCACCTCGGGGTCAAAAAGACCGTCGCGCTGCTGTCGAAGGGCGCCTACATCCCCATCTCGCAGACCATCGGGCTCGACGCGGCGGTCAGCAAGAAGCTGGCCGTCTCACGCGAGGTGCTGCGCTTTCTGCGCGGCAAGAACGTCCTCAGCGTGGCGACGGTGCATGGCCTCGACGCCGAGATCCTGGAGATCGAGGCGCATCCGCGCTCGCAGGCCACACAGGGGCCGCTCTCGACGTTGAAGCTGCCGAAGGGCCTGCTCGTCTCCGCCGTCATCCACCGCGGCAGCGTCGAGGTGGCGACGGGTTCGACCGAGATCTCCGCGGGCGACCGGGCGCTGGTGTTCGTGCTGCCGGGCAACGTCGACGACGCGCACCGCTTTTTTACGCGGTAGAGGATGAAGGTTATAATCGTGCAGGCATGTTATCCGGATCTGAATCCGTATAACCACCCACCGAATCCGATCAAGCACTAGTTATGCCGCCATCGAGGCCCTATCCGTCGTCTATAATGGTCGTCGGGGATTCGGCTCATCGGATAGCGATCATGTCCGCTGTACGCCGAGCCGCGCGCCTTTCGGCTGAGGAGCGCTCCACTCGGCGCTGCCCAGTGGCACTGTGGCGGACAGCACCGTGACAGTCGCGGCACGAGATTTGAGGACTAAATTCAATTTTCCGAAGAGGACTAGGCGCCACGTTGTTTTCAGGTCATTGCACGCAGTCTGGTTACCGATGGCGACGGACAGCGCGTACTGAGACGGTTCGACCGCGCTACTCTAATTCGATGCTCGGGATTACCTTCCGATTGGTTCCGATCTCTGGATACGTCAACGAGCTCGAATGTGGCGTGTTGCGAGACGCGGTTCTCGCGGGCGATCATGGGGATGGTGGGCTACGAGATCGCCGGGCAATCCAATGTGCTGGTATGGCCGCCTACCTCGACGGCCCGACGTGCGTCGTTCAGCAAGCAGGCGAGCGGTGCTATATCCGAGCAATGGATCTCCAGTCGGCCGTCTGTTCGGAATCAGCAGCTTGGTTCGAACCGCAACGAAGGTATGGGTGTATTTGACTGTCCATACGCAGGCTGCAGGGCTATGGCGCCATAACCCGTCATCGTTGGCCGACGCACCCGAGGTTCGTTTGCGTGTGTCAGCGTACCAGCGTATCGTAGCCGCACAAACGCCGCCAAGGGTGCGCGGCAAAACCTGGCCGTTAGGCGACTTTTGGTCCATTCCGGTTAAGCGATGAACCTCCTCATCCTGGGCGCTTCCGGCGGCTGTGGCCGATGGCTGTGCCGGATCGCCCCCGAGCGTGGTCACCACGTCCGCGCGCTCGTCCGACCCTCAACGCCGTTTGAGCCGCCCCAAGAAGTAGACCTCGTCCGGGGCGACGTGCTCGACGCCGACGCGCTCGACCGGGCCCTCGACGGGCGCGACGCCGTGCTCTCGGCGCTCGGGATCAAGCGGGCGTCGCCGCTCAACCCGTGGTCCCCCCTCGCCTCGCCCCCAGACCTCACGGCCCGCGTCGCCGAGCGGCTCGCGGAGGCGATGCCCGCTCACAGGGTCCGCCGCGTCGTCGCCATCAGCGCGGCGGGCGTGGGCGACAGCAGCAGCCGCGTCCACCCCCTCATCCGCTGGATGATCGACCACAGCAACATGGCCGCGTCGTACGCAGACCTCGCGGGCATGGAGGCCGTCCTGGCCGGGAGCGGGCTCGACTGGGTGGCCGTGCGCCCGACAACGCTGACGGGAGGCCCGCCCAGCGGGTCGGTCCACGTTGTGGACCGGTACGGCCTCCTCACACGCGTCAGGCGCGCAGACGTAGCGACGTGGATGCTCGATGCCGCCGAGTCGCCGGACGCGCCCGAGGACCGGACCCCGATGATTGCCTCGTAGAGGGTGAGATGCGCCGCAGAGCCCGGCGTTGCAGGGGGACGGGGACAGGAGCGTGCTCAGCGTCGTGTCCCCCAGCGTAGGCTCCCGCTTGTCCCCATCACCAGGGGCGCCCCCGGCCCCTGAACGCCCTCTCATCGTAACGCACAGCACCCGAGCGATTCACCGCGTGTGCGTCGGCTCGACAGACGCGGTCACGGCGTCCAGGTCGAACACGCGCTGCTGCACGGGGGCGAGCAGGCTCGGCGGCGCCAGGCGCACCTGCAAGCGCGCCGTCAGCGCGTCGAAGGCGGCGCGGTTGGCGGCCAGCACGGGCGGCATCTCGGGGCCGAGTTCTTTGCGGTGATCCACCTGCACGCCGTTCTTCCAGAAGCGGAAGCACACGTGCGGCCCGGTCGCCAGGCCCGTCGAGCCGACGTAGCCGATCACGTCGCCCTTCTCGACGCGCGTACCGGGGCGGATGCCTTTGGCGAAACGCGACATGTGGAGGTACTGCGTCTCGTACGTCCGGTCGTGGCGAATCTTGACGTAGTTGCCGTTGCCACGCGTGCGGCTCGCCGCGCTGACGACGCCCGCGCCGACGGCCAGAATGGGCGTGCCGGTGGGCGCGGCGTAGTCGGTGCCGAGGTGGGCTTTCCAGCGCTTCTGCACCGGATGGTAGCGCCGCATCGTGAACGCCGACGTCATGCGCGAGAATTTGAGGGGCGATTTCAGAAAGCCGTTCTCGACATTCTTGCCCTCAGCGTCGTAATAGCCCGCCAGCCCGTCCTGCTCGAAGCGGAAGGCCTCGTGCGTCCGGCCTTCGTGGACGATGCGCGCGGCGAGCACCTTCCCGGCTCCGACCACGTCGTCGCCGATGCGTTCTTCTTCGTAGACGAGCGCGAGCTGGTCGCCCTTCTGGAGGCGGTAGAAATCGATCTGCGCGCCGAAGATGGCGGCGAGTTCGGGAGCCAGCGCGTTGGAGGCGTTGGCGGCGTCGAGCGTGGCGTAGAGCGAGTTGTGGATGGTGCCCGTCACGGCGCGTTCGACGCGCTCGACGAGGCGCTCGTATTCGCGCACCGACGGCGCGTCGCCCAGCGTGAGGACGACGTAGCTGCGCGTGTCACGCTCGTAGACGACGTGGTGCAGCGCGCCGTTTTCGGTGTAGACATGCCACGGACGCCCGGCGCGCAGCCCGGTGGCGTCGAGCACGTCGCCCCCGACGGATTCGAGCGCCATCCACTGCGCGCTGCCCAGCAGCCCGGCGTACGTGTCGCCCCGCGCGATGCGGCGCGTCTCGACCTCGAACATGGTGCTGGAAAAGCCGAAGTCGTCGAGCGTGGCGGTCTCGCGCGCGGCAGGTGCGGCGGGCAGTGCGACGGACTGCGCGGCGAGTTCGGGGCGGGCGTCGGGGCGGAAAATCACGAACGCCACGAGCAGCGCAGCGACGAAAATTCCTCCACGCACACTGTAAGAAAGGGGCTTCATCATCACGAGGGAAAGAGGGTTTAGGGGCTTCTTGTTCGCGCTACACTTTAAGTCTGTAACACATTAGAAGGTATCATGAGACTATCGGCAGGTCAACGGTTGACCTGAAGAAGTTGTTGTTTGAGGTCTTCCGCACCCGGCTGGTCGGGCCGCGCGGCCAGCACGCGGTCTACTTCTTCGAGCGCTTCGGCATAGCGTCCCTGCTGCGCCAGTCCGCCTGCGAGGTTGTAGCGCGCCTGCACGTCCGAGGCGTCAAGCGCGACGGCTCTTTCGAGTTGGATGACGGCGGCATCGACGCGGCCCAGTTGCAGCAGGAGGGCCCCGGCCATGCTCCGCCCTACGCTGGTTTCCTCGACCCGGTTGGCTTCCTCGAAATACGGCAGCGCCTCGGCGTAGCGCCCCTCGCCCATCAGCAGGTTGCCCGCCACCAGAAAACCGTCGTCGCCGAACGGGTACTCCTGCTGCGCCGCCCGGATGGCCCGGAACGCACCGGAGAGATCGCCCCCCACAGCGAAGGCATCGCGCTGAAGCGCGTTGGCCTCGCGCCACGAGATCTCGTTTCTGAAGAGCCGCCACGCGATCTTTTCGACGGGCGTGCGCGCCTGGAGCGTGTCGAGGTACGGAAGCGTGACGCCGACGGGCTGGAAGGGCCACACGGCTTTGAGTTGGAGGAGCCGGTAGACGCCTACGAGCGAATCGACGGGCGTGAGCAGCACGGCACGGCGGGCGACGGAGGCAGGCACAGCGCCCTCCCACGCGCCGATCATGCCGCGCGCGCGCAGCGCATCGTAGAAGGCATCGGCGAGCGTGAAGTAGCCCTCCACCGTCGGGTGGAGGTGTTCGAGCATCATCTCGCGCCCCACGATCCCGCCGGGCGACTTCTTCCGCAGCGCCGCTTCGGTGGGCACCACAGAGGCTCCGTGCGCCGCCGCCTGCGCCCGGATGACGGCGTTGATCTCTTCCGATGCGCGGAAGCGCAGTGCGTCGCGGTCGCGGGCCTCGCCGTAGTACGCCGCCGCAGCCGCCGTGTCGCCCCGCGCTTCGAGCGCCCGGGCCAGTCCGTAACGGCTCCGCGCGTCGAGCGAATCCTCGGCCACGAGCGCGCGCAGACCGTCGAGCGTGCCCGCCTGCCGGAACTCCTCTGCGGCAGCTTCGACGCGCGCGTCCCACCCCGCGTGGCCTTCCTGCTGTACCGACACGAACGGCGGCTGGTCGCGCTCATTGGAGGCCACCGTCCCGATCAGCACCGGCACGCCGGCCCGCTCGTAGCGCGCCAGCAGCGCGCCGAGGTTGGCCTCGAACTGGTCGATGCCCGCCCGGTAGAGGGCGCTGCCGTACGGGATCGTCTGCTCGCGCACGATGCGCGCCATGAGCGTATTGCCCTGCGGCGCGTCCGGCTGACCCATCGCGGCGAGGCCCATCACCCCGTTCCGCAGGAGTTGCACCGTCCGGAAGCGCTGCAGGCGCAGGTACGCCCGCACGAGCCCCGGGCTGCGCCCCAGCGACTCCGCCGACCCCACGCCCAGCGCGCCGTAAAACTCGTTGTGGCCCGCGTAGATCAGCACGGCATCGGGCCGCTGCGCGAGGATCTCGTCTGCGAGGTCGAGCAGCGTGTACGAGTTCACCGCCGCCATCGCCGTGTTGACGACCTCGATCTTCCGGTCGGGGAACGTCTGCTGGAGGCGCTGCTGGAGCATCCGCGAAAACGCGCCGCCATAGTAGAACGGAAATCCCGCCGCCGTAGACCCGCCCTGCACGACGATGCGGTAGGTTGCTGGACTTTTCTCCGCAGAGAAAAAGTCCAGCAGGCTCGTCGGGACGTTCTGCTGGTGGTAGAAGTAGCGCCGCGCCACGTCGCGGTTCTGGTACAGGTAGCCCGGCGGGCTGTCAAGCGGCACGAACAGCGGCAGCGATTGCCCGTAACCCGCGAGGCGCAGCCCGCCTTCGAGAAGTCCGAAGAACAGGACGGGCACGAGCACCATCACGACGGTAAACAGCCGCTTCCGCCCTGCCGACAACGGCGCGCTCGCTCCCTTCGCGCTCACGCCTTTCTCAGGGCGTCGGGGATCCACTCGGTTTCGCCGCCGCCCGCCCGCGCGTTCACCCACCGCGCCATCACGAACAGCAGATCCGACAGCCGGTTGAGGTAGACGAGCGCGTGCGCGTTGAAACGCTCGCCGGGGGCCGCCTCTACCGCCAGCCGCTCGGCCCGTCGGCAGACGGTGCGCGCCAGGTGCAGCTGCGCCGCCGCCGGGTGGCCGCCGGGCAGAATGAAGTGCTTGAGCGGCGGCAGGTCGGCCTCGAAGGCGTCGATGTCCTGTTCCAGCGCCGTCGTCATCGACGGCGTGATGCGGGGCACGAACGGCTTGCTCTCGGCAGGCGTGGCGAGGTCGGCTCCGAGGACGAACAGGTCGCTCTGCACCCGGAAGAGCACCGCGCGGGCGCGCTCGAACGCCGCGTCGTCGCCCAGCGCACTCAGCGCGACGCCGACGACCGAATTGGCCTCGTCGACCGTTCCGTAGGCCTCGATGCGCGGGTGGCTTTTGAGGACGCGGTCGCCGCCGAAGAGTCCGGTGGTGCCTTCGTCGCCGGTGCGCGTGTAGATTTTCATGGGATGGATGAGAGCGGAACCTGGGGCGTTCAACACGTAGATCCCGCCCCTCTTTCCCCGAAACCGTGGTGTTTTACAAGATACGCGCTGCCGCCCTGCTGTTCATCCTCGCGCTCGCCGGATGCGACGCCCAGCGCGTGCAGGATGGGTTCGAGGAGCAGGCCAACCAGCCCCCCAGCGGCTACACCTCCACCGACCGCAAAGGCGCCGTCAGCAACACCGACCCGGACGACTGGCGCACGGCTCCGCTCTACGCCGGAAAAGTCTACGTCGACCCTGCCTACCCCAACCCCACCGTGGGCGAGACGGTGACCATCAACGTGCTCCTGAGCGGCTACCGGGGGTGCGTGTCGCTCCGAGGCTATCGCAGCGACGGACGGCTCGTGGAGCTCGACGCGCTCAACGAGGGCCTCGACGGCGGCTACTTTCTGCAGTTCAGCCCGGCCGCGCTCGGTCGCCTCGGCCTGGCGCGCGTTTTCTTGCAGGACTGTGCGACACGCGACATCATCTCGTACGGCGACGTGCTACTCAACTGACGTGGGTGGATAGGGGCAGTGGGGTGCGCTTTCTCGTTCCACTGACGCCTCGTTTCTAACCTCTACAATGTAGCAACGGCGGCTCTCGCAGCCATCTGGGCGCGTTGGGGCACCCCATCAGCCTCTACCGCCATGCGCCTCCGCCACCTCGGCTACGCCTGCCAGAACCTCACGCTCGAAACCAAGAGCCGCACCGTCCGCAAGGCCAACCTCCGCACCGAGGCGGTCATCCCAGTCGTCGCGCAAAACCTCGACGACGTGCTGGCGATGCTCAGGTGGAACCGTGCGCACGGCCTGTTTTTCCTGCGTATCTCGTCCGACCTCATCCCCTTCGGGCCGCTGCCGGAGTTTCCGTTCGACTGGGCCGAGGCTTTTAAATGGAAGTTCGACGAGATCCGGCGGTTCGTGAAGGCCGAAGGCATCCGGGTGACGAGCCATCCGGGTCAGTACACCGTCCTCAACTCGCCGCGCCCTGAAGTCGTCGAGGCGTCGCTCGAAGAGTTGGAGCACCAGGCGAAGGTGCTACGGTTGATGGACCCGAACGGCACGATGACGCTGCACGTGGGCGGCGGCTACGGCGACAAGCCTGCTGCGCGCCAGCGGTTCGTGCAGAACGCCCGGCGCCTCTCCGACGACGCGCACGCGCGCCTCATCATCGAAAACGACGACACGACGTGGAGCCTGCCCGAGGTCGTCGCGCTTGGCGAGGAAACCGGCCTGGCCGTCGTCGTCGATCTGTTCCACCACCGCATCTTCCCCGGCGACACGCCGTGGGAAGCAAACCTCCAGGATCTGCTCCGCCGCGCGATGGCGACGTGGGGCAAGCGGGTGCCCAAGCTGCACCTGTCGTCGGGCAAAACAGGCTCGCGTACCGGTCACGCCGATTTCGTGGCACCGGAAGATTTCGACACGCTCGTGGCCGTGATGGACGCCCTCGAACCCGCCGACGCGCCGTACGACCTCATGCTCGAAGCCAAGCAGAAAGAGCGCGCCGTCCTTGCCCTCCAGGCCGCGCGTGCCTAACAAACGCCGGAACCCACGCCAGCACCGCCGGTTGGGCCGCGCAAGCCTGCTTCGGCGGGCTTTTGACGCTGCACGGCGTGCCTACCTGGGCGGCCGCCGCTGCATTCCATTCCGCCCTGCATTACGGAGGTGATCCTATGTCTGATATGCAGAAGGGAGCCTCTGGTGAGGCCTGCTAGCAACAGCTTGCCGGCTCCCGGACAGCTACAAAAAGGCGCTGCCTCCCTTCGGGGAAGCAGCGCCTTTTCTTAATCCGTGGCACCGGAAAAGGGTGCCAACGTGCGGAAGCGATTTACCGGATCAGCGCCACCTGGCGCGACACCACCGTTTTGCCCGCCTGCACGCGGTAGAGGTAAAGTCCGGCAGGCAAGCCGTCGGCCTCGACGGTGAAGGCGCGGCTCTCGCCCCGCTCCATCGGGCCACGGTAGACCTCGGCCACGCGCTGGCCCAGCAGGTTGTACAGTTCCACGGTCACTTCCTGCGGCGCATCCACGCTGACAGTGAAGCTCGTCGAGGCCGAAAACGGGTTGGGAGACGCGGCGGAGACGCGCACGGGCTCGCCGGGCGTCTGCTGCGCCTGCGCCGTCGCGCTGAAGGCGAACACCAGCAGCAGCGCGGAAAGGGAAACTTGTAGCGTTGTTCTCATAAGAGAGGGCACAGCGGGGGATGATGGCTTGTAGTATGGAACGTGCGAGATGTTTCGCAAAAGGGCCGCGAACCCCACGCGCCACGCAAAGCAAATACCAGGCCCGCTCCCGACGTTCATGCTCTTCGCCACGCTGTTGCTTGCCCTCGCCGGCCTTGCAACGGACACCCCTTCACTCGAGGCCGCGCCCGTCAACGCCGCCATTCATGTTGACGGACGCCTGGACGAGGCCGACTGGCGCAACGCTCCTCCCGCCTCGGGCTTTCTCCAGTCGGAGCCGAACGAAGGGGCGCAGCCCTCGCAGAAAACCGAGGTGCGCGTGCTCTTCAGCGACGACGCCCTCTACGTCGGCGCGCGGATGTTCGACACCGAGCCGTCCAAGATTCAGCGCACCCTGGGCCGCCGCGACGCCTTCAACCAGGCCGACTGGTTCCAGGTGGCCATCGACGGCTACCGCGACCGCAAGACCGCGCTGCTCTTTGCCGTCAACGCCGCGGGCGTGCAGGTAGACGGCACGCTCTCGGGCGGTGACGACGACCTCTCGTGGGATGCCGTGTGGACGTCCGAGGTCCACGTCGACGACGAGGGGTGGACGGCGGAGATCAAGATTCCGTACAGCATGTTGCGCTTCTCGCGCGCCGAGCGGCAAACGTGGGGGATCAACTTCCGCCGCGCCATTCCGCGCACTGCCGAGGAGGTGGAGTGGTCGCTGGTGCGGCGCGAAGACGAGGCGCGCGGCGTCGTGGCGGGCTTCGGCACGCTCGAAGGGCTGCGCGGCATCCACCCCCGGCGCAACGTGCAGGTGACGCCCTACGTGCTCGCGGGCGCGCGGATAGACGAGGAGCGGCGCGGCCTCTCCGACGCTGCCCTCGACGCCAACGTGGGAGCCGACGTGAAGGTGGGACTCGCGCCCAACGTCACGCTCGACCTCACCGTCAACCCGGACTTCGGGCAGGTCGAGGCCGACCCTGCCACGCTCAACCTGAGCGCCTTCGAGGTCGTGCTGCGCGAGCGGCGCCCGTTTTTCGTCGAGGGGCTGGACATCTTCCAGCCTTTCCGACAACGATTGCGAGGTGCTCTACACGCGCCGTATCGGAGCCTCGGCCCCCGTCATCGGGGCGGCGAAGCTGACGGGGCGCACGCCGCGCGGGCTGTCGTTTGGCGTGCTCGGCGCCACCACCGGCGACCGCTTCACGCCTGACCGCGCCTTCGGGGCTGCCCGCGCTCGGCAGACGGTGGGGCGCGACTCGCGCGTGGGCGTCATCGCGACGTACTTCGACGGCACCCTCGGCGGCACGAGCGCGCGCCGCGCCTTCGCGGGCGTCGCCGACTGGGACGTGCGCTTTCTCGGCAACACCCACTCCGTCTCCGGCCGCCTCGGCACGACGCACCGCCGCACCGACAGCGCGCCGTACACGACCGGATTTTCTGGCGCGGTCAACGCGCAGCGCCTCAGCGGCACCTGGCGCTGGTCGCTCGGCAGCAGCCTCACCGACCGCCACTACAACCTCAACGACGCCGGACGCCTTCGCCGCAACAACACCCTCAGCTTCAACGGGCGCCTCTCGCACGAGATCAACGGAGGGCCGCCCCTTCTGGCTGTTCAACCGCGGGTCGCTTCGCCTCTCCGGCGGCAACTCGTTTGCCTATGCCGAAAAGCTGAGTCAGGGACTGGGCCTGTTTTTCTTTACCGAACTCACCACGCGCGGCTACCAGAACATCCGCATCGACGTCTTCACCGATTACCTCTTCGGCGGCTACGACCTCTACGAGACGCGCGGCCTCGGCGCGCGCGCGCAGCCCCGCGAGGCGAGCCTGAGCCTGGGCTTCGAAACCGACGAACGGCGCACCTGGACGCTCGAACCCGGCGTGGAGGTGAAGTTCTACGGCGACGGCGGGCGTGAAGCCGAATTCGGCCTCGAAGCCGATGCACGGCTCGGCACGCGCGTCGAGGTGGGGGCTGAAGTGCAGTTCGGCCGTGAAGACGCCCGCGTGGAGTGGGTCGCCAACGAAACGCTCCGCCCCCGCGAGGGCGGCTGGGACATCGGCACCTTCGGCGGTTCTCCTGACGGTCTGGGTGAGGCCGACTACACGCCGTTCGACGACGGCGGCGCGCTCGCCGGTCTGCTGGCGAACCACCTGCCCTACGGCGCGACAGCGAGCCACTTTCTGCCCGTCTTCGGCGCGCGTGACGGGCGCACCTTCGACGCCTCGCTCCGCACGACGGCCATGTTCACGCCCGACTTGTCGCTCCAACTCTACGGCCAGCTCTTCGCCGCCCGGGGCCGCTACCGGAATTTCCTCCTGCTCACGTCACCCAACGCGCAGCCCCGCTTCGACGCCTACCCCAAAAAGCAGGCGTACCAGGTGGCCTCGTTCCAGCTCAACACCGTGCTGCGCTGGCAGTACCGGCCCGGCTCCACGCTTTTCGTGGTGTGGACGCAGGCGCGCAGCAACGACCTCGATCAAGACCCCTTCGACGACGCGCCGTACCTCTACGACACCACTACGGGCCGCCAGCTTGCCGATGCCTTCGACCTCTACCCGGCCAACCAGCTCCTCTTCAAGCTCACGTATACGCTTCTGCGGTAGGAAGAGGGCCGACGATTGCCTGGCTTTGACCACCCCTTCAGCGCGTAGTTTGCGACGATGAAGCTCGCCGTGCACGCCTATCGGTCGACGGCGAAAAAGCTTTGCTGGAGGTGCTGGAACTCGTCGTCCAGCACGCCGCACCACAGGGGCTATCGTACGACCGTGACCATCCGCGTGACGATCCCGGCTGATGTCGTCAGGCGAATCGCGTAGCGCCCGGCGGCAAGGCGTGAGAAGTCGACGTACTCCGTGTGCAATCCTGCCGGCAGCGCCTCCTCCAGCACGCGCTGCACTTCGCGCCCCAGCGCGTCGTAGACGGTGACGTGAACCGCACCGCCCTGCGGCAGCGACAGCGACACCGATGCCGCACTGTGAACCGGGTTGGGCGAGACGGACAAGGTCACGTGCGGCGGTGCTTTTTCATCACGAACCGCCGTCGAGCGCGCCAGGTTGAACACGTAGATCCGGCCCGATGCGGACGGTGCTCCATCCGAAGGCCGGGTGGCGGTGATCTCGTTCGGCGCACTGACGAGGATCTCGTCGAATCCGTCACCGTCGAGGTCGCCCGCATTTGCGACCGAGCGCCCAAAATGCGCGTAGATGTTTGTGGGTTTGCTGGGCGATTCGAGCGTGTGCAGCAGCCGGAGCGTGCGCCCGCTGTAGATATAGACGAGCCCGGCGTCGCGCGGCCAGCTGCAGCAGCGCCGGTTGTCTGCGCTCGGCGCGCCGACGACGAGTTCGGGGATGCCGTCGCCGTCGATATCCGAGATCTCGGCCAGCGACGCGCCGAACTCGGCACCGGTGGTTTCATTCTGCGAATGCACGAGGGTGTCGAGCAGCGCCCCCGTGCGCCCATCGTAGCGGTACAGGCAACTGCGGGCAAACGGCGCGAATGTGCAGCCCGCGGGCGAAGCCACGACGAGTTCGGAAAACTCGTCGCCGTTCATGTCTGCGACGACCAGCAGGCTACTCCCGAACCCGTTGTGAATATTCGCGCCGTTCCAGGCCGTATCCGGGTTGACGAGCTGGTAGTCGAATTGGCCCGTGGCCCCGCTATAGATGTACACGCGCCCGAAGGGATCGAACTTATCGTCGGTCGGGCGGTGCGTCGGCGCGCCGACGGCGAAGTCGCCGTAGCCGTCGCGGTCGAAATCGCCGAGCGAAAACAGATTCCGGAAGCCGTTCGTCGTGCCAGTGTACGCCGGATAGGGCGGGCGGCTGGGCGCGTAGAGCGACGTATCCCCGTTTGCGCCGTCGAATACGTAGAGAATGCCCGTGGGCTGACCGTAGAAGTCGCCGCCGCTGGCCGCCACCACGTAGTCGTCGGTCTCGTCGCGCACGGCGTTTCTGATAGAGACCACGCTGGAGCCGTAGGTGCCATGGCCGGAGTGGCGAGGCCACATGAGCGGCGTGCGGAGGGCACCTGCCTTGCCGTCGATGACGTAGGCCCCCCGTTCGGTGCCTACAGCGATCTCGCGCACGCCATCGCCCGTCACATCGTAGCCCACGTCTACCGTGCGGCCACCGTGGCTGAACATGTCGAGCATCTCGAAGGTGCTCCCGCTGTACACGATGCCCGTGCGCCGCCCTGCCGTGCCGCCCATGAAGAAGCCGACGATGTCCGGCGTGCCGTCGCCGTCGTGATCTCCGATGGAGGCGACCTTCTCGGCGAAAGCGAAGGCATCCTCCGAAAAGCCGGATTCGAGCGTGGCGACGGGGCGGATCTGTGCCGATGCCGCCGGAGCGATCAAGGCGCTCAGCGCGGCGACAAGCGCCGAGAGGCAGTGTGTACCTGTAAGGCGGCCGATGGTAGACATGCTGGTGTACTTGAATAAGGCGTGAGCATACTGTGGGCTTCCTTGCCTTTCAAGCCCGGGCGCCGTGTATTTTTTTGCACTCCTGGAGCGCAGCGCCCCGAGAAACTTTGCCGAAAGTGCGAGCCGCTCGTGCTGCTGCTGTAGTATGCTCAATCCGGCCCGTGCTGTCCCCGCCCACCGACCTCGCCCTTCATGCGCCTCGCCGTGTTTGCCTCGGGCGGAGGCTCCAACTTCGCCGCCCTGCTCGCCTCCGTCCACAACGGCACGCTGCCCGCCCGGATCGTGCTGCTCGTCGCCGACCGTCCCGACACCGGTGCGCAGGCAAAAGCGGAAGCGGCAGGCATTCCGACGGTCGTCTGCGATCCTCGATTCCTCGGCGGCGAGGAGGCGTTTGCGACGGCGCTGCTGGATGCGCTCACCGACCACGACGTGGACTTCATCGCGCTGGCGGGCTTCTTGAAGAAGATTCCATCGCGGGTAGTGGCGGCGTTCCCCCACTGCATCCTTAACATCCACCCGGCCCTGTTGCCCTCGTTCGGCGGCAAAGGCTTGTACGGACACCGCGTCCACCAGGCGGTGCTCGATGCAGGCGTACGCTGGACGGGAGCGACGGTACATCTGGTGGACGACGCCTACGACACCGGCCCCATCGTGCTGCAAGACGTGGTGCCGGTGGAACCGAACGACACGCCCGAAACGCTCGCGGCGCGCGTGCTGATGGCCGAACACCGCCTGTACCCTGAAGCCCTCCGCCTCTTCGCCGAGAATCGCGTGCGCGTCCGAGGGCGGCGCGTGTCTATCGACGCCTGAACGTCGCGTACGTGCCCGACCAGGGACGTGCCACGGCTCGTCCCTACCACCGAAATCCGAACAGGGCGCAGCACGCTGCGCCCCCATGAGCCCAACTCGACGCTCGCCTCCTTCCGTTCCGCGTTCCGCCTTTCAAAAACGATGCTTCACGCCGCCCGCGACCTCCCCGCCCCGTCCGATCTCGCGCCCATCCGGCGTGCGCTGCTGTCCGTGTCGGACAAGACCGGGCTGGTACCGTTTGCCGAAGGGCTCGCGCGCCACGGCGTCACACTCGTCTCCACGGGCGGCACGGCGCGCGCGCTGCGGGACGCCGGGCTCGACGTGCTCGACGCGGGCGACGTGACAGGTTTCCCCGAGATCCTCGACGGGCGCGTCAAGACGCTCCACCCGGCCATCCACGGCGGCCTGCTCGCCCGCCGCACCGCCGACGACGACATGGCCACGCTCGAAGAGCACGGCATCGAACCCATCGACCTCGTCGTGGTGAACCTGTATCCGTTCGCGCAGGCCGTGGCGCAGGACGGTGTGACGGACGCCATCGCGGCAGAAAACATCGACATCGGCGGGCCGACGATGGTGCGCGCCGCCGCCAAGAACTTCTTCTTCACCACCGTTGTCACCGACCCGGCGAGCTACGCCTACGTGCTCGGCGAGATCGACGCCAACCGGGGAGCCGTGACACTCAACACGCGCCGCCGCCTCGCCCACCGCGCCTTCGCCCTCACCGCGCAATACGACACCGCCATCGCCACGTATTTCGAGGGCAGCAGTCCGAGCGACACGCCCGACGCCGACACCTTCCGCCTCCAGTTGCCGCGCGTGCAGCCGCTGCGCTATGGCGAGAACCCGCACCAGCAGGCATCCTTCTACGGCGACGCTGACCGCTTTTTCGAGACGCTGCACGGCAAGGAACTGTCGTACAACAACCTCCTCGACCTCAGCGCCGCGCTTGCGCTCATCGACGAGTTTCGGGATGCCGACCCGACCGTCGCCATCTTCAAGCACACCAACCCGTGCGGCGTCGCCACACGCGCGTCGCTCGAAAGCGCCTACGATGCCGCCTTCGCCACCGACAAGCAGTCGCCCTTCGGCGGCATCGTCGTCGTCAACCGCCCACTCGACCGTGTTGCCGCCGAGAAGATCGACGCCGTGTTCACCGAACTCGTCATCGCGCCGGATTACGAAGAAGGCGTGCTGGACTTCCTGATGCAGAAGGCCAATCGCCGCCTCATCAGGATGAAAGACGCCGCCCGCGCCGACACCCGCGCCGACATCCGCGCCGTCGTCGGCGGCGTGCTCGTGCAGAACCGCGACGGGGTGCTCGATGCGCCCGGCGCGCTGCGCGAGCGGTGGACGGTGGCCACCGAACGGCAGCCCACCGACGCCGAGTGGCGCGACCTCGACTTCGCGTGGCGCGTGGTGAAGCACGTCAAGAGCAACGCCATCGTCTACGCCCGCGACCGCGCCACGCTCGGCATCGGCGCGGGGCAGATGAGCCGCGTGGATTCCGTCGAGATCGCCGCGTCGAAGGGCCGGAAGTCCGGGCTGGATTTCCGGGATTCCGTCGTCGCCTCCGACGCCTTTTTCCCCTTTGCCGACGGACTTCTCGAAGCGGCGGCACACGGCGTCCGCGCCGTCGTACAACCCGGCGGGTCGGTGCGCGACGCCGACGTCATCGACGCGGCGAACCAGCACGGCCTCGCGATGGTCTTTACCGGCACGCGCCACTTTCGGCATTGAGCTTGGTCATGGGTTACTTGTCATGGGTCATTGGAAAAAAATGACGCTCTCGAATGACAATTGACCCATGACTCCCGACCCGCTTTCCAACCCCTAACCCTTTCCCTCCCTTGGGCTTTCTGACTTTTTCGAACGACGTCGCCATCGACCTCGGCACGGCCAACACGCTCATCTACATTCGCGGGCGCGGCATCGTACTCAGCGAGCCGTCCATCGTGGCCCGCCACCGCAACACGGGCAAGATGCTCGCCGTGGGGGCCGAGGCGCAGCAGATGCACGAGCGCACGCACCGCGACATCGAGACGGTACGCCCGCTCAAAGACGGCGTGATCGCCGACTTCGAGGTGGCCGAGCAGATGATCCGCGGCCTCATCATGAAGGTCAAGACCTCGTGGGTGAGTTCGATCCGCCGCATGGTCGTCTGCGTGCCGAGCGGCATCACCGAGGTCGAGAAGCGCGCCGTGCGCGACTCCGCCGAGCACGCCGGGGCCAAGCAGGTGTTTTTGATCGACGAGCCCATGGCGGCGGCCATCGGCATCGGACTCGACGTCGAGGAGCCCGTCGGCAACATGATCGTCGACATCGGCGGCGGCACGAGCGAAATCGCCGTCATCGCGCTCTCGGGCATCGTCGTGGACGAGTCGATCCGCGTGGGCGGCGACGAACTCGACAACGCCATCATCCAGTATTTCAAGCGCAACCACAACCTGCTCATCGGCCTCAGGACGGCGGAAAAAGTGAAGTGCGAGATCGGCTCGGCGGTCGAGCTGGAGCCCGAACTCGAACTCACGATCCGGGGGCGCGACCTCGTCAGCGGCATCCCGAAAGTCCGCACTGTGTCGTCGGAAGACGTGCGCGAGGCGCTCAAGGAGAGCGTGACACAGATCAACGCCGCCGTGGTGCGCTGCCTCGAACGCACGCCGCCCGAACTGGGCTCGGACGTGCTCGAGCGCGGCATCATGCTCACCGGCGGCGGCGCGCTGCTCAAAGGCATCGACCAGCTTATCCGGCAGCGCGTGGACCTGCCCGTGTACGTCGCCGAAGACCCGCTCACCGCCGTCGTCCGCGGTACGGGCAAAGTCCTCGAAGACATCGACCGCTTCCGCCGCGTGCTGACGTGAGGGTTGGTTCCGCTCGCGTTGCTCGCTGGGAGTGGGTGGTTTGTTCGCTCCGCTCACGCGTAGTTGAGCGTAGGTGGTAGCTACAGCCGCTGCCACGCTTCCCACCAACGACCAACTCAGGGCGCACAGCGCCCGTCAACCAATTAACCTGTCTCTATGCCCAGTCTCTGGAAAAAGCTGCAAGACTGGCTCGCGCTGGCGGTGTGCCTCGTCGTTTCCTTCGGCGTGCTCGTCGGCAAGAACCAGCCGGTGATGACGGGTTTGAGAGGGACGGCGCTGGAAGCCAGTTCGTGGGTCGAGGCGCGCTTCGCGTGGGCGGGGCGCTTTATGGGCGCGCTGGGCGAGAATGACCGGCTGCGCGAAGACAACATCGCGCTCTCGGCGCAGGTGGCCCGCTCGCGCGCGGCCCTCCAGGAAAACGACCGGCTGCGCCAGATGCTCGGCCTGCGCGACACCGTGGAGCTTCCCATGCACCTCACCCGCATCGTCGGCAAAGACATCGGGCAGCAGCAGAACCATTTCACCATCGACGCGGGCCGCCGCGACAGCGTGAAGGTGGGGATGCCGGTGGTGGACGAGCGCGGCATCCTCGGTAAGATCGTGCTCGTGAGCGAGCACTACTCGCGCGTGATGGCCTATCTCAACACCGACTTCCGCGTGTCGGTGCGCCTGCTGCCACTCGGCGCCGAGGGCATCGTGCGGTGGGACGGTACCCGCCCCGACCGCCTCACGCTCGACTACATCTCGCGCACCGACCCCGTGCGGCCCGGCATGACAGCCGTCACGAGCGGCTACAGCGATGCCTTCCCGCAGGGCCTGCCCGTAGGCGTGGTCCGCGAGGTCGAAGCCCGCGAAGGGCGCAACCAGCTCGACATTCTGCTCGAGCCCACATCGCTGCTCAACCGCGCCCGATTCGGCTTCGTCATCCTGCGCGTGCCCGACCCAGAAGTACGCGACGTGGAGAGTGAGTGAGGCCGTTAATTCACGCAGTTCACCCGCGCACAGGGACACTCTTTTGCGGTGTGCAACGTTGGTAAGAGTATTACTATGCCGTTTCAACTACTGAATAGATAATGATCGTACTGGTTGATCGGCTGAAACGAGCCGCCATTCTTCTGTTGATGCTGGCCGCGCCGTTGCAGGCGCAGCAGACCGGCATCGCCCCCGTATCTGCGCCGCAGGTTGCGGCAGCGTCGGGGCCGCTGCTCACCCTGGGCGTCACCCTCGATTCCCTCTTCGACGCGCCCGCGTTCGAGAATGCATTCTGGGGAGTGTCCGTGCAGGACGCGGCCACCGGCGAGGTGCTCTACGCCCGCAACCCGCGCAAGAGCTTCGTCCCGGCCTCGAACACCAAGCTCTACACCACCGCCGCCGCCCTCGACCGACTGGGTGCGGACTTCACCTTCGTCACGCGCGTCTACGCCGATGGGCCGATCACGAACGGGACGCTCAAAGGCAACGTCGTCGTGCGCGGCTCCGGCGACCCCGTCATCGGAGGACGCTTCAACGACGGCGACCGCACCGAGACATTTCGCGCGTGGGCGCGGGATCTGCGCGCCAGAGGCATCACCCGCATCACCGGCGACATCGTGGGCGACGACGATCTCTTCGACGACGTGCCGCTCGGCTACGGCTGGAACTGGGACGACGAGACGTACTGGTACTCGGCCCAACTCAGCGCGCTCTCGTTCAACGACAACTGCGTGGACGTGGCCATCAAGGGCCTCCGCACGGGCGCGCCTGCCCGCGTGACGTGGGAGCCCGGCAACACGCAGTATGTGCAGATGATCAACGAGACGGAGACGCGGGCGCCCGGCTTCGGCATCGACGAGGGCTACGACCGGGCGCGCGGCACCAACCGCATCGTGCTGACGACCGAAGTGGGCCGTGGCACGACGGATTACGAGTCGCTCTCCGTCGAAAACCCCACGCTGTACTTCGCCTACGTGCTGCGCGACGTGCTCCGCGACGAGGGCATCCGGGTCGAGGGCGACGCCTCCGACGTGGACGACCGCGACGCCAAGCCCGACTACGAAAAGCTGCAAGAGATCACCGCCCACACGTCGCCGCCGCTCAGCGACATCGTCTCCGTCGTCAACAAGGAGTCGCAGAACCTCTACGCCGACCTGCTGCTCAAAACGCTCGGCGCGCAGGAGGCCGACGTGGACGCCGAGTTGGAGATGGGCTCGCACGCACGCGGCTGGGCCGTCGCCGCGCAGACGTTCGCGCAGGCAGGCATCGACACGTCGCGCATCCACCTCGTCGACGGCTCTGGGCTGTCGCGCGGCAACTGGATCACCCCCGAGATGAGCGTGGCGCTGCTGCGCTATTTCCACCGCCACCCCGATGCCGCCGTCCGAAAAGCGTTCTACGACTCGCTGCCCATCGGCGGCATCGACGGCACGCTGCGGTCGCGCTTCCGCAGCGGCGTGGCGCGTGAGAACGTCCACGCCAAAACCGGATCGCTCGGCGGCGTGAGTTCGCTCGCGGGCTACGTCACCACCGCCGACGGGCGCGTGCTGGCCTTCTCGCTGATGTGCAACCACTACGTCGTGCCCACGAGCGCCGTGCGCGACGCCCAGGACGCCGTGATGAACACGCTCGCGTCCATCCGCTTCTGATTCTTCTCCTCTGTTTCCATGTCTTCCCCCCTTCAGATTCACGGTACCACCGTCCTCGGTGTGATGCACAACGGCAAAGTCGCCCTTGGCTCCGACGGCCAGGCGACGATTGGCAACACCGTCATGAAGCACAGTGCCCGCAAGGTGCGCCCGCTCGCGGGTGGCAAGATCCTCGCGGGCTTCGCCGGTGCCACCGCCGACGCCTTCACGCTCTTCGAGCGGTTCGAGGAGAAGCTCGAACAGTTCGGCGGCAACGTCACCCGTGCCGCCGTAGAACTCGCCAAAGAGTGGCGCACCGACCGCTACCTGCGCCGCCTCGAAGCGCTTCTCGCCGTCGCCGCGTCCGACCGCCTGCTCCTCATCACCGGCAACGGCGACGTCTTCGAACCCGACGACGACATCATCGCCATCGGCTCGGGCGGCTCGTTTGCCCTCGCCGCCACGCGCGGGATGCTCAAGGCTGGGGCGGATCACCTCAGCGCCCGCGAACTCGTCGAGGCTGGCCTCGGCATCGCCGCCGACATCTGCATTTACACCAATACCCACATCACGGTGCTCGAACTCGACGCGGCACCGGCCTCCACCACCTGAAGCGTCCACCTTTATCCATAGTCATCATGCGTTATTCCCGCGCCCTCGCCGCGCTTCCCACGGCCGTCTTCATCGACTACGACGACCTGTACCATGTATTGCTCAACAAGCTGGGGCGTGCCGGTGCGCCTGAAAAGATCATCTCGGAAGCCACCGAAGCCCTGCTGACGCTGTTGCAGCGCCAGATGAACGCGCAGATCACGACGCTGCGCGCCTATGCCGATTTCCCGGCCCTCGACGTGCCCGGCATTCCGCAGGCGCTGGCCGATGGCGGTGTGCAGGCCGCCTACGTGTCGGAGTCGCGCCAGCGCAACGCCGCCGAAATCGAGCTGACGATGGACGCCGTCGCGCTGCTCGCCACGCGCCCCGACGTGCGCCGCGTGGTGGTGATGACGGGCCAGCGCCTGCACCTGCCGCTCCTGCGGCGCATCAAGGAGATGGGGCGCTCGCTCGTCGTCGTCTCCAGCGAAACGCTCCGCGAGCGCGCCTCGCTGCTGCTTGACGATCAGGACCGCGTGCTGTCGCTGATGGAACTCGCCCCCGACGCCCTCCGCCGCGACGCCGAAGCCCCGCCCGTGCAGCGCGAGAACGTCGAGTACACGCTCGTCGAGGACGAAGGGGCGCTCAAGGCGCTCGAGATCATCGAGGAGTTTTTCGGGCAGTACAACGAGGTCTACCTCACGCCGCTGCTCCGCAAGCTCTCCGACGAACTCGACGACGACACCATCGACCCCAAGACGGTCATCAGCGATCTCGAAGAGGCCGGGGCCGTCTACCTCGAGAAGCGCCGCGGCTACCCGCACGATTACACCGTGTTGCTCGTCGATGCGCTCCACCCCGACGTCGACCGCGTGCGGCAGATGTTCGAGGACTACGACGATGAGGACGAGGACGATGACGAGATGGAAGTCCCGTACGACGACGCCCTCGCGCCGGTACCGTCCGAAAATGGCTTCATCCATGCGGCTTACGAAGACGAAGACATGGAGGAGGCCGCCTGATTTCCGCGCCAGAGCGGACACAAGCCTACCCTGTGGCGTAAGCCCGCGTCGGGTGTCCGGATGCGTCCGCGACACCCGACGCTGCTGATAACCCTACCCTATTTCCGAATGAGCAACGAACTGACGCCGCGCCAGATCGTGGCGGAGCTTGACACCTACATCATCGGGCAGAACGACGCCAAGAAGAGCGTCGCCATCGCCCTGCGCAACCGCTGGCGGCGGCAGAACGCGCCGGAGGACATGCGGATGGAGATCATGCCCAACAACATCATCATGATCGGCCCGACGGGTGTGGGCAAGACCGAGATCGCGCGGCGGCTGGCGCGGCTGGCCAACGCGCCGTTCCTCAAGGTCGAAGCCACCAAGTTCACCGAGGTCGGCTACGTGGGCCGCGATGTGGACGCTATGATCCGCGACCTCACCGACATCGCCGTGAACCTCGTCCGCGACGAGCAGCGCGAGGAAGTGCAAGACCGCGCCCGCGACCTCGCCGAGGAGCGCGTGCTGGATCTGCTCCTGCCGTCGTCGGCGAACACGTCCACCCAGCGCGTGCCCGCGATCACCGGGCCGGGCTTCACGATCCCCTCGCCCGGCGACGACGACGAGCGGACGACGGAAGACCGCACGCGCGCCAAGTTCCGCGACAAGCTGCGCGCCGGTGAACTCGATGACCGCGAGGTCGAGATCGAAGTCTCGAACGACAGCACGCAGATGATGCAGGTCTTCGGGCCACTCGGCATCGAGGAGATGGGCGTCAATTTGCAGGAGATGTTCGGCAACCTGGGTGGACGCAAGCGCAAAAAGCGCCGTGTGCCCATCCGCGAGGCGCTCGACTTGCTGACGAAAGAGGAAGCCGGTCGGCTCATCGACATGGACCGGGTGACGAAAGAAGCCGTGCTGCGCGTCGAGCAGTCGGGCATCGTCTTCATCGACGAGATCGACAAAGTCGCCGTGCGCTCGGGCAAAGGCCAGGGCGGACCCGACGTGTCGCGTGAGGGCGTGCAGCGCGACCTCCTCCCCATCGTCGAGGGCTCGAATGTGACGACGAAACACGGGATGGTCAAGACCGACCACATCCTGTTCATCGCCTCGGGCGCGTTCCACGTCGCCAAGCCGTCGGATCTGATTCCCGAACTGCAGGGCCGCTTCCCCATCCGCGTCGAGTTGCAGAGCCTGACGGTGGATGATTTCTTCAAGATCCTGACGCAGCCCAAGAATGCGCTGTTGAAGCAGTACGCCGCGCTTTTGCGGTCGGAGGGCGTCGAGCTTTCGTTTACCGATGATGCCGTGCGCGAGGTGGCGCAGATCGCCGCCGAGGTCAACGCCGAGGTCGAGAACATCGGCGCGCGCCGTCTCCACACCATCCTGACGACGCTGCTCGAGAAGATCCTCTTCGACGTGCCCGACGTCATCGAGCGCGACCACATCGAGATCACGGCGCAGGACGTGCGCGACCGCCTGAGCGACATCGTGCAGAACCGCGACCTGAGCCAGTACATTTTGTGAGCGATGGGTCAGTGGATGTTTGAAGGGGGCGCTCCTGACCGCCCATGACCCACGGCGCCCCTCCCATGCCTCCCTCTCCATGCCCGACGCCGCCTTTCTCGACCCGCGCAGCACGGCGGACAGGGCAGCGTGGCAGAGTCTGTGGCAGCGGGCGGACAACCGGACGCCGTTCACGCATCTCGCGTTCGTCGAGGCCATCGCCGAGGCGACGAACCGGCGTCCGTGGCTGGCGGTGGTGGAGGACGGCGGGCGGCTCGCGGCGGGTGCTGTGCTTTTTTCCTCGCCGCGGAGCACGTGGCTCGCCGCTCCGGCCCCGCTGACGCGCTACACCGGCGTGCTGCTCGATCCGCCTGTCGAGGAAAAACACGTGGCCGGTCGGCAGACGGCGCTGGACGCGCTGCTGAAGCACCTCGCCCGGCACTTCCTCGTGGCTGCCCTCACGCTCGCCCCCGACCTCACCGACGCGCGCCCGTTCCAGTGGGCGGGCTTCGCGTGCGCGCCACGCTACACCTACCGCCTCGACGCCGCAGCGCCCTACACGCTCAACCGCTGGATGCGCCGTCAGCTTCGGGAAGCTGACGCCTACACGCTGCACGCCGCCGACCCCGACGATGCCACGTGGCTGCGCCTCGTCGACCGGCAGTACGCCGAGCGGGGCCAGTCGCCTCCGCTCGACACGGGCGCGCACCGGCGGTTGCTCGGCACCCTCCACGCGCACGAGCAGGTAGAGATGCACGCCCTCCGCGACGCCACGGGGGAGTTGGTGGGGGCCGTCACCGCGCTGGTGGACGACCGCGCCGCGTACCTGTGGACGGGCGGCAGCGTGCCCGGCCCCGCCATGCTGATCCTGCTCCACCGGGTTATCGAAGCCGCCCGCGCGCAGGGGCGTTCGGTGGATCTCCTCGGGGCCAACGTGGCGTCGATTGCGCTTTTCAAGGCGCATTTCCACGCCGACCTGACCCTGCACTTCCACGCGGCCTACTACCGCAACCGCCTGCTGCGCGCCGTGGATGCGCTCCACCCGCTCGTCTGATGCGCCTGTCTTCCACCCGCACCGGCGAGCCGCGCGCTCCGCTCCGCACGTCGGCGTCGCTGCTGACGGGAAGCACGGTCGCCGCGCTCGTGGCCTACGCCGCGCAGCCGCTGCTGAGCCGGCTGTACGCCCCCGAGGCCTTCGGCGTCGCCGACGTGTTCGCGGCTATCGTGGCCGTCGTCACGCCCGTTGGCTCGCTGCGCTACGACGACGCGTTGATGCTGCCCGAGCGCGACGCCGACGCCGTGCAACTCGTCTGGCTTGCGGCCCTGCTGACGCTGATGCTGGCCGTGGTTCTGCTGGTCGTGCCGTTTCTTCCGGTCGCACAGGAAGTGTCGTTCCGGCCCTACCTGTGGCTGCTCGCGCCCGCGCTGCTCATCCTGCGCTTCGGGCGCCTCAGCGAGATGTGGCTGACGCGCACCGAGCGCTTCGGCCCCCTCGCCGTCAGCCCTGCCGCCCGCAGCGGCACCACGACGCTGTGGCGGCTCGCGGGCGGGCTGCCCGCCTTCGGCGCGACGCCCGGCGGACTCATCTACGGCTTCATCGCAGGCAACCTCGCCGCCCTCGGCATCCAGAGCGCCCGCCTGCGCCCGTTCACGACGCGCCCGAACTGGGGTGAGATGCTGCGCCTCGGGTGGCGCTACCGCCGCTTCGCGCTGCTCACGACGCCCTCCGTGCTGCTCAACAATCTCACGAGTCGGCTGCCGGTGTTCGTGCTGGCGTGGGCGTTTTCCGAAGCCGTGGTGGGGCTGTTCGGCCGGGTGCTGCTGGCGCTGTCTGTCCCGCTCTCGCTCGTCGGCGGGGCGCTGGGGCGCGTGTTTCTGCCCGAGGCCATCGCCGCACGGCGGGGCGGCACGCTGGCGCACGTGGCGCGACGCTTCCACGACCGCCTCGCGTGGCTGGGCGTGTACCCGACCGTCGCACTCGTCGTGGCCGGGCCGGATCTGTTCGCCTTCGTCTTTGGCGAGCCGTGGCGCGCGGCGGGCGTCTACGCACGCTGGGTGAGCCCGTGGCTGCTGCTCTCCAGCATCGGCGGCCCCTTCACCGCGCTGTTCGACGTGGCCGAGAAGCACCGCCACGACGCACTGACGAGCGTGGTGCAATTCGTCCTCCTCGCTGCCGGACTGTACGCGGGCGTGCAGAGTGACGCTCCACTCCTCACCGTCGCCTGCGTGGGCCTCGCGGGGGTCGCCGGACGCGCGTTCCAGCTCATCACGCTGTGGCGCATCAGCGGTCAGGCCACGCGCACGCTCCCCGGCCGCTACGCCCGCCCGCTCGTCGCCACGGTTCCGGGCGTGCTATTGATGGCCGGGGCGATGTTTTTCGCGCCTTCGTGGCCCGTCTTCGCCGCCGCCCTGCTGGGCGCGGCGCCGTACTACGCGCTCGCGTGGCGACGTGAAAAGCGGCAAAACAGAGCGGGGCCGCCTCGGTAGAAGCAGCCCCGCTCGGCCTCGAAAACACAGATCGTCGCTTACAAAATCGACTTGAAGGTGGACGGCAGCGACGCGGGTGCGCGCTCCTCCACGTCGGGGCGCTCGGTGCCACCGGTCGCAGGCGCGTCGGAGCAGAACTTCGCGTAGGCTCCGGCCAGGTCGGTCGCGATAGCCGATGCGCTGCGGCCCTCGATGTGGCGGCGCTCGATGACATATGCGGGCTCACCGTCCTTGAGGATCGCCATGAACGGCGACGACGGCGGGATGCCCGCGAGGTGCTCGCGCATCCGCGCGGTGGCGTCGAGGTCCTGCCCGGCGAACACCGTCACCATGCGGTCGGGTGCGTGCGGACTCTGCGAGGCCATCGCCACCGCCGGGCGGGCGTTGGCCGCCGCGCAGCCGCACACCGAGTTGATGACGACGAGGGCGGTACCCTCGCGGGCGCTATCGAAAAAGGCGTCCACGTCGGCTGCCGTGCGGAGTTCTTCCACGCCGAGGCGCGTCAGCTCGTGCCGCATGGGCGCGACGAGGGGTTCAGGGTATGGCATGATACAGTCGAGGGATGGCGTGAAAGGGCTGTGCAGTGCGAAGGCACCAGCGTCGATGCATCCGCACAACCTGAACGGGCCCTCTGCCACACGGATCCTCCCGCTCCGCTACGACCGGCGCGGCAATCCGCGAAGATCGTGCTGAAGATCGCCGCGCTCCAGCGTCCAGTTTTCCAGATCGATCTGCGGCTGCACGGCCTCCGACGCCTGCCGGCGGATCTCGTCGAGGCGCTCGCGCATCTCGTCGCCCAGCCGGGCGATCTGGTCCTCGATCCGGTCGAACCCGTCGTGCAACTCCCGCTGCTGCTCGCGCAGCCACATCGACGACTCGCGGGCGCGCTGCTGCACGTCACGCCTGAACGCGCCGCCCTTCTGCGTGGTGAGGTAGTACGCAAAGGCACCGGCCGCGAGCGCAGCGGCACCACCTACGAGGATGGAAATACGCATGATAGAGGGAGATTAGCCGCGTCCCCTTCGCCAAGATGCGACGGGGATGGTGCGCCGGGTGACGAAATGACGTTACCTTTGCCAGCTTCAAGTATATCAAAACACATGCCTCGCCGGTTAAGGAATCTCCCTGTCCCGGCGATGTGTGTGGTATGACGATGAAGCTTTTCGCATTGCTGACCCTGCTGGCGCTCACACTCGCGGCCTCCCCCGCCGCCGGTCAGGGCCTCGACGAAACCCTCGCCGCCACGCGCGCGCTCCCCGGCGAAGCCGACACCCCGGAGGTGATGGTGCCGCTCGTGGACCTCGACGTGGCGGCGCGCCTGCGCGACGAAGCCCGCGACTGGGATGGGACGCGCTACCGTTACGGCGGCGACTCGCGCGCCGGCATCGACTGCTCGGCACTCATGCGGCGCTGGTTCAGCGACCTCTTCGACGAGGCGCTGCCGCGCACGGCCGACGAGCAGTTCGACCGGGGCACGTCTGTCGAGCGCGCCGAGTTGCGCCCGGGCGACCTCGTGTTCTTCGGCTCGCGCCGCGGCATCAACCACGTCGGCGTGTTCGTGGGCGACGGCGAGTTCGCCCACGCTTCGCGCTCGGCAGGCGTCACCGTATCGCGGCTGAACGAGGCCTACTGGAAGGCCCGTTACCGCGGCGCCCGGCGCGTGCTGGGTCTCTCGGGCCTGGGACAGCAACTGCCGCCGGTCGAGACGGTGGTGGCCGCCACCGAGGTGCCAGTGCGTCAGGCCGCCGCGCCGACGTTCACGCGCGCCTCGGCACGCGGCGCGCGTGCGCTGCCCGCTACACGGCGCACGGGCTGGTGACGGGATCCTACCCCGCCGACCCGCGTTGAGCCGTGCCTGTGCGGGCACCGGTTATCCGCCCGCCTCAACCCTGATCGCCGCAGCCTCTGAAGGCCGTGGCGTTCTCTTTTTGTATCGCCCTATTCCGACCGAGCATATGTCGAGCAACGTATACCTGACGCCGGAAGCGCTGGAGGCGCTCAAGCAAGAGCTTCAGTTTCTGCGTACCAAAGAGCGCTCCCGCATCGCCGGCGAGATCGCCGAGGCGCGCGCACAGGGCGACCTGTCGGAGAATGCCGAGTACGACGCCGCCAAAGAGGCGCAGGGGCACCTCGAAGCGCGCATCGCGCAGATGGAAACGACCGTCGCCAACGCCCGCATCGTCGACGAGAAGCAGATCGACACGTCTAAGGCCTTCATCCTCTCCAACGTCAAGGTGAAGAACGACGCCAACGGCATGGAGCAGACCTTCACGCTCGTCGCGCAGCAGGAAGCCGACATTACTAAAGGCAAGATCTCCGTCACCAGCCCCATCGGTAAGGGCCTGCTGGGCAAGAGCGTCGGCGACGTGGTGGAGGTGAAGGTGCCGACGGGCAAGATCAAGCTCAAGGTGCTCGACATCTCGCGGTGACGCGATGAACACGCGCCGCCTGCTCGGGTCACTGCTGGCCGTGCCGCTGGCATTCGCCGTGACGTACCTCGGCTGGTGCGCGCTGTGGCTCGCGGCGTACAGCGTCGTGTTGCCGCCCACGACGGGCGTGCAGACGCAGCGCCGCATCGAGGCGTGGATTTCGGGTGCAGACTACGACAAGGACTACCGGCCTGTAGCCCGTGCGCGCATCAACGCGCACCTCGCCCATGCTGTGATCGCGGCGGAGGACGGGCGTTTTTATATCCACGGCGGCATCGACTGGAAAGCGGTGCGCAAGGCTATCGAGGACAACCGGCGGCGCGGGCGCGCGTGGCGTGGTGGCTCGACGATCACGCAGCAGCTCGTCAAAAACCTGTTCATGACGACGCGCTCTTCGCTCGCGCGCAAGGCCTTCGAGGTGCCGCTGGCCTACGCCGCCGAGATCATCCTGTCGAAGGAGCGCATCCTGACGCTCTACCTCAACGTGATCGAGTGGGGGCCGGGCGTCTACGGAGCCGAGGCGGCGGCGCAGCATCATTTCGGCACGAGCGCGAAACGCCTGTCGCGCCGCCAGTCCGCGCAACTCGCCGCCGTCATTCCCAGCCCGCGCGCCCGCACGCCACAGCGCATGGGCACCTACACGCGCACCATTGAGCGCCGGATGCGGCAGCTCGGATGGTGAAGGAATGGGGGGAACGCGGAACGACGAAAGGGCAAGGGGCGAAGCATGTACGGAGCGGTGAAGGACAAGCCTCAGACCTGCCTTCAAACGGCATGTCTCTGCCCTGATCTTCGATTGCCGACTTCCGGATTCCTCCTTTCGACTTCCGCGTTTCCACTTCCAACTTTCCCAGATGGTTTTTGCGCTCGTCTACGACGTGTTCGACGCCTTCCCGTGGCAGCCGGGCGACCCGCCCGACGCCGACGCCGAGTACGAGCCGTGGGCTACCGTCGAGGCGCTCGAAGACGCGGTGCGACGGCTGGGCCACACGCCGCTGCGCGTGGGCACGGCGCGCGACCTGCTGGCTACCCTTCCGACGCTGCGCGCC
This sequence comes from Rhodothermales bacterium, assembly GCA_963829705.1. Classification (GTDB taxonomy): domain Bacteria; phylum Bacteroidota; class Rhodothermia; order Rhodothermales; family BA12; genus CAWHJN01. The sequence continues at coordinate 849,098 of CAWHJN010000001.1, forward strand.
GACGTGGCGTTGAGCATCGCCGAGGGCGCGCGCGGCATCAACCGGGAGGGCTTCGCGCCGACGCTCTTCGAGATGGCGGGCCTGCCTTTCCTCGGCTCCGACGCCCTCACGTTGTCGCTCTCGCTCGACAAGGCCTGGACCAAAGACGTCGTGCGCGCCGCGGGCATCGCCGTGCCCGAACACCGGGTCTACGCCTGTGCCGACGCCATCCGCCCGGACGATCTGCCGCCGTTTCCGCTGTTTGTCAAGCCGCGCTTCGAAGGCTCGGCGAAGGGCATCACGGCGTCGAGCAAGGTCACGGGCGTGGAGGCGCTCGAAAAACAGGTGGCGTGGTGCGTGGAGACGTACCGGCAGGACGCGCTCGTCGAGGCGTTCGTGGAAGGCACCGAGTTCACCGTCGCCGTCGCCGGGCACCGCCCACCCCGCGCACTGCCGGTGCTGCAACGCGCCGTCGAGCGGGAGAGCGGCATCGGGCTGCACGCGCTCGAACGGCGCGGGCTCGACGCCGCCGACTACGCCTACACGCTGGAATCCGTGCTCACGCCTGATCTCGAAGCGCGCCTGCACGCCGACGCACTGCGCGTGTTCGACGTGCTGCGCTGCCGCGACTTTGCCCGCCTCGACTTCCGCGTCGCCCCGGACGGCACGCCGTTTTTCCTGGAGATCAATCCGCTGCCGACGTTCGCACCCGACGGCACTTTCGCCATCATCGCCGAACTGCTCGGCCAGTCCTACCCCGACTTCCTCGCCGACGTACTCCACGAAGGGCTATGCCGCCTCGGCCTCGCGTGAATCGGCGGTGGACGAGGGATACGGGCCGGGCTTCAGACGTTGGCACCGCGCCTTCCGAACCGCTTCGCTTCTCCCAGTGGACGCGTCACGGCACGTTCCTACCCCTATGCCGGATTCTCCTCCCAAACCCACCTGCCGCTGCGGCCACGACCGCACTCACCCGCTCGTCCACGCCGTGCCGTCGTTCGGCCCGTTGGCGCTGCTGTGGCTGATGGCGGGCGCGTCGGCGACGCCGAGGAAGGCGCGCTACGTCTGCCGTCGCTGCGGCCAGTCGCTGGGCGAAACCCGCAACCCTGCCGTGCTTCAAGCGCTGCGGTAACCGAACACGGGGTCTCTCTCCACGCGCTCCAAGGGCGCAATTGAAGTTCGCCCCTGCGCCCCACTTCCGCGTTCCGAATTCCCACTTTCATGATAGACCCGGCGGATTGGACTGACTGGCGGTGGCAGATGCGCCACCGCGTGCGGACGGAAGAAGCGCTGCGCGCGTACGCCACACCCACCGACGACGAGCGCGCCGCCTTCGCGGCCACCGCGGGCATCTTCCGCTGGGCCGCAACGCCGTACTACGCCAGCCTCATCGATCCCGCCGACCCCGGCTGCCCTATCCGCAAGCAGGTGGTGCCGACGATGGCCGAGATGCAGCCGGACATCGTCGGCGTCGAGGACCCGCTGGAAGAGGTGGCCCACAGCCCGGTCAAAAACCTCATCCACAACTACCCCGACCGCGTCGCCTTCTGCGTCACGAGCGAGTGCGCCATCTACTGCCGCTACTGCCTGCGGAAGCGCATGGTGGGCGACAGCGAGATGATGCTGCGGAAAGACGAGATCCGCGAGGGCCTCGCTTACCTGCGCGCCCACACCGAAATCCGCGACGTGCTGCTCACCGGCGGCGACCCGCTCACGTTCTCCGACAAAAACCTCGACTGGCTGCTGACCGAGTTGCGCGCCATCCCGCACCTGCAACTCATCCGCATCGGCTCGCGGATGCCGGTGAAGCTCCCCTTCCGCATCACGCCCGAGCTGTGCGCCGTCCTCGAAAAGCACCACCCGATCTGGGTCAACACGCACTTCAACCACCCGCGTGAACTCACCGCCGACGCGGCCCACGCCATCGACCGGCTGCTGCGCGCGGGCGTGCCGGTGGGCAACCAGACCGTGCTTTTGCGCGGCATCAACGACGACGTCGAGACGATGAAGGCGCTGTGCGAGGGCCTCGTGCGGATGCGGATCCGCCCGTACTACCTCTACCAATCTCAACTCATCGGCGGCACGGCGCACCTCCGCACCTCCATCGAGAAGGGCATGGAGATCATGGAAGCACTGCAGGGCCGGACGACGGGCTTCGCCATTCCGAAATACGTGCTCGACACGCCCTTCGGCAAAGTCCCCCTCAACGGCTCGTACGTGCTGGGCCGGGCGGGTACGCGCGTGGTGATGAAGACGACGCGCGGGGAACTCTGGGCCGAGCCCAACCCCCTCCCCGACGGTGAGCAGACGACCTTCTCGCTGCCCGAGATCGCCCTGCCCCCCACCGCGCACACCCTTCCGGCCGACGCCCCGACGTTCGTGCCGACGCGCGTGGTGTAAATCCGGGCAGAGCTGTCACAGAGGTGTTGCTTTTCTGGCACAGACGGAGCGCATGCGCACGAAACGCGGCCCGTTTTCGTTGGAGGAAAACAGCCGGGCGGGTGCTTCCACGCCGCTGCGCCACGCTGGCAGAGGCGTGTGCCGTAGTTGCGGAATCCGAGGCACCGGCACGGTCTTTTCCCCTCTTTTGCAGCGAGGCGGCGCACAGGTTCATCCGGCCGTCTTTTCACCCTGCGACTGTTTTAGACCTGACGACGATGAGCACACCCCGTAAATCCTCCCTCCTCCTACTGCTGTTCGCTGCCTTCGTGGCGGGCATCTTCTTCACCACCGCCGGGGCCAACTGGTCGGGCCTGGCCGATTTCCTCCAGCACAGCAACGCCGCCGAGGTCGCCACCGGCGGCACGCGTATCGCCGGGGCCAGCCCCGAGACGCTCGAAGAGGCGTTCGTGATGGTGGCCGAGCGCGTCAACCCGACGGTCGTGCAGATCCAGTCGGAGCGCGAGATGCGCGGGCGCGGGCGCACCACCAACCCATTCGAGGGCACGCCGTGGGAAGACTTCTTCGGCGGGATGCCGGAGCAGGGTAATGGCGCGCCCACGCCGCGCGCCCAGGGCCTCGGCTCGGGCGTGATCCTGCGCGAGGACGGCTACATCCTCACCAACAACCACGTCGTCGAGGACGCCGCGTCGCTGCGCGTCCACCTCTTCGGCGGCGAAGAGTACGACGCCGAGATCGTCGGCACCGACCCCGCCTCTGACCTCGCCGTCGTCAAGATCGACCGCACCGGCCTGCCGTCGGTCTCGCTGGGCAGCCAGTCCGACGTGCGCGTGGGGCAGTGGGTGATGGCCTTCGGCTCGCCGCTGGCCCGCAACCTGTCCAACACCGTCACGGCGGGCATCGTGAGCGCGCTGGGCCGCTACGACGACGCGCAGCGCGGCGCGGATGCGTCGCTGCAGGGCTACATCCAGACCGACGCCGCCATCAACCCCGGCAACTCGGGTGGGCCCCTCGTCAACCTGCGCGGCGAACTCATCGGCCTCAACAACGCCATCTACACCCGCACGGGCGGCTACCAGGGCATCGGCTTCGCCATCCCGGTGGATGTGATCAAAAACGTCTCCGACCAACTCATCTCGTCGGGCACTGTCCGCCGGGCGCTCCTCGGCGTGACCATCGGCGAGGTGTCGCAGACGCTGGCGCAGGCGCTCGACGTGCCACGCGGCGCGGCGCAGATCGGCTCGGTCAACAAGGGCTCGGCGGCGGACCGCGCCGGGCTGAAGGAAGGCGACATCCTCGTGGCCCTCGACGGGCGTGAACTGCGCGACTTCCGCGAGGTCACGCAGCGCATCCTCAACAAACGCCCCGGCGATACCGTAGAGATCGAATACCTCCGCGACCGCGACCGCCGCACCGTCACGGCGAGCCTCGGCGAGCGCGACATGACGGCGGCAGAGGCTGCGCCGCAGGACGGCGAGGAGGACGAGGGCCGCACGCAGCCGACGGCAGCGGAGACGGCGCGCTACGCCGACGCGCTGGGCTTCACCTACGCCAACTTCTCGAGCCTGCCGACCGAGCAGCGCCGCCGCCTGCAGATCGACCCGGCGCTGGAGCGGCAGGGCGTTGTCATCACCGACGTGGACACGTCCAGCCCGGCCTTCCGCGACGCGGGCATCCGGGCGGGCTACTTCATCGTCTCCGTCAACGGCGAGGCCGTCACGTCGCTGCGTGACTTCGAGCGCATCTACGCCGCCGTCGGCAATGGCGACACGTTCTTCGTGCGCCTCCAGGCCGTGGGATCGGACGGCACGACCTCGACGGTCCGCACGGCGCTGACGAAGTCGAACGGGTAAACGCGCTGCGCGAGCCGCCACAGGCCGGGGGTGCTTCTGCGCTCCCGGCCTTTTTTGTTGGCTGTCTGGCTGGGACGCGCCCCGGCTCCCTACGGTGCATCCAACCCGAAGGCTGTAGGACCCAGCAGCCTACACGCAGGGCGCCATTCAGTGCGCCCCTACCCCGCCCCTCTGCGTTCCCACTTCCGAAATCAAACAAACGCCCCCTCCGCCACGACGGGCAGAGGGGGCGTTTGTGTCTAAGACGAGATCCGGTTCAGGCGTCGCCCTTCGGGTCGAGGATCTGGTCGATGCGGTAGATCACGTCGCGCAGGTGGAGTTGCGTGGCGCGGTCGCTGGTGCGGCGCAGCGCCTGCTGTGCCTCCGACTTCACCGTTTCCAGCTCGCCCCGCGCGAAGGCCCGCACGTCCGACTGCGCCACGTTGATGGGCGTGGCGGTCACGAACTGGCGGAACTGCGGCGGAATGTTCGGGGCCTCGCTGTTCATCAGGTTCTCCATCGCCTGGAGGTACGTGCGCTGGAGCGAGCGGCGGTAGACGTCGATCTCCTGCCCACGTGCCAGCTCCGTCCAGATGCCTTTGCGCACGTCGGCGAGCATCATCGGAGCCGTGTACGACGACTCGTCGAGCACCTCGGCCTCGATCAGGCGGCCCATGCGCTGCGCGTCGAGGAGGTTATTGAGCACGTTCGACTGCGCCGCGCGGATGCGTTCGAGTGCGCCTGCGTGTTCGATGCGCCGCAGGATGTCGGTGTCGAGCATCCACTCGGGCGTCTGGAACGCCTCGCGGTTCAGGAACGCCAGCGCCTCTTTCTGCCGCTCAGGCGGCGTGATCGCGTACACCGGCTCGCCCTGGTCGTAGGTGCGGTACGTCTCGTAGACGCCACCCACGTTCGCGGCCACGTGGCCCATGTAGCGGCTCCACTGCCCGATGACCTGGCCGTAGAGTTCGTCGAGGTTGTCGTAGTCCTCGCCCTCCTCGCGCGTCCACTCCATCAGTTTGGGCAGGATGCGCTTGAGGTTGGCGATGCCATACTCGGACGCCTTCACGGCGTCGTCGCCGAGGTCTTCGTTCTGCGACCGCGGATCGATCTTGAAGCCCGTCTGGCGTCCGTAGAAGTACTGCGGATCACCGGCGCGCGCTTTCACCCAGGCGCTACGCTCCGTCCCCGACGCCATCTCGTCCGGGTACCACGTGTAGCCCCACTTGACGGCCCACTTGTCGTACTCGCCGATGGCCGGGAAGAAGTTGGTCACGCCGTCGCCGGGCTGCGCGATGTAGTTGAAGCGCGCGTAGTCCATGATGGACGGGGCCGTGCCGTGCGTGCTCGTGTAGGTGGGCGAGCGCAGCGAATCGACGGGGACGGCGAAGCTCGACCCCCAGTTGTGCGGCAGGCCCAGCGTGTGGCCCACTTCGTGCGACGACACGAACCGGATGAGCTCGCCCATCTCGTCGTCGGCAAAGCGCACGCCGCGCGCCCGCGGGTTGGCCGCGGCCGTCTGCACGAAGTACCAGTTCCGCAGCAGGTTCATCACGTTGTGGTACCAGCCGATGTCGCTCTCGAGAATCTGGCCCGTGCGCGGGTCGTGAATGTTAGGCCCGTACGCGTTCTGGATGTCGGAGGCGAAGTAGCGGATCACCGAGTAGCGCGCGTCCTCGGGGCTGAACTCGGGGTCTTCCTCCATCGTCGGCGGGTCTTTGGCCATGATGGCGTTCTTGAAGCCCGCCGCCTCGAAGGCCTTGTTCCAGTCGTCCACGCCCTGCTTGAGGTACGGACGCCACTTCATGGGCGTGGCCGGGTCGATGTAGTAGACGATGGGCTCGACAGGCTCGACGAGTTCGCCGCGCAGGTACGCCTCGGGGTCTTTGGGCACGAGCTTCCAGCGCACGATCATGCACTTGGGCTCGGCGCGCTGCAAATCCGATCCGTACTCGGTGACCGTCCGCGAGAAGAAGCCGACGCGGTTGTCGCAGTCGCGCGAGGCCATCATCTGGTCGGGCAGCATCACCATCGAGTGATTCATCTCGAGCGAGATCGAGCCGGTGGACGAGTTCGACGGCGGCGCAGCGGCGTCGTACGTCAGCACGTTTTTGACCTCGATGTTGCGCGGATAGCTCTTGGCCGACATGATGAACGAGCGGTCGCCGTCGAGGCGGCGCACGCGGTACTGCTCCCGCCGCCCGCTCTGCAGGCCCAGCGAGGGCACGTCGCCGGTGAAGAGCTTCGTCACCTCGATCACCTGTGCCGTCGAATCCTCGTTCATCGCCGCGATGTCGAACGAGGCGATGATGGGCTCGAAGTTGGAGTTCTGGACAGCCTCGTAAATCGGGTCGTTCTCGGTGGCGACGTTCGAGTACGAGACGACGCGCAGCAGGATGTTGTCGGCGTTTTTCTCCCAGCGGACGACCTGCTCGTTGGCCTCTTCGCCGCCGTAGCCGATGTTGTCGGCGGTGCGCGAGATGCGGCTCACGAGCAGCATCTCTTCGCCGAGGAGCGAGTCGGGGATTTCGTAGAACAGCTTGTCGTCGATGCGGTGGACGACGAACATGCCACTGTCGCTGACGGCGGCGTCGGTGATGACCTCGCTGTACTTTTTCATACCGCCGTCTTTGGCAGCGCCGCCGGGGCGCGCGGAGGCCGACGCGGTGCCGGGCGAAGCCGAAGGGCCGGTGGGTGTGGCCGGGCGGCTGCCGGTGCATCCGGCCAGCACGAGCGCGCCTGCGCCGAGGGCTGTGAGGAATCGCGAAAGATGCATGGGGTTGGTTGGGAATGGTGGAAATGCCTGCGCGCGTTCCCCCTTTGGAGCGCACATAGCACTTAACATACGCAACCTGTAGCCGCATGGAGAAGGGCAAAACGTCTTTCCGGGAGGCGGCGCCACGGGGTGCCGCGAGCCCCCAGAACGTCTCTACCACGCGGCCCGCACAGCAATGCAGCAGGGCGCACTGATCCTGCGGCTTCGCTCGGGATGCCGTTGCGCCCCTGCCCCCTCCCTCGCCTTCCCGTTCCGCGTTCCCCCCTCCGCGTCCGACCTTCTCCCGATGCTGTTCAACTCGCTCGCGTTCTGCATCTTTTTCCCGCTGGTGGTGGCGGGCTATTTCCTGACGCCACCGCGCGCGCGGTGGGCGTGGCTGCTGGCGGCGAGCTACGTGTTTTATGCCTGGTGGAAAATCGAGTACACACTCCTGCTCGCCTTCTCCACGCTGGTCGATTACGGCGCGGCGCGCGCGATGGGACGGCACGCGACGCGGCGCGGGCGGCGTCCGTACCTGCTCGTGAGCCTGGGCGTCAACCTCGGCGTGCTGGTGGGCTTCAAGTACCTCGCTTTTTTTTCCGAAAGCCTGGGCACGCTGCTGCATGGCGCGGGCATGGCGTACGCGCCCGTCGGGCTGAACGTGCTGCTGCCGGTGGGCATCTCGTTCTACACGTTTCAGACGATGGCGTACTCCATCGACGTGTACCGGGGCGCGCAGGCACCGGAGAAACACCTCGGGCGCTTCGCGCTCTACGTGTCGTTCTTCCCCCAGCTCGTCGCCGGGCCCATCGAGCGCAGCACGCACCTCCTGCCGCAGTTCCGCGAGAAGATGCGCTGGAACGACGCCCGCGTGGCGAGTGGTCTCCAGCTCATGCTGTGGGGCTTCTTCAAAAAGCTCGTCATCGCCGACCGGCTCGCGCTGTACGTCAATGAAGTCTACGCCGCGCCCGGCGCGCACGCGGGCTGGCCCGTGGTGCTGGCGACGTATTTCTTCGCCTTCCAGATCTACTGCGATTTCTCTGGCTACTGCGACATCGCCGTCGGCGCGGCACGCGTGATGGGCTACGACCTCCGGCCCAACTTCCGCTTTCCCTACTTCGCCACGTCGGTTGCCGACTTCTGGCGGCGCTGGCACATCAGCCTGTCCACCTGGTTTCGGGATTACCTGTACCTCCCGCTGGGCGGTAACCGGGTGAGAAAGGCGCGCTGGGCCTTCAACATCCTCGTCGTCTTCCTCGTGAGCGGGCTGTGGCACGGCGCGGCGTGGACGTTCGTGGTGTGGGGGGCGATCCACGGGCTGTACCTGCTCGCGGAGCGGGCGTGGCAGGGCACGCGCGCGTGGCTGTGGTCGTTCGGCGCGCCCGTGCCCACGCGGCCCGGCTGGCACCGCTGGCTGGCAGCGCTGGTGACGTTCCACCTCGTGCTTGTGGCGTGGGTGTTTTTCCGCGCCTCGACGTTCGACGCTGCGCTGCACGTGTTTGCGAGCCTGGTGGGCAGCGCAAATCCGTGGCGGCTCGCCAGCATCAACCCGTTCGGCGTCGTGCTCTCGCTCGCGGGCGTGGGCGTGCTGCTGGCCGTGATGGCCCGGCAGCAGCAGACGGGGCAGGAGGACGTCGTGCCGTTCCGGTCGCGGGCAGGCCGCTGGCTCTTTCACGCCGCCCTGGCCGCGTCGCTGCCGCTGTTCGGCGTCTTCGAGGAGATCCCGTTCATCTACTTCCAGTTCTGACAGGCCGGGCAACGAACAGGGATTGCCCCCTCCTTCGCACCGCGCACGCTGCATCCCGTCCCTCCACGTTCGCACCTCCCCGATGCGCTTCACCCTCCGCGTTCTTGCCTTCGCGCTGCTGACCGCCACGCTCTACCTTTCTGCGATGGCGCTGCTGGCGCTGGTGGAGGTCGGCGGCGCGCCGCTCTACGAGGGGCTCGCGCGGTTGCCCCTGCGGCCCGCCGAGGGCGGTCATACAGCGGCGCGCATGGCGGAGTTCGACCGCCTATCGACCTCGAACGACACGCTCGACGTGCTCTTCGTCGGTTCGTCGCTCACCTACCGGGGCATCGACGCCCGCGTGTTCGAGAGGCGCGGGTTGGACGTGTTCGCGCTCGGCCTCTCGTCGCAGACGCCCCTCAACTACGCGCCACTTCTGGCCGCGTCGCTGCCCCGCGTGCCGCCGCGCGCCGTCGTGTTCGAAGCGGCTCCGGACCTGTTCCAGAGCGACGGCATGGAAGCGTTTTACGCCTACGCCGTCAACCAGCCGCTCGAAAAACAGACGCTGGCGATGGCCCGGAGCGTGCGGTCGGTGCGGGCGTTCAACCTGCTCGCCGCGCTGGCGTGGTACCGCGCCGCGCACCCGTACGGCACCACCCCGCCGCTGCCCGCCGACACCGCCGAGCGGTACGTCGGCAAGGGCTTCACGGCCCGTTCGGGCACGTTGACCGCTGCCGAAGCGCAGCGCGAAGCCGCTGCGCTGCCACCTGAAAATGGGCTGCGTCCGCGCCAGCTCGGCGCGTTGCGCCACAGCGTGCGGCTTGCGCGGGCAGCAGGATCGGAAACCGCTTTCGTCGTACCGCCCACCCACCCGCTGTTCCGCGCGCACCGCCCGCGCCTCGACGTGCAGACCGACTCGTTGCGCGCTATCGCCGCATCGCTGGGCGTGCCGTTCCTCGACCTGTCGCGCCTGCCGCTCGACCCGTACGCCGATTTCTCCGACCTCACCCACCTGAGCGCGCGGGGCGTTATCCGCTACGACGCTGCCCTCGCGGATTCGCTGCACCGCGTGCTCAAAAGGCCCACGTCTGTAGTCCGATGAGGCCCCACGAGGCCAGGTGCGCCGCGACCACCGTGCAGGCGAGCGCGACAAGGAACGCATAGACGCGGACGCCCCGGCCCGGCCCCGAGTGTTTGAACAGCGCCCGCACCGTCACGGCGAGCGCCCCCAGCGAGAGCACGGCGAAGCACAGCAGCAGCAGCCAGAACCCCACCGCCGTGCCGGTAGGGCGCCCGAGCACCGCCACAGCGTCGCCGCTGCCGACGCCCAGCACCAGCACCGCGAGCGCCGCCACGAGCGCGAGCACCGCGGTCGGCGGCAGCCACCGCACCCAGCCGCCGCCCCGGACCGAGCGCCTGCGTGTGACGGCAAGCAGGCCACGCGCCCCGGCCACCACCAGCGCGCTCACCATCAGCAGCAGACAGCCCACGAGCACGATGGGCGGAGCGTAGGCCGCGAGGGCGGTGGTGCGCTCGTAATTGCCTGCCCGCAGGTTGTCGGCGTCCCACGTCCGCAGCCCTGTCACCTCGCCCCGCGCGTCGCGCAGGAACACGACGCCGGGCACGGTCTGCTCCGGGTGTCGGAACAGGTCAGCTTCTACGGCCAGCAGCGTATCCGGCACGTCGCCAAGCAGCGGCGCGAAGATGAGCCCACCGCCTGCCGCCTCGACGCGCTGAACGTCCAGGAGGCGCTCGATGCCGGAGGTCACCTTCCAGTTGGAGGTTCGCTGCCGGTAGAACCCCGTGTAGTCTGCCCGGTCGGAGGGCGCGCGCGGCGTTTCCGGCGGCGGCGAGGTGCGTCCGGCGATCAGGAACTGCTGGATCGCGGATTCGAGCCGCCGCCGGGTCTCCGTGTCGTCGCCGTTCATCAGCAGCGCGTAGCCGACGCCCAGCGCCGGCTGGTAGGCATAGCGCGCGTACGCCGATGGCGTGCCCCCGGCGTGGCCATGCCACAGGTACCCGCTGCCCCACGCCGTGTACGTGCCGAGCCCGTATCCCACCCGCAGCCCCGCTCGCGCCGCGTCCGTCGTCTTCGGCGTTTCCATGCGTGTCAGCAAGTGGCCTTCCACCAGCGAATCCTCCCGTTGCAGCAGCGCGTGGACGAACGCACCCAGGTCGTGTGCCGACGTGAGGAGGCCGCCTGCGGGGCGTATGAGCAGCGGATACGGGACGAGCGGCTCCATCTGCCCGCCGAGGTAGTGGGCGCTGACGAGCGCACGGTCCACGTTTTCCACCCCGAAGCCGGAGTCGTCCATCCCCGCCGGCGCGAGAACTTCGCGCCGGACGAACGCCTCGAAGGGCTCGCCCGTCACCTTCTCGACGAGGTAGGCGGCCACGGCGTAGCCGCCATTGTTGTAGGCCATGTACGTGCCCGGAGGCCAGCGCGCCGTCCGCGGGGCCGGGTTGACGGCGAGGGCGTCGCGCAGCGACCCTTCATCGCGGCCAAAGGCATACTCGCGCAGGTGGAGGTCGTCGAAGCCTGTCGTGTGCTCCAGCAGGTGCGCCACACGAACGGGGTGCGTGCCTTCCCATGGATTCTCGAAGGCAATCTCCGGGGCCACCTCGCGCAACGGCGCGTCGAGCGAAAGCCGCCCCTCGGCGACCAGCCTCAGCACCGCGAGAGCGACGAAGCTCTTGGAAACCGAGTTGGCCCGGAACAGCGTCCGCGCCGTCACCGGCGTCGCCTCGGCCACGTCGGACTCCCCGAAACCGCCCGTCCAGATCACGCCCGCCTCCGATACCAGCGCGACCGCCACGCCGGGCACGTCGCCCGCCGCGACGATCCCGGCCAGATGCCGCTCGATCCTCCACGAGCGCGGCGCTGTCGGCAGCGGAAGGCAGAAACGCGGTCTGTGCCGCCAGCGGCGTGGAGAGCGCGAGGGTGAGAAAAACGGCGGCGACCCTCAGCCTCGAACGCCTGCCTGTGCGCCTCCGTCGCGGCCCCGTGATTCGTCTTTGCCGGAGTCTTTTCGCATCGTGCCGGAGGTTCATGCGCCTTTCTCTGCTCGCGTTCGGGGTCCGTGGGAGGCGGCCCGCTACGGAAAGGTTCGCGTTGAGGTTACGGCGCACGGAACCGGGGAGGCAGGCCAGGCCTCCGTGCTACGTCCCCCGCTCGATCTCCGTGACCTCCTCCGGCGTGCGGTTGAGCAGGCCCTGCTTCTTGAAGTAGATCATCGTCGTGTCGAGCGTGCCGTGGCGCATCCGGCGGCGTACTTCCTCGACGTCGAGGCCCTCGTTGAGCCACAGCAGCGCGGCGGTGTGCGTCAGGCTGTGCGGCGTGACGCCGGTGCGCGTGATGCCCGCCTCGGCAAGCTGGCCGTTGACGCGGTTCCGCACCGTCCGCGTGTTGAGGCGCTTGCCCTCGGAGCGGTTGCCGTGCGAGGCCACGAGCGGCGCGTCGGGTTTGAGCGGCCCCCGTGCGCTGAGGTAGCGCGTCAGCTTCTCTACCACGGGCGCGTCGAGGCGCACCTGCTGGTCCTTGACGGTGTGTCCCTTCGCCTGCACGCGCAGAAACCAGCCCAGCAGCGTCTGTTCGAGGTCGCCATAATCGGCCCGCGTGATCTCGATCTCACTCAGCCCGGCGAACAGCATCAGGTAGATCACCGCCCGGTCGCGCAAATCGAGCAGCGTCGTGGAGGGGAGGTTCTGAACGAGCGTGTCCACCTCCTGCTGCGTCAGGATCGAGCGCGAGTGCGTCGTGGGGCGGCGGTTGCCTTTGACGGTGCGCGCCGGGTTCTCGGCCAGCATCCCCATGTCCACGAGGTACTGGCAGAAGCGCCGGAGGCTCGTCAGGTACGTCGAGATCGACACCTGGTGCAGGCCGCGCGTTTCCACGAGGTACTTCTTGAAGCGCTCGACGCCGTCCGGCGTGAACCGAAACTGCCCCTTCTGCATCACGAACCACCGCTCGAACTCGTTGAGTGCGCGGCGATACGTGCCCACGGTTTCCTTGCTCTTGTTCTTCAGGTACTCGCGCACGAAGCCGTCGAGCCGCTTTTCGAGTTCGGCCAGCCCCATCGACAGACCGGCGGGCGCGTCGTCCGGCGTACGCGCGGCGTCGGGATCAGGGGTTCGGGAAGACGGAGATTTCGGCATGGCGCGACAAAGAAAAGTCCTGGCTACCCGCAATGGTAACCAGGACTTTCGTTGATTTCAATAACGGAGCTGTAACCCTCCTGCCTTTTCGGGATCTCTTACAGATCCCCCTTCGGGTCGATGCCTTCGAGCACCTCGGTGTAGCGCTGAAGGTAGCTCGCGGCCATCGCGCCGTCGATGATGCGGTGGTCGTACGAGAGCGAGACAAACATCATCTGGCGGATCGCAATAACGTCGCCCACCTCGGGGTCTTCGATCACCACGGGCCGCTTCTTGATGGCCCCCGTCGCCAGGATGGCCACCTGCGGCTGGTTGATGATGGGGGTGCCCATGAGCGAACCGAGCGATCCGACGTTGGTGACGGTGAAGGTGCCGCCCTGCAACTCGTCGGGCTGGAGGCCCTTGTTGCGCGCGCGCGTCGAGAGGTCGGCGGCGGCCCTGGCGATGCCGATGAGGTTTTTCGACCCCGCGTCGCGCATCACCGGGGCGACGAGGCCCGAGTTGCCGATGGCGACAGCCATGCCGATGTGGAGGTCTTTCTTGACGATCACGCGGGTGTCCTCGACGGAGGCGTTGAGCACGGGGTGCGTCCGCAGCGCCTCGATGGCCGCCCACATGAAGTACGGCGTCACGGTGAGCTTGACGCCCTCGCGCTGGAGAACGGTCTCCTTGTTGCGCTCGCGGTTCCGCATCATGTTGGTCACGTCGATCTCGGCGAACGAAGTCACGTGCGGACTCGTCGCCTTCGAGCGCACCATGTGCTCGGCGATGATGCGGCGCATCCGGTCCATCTCGATGACCTCGACGCGGTCGCCGTAGTCCGCCGCCGGGCGGGCCGTGGGCTGGGGCGTCGAACGCTGCGGCGCAGCGGCGGGACGCGCGGGGGCCGGGGCCTGCGGCGCGCGCGCCGGGGCACTCTTGCGGTTTTCGAGGTACGCCATCACGTCGGCCTTCGAGACGCGACCTTCGCGCCCCGAGCCGGGAATGCGCTCCAGTTCCTGCATCGACAGCCCTTCCTTCTCGGCAATCGAGCGGACGAGGGGCGAGTAGAACCGCCCGCTCTCGCCTTCGCGCACAATGGGGCCACCGTCGCCCGACACGTCGGAAACGGCCTGCCCGTCGCCGTCGCCGCTGTACGCAGGGGCCTCAGGGGCCTCCTCGGGCGTCTCCGGGCGGACGGTGAGTTCGGGCTGTGGAGGCACGTTCTCGGGAGCCGGGTCCGCGACGCTCACGCCTTCGCCCACGCCGATGCGCGCGATCACCGCGCCCACCTCGACCGTCTCGCCTTCGGGCACCAGGATTTCGACGAGCGTACCGGCGACCGGCGAGGGCACTTCGGTATCGACTTTGTCGGTGCCGATTTCGAGGAGCGTCTCGTCGAGTTCGATGGTGTCGCCGGGCTGCTTGTGCCACGCGATCACCGTGCCCTCAGTGATCGATTCGCCCATCTTGGGCATCACCACCTCGACGGTTTCGGCGTTTGCAGCGGGCGCGGGAGCCGGTTTCTTGGCGGCAGGGGCAGGCGCTTCGGCAGCCGGAGCGCTCGCGGCGGGCGGGGCCTCGGGGGCGGGGGCCTGTGCGGCGGGCGCGGGCTTCTCCGCCGGGGCCGACGCTGCCACCTCGGCATTCACGTCAGTCTCGACGACGGCGATCCGGGTGCCGACCTCGACGGTTTCGCCCTCGGGGACGAGGATCTCGACCAGCTTACCTGCGCTGGGCGAGGGCACTTCGGTATCGACTTTGTCGGTGCCGATTTCGAGGAGCGTCTCGTCGAGTTCGATGGTGTCGCCGGGCTGCTTGTGCCACGCGATCACCGTGCCCTCAGTGATCGATTCGCCCATCTTGGGCATGGTTACGTCTACCTGCGCCATAAAGCTGGATAGAAAAAAGGCTGTCTGGAAGCGCGTTGCGCGCGGTGCAAAAAATATACGCCGCCCCGCGAGGTGGGGAAGCGCTTTCCGGGGTGGAGCGCGGGTAACGCCGCTCTTTGCAGAAAGTTGGGCGACGCGGCCCGCGCCTCACCGATGCGCCAGGCCCTGCAAAAAGGCCCAGACTGTCCGGGCAGCGAGGCGAGCCGTGCGCCCGTCGGCGTCATGGCGCGGGTTGAGTTCGGCCACGTCCATCGAGCGCACGTGCGCACTCCGGCCCGCGTGGCGTGCGGCGTCGAGCCAGAGGCGCACGTCGAGACCATCGACGGCAGGCGCGCTCACACCCGGCGCCTGCGCGCCGTCCACGGCGTCGAGGTCGAACGTCACCATCGCAGGCCCGGCGAGGGTGTCGATGAGATTCTGGGCACGCGCGGGCGTGAGGTCGTCCCGGAAAACGTAACGCCCGCCCTGCCGCTCGATCACACCGAGGTGCGCCTGCGCGACGGCGTGCGGCAGCAGCCCGGCGACGGTGTAGCGCTGGCACATCCCGGACGGATGTTCGAGGGCCTGACGGAACGGTGACCCCGAGTGGGCCTGCCCGTTTCTGAGGGGCCGCACGTCGGTGTGGGCGTCCCAATTGAGGATTTCGACGGCGAGGCCCGCCTTGACGTAGCCGAGAAAATGGCCGTATGCCACCTCGTGCCCACCGCCCAGCACGATGGGCACGACGCCCCTATCGAGGTAGGGCGCGAGCACATCGCCCAGCGCTTCCTGGTCGCGTTCGAGGTCGCCGCTCACGTCCACGTCACCGAGGTCGGCCACGCGTCCGAGCAGCGCGGCGAAGGCCGGGTCGCGGGCGTCGGGCGTCATGCGGTAGAGCGCCTGCCGCAGGGCCGACGGCCCGTCCGCCGCGCCCTCGCGCCCGCCGTTGCGCCGCACACCTTCGTCGGACGGGAAGCCCACGAGCACGGCGCGCAGGTCGGCACGCCCGCCGCGCCCGAGCAGGTGCCCGATGCGCGGGTCGTCGGCGTCGGTGGCGGGCAGGTCTACCTGCGCGGGGTGCAGCATCACGGCGCGACGAATTGCCCGCCGATGCACGTCCGCACGACGGCGTTGGGGCGGAAGTGGTAGAGCCAGTGATTCACGTCGGGCGCGTCTACGACGGCAAAATCGGCTTTTTTGCCTTTCTCAAGCGATCCCACCGTGCATCCTCCATCCCGATGGCGCGTGCGGCAAAAATCGTCGCGCCTTTGAGCACCTCGGCGGGCGTCATGCGCTGCAGCACGCACGCCATCGTCATCGCCAGCGGCAGGTGGAAGCTCGGGGCCGAGCCGGGGTTGAAGTCGGTGGCGACGGCGACGGGCACGCCCTTTTCGATGAACGCACGCGCGGGCATGGGCGGCTGCCGCAGGTAGAACGTCGCCAGCGGCAGGCTCACCGCCACCACGCCCGCCCGCGCCATCGCGGCGATGCCGTCGTCGGAGGCGTGTTCGAGGTGGTCGGCAGAGGCGGCCTGCACGTCGGCGGCCAGCCCCGCCCCGCCGCCGTCGGCGAGTTGATCCGCGTGCAGCTTCGGGCGCAGACCGTGGCGTCTCGCCGCGTCGAAGATCGTTCGTGCCTCGTCGCGGGTGAAGGCGGTGTCCTCGACGAACACGTCGCAGAACGTGGCCAGCTTTTCGGCGGCGACGATAGGGATCACGCGGTCGGTGACGAGGCGCACGTAGTCGGCGCGGCGGTCGCGGTACTCGGGCGGGACGACGTGCGCGCCGAGAAACGTCGAGACGATCCGCACGGGCTGCGTCTCGCGCAGCGTCTGGTAGACGCGGAGGAGTTTGAGTTCGGTGTCCACGTCCAGCCCGTAGCCGCTCTTGGCCTCGACGGTCGTGACGCCCAGCGCCGCCATCTCGCCGAGCACACCGCGTGCTTTTTCGACCAGATCGTCCTCGGTGGCGGCGCGCGTGTGGCGCACGGTGCTCAGGATGCCGCCGCCCGCGCGGGCGAGGTCGAGGTAGCTCGCCCCCTGGAGGCGCTGCTCGAACTCGTCGCCACGCCACCCGCCAAAGGCCAGGTGCGTGTGGCAGTCCACCAGGCCGGGCACGACGAGGCGCCCCCCGGCGTCGTGGTGATCGTGTGTGTGGTAGGGTTGCGGCAGATCACTTTCCGGCCCCACCCACGCGACCGTGTCGCCTTCCCACGCCAGCGCGGCGCGGGGGATTGCGTGGATCTCGTGCTGCGGGCCCTCGGCGCGGCAGGTGGCGAGGCATCCGATGTTTTTCAGTACAGGCACGGGCGTTCGTGATGGGGTTCGAGGCTGGCTTCCACCGCGTCCAGCATCTCGCGGCCCCCGACGAAATCGATGCAGCGCGCGAGGTCGTCCTGGAAGTAGTTGTCGGCTTCGCGGTGCGCCACGCGGTCGCGCACGAAGCGGTGGGCGGCCTCGACGCCCCGGCCCGGACGCAGCGGCGCGCGGTAGTCGAGCGCCTGCGCGGCGGTGATGAGTTCGACGGCGAGCACGCGTTCGACGTTTTCGAACACCTGCAGCAGCTTGAGCGCGCCGATGCTGCCCATCGACACGTGATCCTCCTGCCCCAGGCTCGACGGGATGGAATCCACGGAGGCGGGGTGGCACAGGATCTTGTTCTCCGAGACGAGCGCGGCAGCGGTGTACTGCGGGATCATGAAGCCCGAATTGAGGCCGGTTTCCTTCATCAAGAGCGTTGGCAGGCCGTCGTGCCCGGCGAGCAGCAGGTAGGTGCGCCGCTCGGAGATGGAGGCGAGTTCGGCGAGGGCGATGGCGGCGAAGTCGAGCGCGAGCGCGAGCGGCTGCCCGTGGAAGTTGCCGCCGCTGAGGATGTCGCCGTCTTCGAACACCAGCGGGTTGTCGGTGACGGCGTTGACCTCGGTTTCGAGCGTCGCGGTGGCGTAGGCGAGCGCGTCGCGGCTCGCGCCGTGGACCTGCGGCACGCAGCGCAGGCAGTACGGATCCTGCACTTTGCCGCAGTTGCGGTGCGACTCCAGGATCTCGCTGCCGCCGAGCAGCACGCGCACGTTGGCGGCCACCTCCCCCTGCCCCCGGTGCGGACGGATGGCGTGGATGCGGGCGTCGAACGGGCGGAGGCTGCCGCGCAGCGCTTCGAGGCTCATCGCCGCGAGCACGTCGGCGGTGCGGGCGAGGCGGGCGGCTTTTTCGAGCACGTACGCGCCGTAGGCGCTCATGAGCTGCGTCCCGTTGATGAGGGCGAGGCCGTCTTTCGCCTGGAGTTCGATGGGCGCGAGGCCCTCCTTTTCCAGCACGTCCGCCGCCGGCAGGTGCGCCGTGCCGTCTTCGTTCCAGAAAAAGCCGTAGCCCACGAGCGGCAGCGCCAGGTGTGCCAGCGGCGCCAGGTCGCCCGACGCGCCCAGGCTGCCCTTGCTCGGCACGACGGGGATGAGGTCGCGCCCCGCGAAGTCCAGCAGCCGCCCGAACGTCGTCTCCGACACGCCCGAAAAGCCCAGCCCGAGCGCGTGGATCTTGAGGTGCAGCATCAGCCGCGTGATAGCCTTCGGCACGGGCTCGCCGACGCCCACGGCGTGGCTGAGGAGCAGGTTGTGCTGGAGCCGGGCGAGCTGGTCCGACGCGATGCGCTGCCGCGCCAGAATCCCGAAGCCGGTGTTGATCCCGTAGTACGTCTGCCCATCCGTCAGCGCCGCCTCTACGATGGCGCGCGAGGCCCGCACCCGCGCTGGATCGCGCTGGAGGGCGTCGAGGCTTTTTTCCAAGTCGGCGTAGAGGTGCGCCAGGCGGATGCCGTGTGTTTCGTGCATGAGGAGACGGATTCAGACCCGAAAGTCTCGAACACCTTCGGGGCTCGTTCACCCGGTGATCATGGGCAGGTCCACGCCGCGTTCGCGCGCCGTGTCGATGGCGTCCTCGTAGCCCGCGTCGGCGTGGCGCATGACGCCTGTGCCGGGGTCGGCGGTGAGGACGCGCTCGAGGCGGCGGGCGGCCTCGTCGGTGCCGTCGGCGACGCACACCATGCCCGAATGGATCGAATAGCCGATGCCGACGCCGCCGCCGTGGTGGAGGCTCACCCAGCTTGCGCCGCAGGCCGTGTTGAGCAGCGCGTTGAGGAGCGGCCAGTCGGCGATGGCGTCGGAGCCATCCTTCATGGCCTCGGTCTCGCGGTTGGGCGAAGCCACGGATGCCCGAATCCAGGTGGTCGCGCCCGATGACGAGCGGGGCCTCCACCTTGCCGTGTTTGACGAGCCAGTTGAACTTCAGCCCCATCTCGGCGCGCTCGCCGTATTCGAGCCAGCAGATGCGCGCGGGCAGGCCCTGAAACTGCACCTTCTCGCGCGCCTTCGTGATCCAGCGGGCGAGAGCTTCGTTCTCGGGAAACGTCTCCAGCACCGCCGCATCGGTGACGGCGATGTCGTTGGGATTGCCGGAGAGCGCCGCCCAGCGGAACGGCCCCGAGCCTCGGCAGAACAGCGGGCGGATAAAGGCCGGAACGAAACCGGGGATCTCGAACGCCTCGGTCATCCCGCGCCGGTCGGCCACCTGCCCGCGCAGGTTGTTGCCGTAGTCGAACGTGACGGCCCCGGCGCGCTGCATCGCCCGCATCGCGGCCACGTGGACCTGCATCGAATCGAGGACGGCGCTTTCGTAGGATGCAGGGTCGGACTGCCGCAGCGCTTCGGCGGCGTCGAGCGAAAAGCCTGCGGGGATATAGCCCAGCCGCAGGTCGTGCGCGCTCGTCTGATCCGTCAGCACGTCGGGCGTGACGCCGCGCCGCACCATCTCGGGCAGCACGTCGGCGATGTTGCCCACCAGCCCCACCGACAGCGCCTCGCCGCGATCTTTCGCCGCGAGCACCGCGTCGAGCGCCCGGTCGAGGTCGTGTTCGAGCACGTCGCAGTAGCCCGTTTCGACGCGCCGCCGGATGCGGCTTTCGTCCACGTCGACGCCCAGGAAGGCCGCGCCGTTCATCGTGGCCGCGAGGGGCTGCGCGCCGCCCATGCCGCCGAGGCCCGCCGTCACCACGAGTTTTCCGCTGAGCGAGCCGCCGAAGTGCTGCCGGGCGCACTCGGCAAACGTCTCGTAGGTGCCCTGCAAAATCCCCTGCGTGCCGATGTAGATCCACGAGCCCGCCGTCATCTGGCCGTACATCGTCAGTCCGAGGGCATCGAGGCGGCGGAATTCGTCCCACGTGGCCCAGCGCGGCACAAGATGCGCGTTGGCGATCAGCACGCGTGGCGCGTCGGGGTGCGTGCGGAAGACGCCCACGGGCTTGCCGCTCTGGACGAGCAGCGTCTCGTCGTTCTCCAGCCGCCGCAGCGTCTCGACGATTTTGTGGTAGCTCGCCCAGTCGCGCGCCGCCTTGCCACCGCCGCCGTAGACGATCAACTCCTTTGGCCGCTCGGCGACGGCGGGGTCGAGGTTGTTCATCAGCATCCTGAGCGCGGCTTCCTGCTGCCAGCCCTTGCAGGAGAGCCGCGTGCCCGTGGGCGCGGTGATGGCTGTCATTTGTTGCGGGTCATTCGTCATGTGTCAGTCGTCGTCGTTCGTCACGGGCACGCCGGATCCGGGCGAAGATAGCCGCTCCGAGACGCGGAACGGAAGCGCTTCCGACGATGGAGCGGGACCGCAAGGTTTGCCAACCCGCTTTCGTCTACCGCACGCCCGTGGAGTCTTCGACGACGAGCGCCGAGTCGCCGAGCACGCCGAGCGAGTCCGCGCGCGTAGTGTCGACGGGCGCAGGTGCGGGCCGGGGCTCGCGCAGCGTCAGCGCCGTGCCTGCGGGCAACTTGTCGATGCCCGAAACCGCCATCGAGCCGTCCTCGGCCACGTGGATCTCGAAGGCGATGAGGTCGCCCGCGACCACCCGCTCCAGGTCGGTGAGGTCGCGGGGAATAAAGTCCATCTTCATGCTGGGCATGAAGCCGGGGATGTCCTCGTGCAGGACGGTGAGCGTGTTGTTCTCTGGGATCACCGTCACGACGCGCCCGCGCGTTTCGTAGGTGGTGACATCCTGCCTCTGGCAGGCGGCGAGGACGAGGAGAGCGGACAGCAGTAGCGGCGCGGAGCGTGGCATGGGTGCGGTTGGAGGTTGTACTTCCTGTATCCTGAAAAAGAAAAGCGCGACCTGGATCGGATGCGCGGAAGCGGGGCAAGATCCTCTGTGACGCGAGAGGCCGCAACGGCAGCGGCGTCAAGCTTGTGCAAACACGGCGCTCAGGGCGCGTCGAGGGAGCCCAGCGGAATGGACTCGCTCAGGCCCCTCTCGTACCACAGGCGCTGCATGTCGGGGCTGAGGCGCGTGGCGCGCAGCGTGGCGCGGCGCGTCTCCTCGTCCACGGTGAGTTCGCCCTCGAAGGTGAACCGGCCCCGGTGCATGAAGCCGCCACGCCAGCCCGTCCACAGCCGCACGATGTAGGCACGCCGCAGGGCGTCGAAGCGCCAGTCAATGACCTCCATCTCGGCTCGCCCATCGCGCGCGCTTTCGAGGCGGTCGAGCAAGTGTTCGAGCGCCTGCACGGCGTAGGTGGCCACCTCGCGCTCGCGCTCGCGCTGCGAAACGGGCGCGACCCACCGGGTGAGGGTCGTAACCGAGTCGGGGCGTGGGCCGAGGCGCCCGTCGATCTGGATCTTCACCGCCACAGAATCGCCGCGCAGGAGCGGGTCGTGCAGGCGCATCCAGAAGTCGTCGTAGCCGGGCGCGTCGGCGAGGTCGAGCGTGCCCGAAGCGTCGTCGAAGTCGATCTTGACGGCATCGCGCGGGTGGCCGTCGACGTAGATGACGAAGCGCGCCGGGAGGGTTTCCGAGACCGGCACGGGCTGCCAGCGTCCCTCCCCCTGCTGCCGCTCCTGCCGCCACGCGACGCGGAAATGGAGTTGGTCGGAGTCGCGGCGGTACGGGTAGTCGAGGTCGACGTCGGCGTGGAGGCGCTTGGGCGAGGCGTTGAGCACACGCTGCTCGCACACGGTGCCCTCGGTCGCGAAGTAGCCGCACAGATCCAGCATGAACGGCGCGTCGTTGCCCAGCAGCGGATCGGGCACAGGCACCACGAGGGGGCGCTGCGGGCGGTGCGCGTAGCCGGTGTAGAGCGTCCGCCCTTTCGCGTCGGAGACGAGCACGGTGAGCGAATCGGGGATGACGGTGCGGCCAAAACCGGACGACGCGAACGACGGCGCGACGCGCAGCGTATCCCACCCCACGCGGCGCACGTCGAACCCGTCGAGGCGCACGCCGTCGCCGCCGCACCCTGCCAGAGACAGGGCCGTCAGCAGCGCGAATGTCGAAACAAGACCTCCGCGCCACTTGTATCGGAAGCGCTTACACTTTCTGCTCATAATCTCCCATGGAAACCCTCACACATCCCTCCGCCGAAGCCACGCACGAAGACCTGTTCCCCATCAACGGAACGGATTACGTCGAGTTTTATGTCGGCAATGCCCGGCAGGCGGCTCATTTCTACGCCTCGGCGTTCGGTTTTCAGGTTACAGGCTACCGCGGACCCGAGACGGGGCACCGCGCGTCGGTCTCCTACCTGCTGCAGCAGGGCAAGATTCGTTTCGTGCTCACGGCTGCGCTCGCGCCGGAATCCCCCATCGCCGAGCACGTGCGGCAGCACAGCGACGGCATCCGCGACCTCGCGCTGTGGGTGGACGATGCCCGCCTCGCCTTCGATACCGCCATTGAGCGCGGCGCGACGCCCCACCGCGGCGTTGAGGTGATGGAGGACGACCACGGGCGCGTCGTGACGGCCTCGATCCAACTCTATGGCGACACGATCCACACGTTCGTCGAGCGCAAAGACTACGACGGGCTGTTCCTGCCCGGCTTCCGTCCCTACGACAATCCGCACTACGCGCCCGCTCCCGTCGGGCTGAAGTACGTCGACCACTGCGTCGCCAACGTCGAACTCGGCCAGATGAACCGCTGGGTGGATTTCTACGGCGACGTGATGGGCTTCAAAAACCTCGTCTCGTTCGACGATGCGGACATCTCGACCGAGTACACGGCGCTGATGTCGAAGGTGATGTCGAGCGGCAACGAGCGCATCAAGTTTCCCATCAACGAGCCCGCCGAGGGCAAGAAGAAGAGCCAGATCGACGAGTACCTCGAGTTCTACCGCGGACCGGGCGTGCAGCACGTGGCGATGGCGACGGACGACATCCTCGGCACCGTCACCGCGCTGCGCGACCGTGGCGTAACGTTCCTGAGCGTGCCGACGACGTACTACGACGAACTCCAGTCGCGCGTGGGCACCATCGACGAAAACGTGGACGCCCTTGCCGAACTGGGCATTCTGGTGGATCGCGACGACGAGGGCTACCTGTTGCAGATCTTCACCAAGCCCGTCGAGGACCGCCCGACACTCTTCTACGAGATCATCCAGCGCAAGGGCGCTCGCTCGTTCGGCAAGGGCAACTTCAAGGCGCTCTTCGAAGCCATCGAACGCGAGCAGGCGCTGCGGGGGAATCTGTGAAAGGGGGAACGGGAAACGCGGAGTGCGGAACGGTTTGAATGAAGGCCGCGCCGCACCCGTCCTCCCGTTCCGATTCCCATCTTCAACACTTCCGCGCTCCCACTTTCCACTTTCAGAACCATGCCTCATTACCAGCGCATCGGGCAGGTGCCGCACAAGCGGCACACGCAGTTCCGCCGCCCGGACGGCGAACTCTACACCGAAGAAGTCATCGGAGCCGAGGGCTTTTCGGGCATCTCGTCCATCGCCTACCACCTCCACCCGCCCACGCTGGTCGAGCGCATCGAGGAGCCGATCCCGTTCAAGGTCGAGTACGCCGATGAGGACTTTCTGCGCCATCGGCACCTGCTGGGCCACAACATCGAGCCGGGCGGCGACTACCTCTCGGGCCGCCGCTACGTGATGGGCAACAGCGACGTGCGCCTCGCCCTCACCGTCCCGACGGAGCCGATGGAGGTGTTCTACAAAAACGCCTCGTCGGACGAGCTGATCTACGTCCACGACGGCGAGGGGCGGCTGGAATCGCCCCTCGGAGTGGTCGAATTCCACCAGGGCGATTACGTCCACGTGCCGCGCACGCTCGTCCACAAGTGGGTGTTCACCGGAGACGTGCAGCCACGCCTGCTGATCATCGAGGCGTCGAGCGAGATCCACTTTCCGAAACGCTACACCAACCGGTTCGGCCAGCTTCTCGAGCACAGCCCGTTCTGCGAGCGCGACGTGCGCCCGCCGACGGATCTCGACCCCATCGACGAGAAAGGCGAGTTCGAAGTCCGCATCGCCAAGCACGGCAAGCTGCACCGCTACGTGCTCCGGTACCACCCCTTCGATGTCGTCGGCTGGGACGGCTACATGTACCCGTACGCCATTTCGATCCATGACTTCGAACCCATCACCGGGCGCGTGCATCAGCCGCCGCCCGTGCATCAGATGTTCGAGGGCCACAACTTCGTCGTCTGCTCGTTCGTGCCGCGCCTGTTCGACTACCACCCGGAGGCCGTGCCCGCGCCGTACAACCACTCCAACATCGACTCCGACGAGGTGCTGTACTACGCCGAAGGCGATTTCATGAGCCGCAGGGGCATCGAGCGTGGCTCGTTCACGCTGCACCCCGGCGGCCTCCCGCACGGTCCGCATCCCGGCACGACGGAGGCCTCGCTGGGCAAGAAAGAGACGCGCGAACTGGCGGTGATGGTGGACACCTTCCACCCGCTCCACCTCACAAAGGCCGCGCTGGACGTCGAAGACCCGGATTACGCCTTCTCGTGGCAACCCGAGCGCCACGCAGCCAGCGGCGATGGAGCCGTCAGCGACGCCACGCCCGCGCGCTGACGAGGCAGCATACCGGCGCGTTGCCTTCCTGCCACGCCTATGTACACGCTGCTGTGTGAGCAACGGCAGCGTCTCAACGACCGTCTGTCAAACAGTGAAACGGGTGGCCCGTGGTAGTCGGACTCGTAGCGCTCCCAGAATGCGCCAGTATGTGTGCTCGTTCACCGCGCCACCGTCAGCGTCCGCGTGAGCGTGCGCCCATTCGCCAGGTGAGGCGGTAGACGTACACGCCCGGCGCGAGCGCCGCCGCATCGACCGTCGCCGTGTGGCGCCCGCGCCTGCTGCCCCTCGTGCCAGCACCGCCACTTCGCGCCCGAGCACGTCGTAGAGCGACGAGCGTCACGTCACCGGCCTCGTCCAGCCTGTACCGGATCTCGGCCTGCGAGCGCGCCGGGTTGGGCACGCTCGCTCCAGCCGAACGCCAGCACGTCTGCGTGATTCGACGCCCGTGATCGCGAAGCTCGGGATCCACGTCCACCTCGCGTCCGCACGTGTCGGTGGCGCGCAGGTAGAACGCCACGCCGCTCGCGCTCGATCGCCGCCGTGATCGGGAAGTACACCTCGGACGGCGAGGCCGGATGCAAAGGTGAACGTCACACTCCCGCAGCCCCCTCGGGCGCGCCCGTGCGCGTGGCCAGCGAGCACACTGCCGCTCTCGGTGTCCGGCTCCGGATCGCCCACGACGAGGTTGTTCGTGTTGTAGAACGCGAACGCCGTCCCGCCCGCCGGCACCATCTACGCGCACGAAGGCCCGCGTGCCTGCCGCGTTGAGCACGTAGCCGCCCGCGTAGCTCGGCGCCGTCGCCGGGTCGGTGCAGTCGAGCGTGGGGCGCGAGGTAGTCCGCGTACGCCCGCCTGGCCAGCGTCGCGTCGACCACGAACGGGTTGATGTTGCCCTGCCGCTCCGAGATCAGATGCGTCCGCCTGTACTCGGCCACGTCTGCCGTGTCGAGGCCGTTCCAGTAGGCGAGGTCGTCGAGCTGGTCGAAGAGGAACGTCAGATCACTCTCGCTCTCGTAGATCGCGTAGAAGTAGAGCGCCGCGCGGCTTGAAGCGTTGCCCTTGTGCACCTCGCGCGGCTCGAAGACCCCGCTGATCGTCTCGCTCCACGCGTCGATGTCACTCGTCGGAATCGTCGATCTGCGACTGCGCGCCCTTGTACCACGTCCTCGTCTCGGCGTCCGGGATCTCGCCGTACGGGTTGTTGCCGCGGCTGGAGTTGACGTTGTCCTTGGCCGGGAAGAGGTTGTGCATGTCGGAGCGCTGCGGCTCGTCGGCTGCGCCCTTCGACTGCGGCCACGTGTGCTCGGCGTTGATGCCGTTCGAGGCGAGAAAGCTCGACGGGTCGACGCCCAGCGGCAGGCTCACGCAGAAGCCCGTGTAGACGCCGCAGACGTCGGTGCTGTCGCCGTCCGCGCTCGCGCCGCGGTCGATCGAGCAGATACATCGTGTCGCGGGCCACGTCGTAGCCGAGCGTCCTCGTCGGCGCGATACGCCGCGCGCAGACTCGCTCTCAGCGCAGCGCCACTCTGGCCGGGGAAGAGCACGCCTTTCGCGCCAACATACGCCGTCGTCGTCGTGGTAGCGGTCTCGTCGTCGGTTGCGCGCACGCGGATCGCGTAGGCGCCCGGCGTGGCAGGCGTGAAGGTCAGGACGCCTGTCGCCGCGTCGATGGCAGCACCTGCGGGCGGAGTCACGAGGCTGTAGACGACCGTGCCGCCGTCGGGATCGTTTGCGTCGTAGTCGAAGGTGATCGTCTGGCCTGCGGGCACGATCGCTGCCCGTAAAGGTCGCCGTGAAGACGGGCGCGTCGCCCACGGTGGCGCTCACCGCGAGCGTCGCCTCGGTCGTCGTCGTGGCCGTGCCGTCACGTTGCGCCGACGCGCACGACGAAGCGACTGACCTGCCTGCGCCATCGTCGGCGTCCACGCGAAAACACCCGTCGCCACGTCCAGCGTGCTGCCCGCCGGGCCCTGCACGAGGCTGTAGGTCACCACGTCAGCTGCGTCACTGTCGCTCGCGTCGTAGTCGAAGGTGAAGGGCGCGCCGATTGAGACCGTCTGGCTCGTGAGCGCGGCCGTGAAGACGGGCGCGGCGTTCGTGCTGCCGCCGGTGCATGTGGCAACGTGGGCTGCCCAGACCATCGAAGGTGTCCTGCGCGTAGCCGTCAAACTCCAGCGCGGGGTCGAAGGCGTCGACAGGCGTTCGTGTCGCCCGCGCAGACGCTCGCCATGCGCCGGAGCGTGTTATCGGCCGTCGAGGCGAGGCCGCTGCCCCACTGGCTGCCGGGATCGAAGCCGATCTGCCCGATCACGTCGAGCGTGTCGGCTCCGCGCAAGAGCACGACGGCGTCGTCGCCGTTGAAGAAGTTGTTCGTCGGCGTGAGATCGGCGACCGCGAGGATGGCCGCGTCCGCGCCGTCGTCGGCCACGACGTAGACATCGCCCGGCGGCGAGCGTGCCGGTGAGGTTGACCGTCGGCGCCGCTCGCCGGGCTTCCGTTGAAGAAGATCTCGACGCGGTAGCCCTCGGCGGCGAGGTCGATGGCCGAGCCGGTCGGGTTGAAGATCTCGACGGCTTTGTTCAGGCTCGAACCCTCGACGTACTCGCGAGAAGAAGGGCGACCGCGGCGCAGTCGTGCAGCCGGTGTGGCTGCCGATGCCGTCGAAGGTGTTCTGCGCAAAACCCTCGTACTCGACCGCGGGGTCGAAGGCGTCCGATCCGTCGGTGTCGCCCATGCAGACGGACTCCCATGCGGCTGAGGGTGTTGTCCTGCGTCGAAGACAGATCACGGTGCCCCACTGCGATGCCGGGGTCGAAGCCGATCTGGCCGATCACGTCGACGAGCGCGCCCGCGAGGCGCAGCGCGACGGCGTCGTCGCCGTTGAAGTTGACGACTGTGCCGCTCGTCACGTCGGCTTCGGCGAGCAGCAGCGCGTCGGCGCTCGGATGCGTGGCGACGAAGACGTCGCCGGGGGCGAGCGTGCCCGAGAGCGCGAGCGTCTGGCTGGCCGTGGCGCTGCCGTTGGAGTAGAGTTCGAGCGTGTAGGCGGAGAGATCGACCGGCGCGCCGGTGGGGTTGTAGATCTCGACGGCCTTGTTGAAGGACGAGCCTTCGACGTACTCGCAGAAGAAGAGCGTCTGCGCGGTGAGCGGCTGTGGAAGGGCGGCGGAGGCGGCGAGGAGCAGTAGCAGGACGGGGCGCATAGCGGGGCGGTGTGGTGGTGGACACGTGCCGATCAAGCTAAAGCCGTCGTTCCAACCGCTGCATTACCTAGCCGTTACGCCCGAGAAGTTCACAGGGGCGTAGCGCAGAGCGAGGCTCCTGGCCACGGCGCTCTTACCGACGCGCACCCTCTGCGCTCAGTCGCCGAGGATGAACTCGGCTTTGGCAAGCCCCGTAAGGCCTTAGTGCTCGTTTCAAAACCGTAGGTGAGCGTGTAGCTTGGCGCTCATGGCCAAGCCTCTCGTCTCCGACGACCTCTGAGCTGTCGTTGAGCCGCTGTTGCCTGCTCTACCGCCCAAGCCCAGGGGCGGACGACCACGCATTCCAGACCGCGCCTGCCTGACTGGCATCCTCGGACGGACATCCGTCCGAACCGTGCTTAAAACCGGCATCCAGTGGCACATGCTACCCGCTGAACTCGGCTGCGGTAGTGGCATCACCTGTTGGCGCCGTTTACGCGATTGGCACGCGGCAGGCGTATGGAAACGCCTGCACGAGGTGCTACTCTCCCGCCTCGCTGATGCGCACCAACTTGACTGGCGACGGGCCGCGCTCGACTCCGCAACCGTGGCGGCTCCAAAAGGGGGGCGCATACCGGCCCGAATCCGACGGATCGCGCAAAAGGGCGCACCCATGGTGCGGGCACGAAGCGCCACATTGTGGTAGACGCTGAGGGCATCCCGCTGGCGGTGCTGATTTCGGCGGCCAACGTGCACGATATCCGGATGCTCGAAGCAGCGCTCGACGCCATCGCGCCGGTTCGCCGCTCGAATGCTGGCCGACCCCGATTCCGTCCGGTGAAACTGCACGCCGATAAGGGCTACGACTTCGCACGCTGCCGGGAGGCGTTGCGTCGGCGTGGAATCACCCCGCGCATTGCCCGTCGGGGCGTCGAGTCGAGTGAGCGGTTGGGCGGCATCGGTGGGTTGTCGAACGGACACTCTCGTGGCTGAACCAGTACCGGCGGTTGCGCATCCGGTACGAGCGACGGGCCAACATGCACGAAGCGCTGCCGACGCTCGGATGCGCACTCATTTGCTGAAAACAACTCCACCGGACGTTTTGAAATGAGCATTAAGTCGCCCGGCAGCCGCTTGTCCGTCTTTCTCATCCACGCACAGCCCTGCATTCTGGTGCATAATGACGCCTTTTTTGAAGGGCCACGGGATGAACGCGAAACGCCCCAGATCGGCGTTTGGAGCCAATCTGGGGCGTTTTCGCAAGCGTGCCCGGGATGATTCGAACACCCGACCTTCTGATCCGTAGTCAGACGCTCTATCCAGCTGAGCTACGGGCACGTGATTTTCTGCAAGGGCTGCCAAGATAGCGAGCGGTATTTGCGCTCTGCAAGTGAAGGCGGCGCGAATCCCCAAATGTGCCAGCGATGTCGTTGAATCACATCTGCATCGTGGGAGGAGGGCTTGCGGGAGCGAGCGCCGCGCACGCCCTGCTGCCTCATGCTCGGATTACCCTGCTGGAGGCCGCCAGCCCCGCCGCCGGAGCCTCAGGTGTAGCAGCGGGGCTGGCGCATCCCTTCCTAGGCCGCAAGGCGCTGCCCATCAGCGACCGGCACGAACGCCTCGCGGCGCTGGAGGCCATGCTGGAACTCGCGGGCCTCGGCAGGCCTGCCCCTGGCGTGTGCCGCCCCGCCGCGGACCCCGATCAGGCCCGTGTGTTCGCCCGCCGCGCACACGAACATCCGGATGCTCTCCGCTGGTGCGAGGCCCCGACGGCGAAGCACCTGTGGCCGGAGGTCGCTGCCCCGCACGGCGCGCTGTGGGTGCGCGAGGGCCGCGCCGTGGACGTGGCCGCCCTCGTCACCCGGCTGGTCGAGCGAGTTCGCCAGCACGGCGTAGACGTGCGCTGTAGAAGCGCGGTTGTCTCGCTACTCGAAACACCCGATAGCGTGCGGATCACGACGGCAGACGGAGCCGAAGTCGTCGCGGATGCAACGTTGCTCTGCACGGGGCAGGCGGCGTGGACGCTCGTGGGCGATCTCACGTTGCACCGAGTCAAGGGCCAGGTCGTCCGCCTGCGCGCGCCCGGCGTGGCGCGGCGCCTGCCGCTCGTCGCCGGGATGGGCTATCTCGTTCCCGACGGCGACACGGTGCTCGTCGGCAGCACGTTCGAGCATCGCTTCGATCACCTCGACCCGACGCCCGAGGGCCTCGCGTTCTTGCAGGCGCGGGCGGCAGGACTGGTGCCGGCGCTGGCCGGGGCCGAACTCGTCGAGGCGCGGGCCGGGGTGCGTGTCACGGTGCCGGGGCGGCGGCATCCGCTGCTCGGCCCGGTCTCGGCGAGGGGGCGTGTGTGGGCGTTCAACGGCCTCGGCACACGGGGCTTGCTCGCGGCGCCCTTCCTGGCGTCGTCGTTGTGGAACTACCTCCACGAACCCCGCCATATCCCCGCCGACATACGGCCTCGCACGGCGTGACTCCGTACCTTATCCCTTTTCCGTACACACCCTAAACCGACCTTTCATCATGGAACTCACCACGACGCGCATTGCCGACCTGCTGGGCGACGAGGCCGACTCGCTGCTCAACCACACCTCGAAAACCTTCTCGAAAGACCAGCTCCACCTGCCCGGCCCCGACTTCGTCGACCGCGTGTGGATGGCGTCGGATCGCGGGCCGCAGGTGCTGCGCTCGCTCCAGACGCTCTTCGATCACGGGCGCCTCGGCGGCACGGGCTATCTCTCGATCCTGCCCGTCGACCAGGGCATCGAGCACTCGGGCGGCGCGAGCTTCGCCAAGAACCCGATCTATTTCGACCCCGAGAACATCGTCAAGCTCGCCATCGAAGGCGGCTGCAACGCCGTCGCCTCGACGTACGGCGGCCTCGGGTCGGTCGCGCGCAAGTACGCCCACAAGATCCCGTTCATCCTCAAGATCAACCACAACGAGCTGCTCACGTATCCCAATGCCTTCGACCAGGTGATGTTTGGCCGCATCGACGAGGCGTGGAACATGGGCTGCGTGGCGGTCGGCGCGACGATCTACTTCGGCTCGGACATGAGCACGCGGCAGCTCGTCGAGGTCAGCGAGGCGTTCGAGCACGCGCACGAACTGGGTATGAGCACGATTCTGTGGTGCTACCTCCGCAACGAGGCCTTCAAGGTCGATGGCAAGGACTACCACACCGCCGCCGACCTCACCGGGCAGGCCAACCACCTCGGCGTGACCATCGAGGCAGACATCATCAAGCAGAAGCAGCCCGAGTCGAACGGCGGCTTCAAGGCGCTCAACACGGGCAACTCGTCGTACGGCAAGCTCGACGAGCGCATCTACTCCGAACTCACCACCGACCATCCCATCGACCTGACGCGCTACCAGGTGGCGAACTGCTTCATGGGGCGCGCCGGGCTCATCAACTCGGGCGGCGGCTCGGGCAAGAACGACCTCGAGCAGGCCGTCCGCACCGCCGTCATCAACAAGCGCGCGGGCGGCATGGGCTTGATCTCGGGCCGCAAGGCGTTCCAGCGCCCGATGAAAGAGGGCGTCGAGATCCTCAACGCCATCCAGGACGTGTACCTCGACAGCGGCGTGACCATCGCGTAAGCACAGTTTCTGTTGAGCATGCGAGCGCGAGCGGGCGCGGAGGTTTCTGGCCTTCGCGCCCGCTCGGCTTTGCAGGGGCGTGGTTTAAGTCGGCGTGTGAGGGCGCTGATACAGGAGAGGCATCCCATCTCTTCCTGCCATGCACCGCTTTTTCGTCCTCCTCACTCTCGCCACCTGCGCCGTCGCGGTCGATGCCGCCGCGCAGTCCCGCACCTTCGCCTTCGAAGGGGCCGCCGAAACGACGAACGGCACGCGCACCGTCGTCCAGGACTCGACCGCGGGCGTGGGCCTGACCGTCGCCAGCCCGGACACCGACTGGCAGGCGCGCGACGTGAACGGCTACGGCAGCACGACGGGCCGGGCGGCCTACGCGCTCGTTTCGACGGCGCAGGTGACGCTTTCCTTCAGCACGCCCGTCCGTGTGACCGCGCTGCACGGCGCGACCGTATGGGGGGAGGAGACGTGGACCGTCACCGCCTCGACGGGCGAAAACGTGACGGCGACGGTGACGAGCGCGGGCACGCGCATCGAGACGGACTTCCCCGCCACCGCGACGCTCACCATCACCTCCAGCGTGGGCGCGTTCTTCCCGCTCCTCGACGACATCGAGGTCGACGCCGCCACCGCCGCGCCAACGGCCACCGCGCCCGACGCGCCTATCGCGGGCCTCGACATCGACATCTTCCCGCAGCCCGTCGCCGATGCGGCGCGCATCAAATTGAACGGCACGGCGGGCGCGGTGCGCATCGCGGTCTATGACGTGCTGGGGCGTCAGGTGGCGATGCTGCACGACGGGCCAACCACGCCGCGTTTCGCGTTCGACTTCGACGCCCGGACGCTGGCTGCGGGCACGTACGTGCTGACGGTGGAGGCGGGCGAAAACCGGCACAGCCAGGCGTTCGTCGTGGCGCGCTGACGCGCTGCACCTTTCGGGGCGATGGGTGCGTAACGGGGCGGGCTTCTGGCCTGTCCCGTTTTATTTTGCCTTTTTCCACCCGCCCGCACCGATGGCCGAAATCGCCCCCAACCCGCTCTCTACGTACCCTGCCTGGGCCCAGGCGCTCGCGCAGAAGTACTTCACCAAAACGCTCAACACGTTCATCCTCTACGGAAACGTGCGCGACCTCGTCCCGGCGCAGGACCCTGCGGGCAAGCCCACCTACCTGCCGCTGCGCGACTTCCTGACGGACGACCTCTTCGCCGCGCGCGACCTCGTCGTCTACTACGACCGCGCCTCGGGCATCCACTTCACCGACCAGGCCAGCCAGCGCGATTTCAACCGCGCGCTCTCAGGCTACGACTCCATCTTCGGCACGGATTACCAGCAGAAGCTGCCCAAAGACCCCGTGCGCGTCTTCACGGTGCTGGAGAACTACTTCCGGCTGCGCCTCGGGGAGAACAAGCGCATCGCCTTTATCATCGACTACGCCGAAACCATCATCCCGATGGCCGAGGCGTCGATGTACTCGCCCGAAGACCGGGGGGCGCTCGTGGCGCTCCGTAAGTGGTCGCACGACCCGCTGTTTCTGGCGAAGGACTTCACTGTCTGCCTCATCGCCGAGAACCTGCGCGATCTCAGCCAGGCGTTCGTGCAGAGTCCGTACACCGCCGAGGTGGCGCTCGATATGCCCGGCGTGGCCGAGCGCGAGCGGTTTCTGAAGTGGTACCTCCAGGGCAAGGAGGACGCTTTCGGCGAGATGGCCGACGTGCCGCCGGGCGTGCTCGGGCAGAACACGGCGGGCCTCGGCTACGTGCAGCTGCGCACCGTTCTGGCCGACGTGCTCGAAAACCACAACCGCCTCACCTTCGACCGCCTCGCCGCGCTCAAGAAAGAACTCATCGAGGCCGAGGCGTACGGGCTGCTCGAATTCATCGAGACCGACCTGACGCTCGACCTCGTCGCGGGCCACGAGCAGGCCAAGCAGCACCTGCGCGACGCCGCCGCCGCCCTGCGCGCCGGCAGGCCCGACGTGCTGCCGATGGGCTACCTCGTCAGCGGACCGGTGGGCACGGGCAAGACGTTCCTCATCTCGTGTTTCGCGGGCGAAATCGGCATCCCGATGGTCAAACTCAAAAACTTCCGCTCGCAGTGGCAGGGCGTGACCGAGGGCAACCTGGAGAAGATTCTGACCCTGCTTCAGGCGATGACGCCCGTGGCCGTGATGATCGACGAGGCCGATGCCATGCTGGGCGACCGCAACGCCTCGGGCGACAGCGGCGTGTCGAGCCGCGTTTTCGGGCAGATCGCGTCGTTTATGTCGAACACGCGCAACCGAGGCCGGGTGATCTTTTTCCTCGTCACCGCCCGCCCCGACCTCATGCCCATCGACCTCAAGCGGCAGGGCCGCGCCGAGGAACACCTCGCCCTCTTCTACCCGACGACGCGCGAGGAGCGCGAGGAACTGCTCCGCGTGATGCTGCGCCGCACGAAAGTCAACATGCCCATCGACACCGCGCCGGAATCGCTGCTCGACGGCGGGCGGACGTTCTCGGGCGCGGACATGGAGGCGATTCTCACGCGCGCCAAATTCCGCGCTGCCGCCGAAGCCTCGGCTGAGGTGACGCCAGACATCCTCGCGCGCGTCGTCGAGGATTTCATGCCGCCGACGTACCCGCTCGAAGTCGAACTGCAAACGCTCGTGGCCGTGCAGGAATGCACCTCGCGCAGCCTGCTCCCCGAAGAATACCGCGACATGGACCGCGAGGACGTCACGCGGCGCATCGAGGAGCTAAAGCAGTTGATCGGGTAAACGGCTGAAGGGCGACGTGTACATGGGAGGGTGTACCCGCGCCCTTCCCTTTCCATTAACCAGTGGGTGTTGGCGAGTGGGCGGCCTGGCCCTTATTCCAGATCCTGCAGGATTCGCCGGATGCGGGCGATTTCGTCTTCGGCGGTGGTGGACTCCTGCGGCGGGGTGTCGGCGGCGGGGTCAGGCGTAGACACGCCGGGGGCCTCGAAGAACGGGCGCTGCCGCCACGGGGTGCGAGCTTCCTGCGTGGGCGGCTCGGCCTCTGCTTCGGGATCGGTGGGAGCAGGCTCCGGGGGCGCTGGCGGCGTGATGGGTGCAGGCTCGCTCGGCGGCGTCGCGCCGTAGAGGCCCTGCCCCGGCATCCAGAAACCGGCAGTGGGTTCGTCTGGCTCGTCGTTCTCCTCGTCCGGCTCATCTTCGTCTGGCTCGTCGCTCGCCTCTACCGGCACATCGGGTGCCGGCGTGGCCTCGGCCACGGGCTGCGCCTCGACAGGCTCGGTGGAGAGGGCGGCTTCGTCGTCGAGGCGCAGCAGCTTTTCGGCCATCGTCTCGCCGGTTTCGGGCGCTTCGCCGGTGGCCTCGTCCTCGGCAGGTTCGTACGTCGGCTCCTCGGCGGGCGCTGCGGCGGCGGGTTCGGCGGGCACGAAATCGTCGTCCTCTTCCTCGGGCGCGGGCGGCACCACGACGGGCGCGTCGAGCCGGTCGAGCAGTTCCTCGTCGTCCGCGTCGGGCGTGCTGAGTTGGCGGCGGTCGGCGGGCATGAGCTTGATGTAGCCGATAGGGTCGTCGCCGTCGAAGTGCGCCAGCATCTCCATCTCGGTGATGAGGAAGGCGCGCAGGCGCGAGACGATCTCCTTGCGGCGCCCGAGGATCGACTGCGTTTCCTGGCGCAGCCGCGTCCGGTCCTGCTCGGCGTCGTGCGTGATGCGCTCGGCGTCGAGTTCGGCGCGGTCGCGGATCTGCTGCGCCTTCTGCTCGGCGGCCTGGAGCGCCTGCCGCGAGCTTTCGCGGGCCGTCTGCAGCGCCTCCTGCAAGGCCTCCTCGACGCGCTCGTAGTGCTGGAGCTTGTTTTCGAGGTCGCGCATCTTTTCCTCCTGCCGCCGGATGTCTTCGAGGTGGCTCTCCCACTGCGACGACAGCGCCTGCAAAAACGCCTGCACCTCGTCGGGGTCGTAGCCGCGCAGGCGGCGCGTGAACTCCTGCTTGCGAATGTCGAGCGGGGAAAGCTTCATGGCGTGGGTTTCCGTGTGGAATGGCAAGATAACGATGCGCCACGCTGCGCCGTCGCGGGCGGTCGTCAGCCGCGCGCGCCGAAGATCGCGCTGCCCACGCGCACGTGCGTCGCCCCTTCCTCGATGGCCACCTCGAAGTCTCCGCTCATGCCCATCGACAGGCCCGCGAGGCGGGCACGCTCGTGGCGCTGCGGCTCGAACGTGCGGGCCGTCTGCCGGAGCAACCGGAACTGGCCGCGCACGTCCTCGGGGTCGTCGGCAGGGGCGGCGAGCGTCATCAGGCCCACTGGCACGAGGTGGTCGAAGGGCGCGAGCAACTCGACGAAGCGGTGCGCGTCGCCGGGGGCGATGCCGTACTTGCTGTCCTCGCCCGATACGTTGACCTGCACGAAGCACGGCAGCACGCGGCCCTCGGTGGCGGCGCGCTTCTCGATCTCCTCGGCGAGCTTGATGGTGTCGAGCGCGTGGAACACGTCGGCACACCGCACCACGTCGCGGGCCTTGTTGGTCTGGAGGTGCCCGATAAAGTGCCACCGGATGCTTCCTCCTTCCTTCTCGCCCGGCACCTGCGCGGCCTTCTCGACGAGTTCCTGGACTTTGTTCTCCCCGAAATCCGTGACGCCCGCCGCCATCGCCATCTCGACAGCCTCGATGGGGTGCGTCTTCGTCACGGCCACGAGCGTCACCTCGCTCGCGTCGCGCCCGGCGCGCGCGCACGCCTCGGCGATCTGGCCCCGCACGACATCGACGCGGTCGCGGAGGAGAATGGGGTCGTAGGACATGATGTAAAAGTCGGAAGTGGGAACGCGGAAGGCGAAACGAAGGAAAGGGCGAGCGTCGAGATCGGCGGTAGGGGCGTACCGTGGTACGCCCTGCTGCACATCGTGCATCGGATGGGAAGATGCGAACGTTTGCGAGCGGACCAAAGCTGTGAGCAGCGGGCGATCCCGTTTTGCACCCCGTAAGGACGCAACACCCCGCAGGGGGGCAGGGTGCTGCGTCCCTACCCGCATTTCCCTACCGCGCCTCATTCCGCATTCCGCGCTCCCACTTTCAACTTTCCCCTACGCCTCGGCGGCGAACGCCACGATGTCGCCTTCCTCCGCGGTGAAGGTAATCTGAATGGGGCGGCAGCAGACCTCGCAGTCTTCCACGTACGTCTGCTCGCCGTCGAGCGACGTGTCGAGCAGCATCGTGATCTCCTCCCAGCAGTACGGGCAGGTAAACGGATATTCCTCTTCCATGGGCGTCTGGGGTTCGCGCTCAGGTGTTGCGGCGCAGCACGTCGAGTGCCGGTCGGTTGTAGACGCCCCGGCTCACGACCCAGCCGACGCCCAGCGTGAGGGCGATCACGACGGCAAAGGCGACGGCGAGCGCGGCGGGCGGGATGCGGAGCGGCGCGTCGAACACCTGGTCGGCCAGCGCCCAGCCCGCACCGAGCGCAAAGACGAGGCCCGTCAGCACGCCGAAGACGCCGAGCAGCGTGTACTCGACGAGCATGATGCCGCGCACCTGCCGCCGTGACGCGCCCAGCGTTTTGAGCAGCACCGTTTCCTCGGCGCGCTGGTAGCGGCTCACGAGCACCGCCGACGCCAGCACGAACAGGCCTGTCAGGATGCTGAAGAGCGCCATGAAGCGGATCACGCCCGCGATACGGCTGAAGAGCGCGTCGAACACACTCAGCGCCAGCGCCAGGTCGATGGCCGACACGTTGGGAAAATCGCGCACGACGGACGGCCTGGAGGCGCGCCCCCGCTGTGGCGTCGGGCGAGCGGGTGAGCAGCACGAGCGTCTGCGGCGCTTTTTCGAGCACACCGGCGGGAAAGACGACGAAAAAGTTGGTCGACAGCTGCCGCCAGTCCACCGCCCGGATGGAGGCAATCGTGGTGGTGACGGCGCGGCCCTGGATCGACCAGACGAGCGTGTCGCCCAGCGCGACGCCCAGTTCGCCCGCCACGTCGCGCTCGATGGAGATGGGGACGACCTCGGTGCCCTCGGCCACCGACCCCACGAATTCGCCTTCGAGCAGCGTTTCCGACGGGATGAGGCGGTCGCGGTACGTGGATCGGTACTCGCGCACGTGCGCCCACGAAACCGAGTCGCGCAGCGTGGAATCCGCCCGCATGGCATCGACCGTCAGTCCGTTGATCGACTGCACGCGCATCGTCACGATGGGCACGGTGTCGAGTACCGGCAGGTTCTGTGCGGCCACGAGTGCCGCCACGCCTTCCGCCTGCGACGGCTGCACGTCGAACAGCACGAGGTTGGGCTGGCCCTCGCCATCGGCGGTCTCGAACTGCCCCACGAGCGTCCGCTCGACGATGAGGAGCGTGAGCAGCAGGAACACGCCCAGCCCGAGCGCGAGCAGGAGCAGGACGGTCTGGTTGCGTGGCCGGTACAGATTGGCCACGCCCTGCCGCACCACGTAGCCCGCGCCACGCGGTACGAGCCGCCGTGCCCCCGCCGACAGCCCTTTCGCCACGAGCGCGAGGCCGCCGAAGACGGCCAGCACGCCGCCCGCGTAGCCCAGCGCCACGGCCACACTCGGCGCCTGCAGGTACGCAAAGCCGACGATGGCGGCGGCGATGAGCAGGAAGATGAGCCACCGTAGCGGGTCGCGCCCGCCCTCGTGGGCGACGGCCCGGAGCGCCCGCAGCGGCGAGGCGCGGCGCACGGCCAGCAGCGGCAACAGCGCGAAGAGCAGCGTTACCCCCACACCCAGCCCGATGCCCACCACGAGCGCCTGCGGCTGCAACCGGAACGCCACCTCGACGGGCAGGAAATCCGCCAGCAGGCGCGGCAGCACGAGCAGCACGCCCGTCGCCAGCGCCCCGCCGATGGCCCCGGCCAGCACGCCCATCGCCAGCGCCTGCCCGAGGTAGATGGCGTACGTCTTCCACAGCGGTGCCCCGAGGCAGCGCAGCACCGCCACGGTGTTGAGCCGCGACTGGACGAAGACGTGGACGCTGCTGGCGATGCCGAGTCCGCCCAGCAGGAGCGCAATAAAGGCCGTCAGGTTGAGAAAGCGGTAGAGGCCGTCGAGGCCGGTGTCCCACTCGCCCTGCAACTCCTCGACGGTGTCGGCGCGCACCCTCGCTTCGCGCAGCGCGGGCTGGAGGGGGTCGATCATCGTCTCCACGTCGCGCCCGTCGCCGAAAAAGAAAAAGCGCTCGTACGTGGCCCGGCTGCCCGTCGAGAGCAGCGTCGAGTCGAGGCGGACCAGCGGGATGTAGACGCGGGGGCTGAAGAGCGCCTGCACGTTGACCTCGCGCGGGGCCGCGACGACGCGCCCCGCGATCCGGTAGCGGTAGGCGCCGACCTGCACGGAGTCGCCCACGGCCACGTCGAAGGCGTCGAGCAGGCCGCCATCGACGAGCGCCTCGCCGGTTTCGAGGTAGCGCGCCGCCGCCTCCGCGGGCTGCGTCACGAGCGCGCCGTAGTACGGATAGCCCGCCTCACCCGCCCGCACGGTCGCCAGGCGCGTGCCCTCGACGCGGGGGAAGTACGCCATCGAGTTGAACGTGACGCGGCGCGACTGCTGGCCGCCGAGCGAATCGGCCAGCGCGTTGATGCGCGGCGTGAACGGGGCCGACCGCTCGAACAGCAGGTCCGCGCCCAGCAGCGTCCCGGCCTCGTCGTCGAGCGCCGTCCGGAGGTTGTCGCCGAACGAGTTGATGGCCACCAGCGCGGCCACGCCCAGCACCATCGACAGCAGAAACAGCAGCAGCCGCGCCCGGCTGCCCCGGCTGTCGCGCCACGCCATGCGAAGGCTCCACATCATGAAGGGTACGTCGGTCAGGAGGATGAATTCGTCGGGCCTCAATGCGCGAAGGGCAAAAGGGTTGTGTCCTCGACCCCGCGGCACCGCGCCCGGCGTGGACGAATCCGCGAATTCGCGCGGGACCGGCGGCTCTCGGGTACGGCGATTTTCAACGGGCCGTCCGGCGGGGCGGGTTTATCTTGGCGCGTGCCGCCCGATAGCCGTTGACGAGTCCCGCCCATGCGCCAGTTTGCCCTTCCCCTCGACCCGAACACTTCCGCCCTGCCACCGGGCCTGCCCGACGCGCAGAGCATCCTCGACGGGCTCAACGAGGCGCAGCAGAAAGCCGTGACGACGACGGACGGGCCGGTGCTGATCGTCGCCGGGCCGGGCTCGGGCAAGACGCGCACGCTCACCCACCGCATCGCGTACCTGCTGGCGACGGGCAAGACGAAGCCGTGGCAGATCCTCGCGCTGACGTTCACCAACAAGGCGGCGCGCGAGATGAAAGAGCGCATCCGCACGCTCGTCGGGCCGCAGACGGCGCAGCCCATCGCGATGGGCACGTTCCACTCCGTCTTCGCCCGCATCCTCCGCATCGAGGGCGAGGCCATCGGCTACTCGCGCGACTTCTCGATCTACGACACCGACGACGCCGAGCGCATCCTGCGTTCGTTGATGGACCGCTTCCGGATCGACTCGAAGCAGTTCTCGGTGCGCGCCATCCGGGGGCTGATTTCGAGCGCCAAGAACGCCATGGTGCCGCCCGGCGAGTACGCGCGCCTCGTGGCGTCGCAGATCCAGGAAAAAGCCGCGCTCGTCTACCCGGCCTACGAAGAAGCCCTCCGCCGCTCGAACGCGATGGACTTCGACGACCTGCTCCTCAAGCCCATCACGCTCTTCAATAACCATGCGGACGTGCTGGCGAAGTACCAGCAAAAGTGGCAGTACGTCCACATCGACGAGTACCAGGACACCAACACGGCGCAGTACACGATTGCGAAGATGCTGGCCGCAACGCACCGCAACCTGTGCGTCGTGGGCGACGACGCGCAGAGCATCTATGCGTTTCGCGGGGCCGACATCACCAACATCCTGTCGTTCCAGCGGGATTACAAAGACGCGCAGGTCGTCCGGCTGGAGCAGAACTACCGCTCGACGGGCAAAATCCTGCGGCTGGCGGATTCGATCATCAAGCAGAACCGCGACCAGCTCGAAAAGCACCTGTGGACGGACAACGACGACGGCGATTTCGTGCTGCTGATGGAGGCGCTGTCGGAGAAGGACGAGGCGCAGAAGATCGAGCGGCTGGTGCGCGAGTTGCAGACGCGGGCGGGGCATCCGTACAAGGATTTCGCCGTCCTCTACCGCACCAACGCGCAGTCGCGCTCGATCGAGGACGCGCTGCGGCGCGGCGGCGTGCCCTACCGGCTCATCGGCGGCGTCTCGTTCTACACGCGCAAGGAAATCAAGGACGCCCTCGCCTACCTCCGCCTGATGGTAAACCCGCACGACGCGGCGAGCCTCCGGCGCGTGATCAACTACCCCACGCGCGGCATCGGCGACAAGACCGTCGAGACGCTCGTGGCGTTCGCCCGCGAGCGCGGCTACACGCTCTGGCAGGCGCTCGACCATCTGGAAGACTCGGGCCTTTCGGGCCGGGCGCTGGGGGCCGTGCAGAAATTCCACTTCACCATCAACCAGCACGCGGCGCAGCTGGCGAC
The DNA here is from genome assembly GCA_963829705.1 of Rhodothermales bacterium. GTDB lineage: Bacteria > Bacteroidota > Rhodothermia > Rhodothermales > BA12 > CAWHJN01. The sequence continues at coordinate 889,868 of CAWHJN010000001.1, forward strand.
GCGCGCCGCCGATGAAGTCGCCCGCGACCTGCTCCAGGAGGCGGGGATTTTCGCCGCCTTCAAGCAGGAGCAGACGCTGGAGAGCCAGGCGCGCTACGAGAACGTCCAGGAGCTCCTCAACGCCCTCGCCGAGCACGTGCAGTCCAACGAAGGCAACGACCTCTCGACGTTCTTGCAGGACGTGACGCTCCTCACCGACGCCGACCAGGCCGAGGACGGGCAGGAAAACCGCGTCACGCTGATGACGCTGCACGCCTCGAAGGGGCTGGAATACCCCGTCGTGTTCGTCACCGGCATGGAGGAAGGGCTGTTTCCGCTCGCCAAAGCCGCGCAGGACCCGCAACAGTTGGAGGAGGAACGGCGGCTGTTCTACGTCGGCGTCACGCGGGCGCAGGCGCGCTTGTTCATCTCGCACGCCCGCACGCGCTTCCGCTACGGGCAGCACGAGAGCAGCCTGCGAAGCCGCTTTCTCGACGAGATCGACACGTCGGTGATCCGCACCGAGACGGGCCGCAGCATCGAGCAGCAGCACGACCGTTTTTCGATGAAGCCCGAAGCGCCCGCCGCGCCGAAGAAAACGGGCCGGACGGTTTCCTACGACGCCGTCGATCCCCACTACTACCGCACGCCCGTCGGCGGTGCGCGCCCGAAAGGCAGCAGCCGGAGCCGCGACGACGACGACCGCCGCATCGTCTACGACGAGGAGGAGAGCGCCATCGTGCCCGGCGTGCGCGTGGAGCACGGGCAGTTTGGCGAGGGCAAGGTGCTGGCGCTCGAAGGGCGCGGCGACATGGCCAAAGCCACCGTCTTTTTCCACGACCACGGGCAGAAAAAGCTCGTCCTCAAGTTCGCCCGCTTGCGGCGGCTCGGCTGACGGTGCGCGGGCTTCTGGCCGTGATGCTGGGCGGCGCGCTCGGGCGGCGCTGCGCTACGGCGTGGCGCTGTGGCTGGCCGCCGCCGCCGCCCGTTTTCCGTGGCACACGCTCGCCGTCAACCTCGTCGGCTCGTTCGTGATGGGCCTGCTCATCGCCTCCGCGCTGCGCGACACCGCCCGCCTGTTTCTGCTCACCGGCATGCTGGGCGCCTTCACGACGTTCTCGACCTTCAGCATCGAAACCCTCGCGCTCGTGCAGGACGGGCGGCTCTGGGCGGCAGCGGCGTATGTGGCGCTGAGTGTCGTCGGCGGGTTGTTGCTCGCCGCGCTCGGCTACACCGTCGGCCGCTGGCTCGCGGTGCCTCAGCCCTGAGCGCCGCGGTCGAAATGCTCGCGGATTTGCAAGGACGGATGCCTCAGCTGACCGGGCGTTAACCGTGGTGCGGCCAGTCTTTCGCTCACCACGTAGACTGTTATTTATTTGGAAATACATTACTTAAGTCCTATCCTCCAGGATGCTATCCGAACGATGCACACAATCGCTGCTCGTTCAACCACCAGCCCCACCGTCCTGTTTGGACACCTCCGGTGGTATGGGTTTGGCGGCGCATCGGCGGCTTCGCCATAGGCGAATCTGATGGCGGCGTGACCTCACCCGTGCGGTGGCACGTCAGCGATCCAGCCGGTTTGCTCCGCCCCACAACGCAGGTCCTCTTCGGCAGTATGATTACTCGCGCCGCGAGATGCCTTTTGTTCACACGACTCGATCCATCGAAGCCATGATGCCCTCCACCTCGACCTTCGTTTTATGCCTCACCCTGCTGACCGCCCTGACCGGCTGCGACTCCGCCGCGCAGGAAGCACGCCCGGTGACGCTGATCAACGATACGGATCAGTTGGTCGTATTTATGTCTCGCCCTCTTCGTTCGAGAGTTCCTGATATAGGCCCCCCTCTCGTCATCACAGATACCAGCCGTCTCGGTAGCGGCTGGTTACATCTTCTCAAGCCTCACGAACGCGCGCAGATCGGCAGATGTGGATATAATGAGCATATCGAGCGTGATGGATGGACTGCCCGGATACATGTATACTACCCACTAAAAAGCGATGGCTCAACTGAACAGATTGAAGTTTATTCACTTTGGTCTGATAATTCTGTCACCACCTCACTTATCGAAAACGACTGTCAGATCAGAGTCAGCGACGTGGACTTTATGGAGCACCTCCGAGCCTTGAGCGATCGATGACCCCACTTCCAACCCAAACATCTTTCTCAACCACCACACTCTCAACAACCACGAACTGAATGCTTCGCTGCGTCCTCCTCTCGGTTCTTTTCCTCTCATTCACCCTCTCGGCAGCACAGGCGCAACAGGTCCGTGTCATCCAATCCACGAAACACGCGCCTTCTGCGCTGCCCGTTCGCGACCTTGATCAGATCGAATCGAACTACCGGAATACGGACGGACCACACCCGGTTCGGCTTTTCCCGCTGCCCCCGCAGAAGCCCGGCAAAGACCCGGTCAGGCAGGGGAAAATGGGTACCGTGCAGCCAACGGTTGGCGAGGACACCCAACTATCGTCTGTTCAGCAAAGCATCAACTTCGACGGCTTAGATAGTCAGGAAAATGCCATCCACTTGGGGCTTCCTATCGCGCCGCCTGATCCGAACATCGCGGTCGGTCCGAATCACATCGTGGAGATGGTGAACTCGCTCTTCGTCGTGTACAACAAGGTGGGTGGTCTTGAGGGAGGCCCAGAGCCAATCAACAGCCTCTGGTGGAACTTCGGCGGTCCGTGTGAAACCAAAAACGACGGCGACCCTATTGCCCTTTACGACGAATACGCTGACCGGTGGCTACTGTCGCAGTTTGCCCTATTCGATACAGACGGAGACAAGACGCCTGACGAATTCTACGAATGCATCGCGGTATCTCAAACGTCCGACCCAACTGGCCTCTACTGGCTCTATGCTTTCGAGATGCCGGGCTTTAACGACTATCCAAAGCTCGCCGTAGGGCCCGACAGCTACCTCTACACGCACAATCAGTACGGTAGTGCCGGATTTGTTGGTGCCACGGCAGGAGCTTTCGAGCGGGACGCCATGCTTAACGGGCAGCAGGCAGATATGGTGCTCTTCGGCCCTGATCCCAACCGCTCCAGCCTTCTGCCTGCCGACTTCAGCGGTCCCCTTCCTCCCGGACCTACACCGGGGTTCTTCGCCGAACTCAAGACGACCACGAGCCAGATCGCCATCTACGAACTTGACGTGGACTGGAGTTCCCCCAGTTATGCCACGTTCAGTCAGGAAGCCTTGTTGAGTTCGTTCTACTTCGATCCGGTCGTATGTGATGATCCTGATTTTGTCTGCATCCCGCAACCCAACGGGGTGAAGCTGGATGCGCTCAGCGACCGCCTCATGTTCCCTCTCAGCATTCGGGACATGGGCACGCATCTGGCGATGGTGGCAACCCACACCGTGGATGCGAACGTCGAGACCGGCGGCGTTCGCTGGTACGAGTTCCGCCACGACGGATTCTCGTGGAGCATCTATCAGGAGGGCACCTATGCGCCGTTCGGCTCCGAGAACCGCTGGATGGGTTCGATCTCCATGAACAGCGAGGGCAAAATTGGTCTGGTCTATTCGGTATCGGGCACATCCACTCACCCGTCCATCCGCTACACGGGCCGCCGCCCGTCGGACCCGCTCGGCGTGATGACCCTCGTAGAGACCTCGATCATCGAAGGTAGCGCCTCGCAGAATTATCCCGATGAACGCCGTCACCGATGGGGCGATTACGCGGCGCTCGTGGTCGATCCGACTGACGACAAGACGTTCTGGGCCGTTCATGCGTATGGCTCAAATGACGACCCGCAACCCAACTGGGCCACCCGCATCGCCTCCTTCCAGATCCCCAATGCCCCTGCAGAGCCGCTGGAAATCTCCATCTCCGGCCCTACAGCGCTCGGAATCGGCGAGGATGGTACGTGGCACGCCATCGTCTCCGGTGGAAGGTCTCCCTTCAGTTACCAGTGGGACTACATGTTGCTCTGCATTGGTGCCTTTGGAGCACAGGGATTGGGCGACATAGGAACGATGGACGTCAACTGCGATCAGTGGTATTCCGGCGGCACCGGCAGCAGCTTCAGTCGCTCGACCAGTGGTGAATGGACGATGCGGATCAGGCTCACCGTGATGGATGCTGATAACGTCGTCAAAACAGCGTACAAGACGGTGGTCATCGGGGGTGGTTCCGCTGCTGCCCCAGCAATGGCGAAGGCAGGTATCACCAATCTGCCGGAGCGCTACGCGCTGCACACCGTGGTCCCGAATCCCATAGGAGGCGTCGGGACCATCCGGTACGATCTGCCTGAGGCATCCGAGGTTGAGCTTGTCGTCTACGACCTGCTCGGACGGGAAGCCGCACGGCTGGCGGGCGGATTCCGGGAAGCGGGCGTTCATCACGCGACGTTTGACGCTGCCGACCTGATCAGCGGCGTGTACCTCGTTCGACTACGGGCAGGGTCATTCGTGGCGACGAAGCGGATCACAGTCGTGAAGTAGGAAACCGCAACGCGCCACGATCCGCACCGAGACGGGCCGCAGCATCGAGCAGCAGCACGACCGTTTTTCGATGAAGCCCGAAGCGCCCGCCGCGCCGAAGAAAACGGGCCGGACGGTCTCCTACGACGCCGTCGATCCCCACTACTACCGCACGCCCGTTGGCGGTGCGCGCCCGAAAGGCAGCAGCCGGAGCCGCGACGACGATGACCGCCGCATCGTCTACGACGAGGAGGAGAGCGCCATCGTGCCCGGCGTGCGCGTGGAGCACGGGCAGTTTGGCGAGGGCAAGGTGCTGGCGCTCGAAGGGCGCGGCGACATGGCCAAAGCCACCGTCTTTTTCCACGACCACGGGCAGAAAAAGCTCGTCCTCAAGTTCGCCCGCTTGCGGCGGCTCGGCTGACGGTGCGCGGGCTGCTGGCCGTGATGCTGGGCGGCGCGCTCGGTGCGGCGCTGCGCTACGGCGTGGCGCTGGGGCTGGCCGCCGCCGCCGCCCGTTTTCCGTGGCACACACTCGCCGTCAACCTCGTCGGCTCGTTCGTGATGGGCCTGCTCATCGCCTCCGCGCTGCGCGACACCGCCCGCCTGTTTCTGCTCACCGGCGTGCTCGGCGGCTTCACGACGTTCTCCGCCTTCAGCATCGAAACCCTCGCGCTTGTACAGGACGGGCGGCTCTGGGCGGCAGCGGCGTACGTGGCGTTGAGCGTCCTCGGCGGGGTGCTTTTCGCCTTCGCGGGCGTCGTCGTGGGGCGGTGAGGCTTGCCAGGGAGGGCGGTTGTGATGGCTAACCATCAACAAACCGTCCGTCATGCCGCCCCGTTGCCCTCCTCCGCCGCCGGTCCTCGTGCGGGCGCGGCGGTCGGCAGCGTGAGCGCGTTGCCATCGCGCTGCGCCTCGTAGGTCGGCGAGAGGATTTCGATACCCGCCTCGGCGAACACGTCCTGCAAATGCTGGTGCAGGTGCGACAGCACGGCAGGCAGGCGACGGGCCTGGCGCGTGTAGGCGTTGAGCTGGTAGGCGACGGAGAAATCGCCCAGCGCCGTCTGCAACACGAACGGCGGCGGGTCGGCCTCGACGCCCTCCGAGCGCCGCGCGGCGTCCTCGAGCATGGCGTGGACGCGCACCCACGGCACGTCGTAGCCAATCGTCACGGTCGTGTGGACGATCACGCCCGGCCCCTCGCGCGCCATCTGGGAGTAATTGACCAGTTGCGCCTGGAGGGTCGCCGCGTTGGGCACGGAGACGATCTCGTTCTTGGGCGTGCGGAGTCGCGTGACGAGAAACGTCCGCTCGACGACATCTCCCACGGTATCGTTCACCTTGATGCGGTCGCCGATCTGAAAGGCGCGCGTGTACGTCAGCAGCGTACCCGCGACGATGTTGGCGATGGCACTCGTCGATCCCAGCGAAAACAGCAGGCCCAGGAAGATCGACAGGCCCTGGAATGCGCCGCTGCTGGCGATGGGCGTGTACGGGTAGATGACGAAGACGCCCAGCATGATGAGCAGAAAGCGGACGATCTTGCTCGTCGGGCGGGCGAACTCGGGGTAGAAGCCGGGAAACGAGAGCGCGCCGCTCGCCACCTGCGCGAACAGCCAGTTGCTCCCTTTGATGGCCCACCGGACGAGCAGGATGATGACGACGATGGCGAAAAGGTCGGGCAGCGCGCCGACGAGGCCCAGCGCCAGCGCACGCACAGGCGAGAGCAGGTAGCCCAGCAGCAGGCGGCTCCACGCCTGCGTCCACGGAAACAGGCCGAGGATAGTGGTGACGAACAGGTAGACGACGAGCAGCGAGACAGACAGCCGCATCAGCCCGATGAGGCCGCGCCCGGCCCGCGCGATCTGCTCGCCGCGCAGCACCTCGATGCCCCGGATGGTGAGGTTGGGCAGGAACTGCTCGCGCAGGCTGCCGAAGCGCCCGTCCACCCGCCGGAACACGCGCCCCAGCCCCCACAGCACAGCCAGCATCAGCGCGACGAGCAGCGCCGCGAGGCCCGCGTTTCGCAGCACGCCGCCCAGCGTCGAGCGCTCGCGCACTCGGCTGACCTCGCGCACGACGAGCCGCCGGTACTCCAGCGCAGCCTGGTTGCGCGGCATCCCCAGCGCCTCGGCGTCGGCATCAGTGACGGTCATGACGATGCGCGCGCCAAACTGCAACGTCGTCAGCGTCGCGCCGCTCGTGACGGTGACCGAGTCCGGGTCGAAGGCCTCGTTGCGCGAGAGCGCGTCGAGGCGCTCGGTGAGGCGGGCCGCCCGCTGCTCGGCGGTGAGCGCGCCAAGGCCGGAATAGATCTCGAAGATGGGTCGCCCATAGAGGTACACCGGCACCCCCACGAACGCTTCCTCCGGCAGCACGACAGCGGTGGAATCCTGGAGATCCGCTACCGCCGCCGAGTCGAGCGCTTCGGCCGCCGAATCCGACAGGACGACGAGCGGTGGCACGTCCTCGTCCGCGAAAAAGAGCGTGTCGGCCACGCTCGTCGAGTCGGAGGCGCGGAGGCTGTCGGAGGCGAGCGTGTCGGGCGGGGCGGTCTGCGCCGAGGCCGAGGCCACGAGCAGGCACAGCGCGAGGCAGAGCAGACGGCGCATGGGAGCAGCGGGAAGCGAGGGAGGGTACGCCTCCGTCCAGACCTCACGGCGCGCCGTGGGACGATACGCGATCCCGGACGCCCGTGCAAGATGGGCCTGTTACCGCCGCCCCAGCCCGGTCGGCGCATCCAGCAGCGTCGCCGCCCGGTGGGCTGTCACGAGGAGTGGGTCCATAGACGGGGCGATGGGCGGGTTGTAGACGAGGTCGAGGTCGCGCACGTCGCGCACCGACCACCGTTCGCGCACGAGCGGCACGAGCACGTTGGCCCGCAGCGCCGCGCCCTCCTCACCCACGAGCTCACCGCCGAGCAGCCGCCCGCTGCCCCGCTCGACGACGTAGACGACGAACAGCGGCTTGCCGCCAGGGTAGATGGCGACGCGCGAGCGGTGCGTGACGGCGCACGCGAACGCATCGAAACCGGCTGCGCGCGCCTCGTCGAGCCGCAGCCCCACGGCAGCGATCTCGATCCCCAGAACCCGTACTGCCGAGGCGGGGCACACGCCGGGGAAGCGCGCCGGGCCGCCGCGCCCCTGCCGGGCGGCGTTCTCGCCCGCCACACGCGCCGTCCGAAACGCCGTCGGTGCGAGCGGCGCGTAGATCGCGGCATCGTCCACCACGCGCCGCACCTCCACGCAGTCGCCACACGCCCACACGCCGGGCACATTGGTCCGCATGGTGTCCTCGACGGCGATGGCGCCCGTCGCGCCCAGCTTCACGCCTGCCTTTTCGGCCAGGTCGGTGCGCGGCGTGATGCCCATCGCCACGACGACGAGCGCGCAGCCGATGCGCTCGCCCTGCTCGGTGTCGATGGCGGCGACGTGCCCGCGCGCGTCGAGCCGAAAGCCCGTGGCGCGGTCGGCCCGCACGGTGACGCCCTGCTCCCGGAGGTGCGCCTGCACGTGCGCGCAGCCGTCGTGGCTCGCGTAGGAGGCCAGCACGAGGCCACGCGGTTCGAGGATCGTCACGCGCCAGCGGCGTGCCTGGAGCGCCTCGGCCACTTCGACGCCCACGTAGCCGCCGCCGAGGATGACGGCGTGCTGCGGTGCGTGTGCGTCGAGGAAACCGTGGAGACCGCGCGCGTCAGCGAGCGTGCGGAGGGCGAAGACGTTGGGCGCGGCCTCGCCGTCGAGGCCCGGCATCCGGGCACGCGCGCCGGTCGCCAGCACGACGGCATCGAAGCGCTCCTGCCGGACGACGCCCGTGGCGAGGTCTTCGACGTGCAGGTGGTTGCGGCGCGGCTCCAGCCCCACGACGCGGTGGCGGGTCCGCACCTCCACACCCCGCGACGCCTCGAATTCCTCGGGCGTGTAGACGACGAGTTTCTCGGCGGGCTCGATCCGCCCGGCCACGTAGTACGGCATCTCGCACGCGCCGTAGGAGATGTCCGCGCCCTGCTCGAACAGGACGACGGTGGCCTCGGGGTCGGTGCGGCGAGCCTGGGCGGCGGCGGCGGGGCCAGAGGCGACGCCGCCGATGACGGCGATGCGACGGTTCACGGAAAGGGGATCGGAGGTGCGAGGTGCGCGCTACAGCGTACGAGGTTCGGGCAACCCTTTGGCGCGTCGGTTTGTTTGGCGCGACGGCCGGGCGCTTTTCCGCGCCCCTACTTCCGCATTTTGCGTTCCCACTTTCACTCTTCTTCCCTTGCTCGAACACCTCGGCATTGCCGTGCGCGACGCGGATACCGTGGGCGCGCTGTACCAGAAACTCCTCGGGCTGACGGCCTACAAAACCGAAACCGTCGCCCGCGAGGGTGTGCGGACGCACTTTCTCGACGCGGGCGCGAAGCTCGAACTCCTCGAAGCCCTCGGGCCGGATTCGCCCGTCGCCCGGCACCTCGACAAGCGCGGCGAGGGGCTGCACCACGTGGCCTTCCGCGTGGACGACATCGACGCCGCCTTCGCGCGCGCGCAGGCCCTCGGCCTTACGCCCCTCGGCGACGCCCCGAAGCCCGGTGCGGACGGCAAGCGCATCTTCTTCCTCCACCCCCGTGACACGCACGGTGTGCTCGTCGAACTCTGCGGCGACGACGGCGCGCTTCCCGAGGTCACTGCCGTGCCCTTCGACGGGACGACGCTCGCGTGCTACCGTTTCGGCGACCCGCAGCGCCCGCCGCTGCTGCTGCTCCACGGCGCGGCGGGGGCCACTGCACTCGAAACGCTGCCCCTCGCCCGCGAACTCGAGCGCGACTTCTCCGTCGTCGCCTTCGACTACGAGGGCCACGGGGGCTCGGGCGACGCGCGGGCGGCGATCACCTTCGACCGGCTCGTCGGAAACGCCCTCGCCGTGCTCGACCACTTCAAGGTCGAACGGGCGCACCTCGTCGGCTACTCGCTGGGCGGGGCAGTGGCACTGCGGCTGGCGCACCAACACCCACAGCGGGCGCGGCGCGTGGCCGTCCACGCCACCAACCTGTCGTGGGACGCGGCCCTCGTGCGCGCCATGACGACCCGCCTGCGCCCCGACATCCTGCAAAACCGCTACCCCGAGGCGTGGCAGCGGCTCGACGATGCGCACGGCGGTCGCGGACGCGAGGTGTTCGAGATGAACGCGCGGATGACGGATGCGCTGCCCGGCTTCGCCACGGAAGTCGCCGGGCTCGCCGAGGTGACGGCGCCCGTGCTCGTCAGCGCGGGCGACCGCGACGACCTGTTTCCGCTCGGCAAAACCCTCGCCCTCTACCACCTCCTGCCCGACGCGCACCTCGCCATCCTGCCCGGCCTGCGCCACGCGCTTCGCCCCGAGGACGCCCCCGCGCTCGCCGCCGTCATGCGCCCCTTTCTCCGCCGATGATCCGTCTTTTGATCCGCCTCACGCTCGTTTCGGCGCTTTCCATGCTCGTCACCGGCTGCACCACGATCCAGCGCATCGGGCTGTCGTTCGTCTACGACGAGGCCGATCTCCCGGATGCCGACGTGCGGCGCGACCTCGCCTACCGCGACACCGGCAACCCGAAGCACCGGCTGAACCTGTTTCTGCCGCTCGCCGACTCCGTCCGGGCAGCGCCCTGGCCCTTCGTCGTGTTCGTCCACGGCGGCGGATGGACGGAGGGCGACCGCGATTACACCTTCGGCGGCGCAGATATCTACAACAACATCGGGCGCTTTTTCGCGCAGCACGGCATCGGCGCGGCGACGGTCAGCTACCGGCTGATGCCCGAGGCCACGTGGCGCGAGCAGGTGGACGATGTGGAAGCGGCGATCCGATGGGTGCAAACGCACGCTTCCGACTATGGCGGCGATGCGCGCAACGTGTTCGTGATGGGCCACTCGGCGGGGGCCTACCTCGCTGCATTCGCCGCGCTCGACACTACGCGCGCGCTGGACATCTGCGGCGTGATGCCCGTCAGCGGAGCCGCCCTCGACCTCACCGACCGCGAGACGTACGATCTGGAGGATAATTTCGACTACTACGCGCACCGCTTCTCGCCCGACAAGCAGGCGCTCGAAACACCACCTGCCGAGCCGTTCGCGTGGCAGCGCGACGCCTCGCCGATCCTCCAGATCCACCCGGACGCGCCACCCTTTCTGATCCTCTACGCAGGCGGCGAAACCGAGGCGCTCCAGCGTCAGAGTCGGCTTTTCGACGCCGCCCTCCAGAGCGCGGGCGTCGAGAGCGAGATCGTCGTCGTGCCGGGCCAGAGCCACAGCCGCATCGTCCCCACCCTCAGCCGCGACGACAGGACGGCGGGCCCGGCACTGCTGCGTTTCGTACGGCGGCAGGCGTGCCGCTGAGGCGCGCGGGTGAGCGTTTGACCGCAGGGTCGTCCATTGCCTACCATCGGAGAACAGCAGGCTTCTTCTTCGTCTCTATGCCCTTCGACTGCCACGTGCACCCTGACCTGGAACGCGGCGTGCTGATGCTCAACGGAGTCATCGACGGCGCGGTGTTCGTCCAGGCAATGGACGCGCTCTATCGCCATGCTGACTGGCAACCGGGGTTTTCTGCCCTCTGGGATGCTCGAGGCATCCGCGAACTGCTCATCGGCCCGGAGGACGTTGCCAGAGTAATGGAAGCCATGACGCGCCTGGAGCCGCTGATGGGCGAGGGGCGCGGCGCCTTCGTCGTGCCACGCGAGATCGACTACGTCATCGCCCGGTTGCTCATCCACCGGGGAGCGTCGTCGAAGCGCGAGCGCCGCACGTTTTCGAGGATAGAAGCGGCCCTCGCCTGGCTGGATGAGATGGACGCGGCCTCTTCGATGCGTGCCGCTGGATGAGCGCCGCGCCGGGACACGCCGCCCGGCACACGCCCGCGCAGAAGGCGAAACTCCGCGCAATAAATCCGCAGGAGCGCCGCACCGGAACAGGGACGAGCGGAGTTGCGCCCTACCACCGCTCCGCGTTCCGACCTCCCACTTTCTACCTTCCCCATGACCGTCCTCTCGCTCGAAAACGTCCACAAAAGCTACGGGACCAAGCCGCTCCTGGATGGCGTCTCGTTCGGCCTCGAACACGACGAGCGCATGGGCATCATCGGCGTCAACGGGTCGGGCAAGTCCACGCTGCTGCGCGTGATCGCGGGCGTCGAGAAGGCCGACGGCGGGCGCGTCGTGCAGCCCTCGGGCACGGTGACGACCTACCTGCCGCAGAACCCCGCCTTCACGGCGGAGATGTCGGTGCTCGACGCCGTCTTCGACGCGGGCACCGACGCCATGCGCCGGTTGCACGATTACGAAGCCGCCTGCCGCGCCCTCGACCGCTCGGGCGGCCACGACGCCGACCTCCTCGCCCGCGTCTCCGACCTCGCCCACCAGCTCGACGTCACCGGCGGGTGGGATCTCGAAGTACACGCCCGCGCCATCCTCGACAAACTCGGCCTCACCGACACCGACGCGCCCGTGGGCACGCTCTCGGGTGGCCAGCGCAAGCGCGTCGCCCTGGCGAGGGCGCTGCTGCTGCGCCCGGATCTACTCATGCTCGACGAGCCCACCAACCACCTCGACGCCTCCACCATCGACTGGCTCGAAGGGTACTTGAAGAGCTACGCGGGCGCGCTGCTGCTCGTCACGCACGACCGCTACTTCCTCGACCGCGTGACCAACCGGATGCTGGAGATCGACAAGGGCGGCGTGCAGCGCTACGAGGGCAACTACACGTACTACCTCGAGAAAAAAGCCGAGCAGGACGCCCGCCTCGAAGCAGAGGGGCAGAAACGCGCCCAGCTCGCCAAGAGCGAACTGGCGTGGCTCCGTCGCGGCGCGAAGGCGCGCACGACCAAGCAGAAAGCCCGCGTCGACCGCGCGCACGCCCTGCTCGACGCGCCCCGCGAAGCGCCCACACGCGCGCTCGAAGTCGAAGCCATCGCGTCGCGGCTGGGCAAGAAAGTCGTCGAGGTGCAGCACGTCTCGAAAGCCTACGACGGCGTGCCCATCGTGGAGGACTTTTCCTACACGTTCCCGCGCGGCGGACGCATCGGCATCATCGGCCCCAACGGCGCGGGCAAGACGACGCTGCTCGACCTCGTCACGGGCCGCGCCACACCCGACACAGGGACGGTCGAGGTCGGGCCGACGGTCGTGTTCGGCTATTACGACCAGGAGAGCCGTGCCCTCAACGACGACCTCCGGCTGATCGACTACATCAAGGAGGTCGCCGAGAACGTCAAAACCGCCGATGGCACCGTCATCACCGCGAGCCAGATGCTCGACCGGTTCCTGTTTCCGCCTGCCGTGCAGTACACGCCCGTGGGGTTGCTCTCAGGTGGCGAGCGGCGGCGGCTCTACCTGCTGCGCGTGCTGATGAGCGCGCCCAACGTGCTCTTGCTCGACGAGCCCACCAACGACCTCGACATCGCCACGCTCGTCGCGCTCGAAGACTACCTCGACACGTTCGACGGCTGCCTCGTCGTCGTCTCGCACGACCGCTACTTTCTCGACCGCACGTGCGACCACCTGCTGCGCTTCACGGGCGATGGGCACGTGCGCGTGTATCCCGGCAACTACAGCGCCTTCCTGGAAATCGACGCGCGCGAAGAGGCCGTGGTGGAATCCGAGAAGTCCGCCGTCTCAGCCGCTGCACCCTCGCCGACGGCTGCTCCGCCTGCTGCGCCCGACCCGTCGAAAAAACTGTCGTTCAACGAGCGGCGCGAACTCAAAACGCTGGAAGCGCGCATCGAGCAGGCCGAGGCGCGCCAGGCCGAGATCGCGCGCGAGCAGGTGGAGAAAGCCTCGGACTTCGAGGCCGCGAACGCGCTCTACGCCGAACTCCAATCGCTCACCGAGGGACTGGAGCGCGACGTGGAGCGCTGGGCCGAACTCGCCGAGCGGGCATGATGCTGCGCGGGCGCGTCTGACCGGCGCAAAAAAGCCTCCGGGACCAGGAGGCCCCGGAGGCTACCCACCTCCCCGGCTACTTTTCCGTCGGTTATTCGATGCGCTGGATCTCGGCTTCCCGCCGGATGCGGATCTGCGCGCCGCTGACGGTTTCGAAGGTGTCCTCCGAGTTGCCCTGCAGCGTCAGCGCGCTGTTCTCGTCAAAGCGGTACGACGGCTCGCCGCGCTCGGCGCCGTAGTAGTACGTGTCGTCGTAGCCATAGTCGTCGTAGAAATCGTCGTCGTAGGCGTACGTGCTCGGGGCGTAGGCGCCGTAATCGCCCAACCAGCGCTCGTCCTCAGGCAGCACCGACACAGGTGCATAGCCGCTGTAGCCGTAGGGGTCGAAAAAGCGGCTCTCGCGCACGCGCTGCACCCGGTTGCGCCGCAGGTCGAGGCGGGCAACGTCGAAGTCGTCGCCGCGCCGCCAGTCGCTGAGCACGTAGCCGTCGTAACGGCTCGTGGCGACGAGTTCGAAGCCGACTTCGCGGCTGCCGACGACGAACACGTCGCGGTCGAACGTGATGCGCCCGTTGCGGTGGACGCGCGCCTGGACGCGGCTCAGGTACTCCGGAATGCGGGTGACGCGGCCCAGGTAGCGCCCGTCCTGGTAGAGTTCGATGCTCTCGATGTCGAGGTCGAGCAGCGCTTCGCGGCCGGTGGCATGGCGCACGCGCTGGCGGTAGGTCGTGCGTACGTCGAGGCGCGAATCCCAGTAGCGCCCACCGTAGCCCGCGTCGATGGTGACGACCTGGCGGTAGCGGTAGCGCGGGCTCCACGCGCGGCGCGCGCGGTATTCCCACGGCCAGTCGAAGTCGAGGATGATGATGGGCGCTGCCGGGCGGTACCGGTAGCCGCCATGCGGCACGGGGCCGAGGTGCTGCCACGTGTAGCGCCGCCGCTCGACGTGCCGGTAGTTGCGCGTGGCGCGCTGCGAGGCGCGCCGCGCCGGTCGCACGACCTGTCCGCCCCGGTTGCCCCGGTCGCGCGAGGTGACGCGCGACGTCTCGCCCCGCGCGTCCGTGCTCCGCGTGACGCGCTCGCGGCCTGAACTCCGGTCGGTGGTGCGCTCCGACGTACGGCTCGGGGCGCGGTCCGTCGTGCGACCCTGGTTAGAGGTGCGCGTGCGCTCGGTGGTGCGCTCCGTCGTGCGGCTCCGCTCCGTCGTGCGCGGCGACGGCTCCGCACGCGGTGCGGGCTGCGTCTCGGGCTCGCGCCGCGGCTCGGCACGCTGCGTGGGCTCGCGCCGCGTTTCAGGCGTGCGCGTCTCGGGCTGGCGGCGTTCCGGCGCGGGTTGCGTCTCTTCTTTTCGGGGTTCCGGCGTGCGTTCGCCGCCGGTGCGCCCGCGCTGTGCGGAGGCAGGCAACACGACAAACGCAATCATCAGGAGGGCGGCAAAACGTGAAATCCACCACGCGAAGGGTATCTGGTTGCGTGTCATGGCCGCTGCGGGTCTGGTGAATGGGAAGGAGTGCCCCGTTCCCACACCCAAACCGTGCCGGACGCGCGCGGCACGGTTTCGCCCGTGTGAAGGCCCGTCGAAGCGCTGCGCCTGTCTACCAGAGTGGTCGTTTGTGATTGGTCACTGGTCACTGGCGAGGGAAAGGGACTGCAAGATGGAAACAGCGAGGATGGATCGCAGGGGCGCCCTTCGTTGCTGTGCAGCGTGGTGCCCTCTGATCGGAACGCCTCTATGCGTCGAGGGCAGCAGCGGTCGCCTTCACCCCGGTACGCCCCACACCATGAGGCCGCCCAGGTGGCCCGTCCACGCGACGAGTGCGGCGGCGGCGAGGGCCAGCAGCGCGATGCCTGCCCGGATGGCCCATCCCACCCGCACGCCCCGCCGCCCGGCGTACCACGCGGCCAGCAGCGCCGCCGTCGCCAGCGCGCCTGTGATCACCGTCCACAACGCGCCTTTTTCGTGGTTCTCGATGAACATCTCGACGACGGGCACGCCCTCCGACTGCTCTGCCATCGCCTCGCCCGTGATGCGCGATGCGAACGCGCCTGCGGTGCCGAGCGCCATCAAGAGCAGCGCCGCGCCGCGCCACGCTGCCGACCCGCGCCACGCCCACACGACGGCGGCCAACGCCGCCACGAGCAGTAGCACGATGGGAAAATGAACTGTTACCGGGTGCCACACCGGGATCGTGTAGTCGGGCATTGTCGGGCGTGTAGAGGACGCGCGCAGAAAAACCGGGGGACTCCAGAATCCGTAACATACACGCGTACGCGTGGATGATTGGGAACGCGGCGCGCTTTAGATCCACCAACACGGAATGCCCGATGAAGGCTTTGTTTGCAGACACGCGCAGATTTCTGGCGCTGTGCATCCTGGCGCTGTGGATCGCCCCGGCACACGCGCAGGACTACCCGCCAACCGATGCGCTGCCGATCCACTTTGATGGAAAACGCGGGCAGGTGGAGGTCGGAGGGGCGTTCGCCGGCGTCGAGTTCCACGACAGCCGCCCCGTGCCCGCGCGCTTCAGCTTCTACTCCCCCGTCGCCAACAGCATCGACCTCAGCACGGACTACTGGCAACGCGGTACGTCGCGACCCTTGGCGGTTTCCATCCGGGCAGAGGGGCGCACCGACCACCTCGGAGCCGAGCCGTGGGCCTACCGGTGGACGCCCTTCGGCGTGACGTTTCACAGCGCGACGCCCGCCTATGACGCGACCCTCGCGTACCAGTTCGCTGAAGATCTTCCCATCGTCGTGCTGACAGTGACGGTCCGCAACCGCACAGCGCACGAAACTCTGTTCGGCGTAGATATACAGCTCCAGACGCGCCTGCGCACGTCGCACGCCTACGTGTGGCGCGATCCCGCACAGACACGCTACACCGACGACGGCACCTCGTTCGTCGCGCGCTTCGACGCCGCCGACACGGACTCAGCGGCGGTTTTCGTCGCCAACGCGGGCGCGATGCCTGCAGCACGGATGCCGGATTCGGCACCTGGCAAACCCGAGGCGGCGTTTTCGTACGAGCAACGGCTAGCACCCGGCGACTCGCTCGTCGTCGTTCAGCTTATTGGGACCAGTCGGCAACGCGACGCCGAAACCGTGCGCCGCCGGGCCACCGCGACGTGGCGCGAAAACGTGAGGGCCTACGAGAAGCGCATCCGCGAGTACGTACGTCACCAGGGCCACTTCGACGGGACAGACACAACGCTTCACCAGACGTACCGCCTCGCCAAAGCACTCCTGCAAGCCGACAAACATTACCTCGACGGACGCATCGTGCCGATGCCGAGCCCGGCGGAGTACAACTTCTTCTTCACCCACGACCTGCTCGTCACCGATCTCGGGGCCGTCTTTTTTGATGTAGATCGCGTGCGCGACGACCTGCGCTACGTCCATTCGCTCGTCCAGCCGGATTCCGTTCTGCCCCACGCCTATTACTGGCGCGAGGACGGTTTCAAAACCGAGTTCGCCAACGCGGACAACTGGAACCACCTCTGGTTCGTGCTGCTGACGGCGTCGTACCTCAAGCACAGTGCCGACACGGCCACCGTCGCCGCGCTGTACCCCGTCGTGCAGAAAAGCATCGCGCTGATGCTGAAGAACGAGCGGAACGGGCTAATGTGGGCCGAGCGGCCCGACTGGTGGGACATCGGCCACGTACCCGGCCCGCGCGCCTACCTGACGGTGCTGACCATCCGGGCGCTACGGGCGTACGCCTACCTCACGCTCCAACTGGGCGAGGACGCCACCCCGCTCTCCGATCACCTCGCTCAGGCCGATGCGATGCAGCGCGCGCTGGTCGAAACACTCTGGGACGACGACGCGGGATACCTCCTCAACGGACTCGACAGCGCGACGGTGGACCGGCACTACTACACCGGCTCCCTGCTCGCGACAGCGTACGGTTTGCTCGATCCTGACCACAGCGCGACGCTGCTCGAGACGGCGCGGCGCGAACTCGTGGATCCCCAGGTGGGCGTCCGCAACGCCATGCCCGCAGATTTCCACACGCTCGTCGACGTGTACCGCTTCCAGGAGGGCGAGGTGGGTGCGCCGTATCTGTACATGAACGGCGGCGTGTGGCCGCAGGGCAACGCCTGGTACGCGCTCGCCCTCCTTGCCGCCGAGCGCCCCGACGAGGCGCGGGCGGTGCTGGACGCGTTCCTCAGCGTCGGCGGCATCACGCGCAGTCCCTACGGACAACCCGCGTTTTACGAGTACCGCGATGCCAATCCTGCCTCGCCTACCTATGGAGCCATCGACAAGCCTACGTTTCTGTGGGCGGGCGGCTGGTTTCTGCACGTGCTGTACCACCTCGGCGGTGTACGGGAAACGCCCTGGAACCTGTCGTTCAGCCCGCACCTGCCGACGGGTTTCGACAACGTGGCGTACAGCCTGGAGGTGGGCGGGCGCTTGAGCGAGGTCACGTGGTCGGGCAGCGGACGCACCTTCCGCCGCATCGTCGTGGATGGCACAGAGGTGCCGTCGGCCGTGCTTGTGGGCGCACCGTCGCGCATTGCGTTGGAGCGCGGCGCGCCCACAGGCCCCTACCTCGCCGCCGCATCGTGTATCGTGGAGGACGTGGAAAGGACAGACGAAAAACGCGCCCTCGTGGCGACGGTGCGTGGCGTGGTGGGCCAGCAGGTCGAGCTGGAAATCGTCTCCCCTGCTCCCCTGCACTCCGCGTGGGTCGATGGCCACCCGTTGCCCGCTACCGCGCTCACGACGACCCACGATGGGGGCGTGTACACCGTCCGGGTACAATGGAAACTCGACGCATCGGGAGCGAAGGTGAAGATCGGGCCGTGAGTAGGGGCAGGTTGGCTGTGTTGGCGGAGGGTTCAATCAGCTATCAGCAACCCTCGACGCATTCTTCCAACTTCGGCGCTCCGACTTCCGCGTTTCCAGCACACAGATTTCAGACAACCAACGCCCGCCGCTTCCGTAGGGTGCCGCAGCCTTTCTCCATCCTCTCTGTATGCGCTTTTTCTCCACGCTCGTCGCCGCTACGCTGGGCACGCTCGTCGCCCTCGGACTCGTCGTGTTTTTCTTCTTTCTGCTCATCGTCGCCATCGTCTCGTCGTCTGGCGAGGCGGCACCGCGCGTCGAGAGCGCCAGCACCCTCGTCGTCGAACTCGACGGCGGCCTCCCCGAAGTCTCCGCCGACGACCCGTTCGCGGCGGCGTTCGGAGAGGACGAGGCCCTCGACCTGCTCGACGCGCGCCGGGCGCTGCGGATGGCCGCTGCCGACGACCGCATCGCCGCCGTGTGGCTGAAGGTGGGGATGCTGGCCTCGCCGTGGGCCTCCCTCGAAGAGGTGCGCGAAGCCCTCGACGCGTACCGGGCCTCGGGCAAGCCGCTTTACGCCTCGGCCTCGGGTCCGTACCTCAACGAAGCGGGGTACTTCCTCGCCTCCGCCGCCGACACCGTCGTGATGCCCCCCCTCACCGTCTTCGAGTTCAACGGCTTCACCATCACCGCCGAGTTCTACAAAAAACTGCTCGACAAGCTCGACGTCGAGGCCGAAGTCATCCGCGTGGGCTCGTTCAAGGGGGCCGTCGAGCCGTTCATCCGCGAGGACCTCTCCGACGAAAACCGCGAGCAGCTCCGGTCGATGCTCGACGAGCAGAACCGAGTGTTTCTCGAAACCGTCGCCCGCAGCCGGGGCACCACGCCCGCAGCGCTCCAGTCGCTCATCGAAACCGATGCGCTGTTTTCCGCTGAGGCCGGGCTGGAAGCCGGTCTGCTCGACGCGCTCCTCGCGACGGATCAAATGGAGGACGTGATCCGGCGGCGTACCGGCATCGCCGACGATGACGACCTGCCGACGCTCGACGCGCGCGACTACGCGAGCACCTCGGCCGCCGATGCCGGACTGGCCGAACCGCAGGGCGAAGGCGACATCGCCATCGTCTACGCCGTCGGCGGCATCGTGGACGGCGAGAGCGGCGAGAGCTTCAACCCGCTCATGGGCGGCACCGTCGTGGGCGACGTGACCTTCCGCAAGGCCATGAAGCAGGCCCGCGAGGACGAAAACGTGAAGGCCGTCGTGGTGCGCGTCAACTCGCCCGGCGGGTCGGCGTCGGCGTCGGAGGCGATGCGGCGCGAGGTGCTGCTCACGCGCGCCGAGAAGCCCGTCGTCGTGTCGATGGGTGATTACGCGGCCTCGGGCGGCTACTGGATCGCCACGGGCGCGCAGACCATCGTGGCCGACCCGCTCACCATCACGGGCTCCATCGGCGTTTTCAACCTGCTCTTCGACACGGGCGACTTTTTCAACAACACGCTCGGCATCACCTTCGAGCAGGTCCAGACCGGCCCGTTCGCCGACCTCGCCTCGGGCATCGAGCCGCTCGACCCGGCAGAGCGCGCCGTGCTGCAACGCGGCGTCGACCACACCTACAACGTTTTTCTTCGCCACGCCGCCGAGGCGACGGGCCTCGACACGTCGCGCGTCCACGAGATCGCGCAGGGGCGCGTGTGGACGGGCGCGCAGGCGCACCGGCTGGGCCTCGTCCACGAACTCGGCAGCCTGCGCCGGGCGCTGGAAATCGCCGCCGACAAGGCCGGTATCGAGGGCGATACGTACCGCATCCGCGTGCTGCCCAAGCCGCAATCGACGCTGGAACGGGTGCTGGAGAGCATGAACGCACGCGCCGAGGCATTCGTGCTGGCGCGGCAGTCGCCCGTCGAGCGCGAGATCCGGGCGCGGGCAGAGGCGCTGGGCGCGCTGATGCGCCAGAACGGGCAGGTGCAGGCCGTTTTGCCGACGCGTTTCGTGATCGAGTAGCAGCATGCCTCGCCGCATTCGGCGGGCAGAGGCTGAGGCTTCTGCCCGCTTTTTGCGTCTCAACACGAACGTTGCATACAAGGGCGCACGTCTCTGTATCCCATCGGTTTACGTGGTCACTCGATCACCAAACCACACGCCGTCATGTCACAGGGAGACAAGGACAAATACACCGACAAGCAGAAGCGCAAAGCCGAACACATCGAGGAGAGCTACGAGGACCGAGGCGTCTCCGAAGACGAAGCCGAACGCCGCGCGTGGGCGACGGTCAACAAGCAGGACGGCGGCGGCAAGAAGCCCGGCGGCAGCGGCCGGAAATCATCCGATAGCTGACGCGCCCGCTGTTTCGCTGCCCGCGATGCACGTGGCCGTGATCCCTCCGGTGGGCACGGCCACGCGCCGTTTCTGGCCTTGCCACTCCGCCTCCACTTTACACCCTCGCCTCCATGTCCTACACCCGTTTCTTCGCCATGATCGCCACCTCAACGGTGGTGATGTTCGTGCTGATGTACACCACCGTCATCCGCATCGACCACGTCTGGTGGAGCCAGACGAAGTTCTGGATGGCGCTGTACATGGGTGCCACGATGGCCGTCGTCATGCTGGCGTTCATGCTTGGCATGTACAAAGACAAACGCAAAAACGTGGCGATCTTCGTCGGCAGCGCCGTCGTGTTCGTGCTGGCGATGTTTCTGGCGCGCAGCCAGGAAACCGTCGGCGACGTGGCGTGGATGGAAGCCATGATCCCGCACCACTCCATCGCCATCCTGACGAGCGAACGGGCGCACATCTCCGACCCGCAGGTGCGTCAACTCGCCGACCAGATCATCGAGGCGCAGCGCCAGGAGATCGCCGAGATGGAGATGCTCATCGACAGCCTCCGGTCGCTGTGACGGCCCCCGATCCCTTCGACCGCCTGCCCCCAGCAGGGTGCCCATGACGTTCGCCGACGTGGCCGACCGCATCGCGTCGGTAGACCTGGGCGAGACGCCAGAGGCCATGCGGTCGGGTTTTGCCCGGCTGCTGCGCAGCGACGCGGTGGGCGACGCATCTATCTCAGGACGACTCGAGAGGCGCGGCGTGGACGGGCTGTGGATCGCGCCCGAGGCAGACACGGGGCATCCGGATACCTGCCTCGTCTGGTTTCACGGCGGCGGCTACGTCTTCGGCGCACCCGAGACGCACGCGCGGGCAGCGGCGGCGTTTTCGGAGCAAGCTGCCATGCCTGTCTTTCTGCCGCGCTACCGCCTTGCCCCCGAGCACCGCTGGCCCGCGCAGCTGGAAGATGCCCTCGCCGTCGTGAAGGCGGTGCAGGAAGCAGGCAGCCGGGTGGTGCTGGCGGGTGACAGTGCGGGCGGCCACCTCGCCCTCGTGACGGCGCTGGCGCGGGCGCGTGAAGAAAGGCCCGTGGCGGCCCTCGTGCTGTTCTCACCCAACACCGACCGCTCGGGCCGCAGCACCACGCGAGTAGCCAACACACCCCGCGACCCGATGAATGCCGACGCCGACGACGCCCGCCTCGCCCGGATCGTTTTCGGCGACGACTTCGACCCGGCGGATCCGCAGGTTTCCCCCCTGCTGGACGATCTCGTGCTGCTGCCACCGACGTACATCGAGGTGGGCGCGCGCGAGGTGTTGCTGGATGACGCGCGGATGCTCGCGGAGCGTGGCCAGGCGGCGGGGGCGCCTGTGACGATCCACATCGCCGCTGGCGCGTTCCACATGTGGCAACTCTGGACGCCCTGGCTCCCCGACGCCACGGCGTCCCTCGCCCGCGCCGCCACGTTTCTGCACGCCCTCCGATGAACACCACCGCCGCCGACCGCGCGCGCGCGACCTCCACCGCTGCCGCCTCGCGCGCCACCGCCACGCTCGCCATCGAGGGGATGACCTGCGCCGCCTGCGTCGCCCGCGTCGAGAAGGCGCTGCTGAAAACGCCCGGCGTCGAACGCGCGAGCGTCAACCTCGTCACCGAGCGCGCCACGGTGGCCTTCGACCCTGCCGCCACGTCGCCGCTCGCGCTAGCGCAGGCCGTGATCGCGAGCGGCTACGGCGTGCGCGTCGAGCAGACCTCATTTCCCGTCGGCGGCATGACGTGCGCGGCCTGCGTCGTGCGCGTCGAGAAAGCGCTGCGAAAGGTCGACGGCGTCACCGAGGCCACCGTCAACCTCGCCACCGAGCGCGCCACCGTGCGCTACCTCGGCGGCACCGCCACGCCGGACGACCTCCGCGCCGCCGTCAAAAAAGCAGGCTACGACGTGCTCGAGACCGACACGCCTGGCCACGCCCCGGCCGCGACGGCCGGCGCCGATGCTCGCGACGAGGCCCGCCTGCGCTTGCGCCAGCGCCTGCTCACCGCCGCCGCGCTGACGCTCCCGCTCCTGCTGCTCGAGATGGGGCCGATGCTGATTCCCGGCGGCATGGCCTGGCTGCACGCCCGCGTGCCGATGCAGACGCTCTGGCTCGTCCAGTTCGCGCTCGCGACGCTCGTGCAGTTCGGGCCCGGCGGGCGCTTCTACCGCTCGGGCTGGGCCGCGCTGCGCCACGGCAGCCCCGACATGAACACGCTCGTCATGCTGGGCACGTCGGCGGCCTACGCCTACTCCGTCGTCGCCACGTTCCTGCCCTTGCTGCTGCCCGCGGGCAGCGTCCACGTCTACTACGAAGCCTCCGCCACCATCGTCACGCTCATCCTGCTCGGCAAGTACTTCGAGTCCGTCGCCAAGGGGCGCACGAGCGCCGCCATCCAGAAACTCATCGGCCTCCAGCCGCGCACGGCGCGCGTCGTGCGCGACGGAAAGGAAATCGAAGTCGCCGTCGATAGCGTTGCCGTGGGCGACTTCGTGCGCGTGCGGCCCGGCGAGAAGATCCCCGTCGATGGCCTCGTCCGAGAGGGCGCGAGCTACGTCGACGAGTCGATGATCACCGGCGAGCCGGTGCCGGCCGAGAAGGCCGAAGGCTCCGAGGTCGTCGGCGGCACGATCAACCAGTCGGGCTCGTTCCTCTTCCGCGCCGAGCGCGTGGGGGCGGAGACGCTGCTGGCGCAGATCATCACGCTCGTCGAGAACGCGCAGGCGTCGCGCCCCGCCATCCAGGCGCTGGCCGACAAGGTCGTGGCCGTCTTCGTGCCCGCCGTGCTGGCGCTGGCCGCGCTCACCTTCGGCGTGTGGATGTTGGTGGGGCCCGACCCGGCGCTCACCTACGCGCTCGTGGCCGCGGTGTCGGTGCTCATCATCGCCTGCCCGTGCGCGATGGGCCTCGCGACGCCGGTGTCGGTGATGGTGGGCACGGGCAAGGCCGCCGAGATGGGCGTGCTCTTCCGCAAGGGCGAGGCGCTGCAAACGCTCCAAGAGGCCCGCGTCGTCGCGCTCGACAAGACGGGCACGCTCACCGTCGGGCGTCCCCAGCTCACCGACCTCGCCGTCGAGCCGGGCTTCACCGAGGACGACGTGCTGCGGCGCGTCGCCGCCGTCGAGGCGCATAGCGAGCACCCCATCGCGCGCGCGCTCGTCGAGGCCGCCCGCACGCGCGGGCTGGAGGTGCCGACGGTCGCGGACTTCGAGGCCGTGCCCGGCTATGGCGCGCGGAGCGTCGTGGAGGGGAAGACCGTCGAGGTCGGCGCGGCGCGGTTCATGAAGCGCATCGGGGTGGACGTGGCCGCGTTCGCGGATCGGGCCGAGGCGCTGGCCCGCGAGGGCAAGAGTCCGCTCTACGTTTCCATCGGCGGCACGCTCGCGGCCATGCTCGCCGTCGCCGATCCCATCAAAGAGACGACCGCCGCCGCCGTCGCCGCGCTGCACCGCGAGGGGCTGCGCGTGGCGATGATCACGGGCGACCACCGGGCCACGGCCGAGGCCATCGCGCGCACGCTCGGCATCGACGAGGTGCTGGCCGAGGTGCTGCCCGCCGACAAGGCCGGCGCCGTGAAGAAGCTGCAGGCCGAAGGGCAGACGGTGGCCTTCGTCGGCGACGGCATCAACGACGCGCCGGCGCTCGCGCAGGCCGACGTGGGCCTGGCCATCGGCACGGGCACGGACGTGGCCATCGAGTCGGCGGACGTGGTGCTCATGGGCGGCGACCTGCGCGGCATCGTGCACGCGCGGGCGCTCTCGCAGGCCACGCTGCGTAACATCAAGCAGAACCTGTTCTGGGCCTTCGCCTACAACATCGTTCTGATACCTGTGGCGGCGGGCGTGCTCTACCCGTCCTTCGGGCTGCTGCTCTCGCCCGTCTTCGGCGCGGCGGCGATGGGGCTCTCGAGCGTGTTCGTGCTCTCGAACGCCCTCCGACTACGACGCTTCCGTCCGCCCACGCTCGCCACAGCGTAAGGAGGGCACGGAGGGGGCCGGTACCTCGCGTCCCACGCAACACGCGCTCGTCCTCGACGGTTAGGACATCATGCCCGTGATGAACCGCCTCCGCCGTCTTTCGCTGCTCGCGCTGCTGCTGGCCGTGGCCATCGTAGGCGGCGTGCTGCTGGCCCAGTGGATGCGCCTGCCACGCCTGACGGAAGAGCAGGTGCGCGAGACCCTCATCACGACCATCGAGCGCGAGACGCCCGAGGCGTTCCTCGTCACCGGCGTGCTCGACGTGACGGCCACGGTGAAGGTGGCGAGCGACAAGACGCTCCTGCCCGGCGTGCTCGACCTCGACCTCGGCACCACGTCGGCCACCGTGCGTGCGCCGGGCCGCGTGACGTACGGCTTCGACGTGCGGCTGCTGCGCCCCGAGCACATCCAACTCGAAGGCGACAGCGTCGTGGTGGTGACGATTCCGCCGCTGCGCGTCTTCAGCGCCGAGCCGGACCTGTCGCGCCTGGAGGTCGAGACGAAGGTGGGATGGGCGCGTCTCCAGAAAAGCAGCGGCGAGCGCGTCGAGCGTGCCGCGCTGGCCCGGCTGACGCCCGCGCTGCGCGCCCAGGGCGCGGCCCACCTGTCGGGTACCGCGCTCCAGCCGCGCCTCAACACGTCGCGCGCGATGGAAGCGATGCTGCGCCCCGCCCTCGCCGGACTCGGACGGCCCGGCCTGAAACTGCGCTTCCAGCTCGCCCCCGAGATCGTCCGCGAGGGCGACACGCGGTAGCGCTTTCAGTTTTTAGTGAAACTCACACCGGAGCCTCTCGTTGCTCTGGCGAATTTCCCTCGCCATGCGCTCCACGCCCGACGCCACGCCCTACGCTGCCGACACACCCGCTGGTCTGTTCACGGCGGCAGGCACGTGGTACCGCACCCGCGCCGAGGACCTCGCCGCCTTCGCCGCGCCCGCTGCCTCCGAAGACGAGATCCCCGATCTGCTCCGCGCCTCCGACCGGTTGGTAGCCGCGCCGCGTACACTCGCGCTCTGGATGCTGCCGGTAGCCCTCGTCGTGATGCCGTGGGCCAGTGCCGTGGCCCTCACCCTCGTGGCCTTTGTGGCGCTGACGCTGCTGCTGCCCGCCGTCGCTTTTCCCGGCCTGGCCCGGCTGCTCCGCCTGCTCGACCCGCCCCTCGGGCAGATGCTCGCGTACGTGTTCGTGCTGAGTATGCTCGCGGCGCGCGGGGCGTACCCCGCCGTGTGGGCCGGGCTGGCGGGCTTCGTGGTGCTGCGGTGGAACCTGCTCGCTCCCCTCGTGCGCCCGCTCGCCGACCGCCTCTTCGCGCCCTCGCTCGCCGACCGCGTGCTGCGCGCGCTCGTCGTCCGCATGGCCACGCAGCGCGGTGTGACGATGCCCGAGATCGAGAAGATGGAGAACACCCTGCTGACCCACCTGCGCCGCCGCTGATGCCCACCACGCTGTACCTCGTCCGCCACGGCGAAACCGAC
Organism: Rhodothermales bacterium; assembly: GCA_963829705.1. Classification (GTDB taxonomy): domain Bacteria; phylum Bacteroidota; class Rhodothermia; order Rhodothermales; family BA12; genus CAWHJN01. Next base: position 915,765 of record CAWHJN010000001.1, read on the forward strand.
TATAACCGCCAGCGCATCGTCCAGGGACGCCGCATCGACAGTGTCCTCAACACGACGGGGCAGTTGCAGGCGCGCGCGCTGGCCGGCCGCCTGCGCGACGTGCCGCTCGACGCCATCTACACGAGCACCCAGAAACGTGCCGTGCAGACGGCCCGCGCCGTCGCCGCGCACCATCCGAACGCGCCACTCTACACGACACCCGACTTCGAGGAGATGTCGTGGGGATCGCTTGAAGGCGAGGCGTCGTCGGCCCACACGCGGCAAACGTTCGCGTCCATCTACGAACGCTGGGAGGCCGGGGACTTCGACGCGCGCGTCCACGAGGGCGAGTCCATCGTGGAGGTGCAGGCGCGGGCGCTGCGGGCCTACCGCCGCGTGCTGGCCGAGCAGGCGGGCCACACCGTCCTCATCGTCGCCCACGGGCGGCTGCTGCGCGTGCTGCTCGCGTCGATCCTTCCCGGCTACGGGCTGGCACGGATGCACGACATCCAGCACGCGAACACGTCCGTCAACCGCGTCGTCGTCGAGGAGGATGGCCGTGCGTGCGCCGACGTGCTCAACTGCACCGCGCACCTCGAAGCGCCCACGTCCACCCTCGTCGAGTAAGCGATGCAGCCGCCGACCACACTCGATCCCGTTGCCTGCGCGGCAGCCCACCAGTCCCTCGCGGGCCAGGTGGACAAGCTGCTTTCCGGCTCTGCCCCGGCGCCTTACGCGCGCGTCGATCAGCGTGTCGAGGCCGCGTCGCCGCTGGCATGGCTGGCGGCGCAGGCGGGCGATCCGCGCCTCTACTGGCACGCCCGCGACGACGGCGAGCGCACCGCCGCGCTCGGCACCGCCTTCGTTATCTCGGGCGACACCCCCGACCTCGCGCCGCTCCAGCGCGTACTCGACGCCCTCGGCCCCGAGGCGCGGTTCTACGGCGGCCTCCGCTTCGACCCCCACCGCCCGCCCGACGGCACGTGGAGTCTCGACGATGCGTGGCGTTTCACACTTCCGCGCTTCACCTACACGCTGCACGCCGACGGCACCGCCACGCTGTCCGCCCACCTCTGCCCTGCCCGCGACCGCGCCCGCCGCGCCGAGATCCTCCGGTCGATCCGCGCGCTCGCGTCACCCTCCGCCCTCGAAACGCTGACGCTCCCGCTGCCGCTCTCCCGCGACGAGCAGCCCGGCGCGGCAGGATGGGCGCGCGAGATCGAAAATGCCCTCGCGGCGTTCCGGTCAGGGACGCTGGGCAAGGTGGTGCTGGCGCGGCGCGTGACGTTCGAGTTTCCCACCCCGCTCGACCCGTTCGCCCTGCTGCACCGGCTGGAAGTCGCCACGCCGTCGTGCTTCCATTTTCTGACCGAGCACACGCCGCGCGCCGCGTTCGTCGGCGCGTCACCCGAGCGGCTCTTCCGCCTCGCCGACGGGCGGATCGAGAGCGAGGCCATCGCGGGCACGCGCCCCCGCTCCGCCTCGCGCGCCCACGACGCCGCGCTGCGCGACGAGCTGCTGGGCAGCGACAAAGACCGCCGCGAGCACGATTTCGTCCGGACCTTCCTCCGCACCACCTTCGCCCCGTTTCTCGCCCACCTCGACCTCGACGACGCGCCGCAGGAGATGCCGCTCGCGCGCGGCCGCCACCTCCGCTCGCACGTCACGGGTGCAGTCAAAAAGGGCGTTTCGCCACTCGATTTGCTGCGCGCCCTCCACCCCACGCCCGCCGTCGGCGGCACGCCCACCGACCCGGCACTCGCCTTCATGCGCCGCGCCGAGGCGTTCGACCGGGGCCGCTACGCCGCCCCCATCGGCTGGGTGTCGCGCGACGCCGCCGAGTTCGCCGTCGGCATCCGCTCGGGCCGCGTTGAAGGCAAGACGCTGGCGCTCTACTCGGGTGCGGGTATCGTGGATGGATCCGAGGCCGAGAGCGAGTGGCAGGAGATCGAAGGCAAAATCGCCGACTTCGTGGCCGTCCTCGGCCTCGACACGCGGTGAGTGGAAAGTGGGAATGCGGATTTTGAATCTCGGAACGGGAAGGCGACGTGCTGTGGTAGGCGTAGGGACGCACTCATTGCACCCGGCAACGAACCCTTGTCAGCTGTCATTCTCTACTCCCTCGTCAACATCACGTGAAGGAAAACACGCCTGGAACCCCATTTTGGAGGCGTCGTTTGGCGGCAAAAGGGCAAGTCCTGTGCGACCAGCTCCCTCTGAATCCCGCCAGGGCCGGAAGGCAGCAACGGTAAGAGGTTGATGCGGTGCGATACAGGTCGCTTGCCCTTTTTCTGTTTGGGTAAAGGGTGAGGTGTGAAAGGTGAAGGGCTTCGTGCGGCGATCCTTCTATCCCTTCACCCTCACCCTTTCTCTCTTCCCCCACCTCATGTACGACGCCGTCATCGCTGGAGCGGGGCCGGGCGGCAGCACCGCTGCCACCTGCATGGCACGCGCCGGGCTGCGGGTGCTGCTGGTGGACAAGAGCACCTTCCCCCGTGACAAAATCTGCGGCGACGCCCTCTCGGGCAAATCCGTCGATGTGCTGCGGCGGCTCGGTCTCATCGGCGCGCTTCGGGAGCAGCCGCAGATCGCCTCGCACGGCATCGTCTTCAGCGGTCCGCGCGGCGACGCGGTGACGGTGCCGTTCTCGAAAACGCCCGACCCCGCCAACCCGCCCGGCTACGTCTGCGACCGCCTCACCTTCGACGCCCTCCTGTTCGATGCCGCCGTGCAGAGCGGCGCGGAGGTGTGGACGGGCGCGCAGGTCACCGGGCTGCTGCGCGACGGCGACCGCGTGACGGGCATCACCGTCGCGCGCGGCGGGCAGACCACCGACGTGCAGGCCCGCCTGACCGTCGGCGCCGACGGCGCGTACTCGGCCGTCGCCCGTTCGCTGGGGCACGCGCAACTCGACGAGCGCTACTACAGCGCCGGGCTGCGCGTCTACTACGAAGGCGTGACGGGCTTCGACGCGATGAATTCCATCGAGCTGCATTTCGTCGACGAGGCGCTGCCGGGCTACTTCTGGATCTTCCCGATGGCGGATGGGCGTGCCAACGTGGGGCTGGGCATTCTGAGCAGCGAGGTCAAAAAGCGCGGCCTGAAGCTCAAAGATGTGCTCCAGCGCTGCATCGACCACCCGCGCTTCCGGGATCGCTTTGCCCATGCCCGTGCGCTCGGCGCGCCGAAAGGCTGGGGCCTGCCCCTCGGCTCGCGCATCCGCCCGCTCGCGGGCGACGGCTACCTGCTCGTCGGCGACGCCGCTTCGCTCATCGACCCGTTCACGGGCGAAGGCATCGGCAACGCGATGGTCAGCGCCGAGATCGCCGCCCGCTACGCCGCCGAGGCCGCGCAGAAAGGAACCGCAGATGCCACCCTCCTCCAGGGCTACGCGGACGATGTTCAGGCGTATCTGCGCGACGAGTTGCGCCTGAGCCACGCGCTCCAGCGCTTGAGCCGGTGGCGGTGGCTGCTCAACACCGTCATCCGCAAAGCCTCCCGCGTGCCCGAAGTCGCAGACGCGCTCTCCTCCATGTTCGACGACGAGGCGCAGCGCCGCAAGCTCGTCACGCCCGGCTTTTACCTTCGCTTGCTGACCGCGTGAGGCGCGCCCCGCACGCGCCTATCCCCTCACCCTTCACCCATCTTCCCGTAGCCACGTCCTATCTTCAGCGCCGGTACAGACCCTCTTTTCTCCGCATGAACCTCTTTCTCCTCGCCGCCCCGCAGGCCGCCCCCGGCAACCCGCTCATCAGCTTTTTGCCGCTTCTGCTGGTCTTCGTCGTCTTCTGGTTTTTCATCATCCGCCCGCAGCGCAAGCGCGACACCGAGCGCAAAAACATGATCGCCGAGGTCAAAAAGGGCGACAAGATCCTGACCATCGGCGGCCTCCACGCGACGGTCACGCAGGTGGACGAAACGTCGGTGCTGGCCGATATCGGCTCCAACATGAAGGTGCGGCTCGAGAAGAGCGCCATCGCTTCGATCCAGGTCTGAGCCGCCATGCGCCGCCCTCTTCACGCCCTGCTTCCCTCCGAGGCAGGGCGTTTTGCGTGCTGAACCCACCGCCTGAGTGGTCGTTGAGCCCGCATCCGCCTTTCGTTTTCCGCTGCCATGCCTGACCACGACGCTTCCGCCGCGCCCGTTTTTGATTCGATAGAAGCCGCCATCGCCGACGTGCGGGCCGGGCGCTTCGTGATCGTCGTGGATGACGAAGACCGCGAGAACGAGGGCGACTTTATCGCCGCCGCCGAGGACATCACGCCCGAGATGGTCAACTTCATGGCCACGAAAGGGCGCGGGCTGATCTGCGTGCCCCTCACCCGCGAGCGCGCCCTCGAACTCGACCTCGGCATGATGTCGGTGGCCAACTCGTCGCTGTTCGACACACCGTTCACGATGTCGGTCGATTACCGGCACGGCACCACGACGGGGATCTCCGCCGCCGACCGCGCCGCCACCATCCGCGCCCTCGCGGATGCCAGCACCAAGCCCACTGACCTCGCCCGCCCCGGCCACGTGTTTCCGCTGCGGGCGCAGCAGGGCGGCGTGCTCAGGCGCACCGGCCACACCGAGGCCGCCGTCGATTTGGCACGGCTGGCGGGCAAGAAACCCGTCGGCGTGCTCGTCGAGATCCTCAACGACGACGGCACGATGGCCCGCGTGCCCAACCTGATGGCGATGGCCCGCGCCCACGGCCTCAAGATCGTCACCATCAAAGACCTCATCGCCCACCGGATGCAGACCGAGAAGCTCATCGAGCGGGTCGTCGAGGTGGACATGCCGACGCGCTACGGCGACTTTCGCATGATCGCCTTCGAGGAGACGCTGACGGGCGACGTTCACCTCGCCATCGCTAAAGGCGACTGGACGGAAAACGACGCCGTCCTCACGCGCGTGCATTCGCAGTGCGTCACGGGCGACATCTTCGGCTCCAAGCGGTGCGACTGCGGCGACCAGCTCGCCGCCGCGCTCCGGCAGATCGAGGCCGAGGGGCGCGGCGTGGTGCTTTACATGAAACAGGAAGGCCGTGGCATCGGACTGGTGAACAAGCTGCGCGCCTACAAACTGCAGGAGCAGGGCATGGACACCATCGAGGCCAACGAGGCGCTCGGTTTCAAGATGGACCTGCGCGACTACGGCATCGGCTGTCAGATCCTGCGTAACCTCGGCCTCCGCAAGCTCCGCCTGATGACCAACAACCCCGCCAAGCGCATCGGGCTGGGCGGCTACGGGCTGGAGATCGTGGATCGCGTGCCCGTCGAGATCGCCCCCAACGAGGTCAACGTTCACTACCTGCGGACCAAGCGCGACCGGATGGGCCATCTGCTCGACGGACTCGACACGCACGACCACGAGGCGCTCTCCAGCCTGCTCTGAGTGCGGCTGCGTCTACGCGATGTCCCGGACGACGCGGCAGGGATTGCCCGCCGCGAAGACGCCGTCGGGCACGTCGCGCGTCACCACCGCACCCGCGCCGATCACCGATTTTCCGCCGATCCGCACGCCGGGGCAGACGATGGCCCCGCCGCCGATCCACACGTCCGAGCCGATCGTGACCGGGCGCGCGGCTTCCACCCACTGCCGCCGCACACGCCAGTCGAGCGGGTGCGTGGCCGTGTAAATCTGCACCGCCGGGCCGATGAGCACGTCGCTCCCGATGCGGACTTCTGCCGGGTCGAGCACGACGCAGTTGAAGTTGAAAAAGACGCGGTCGCCCAGGTGGATGTGCGCGCCGTAGTCGCAGTAGAACGGCGGCTCGATGGCCACCGAAGTGCCCACCGATCCAAACAGTTCGGCGTACACCTCCTGCCGAAGCCCGGCCTCCGCATCGCGGCTACTGTTGAGGCGCACGAGCAGGTCGCGGGCGTGGCGGCGGGCGGCGGCGAGGCCAGGATCAGCGGCATCGTAGAGTTCGCCCGCGAGCATTTTTTCCTTCTCGGTGTGCATGGGCCCGGTGGATCGCTTGATGGAACAGCGCGCCCTTCACGCGGATCGACGTGTCGCCTCAGATCGTCACCTCGATCTCGAAGAGCGGCAGGATGGGCAGGCCGCGGCGGTCGGTGACGCGCACGGTGTCGCCCGAAGGGTCGTAGAGCCTGCCGATGACGTTGCGGTGGTTGAAGGTGTTGTAGGCATCGAGGCGGGCGTTCCAGACGGCGTCGAGCCAGCGGAAGCGGTAGCCGAGCGAAGCGTCGAGGCGAGCGTAGGCGGGCAAGCGCCCGTCGTTCTGGCCGGGGCGGAAGAGATAGCGTGTGCGCGCCGGTTCGAGGGGGTCGCCGACCTCGTAGCGCGCTGTCGGCTCGGCGAGGGGGTAGCCCGTCCGCACCTCGCCGCTGAGTGAGGCCGTCCACCCGCCTCCGTTCCACCGGACGACACCCTTCGCCGCCAGTGGCACGTCGTAATCGGACGGCGCGAACGCAGTGCCGCTGGGGTCGCGCCGGAGCGACCGTTCCGCCGACAGCGCGAGCCAGCCCAGCCACGTGGCGTTCTCAGCGAGCACGCTCAGTTCCACGCCGTAGGCGCGCCCGTTGGTGGGCACGTACTGCCCCAGCAGCGCCCCCAGGTCGATGCCCGGCCCTTCCAGTCCGTCCTTTTCGCGGAAGGCATCCTCGGGAATGAGGATGTCGTTCATGCGCCGCGCGTAGCCCTCCACGTCCACACGCACACCGGGGCGCGGCGTGAACGTGAGCCCTGCCGCGACGTGAGCGCCCGTGGCCGGTTGCACGCCCGCACCTGTGGGAATCCAGCGCGTCGAGAGCAGGTCGTAGAGGACGGAATAGCGGTCGCGCAGGCGGTGGAGGTACTGCACCTGTCCCGAAGCCCCCACCCGCCCCACGAGCGTGCGCGGCACCAGCTCGACCTGCACGCCCAGGTTGGGCGTGACGTGGACGAACGAGCCGGGCGCGAACGTGCTGATGCGCACGCCGCCCTGCACCCGCGCCGTTGCGCCGAGGCGGTAATCGGCCTGGGTGTAGACAGCAGCTTCGAGGGCGTGTTGCGAGGTGCGTTCGAGGCCAGGCGGGTCGGTTTCGCCGGGCTGTTCGAGTTGTCCGTAGAGCAGCGACCGGAAGCGGCGCGAGGCCACCTGCGCGCCCAGTTGCGCGTGGAAATCGCTGCTGGGAAACACGTCCACGTCCGCCCGCCCACCGTAATCCTCGACCTGCACGCGGTAATCGACGGCGAGCGTCGTCTGGTCGGTCGGGCGCAGGCGCGTGCGCTCGCGCGCCCCGTAGGCGGTGCGGTAGAGCGTGACGGTAGTGAAGAGTTCGGGCGAGGGCAGGTACTGGTAGCGAAGGCTCTGCAACTGGTTGCCCCAGCCGTGGTCGATCTCGAAAAACAGATCTGCGGGCCGCAGCCACGACGACAGGTCGAGCGAGAAATCGAACGGGAGCCGCAAATCGAGCGCGTCGCCGCCGCTGTAGTGACTCAGCGACAGGCGGTGCCGGTAACCGGGCCGGTAGGTGATTTTGAAACTGAGGTCGTAGAAATAATAGCCCGTCCGCAGCGTGTCGCGCCGCCCGTCTTCCTCGACCGCGTGCTCGCGCCCGATGAGCCGGTCCACGTACGAGCGCCGCCCGGCGATCATGAACGAACTGCCCTTCGTGATGGGGCTCTCGACGACGTAGCGCGCGCTCAACAGCCCGATGCCCGCCGTGGCACGGGGCGTCTCGCGGTTGCCGTCGCGCATCTCGGCGTCGAGCACGGACGAGAGCCGTCCGCCGTGCTCGGCGGGAAACACGCCCCGGTGCAGCCGCACGCGGTTGAACGTCTCCGTCTGGAACGTCGAGACGAGCGTGAAGGCGTGCCACGGGTGGTAGACGGGCGCGCCGTCGAGCAGGTAGAGGTTTTCGTCGGGCTGGCCGCCGCGCACGACGAGGCCGCCGGTGACCTCCCCCGAGCGCGCCACACCGGGCAGCCAGGCGAGCTTCTGCAACACGTCCTCCCCCGCGACGGGCGCGGGCAGCGCTTCGAGCCGGGCGATGGGCACGTCGGCGAGGCCGGGCAGCCGCGCCTCGCCCTCGCGCGTCGATTCCACGACGAGCCCCCCTCCCTGCACGCGACCGGGCTGCATCCGGACGACGCTGCGCTGCGACTGGGTGAGCAGCGTGGTGTCGAGGCGGGCGTAGCCGACGAACGAGATCCGGACCCGGTGGCCGCCGCGTGGCAGGTCGGGGATGGAGAAGAAGCCTGCCGCGTTGGTCGTCGTGCCGCGTTTCAGGTCGGCGAGGTAGACGTGCGCGCCGGGCATCGTCTCGCCCGTCCAGGCGTCCTGCACGAACCCCGAGAGGGTCTCGCGCGACGGTGCGCGCCGCACGTCGCCGACGATAGCTTCCGCGCTGCGACGCAGCACGTACTGGCCCTGCCGCACCCGCCGCGCCTCCAGCCCCGTCCCGCGCAGCACGCACACGATGCCGTCCTCGACGCTGTCGCCCTCGTACACGCAGCCCGTTTCGACGCCATCGACGAGGCGGCGGGCGTAGACGAGATCCACACGCGCCTGCCGCGCCAGGTCGCGCAGCGCCTGAGAAAGCGGGCCGGGCGTGATGCGGAGCGTCTGTGCCTCTACACGCCCCACGCCGCCGAGCATCCCCACGAGCCCGAGGGCGAACACGAACAGGCAGAACGAGAGACGCGGACGCACCGGCGGACGGGAAAGTAAACCGGTGCGAAGATACGCGGGAGGAGAAGGTTCACTTCACCAACGCCCATTTCGTCCATGTCGAAGGGAGAGGGTAGAACCTCCTCACTCACCCACCTTCCAGCCCGTGTCGGTGCGCGTGGCTTTCGCGCCCAGCGTTTCCGCGAGTGCCTTCACGATCTGCCCGGCACCCTGCACGCTGTCGAACGTGCCTGTGACGCGCTCATCGGCGAGCGCGGGGCTGACTTCGATCGTGACGCGGAAGCCACGCGACAGCTCGGCGGCCACGTCGCGCATCGGGGTGTTGTCGAAGAAGAACAGACCCGCCCAGACGAGCGCAGCGTTGGGTTCGACGGCGGTGGGCGGCGTGGGAACGGGGGCGTCGCCCGTCAGACGGCTCTGCTCACCCGGCGCGAGCGTGACACCTCGCGTGGGTGCTCCGGCAGGCGAAAACAGCACCTTTCCTTCCACGAGCGTCACCTCGGTTTCCGCCGGTTGCGCCCGCACGCCGAAGGTCGTCCCGAGCACGCGCACCTCGGCGTTGCCCGCGCGGACGACGAACGACTGGCTGCCGGGCTGCACGTCGAAGAACGCGTCGCCCGCCAGCGTCACCTGCCGGTTGAAGACGGCGGCGGCGTCGGGATCGCTGTAGGTCAGGCGCGCGCCGCCGAGGAGCTTGACGGTCGAACCGTCGGCGAGCGTGAGCGTCTGCGTGGCGCCCTGCGCGACCTCGACGGTGACGTAGCTCGCGTCACGCTGCACAAGCAGGACCGATACGGCGGCGAAGGCGGCCACGGCCAGCCCGACGCCCACGCGCCACGCCCACCTCGGCTTCGCCGCGCGGCCCTGCGGCACGCGGTCTTTTCGTTTCGGCAGCGCGGGCACGGAGCGGGGTTCTTCCTGCCACGCCTGCTCGAACGCCCGAATATCCATCGCCATCGCTCGGCGGATGTCGCCGAGGGCGGGGTGCAACGAGGCGTCGGCCTCTTTCATTTCTCGAAGACGGGCCTGCTCGTCCGGCGTCAGCGCATCGGCGTGCCCGGCTTCCACGAGCGCGCTGAGCACCAGCACGTCTCGATCCGGCGTGGTGTCGTCGAAGGCGGTGGCAACGGCGTCTTGGAGGGCCGAGACGTACTCGTAGAGACGGCGCGCATCGGCATCTTCAGCCAGCGCGCGGCGGGCCTCGTCGCGCTCGGCGGTGGAGAGCGATTCGGGGAAGAGCGCGGCGTGGAGGAGATCGGGCATGGAAAACGAGCGTGAGCCTGACGGTCGTAGCGTTAGCCGCGCCGACGAGCGAAAAAGTAACGGCGCGGGCGCGTGAAGATCAGCCGCCGTCCATTGCCGGGGCCAGCGGCATCCACAGCAGCAGGACGACGAGTAGCGTGTCGCGCAGTTTCTCGATGGCGCGTTTGACCTGCATCTTGATGGCCGCCTCCGAGCTTTCGACGAGCTGGGCGATCTCCTCGTAGCGGTAGCCGTAAGCGCGCAGTTCCATGATGTGCCGCGCTTTTGGCGAGAGCGCCGCGAGCGCATCCGACACGTCGAGCGCCGCGCCGGGCACGCTCTCGTACCCCGCAGGCAGCGGTGCGTCAGGGTCGAGCAGCGTCTCTTTGGCGCGGTAGCGGCCCCGGTAGAAATCGTGCAACTCGAACACCGCCGCCTTCATTGCAAACGCCTTGAACGCCGCCGGGTCGAGCAGGTCGGCCAGGCCTGTGTGGACGCGCACGAGCGTGTTCTGCACCAGGTCGTCGATGCCGTCTTTGCTGCCGAGGCGTGACCGGAAAAAGCGGTAGAGGATGGGCTGGAGCGCCCGCAGCAGCGTGTCGCGCGCCTTCTCGTCGCCCCGTTGTGCCTGCTCCACCACGTCGGGAGCGAGATGGGCGGACATAAGCGGAGGGCGTGGGTGAGGAGGCCGCGCTTTTACGCACGCCACTCACAGCGGTGCCCCGAGCGCGAGCGCCACGATGCCGAGCACCATCGCGCTTTTGAGGGCACGGCTCGCCGGGCGGAGCGCATCGGGCGCGTGCAAGTGCACCAGGGCCGCCAGCAGAAACGCCGCCGCCGCCAGCACCACCAGCAGGTAAATCGGCTCGTACCCGAGCACGAGGCTTGGCAGCGGCGCGAGCACGAGCGTGAGGGCGACGACCCCCTGCGCCACCCGCACCGCTTGCTGCGTGCCGACGGCGACGGGCAGCGTGTGCGCCCCTTCGAGCCGGTCGCCTTTTTCATCCTCTACGTCCTTGACGATCTCGCGCGCCAGCGTCGTCAGGAACGCGAACGTGGCCCCGACGAGCGCGCCACTCCCCGCCCCCACCACCTTTCCACCGTACACGATGGCGAGCGCGATCAGCCCGGCGACCACGACGTTGCCCACGAGTGGCAGCTTCTTGAAGCGCGCCGAATACAGCCACAGCATGGCGGCCACGATCAGTGCCACACCCGCGTGCCACGCCGACACCGCCGCTGCCAGCGCTACGCCCGCCGCCGTCAACCCGAGCCACAGCGCACGCGCCGCTCCCGGCGCCACGCGCCCCGCCGCCAGGGGCCGGTCAGGCCGGTTCACCTTGTCGATGCCCAGGTCCGCGAGGTCGTTGAAGGCGTTGCCGCCCGCCCCCACGCACGCTGCCGACAGCGCCGCGAGCCACACCGCGAGGCCCGATGCTCCGCCCAGCGCGCCCAGCCCGCCGACGAGCACGGCGCCGAGTGCTACGCCCGCCACCAGAATCACGAGGTTCAGCGGGCGGACGAGCCGCAGGTGTGCGTGCGCGGCGTGGAAAAGCGCGTGCATCTACGGCGCGGGCGAGAGGCCGAAATGGTAGCGTAGCACACCTGGCAATAGCGCGCGCCAGTGCGCCCAGGCGTGGCCCTCGTTGCGCTCGGCGTAGGTGAACGCGTAGCCGTTTTCTTCGAGCGCGCCGCGCAATCGTCGCGCCCAGTCGCCGTCGAACAGGGTGCCCTGCGACAGCGAGATCCGGTACGGCGCGGCGGGCGCGTGGGCATAGGCGTCGAGAATCTGCGGGTGCAACTGGAAGGCGGGCGACTGGATGGCGAGGCGCGCGAACACGTCGGGCCTCGTCGCGCCGAGGTACGCGGCAAAGAAACCGCCGAACGACGTGCCGAGGATCACCCGCGCATCGCGCCCGCGCCGAACGCGGTAGTGCGCTTCCACGTACGGGACGAGTTCGTCCGCCACGAACGACACGAAAAGGGGGTTGGCGATGAATTCCGTCTCGCGCCGATTCTGTTCGAGGCTGTCCGGGTTGCGCGGGTCGATAAAGACGGCCACGACGGGCGCGATCTCGCCATCGGCGATGAGATTGTCGAGCGTCGTGATGAGCCCGCCGAGGTGGTCGGGCGCGTACTCGTGGCCGTCGGTGGCGTAGAGCGCGGCGAGCGCATCGAGGGTGTCGTAGCCCGCGGGCGTGTACACGCGCACCTGCACGTCGTAGCCGAGCGTGTCGCTGGAAAGACGGATGGGGTCGGAGAGCGCGCCCTTCCGCACGTCCGCGCGCGGCAGCGTCTCCGCCGGGTAGACGTACGCGGGCATCCGCAGATCCGAGTTGGGCCCGAAGCCACTCCACGACTGCACAGGGTTCGACGGATCGAGCCGCCACGTGCCGTCCACGACGATTTTGTACTCGGTGCGCGCATCGGGTGGCAGGCGCACCGCCGCCGTCCACACATCCGTCCCGTTGATCCGCCGGCCCGCGCGGCGCGGTTGCCAGCCCGTAAAATCGCCCGCCCACGCGACTGCGTTGGCCTCGCCCCGGTAAAGCAAAAGTGCGCTGTCGCCCACCGCGAACGGCACCTGATGCCCTTCCACCAGCGCCGTCCACAGCCCGTCGAGTGCCGAAGCGCGGGCCCGCTCCGGCAGCGCGGCGATGTGATGGAGCGTGTCGCGCAGCGCGGCGACAGACTCGAACAGCGGCGCGCGATCCACGCGCGCGGTGGGCGCGGGCTGTGCCGTAGCCGTCAGGACGAACACGCCCGCGACGACGAGCAGGCAGCAATGGCGAAGCGTCTTTTTCATCCTCCAAAGGTACGTCGCGCAGCGCGCTCCCGGCACCGAACGCCGCGTGTCCGGGAGCGTTGGCAGGGGTGTTGGATCTGTCGAGGGTCAACCATCCAACCTGCCTCGCCCGTTCCGCCTTCCGCGTTCCCCCTTCCGACCGTTCCCTTTGTCCGCTCTCTACCTCCACGTGCCGTACTGCGCCCAGCGCTGCGTGTACTGCGACTTCTACTTTGTCACGTCGAAAGCGTCGCCCGCCCCGTTCGTCGCGGCGGCGAAGGCCGAGATCGCCGAGTACGGACGTGTCTACGGTTCGAGTGAGGCGCTGGAGACGATCTACGTGGGCGGCGGCACGCCCTCGCGGCTGCCCCTTGCCGACGTACACGCGCTCCTCGACGCCGTCCGCACGCACTTCCGGGCCGATGACGTGCGCGAGGTGACGTTCGAGGTCAACCCGGACGATTGCACACCCGACTACCTGCGCGGGCTGCGCGATGCGGGCGTGGATCGGCTATCCATCGGCGTGCAGTCGTTTTTCGAGGCCGACCTCCGGTGGATGAACCGCTCGCACACCGCGCTCCAGGCCGAGGCCGTCATCGAGCGCGTGCAGGAGGTCGGCTTCGCGTCGTTCTCCGTCGATCTCATCTTCGGCCTACCCGAGCAGCCCGAGGAATACTGGTACGCCAACGTCCAGAAAGCCGTGCGGCTGGGCGCGCCGCACCTGTCCACCTACGGACTGACGGTCGAGGAAAAGACGGTGCTCGGCAAGCAGGTCGCGCGTGGCCTGACGACGCCCACGCCCGACGAGGCGATGGCGGATCTGTACCGTTTTACGATGGACTACCTGCGGCAGGAGGGCTTCGAGCACTACGAGATTTCGAGTTTCGCCCGCCCCGGCCAGCGCGCCGTTCACAACGCCCTGTACTGGACGCACGCCAGCTACATCGGCATCGGCCCGTCGGCGCACTCGTTCTGGTGGGGGCCGCCCGAGAAAGGCGCGCACCGCTGGCACAACGTTGCGCACCTGGGCCGCTACCAGGGGCTCGTGCAGAACGGCCAGCGCCCCGTCGAGGAGAAGACGCGCCTGTCGCTCGACGCACTCGCCAACGAATACATCCTGCTGCGCCTCCGCACCTCCGACGGCCTCGACCTCGGCACGCTCGACACACGCTATGGAGCGGATCTGCTCGACGAGAAATCCGACGAACTGCGCTGGCTCGAAGACGACGGGCTGATCGAAAAAGACGGCGCGATCCTCCGACTGACAGATGAAGGCAAACTCGTCGCCGACGCCATCACCGAAAAGCTGATGCTCACCGAGATGCACCGCGGCTGACGCCTATACCGGTCGCTCAGGGAAATCTCCCTGTGCATGGCGAGCGTCGCGGCCAAGTCGCCATCAGCGCACAGTCAGCGACGCGCCATCGACCTGGCAGACGTTACTGCCCGTCGCCCGTCGTTACGTTTTGCGAGGCTTCGAACTTCTTCCAGTCGGCGAGGAATTTCTCCAGGCCGATGTCCGTCAGCGGGTGCTTGAGGAGTTGCTTGATGACACTCAGCGGCATCGTCGCCACGTCGGCACCAGCGAGGGCGGCCTCGGTGACGTGCATCGGGTGGCGGATGGAGGCGGCGAGCACTTCGGTTTCGTAACCGTGGATGGCGTAGATCTCGACGATCTGCCGGACGAGTTGCATCCCTTCGGTCGAGATGTCGTCGAGCCTTCCGATAAACGGCGAGATGTACGTCGCACCGGCTTTGGCGGCGACGAGCGCCTGCGTGGGCGAGAAGCACAGCGTGCAGTTGGTGCGGATACCCTCGTCGGTGAACGTCTTGATGGCCTTGATGCCGTCGAGGATGAGCGGGACTTTGACGACGACGTTGTCGTGCAGCGCGGCGAGCGTGCGGCCTTCGCTCAGAATCCCCTCGTAGTCCACCGCCGTGACTTCGGCAGACACGTCGCCGTCCACCATTTCGCAGATGGCGACGATGTGGTCGTGGAAGTTGACGCCGCCGACTTTGTTCATCAGCGACGGGTTCGTGGTGACGCCGTCGAGCACGCCCATGGCGTTGGCTTCGCGGATTTCGTCGAGGTCGGCGGTGTCGATAAAGAACTTCATGGCGGCAGGGCGTGCGGGTGAGCAGAGGGACGGGTGGATATCCGAAACACCCGGACGGGGCGTCCGTGTTCCTGCTGCTGCCGCGATGCGCGTCCGGTCCACGCCGCGCACGACGCACTCCGATGCGTACTTTCCTGCCCTGTTTTTTCCACGCCCATGCTGCTCTGTCCCTTCGAGGATTCCCACATCGTCCATCTGCGTCCACTCGTGGACACGCGTCCGGTGTACGGGCTTCGCACCGGCATCCACACGCTGCTCGACGCGCTGCGCATGCTGCTGCCCGCCACCGGCGTGGTGCTGCACACGCGCGCATTCCTCGCCGCAACGGCGGGCGAAGCATTCGCGCTGCCCGTCAACCGCTTTCCCGCAGGTACCGACATCCTGTTCGTCAACGGGCGCTACGTGCCCGAGGCGGGGCCGCTGCTCGATCGCATCCGGGCGCTGCCGCGCGGCGCAGGCACGGTGCTCGTGCAGGACGAGACGGTGGTGGCCGCCTACCTCGCCAGCGTACCCGAGGGCTTCGCGCTGCCGGACACCGTGACACCTGAAGTGTTCGATGGCCTCGCGGTGGAAACCGTCACCGACGCCACCTTCGTCGCTGCCCTCCCCGACCTCGTCCACGGCGTGCGCGACGCTATCACCCGCGACTACGAGCGCGTGATGCGCGGCACGCGCCAGATCGAGCGCCCGGACGTGATGGTGCAGGATGGCGCGTTCCTGATCGAACCCGACCACATCTTCATGGGGAAGGGCTGCCGCATCCACGCTGCCACCGTCGTCGACGCGTCCAACGGGCCGGTGTATTTCGACGACGACGTGGTGGTGTGGCCGGGGGCCATCGTACGCGGGCCGGTGTTCGTCGGCGCGGAGAGCCAGGTCAAGGCGCTCGCCAGCATCGAAGGCACAGCCATCGGGCCGGGCTGCAAGGTCAGCGGGGAAGTCCACACCTCCGTCTTCCACTCGTGCTCGACCAAAGGGCACCAGGGCTTCGTCGGGCACACCTACGTGGGGCAGTGGTGCAACTTCGGCGCGGACACCAACACGTCCAACCTCCGCAACGACTACGGCCCCGTCTCGCTCTACGACTACGCCGCGGAGGACTTCGTCGATACGGGCCACCAGTTCATGGGCCTCGTCATGGCCGACCACGCCAAGTGCAGCATCAACACGATGTTCAACACGGGCACCGTCGTGGGCGTGGGCAGCAACCTTTACGGCGCGGGCTTCCACGACCGCTTCGTGCCCGGGTTCTCGTGGGGCGAGCCGGGCGCGTACGTCCCCTACCGGCTCGACAAGTTTCTGCGCGTGGCCGAGGTCGTGATGCCGCGCCGCAACCACGTGCTCACGCCCGCGCAGCGCGAGATGCTGACCTACCTCCACGCGCACTCGCACGCGGGATGAGACAAGATCGTAGCAGCGCCGCGGGCGTCGGAAAGCCCCTCGGGCGTTGAGGCTCGCATCTCTCCATCTCCCTACCCTCAACGTCATGGCCGATTACGACAGCATCCCCACCGCCGGCACGCACCGCGGCCCGGAGCAGCCCGACGACCCCGAAACCGAAGTGCGCGCGCCCGAACCGGACGACGCCACGTCCGACGACGCGGGCGACGTCACGAACGCCGGTGCGCCCCGGCTCCAGCTCGTCCACGCACCCGACCAGTCGAGCTACCACCTGCGCCCCTTCGACGAATCCCGCTCCCTCGAACGCGGCCACGTCGAGATCGGGCAGTTCGATGAGGTCGGCGCGGCGTTGCAGGCGCTGCCGTCGCTGCCGCGCTTCGTGGTGCTCGAAAACAAGGACACCGGCGAGATGCGCCTCACGCAGGACACCGACGTGACGGCCAACTGGACCGACGGTGGGCGTTTCGACCACATCACGCTGTTCGAGCACGAGTCCGACGCCGCCACCTACGTGGCCTCGCGCCAGGGGTGACGCGCGGCGCGGAAACGCAGCAGCGAGCACGTCTATCTTGGCCCACCTCGCCTGCTCGCTGCTGCCATGCTCCTTTCCATCCCGCGCACCTGCTTTCTGCTGTTCGCCGCCTGCGTCCTGCTCGGCGCGTGCGAAACCGACGTGCCGCCAGATGACGTTCGCCGTCCGAACATCGTCTACATCATGTCCGATGACCACGCGCAGCGGACGATCAGCGCGTACGGGTCGGGCCTGAACGAGACGCCCAACATCGACCGGATCGCGCACGAGGGGGCCATCTTCCTCAACAGCTTCTGCGGCAACTCGATCTGCGGCCCCAGCCGGGCGACGATCCTGACGGGCCTGCACAGCCACAAGAACGGCGTCACCGGCAACAGCCAGCCGTGGGACAGCCTCCAGACCGTCTTCCCGCGCCTGCTCCAACACGCCGGGTACCAGACGGCCCTCGTCGGCAAGTGGCACCTCAACAGCCGCCCCGCCGACGAATTCGACTACTACAAGATCCTCACGGGCGCGGGCAAGCAGGGCTTCTACTACAACCCCGAGTTCGTCTATGCCGACGGCACGACGGAGACCGTTGAGGGCTACTCCACCGACCTCATCACCGACGAGGCGCTGCGCTGGCTCGACGAGGAGCGCGACCCGGACGCACCGTTCCTGCTGCTCGTCCAGTACAAAGCGCCGCACGTGCCGCGGATGCCGCCGCTGCGGCTGCTCGACAAGTACGAGGGCCAGACGATCCCCGAGCCGCCGACGCTCTACGACGACCTCGACACGCGCACGCACTGGGCTGCCGAGCCCAACTTCTTCCTCGACCGCTTCAATCCGATTCCCGCCTACGGCACGTACGACCCGAAGGCGTACAACATCTACTTCGAGCGGATGACGGACGATCAGCTCCGCGCCTACCACGCCTCCGTCGATCCGCAGAACGCCGCGTACGAACGCATGGTGGCGGCGGGTGAACTGGACAGTCCGCGTGCGATGCGCGGCTACGTCTACCAGCGGTTCATCAAAGACTATCTCCGCATCGTAGACGCGCTCGACGAAAACATCGGCCGCCTGCTCGACCGCCTCGACGCCGACCCCGACCTCCGCGCCAACACGCTCGTCGTCTACGCCGCCGACCAGGGCTACTTCACCGGCGAGCACGGCTACGCGGAAAAACGGCTGATGTACGAACAGGCGCTCGTGATGCCGCTCCTGATGCGCTGGCCGAACCGGATTGCGCCGGGCACGCGCGTCGAACCCCTCGTGCAGAACATCGACTACGCGCCGACTTTTCTGGACGCGGCGGGCGTGGATATTCCCGCGAACATGCAGGGCCGCTCGTTCCTGCCGCTGCTGACCGACCGCGCACCTGCCGACTGGCGCGACGCCGTCTATTACCACTACCATGACCACGGCATCCACCAGGTCGGGCGGCACGCGGGCGTGCGGACGGATCGCTACAAGCTGATCCACTTCTACACGGACGACCTGTGGGAATTCTACGACCTCCGCGCCGACCCGCTCGAAGTCCACAACGTCTACGGCGACGCGCAGTATCAGACGGCCATCGACAGCATGAAGGCGCAGTACCTGCGCCTGCGCGAGCAGTACGACGTGCCGGATGCGTTTTTCAGCGAGCCGTTTCCAAAGCAGGTTTCGACGTCGGATACGCCGTGATGTCGCACATCCGAGCGGGAGGAGCCGCCCTGCTGCTGCTTGCGGGCTGCGCCACCAATAAGCCAGCGGCGAGCGTGCCGCCCGCCGAACTACTCGGTGCGTTCGAGGACGATTACGGCATCGCCTACACCCTCACCGGCGCGGCGTGGACGCAGCACCCCGGCACCGTCTACCACGTCGCTGCATGGCATCCTGAAGATGGCTACCTCATCGCGCGCAACGACTCCGCCAATGCCAACGGCGGACTGTGGACGCGCATCGACTGGATCGCGCTCGACGGCATGGAGCCGTACACGTGGGCGTTCTGCCTCAGCACCTACGACGCGCCGACGGCGGAGGCGGCAGAGAACACGCGCACGGCCCGGCGCGATATGCCGCGCACCGGCTGCAACGGCTATCCGTTCTCGCGCATGAAACCGCGACCTGAAGGCAATCAGGCGGGCCGGTAGCCTTTGTAGAGCGACGCCACGCCGAAGGTCAGCGGGCGCGCTTCGGTGTTTTCGAAGCCTGCGTTCTCCATCCGGCGCAGAAAATCCTGGCCGTCGGGGAAGGCCTGGACGGAGGCCGGCAGGTACTCATACGCGCCCTCGTTGTCGGAGAGCGCACCGCCGATGCGGGGCAGGATGTATTTCGAGTAGAAGGCGTAGCCCTGCTTGATGGGGAACGCGCGCGGCCTGGAAAACTCCAGCACCACCAGCGCCCCACCGGGCCTGAGCACGCGCAGGATGTCGGACAATCCCGCCTCCAGGTCCTCGAAGTTGCGGACGCCGAAGGCGACGAGCGCGGCGTCGAACTGCCCGTCCGAGAACGGCAGGTTGGCCGCGTCGCCCTGCTGGAGCGTGACGCGGGCGCTCTCGCCGATTTTCTCCACCTTCACCCGCCCGACCTTCAGCATCTCCTCCGACAGGTCGATCCCGACGACGCTCTCGGGGTCGAGGTCGAGCGCCTGGATCGCCAGGTCTGCCGTGCCCGTGGCCACGTCCAGGATGCGCTTCGGCGCGTCCGCGCGCAGCCACGCGATGGCCTTGCGCCGCCACCCCTGGTCGATGCCGAAACTCAGCACCCGGTTGAGCAAATCGTAGCGCGGCGCAATCGAGTCGAACATCGCCTCGACCGCCTCGCGCTTGCCCGCGTGCTCGCCAATGGGTGGTTTTTCTGGAGGCATTTTTAGCAGGTCCGTTTGTCGATGCTCAGTTCCCGGCAGGGCGCGGCGTCGCAGCAGGCGCGCCGACGTTGGTGGCGTCACCCGCGACGGGAACGGTCTCGAAGTCGGTGTCCACGGTTTCGGGCGTCTCCACCCAGTCGGCGACGAAGATGTTGGTGTCGCGCGACGGCGTGCGGCTCGCGTTGCGGTTGGAAGCGAAAACGAGCTTTTTGCCGTCGTACGAAAACATCGGAAAGGCATCGAAGGTGCCGCTGAACGTGATCTGCTCCAGGCCCGAGCCATCGAGGTTGACCATGAACACGTCGAACTCGCGCCCGCCTTCGTCGAGCGTGTGGTGGTTGGTCGAGAACAGGATGCGCTGGCCGTCCGGGTGGAAAAAGGGCGCCCAGTTGGCCCCCGGCAGATCCGTCACCTGCTGCACGTTCTGGCCGTCGATGTCGGCGACGAAGACGTTCATCTCACCCGGCTGCACGAGGTCGTTGTCCAACAGCTCGCGGTACTCGACAGCCGCCTCGCCCGCGGGCCGCGACGCGCGCCAGACGAGTTTCTGCGAGTCGCGCGAGAAGAACGCGCCGCCGTCGTAGCCAAGCGTGTCGGTGATCTGGACGATGTCGCCCGTCTCGATCTCGTAGCGCCACAGTTCGAGGTCGCCCGAGCGCGTCGAGGTGAAGATGATAAAGCGCCCGTCCGGCGAGACGGTCGGCTCGGCGTCGTAGCCCGGCCCGGTGATGAGCGGCTCGATGCCCGATCCGTCGGCGTTGGCGACGTAGATGTCGAAATTCGGGTAGATGGCCCACGTGTAGCGCCCCGAGGCGTCGCGGACGGGATCGGGGCAGGCACGCGAGGCGGCGTGCGTGGAGGCGTAGATGACGCGGCCATCGGGCAGGAAGTAGCCGCACGTCGTGCGCCCTTCGCCGGTCGAGACGAGGCGGTACTGCGCCGTGTCGGAGAGCGCCGTCCCATCGGCGTTCATCACGAACTGCTGGTCGCAGCCCTGGCTGTTGATGCGGTCCCAATCGCTCTGGAAGATGAGTTGCCGGTCGTCCGGGCTCCAGTACGCCTCGGCGTTGTTGCCGCCGAAGGTGAGCTGCCGGACGTTACGCAGGTGCGTCTCGCCGGAGAAGCGCAGCGAGTCCGCGGCGGCGTCGTAGGCAGGCGCGTCCTCCAGTGGCGGAACAGGGCTTTCACACGCCACGAGGGGGAGGAGGACGAAGGCGGCAAACCACCGCGCGGTGCGTGCGTTCATGGAAGCATTCAGAGTGGATCAGAAAAGCAAGCCGCCAACGTGCCGCATGGAAAATCGGGTTCTGAACTTTGACGAAGACGTTGTTGAGACGAGCCACCACACGCCCGTGCTGGTGGATTTCTGGGCCCCGTGGTGCGGCCCCTGCCGCGTGCTCGGCCCCACGCTCGACGCGCTGGCCCAGGACACGGAGGCGTGGACGCTCGTGAAAGTCAACACCGAGACGCACCCCGAGTTGGCGCAGCGCTTCGGCATCCGTGGCATCCCTGCCGTCAAGCTGTTCCACCGAGGGCAGGTGGTAGCCGAGTTCACCGGCGCGCTGCCCGCTGCCGCCGTGAAGCAGTGGCTGGGCGACAACCTCCCCTCCGAGGCCCGCTCCCTCGTCCGGCAGGCGCAGCCGCTGCTGGATGCTGGACTGCTCGGCGAGGCCCGCGCCCTGCTCGAACAGGCGCACGAGGCCGACCCCGACCTCGGTGAGGCGCGCACGGCGCTGGCCCGAACGCTCGCCTTTACCGACCCCGACCGCGCCCACGCGCTGCTCGCCGGGCCGCAAGGTGCCGGGCCGGAATACGGGCAGGTCGCCGAGGCCATCGAGACGCTCACGACGCTCCGGGCCCTCCAGCGCGACGACGCCCTTCCCGAGGGGCCGGGCCGCGAACCACTCGAACGCGCCCTTCAGCACCTCGACGCGGGCGATTTCGACGGCGCGGCGCAGGCCGTCCTCGACGCCCTCCAGGCCGACCGCTACTACGCCGACGACGCGCCGCGCAAACTCGGCGTGGCCCTCTTCACCCTCCTCGGCCCCGGCCACGACGTCACGCGCGCCCACCGCCGCCGCTTCTCGATGCTGCTGTATTGAGGCGGGTGACTGGGGGCTCGGGGGCCAAAAAAGCCGGTGCCCGATTACCCTTCACCAGTCACCAGTTACCCATTCTTCTATGCCCGATACGCGGCTGCTTTTTTCCTTCGATCTGCCCATTCGATGGGGCGACATGGACGCGCTCGGACACGTCAACAACGCCCATTACTTTCGGTATTTCGAGGAGACGCGCATCCAGTGGCTAAAGGGCGTTCCAGGACTGTGGGGCAGCGGGCGCGGGTTCGTGGTGGCACACGCGGCCTGCACGTACAAGAAACCCGTCGTTTACCCCGCCACGCTGCGCCTCGACCTGCGCGCCGAAGCCCCGCGCCGCTCCTCCGTCGTCACCCACTACGACGTCTACCGCGCCGACGCGCCGGACACCCTCTGCGCCACTGGCCAGGCCACGATGGTGTGGATCGACCTGCAAACGGGACGCCCCGTGTCGCTCCCTTCGGTCCTCCACGAGTTGTGGAACGAGCAAGCAAACAACGGCTGATGGATCCCTATCGGATTGTTCAATTCGTTAATGTGGATTCTTCCCAGCGTTAGCAATTAGCCATTCCCTACCGATCCAGCGGGATGTCTTGCAGGGCGACGGGGTCGCCGAGGGGTTCGAGGTGGGTGATGATGGACAGCGCGGGCACGGCGGCGCGCAGGTCCGCTTCGAGGGCCTCACAGAGCGCGTGCCCCTCCGCGACCGTCCACGTGTCGGGCACGAGGATGTGGACGGAGGCGAAGCGGCGGGCCCCCGAGCGGCGCGTGCGGAGCGCGTGGTAGTCCATGCCGTGCGCCTGGTAGCGGCCCAGCACCGCGTGCATCGCCTGCTGCTCGGCCTCGGGCAGCGCCTCGTCCATCAACCCGCCCACGGAGCGCAGGATGAGCCGCAGCCCCGTCCGCACGATCACGGCGGCCATCACGAGCGCGACGAGGGGGTCGAGCGCCACGTAGCCCGTCAGGCGCACCAGTACCAGCCCGGCGAGTACCGCCGCCGTCGTCCACACGTCGGAGAGCAGGTGCTCACCGTCGGCTTCGAGGGTGGGCGAGCCATGCTCCCGGCCCACCTTTCGGATGGCGTAGCCCGCCGCCCCATTGGCCAGCGCCGCGCACACCGCCAGCGCGCTGCCCAGCCCGATGTCTTGCAGGGCGACGGGCGAGAAGAAGCGGGCGATGGCGGCCCACGCGATGCCGATGGCGGCGAGGAGGACGAGGGCCCCTTCGAGCCCGGCAGCGAAGAACTCGACCTTGTCGTGCCCGAAGGCGTGACCGTCGTCGGGCGGGCGGGCAGAGACGTGGAGCGACAGGAGCGCCAGAAGCGCCGCGCCGAGATTAACGAGCGATTCGAGCGCGTCGGAGAGCAACCCCACCGAGTCGGTGGTCACGTACGCGATCCCCTTGAGCGCCATCGTGAGCAGCGCGACGGCGATGCTCAACAGGGCGTAGCGGCGCAGCACGCCGCGGGCAGCGATGGGGAGGGTGTTCATACGCGCAAACTACGCGCCTCAGCGCTCTGCATGCTACGCCTCGACGCCGAGCGCGCGGGCGCGTGCCAGCAGGTCGGCGCTGCCCGAGCGGAGGGCGCCGAGCGGCGGCAGCGCCTCGCGCCGCATCAGCTCGTGGAGCGCCGCCATCTCGGTATCGCGCCCGGTGCCGCAGGCGGCGTAGACGTGCCCCTCGCGCACGTAATACGCGATGAAAGGCCCGTCCGCCGGGTTGCCGTCGAAGATGATTTCATCCCAGCCCCCCGCGTGGCCGACGTAGCGGAGGTTGAGGTCGAAGTGCGCCGTCCAGAAAAACGGGACACCGCGGTAGGGCGCGTCCTGCCCGAGGGCGTTGCGCGCGGCCACACGGCCGAGTTGCGCGGCCACCCGCCAGTGCTCGATGCGGACGCGCTCGCCCGTCATCCACAGTGGAAACGCGGCGATGTCGCCCGCGGCGTAGACGCCCGGCGCGGCGCGCAACCTTTCGTCCACCACGATGCCGCCATCGTCCTGGCGCTGCACGCCCTCGATGAACTCCGTAGCGGGCGTGACGCCCAGTCCCACCACGACGGCGTCGGCGTCGATGATTTCGCCTGTCGAGAGGCGCACGCCCTGCACGCGCCCGTCGCCCTGGAGGGCCTCGACGGTGGCCTCGCCCACGAAGCGTACCCCGTGCGACTGGTGCAGGCCCAGCACACGCCGCCCGACGTCTTGGCCCAGCGTGCGCGCGAACGGCACCGCGTCGCGCGACACGACTGTCACGCTCAGCCCGCGCTGCCGCAACGAGGCGGCGGCCTCCATCCCGATAAAGCCCGAGCCGACAACGACGACGTTGCGGCGGCCGTCGAGGTAAGCGCGGATGGCGTCGGCGTCGGGCGTGTCGCGCAGGGTGAAGACGCCGTCGAGGGTGCTTCCTGGCACGTCGAGTTGGCGTGGCGTGGCTCCCGTGGCGAGGATGACAGCGTCGGCCTCGAAGGGCGAGCCGTCGTCGAAGTAGAGCGTGCGCGAGTCGGCGTCGAAGCGGGCGACGGCGCGGTTGAGCCAGAGGGCGATGCGGTGCTCCTGGAAAAACGGCGCGTGGCGCAGCGGCAGCCAGTCTTTCTCGTCCGCGCTCTGGAGGTAGGATTTACTGAGCATCGTCCGGTCCTGCGGCTCGTGGGCAGCGGCCCCGAAGAGGAAGATCCGCCCTTCGAAGCCCTGCACCCGCAGTTCCTGCGCCGCGTGCAGCCCAGCCGCGCCCGCACCCACGATGGCGACGGTGCGGGTGTCCTCCTCGTGATGCGCCGTCGTCATGGGCGGCATCGGGTGGGAGATTTCTTCGTCGGGCAGCGTGATGACGAGTTCACCGCCGTCCTGCCGGACGGGAAACGCGGCCAGGTCGTCACGCCCCGGCGGTTCGAGTTGGCGGCCCGTGGTGAGGTGGAAGCAAGCGTGGTGCCACGGGCACACGAGGCGGTCGCCCACGAGCGCGCCGTCCACGAGAGGGGCACCGTAGTGCGAGCACGTCGGCTCGACGGCGTAGTAGGTGTCGCCCACGCGCGCCACGAGCACCTCGCGCCCTGCAATCTCGGCAGTCTTCATGGTGCCGGGTTCGAGCGTGAGGGCGAGGCGATGGTCGGGCATGGTCAGCGGGTTTTTCGCGCTAACGGACGCGGGAGAATGCCGGTGCCCTACCTTTCGGGCGCCGGGGTAACGTCTGGGCCACATTGCGTTCTGGTGCTGCCGTTGGCGCGCGCCTACCCAAGGCGCACCGTGTTTCCACAGGGCGCAGCGCGCTGCGTCCCTACCACCGATCTTCGATTTCCGCGCGGGGCATTCGGCGTTGCGCCCCTACTTCCGAAAGCGAAGCTTCCCGAAGGAAATCCGACCTCCGAAATCCGACCTTCCCCAAGATGGATCTGCACCGCATCGTACGCCGCGTTTCCGACGCGCTCGGGCCTGCCGCCACGGCGGAACAGGTCGAGCGCGTTGCCGCCGTCGTATTCGAGGAAGCGCACCCGTCCGCGCCCGCTCTGCCCTCGGACACGCTGCTCCTCGTCGCTGCCGGACCGGCTTCGTCCGGCCTGCTCGCCGACCTGCTCGGGGTGCTGGCGGCGCGTGATCTTTCACCGCTGGAGGTCGTGCAGCGTGCGGGCAGCGGGGGCGCGATGGTGTGCGTCGAAGTCGCCGCCGCAGGCAATGCGGCAGAGGTGGAAGCCGGGTTGAAGGAGGTGGCGACACGCCACGCCGCCACGCTGGCCCTCTACCACGGCGCGGTCGCCGCCGCCCTTCTCGACGCCTGACGATGCGCGCCACGCACCTCACCGCCGCCCACCTCGCGCGCCTGCTGGCAGCCGGTCCGCCCGTCGTCCGCTGGATGGGGCTGTCGCTGCCGATGGCGCAGGCCGCCTCGCGCCACGCGCCGACGCTGCGCGCCCGTGCCTACGACCGTGTGCGCCGCCACGGCTCGCTGCTGCCCGCCGCCGTCGCCGACACTGCGCAGGCATTCGGCCTCGCCGCGCCTGCCACGCGCCTCGCGCTGCCGCCGCTGGCGACGTTTGCCGGAGGCCACGACGCCGACAGCCTCGTCCAACTCGCTCGTTTGCTCGATGCTGCCGCCACCGACACGGGCCTCGACCGGCTCGACGGGTTTTCGACCTCTCCCCTCGCCTCGCCCACCGACCGCGCCGCGCTCGCCGCGCTGCCGCTCGTGCTGGATCAGACTACGCATCTGCACGCCGCGCTCGCCTGCGATGCCGAACAGCCGCCGTCGTACCACGCGGCGCTTTCGAGCGCCTTCGACGCCGCGCACGCCACGCGCCTCGCCTTCACCGGCAATGCCCGCACCGCACCGCCCGACGGCGACGCGCGGGTGGATGTGTGGCTGTCGTGTACAGACGCCCTCGCCCGCGTGCCGGCCACCGATCCCGCCTCGTTCGCCCGCGCCGTCGAAACGCTGATGGCGGGCTTGGGGCGCGTGGGCGCGTTGCTGGCCGAGCGCGGGGCCCGCGAACTGAGCCGCCGCGCCGGTCTGCCGGTGCAGCCGGGGACGGTCGTGCTCGACGCCGAGGTGCCCGCTGGCTGGAATCCCGCAGGCTGGGGCGCGCTCGCCACGTTGCGCCTCGTGGACGGTGCCGCCGCCCGAGGGGCACGCCGCGCCGATGCCCGCAGCCACCTCACGCTGCGCGCCGCGCCCGGCACCGCACTCCCGCTCGAAATCGCGCTCGTCGCCGACGGCACGTACGTCCTGCCCTCTTTGCCGCCCACCACGCTGCCCGCCGACCTCGGCGCGGTCTGCGCCGCGACGGGCCACACCGTCACCCTCCGCTTCGCGCCGCCGCGCGCCTGACGCTTTTCGCCATGCACTACGCTTTCGGCCTGTACACGCACCACCTGCGAACCCCTTTCCGCATTGCCCACGGCGCGGAATCGACGCGCGAGAGCGTGTTCGTGCGCGTCGGCGACGGCGTCGGCGAGGGGGCGCGGGTGCCCTACTACCCCTACTCGGGCGACGACCTGCTGCGCTACCTCGGCGGCATCGACGCCGGTAGCCTCGGCGGCTCTCCGTTCTCGCTGCAAAACGCGCTCGACGCCCTGCCTGCGGGCACGCCACCTGCCCGCGCCGCACTCGACATCGCCCTGCACGACCACTGGGGCAAAACCCTCGGCCTGCCCTTGTGGAAGCTGTGGGGCCTCGATCCGGGCCGCATCGCCACGTCGTCGTTCACGCTGTCGATTCCCGAGAGCGACGCCGATCTCGACCGCGCCGTCGAGGCCGTGGCGCACCTGCCCGTGCTCAAACTCAAAGTGGGGACGGGCGACGTGGCGCGCGACGTCGACATCGTCCGGCGCGTGCGGGCGCGCACGGAGGCACGGCTCGGCGTCGATGCCAACAGCGCGTGGTCGGTCGACGAAGCCGTGCGCGGCACGCAGGAACTGGCCGAGATCGGGGTGATGTACGTCGAGCAGCCTCTCCACCGCGAAAATCTCGACGACTGGCACCGGCTGCGCGAGAAGCTGCCCGACGGCCTGCCGCCGCTCATCGCCGACGAGAGCGTGCAGTCCGAAAGGGACATCCTGCGCCTCCACGGCGGCGCGGACGGCATCAACATCAAGCTCACCAAATCCGGCGGGCTGCACGGCGCGCAAAAGTGGATCGCGCTGGCGCGGGCGCTGGAGATGACCGTCATGATCGGCTGCATGGTCGAGAGCGGCGTGGCCGTGACGGCGGCGGCCCACCTCGCCCCGCTGTGCGACTTCGTCGACCTCGACGCGCCGCTGCTCATGCGCGATTCCGTCACCGACGGCGGCATCGTCTGGGAAAACGGACGCATCACCCTGCCCGACGCCCCCGGTCTCGGCGTGACGCTCCACGACGGCGTGCTCGCGTCGTGAACGGCGACACGTACGCCACCGTCGCCCGCGCTGCTGAGATCGAGACGAAGGTGTTCGGGTCGCGCTTTATCGGGCGGGCGTGGCCCGTCGAGAGCGAAGACGCCGTCGCCGAGATCCTCGCCGAGCGGCGGCGCGCCGAGTACACCGCCACGCACCATTGCAGCGCCTACCGGCTGGGGCCCGACGCCGACGTGTACCGCGCCCACGATGATGGCGAGCCGTCCAGCACGGCGGGGCCGCCCATCCTCCGGCAGATCGAAGCGCGCGAGTTGACCGACACGCTCGTCGTCGTGACACGCTACTACGGCGGCACCAAGCTGGGCACCGGCGGGCTGATCCGCGCCTACGGCGAGGCCGCTGCGCTCGCCCTCGACGCCGCGGGTCTCCGGGAGATCGTGCGGCGCACCTCCTTCACGCTCGCTTTCGACTACGCCGATACCTCGCCCGCCCTCCACACGCTCGCGCAATTCGACGCCGAGACGCGCGCCACGCGCTACACCGACACGACCGAGATGGACGTAGCCGTGCGCCGCTCACAGGCCGAAGCGTTCGCGTCTGCCTTCACCGACGCTCTCGGCGGGCGCGGGACGCTCATTCGGTAGCCGGAGGTGCGAACACTGTGCGGAGCGCCCGCAGCGGGCCTGTCAAGGCAAGGCAGTAGTGCGTTCCGGCACCGTGCAGCCCTGGGTTACACTACCGGTCGGCGGGCTGCGTTCAGTCTTCGATTGCCTCGACGCCAAGTCGCCTCATCCGGGCGACCATTTCCCGCATCTCCTGGAGCTTCTCGGGCGAATGCCCTTCCCACGTTTCGACCTCGCTCGTAACCCGGAGCGGGTCCCGAGTCCGGTACGACTTGGTTGGATTTCCGGCGTATTTGGTGTTGGTCACGTTGGGGTCGTCCTCAAACGGTCCGGTTGGCTCCACCACGTAAATCCGTTCTCGACGGTCGCCGAGGGCCAGTTCGGCTCCCCAAATAGCCGCGTCCAAGGTGGCCGTCAAGTAGACGTAGGCGGCCTCCCTCCCACTCCCGAAGTTGGAGTTGTAGCCGGGCACGATCAGGTCGCCCGGCTTGAGGTCGGCCTTCGTGCCATGATAGAAAGGCGGCGATGCGAGGTCGTCGTTGGCTGTCATCGGATCACTCCTCAAGGCTGTCAGGCGGTGTAACGGTTAAGCGCTGCTGCGACGGGCAGGCGGGCAGGTGAACGAGGCAAAGTAGACGCTGCACACCGGACAGGCAACGCGGACGCGCCCGGCGCCGGACAGCCGTGCCGGGTTCTTCTGCGCCCCGACTACGGAGAGCGAGGGATGGGTACACGAGTCCGGCGTAGTCACAAACGCCGAGTCTCCTTCGACCCGAACCGAGGAGGACCTGAGTGGGCGCGTCTCAAAGGGCGGGGGCATGACCCGCACGATCTCTGCCCGCAATGGATTGAGCGAGCGAACCCGGACCGAGAGCGTGTCGCCGACCTGTCGGCCTTCTCTGGCGACGTGGGGCGTCGGTTACGTTGAGGTAGCGTTGGTACCTGAACTCGAACGAGTAGGCGACTGAGGCCACGGGCCCGCTACGGGCGGGGCGCAACTCGACGGCTTCGACCCGGGCCTGCACGACGCCGAGGTCGCCCGTGCATCCGGCTAGCAGGACAGCTAAGGGAAGCCAGCGTAGCGAACAGAGCACAGCGCTAGAACCGGTGATTACGAGGATTCGGCGGCGTGTTATGCGAATCTATGTCCGGATAACACGCGGCACGATACATCCTGAAGCCCGGTGACACAAGGGCTAAACGCCTCTCGGTGCGACGCGAAACAGCATTCTGAGCCGCGTAGCGATCGTTCCACAACAGGGGTTATCGCGAGCAGCGTTGCAAAAGAGCGCTGCCTCTACCCCACAGAGGCATCCGCCCAGATTTCAGCATCGTCGCCATCTCCACCGATGCGCTCGGCGGGCGCGGAACGCGCATTCATTCGGTCGCCGGGCGCGCGAACACCGTGCGGAAGGCTTGTAGCGCAGCGGGATGGTAGATCGTCAGGTGCGTTTCGTCCGGCAGGTGGATAGCGTGCAGCGTCAGCCCGTTCAGGTCGGCGGCGCGCAGGATCGCGGCGAGGCGTGCCGTCGCCTCGGCAATGTCGGGCTGGCTGCTCGTGGCGAGGAACAGCGTTTTCCCCGCGGCGGGCGCGCGTTCGAGCAGCGACACGGCCTCCTCCACGAGTTTCTCGTCGTTCCACCACAGGCTCGGGTCGATGGCGACGTACGTGCCGAAGAGATCCGGTTCGACGAGCAGGGTTTCGACGACGAACAGCCCCGCCAGCGACTCGCCCACGATGGCCGTCTCGCCCGTCGTCCGGTACGCTCTGTCGATCGTCGGCATCAACTCGTCGCGGATAAAAGCGCGGAACGCTTCCGAGCCGCCCACACGCGGCGCGATCTCGCGGTCGGAGGCCACGTCCGTGGGGCCGGTGAGGTCGCGGCGGCGCTCGGTGTTCTCGATGCCGACGAGCAGAAACGGGCGCATCCCGTAGTTGAGCGACAGAATCTGGACGAGGCCCGCCACGTGCAGAAAATCCTCGTAGATCCCGCCGTCGGGCATGTAGAGCACGGGCAGGCGGAGGCTGTCGCTCTCGGCATAGCCCGCAGGCGCGTACACGTTGACACGCCGCGTCTCGCCCAGCACCGCCGATTCCAGCGTGAACGTCTCGCCGATGACGAGCGGCGTTTTCTGGATTTCGCCCTCCACTGGTGCACCGTTCTGCGCGCGGATGGCGGGCGCGAGCGCGAGCATCATCACGATGCAAACGCGCGTCAGGCGAAGGGAAGAATGCGTCATAGAAGGAGAAGACTATTCGGCGCGGTCGTCCCGCAGCGCCCGCGCGATTCGAGGGTCGGGGACGAGCCACAGCAGCGCGACTGCCGCGTACAACACCCCGGCGATCCAGGGTTTCCACAGCGCGAGAGGGATGGCGGCGACGTACAGAACAGGCGAGATCTTGCCTTTGATGTCCCCCTTGAGAGCAACCGCCAGCGCGGAGTCGCGCCCCTGCCCCGCCAAGATGGTGCTCTGCAACACCCAGTAGGCGACGGCGGCCAGCAGCATCACCACGCCGTACAGAGCGGTCGGGAGCGGGCCGAAGCTGTTTTCGCCCATCCATCCCGTCACGAACGGGACAAGCGACAGCCAGAACAGGAGGTGCAGGTTCGCCCACAGGACGGCCCCACGCACGCGCTCGGTGGCGCGGAGCAGGTGATGGTGGTTGTTCCAGTAGATGCCGACGTAAACGAAACTCAGCACGTAGCTCAGAAACACGGGCAGCAGCGGGCGCAGCGAGGCCGCGTCCGTCCCGTGTGGCACCTTCATCTCCAGCACCATGATGGTGATGATGATGGCGAGCACGCCGTCGCTGAACGCTTCGATTCGCCCCGTTCCGCGCATTTATTCGTCTGTGCAAAAAGAATGTCGCACCGGGCTACACCAGCGTCTCCTGCAACGCGCGCATGGCCTCGACGGCGAGGCCGTCTACGCGGTTGTTGCGGGCGTCGTCGGCGTGGCCTTTGACTTTGACGAAGGTGACCTCGTGGCGGGCTTCTTCGGCGAGGAGGGCCTCCCACAGGTCGCGGTTCTCGACGGGTTTTTTGGAGGCCGTCCGCCAGCCGTTGCGCTGCCAGCGTTTGAGCCAGCCCTCGGTGAAGGCGCGTTGCAGGTAGGCGCTGTCGGTGTGGATCGCGGCGCGGCACGGCGCGGTGAGCGCCCGCAGCGCTTCGAGCGCGGCCATCAGCTCCATGCGGTTGTTGGTGGTCTGCGCTTCGGCCCCGCTGAGGACTTTCTCGCGCCCGCCGCTTTCGAGCAGCGCCGCCCAGCCGCCTGGCCCGGGGTTGCCGCTGCACGCGCCGTCGGTGTAAATGGTGACGTGGGACATGGAAGATTTGTGAATTTCGGAGGGAGATCGATGGGGGACGTAGCACGTCCTGACGGACGCGGTACGTCTCGATCGAGCAAAGGTACGGGCACACCACCGCGTGCCGAAGCCGTCGCCAGTTGTGAGCGTCCCCGGCTTTCCAGTATGTTGGTGACGTTTCGGAACGGCGAGCGGCATATACGCTTTTCGCATTCCGCGTTTCGCGTTCCCACTTTCAATCCCCCGCCCACCTTGAAATTCGTCGATTACGTCACCATCACCGTGCGGAGCGGACAGGGCGGCGCGGGCGCCGTGGCGTTCCGCCGCGCCAAATACGAGCCGCGCGGCGGCCCCTACGGCGGCGACGGCGGGCAGGGCGGCTCGGTGATCCTGGAAGCCGACCCGCAACTTTACACGCTGCTCGACCTGCGCTACAACCGCCACCACTTCGCCCCCAACGGCGAGCGCGGGCAGACGGCGCTCAAAACCGGCAAAGACGGCACGGACATCGTGCTGCGCGTGCCGCCGGGGACGGTCGCCCGCGACACGGACACCGAGGAGTTTATCGGCGAAGTCTTGGAGCCGGGCGACAGGTTCGTCCTCGCGCAGGGCGGGCGCGGCGGCAAGGGCAACGCGTTCTTCAAATCGTCCACCAACCGCGCCCCCGACTACGCGCAGCCCGGCGAGGACAGCCAGGAACGCAACGTCACGCTCGAACTGAAGCTGCTGGCGGATGTCGGCCTCGTCGGCTTCCCGAACGCGGGCAAGAGCACCCTCGTCGCGTCGCTGTCGGCAGCCAAACCCAAGATCGCCGATTACCCGT
The DNA here is from genome assembly GCA_963829705.1 of Rhodothermales bacterium. GTDB lineage: Bacteria > Bacteroidota > Rhodothermia > Rhodothermales > BA12 > CAWHJN01. The sequence goes on from CAWHJN010000001.1 coordinate 947,945, forward strand.
TCACGACGCTCGAACCCGCGCTGGGCGTCGTGGCCGTGGGCGATTACGCCTCGTTCGTCCTCGCCGACATTCCCGGCATCATCGAGGGCGCGAGCGAGGGGCGCGGGCTGGGCATCCGCTTTCTCAAACACATCGAGCGCAACGCCGTGCTCCTTTACGTGCTGCCCGTCACCGACGAAGACGTGGCGGCGATGTACGCGACGCTGCGCGACGAACTCGACGCCTTCAACCCCGAACTCCTCGACAAAGACAGCGCCGTCGTGCTCTCCAAAACCGACACGCTCGAAAAGGACGAGCGGAAGGAAAAAATCGCCGAGATCGTCGAGACGCTGCCGCCGGGCACGACCGTCTACCCCATCAGCGCCGTCACCGGCGACGGTCTCGACGATCTCGTGCGCGGCCTCTGGCAGACGCTCGAAAGCAGCCGCACCGCGTCGTGAACACGCTGCCCTTCCCCGACGCCGACGTGTCTGCCGACGACGAGCGCCGTGCGCGCGTGGCGCTGTCGCTGACGCCCGGCGTGGGCGCGGGCCGCATCCGGTCGCTGGTGGCGGCCTTCGGCAGCGCGCATCGGGCGCGGCAGGCCCCGTCGCACCATCTCGCCCGTGTGCCCGGCATCGGCCCCGCCACGGCGCAGGCCATCCGAGCGTTCCGCGACGACGCGGCCGTCGAGGCGCAATTCGAGGCTGCCGAGCGCGTCGGCGCGCGCCTCGTGCTCCACGGCGAAAACGGCACGCCCTCACGGCTGTCTGAGATCTACGACCCGCCCGCGTTCCTGTGGATGCGCGGCACGCTCGAAGAAACCGACCGCCGCGCCATCGCCATCGTCGGCACGCGGCGCGCCACGGACTACGGCATCAAGGCCGCCGAGCGGTTCGCCCACGACCTCGCCGCGGCGGGCTTCACCATCGTCAGCGGGCTGGCCTACGGCATCGACGCCGCCGCGCACCGCGCCGCGCTCGACGCTGGAGGGCGCACGCTGGCCGTGCTGGGCTCGGGCGTGGACCGCATCTACCCGTCGCGCCACACGCGCCTGGCGATGCGGATACTCGACGCGGGCGCGGTGCTCTCCGAGTACCCGATGGGGGCCGCGCCCGACGCGCCCAACTTCCCGCGCCGCAACCGCATCGTGAGCGGGCTGGCGGCGGGCGTGCTCGTCGTCGAGGCATTCGAAAAGGGCGGCGCGCTCATCACGGCGCGCGTGGCCATCGAGCAGAACCGCGAGGTTTTCGCCGTGCCCGCGCCGTTCGACCTCGCTTCTGGCGCAGGCACCAACCGCCTCATCCAGCGCGGCCACGCCAAGCTCGTCCTCACCGCCGACGACGTGCTCGAAGAACTCGGCGAAGCCGTTTCTACCGCCGCACCCCCCGCGCCCACGCCCGACCTCACGGATCTCAACGACATCGAGCGCACGCTCTACGACGCGCTCACGACGGATGCCGTTCACATCGACGCGCTCTGCGCCACAACCAACCTCGACACGTCGAGTGCGCTCGTGTACCTGCTGAGTCTGGAATTCAAGGGCCTCGTCCGGCAACTCGCTGGTAAACAATTTCTTGCGCGCATGAGCCTCGTCCTGTTCCTCCTCGCCGCGCTGCTGGCGATTTTCACGCTCATCCCGTTCGTCCGCCACGAGGTGTGGTGGATCCGCGTGTTCGACTTCCCGCGCCTGCAGGTGGCGTTCCTGTGCGCGGTGGTGCTCGCCCTGCTCCTCGTCTTCCACGATTCCGGGTGGATGACGTGGGCCGGAGGCGTGCTCGCGGCGGTCTCGCTCCTCATCCACGGCCTCGTCGTGTTGCGCTATACGCCCGCGTGGCCGAAGGAGGTCGAGGACGCCGAGGGCGGCCACCCGACGCTCAAGCTGCTCATCGCCAACGTGCTGATGAAAAACCGCGAGAACGCCGGCCTCTTCGATTTCATCGACGCGCAGGATCCCGACCTCATCATCCTCGACGAGCCGGACAGCTGGTGGGAAGAGCAGTTCAGGCGCCTCGAAAGCCGCTACCCGCACACGCTCAAAAACGCGCTCCCGAACACCTACGGGATGCTGCTCTACTCGAAAAAGCCGTTTCTGGAGGCCGAAAAGAAAAACCTCATCGAGGAAGGCGTCCCGTCGTTCCACGTCACCATCGCGCTCGACGGGCAGGAGGTGCGCCTGCACTTTATCCATCCCAAGCCGCCCTTCCCGAAGGAAGCCAAAACGACGGCGGGGCGCGACGCTGAGCTGATTGTCGTGGGCAAGATGGCCGCCGAGGAGTCGCGCCCGACGCTCGTGGCGGGCGACCTCAACGACGTGGCGTGGAGCCGCACGACGACGCTGTTTCAGAAGACGAGCCGGCTGCTCGATCCGCGCAAGGGCCGGGGCCTCTACAACACGTTCCACGCCGACCATTTCCTGGTGCGCTGGCCGCTCGACCACCTCTTCCACTCCGACCACTTCCGCCTCGTGCGGCTCGAACGCGGCCCCGCCTACGGCTCCGATCACTTCCCGATGTTCGTCGAACTGGAACTCGACCCTACGGCGCAGCCCGAGCAGGAAGCCCCCGAGCAAGACGCCGACGACGCCCGCGAGGCCGACGAGAAACTCCAGAAAGAACGCCGCACGCCCGACCGCAAGGAATGACCCTCGACGAGATCCGCCGGCAGTTTCCGCACACCGCGCAGACGGTCTACGTCAACCACGCGGCCACGGGCGTTTTCAGCACCCGCGTCGTGGAGGCGATTGCCGCCTACGCGCAGGCCCGCCACGGCGACGACATCGAGTGTTTCGCGTCGTTCCAGCCCGTCATCGAACGCACGCTCAGCCGGCTCGCCGCGCTCCTCGGCACCACGCCGGGCCGCGTCGCCTTCGCCGCGAGCACGTCGGACGCGCTGGGCGTGCTCGCCGAGGGCTTTCCGTGGCAGGAGGGCGACCGCGTGGCCGTGCCGGGCTGCGAGTTTCCCGCCAACGTCTACCCCTTTCTGCACCTGCGCGACAAGGGCGTCGAAGTAGATTTCATCGCCCACCGCGACGGCGTCTTCACGCTCGACGACGTGGAGCGGGCGCTGACGCCGCGCACGCGCCTCGTGTCGGTGTCGTTCGTGCAGTTTCTGAGCGGCTACCGCGTGGATGTGCAGGCGCTGGCGGAGCGCGTCCACGCCCACGGCGCGCTCCTGTGCGTGGACGCCATCCAGGGCATCGGCGCGCTGGAGTTGGACGTCGAGAAATCGGGCGTCGATTTCCTCGCGTGCGGCGTGCAGAAGTGGCTGATGGGGCCACGCGGACTGGCGTTTTTCTACCTGACGGAAGCGCTTCAGGAAGTGCTGCGGCCCCGCGCGGGCTGGCTCCACGGCCCGGTGGACTGGGAGAACTTTTTCGATTACCACCTCGCCTTCCACCCCGACGCCCGCCGCTTCGATGTCGCCACACTCAACCAGATCGGCATTGCCGCGCTCGACGCCGCGCTGGGGCTTTACGAGGAAGCAGATCCCGCTGCCTGCGAGCGCCGCATTTTCGCGCACACCGCCCACCTGCGCGACGGCCTCCGGGCGCTGCACCTCGACCTCTACGGCAGCGCCGACCCCGCCCATACCTCCGGCATCGTGACATTCCAGCATCCCGACCCCGACGGGCTTTTCGATTTCCTGAACGGGCGCGGCATCCAGGCATCGGTGCGGAACCGCCTCGTGCGGCTGTCGCCGTCGTGGTACAACACCCGTGAGGAGATGGACGCGGTGCTGAACGCGGTGGCGACATACGGAGCCTGAGAGGGAGCGGGTACAGGGGACGGCCTTTCCGCTTGCAGCCGATCACTCCGTTCCCCATGTGTACCCTCTACCTACCCGATGCGTACCCTGTACCCCATGACCGAACCCCACGAAGAAACCCGCTCACCGTGCAGGTGCCGCCAGGCTACCGCGAGTACGAGCGGCTGGACGTGTACCTGACGAACCACATCGCCAACGCGACGCGCGCGAAGGTGCAGGCGGGCATCCGCGAGGGGCGCGTGACGGTGGGCGGGAAGGTCGTCACGCGCGTGGCGCAGAAGGTGCAGCCCAATGACACGCTCGTGTGCCGCGTGCTGCGCCCGCCGCCGCTCGTCGCCGCGCCCGAAGACCTTCCGCTGGACATCGTCTACGAAGACGACGACCTGATCGTCGTCAACAAGGATGCGGGCATGGTGGTGCATCCGGCCTACGGCAACCGGACGGGCACGCTCGTCAACGCGCTGCTCCACCACGTCGGCGCGGGGGCGCTGTCGATGGACGATGAGGACGACGAACCCGACGACGAGGAACTGGGGCTCTCGACGGTCAACGTCCACCCGTCCCACGCCGACGCACCCGTGATCCGGCCCGGCATCGTCCACCGCATCGACAAGGGCACGTCGGGCCTGCTCGTCGTCGCCAAGAACGACGTGGCGCACGCGCATCTGGCGCGGCAGTTCATGGCGCACACCGTGTATCGCCGCTACCGCGCACTCGTCTGGGGCGTGCCCGAGCAGGCGTCGGGCACGGTGGAAACGGCGCTGGGCCGCGACCCGCGCGACCGCAAGAAGATGGCCGTCGTCAAGCCGGAAACCGGCAAACACGCCATCACGCACTACGAGGTGCTCGAAGCGCACGCCCACACCGCGTGGCTGGAATTTCGAGCTGGAGACGGGCCGCACGCACCAGATCCGCGTCCACGCCAAACACTTCGGCCACCCGCTCGTGGGCGACGCGACGTACGGGGGCGCCGAACTGCGGCGCGGTCCTCGCACGGCCCGGCGGCTGGCGTTCTGGCGCAACCTGTTCGAGGCGCTGCCCCGGCAGGCGCTGCACGCCTACGCCCTTGGCTTCGTCCACCCGCGCACGGGCGAGGAGGTACGGTTCGAGGCGCCGCTGCCCGACGACTTGGCGTTCGTGCTGGCGCAGGTGCGGCGCGTCGAGGGTGGCGGCGAACCCACCGAGTGACGCGCGCATCGTACTTTCTGGCACCGTAGTACCGCCCTGTGCAGGCCGTAGGCACGTGGGGCGCTGGTCGTGAGATTCTCCCCTCTCCCCTCGCCCGCGATGGACTACAAAGACTTCTGGGTCAAAATCGAGGCGCGCGTCGAAAACGGCTACCGCGTCTCCGTCGTGCAGTCGCCTGCCGGGGGCGGCACCGACACGCTGCCGCTGCTGCCGCCGGGCGACGCCACCGCCACGCCCACGACGCTTCAGGCGCTCGTGCGCGGCGACACCCACCGCGACATCGCGCAGGCCGAGGTGCCGTCCGCGCCGAAGGACGTCGGGCGCGAACTGTTCGACGCGCTCTTCGCAGGCACCGTCCGCTCCCTGTTCGACAAGAGCCTCGGCATGACGCAGGCACAGGCGCAGGGCCTCCGCATCAAGCTCCAGATCGACCCCGAAAACCGCGACCTCGCGCACCTGGCAGGGCTGCCGTGGGAGATGCTCTATTTCCACGCCACGCGCGAGTACCTGAGTTTGTCGGCCCAGACCCCCGTCGTCCGCTACCTCGACGTGCAGCGCCCGTACGAACTGCCGCCCTTCACCGAACCGCTGCGGGTGCTCGTGGTGCTGGCGAATCCAGCGGGCACCGACGGCCTCGACCTGCAGAAAGAGCGCGCGCTCATCGAAAAGACGTGGGCGCAGTTGGAGGCCGTCGAGGTGGATTTCCTCGACCACGCCACGCGCGACACGCTGCTGCGCGCGCTCGCCGCCAAGCCGTACCACGTGCTGCACTACATGGGCCACGGGGGCTTCGACGACGCGACGGGGCTGGGCGTGTTGCTGCTCGAAGATGCGACAGGCAAAGCCGCACCCGTCACCGGGCAGGCGCTGGGCGTGCTGCTGCGCGACGTGCCCTCGATGCGGCTCGTGTTTCTGAATGCCTGCGAGACAGCGAGGGCCACCGAGAGCGCCGATTTCGACCCGTTCGCGGGTGTCGCCTCTGCCCTCGTCATGGCCGGGATGCCCGCCGTGCTGGCGATGCAGTTTCCCATCTCCGACCAGGCCGCCATCGCGTTTGCCGACGGCTTTTACACCGCGCTGGCTCACCAGCAGCCCGTCGATGCCGCGCTGGGTGCGGGGCGCAAGGCCATCTACGACGCCCGCCCGGATTCGCTCGAATGGGCCACGCCCGTCCTGTTCATGCGCGCGCCAGACGGCTACCTGTTCAAGCCGAAGCGCCCGCTGTTCACCACGAAGCGTGCGTGGGCGGTCGTCGTGGGCGTGGTGCTCGTGGCCCTCATCAGCGCCGTCGGGCTGGTGCTGGGCGCGTCGAAGCCCATCAGCCTCGACCCCGCTGCGCTGCGCGTGGCCGTGGGACGCACCGCCGAACTCACCGCGCTCTCCAACGGCGAGGCGGTCGTGCCCGATGCGTGGCATTCGAGCGACACATCGGTGGCCAGGGTGCGCGGCGGGCGTGTGCGCGCGCGCCGACCCGGCACCGCGCAGATCACCGCCACCCTCGGCTGGTTCTCGAAAGGGCACGCAGACGTGACGGTGTTCGCGCCCGTAGCCGCCTCGGTGCGGCTCGAACGCGCGCAGGCGTCGATGCAGGTCGGCGACACGCTGCACATCCCGGCGGCGGTGTTGAGCGACGACGGCTACGCGCTCGGCGATGCGTCCCTTTCGTGGTCGGTGGACGACGCTGCCGTGGCGCGCGCGACGGCGACCGGCGGCGTCGTGGGCGTGTCCGCCGGTCGGACGGTGGTGCGGGTGACGGGTGCAGGCGGCCTCACCGACACGCTGCTCCTCTCCGTGCTCGCCACCGACCGCCCCACGCCTACGCCCGACGACTCGGTTCAGACGCGCTCGTCCGGCAACGCGCCGCCCGTCCTCGTCCGGTTCGCGCTGTCCGATCAATCGACCTTCACGACTGCCGCGCTCCCGTGGGACGAAGGCGAGCGGTACTACTCGGCGACGGCGCGCTTCACCGCCGGGGCGCCGTGCGACGACTGCTGGTACGCCCGCTGCGACGCGCTCTTGCAAGAGGCCGACGTGCTCGCCGCGATGCTGGCCTACATGGACGGCCACCGGGGCCGCGCTTCCGAACTCGACGATCCAGACGCGCGCGCGGACTACGCACGGCAGGTCCGTCGCCAACTCCTCGTGGATCGAGACATGACGCCGCTGGGCGCACAGATCGCCTACTCGACCCGCAACGAGTGGGCCGACATCGAATCGCCTGCGGAGCGTGCGCGCGTCAGCGACCTCGTCGCCGCCTGCACCCCGCCGCAGCCTACCGACGCGCTCGTGTTCTCGGTCACGCTGAAAAACCCATCCGACACGTACTTGAACGTCACCGACGTGCGGTACGTCGTGCTCGAGGACGGCGGCGAGGCCGGCGGCGGCGCGGGGGCCGGGCTGCTCGAACCCCTCGCCACGTACGTCCACCCCGTCGAACGGCGGTGCGACTGGCGGGCAGAGGGCCGTTCCGAAACGTACCCGTTTGCGCTGACGCCCATCCTCGAGATCGCGCCGGGGCGGTCGGCCGCGTTCGACCTCCAGCCGACGTTCTCGGTGAAGGGCTACACGAACGCGTTTCTCGCGCCGCTGAAGATCCGCATCGACCTCGTCACCGACGGCGGCACGGTCCGCACCGATGCGTTCTGGATCGAGGGGCCGAGTTGCGCGGGGTGAGGACGTTTTTGCGTCACGCGGCAATGCGGTAGCGGCTCTGCACGAGTCCGTTCGAGAACGACCGCGTCTCGACGTGCGAGAGCGCCACGTCGTGTGGCAGGTGCCCGAACAGCGGGATGCCCGCCCCCAGCAGGATCGGGATGTGGGTGAGGGTCAACTCGTGGAGGAGCCCGGCTCGGAGAAAGCGCTGGATGGTCTGCCCGCCATCGACGTACACACGCTCTGTTCCGGTGGCTCCGAGGTGCTGCAGGAGCGCCGCCGGATCGAGCGAGAGCACTTCGACGCTGGCCGCCTGTTTTTCCGGCACGCGAACGATTCCGCTGCTGAGAACCACGACGCGCTTGCCCCTGTACGGCCACACGCCGAAGGTCAGCACCTTCTCGAACGTCTTACGTCCCATCACGAGCGTGTCGATGGTCGCCATGAACGCCGCGTAGCCGTAATCGCCCCCGTCGCCCTCTCCCACCGCCGTCAGCCAGTCGATGTCGCCGTCGGGGCGGGCGATAAAGCCGTCGAGGCTCGCGGCGATGTAGACGGCAGCTTCGGGAAGGGGTGCGGCAGGCATGGCGTGAAAAGGATGATGGAGCGCAAGGACGGTACTCGCCGGTGACAGCCCCCCTTCACCCTGCTCGCGCGTGCGTCACCCCTCGCAGCCTTCGCGCAGGAGGGCAAAGCCGTTCTCGGCCTCGGGCGCGATGACCGCGGTGATACGGACATGCGGCTCCAAGAGCGTGCTCGCCGTCGGAATCCACTCGTGGTCGCCCATGCGGCAGGCCACCAGCACGCAGCCCGGCGGCAGGCCCAGCTCGCGGACGTACTTGTAGGCAAACGGCGCGCCGGGCTGCACCTCGAACTCGACGACGGCAGGCTCCTCGGTATCGAGCGACACGCCGCGCCGCGCCACGTCGCGCTCCAGCAGCGCCTCGTAGAGCGGCGGCACGCCCATCTTGTCGGCCACGACGTAGGCGAAAAAGCACGCCACCAGCAAGGGCAGCATCTGCGCGTAGTTGCCCGTCATTTCGAGGATGAGCACGATGCCCGTCAGCGGGGCGCGCACGACGGCGGCGAAGCACGCGCCCATCCCCACGACGGCGAACACGCCGGGGTACGGGACGAAGCCGGGCCACACCATCTGTGCGATGAGCCCGATGCCGAGGCCGGTGAGGGCACCGAGCACCAGCAGCGGCGCGAAGATGCCCCCTGGCGCGTCGGTGCCGTAGCTGAGCAGCGTCAGCCCGAAGCGCAGCAGCAGCCACAGCGGCACCATCCACAGCACCATACGCCCGTACAGCACCTCCTCGGCCATGTCGTGACCCCCGCCCACGCTCGTCGGCGCGACGTACGCCGCCACGCCCACGAGCGCGCCCACGAGCGCGACGGCCGCCATCCGTTTGCGCGCACCCAGCCCGCCGAAGGCGTCGAGCGTGGCCAGCACGCCCTTGTTGAACGTGGCCCCGAGCACACCCGTCAGGATGCCCACGAGGGCAAACGCGGGCAGCAGCACGAGCGACGAGACGGGGTACGCGGGCACGGTGAACACGGGAAACTGCCCCGAAACGGCCCGTGCGATGATGTTGGCCGTGGCCGCCGCCAGGAACGACGCCCCGAACACCATCGGGCGGAAGTCGCGCTGCACCTCTTCGAGCACGAACACCAGCCCGGAGAGCGGCGCGTTGAAGGCCGCCGCCAGCCCGGCCCCGCCGCCCGAGGCGATGAGCGTCTGGCGGTCGCGGTGCGACACGCGCAGCAGGTCCGACACCGCCGCGCCCGTCGCCGCGCCGATCTGCACCGTCGGCCCTTCGCGCCCGAGGGCGAGGCCGCTCGTGAGCGCCAGCGCGCCCCCGGCGAACTTGACAGGCAGCAGGCGTCGCCACCGCATCCGGCGCAGCCGGTGCAGCACAGCTTCGAGGTGCGGGATGCCGCTGCCCGCCGCTTCGGGCGCAAAGCGCCGCGTCAGCCAGACGGCCGCGACGGCTCCGCACGTGCCCCACAGGATGGGCCACACCACGCCCGACCAGCCCAGGCCCTGGCTCCACGCCACCATCAGCCCGCGCAGCTTTTCGCCCGTCGAGAGCACGATGCGGAAGGCGACGGCCATGCTGCCCGCGAGCGCACCCACGAGCAGCGCACTCGGGAACAGCTTGCGTCGCTCCTGCCGCACGTTGAGGTACTGGCGAAGCTCCGAGCGCGCCGCGCCGTCGCTCTCGGCGGCGCGGTCGGCGCGAGCATCAGGAGGAGGCGTGGACACGAGGGATCAGCAGACGGCGCGTGCAAAGGGGAAAAGGTAGCCTCCACATCACGGAAAAGCCCCCCGCCACAGGGCGCGGCAGGAGGCTTCTCGGAAAACGAACCCGAACGGATGCGGTGGCGGCGCGGCCCCCAGGCGACGAGCCGCCACCGGGCCACGTACTGCCCTGTCAAGCCAGAACGAACACGGCCCCATCCCCGCGAGGCACAGCGTCAGCGACCGCGAGATGAGCCACTCGAACGCAGCACGGAAGCGCTGAAGATTGACGCAAGAGGGGAGCGTTTCGCCAGCGTGCAGCCACAGGTTGGGCCGCATACCGCATGACCCGTGCAGCGTGATGGATGAAAACCCTATGCAGGGGAAACTGCTCTCGGCAGCAGAAGCCCCAGTGCGACGATCACGAGCGCGACGACTGCCATCGTGGGCTGCAACCACGACACGTATCCGATGATCGACACCTGCACCCCAATCCAGCCCAGCAGAACGACCCCGGCTGCAAGGGCCGAGCGGCGAGCAAAGGGCTTCTGCGCGAAGACGGCGACGGCTCCTACGGCAGCCGATCCTCCCACAACGACGAGGAGGACGATGCCGGGCATGGTGTAGGTCGAGAAAGGACTGCCATCCAACCATGCTACCGGGACGTCCGCGGCACCGCTCAAGGCGTAGTACCCGCCAGCGATCGCGTTGAGCGCGACGATCCCAAGGAGAACCCCGAGGAGGATTCGCAAGGCTGAGAGGCGGCCTCTGCTGGAGTGGTCCATCAGGATGCGCGAATAAGGATTCTGGCGGTAGCAGGAAATCGCGGCTCCTCCGCTACACGCGGCAGAGCGTTTCGTCGGCGTGCGGCGGCGGCTTCTGCGGCCGAGGCATCTTACCCGACCGGCAACGGAGGGCCCAGCATCGTCATCCCGTGTGAGGCGAAGAGGGCCGCCATCTTCTCCGGCGCTGGCGCACTTCCCATCTCCGCCAGCGCGTCCAGAAACGACGCCATCTGACCGGCGGGCTGGAACGCGATGATGAGCTTCCCTTCTCCCTCGCTCGTGTGCGCCCACACGTGCGGGACCGTGCGCGGCGCGAGGATCGAGTCGCCGGGGCCGAGGTCGAACCGCTCCTCCCCGATCTCGATGTGGTACGCGCCCTCCAGGACGTAGAACCACTCATCCTGCGCGTGATGCACGTGGCGCGGAGGGCCGCCTCTGGCCTCGTCGGTGTGCTCGATGATGTAGAGGTCGCCGGTGGTGTCCTCCGGCGACACCTTCGCGTCGATGCGGAGACCGCCGAAGACGTGGCGAGGGTGGCCCGTGCGGTCCTGGCCTGCCCGGACGAGCGTGCCCGCAGGCTTTCTCTGGGCGCGCGATGGGCGCGACACAGAGGCGCACGCTGCGAGTGGGCCGGTCGCCAGCGCAGCGAGCAGGAAGGTTCGGCGTTCGACGAGGCGCATGGAGATTCCTCAGAAGGTTGAAGCCGTAGAAACAGGAGGGCCGCTCACCCGCGCAGGGTGTACCGGCAGTGGGATAAAGCAGTGTAAGCAGTGCAGATTGAACGAGGCAAGACGGTAGAGTCCTGCTTCGGTATGCAGCCGTGGATGAGCCCGCCGAACGCGGGCTCACTCGCTGATGGCCCCTGCTCCGTCGCGCGTGAGAGGCTGCGCAGCTGCGGCCGACGCGAGGGTGGCAAAGAGCACGCGTGGTTTGGATCAGAGGCCTGAGAAAAAGCGGAGGGCCGTCGCGGCGAACGGAACGATGGGGTCGTAAATGGGCACGTGGTCGCCGCCGGGCACGACCCACAGCCGTGCATCGGGCAACGAGCGGTAGATCCCGGCGATCTGCTCGACCGAGAAGAACACGTCGCGGTCGCCCTGCACCAGCAGCGTCGGCACCAGGGTGCCCGAGAGGTCGGCCGGGGCGAACGGGTCGGGTTCATCGGCGTCGGCGAAGCGGGCAAACTGAAGGGCGAGGTCGGCGGCCTGCGCCTCGCCGCGCGCAGCGCATGCGCGGAAGGATGCGGCGACCTCGGGCGGCAATGCCTCCAGCGTCGTCTCGCGCACCCAGCCTCGCGTCTCGTCGGTGAAGGCGGTGCCCACGCCCACCACGACGAGCCGCTCGAACCGCTCGGGCGCGGCCTTCGCGGCGTGCAGCAGCGTCATCCCACCCGTGCTGATGCCCATCGCCCGAACCCGCTTGATGCCGAGCGTGTCGAGGAGGGCCAGCACGTCGGCCGCAGACTGGCGGTGCGTAAACTGGCTGGACGGGTTGGTCGACTGGCCGTGGCCGCGCAGGTCGGGAAAGATGAGGCGGTAGTGTGCCGCGAGCGTGTCCACGAACGGCGCCCACGCCTCCTCGCCGCAGCCACCGAAGCCGTGGAGGAGCACGAGCGGCTCGCCCGCCCCCACCTCCCGGTACGCCATCTCGATCCCGTTGAGCGCGACAGTGTGGACGGGGGCACCCTGGAAAGGCTGAGGCTGCGCGGACACCTGTGCTGTGTGAAGCAGAGCCAGGGCGACGACACAGGTGCGAACGCAGGTGACACGGAGGGCCAATGACATCGGTGTAAGGCAGGCTAGCAAGTGACCGCTCAGCCGCAACGGGCAGCGACCGCGAATGGTGGGAAAGACAACGTAGACGCCGAGGGCCGGACGAAGCAAGAGGGCTGGAGCCCGTTGTCGGCCTGCAGCCGCAGGTTATACGCCGCCCTTCATGATTGCTGCCTCTGCCTCCTGGACTGCCTCTGCTGTAATCCTGTGCTTTGGGTGCCATTGCTTGGTGAAGGCGGCTAGCTCTTGCTCGACCTCACGTATCCAAGCGGCATGTCCGTTCAGCTTCGAGATCATGTCGTCTCTGCCTGCTGACGAGACGAACAGATCGACATTCTCGGCGAAGTAGCGGTGAGCGAGAAGGTTGCGCAGGTCGAGGGCCTCCCGCAGTCGCGGCTCGTAGCCCTCAGGGATTAACCCAGACTTCCGGTACCGCTTGATCAGCGTTCCCAGCGTCTGGCTGTGCAGGTTGTCGAGCAAGTCTTGCAGCTCCTCACGCGAACCTCGCTCCGGCCCTGGCGACTCGATAAGCGCCAGCATGAGGGCGAGGCGACGTTCAAGATTCTGGCACTGGAACATCGCAGCCCCGAACTGAGCGAATACCTCTCGGTGGTGATTGCTGCCGATGTTGATCAATGCGAAAGGCGTATAACAGGTAATTAAGCGGATTCAGGGGGTGGTTATGCGGATTCAGATCCAGATAACACGTCTGCACATTACATCCTAAACCCTGCCTGTGCAAGAGCTAAACGCCTCTCGGTGCGGCGCGAAACAGGATCCAGATCCGCATAACGTGCCACCACAGGGAGGCTATGGCGGATTCGAGCGCGCCCCCTTCACTCTGTTCTCACGCGGCAGAACCGCGCCCTCCGTATTTTGCCGACCCCTTTTCCCGGCCTCCCGTGAGCACTCTTTTCCAGCACATCCCCGGCACGTTCGACATTCTGCCCGTCGCGCAGGGCACGGGCGGCTCCGACCTCGCTTCGTCTGCCGCGTGGCGCTGGGCCGAGAACGTCGTCCGCGATGTGGCACTTCGCTTCGGCTTCGATGAGATCCGCACGCCGGTTCTCGAACCCACCGAACTCGTCGCGCGCGGCGTCGGCGGGGCCACGGACATCGTCCAGAAGGAGATGTTCGCCTTCGAGAAGGGCGACACGCAGTACGTGCTGCGGCCCGAGGTGACGGCCCCGGTGATGCGCGCCTTTCTCGAACACCGCCTCGACCAGCGCGGCGGCGTGCAGAAACTCTTTTACAGCGGCCCGTGCTTCCGCGCCGAGCGCCCACAGAAAGGCCGCTTCCGGCAGTTCCACCAGTTTGGCTGCGAGATCATCGGCACCCCGGATGCGCGCGCCGATGCGGAAACCATCGCGTTTCTGATGACGGTCTGCGACGCCCTCGGCGTGGGCGCGACGACGCTCCACCTCAACACGCTGGGCGACGCCGACAGCCGCCCGCGCTTCCGCGACGCGCTCAAAACCTACTTCGCGCCCTACCAGAACGACCTCAGCGAAACGAGCCGCCAGCGCCTCGACACCAACCCGCTCCGCATTCTCGACACCAAGGACGAGCGCGAACGCCGACTCCTCGACGACGCCCCGCGCCTGACGGATTTCCTCGGCGACGACGCCCGCGAACACTACGACGCCGTCCGCGCCCTGCTCACCGACGCGGGCATCGCGTTCGTCGAAGATCCATTTCTCGTGCGCGGGCTGGATTACTACGGCCGAACGGCCTTCGAACTGCACTCCGACGCGCTCGGGGCGCAGAGCGCGCTGGGCGGCGGCGGGCGCTACGACGGGCTCGCGGAAGAACTGGGCAGCAAAACGCCCGTGCCTGCCGTCGGCATGGCGGCGGGCTTCGAGCGCTTTTTCCTCGCCCTCGACGCGGCGGGCGTCACGATGCCCGGTGCCTCCACGCCCGACGTGTTTCTCGTGGCCCTGGGCGACGAGGCGGCGCGGTGGGCTTTTGGCAAGGCGCAGATCCTGCGGCGCGAGGGCATCGCGGCGAGCTACGACCTGCGCGGCACGTCGGTGAAAGCGCAGATGCGCGAGGCCAACCGCTCGGGCGCGCCGCGCGTCGTGATCGTCGGCAAGGACGAACTCGCCGCCGACCGCGCGCAGGTCAAAGACATGGCCACGGGCGAGCAAACCGAGGTGCCCTTCAGCACGTTGTCGGCCCACCTGACGCGGCTGGAAGCTGGAGGATAGCCACGCGTCATTCGTCGGCTTCTTTCCAGCCACCCTTCACCCGTCGCCCTTCCCCCGCCCCCCATGTACCCACGCCTGACCGACATCCTCGACACGCTCTTCGGCATCGAGTCGCCCATTCCGCTGTACTCGTTCGGTGCGATGGTGGCGGTGGCGTTTCTCGTGGCGGCCTCGCTCCTTCAGCGCGAACTCAGCCGCAAGCACGCGCTCGGGCTGCTGCCGAAGGTGGCCGTCCGAAACCCGGACAAAGACGCCAGCGCGCGGCGGGCGAGCAAGACGGTCCTGGCCGATCCGGGCGTCCTCACCGGCCCCATCACCATCATCGCCCTCATCGGCGGCGTGGCCGGGTCGAAGCTCTTCCACATCCTCGAAAACCTCGACAGCTTCGCGCGCGACCCGCTCGGGATGATCTTCTCGACGGGCGGGCTGACGTTCTACGGCGGCCTCATCGTGGCGGGCGCGGGCATCGTCTACTACGTACATAAAAAAGGGCTCTCCGTGGCCGCCGTGGCGGATGCCGTCGCGCCCGGCCTGATGCTCGCCTACGGCATCGGGCGCATCGGCTGCTACCTCGCGGGCGACGGCGACTGGGGCATCTGCTCGCGCCTCGCCGACAAGCCCGGCTGGATCCCCGCCTTCCTGTGGAGCGAGACGTTCGACCGCTCCATCATCACCCCGGACGCCATCGCCTACACCGCGCGCGAGATGGAGGCGAAGGGCATGGACGCCAGCATCTGCACCGTCGCCGACGGCGTCTACCCCACGATGCTGTACGAGTTTGCGATGGCGGCCCTCCTGTTCGGCGTGCTGTGGGCCCTCCGCAAGCACCCGTTCAAGTCAGGCTGGCTGTTCTCGCTCTACCTCGTCTTCACCGGGCTGGAGCGCTTCGTCATCGAGCAGATCCGGGTGAACAACCCGCTCGAAGTCTTCGGCGCGACGATCACGCAGGCCGTGCTGATTTCCATCATCCTGATGATCATCGGTGCCGTGGGGATGGCGCTGACGTGGAAGAAGCCCTCCGTGCCCGTACACGCATGAACCGCGACGCGCTCAAAGCGGCCCTCGGCCACGCGCTTGGACGAAATCGGCGACTGGGAATCGTCGTACCGCCCCTACGAAAGCCACCCGTCGCTGGCCGTCGCGCCCGAGGCGCTGCACGCGGCGCTGGATCGGTACACGGAAAAGCTGCGCGGCAACTACCCGTTTTTCCACCCGGATTACGCCGGGCAGATGCTCAAGCCGCCCCACCCGGCGGCCATCGCGGGCTACGTCGCGGCGATGCTCATCAACCCGAACAACCACGCGCTCGACGGCGGCCCGCCCACGAGCGAGATGGAGAAGGAAGTCGTGGCGATGCTGGCAGCGATGTTCGGCCTGCCCGGTGACGCGCTGGGCCACCTGACGAGCAGCGGCACGATTGCCAACCTCGAAGCACTCTTCGTGGCGCGGTCGCTGCACCCCGAGAAGGGCGTCGCCTCAAGTGCGTCGGCGCATTACACCCACGCCCGGATGGCGCACGTGCTGGGCCTCGCGCACCACACTGTCCCCACGACGCCGGGCGACGCGATGGACCTCGACGCGCTCGAAACGCTCCTCAAAACCGGCACCGTCGGCACCGTCATCGCCACGAGCGGGACGACGGGCACGGGCACCGTCGATCTCATCGACGAGATCGTGGCGCTGGCGCGGCGGCACGGCGCGCGCGTCCACGTGGACGGCGCGTACGGCGGTTTTTTCAGCCTGCTCGCGCACGAAAGCGGCCCGCTCCGGCCCGAGGTGGCGCGGCGCTTCCGAGCGATTGCCGACTGCGATTCCGTCGTCGTCGATCCGCACAAGCACGGCCTCCAGCCTTACGGCTGCGGCGCGGTGCTTTTCCGCGATCCGTCCGTCGGGCGCTTTTACAAGCACGATTCGCCGTACACCTACTTCACCTCGGATGCGCTGCATCTGGGCGAAATCAGCCTCGAGTGCAGCCGCGCGGGTGCGGCTGCGGGTGCGCTCTGGCTCACGCTCGACCTGCTGCCCTTGCGCGCCGACGCGGGCCTCGGCCTCATCCTCGCCGCCTGCCTCCGCGCCGCGCACTACTTCACCGACGCCCTCGCAGAAAGCGAGCACCTCGTCCCGCTACGCGCCACACCCGACCTCGACATCGTCACCTACGCACCGCGCCGTGCCTCGGCGAGCGAGGTGGACGCCGCCAGCCAGCAGATTTTCGAGGACGCGATGGCGGTGGAGGATCCCATTTTCGTGAGCGTCTACCGCGTCGCCTCCGGCACGCTCGCCCGTGCCCTCCCTGGCCTCGAAATCGACCAGCCCCACGCCCGCGTGCTCCGCAGCGTGCTGATGAAGCCCGAGCACGAGCAGGCCGCAAAAAACCTCGTCCGCCGTCTCGACGCGCTCGCCGCAGCCTGACTCAGCCACGCTTCAGTGTCCAGCGGCGGCGGTCGGGGCGGGCGTTCATCAGCGCGTCGGCGAGTTCATCTTCCGAGGCAAACGTGAGTTGCGAGAGGTGGTACACGTCCACGCCTACCTCGAAGGCGCCGAGCGCGTAGGGCCACGGTTCTACGCCAAGTGTGCCGTCGGCGCGGCACCAGGTTTCGTAGCGCGTGCCGCCGACGGTTTCGATCTCGATGCGCCGCTCGCCGAAGGGCAGGCTGCGGCAGCACAGCACGAGCGAGAAGGTGTCGCCCCAGAGGAGGTAGGCGTAATCCGCGTCCACGTCCTTCTGCCGCACGCCCAGCGCCTTGCGCCACGCCTGCCTGAGCGCCGTCTGGTTTTCGAGCATCGCGCGCAGCGGCGCTTCCGCTCGCGCCTGGTAGAGGTGCTGCACGTGCGTCGAGACGAGCAGGCCCGACCACAGACTCTGGTGCCGGGCGCGCTGCACCGCCCGCTCCGACTGCGCGACGAGGTCCTCGACGGGCGTGTCCTGAAACGACAGCGGCGTGCCGAGGCCGGTCAGGCGTGTGCCCGGCTCCCACTCCTGCCAGCCGTTGTCGTGCTGCGCCGTGGCGGTGAGGAGTTCCGTCCACGCCTCGGGCCGTTCGCCGGTGTTCCACGCCGCGATGAGTTGCGCCGCCAGCAGCCCGTGGGCGCGCTGGTAGATGATTTCCCAGCCCTTCTCGGTGCGGTTGCAGATCATAGGGAGTACGCGGTACAGAGGGGTACGCGGGTTCATGGCGGCGAATCTCCCGACAGACGGAGATCGTACCCCGCACCCCGTACCGATCCCTTCTCACGCCGCTTCCGTCACCGTCGGGAATTCCTCGTACTGCTCGCGGCGCACGTTCGCGCCCAGCCCACGCAGCCGTCCTTCGAGGTCTTCGTAGCCGCGGTCGAGGTGGTAGATGCGGAGCACGTGCGTCTCGCCTTTCGCGACGAGCCCCGCCATGACGAGCGCGACGCTGCCGCGCAGGTCGGTGCTCATCACCGTCGCGCTCTGGAACGTCTGGTTGCCCGCGATGTGGACGGCATTGCCCTTGAGACGAGCGTCGATGCCCATGCGGAGCAGCTCGGGCACGTGCGCGAAGCGGTCGAGGTAGATGTTGTCGCGCACGACGGACGGGCCACTCGCGCCCACCATCATCACCGTCCACTGCGCCTGCAGATCCGTCGGAAAGCCGGGGTAGATGTCCGTTTCGATGGAGACGGGCTTGACCTCGCCGTTGGGCGTGACGACGACGCGGTCGTCGTGGAGTTCGAAGGGCACGCCGGTCTCTTCGAACGCCTCGATAAACGCGCTGCCGAGGTGGCGCGCGTCGGCGTTGGTCATCGTGATGGGCGTGCCGGGCGTGCCCGCCATCGCGGCGGTGATCATGAAGGTGCCCAGTTCGATGCGGTCGGGCGTGTTGGCGAAGGTGACGGGCCGCAGCTCGTCCACCCCTTCGATCTCGATGGTGGAGGTGCCGAGCCCGCTGATCGTCGCGCCCATCGCCTGGAGCGCCTCGCCGAAGACGACGACGTCCGGCTCCATCGCGGCGTTCTCGATGCGCGAGCCGCCCCGCGCGGTGACGGCGGCCAGCAGCAGGTTCACCGTCGCCCCGACGCTCGACGGTTCGAGGCGGAACGTGCCGCCCGGCAAACGCCCGCCGGGGGCGGTGGCGACGACGTAGCCTTCGTCGAGCGACACCTCGGCACCAAAGGCTTTCATCCCTTCGATGTGCAGATCGACGGGGCGCGGCCCCCAGGCGCAACCGCCCGGCATCGACACGCGCGCCTGGCCACAGCGGCCCAGCAGCGCGCCGAGCATGTAGAACGACGCCCGCATCTTCTTGACGAGTTCGTACGGGGCCTCCGGGTACTCGACGCGCGCGGCGTCGATGGTGACGGTGTTGGCGGCTTCGTCGAACGCTACGTGCGCGCCCGAGACGCGGAGCACGTTGCTGTACGTGTACACGTCGCGCAGCGCGGGGATGTTGGTGAGCGTGGTGGTGCCAGGGGCCAGCACAGCAGCCGTCATGAGCGGCAGCGCCGTGTTTTTGGAGCCGCCGACGACAATCTGGCCGGTGAGGGGGGTGCCGCCGCGGATGACGAGTTTATCCAAGGTATCGGGTTGCGAAAGGGTGGTACGAACTGCGTGGAGCACGAAGGGAACTGCCGGAAAAAGGAAAAAGCGGATAAGCTCTGCCTCGCGCGCAGGCTCCGCGCTGACACGATTATTACAGCGAATGCCGCTGCACGATCCGCGTGCCCGGATGAACCCCTCCTCGCCCCCACGCATTCGATGAATCCCCACAGGGCCGTGGCGTGGCGCATCCCTACCCCGCACCTTCGGCGCTCGCCCTTTCTGTACTTCCGCGTTTCCCCTTCCGACGTTCACCGCCATGCCGTACCTCGATCACGCTGCGACGACGCCACTGCACCCGGACGTGCTGGCGGCGATGCTGCCGTTTTTCACCGAGCGGTTCGGCAATGCGTCGTCGGTGCATCGACAGGGGCGGGCGGCGCGGCACGCCGTCGAGGAGGCGCGGGTGCGGGTGGCGGACGCGCTGGGCGCGGAGCCCGGCGAGATCATCTTCACGAGCGGCGGCACCGAATCCGACAACCTCGCGCTGCGCGGGCTGCTCGATGACGGAAAGGGCGGCCTCGTCACGTCGATGGCGGAGCACGAGGCGGTGCTGAAAACCGCGCACGCACTCGAAGCCCGGGGCGTGGACTGTGTCTTCCTCACGCCCGACG
The DNA here is from genome assembly GCA_963829705.1 of Rhodothermales bacterium. GTDB lineage: Bacteria > Bacteroidota > Rhodothermia > Rhodothermales > BA12 > CAWHJN01. Next base: position 967,716 of record CAWHJN010000001.1, read on the forward strand.
CGGACGGCGCGGTATCGGCAGAAGCGGTGCGAGGCGCGATCACGCCCCAGACGCGGCTGGTGTCGCTCATGCACGTCAACAACGAAACGGGAGCCGTCACCGACCTCGCCGCTGTCGCCGAGGTGTGCCGCGCGGCGGGCGTGCTGCTCCACACCGACGCGGTGCAGAGCATCGGGCATCTGCCGGTGGATGTGAGGGCGCTGGGCGTCGATGCGCTTTCGCTCTCGGGCCACAAGCTCAACGGGCCGAAGGGCGTCGGCGCGCTCTACGTGCGGAGCGGGGTCGATTGCGCGAGCGTGCAGACGGGCGGACAGCAGGAACGTGGGCGGCGCGGCGGCACCGAGAACGTCGCTGCCATCGCGGGACTGGCCGTGGCTGTCGAACGCGCCACGTCGCAGCAGGCCGCGTGGAGCACGCATCTGCGCGCGCTGCGTCAGCGGCTGCTCGGAGGTTTGCGGCAGGCACTCGGCGAGGCGTTCGTCGTCAACTCCCCCGCCGGCGGCGCGCCGCACATTCTCAACATCGCCTTCCCTCCTGCCCCTCGCGCGGTCGATGGCGAAATGCTGCTGCTCGGCCTCGACATGGAAAACGTGATGGTGTCGTCCGGATCGGCGTGTACGAGCGGCGCAATCCAGCCCAGCCACGTCCTGCTGGCGATGGGCCTCGACCGCGACACCGCCTCCGCCGCGCTGCGCTTTTCCCTCGGCCCGGACACGACTGAAGACGAGATCGACGCGGCCATCGCCGCGCTCACGCGCGTGGCGCGACGGATGAACCTCTGCTGAACTGCCGTTCCAGAACGCCCCCGCGCATGGACGGCGGCGTTACGTCCGGCACCCCATCGAATGACTTTTTTGGCTCTCGGAGCGTGTGCAGGTCGATTGCAAAAAAAACTTTCGATCCGACCCTGAAAAATCCGACTCGCTCCGTACTCCCTATATACGAGGAAGGAGGTCACCTAAAGATTCGGTGATCTACACCCGAGGGGAGGTCGATAAGGAGGAGTAAACGGGCGCATCTGGGGGGGTGCGCCCGTTTTTTGTTTGCACTTTTTCGCGCACTGCGGGCCTGCGTGACACCGAGCCGACTGCACCCTTGACATTTTCCCCTCCACCGAGAGGAGGAAACGGCAACAGCGCAACCAGACCTGGTAGCAGCCAGGCGACGGCGAACAGAGCGTTCAGGGCCGTGCGTCCGTTTCGCCCGGCGCGTCGAAGTCTGCAGGAACGTCGGCCTCATTTTCTCTCTCGTCGAGCGCGCCCATCTCGGTGAGCGCCGCCACGGTCGTCGGCAGGAACGGTGGCACGTCGGAGCGCGCGCTTTCCTCCCACTCGCCCACCGCGTCGGGGGCCGGGACGTAGCGCATCATGTTCTCGCGCTGCCGCCGGAGGAGACGCTCGTAGTACGCCGCCGTGCCGAAGTACGCCGCAGCGGCTCCGAGGAGCAGGCCGCCGAGCAACCACAGCCAGCCCCGCGGCGCACGAGGTTCGGCAGGCTCCGCCGCGATTACGTCGGACGGAGCGGACACGAAATCGTCCTCTACCTCGGCCAGCGGTACCGGCGCAGAACTGAACGTGTCTGGCAGCGCCTGCTCGAAGGCAGGCAGCGCCACGCCGTCGGGCGTGCCGGGAGTCTCGGCGAGGGGTTCGTCAGGCAGTGCCGCCGTGTGGTTTGTCGCGGGCACGTCGGGCGGTGCGTTCGTCAGCACGGCGCGGAGTCGCGGGGCGACGCGCTCGGGCACGAGCCCCATCGAGATGCGGCCCGTCTGCACGTCGTCGTAGCCCGGCTGCATCCCCGCGTCGCCGGTTTTGACGTAGCTCTGAAAGAGGCGTCCGTCAGGCAGCTGAGCGAGGACGTAGTAGCCTGTTCTGGCGCGTGCCGTGCGCGGATAGGTGCCACGCGTGCGCCCGCCCGGCCCGAGTTTGTCGCGCGTGGCCGCGGGCAGCCCGGCGATGATGTCGCCGTAACCCTCGCGCAGCCGCACCGCCCGCGCCTCGTTGCGCGTGACGATCCACACGTCCGTGCCCTCCGGCAGCGTCGCGTTGTGCAGGATCTCCGTGCCGACGACGTGATCCCACAGTTGCAGCGGAACGGTCTGCGCCGCCAGCGCGGGCGTGAGGGCCAGGAGAAAGGCGAGCGAAAAGAGCTTCATTCAGACAAAAAGGATCACGGGCTGAGGCGGCCCATCATGCGGGGGAACGGGATGGCTTCGCGCAGGTGCGGCAGGCCGCAGACCCACGTGACGGTGCGCTCCAGGCCCAGGCCGAAGCCCGCGTGTGGCACCGAGCCGTAGCGGCGCAGGTCGAAGTACCAGCCGAAGACCTCCTCGGGCAACCCGTGCTCGGCGACCTGCTTTTTGAGGAAGTCGAGGTCGGTGGCGCGCTCGCCGCCGCCGATGATTTCGCCGTAGCCTTCGGGCGCGAGCACGTCCATGCCGAGGGCGAGGCGGTCATCGTCAGGGTCGCGTTTCATGTAGAACGCCTTGACAGCGGCAGGGTAGCGGTGGACGATGAGGGGGCGGTCGTAGTGCCATGTGAGGAGCGTCTCGTCGGAGCCGCCGAAGTCGCTGCCCCATTCGAACGCCTCGGCGGAGGCGCGCCATTGCGGGAGGTTGCGAAGCTCCTCGTCGACCTCGGCCAGCCGCGCGTTGATCTCGATCTCGCGGGCGTCGATGCGGCGTTTCTCGTGCTTTTTGGCCTGCCCGTAGCTTTTCTGGTTCGCGGCGCGCTCCTCCTCCAGCCCTTCCTTCTCGACACGCCGGGCGGACTCGCGCTCGTCGAGCATGGCGCGCGTGCGGTCGCTCTTGAGCAGCTCCACGGCATCGCTGTACGACAGGCGCGGAAAGTTGCCCTCGGCGGTCGCTTCGAGCGAGGCGCGCTGGCGTTCGAGTTGGGCGAGTTCGTCGGGGCACTTTGCGAGCGCGTCGGCGGCGATGCGTTGCAGGAAAGCCTCGGCCAGGTCCATGTTCATCGCCAGGTCGTAGAAGGCCATCTCGGGCTCGATCATCCAGAACTCCGTCAGGTGGCGGCGCGTCTTGGACTTCTCGGCGCGGAAGGTCGGGCCGAAGGTGTAGATCTTGCCCATCGCCATCGCCATCGCCTCGCCGTAGAGCTGGCCGCTCTGCGTCAGGTACGCCGAGTCGCCGAAGTAGTCGAGTTCGAAGAGGTTCGTGGTGCCCTCGACGGCGTTGCCCGTCAGGATCGGCGCATCCATCTGGATAAAGCCGCGCTCCTGAAAAAAGGCGTGGATGGACTGGATGATCTGGTTGCGGACGCGCAGGATGGCCCACTGGCGGCGGCTGCGGAGCCACAGGTGCCGGTGGTTCATCAGGAACTCGACGCCATGCTCTTTGGGCGTGATGGGATAGTCCTCGGCCAGCGAGATCAACTCGACCAGCGCCGCCTGGAGTTCGTAGCCGCCCACCTGCTTCTCGTCTTTGCGGACGGTGCCGGTGATGCGGAGGGCACTCTCCTGCGTGGCCGTGTCGGCGGCTTCCCACGAGGCATCGCCCAGCGCGTCCTGCGCGGCGACGCACTGGCACAGGCCGGTGCCATCGCGGAGGATGAGAAACTGGAGGCCTTTGGAGCCGCGCTTGTTGTAGAGCCACCCTTGCAGCGTCACGACCTCGCCGTCGTGCTCGTGGAGGTGGTCGATGGAAATGGGCGTCATGCGGAGGAGATCGTCGGAGGAAAGAGGCAAAATACGGCGGCACGCTACCACTTCCGGCGGCGCAGCGTGGCGAGGAGGGCGGCGAGTGTGGGGAAATACCGCTCCTCGCCGCCCGCTCGAAACAGCCAGCCGTTGGACGAGGCGCGGACGGTGCGTGGGGCGGCGTCGAGCACGCGGAAGCCTGAGCGTTCGAGCGCCCGCGCCGTCCACGCACGGAAAGGATCGTCGCCTACGACGCGCAGCAGAGGGCCGTCCGCGTCGTGGAGATCGAGTGCGCCTTCGAGCGGGTCGAAGTCTGCGGGCTGGCCGAAGGTTTTTGCCAGGTCGCCCGAAAGCACGAGCGCTTCGGGGACGCCCGTGACCAGTTTCCCGTCCTGCCCGAGCAGCCACAGCGTGTCGGCGACGCGGAGGGCGAGGTCGAGTTCGTGGGTGACGAAGAGCACGGCGCGGCGGGCGTCGCGGGTGAGGCGGTAGAGCAGCCGCATCACGTCGAGGCGGCCCGGCAGGTCGAGGTGGGCGGTGGGCTCGTCGAGCAGCAGCGTGCCGGCCTGTGCAAGCGCGCGGGCGATCATCACCTTCTGCTTCTCGCCGTCGCTGAGTTCGCCCACGGGCCGGTGCGCGAGGTCGCCCAACCCCACCTGCGCGATGGCGTCCTCGACGGCTTTTTCGTCCGCCTCGGCCAGCACGCCGCGCCAGTCGGTGTGCGGATGCCGCCCGAGTGCCACGACGGTGCGGACATCCATCGGGCCGGGCGCGGTGCGTTCGGTGAGGACGAGGCTGAGGCGACGGGCCTTTTCACGCGCCGAGAGCGCCCGCACGTCGTCACCGTCGATCTGCACCGTTCCGGCGAGCGGCGGCTGGAGCCCGGCCAGCGTGCGGACGAGCGTCGTCTTGCCCGCGCCGTTGGGGCCGAGGAGCGCGACGAGTTCGCCGCGCTGGACCGTCGCGGTGACGCCGCTGCACACGCGCCGCTGCTCGCCTTTGCGGAGCGTGTAGCCCGCGGCGAGGTCGGCGGTGGCGAGGGCAGGCACGGGCGTCTCCATCATCCCTGAAACTGGAGGCTGCGTCCTTTGAGCAGCACCCACACCACGACGGGCGCGCCGACAAGGGCGGTGACGGCGTTGAGCGGCAGCGTCAGCGTGCTGCCCGGCACGCGCGCGATGAGGTCGCAGGCGACGAGCACCACGGCCCCCATCAGCGCCGTCGCGGGCAGCAGCGTCCGGTGGTCGCTCGTCTGCACGCACACGCGCGCGAGGTGCGGCACCGCCAGCCCGATGAACGAGATGGGGCCACAGAAGGCCGTCACGCCGCCTGCGAGCGCGCTCGTCGAGAGGAAGACGAGCAGGCGCGTCCGGCGCACGGGCACCCCCATGCTCTCGGCGTAGCGCGCGCCAAGGAGGAACGCGTTGAGCGGCTTGACGAGCAGGATGGCCCCCACGAGCCCCGCGCCGATGAGCAGGGCGAACACGGGCATCTGCTCCCAGTGGACCCCCGCGAGGCTGCCGAACGTCCAGAACAGGAACGCCTGCACACGCTCGGCTTCGGCATAGAACTGCAGCAGCGCCACGACGGCGCTCGTAAAGGCAGCGAACATCAATCCGATGATGAGCAGCGTCGCGCTGTCGTCCACCCGCGTGGCGGCGAGGCTGACGAGCGCGAGCACGCCCGCAGCCCCGGCGAGGGCGGCGAGCGCAATCGTCCACGCGCCCATGCCCGCCAGCGGCAACGCCAGCCCGAACGCGCCCGCGGCGAGCATCACGAAGGCCACGCCCAGGCTCGCGCCCGAACTCAGGCCCAGCACGTACGGCCCGGCGAGCGGGTTGCGAAAGAGCGTCTGCATCTGCAAGCCGCTCACGCCGAGCGCGGCACCGGCGAGGATGGCGGCGATGGGCCTCGGCAGCCGGAGCGCCAGCACGATCACGCGCACGATCTCGTCCGAGACGGCTCCACCCGTCAGCGCCCCCCACACGTCGCGCAGCGCGAGGGCCTGCGAGCCGAGCGCCAGGCTCAGCGCCACGAGCACGGCGAGGGCGGCACCGGCGGTGAGGAAGAACAGGCGCGGGCGAGACATAAGGGGGACGCGGAAGGGAGAAATCGAAACGCGGAATGCGAGCAAACGATGGGCATGTGGTAGGCGCGGCATTCATTCCGCCCGATGCAATTCATTTCGCACCGCAGTCGATGTACGGATATAGGGACGTGCCGCGCGTCCCTACAGATCAATGAGCTAAACCAACCTCTCCCTCATCGAAGGCGTTCGTAATACACCAGCGCCGTGTCCGCCAGCACGCCGGGGTGGAGGATACGGATGAGATCGGCGAGGAGTACGTCGGGTTGGACGACACCCGTCTCGAAGAAATCGTAGCCGCCGCCCGCGCTCTGCCGCGCCGTGTAGTTGTAGACGCGCCCTTGCTGGAAGGCCCCGAACAACGCATACGTCGCGTCCTGCGCCCGCCCATCCGCCAGCGAGCGCCACGTGCCGGGGTTGAGCCACACGTCGGCGTCGCGGGCGCGGGCGAGCACACTCTCCACGTCGAGCGCGAGCGAACCGGTCTCGGGCGTGTCGCGCCACAGGTACTTCCCGCCCGCGTCGGCGATGAGCGTGGCCATGTACGAGCCGCCGCCAGGCGCGTACCACGTCCCCTGAAACGACGACCCGACGAACACCGTGGGGCGCGTCGCGGCCTGCCGCGCCTCACGCGCCAGCGTCGCATAGCGGGATGCGATGGTGTCCATCAGCGAATCCGCACGGGCGTCGCGGTCGAAAAACGCGGCGGCGAAGCGCAGCCACTCGGCTCGCCCGAGCGGCGACGCCTCCACCCAGTCGCCGTCGAGCACGACGGGGATGCCCGCGGCGTCGAGCGACCTCCGCGCAGCGCCGCCCCCGCCGAGGCTCGACATCAGCACCACGTCCGGTTTCAGCGCCGCCAGCGTCTCCACGTCCAGCGTCTCGCCCTCGCCCACCGCCACCGCCGCACCCGTCGCCAGCCGCGCTTGCACCGCCGGCGTGTTGACGAACTTCGCGTCCGCGACGGCCACGATGCGGTCGGCCACGCCCAGCGCGTTCAGCATGGCGAGGTGCGTCGTGGACAGTGCGGCGACACGCTCGACGGGCGTGCGGACGACGGCATCCGCCGGGTAGTCGGGCACGGGCGCGCCCTTTGGGACGAGCAGGTAGCGAAGCGTGTCGGCCGAGCCGGGATACGGCTCGCATGACGAGCGCCACGCGGTAGCCGTCGCCGTCGAGCAGCTGGAAGCCGTGCGCGTGCGCGACGGGCCGCGGCGCGAGGGCATCGTCCGGCGGCGCGGGGGCGCGGCAGGCGGCGAGCAGCACGAGCGCGGCGAGCCCCAGCCGGGCAGCGGACGTTTCGTTGGGACGCATGGAGTTTGTTCGGATGCTCACCGTTGTGGCCGACCCGCGGCTCCGGTGGGCCGTACTTTTTGAGGATACTCGTCCGCTTCTCCGTTCGGCTTCTTTTCTCTCCGTTTCCCTCGCTCTTTCATGCGCCCTCTGCTGTTCGTCCTGTGTAGTGTTTGCCTGCTTGCCCCCGCCCACGCCCAGAAGCCCACCGCCACGCCCCGCGTATTTCTCGACTGCCAGAACGTCCCATGGTCGGCGTGCGACTTCGACTACTTCCGCACCGAGATCACGTTCGTCGAGTACGTGCGCGACCGCGAGGACAGCGACGTACACGTGATCGTGACCGGCCAGCAGAATGGCAGCGGCGGCCGTACGTACACGCTGCGCTTTATCGGGCTGCAACGCTTCACGGGCCTCGACGACGAGTTGACGGCGGTGACGTCGCAGACCGACACGGACGATGAGACGCGCCAAGCCATCGCGCAGTCGCTGCGCGCGGGCCTCGTGCGCTACCTCGCCCGCACCGCCGCGCTGCAACGGCTGACGCTCACGTACGTCGTCCCGAAGGGCATCCCCGTCGTCACTTCCGAACGCGACCCGTGGAACCACTGGACGTTCCGCACCCAGCTCTCCGGCTCGCTCGACGGCGAGGAACGCTACCACTCCCTCGACCTCGACGGCTCGGTGCAGGCGCGGCGCACGACGGATCTCTGGAAAGGCCGAAAGCCGCGTCTACTACAACTTCGACCGCGACGAATTCTCCTACGACGACACGACTACCATCGACTTGCAGCGCAGCTATGGCACCAACACGCTTCTCGTCCGCAGCATGTCGAGCCACTGGTCGGTGGGCGGGTGGGCGTCGCTGTTCTCGTCCGATTACTCCAACACGGCCTTGCAGGGACGCCTCGCGCCTGCCATCGAGTACAGTGTGTTTCCGTACAGCGAGGACACGCGCCGCGCGATCCGGCTGCTCTACACGCTCGGCGTCTCAGCCATCGACTACCAGAAGGAAACCATCTATTTCAAGACGAGCGAGACGCTGTTCGACCACGAGTTGGAGATCGACGTGGAGTATCAGCAGCCGTGGGGATCGCTCAACATCGGCCTCGAAGGCTCGCAGTACCTGCACGACGTCAGCCGGTACCGGCTGGAGTTGGGCGGCGGCATCGAGGTGCGTATCGCGCGCGGCTTGTCGCTGGACGTGTACGGAAACGTCGAGCGCATCCAGGACCAGCTCAACCTGCAGCGCGGCGACGCGACGAGCGAGGACGTGTTTCTGCGGCGGCGCGAGTTGGAAACGGGCTTCCGCTACCGCGGCTCCGTCGGCATCTCGTACACCTTCGGCTCGATCTACAACACCGTCGTCAACCCGCGCTTCTGAGAAGGCGACGGTTCAGCGGCGCAGTTCGGACTGCCAGTTGGGGCTCTGGCGCTCGCCCGTCACGGTGGCGTGCAGCAACTCGAAATCGCCGAAGCCGCGCGGGTCGTAGAAGATGAACTCCGCCTGCCCCTGGCCGGGGATGTTGTTGTACTGCCAGACCTCGTACGGCTTCGTCTCGCGGTCGAACAGGTGCGGGTCGATGGCGCTCGGCAGGCCGTACTTGAGCAGCACGCGCCCTCGATCCGTCTTCCACCCCTCGCGCCCCGCCGACGAGTAGCGGTCGTCGGCGTACTGGAGGCGCTGGTAGAACTCGTCCTTGTACTCGTTGATTTCCGTGCCGGGGTTGGGGTCGCGCACGGCCCAGAACTCCATCAGAAAGCGGCGGCGCGTGTCGAGGTCGTCGAGGTTCCGCATCCGGCGGCGGTCGCCGTCGCTGGCGATGGCCTCGATGTGCTGGAACATGCGATCCACCTCCTCCTCGGGCATGACGGCGTAGGGGCTCGTCTCGAAGGTCATCTCCAACACGGCGTTCGCCTCCGGCCCGGCCACGCCGGGGTTGTAGACGAAAAAGCGCTGCTGACGCTCGGCGATGGCCTCGTTGGAGGCGTTGAGCACCACCATTCGCAGCAGGTACGGCCCCGACGGCAGCGCCGCCATGCTGAAGCTGCCCACCACCACGTCCACAGGCCGCACCGGACGCTCGACGCGCCGCTCCAACTCGGCGACGGCCTGCGGGCGGTTGGCCTCGGAAACGTAGGTCAGAAGGGTGTACGTGTCGGTGCCGAGGGCGCGGCCGGGCTCGTAGATCTCGGCGTAGTAGAACAGCCGGGGCAGGCCCTCGCCGTAGAGCTGGGCGGCATTGGGCCGGATGAGCAGGCCGTTTTTGTAGAACGGGTCCTGCACGTCGCCGCCCTGCGAGATCGATGAGGCCAGCGTCAGGTCGGAGACGCGCGTGGTGGTTTCGTCGCTGTAATCGGGCACGAGCACGTCGCGGCGCACCTCGACCTCGGCGCGCGTGCCCTGCGCGGGCAGCATCAGGCGCAACTCGTACTCCCCCGGCGGCGCGAGCGCCCGTACCTGGTGGATGAACTGCTGCCCCGGCTGCAACATCGCCGTGTCCGGCACGCTGAAATGCAGGGTGATGGAATCGGCCCAGACGGCCTCCGACGGCGTTCCTGCCACTCCGGCGGCGGTGCTGCGGTACAACCCCAGGTCGATGGGCAACCGGGCCACGTACCCGTCTGCGGTGGACTCGTAATCGAGGCCGTCGGCTTCGAAGGCGAGGTACACCTCCACGAGCGCCTGACCGGCATCGTACGCGAACGTGCTGTGGCTGAGGTTGACCTGCAACGGCATCTGCTGAGCACGCGCCGGGAAGACGATTGTCGTCAGCAGGAGCAGAAAAAGGGGAATACGCATGGGCGTGGGCTGTTGGAAAACAGGTACGGCGGTTGAGGTTCGAGGTTCGAGGTTCGAGGTTCGAGGTTCGAGGTTCGAGGTTCGAGGTTCGAGGTTCGAGGTTCGAGGTTCGAGGTTCGAGGTTCGAGGTTCGAGGTTCGAGGTTCGAGGTTCGAGGTTCGAGGTTCGAGGTTCGAGGTTCGAGGAAGATGCCCTTGTTTTCGAGCGAACGAAAGCCAGAAGCACGCCCCTGCCCTCCCGGACCGTCCTGTTGAGCGAGCGCAGCGCGTCGAAACACCTCGTCCCGCTCGGTGGCACAGGTGGGCGCGGGTGGCGACAGACCCTTCGGCACGCTCCGCTTGAACAGGGCGACGGTTCCGGGATGGAGGCAGCGAGGAAACCGGTACCCTCCCCGCGCCACCCTCCAAAACCCTCACACCTTGATCACCACGCCGCGTTTGTACATCACGTGGAGCACCAGGAACCACGCCGTGATCCACGTGAGCGCATAGAGCAGCGACGAGAACTCCGGCGGACCGATGGGCGCGAAGACGGTGTGGTAGATCCACGATTGCAGCGACGTCGGGCTGCCGTCGGCTCCGGTGACCTTGATGGCCCCCAGCGTTTTGGCGACGATGCCGCTCATCACGAAGACGGTGATCGCGTTGACGCCGTACTCGACAAACGGCTGGCCCCACTTCCGGTAGCCTTTGAGGTCCATCGTCCAGTAAAACACGGCCAGAAAACACATCGCCATGCCACCCGTGAAGACGGTGTACGAACTCGTCCACAGCCCCTTATTGATGGGGAAGACGCCGTTCCAGACGTAGCCGAGCACGAGCAACGCGAAGCCCGCGAGGAGCAGGTGCAACGCCTTCGTCTCGTCCGCGCGCTCCGAGCCGAACACGCCGCCCGCCCACACGCCGAGGAGCGTCGAGGCGATGGCGGGCAGCGTCGACAGGAAGCCCTCCGGGTCCCACTCGCGGTCGGCCCCCACCCACAGGTGGTTGGCTCCGAGCACGGCACGGTCCACGAAGGCGGCGAGCGTGTCGCGCGGCACGTCGAGGTGCCCCGCGCCGACGCCCGGCACGGGGATGAGCGCCATCGCCAGCCAGTAGCCGATGAGCAGCGCCCACAGCCACACCCACCGGGCGCGCGGGCGGGCGTAGAGGTAGAGCAGCGACGCGGCGAAGTAGCAGACCGCGATGCGCTGGAGCACGCCCGGAATCCGCAGCATCTCGACGCTCCGCACGCGCAGTGGGTCGGTGGAGAAGAACGGGTAGTACGCCATCATCAGGCCCAGCCCGAACAGCCACAGCGCCCGCACGGCGGCTTTCCGCACCATTTCGGGTTTGCCCGCGCCTTTTTCGAGCGCCCGCCCGTACGCCAGCGCAATGGCCACGCCGACGATGAACAGGAAGAACGGGAAGACGAGGTCGGTGGGCGTCCACCCGTGCCAGGCAGCGTGTTTGAGCGGCGGGTAGATCGCGCCCCACGTGCCGGGGTTGTTGACGAGGATCATACCGACGATGGTGGCTCCGCGAAACGCATCGAGCGAAAACAGGCGGCGGCTTCGGGGTTCGACGCCCGTGGGCGGCGGAGCAGGTGCGGCGAGGGTATTCATGCGTGCGAGAGCGTGCGAACCTGCAAGGTAGGCGTGTGCGACGCGGGCTTCAACATGCAGCAGCACTTCAGAAAAACCGCAGAAGCCCCGAATCCTAACTTCGATACGCCTGACGACTTCCTCGACGGGTTCCCCGGCGTGAGCCGGGAGCAGGCGTTCGCCTTCTTGCAGAGGACCAAGGAGGCTCTGCTCGCCGCCTGATGCGCGTCTTGCTCGAGGAAAACGTGGACCGGAAACTGAAGCGGAAAGAAGAAGGGAGAACTACTCACGCTGGCAGAACCTGAGTTCGACGTTCGGTCACGCTCGACGCGAATATTCGCCACCAGCAGAATCAGCTGAGGTACGATCTGGCCGTCGTCCTCGTCACGGCAGTCAGCAACAAGCGGAGCGTGATCGAACAGGCGATGCCAGAGGTGAACCTGCTTCTTCCGTCTGTCGAGTCCAGTTGCCTGTACGTCGTTGCGGCCTGAGGGCCCTCTGTTGTCACCTCATCCCTCCCGCTATTAGCGCCGTCACGAGGGGCCACGCCACGAGCAGATCGACGAGTGCGCCGTAGCACACGGGGTTACGTGGTGGCCGGCAGAGCACGAGGGCGAAGACGAGCAGCCCAGCGGCGTCCACGAGCGCGAGCCATCCGGCGTGTGGAAGGAGCGTGGCGAGCAGGAGCGCTGCGCCCCCCAACAACACCCATGCAGCGCGCTGCACGCGGGGCCACGTCCACCCCTGGACCAGCGTCGCTACGCCCGACGCGGCATCGCCGCCCCGGTCGAGCCAGTCGTGGACGAGCACGTTGGCGGCCACCGTGAGCATCCGCGCGCCGACCAGCGCCAGCGCCGCCACGTCTACCAGATGGCGGCTCTCCACGAGCGGCAGCACCACCGTCGCCACGCCCCACGCGCCCGCGATGAGGACGATTTTGAGAAGCGCGACGGTTTTGAGCCTCCTGCCGCCTACGAGCGGGAACGTGTAGAGCGCCGCGCCTACCCCCGCCGCCGCGCCGCCCACGACCGTGGCCAGCCGCAGCGAAAGCGCCGCGCCGACGCCCATCGTCACCCACACCCCGCCGAGCGCCGCCAGCGCCGCGCGGTGCCGATGTACCCAGCGCGTGCGGGCGGGATGGTTGGCAGCGTCCTCGGGCGCGGGCAGCATCCGGTCGGCGAGGTAGACGAACGCCGCGCCCGCGAGCACGGCGGCGTAGAAGCCCGGCGCGACCGGCACACCCAGCAGCGCGCCCGTCCCCGCCGTCAGTCCCACCGCCACCAACCACACCGGCACGCCCACAAACGCGGCGGTGCGGCACGCCGCGCGGGCGGTGAAAAGAGGGATCGGCATGGGCGACGGGGGAGCTGTTCGCAAAACGCCTGCGGGGGCCGCAGGGATGCACCCGGCACACGTTCCCTCCTTCTACTTACTGTTACTTCTCGGATTCCCCGTTGTCCGCATCTGAGGGAAAGGGTACCTTGTTCAGGCTCAAAAGCGCTTTTTTTGGGTCTCCAGTACGCATTCAACTCCGCTTCCACATGCAACCGACGCAGCATCTTCGCCGCCACCTCAGCTCCCTCGGCTTCGAGGAAACCGGCGACGTCTACTACAACCTCAACCCCGCCGAACTGCTCGAGCAGGCCATCGTGCGGAAGGAAGGCACGCTCACCGCGCACGGCGCGTTCGTCTCCGAGACGACGCCGCACACGGGCCGCTCGCCCAAAGACCGCTTCGTCGTCGACGAGCCCGGCTCGACACACAAGGTCGGGTGGGGCGATGTCAACGTGCCCATTTCCGAGGAGGTCTTCGACAACCTGCTCGCCCGCATGGACGACTACGCGAAGGGCCGCGACCTCTTTGTCCTCGACGCCTTCGCCGGCGCCGACCCCGATTACCGCCTCAAGGTCCGCGTCATCGCCGAGAAGGCGTGGCACGCCGCGTTTGCGTGGAACATGTTCATCGAGGTCGGCGGCCACAGCCCCGAGCACGAGGAGCCCCGCTTTACCGTCGTCGATCTGTGTGGCTTCGAGGCCGACCCCGAGCGCGACGGCACGCGGTCGAGCGCCTTCATCATCGTCCACCTCACGCGCCGCCTCGTGCTCATCGGCGGCACGAAGTACGCGGGCGAGATCAAAAAGTCCATCTTCTCCGCGCTCAACTACCTCCTGCCCGACCACAGCGTGCTGCCCATGCACTGCTCGGCCAACACGAGCGACGACGCGACGGCGGTGTTCTTCGGACTCTCGGGAACGGGTAAGACGACCCTCTCCGCCGACCAGAGCCGGACGCTCATCGGCGACGACGAGCACGGCTGGAGCGCCGAGGGCATCTACAACTTCGAAGGTGGCTGCTACGCCAAAACCATCAAGCTCTCGCCCGAGGGCGAACCCGAGATCTTCGGCACCACGCGCCAGTTCGGGACGATCCTGGAGAACGTCGTCCTCGACGACGACCGCGTCCCGGATTTCGACAACGACTCGCTGACGGAGAACACGCGGGCCTCCTACCCCATCTCGTTCATCCCCAACGCCTCCGAGAGCGGCATGGCGGGCCACCCCGACCACGTCGTTTTCCTCACCGCCGACGCCTTCGGCGTGCTGCCGCCCGTGGCGCGGCTGACGCCCGAGCAGGCGATGTACCACTTTCTGAGCGGCTACACGGCCAAGGTCGCGGGCACGGAGCGCGGGGTGAAAGAGCCCAAAGCCGCCTTCAGCGCGTGCTTCGGCGAGCCCTTCATGATGCGCCCGCCAACGGAGTACGCGAAGATGCTCGGCGACCGCATCCGCGAGCACGAGGCCAAGTGCTGGCTCGTCAACACCGGCTGGACAGGCGGGCCGTATGGCGAGGGCAGCCGCTTCAAGCTGGCCTACACCCGCGCCATCGTCAACGCCATCCTCGAAGGCAAGCTGGACGACGTGGAGACGAAGCCCGACGCCTTCTTCGGCCTTCACGTCCCCGTCGCCGTCCCCGGCGTGCCGGACGAACTGCTGACGCCGAGTGAGACGTGGGCCGACCGCGACGCCTATGCCACGCAGGCGCAGAAGCTGCAGGAGATGTTCGCCCGCAACTTCGAGAAGTACGCCGACGACGTGTCGGAGGCCGTGCGCGAAGCCGGCCCGCAGCCCGTCGCGGCGCGGTAAAGACGCCTGAGGCTGCATGCAAACCTGACGGGTCCCGGAGACCCGTCAGGTTTTTTTGTTCGGTCAATTCTTCGAGGCTGCGAACCCGTCGAGATCCTCCAGCCCCTCCGCGGGCGAGTAGCGCGGAATGGGCTTCGTCACCAGACGAATGCCGACGCTGAGAATCGTCAGGCCGATGATCATCGAGGCCCACCACGGGAAGCCGAAGCCCGTCGGCAGCGTGCCCACGAGGATCGACACGACGCCGACGGAGAGTGCGTACGGAAGCTGCGTGCGGACGTGCGCGATGTGGTCGCAGCCCGACGCCATCGACGAGAGGATGGTGGTGTCGGAGATCGGCGAGCAGTGGTCGCCCCAGACGGCCCCGGCCAGCACGGCGGATACCGTCGAGTACAGGATGTGGAGGTAATCGCCCTGCGTGTGGAGGCCGTCGGCTTCGAGCACGCCCCATGCCAGCGGCACCACGAGCGGCATCAGGATGCCCATCGTGCCCCAGCTCGTGCCCGTCGCAAACGCCGTCGCCGCCGCGAGGATAAACACGAGCGCAGGCACGACGCCGGGGTGGAGCGCGCCCGAGAGCAGCGTCGTCAGAAAGTCTGCCGTGTGGAGGCTCTCCGTCACCGCCGACAGCGCCCACGCCATCACGAGGATGATCATCGCCAGCAGCATCGACTTCATGCCGTTGTACCACGCGTCCATGGTTTCGTCGAGCGTCAGGATCTTCTGGCCCACCGACAGCCCCATCGCCACGAGGACGGAGGCGAGCGAGGCCCACATGAGCGAGCGGTAGGAATCCGCGGCTCCGATGACGTCGCGGATCGTGTCGCCGGGGCGGTCGGGGTTGGTGATACCGGTGTAGTAGAGCCCCGCGAGCACGCCGAAGACGAGCACGGCCACGGGCACGATGGCGTTGAAGGCGCGCTGCGGCTTGTGGGCTTTGGGCGCCAGCACCTCGCCATCGCCCTCCGCCGAGCTGTCCACGCGCGCGTCGTCGCCTAGCACCTTTCCCGTCGTGCGGGCGCGCATCTCGGCGGCGTGCATCGGCCCGAAGTCGCGCCGCGAGTTGGCGATGATGAAGAGGAAGAACAGCGTGAAAACGGGGTAGAAGCTGTACGGGATGGAGTTGAGGAAGATGGAATACGGCGCTTCCGTGAGGCCGGGAATCTTCTCGACCGCCGTACCGACGAGGCCCACCTGGTAGCCGATCCACGTGGTGACGAGCGCGAGGCAGGCGACCGGCGCGGCGGTGGAATCGACGAGGTAGGCCAGCTTCTCGCGCGAGATGCGGAGCCGGTCCGTCACCGGGCGCATCGTGTTGCCCACGACGAGCGTGTTGGCGTAGTCGTCGAAAAAGATGACGAGCCCGAGGATGGCCGTCGCCGCCTGCCCGCGCTGCGCGTTGGAGGCGTACTTGACGATGTGGTTGACGATGCCGTAGGTGCCGCCGTTTTTCGAGATCACGCCCACCATGCCGCCGATCATGAGCGAGAAGAGCAGGATAGCCGCGTGGTCGGGGTTGGCGAGCGCCTGCAGGATGAACACCTGAAACGCCTCCAGCACGCCCCACAGCATCCCGCCGAGGTCGAACGAGTGGATCATCCACGCGCCCACCCAGATCCCCAGAAACAGCGCCGGGATGACGCGCTTGAACACGAGCGCGACGATGATGGCCAGCAGAGGTGGCAGAATGGAAAACCAGCCGGGCACGCTGCGCGGCGTAGCCTCGGCCACCGCAGCCCCGCCGCGCGTCACGACGACGGGCGTGCCGCCCGCCTCCACCTCGACGCCCGAGGCCACGAGCGCGCCCGTCTCAGCGTCTCGCACGAGCGGATAGGCCGCGTCGCCCACGCGGAGCGCGTACGTCGCCGAGTCCGGAGCCTGCACCGTCACCGTGAACGGCACGCCACGCAGCACCAGCACGGGCACCTCAACGGTGGGTGCCGCCTGCTGGGCGAAGGCTGGAAAGGCAGCGAAGGCCAGAAACAGCAGCGAAAGCGCGTAGCGCATGGGGGACTAGAGGTTGGAGATGGGAGGTTGAAGCCGAGAGAGCAGGCGTGACAGGTACAAAACGCGAAGGGTTGACGGTAGTGCTTCTTCCAGCCTCGAACCTCCACCCTCCATCACAGCGTCCCGAAGATGCGGTCGCCGGCGTCGCCGAGTCCGGGTCGGATGTAGGCGTTGGCGTCGAGTTCGCGGTCGAGCACGGCGGCGACGATGGGCACGTCGGGGTGGGCGGTTTCGAGGGCCCGCACGCCCTCGGGTGCGGCAACGAGGCAGACGAAGGTAAAGCGGTGCGCGCCACGCTCCTTCAGCCGCGTCAGCGCGCCGACGGCGCTGCCGCCGGTCGCCAGCATCGGATCGACGACGAACACGTGCGCCTCGTCCAGCCGACCCGGCAGGTTGGCGTAGTAATCGACGGGCCGGTGCGTGCGCTCGTCGCGCTGCATCCCCAGGTGCCCGATGCGCGCCTCGGGCACGAAGCGCACGAAGCCGTCGGCCATGCCCAGCCCGGCGCGCAGGATGGGCACGACCACCACCGGCTCGGCCACCACGCACCCGTCCGTCGTTTCGAGCGGCGTCTCGACGGGTACGGTCCGCATCCGCAACCCGCGCATGGCCTCGTAGGCCAGAATCGCCGCCGCATCGCCCATCGTCTTGCGAAACACACCGTGCGGCGTCTCCCGATTCCGCAGGATCGTCACGTCGCGGCGCAGGAGCGGATGATCGACGAGGGTGAGGTTAGTCATGGGCCATTGGATGTTGGTCACGGGTCATTGGTCGCACGCTCGTGCCTTTCCAAAGAATGACGAATGCCCCCCTCATTTCTTCCCTTTCCGCGCCCGCTGTTCTTCTACCACCCGTTTGTGTACGACCTCGTTTTCCTCCCACGGACGGCGGTCGAAGTACGAATCGGTCAGCTTTTTGAGCGTGCCCGAGAGCAGGATGAGCGCCAGCACGTTGGGCAGCGTCACGAGCGAGAGGGCCACGTCGCCCAGGTCCCAGATCGTCGTCACCGCCAGCGTCGCGCCGACGTAGTGCATGATGATGAAGACGATCTTGAACGGGATGATGGCCTTCGGGCCAAAGAGGTAGTTGGCGCAGCGGTCGCCGTAGTAACTCCACGAAATGGAGGTCGAGATAGCGAAGAGAAAGACGGAGATGAGCACGATATAGCGCCCCGCCCCGCCCATCCCGATGGGCGCGAGGCCCTGCTCGAAGGCGAGCGTCGTCAAGGGTGCCGAGTTGCGGACGGCGTTGCCATAGAGCGTGCCGACGGGCTCGGCCTCCTGCACTTCGGCCCGGTTGGAGCGGGCGAAGAGGTTGCCGTTGAAGGGCTGCGTGCGCGCCGCGTCGGTGTAGAGCGTGTCCACGCCCACGCCCAGCCACGCGATGCGTACCGGTCCCTGGGCCACCCCGTTGTCGTAGCGGATAAGGTCGGGGCGCTCGTCCACCTGATGGAAAATGCCGTCAGCGTCCTCGTCTACGTACGACACGTTAGCGTTGCCGAGCGGAATCTCCGTCTCCACGCGCGCGGTGAACACGCCCGTCGAGACGATGACGAGGCCCGTGAGCGTGCAGATGATGATGGTGTCGATAAACGGTTCGAGCAGGGCCACGACGCCCTCGGAAACCGGCTCGTCCGTTTTCGCCGCCGAGTGCGCGATGGGGGCCGATCCCTGGCCCGCTTCGTTCGAGAAAAGGCCGCGCTGCACGCCGTACTGGAGGGTCAGCAGAAACACGCCGATGCCTGTGCCCGCGACGCCCGCCGTCGGGTTGAAGGCCTCGGTGAAGATCGACAGAAACGCACCTGGGACATCGCCGATGTTGATCCCGAGAATGAGGAGCGCGCCGAAAACGTAGATGGCCGCCATGAGCGGTGCGACGATGCTCGTCACCTGCCCGATGCGCGAGATCCCCCCGATGATGACCACGCCCACCAGCGAGGCCGTGACCAACCCGGTGATCCACGTCTCGACGCCGAAGTTGGCAAACATCTGCGTGGCGATGGTATTGGCCTGCACGGCGTTGCCCGTCATGAAGCTCGTCAGCATGAGCATGGCCGCGAAAAAGACCGCCAGCACTTTGGCGATGGAGCCGAGCTTGGGCCGCAGCCCTTTCTCGATGTAGTACATCGGCCCGCCCGCGACGGAGCCTTCCCACTTTTTGCCGTCCTGATCGGGCTTGATGAGTTCGCGGAAGTGCTGCGCGAGCGTCACCTCGGAGTATTTCGTCGCCATGCCGAGGATGGCGGTGATCCACATCCAGAAGAGCGCGCCGGGCCCGCCGATGTGGATGGCCATCGCCACGCCCGCGATGTTGCCCACGCCCACCGTGGCCGAGAGCGCCGTCGTGAGCGCCTGGAAGTGCGTCACGTCACCCGGCTCGTCGGGATCGTCGTACCGGCCTGTCGCTACGGCGAAACCGTGCCCGAGCCGCCGGAACTGGATAAAGCCCAGCCGGAGGGTCAGGAAAAGCCCGGTGCCGAGCAGGCCGACGACGAGAATGGGGGTCATCGGCCCGCTGATGGCATCGATGATGTTCTGGAGGAGTTCCATTGGGCGAGGGTGAGGACGAGAGGGAGAGAGCGCGAAGAAAGCGCGCGGCTTCCGAAGATAAGTCGGAAGTTAAAAAGCAGGGGTTGCCGGGTTTGTCGGGTTGTTTGCCGGTGCGCCTCTACCCTCGTCGTTCGCACGGACGTGACACGGCACGTCCCTACGGCGCGCCTTCGGTTTCGGCGTTCGTCTTTCCTCCTCCGTTCCACGTTCCGACTTCCGCGTTTCCCCTTTCCCTACAGCGTCAGCGGGTCGATGTCGACGAACTGCCGGTTCATGAAGGCCAGCGTGCGCGTCGGGTATTTCTTGACGATGCGGTAGTCGTGCGTGGCCATCAGCAGCGTCATGCCCTGCTGGTGCAGGCCGAGGAGCAGCTTCAGGATCTCGTCCGACACGTTGGGGTCGAGGTTGCCCGTTGGCTCGTCGGCCAGGAGCACCCACGGCTCGCCCACGATGGCGCGGGCGATGGCCACGCGCTGCTGCTCGCCGCCCGAGAGTTCGTGCGGAAAGCGCTGCCGCTTGTGCGTCAGCCCCACGCGCGCCAGCGCCTGCATCACCCGCGTCTGCACGCCCGGCCCTTTCTTGCCCGTGACGTAGAGCACGAAAGCGACGTTCTCGAAGACGGTGCGGTCGGGCAGGAGCTGGAAGTCCTGGAAGACGACACCCAGCGAGCGCCGCAGAAACGGGACTTCGCGCGGCTTGATGAGGTCGCTGCGGTAATCGCCCACCTGGATCGTCCCCGCGTCGGGGCGGAGTTCCATCATGAGCAGCTTGAGCAGCGTGCTCTTGCCCGAGCCCGTCGGCCCGACGAGGTTGACGCGCTCGCCGCGCCCGACTTTGAGCGACAGGTCTTCGAGCACCGTCCGGCGGAGGCCGTCGGGCTGGACGTACGAGGCGGTGACGTTACGCAGTTCGATCATGCGCGCAAACTACGCCCCCGACGATGCCTTCCGCAGCACCCAGTGGACGCGCTCGGAATCCGCCGTGGCGGGTTTTTCGTCGAAGCCGTCGTACGCACCTGCGAGGGTGAAGCCGTCCGGGATGAGCAGCTTGATCTCCTCCATCTCGTAGGCGCGCTGCACGTGCTCCTCGTGAAACGCCGTGCCCTCGATGTCGATGTCGAACGTCGTCGTGTGGAGGCGCGTGGCGCGGTCGTACGCGCTCGTGCGTTTGTAGACGAAGCCCTCGGCCTCGCCCTCGTCCTGGAAATACTCCTCGTTGTTTTCCGAGTTGGCGGGCGTGGACTGGTCGAAGACGAACAGCCCGCCGGGCGCCAGCGCGGCACAGGCCCGCTCCATCAGCCGCCGCACGTCGGACGGGTCGAGGAGGTAGTTGAGGCCATCGTAGACGAGCAGGACGACATCGACGGGGCGGTCGGTGGTGAAGCTGGTGAAGTCGGCGACGGAGAACGTCACGTCGGCGCCGTAGAGCTCGGCTTTGGCCTCGGCCACGCGGATCATCGCCGCCGAGCCGTCGGTGCCGTGGTAGCGGTACGGTCCGAGCGGCTGGAGGTCGAGCGCGAGCGAGCCCGTGCCGCAGCCGAGTTCGAGGATGGATTTGGCCTCTGGGTGGTGGTGTTCGATAAGCGTGTGCGCGTACGACGCCCACATCTCGTAATCGACGTATTCCATCACCACGTCGTAGCCCGCGGCGAGGGCGTCGTAGGCGGGGACGTTATTAGGAGGGTTCATGGGCAACGGTGGCCGCGCGGCGGCGCGCAATGTCAATGGCGAGAAACAGGGCGCTCCGCATCGAGCCGGGCGAGGCTTTGCCCTGCCCCGCGATGCCGAAGGCCGTGCCGTGGTCGGGCGAGGTGCGGACGATGGGCAGGCCCGCGGTGAAATTGACGCCCTGCTCGAACGTGATGGTCTTGAACGGCACCAGCCCCTGGTCGTGGTACATGGCCAGCACGGCGTCGTAGACCCGGTACGCGCCGATGGCAAAAAAACCATCGGCGGGAAACGGTCCGAAGGTCAGGATGCCCTCGTCGCAGGCCGCTTTGATGGCAGGGATGATGCTGTCGATCTCCTCGCGCCCGAGCACGCCGCCGTCCCCCGCGTGCGGGTTGAGGCCGAGCACGGCGATCTTGGGCCGCTCGATGCCGAAGTCTGCGCGCAGCGACCGCGCCATCGTGCGGAGCCGCGCGAGGATGGATTCGAGTGTGACGCCTTTGGGCACGTCCCAGATGGGCATGTGGCCCGTCACGAGGCCCACGCGCAGGTCGTCGGCCACCATCATCATCGTGTGATCCGCCGCGCCCACGCGGTCGGCGATGAACTCGGTGTGGCCGGGCACTTTGTAACCGGCCATCGAAATGGCTTCTTTCGAGATAGGGGCCGTTACGACGGCCCCCGCCTGCCCTTCCCTGCACAGATCGACGGCTACCTCGACGGCGCGCATCGCCAGCCGCCCGCCTGTCTCGGTGATCTGGCCCCACTCCACGTCCACGGTTTCGCCGGGCAGCGTGTCGAGGACGGGCAGCACATCCGCACCCACCTCGGCCCCGGCGTCCGCGACGCCTTCGATGCGGAGTGCGTTCCAGCCCAGCTTCTCGGCGTGCTGCTGCACGACCGACAGCGACCCGACCACGAGCGGCTGGAAATACTGCCGCATCCGGGCATCCGACAGGCTTTTCAGCACGACCTCCGGCCCTACGCCGTTCGGATCACCAAGTGTGATAGCAATTCGCGGAGCGGACGAGTGTCGGGTGTCGAGTGTCGGGTGTCGAGTGCTGGACGAGGCGACGGAATCGGTCATGGGTTTGCCTGCTGGCGCGCTGTTTTCTTAGAGGCGATATAGCGCAGCACCCGCACTGCAAGCGCCCGCGTCCGCTGTTGTCCGATTGGCATGACGATCCATTCTCAACTCGACACGCTCTTATTTCTTCTTCTTGGGCTGCGCGTAGTCGCGGAGGAATTCGAAGAGCAGGCGCACGCCGAAGCCCGTCGCGCCTTTGGGACGGTAGGGTTTGGCGCTGTCGATGAACGCCGGACCGGCGATGTCCACGTGGATCCACGGGTAGGAGACGAAGTGCTCCAGGAACTTGCCCGCTGTGATGGAGCCGCCCTCGCGCCCGCCGACGTTTTTCATGTCGGCCACGTCGCTGTCGAGTTGCTTGGCGTAGTGCGCGAACATGGGCAGGCGGTGGACGAGGTCGCCCGAGCGGCGGCCCGCTTTCTCGATGGCGTCGAGGCGCTCGTCGGCCCCGTCGGTTTCGTTCGTCATCACGGCCCCCACCTCGCTGCCAAGCGCGATCACCTGCGCGCCCGTGAGCGTGGCGATGTCGATGGCGAGGTCGGGGTTGTAGGTCTTGGCGTACGAGAGCGCGTCAGCGAGCACGAGGCGGCCCTCGGCGTCGGTGTTGAGCACCTCGACGGTTTTGCCGTTGTGCATCGTGATGACGTCGCCGGGGACGTAAGCGTTTTCGCCAGGCCGGTTGTCGGTGGCAGGGATGAAGCCGACGACGTAGATGGGCACTTCGAGCCGGGCGAGGGCTTCGAAGGTGCCCACAACCGCCGCCGCGCCGCTCATGTCGGCCTTCATGTGGTCCATCGAGTCTTTCGTCGGCTTGAGCGACAGGCCGCCCGTATCGAAGACGATGCCCTTGCCGATGAGGGCCACGGGCCGCTCGTTGATGGCGTTGTCGGGGCGGTATTCGAGCACGGTAAACGTCGGCGGCTCCATCGAGCCGAGGTTGACGGCCAAGAGCCCACCCATCTTCTCCTCCTCGATCACGCTCTTGTCCCACACCGACACTTCGAAGCCGTGCTTTTTGCCCAGCTTCTCGATTTCTCGGGCCAGCAGCGTCGGCGTCTTCTCGTTGGGCGAGCGGTTGACGAGGTCGCGCGCCGTCGAGACGGCCTCGGCGAGGATGCGCCCGCGCTCGGCTCCGCGCCGCCCCACCCGGTCCTGCGAGGCGCTGTGGAGCACCAGGCGCTCGGCTCCCTTGTAGAGTTCGGGTTCAGTCTTGTAACGCGTGAAGCGGTACGAGGCCAGCATGAACCCTTCCACGAACGCCTGCCCGATGGTGTCGGCGTCGACGTCGATGTCGGGCAGCGTGAAGGCGACGGTGTCGGCCTTGAAGTCTCGGGCGTCGTCGGCGGCGTGGGCGGCGGCCTGCCGCAGGCTCTCCGCGTCGATCTTCTCCGGGTCGCCCAGCCCGACGAGCAGGAAGCGCCGCGCGCGGGCCTTGTCGGCGTAAACGAGCAGTGTCTTGTTGGCCTCGCCGCTGAAATCATCGACGGCCTTGCGGAACGCCTCGCCGAGCGTGGTGGCCATCTCGCCGAGGGCACCGGAAGCCAGGTTCTTGGGCAACGAGACGACGACGAGATCTACGTCGAGATCGTGCAGGTCGAGCGAGGTGACGGAGACTTTCATACAGGGGAGCAGGTGGTTGGTAGTAGGGTAGCAGGTGGTTGATTGCTGACGAAGAGGTCGGTTGTAGGAATCCTACCACCCCCACGGCCAGCAACCCACTTCTTACGAAGCGTGGAATTTGCCGCGCAGCAGCGTGAGGTAATCCGTGTCGGCGTCGTCGAGGGCGGCGTTTTCCGGGCCGTCGAGGTCGAGGTAGCGCGGCGCGGCGTCCATCACGTCGCGGATGAGCGGTTCGAGCGGGCGTTGCGCGAATGCGCCGGAGGCGTTGCGGTGGCCGCCGCCGCCGAAGGCCCGCGCCCACTCGTGAACGTAGGTGTCGGCCTTCGAGCGGAAGCTCATCTTGACGCCGCTGGAGATTTCGAGGAAGAGCACAGCGGCCTTCACGCCTTCGATGGAGAGCGCGTAGGAGACGAAGCCCTCCATCTCGTCCGACGACGCGCCGAGTTCGCGCATCATCCGCAGCGTGACGGTCATGTAGCACACCTGCCCATCGTGGACGAGCGTGAGCGTGTCGAGAGCGCGCGCCAACAGCCGGAGGCTCGTCAGGCTGCGCGAGTCGTAGAGTGCCGTGTGGATGGGCGCGGGCGAAAGGTCGCCGCGCTCGAGGATATCGGCCACGATGCGGTGGACGTGCGGCGTGACGCTGCTGAAGCGGAACGAGCCGGTGTCCGTCATGATGGCCGTGTAGAGCGCCTCGCCCAGCGGGGCGTCGATGAGCGCGGCATCGTGCGCGGCGATGAGGTCGTATACCATCTCGCCCGTCGAGGAGGCCGTATCCTGCACCAGGGCGTGGTCGAACCACGTCTCGGGCTTGGTGTGGTGGTCGATGAGGAACGTAGTAGCGCGGCTGGCCTGAAGCGGCCCCTTGACATTGCCCACCCGGTCGATGCCGTTGGTGTCCACCATCACGAACGCCGTCGCCGCGTCGATCTTCTCGCGCTGCGCTACGGAACCGTCGAACACCAGGATGTCGTCGGCACCGGGGAGCCAGGCGAGGTTGTCGGGCGCGGGGTCGCTGTTGACGAGGACGACGGTTTTGCCCAGCTTCCGCAGAAAGCGCCCCAGCGCCAACTGTGAGCCGATGGCGTCGCCATCGGGGCGTATGTGCGTGGTGATCGCGTAGGAGTCGTGCGCCAGGAGCCGCGCGAGAAAATCGGACATACCGTGAGGGTTACCAAGAGTCGCCGTTGAACGACCCCACGGAGTTCATTGTTCGGCGGTCAAACGGGGAAGACCTCGGCAAGGCGACGTCCGCGCCCCGGCACGGCGGGGCTAAACGCCCTCCCGCGCGTACCAGCTGACGCGCCGAAGTACTCCATGCGCGCTGACCGCTCCTCACGCTTCACGACGCCTCTCTAAAACTTCCAGGGTTCTGGCTTTCTGCCTTTGCTTTGGCGCAAAGGGCTTGTTTATTTGGGACATCCCCCCCTGCTACGTCGATGTTGTCTCGCCCCCCACCCTCGTGGTCGCACCTGCCGGAAGAGCCGCTCGCGCCGGTGCCCGAGCCGCCGCTGTATATGCGCCCGGTGTTCTGGCTGCGGATGCACGGCTTCAAGATCGTGCTCGTGGTGACGATGGGGATCGTGGTGTTCGTTTTCCGGGAGTTCGCCCGGCTGAGTGAAGCCTCCGATGCCGCCGCGCAGGCGCGCGTCGAGCGCAGCCAGGCGGCGGTGGCGGGCGGTGCGTACGCCTCGCTGTCGGTGACGACGGTGCCGGGCGACGCCGACGTGTACCTCGACGGCGACTTTATCGGGCGGACGCCGCTACGCCGGGTGAGGGTGGCTCCGGGCACGTACCGGCTGTCGGTGCAGAAGGCAGAGCACCTGGCGCTCGACAGCACCATCGAGGCGCGCGCCGAGGCGTTGATCTCCCTCAGCCTCCCGCTCGGGCAGGCTCCGACGGAGCGCGCCCAGAAGCTGCCGCAGGTGGCCGAAACCCGGCCGCGTGCCACGCCGCGCGCCTCCGCCGACGATCCCCCGGACACCCGCAACGAGGCGGCGGTGCCCACGCCGGTATCCCCGGCGCCTGCCGAGGCCACGCAGCGCCCAGACGAAACCCCCGTCACCGTCACTACGGGGCGGCTGCGGCTGCACTCCACGCCAACCGGGGCCGAGGTGTGGCTCAAAGAGCGCCGCGTGGGCACGACGCCGATGACGCTTGACTTGGAGCCGGGCGAGTACGTGGCCACGTTCAAGAAGGAAGGCTACGAATCGCCCACGACGCTCTTCACCGTCGTGGGCGGCCAGACGCGCGTGATCGAGCCCCGGCTCAACGCGCTGCGCGGCACCGTGCGTGTGCTGGCCAAGCCGTGGGGCACCATCTACCTCGACGGCGAACTCGTGCAGGACGCCACCAACGTCCGGTTCAGCAAGACGGTGGTGCCGGGCCCCGTGCGGATCACCGTCGTCCATCCCTTGCTCGGACGGTGGGAGAAGGTCGCCATCGTGGAGCCGGGTGGCACCGTGTCGTTCGTCGTAGATTTCAACGCGCAAAACGATTCGGCCGACGGCGATTCGTAACCGTGCGCCGCTGCCCGGTCTGTCGTCCCGTCCCGCCGAGCGGGCTTTCCCGTCTGCATCTGTCCCCTGCCGCCATGCGTGCTCCTTCGCTCTTTTCGCTCCGGCGCGGGCTCCTTCTCTGCCTGCTCGGGCTGTGCGCGGCATCGCTGCACGCGCAGCAGCCCGCGCCATGCGACAGCCTTTACACGCAGGCGGAATCGGCGTTTTTCGACAGCCGGTTCGACGAGACGATCCGGCTGTTGAGCCCGTGCGTGGAGCCGCCCAACGCCCCGGCGTCGGTGGAGACGTACCGGCTGCTCGGCATGGCGTACATGAACCAGGGCGATGCCTTCGGCGCGCGGCAGACCCTCCGCAGCCTGCTGCTCGCCGCGCCCGGCTACGAGCCGGATCCCGTGCAGGACCCGCCCTCGTACACCGTACTGGTGCTCATCATCCGCGACCAGTTGCAGCAGCAGGATCAGCTTCCGGCATCGAGCGAGGTGGCCGAGCGTGCCGCGCCGAACCGTCGGCGGGGCACGTGGCTGGGCATCGGCGCAGGCCTCGTCGTCGTCGGGCTGATCGCCATCTTCGCGGGCGGGTGAGGCGCGTCAGCGGTCGATCGCAGTGGGCGGGGTGCGCTCCGAGGCCACGGTGACGGCCACCGGCACCGTCTCGACACGCCGGAGTTGGGCCAGCCCCTCTTTCTGCGTCACGCGCCCGCCCGGCGTCACCACCTGCACCGCCACAATGCGGTCTGCGCCGATGCCGCGGGCGGCGTAGAACGTTTCGACGGCCTCTGCCCGGCGGTCGGACAGCGAAGGCGCTTCGTCGGGCGTTTCGTAGACGAGGATGCGCACCGTCAGGCCGGGGCACTGCCGCATCACCTCGGCATTCTCTTCGAGCGCCTCCCATGTCCGGGACGAGAAGGCCGTTCGCCCCTGCTCGAAGCGCACGGTGTTGAGTTCGACCACCTCGGCGCACGCGACCGTGGACGGCACCCGCACGGGGGGCGCTTCGGCGGGTGGCGGCGTGGCTTCGACGATGACGGGCGCCGGAGCCGCTTCCACCGACACCGCGAGCAACTGCTCATCGCGGCTGCCCTGATTCTCGGCGGTGACGGCGATGGTGTAGTTGCCGGGCTTCGCAAACCGATGCGCGACCACC
Source organism: Rhodothermales bacterium (assembly GCA_963829705.1). Taxonomy (GTDB): domain Bacteria; phylum Bacteroidota; class Rhodothermia; order Rhodothermales; family BA12; genus CAWHJN01. Next base: position 994,866 of record CAWHJN010000001.1, read on the forward strand.
GCGCCCTCTGCCTGCCCGCCGTCGCCGAAGCGCCACACGTAGGCCACCGGCCCCGACGCCTGCCCGCGCGCGACGACGCTGTAGGTGCTTTCGCCGCCCACCTGTACCACAGCGGGGCCTTCGATGGCGATGACATCAATAGGCACGAATGGCTTGTTGAGGCCCACGCGCACGCCGCCGCCGAAGAAACTCAGCACGTCGAATCCATGCGTGCTCACGTCCGCCGCGCCATCGAGGATGCCGTCGGCGAAACTGAGCAGGCCGCTGGCTTCGACAAAAACGCCCACGGCATCGTTCATGGCGATGTCGAGGCCGAAGCCGGCCAGCGGCGTGAAGGCCATACGCACCCGCTCGTCCACCAGCCCGCCCGTCACACCCGCGCCGAGGCGCAGATACGGGCTGACGGCGCTGCGCGGAGCCAGTTCGGTGTAGCCGGAGAGGGCGAGCGTGTGCCGCCACATGTTCAACTCGCCGCGCTTCACGCCGGGCGCACCCGCCTGTGGGTCGGCGATGCTGGGGTAGCGCCCGAGGAGAAGCGAGAGGCCGTAGCCGCCGTTGAAGATGAAAGCAGGACGTCGCCAGCCCACCTCCACGCCCGTCACCGGGCCAGGTGCGCCGAGGGAAGCACCGAGGCTGCTGCGGTCTCCGCCATAGGCGGCGAGGCCCAGTTGGGGCCGCAGGTAGAGCGCGCCCGATGGGCGCAGCGGAGGGCTGAGGGCTTCGAGGGGCGGTGCCGTCTGGGCGGCCGTGGAATGCGCCAGCGCGGCGCACACCACCAGAGCCGCCAGCACACGAGCCAGGGAGGACCGTGTCATGGTTCTGTTGGGGCTGGATGAATACGGTGTGTCGGACCCTGTTGCCTCGATCAGAGGAACGGTTGATGCGCCCCAGAGCCACAGGGCACAGTACCACCGGCATTCCCGCGCGCGCAACGCGGCGCGTCAGGAAGTCCACGTTCGTTACGGCGCCCGTGGCGTCGGCGCGTCGGTGTCCATACGTTCCGCGATCCGGCTGCACGCTTACTTTTTGCCAGCAGCGTCCCCCTCACCTCGCGCCTCCTCCCATGTCCGCCATCGTCGGTTTCGTCTCGCTCGATGGGCGGCCTGTTGCCCCGTCCACCGCTGCCCGGATGCTGGATGCACTCGCGCACCGCGGCACCGATGCCGCCGATGCGTGGCACACCGATGCCGTTGCGCTGGGTGCACGCTTCGACCGGATGACGCCCGAGCGCCTGCACGCCGCGCCCGTCACGTCGTCCCCTGACGGACGCTACACCGTCGTCGCCGACGCCCGCCTCGACGACCGCGACGCCCTCGCCCGCGCCGTCGGCGTTTCGCCCGAGCACTCCGACCATGCCCTCGTCGCCTTCGCCCTCGGCAAGTGGGGCCGCGACGCGCCCGCGCGCCTCACCGGCGACTTTGCCTTCGCGGCGTGGGACACCGCCGAACAGCAGCTTTTCTGCGCCCGCGACCGCATGGGCGTGCGGCCCTTTTACTACGCGCACCTGCCCGGCCGGTGGTTCGCCTTTGCAAGCGAGCAGCGGGCGATCGTAGATCTGCCCGGCTTCGAGAAACGCCTCGACCTCGACCACCTCGCCGACTACCTCCTCGTCACGCTCGACCACACGTCCACCTTTTACCGCGACCTCCGCCGCCTGCCCGCCGCCACGTCGCTCTCCATCGGCCCCTCCGGCCTCCGGCAGCACCCGCCGTACTGGCATCTCGACCCGGAATACGAACTGCGCCTTCCTTCCGACGCCGACTATGCCGACGCATTCCGTGACGTTTTCGAGCGCGCCGTGCGCGACCGCCTGCGGAGCTGCCACCCCGTGGGCGCGGCCCTCAGCGGCGGCCTCGACTCGTCGGCCATCGCCGTGGTGGCGCGCGACGCGCAGGAGGCGCCGCTGCCCGTCTTCTCAGGCCAGTTTCCCTCGATGCCCGCGTCCGTGCAGCCGCTCATCGACGAGCGCCCGTACGTGCAGGCCGTCGTGGAGACAGGCGGCTTCGACCTTCACGCGCTCGCCATCGACGAGGGCGGGCCCTTCGCCGACTACGCTCGCGTGAGCGATCACCTCGAAGACGCCTTCCGCACGATCAACCTGTACATGCACTGGCAGATGTTCGGCGCGGCGCGCGAGGCAGGTGTGCGCGTGTTCCTCGACGGCCTCGACGGCGACACGGCCGTTTCGCACGGCCTCGACCGCTTCACCGACCTCGCCCGTCAATCGAACTGGAAGACGTTCACCTGTGAGGCGCGGTTGCTCGCCTCCACTCCTGCCCGGCAGCGGACGCTGGCGTGGGAGTATGCCCTGCCCGTGCTCGTCAGGCAGGTGCGTGGCGGGCGGTGGCTGCGCGCAGCGAGGGGCGCGTGGCACATCCGCGCCGACTTCGGCCTGTCGGGTCGCCGCCTCGCAGGCGCGCTGCGCGACGGCCTCTTTCCCGCCCATTCGTCAGAATCCCTGCGCGACGCCACGCTGCGCAACGCCTTCGCGCGCCCGGATTTCATCCGCGAAGCCGGCGCGTGGGAGCGCCACACGCAGTTCGAGCGCGAAGCCTACGGGCCGATGCCGTCGGAGCGCGCCGCCCACATCCGCGACCTGCGCGGCCCGCTGTGCCCGCTGATGCTGGAGATGGAAGACCGCGCCGCCGCTGCCTTCGGCATCGAGCCGCGCTACCCGTTTTTCGATGTCCGCCTGATGGAGTTCTGCGTGTCGCTGCCGTCCGACCAGAAGCTGCGCGACGGCTACACGCGCCGCGTTCTGCGCGCCGGACTCGACGGCGTGCTGCCCGATGCCGTGCGGCTGCGTACCACCAAAGGCAACCTCAAACCCGCCTTCGACCTCGCCCTGGCCCGTTCGGCCCACGATGAGATGGCCCCGTATCTCTTTGATACCGCGCCAGCCATCGCCGCCTTTGTAGACATGGAGGCCGTGCGCGATGCCTACGGCGCATTTACCCATGATCCGCTGGCGCACAGCGCGGTGGGAACCCAGCTTTACGCCCTCGCCGCGCTCGAACGCGGCCTGAAACGCCTCGGCCTGGCATGAAGTCGCGGGAAGCGACGGTGAAAGATGGCACCCCATTTGACGAAAGGTAGGATGCCCCTGCTCCTCCACCTTTCTCATTTCGTAAACCCCGAGCCGGGACTATGAAAAAAAACTGGCAGACTCCTGAACTCATCTCCCTCGGCGACCTCGCCGACCTCACCCGCGGAAAGCTCGCCCACGGCACCGACTCCACGTGCGGCAGCGTCCCCGACATCTTCAACCCTCCTATGTCGGACAACACGGGCAGCACCGACGCGGTGATCCGGCCCTGAACGCGCCCGGGGCGGCGGACCGGCGCTATGCGCCACTTCTGCCGCCCCATATGCGCCACAGGTCGTAGCCTGCGTTTGGTCGCGCCACGGTATCTTGGTGGGTCCCCCAACCCTTTCTACCCCCTTATGAAAAAGACCTGGAATACCCCCACCGTCCTCCCCTTCGGCGACGTGGCAGACCTCACGCACGGCAAGACAACCTCCGGCACTGACTCGTTCATCGGAGGCCAGATCACGCAGGGCGAAGGATGCATCGCGCCCACGGCGAGCCAGGACTGCGTGGCCATCGTCCCGTAAAGCGCGATGCACGTAGTCGACCGGGTGTTCTACCGCCTCATGCTCCGCGACCTCGCGTTGCCATGGCGGTGGCCCCGAGGCGTCTCGGAGGCCGACTGGGAGGCCATCTCGTTTCCCGGCCCGCTCGAACGACCGCTCGCCGGTCTGTTCGGGCGGGCCGCCTCGGTTTCGCGGGGCGTGGTCGTCTGCGCGCACCCCGTCCGCCCGGATGCGAAGGGCTACTTCCTGCGCTCCGGTGTGACCGGCCTGCTGCGCGAGGCGGGCTTTGACGTGCTACTGTTCGATTTCAACGGCTTCGGGCAGAGCCCGCGCAGCGGTTTCGACTACGCGGGCGAGGTGATGGCGGCGGCGCGTGAGGCGCATAGGCTAGCGCCCGGCCTGCCGCTCGTCTTCTTCGGCGCGTGCTTCGGCGCGTGCTGCGGGCTGTCGATCCTCACCCGCCCCGACAACCCGTTCTCCACCGTCGTGGCCGAGGGTGCTCCCGCCTCGTGGTCGTCGTACTACGCCCGTCCGCCGGCGGTGCGCCTGACGCTCCAGCAGCGGTGGATCCGGCGGCGAGGGCGGATGATCCTCCAGATTGGCCGTCTGTTCCACCCCCGGCTGGCCCGGCAGCTTCGCACGTTGCACCACCTCCGCGACGCGCGGGACCTCAAAGGCGTGCTATTCCTCTACGGAGCGGAAGACCCGCTCATCCCAGCGTCGGTGGGCGAGGAGTTGTACGCCGCTTGCCGCGATGCCTGGCACGACCGCCCCGCGCCACCCGTGTGCAACCTGTGGATCGCGCCCGGCACGCGGCACCTGACGTATCATCAGGCAGATCCCGAGGGCTACCGCGCTGCGCTGCTGTCGTTTCTCGACGCAACCCTCGGCCCCCGCTCCTCTGCGGCGGTGCCGATACGCGCCGCTCGCGCGTCGGCAGAAGCACAGGGGGCGTGAGGCGTCGCCCTCCCATCATCCCGCAGCCCATGACGACCCGCACCTACCGCATCAACCTCGTCGGCGAACCAGCCGACACGTCGCGCGCCCTTGCGGCCCTTGAACGCCTCTTCGACGGCGAGGCGCTCACGCTGCTCCGCGAAGACCTGGGTGCTGAGGGCCTCACTGTGCAGCGCCTCGTGGCCGACTCCAGCGAAGTGGTGCTCTACATCATCCCCGAACCGGCGGCGCAGCCCGAGCCCTGGATTCAGCAGGTCGCGGCCAGCAGTCCCAACGTGGAAAGCGAAACGCAGGACACAGGCGGCACCCCGATGGGGTCGGAAGATCCGCCTCCCTGACCCGGCGGCTCACGTCACGAAGTTGCGGTAGTGCTCGTAGCGTGCCAGGATGCGCCGCACGTACGTGACGGGCTCGATGCCGCGCGAGTAGCCGTAGCGCACCACGGGGTCCTGGTAGAACTCGGGCTTCGACTTTTGCAGCAGGTAGTACGCCACGTCCTCCCAGGCGTCGGGGTCTTTGCCGAACTTCTCGGCCAGTCGCCGGGCGTCCTCCACGTGGCCGTGACCCGTGTTGTACGAGGCCAGCACGAACTTCAGCCGCTCCTGCGGGTCGGGGATGATTTCGGCCCAGTAGTCGTCGAGCCAGTTGAGAAAGCGCACGGCACCCGCCACGTTCTGCTCCGGGTCGGCAGCGTTCGTGACGCCGTACTGGCGGGCCGTGGCAGGCATGAGCTGCATCAGCCCCTGCGCGCCCGCCCACGAGCGGGCGTCGGGCCGGAAGCGCGACTCCTGAAACATCTGCGCCGCCAGCAGCCGCCAGTCCCATCCGCCTTCGAGCGAGGCCGCCGTCTGGCGCAGCAGATCGTCGTAGTCCGACAGGTGCCCGCTGGCATCGACGATGAGTTCCTCCGAGCCCAGCCGCTCGCGGTAGCCTACCCGGTCCTCGAAATAGCGGCGGTAGATGGCCTTGAATTCCGGCTCTTCCTTGAACGTCTCCAGCCACGTGTTGAGGCTACTCAGCAGCGAATCCGATGGCGCGGGCACGGCCCACCCCACGCGCTGCCACACGCTCAGGGCCGGGTTGACGGCCACGTTCTCGTAGTACGCCTGGTTGAGCTGGGCGATGTCTTCGCTGGCGACGGTGAACTTGATCGTGCCCTCCGACACGTCGCGGATCAGGTTCTCGATGGGCACGTCGGCGGCAACTTTCTGGATCGTGATGTTGCCACCGATCTCTTCGATGAGGTTCTCCAGCCGACGCGCGTAGCCGGACTCGTCGGGCACGAAGATGGTGTCGCCGATGAGTTCGAACGGATAGTTGACCAGTTCGGTATCGATCTCTTCATACTCGGCGTTTTCGACGGCGGCGGGGATTTGCTGGATCAGCACCTGCCGCGTCACGTGCAGCGGGTTGGTGAGCACCACGTCGCGGGCCTCCTCGTCGTTGAGGTCGCTGCTGACGAGGCGGTAGGCCACCAGGTCCGCCTCGCCCGCGCGCAGGCGCTCGAACATGGCGTCGGCATCTTTCTCGACGATGATCCTCAGCCCCACGCCCAGGTGCTCGGCGTAGGCCTGCAACAGCTCGTACTCGTAGCCCAGCGGCTCGCCGCGGTACATGAAATACGAGATCGGGTTGAAGCCCGTCACGGCCACGAGCGTGTCGCGCTCGAGGATGCCCGCCAGCCCCTCGCGGTTGACGCTGTACGCAGGCTCGGCGTCGGAAACGCTGCTCCACTCGCAGGCCGAGAGCAGGAGGGTGAGAGAAAGCAATAGGGCAGAAAGCACACGCATGGGCGTCGGAGGTCGGTCAGAAGGCACAGCGTTTCCTACCGGGCAGCGCTGCGCCCGGTGCCACGACGGCTGGAAACATCTGTTACACCTCGGCGCCTACCGATAGCGCTCCAGCGTAAACATCTCACCGAGGTAGCGGCGGCGCACCACGGGGTCTTGGGCGAGCGCTTCGGGCGTGCCCTCGGTGAGCATGTGGCCGTCCACGAGCAGGTACGCCCGGTCGGTGATGGCGAGCGTTTCGTGGACGTTGTGGTCGGTGATGAGCACACCGATACCGCGGTCTTTGAGGGTGGCGACGATGTGCTGAATGTCCTCGACGGCGATGGGGTCGATGCCTGCGAAGGGCTCGTCGAGCAGCAGGAAATCCGGGCGCGTGGCGAGGGCGCGGGCGATCTCGGTGCGGCGGCGCTCGCCGCCCGAGAGCACGTAGCCCTTCGAGCGGCGCACCCGTTCGAGCCCGAACTCCTCGATGAGCGTCTCGACGCGCGCCTCACGATCGGCGCGCTTCATGGGCCGGAATTCGAGCACGGCGTGCAGGTTTTGCTCGACGGTCAGGTCGCGGAAGATCGACGTTTCCTGCGCCAGGTAGCCGATGCCGCGCCGCGCCCGCTTGAACATGGGCAGCCGCGTGATGTCGTCGCTGCCGAGAAACACGCGCCCCGCGTCGGCGCGGACGAGGCCGACGATCATGTAGAACGTCGTCGTTTTACCCGCGCCGTTGGGGCCGAGCAACCCCACGATCTCGCCGGGCCGCACGTTCAGGTGTACGTCCGAGACGACCGTGCGGCGGCGATATCGCTTGGTGAGGCCCTCGGCGCGCAGCACACGCGACACGGGGGCGGAATCGTCAGGAGTCGTCATCGGGCAGGAGCATGTCGGTTTCAGACGCGGACGGCGGGGCTGCTGATCCATCGAAAACGGGGAGCGCGTACGTCCCCAGCAACCCGATTTTCGTGGGCCGGTCGTCGGGTCGCCAGCGCAGCCCGTCGAGCGTGAGGTCGGGCGGGACGAGGGGTTCAGGGTACACCGTGCTTTTCACGCCCGCCGCGACCGTCGCCCGTTTGATGTCCTGACTCCGAAATCGGAAAACGGCCCAGTCGCCGCTGGCCTGCGTGAGTCCGTCGGGCTGGCCGTCTTTCGCCATCTGACGGATCATCTCGGCGTTGGGGCGCACGTCGATGATGCGCACCGAATCGGGCAGGAAGAAGCCGGTGATGGCGCGGCCTTTGAGCTGGTTCAGCCGGTTGGTGATGCTGTCGGACTCGACGGCAAAGGCGTTGGAGCGAGCGAAAAGCGTATCGAGGTCGCCGCTCCGGGCGAGCAGCCGCAGCGTGTCAGCGTTGACCTGCACGCGATCAAACCACGCGAACGGATCGCCGAAGAGGCGCACGTCCTCGTGCGTCGTGCTGTCGGCTTCGGTGCGGAGGGAGAACGCCGAATCCGCGCGTGCGGCGTACTCCGGGCTCCACATCGCCACGCCGCCCCACGCCCGGAACGTCTGGAGCGAGTCGCGCCGCTCGGATTCGAGGAAGGGCGCGCGTAGCAGGAAGGTGTCGAGCACCGCGCCCGTCGTGTCGAAGCGGACGCGCGCGAGCAGCGGCTGAAAGAGCGAATCGCCCTCGACGCGGCTGAAACCGCGCCGGTCGTCGCTGTACGCTTTCTGGCCGAACAGGAACGTCCGCTGCGTGGAGTCGGCCTCCGCCTCGCCGCCGCGCCGCTCGACGAACACGTGGCCGCGCGCGAACGACTCTTTCGTCTCACGCAGGTACGTCACGCTGTCGGCCTCGAGCGCCGAGCGCGGCTCGTCGAGATGCACCTGACCGGCGAACTCGGCGCGCTTCTCGTCGGAGAAGTACACGCCCGTCTCGCTCGTGAGCACCGTCGCGCTGTCGACGAGTTGGACGCCCTCGCCAAAGACGGCGCGTTTCTCCCGCGTGAAATACGTGCCCCGCGGCGCCGTCACGACCACCTCGCCATCGGTCAGCCGCAACGGCCCCGTGGCCTCGCCCGTCTTGGTGCGCTCGTCGTAGCGCACCTCGGGCGACCGCAGCGTGTCTCCGCGCTCGACGATGACGACGTTGCCGAAAAAGTGGATCGTGCCTCGGTCGAGGTAGCGGACGGCGCGGCGCGAGGTCAGCACCGTCTCGCCCTGCCGCACGCGCACGTCGCCGGTGAGCCGGGTGATGGTTTCCATCTGCGTCGAGTCGCCGTCGATGGCGGCGCGCTCGGTTTCAAGAAGCGCGGCGTTGACCGTCGCCCGCTGCCGCGTGGAGTCGGGTGTCTGGGCGTCTGCCGCCGTCGCCGCGATGCCCAGCAGGAGAATGAGCAGCGCGGCCCTCAACGCTCCACCTCCACATCCACCTCTGCCGTGACGCGCGCGAGCTGGTACGAGGTCAGGTCTTCGCTCGCGCGCAGGCTGTAGCCCTGCACGTCCTCGGTGGGCGTGACGATGTGGACGAAGCCCGGCGCGGTGACGCGCGCGTCGGCTTCGAGCCACGTCAGGTGCTCGGTTTCGAGGCGGCGGCCGTCCTCCGTCGTCACCACCACGCGGCCCGAGGCCCGGAAGCGCCGGTCGCGCTCGTAGTAAAAGAGCGTGTCGGCGGTGAGGTGCGCGGAGGGCTGGCCCGTGGCGTCGAACAACTCGGCCTCGACGCGGGCGCGGAGCGTGTCGCCGGTGAGGACGTGAAGGAGCGTGTCGCGGTCGAAGGTGGCCATATAGGCGGCCTCCATCTTCACGCGCGGGCGCGTGCCGTCGTGAACGTCGAGGGCCACGTGCCACGCCTCGCGCGAGGGCAGCACCCGCGTGCTGTCGCGCAGCGCCACGCCGGGCGCAGCCGCGCGCCCGCACGCCCCGAGCGCGAGCATCATTCCAACGGCCAGAAGCATCGGATGACGAATGGCCTGTGACCCATGACCGGTGGCAAACGACCTGCTTTTCATGCGGGATCGAGCCTACACGTCTCCCCCGCCGCGATCACGCCGTGCGCGGCCTTCACGCCGTCGCCGAGGCCGCGCAGCCACGTTTCGAACTGTTCCATTTCGGCCCGCAGCACGTCCACAGAGGCCGCGTCGGTGCTGCTGTAGACGACCGCCGCCACGCGCGTCGTTTCAGGCGTCGTTTTGGTCGCCAGGCTGTCCTTGACCGGGTTAACGATGGGCGTCTCCCCATCCTCCCGCACCGCACAACCGACGATGAGATCGTGGAGCCCGATTTCCTGCCCGCCGGTGTTAAAGACGTACGCCTCGTCCGCCGCGCCCAGCCGAAACGTGAACGCATCGGCAGTAGCGAGGTCGAGGTCCCACAGCGAGATAGGCAACAGGTGCTCGATGCACAGCGCGTTGCACACGTCCACCGCCCCGTTGATGCGCGGAAATGCCTCTTCTGCCGCCGTGCGAAGCAGGTATTCGGTGGCAGGCTTGGAGCGCCCCGTGGGCTTGTAGACGCCGTTCCGCAGGAGGTCGCGCACGGCGCGGCGGCGCGCTTCGAGGTCGTCCGGGAGCGCCATCGCCCGCGTGTGCAGCAGATCGGCGAGGTGACGCTCGAAGCCCGGCGGCACCCCGGCCACGTCGATGCCGGTGGCTACGACGAAGCCCAGCACGGCGTCGGGGCGGGGGATCTGGTGATGGAAGGCAGGCATGGGGCCGGGTACGAGGTGCGAGGTTCGAGGTTCAAGGGGTTAATCGATCCCTCCGCCGAAACTGGCTCTGCACTGACGCCTCTGGAACGGCGCGGGTGCGGGATCGGTGAAAGCGGCCTGTCCCACTCCAGAAAACCCCGTTCGTCCATGCGTACCCAGCAGATGCTCTCGACCCATCCCCTGCCGCCCAGCCACCTCGACGCGCTCGTCGCGGCCATCGACGCCGCTTTTGCCTGCGAGGGGTGCTGCACCGCGTGTGCCGATGCCTGCCTCGGTGAAACCGGCGAGATGGACCTCACGCGGTGCATCCGTACCAACCTCGACTGCGCGGACATCTGCGCCACGACGGCCCGCGTGCTGTCGCGCCAGACGCACCCCACCGCCGCGATCCTGCGCGCCCAGCTCAACGCGTGCGTGGCCGCCTGCAATGCCTGCGCCGACGAGTGCTCGCAACACGCCGGGCATCACGACCACTGCCGCGTGTGCGCCGAGTGCTGCCGCACCTGCTCGGAGGCCTGCTCGACGCTTCTGCGGTCGATGCCGACCGCCGCCTGAACGGCGCACGTATTCAGAAGCAACGACTTTCGTGCGGCACGTTCCTGCCTCGCGCTCGATGCCATCGTGCAGAGCGGGAAGCTGGCCGCGACGGTTTTTCACGCCCGGCGCCCGAACCCCGCGCGCCCAGCGCCATTGCTCCCGGCATTCCCGCCTCATCCTGACCCCACGTCCATGCACCGCTTCACCGCCCTGCTGCTCGCGCTCGTGTTCACCGCCGCCGCGTGTACGCCCGCCGACGAAACGCCCGCGCCTCCGCAGGCTTTGCCCGCCGCCACTCCGGCACCTGCCGCCGTCCCGACGTCGCAGCCCACGGCCTCCACGCCGACGGCGCAGGCCGCGCTGCCTGTCATCACGGTCTACAAAACGCCCACGTGCGGCTGCTGCAAGATGTGGAACGCGCACCTGGAGCAGGCCGGCTTCACCGTCAAGTCGGTGGACCTGCCCCATCTGAACGAGGTCAAGGCCGAGTACGGCATTCCGCCCGCGTTGCAGTCGTGCCACACGGGCGTCGTGGACGGCTACGTCATCGAGGGCCACGTGCCTGCCGAGGACATCAAGCGGTTGCTGGCCGAACAGCCCGAGGCCGCGGGCCTCACCGTGCCGGGGATGCCCGTCGGCTCGCCCGGCATGGAAGTCCCCGGCCAGCCCGCGCAGCCGTACGACGTGCTGCTCGTCAGCAACGGCCAGACGAGCGTGTACGCCAGCCACTGAGTCAGAGCAGCGGTTTCCCTGCTACCAGCAGGCGCAGCACCCGGTGCGTCAGCGCCCGCGCCTCGGCGCTGTCCGGGCCGGAAAACGTCGCCCCTGCCCAGTCGGTCGAACCGGCCTGAAAGACCCATCCGCTCGTGGGGGTTTTCTGAAAAGCGTGCATCGTGCCGACGGTGGGACGCCCCAGCCGCTCGCCGCGCTGGTAGCCGAGGAGCCGGAAGCGGTGGAAACCGAGGCGCGCGGTGTCGGCCACGAGCGAGTTCGGCTCCCCGGCGAGCAGGGGCGCGCCGTCCATCTCCGTCGCCGGACCGTCGTAGATGGAATCGGCGGGGACGGGGAGGCCCTCGAAAAGGGCGCCCCCTCCGATCAGCCGAAAGCCGGGCGACAGGTCGCGCCCGAAGCCGCCGTGCGGAAAGCCCGCGCCGATGCTCGCTTCGATGGGGTAATCCAACTCAGGCTCGTCCCACGTGACGGTGCGGAGTGAATCCGCGCCGATGGGGTCTTCAGTGGCCACTTTGTAGCACACGAGCCGGCCCCTTTCGTCGTAGCGCACCTGCCACCACATGGTGTTGCCCGAGAGCACGACGAGGTGGCCACCGCGTGCGACGAACGCATCGACGTTGCGGCGGGCGCGGCGCGTCCAGTACTCGCTGTGCCCCATCACGAGCAGCACGCGGGTGTGCGCGAGTGTTCTCGGATCGTCTAGGTCGCGGTCGGCGGCGTAGCCCGTCACGAACGGCTGCCTCGCCATCCATCCGAGGAACGACTCGAAAAAGTGCCACTGGGTTTTCCCCGAGGGCCGCTCGAAGGACACCCTCCGCGCCCGGTTCTCGTCGCGGTCAGGCAGCGCGTTCTTCCAGCGCAGCATGAGCACGCGTCCCGCCGCCACGCGCAGCCGCGCCCACCTGTTCATCACATACAAACTGCGCCCGCCTTCCTGCGCGTACGCCGCGACGGTGTTGGACGGATAGACGACGAGGACGTCGAGGCTATCCTGCCCGCCGGGCCGCACGACGAACGGAACGCGGTTCTCGATCAGGTACAGGCCGCTCGCCTGGGGCGCAGGAAACGAGGCGCTCTCTTTCCACCCGAACCCGTCGTGCCACGGCTGCGGCCCCGTGCGTTGCCACCGGACGACCGCTTCCACCGTGTCCACGCTGCCTCCGGAAGCCCGCGAAACCACGACGCGCTGCGTGTGCGGCCAGAGCCCGCCGTCGAGGGAAACCCTGACGGAATCGCCGGCGGCGTAGGACACCGCATCTGTGTAGCCTCGCAGCGGAGCCGCCGCCCGCAGCGCGACGCCCGCTGCCAGCGCGATCCCGACGACGAGCAGCAGGAGGCGCACCCGACGCGTGCGAGGGCGAGAAAGCGCCATGCGTCAGACGAGCACGTCGCCCGTCATCTCGGCGGGCCGTTCGACGCCCATCAGCGCGAGCATCGTCGGAGCCACGTCGCCGAGTTTGCCGTCGCGGATGGGGCCGGTGAAGCCGTCCTTGATGATGAGGTGCGGCACGAGCGCGAGCGAATGCGCCGTGTTGGGGCTGCCGTCGGGGTTTTTCATCCGGTCGGCGTTGCCGTGGTCGGCGATGATGGTGACGCCGTAGCCCTTCGCCACCGCCGCCTCGACGACCGTTTTCGCCGCGGCATCGACCGCTTCGATGGCCCGCACGGCGGCATCGAAATCGCCGGTGTGGCCCACCATGTCCGGGTTGGCGAAGTTGACGACGGCGAAGCTGTAGGGGTTTTGCGTGAGCGCCTCGGCGACTTTCTGGGACAGTTCAGGCACGCTCATCTGCGGCTGCAAATCGTACGTCGCCACTTTGGGCGATGGCACGAGGATGCGGTCTTCGCCCTCGAACGGTGCCTCCCGCCCGCCGGAGAAAAAGAACGTCACGTGCGGGTACTTCTCCGTCTCCGCCGCCCGGAGTTGCGTGCCGCCGAGCGCCGCGACGACCTCGCCCATCGTGCGGGTCAGGTTCTGCTTCGGAAACGCGACGGGCAGCGGGAAGGCGTCATCGTACTGCGCGAACGTGGCGTAGTGGAGGTTTCGGGGCCGCACGCGTCGCTCGAAGCCGTCGAACGCATCGTCTAGAAACGCCCGCGTGATCTGCCGGGCGCGGTCAGCGCGGAAGTTGAAAAAGATGATGGCGTCGCCGTCTTTCACGCGCCCGTCCACGCCGTCGATCGTGCGTGGGAGGATAAATTCGTCGGTGTCACCGCTCTCGTACGCCGCCTCGACGGCCGCCTGCGCCGATCGGGAACGATCCCTCGCCCACGCCCTCGGTGAGCAGCCGGTACGCCTTCTCGGTGCGCTCCCACCGCTTGTCGCGGTCCATCGCGTAGTAGCGCCCGACCACGTCCGCGATGCGCCCGGTGCCGATGCGCGCGGCGGCGCGTTCGACCTCCCCCACGTAGCGCCGCCCGGCTTCCTTCGGGTCGGTGTCGCGTCCGTCGGTGAAGGCGTGGAGGAGCACGTCATCTCCCGCGAGGCCCTGACGTTTCGCCAGTTCGAGCAGTGCGACGGCGTGGCTGAGGTGCGAATGCACGCCGCCATCGGAGAACAGGCCGAACAGGTGCAGCCGGGTGCCGCGTTCCTTCGCGTGCCGCGCTGCCGCGACGAGCACGGGGTTGTCGTAGAACGAACCGTCCTCGATGGCCTCGTCGATGCGGACGAGGTCCTGGTACACCACGCGCCCCGCGCCCAGGTTCATGTGCCCCACTTCCGAGTTGCCCATCTGCCCGACGGGCAGCCCCACGGCCCGCTCCGACGCCCGCAGCGTCGCGTGTGGATAGGTGGCGAAAAGCTGATCGAGAAACGGCTTGCGCGCCGCGTCGATGGCGCTGACGGAAGGGTCTTCGGCGATGCCGTAGCCATCGAGAATGAGGAGCAGATGCGGTTGCATGGGGAAGAGGGTATGGGTCGTTTGTCATGGGTCATGTGATCGAGGTGCGACTCCAATGACCCATGACGCTTAACCATTGACGCGATAATCACGCACTTTGCGTGTCGTTTTGCCGGTTCGGGTGTCGTAGACGTTCATCGACAACGTGCGCGGGTCGGCGAGTTGTTCGGTGCCGTGGCGGTCGGTTTTGGTGGCAGGCGTGTCGAAGTACCGATCGGTGCCGGGGGCGTAGTAGCGGCCTTTTTTCGGGTCGAGGTCGGTGCGCGGTGGCGGCAGCGCCTGGAGCGCCTCGAAGTACAAACACACTGGCGCGACGGGGCACGCTTCGCACTTCGGGCTGCGGGCGGTGCAGGTGTAGCGCCCGTGGAGGATGAGCAGGTGGTGCGCCTCGCCCCACACGTCGGGCGGCCAGAGGCGCTTGAGTTGCTCTTCAACTTTCAGGACAGTATCGGCGTTTCGGGTCAACCCGATGCGGTTGGCGACGCGGAAAACGTGCGTGTCCACCGGCAGCGCGGCCACGTCGAAGGCGACGGACGCCACCACCTGCGCCGTCTTCCGCCCGACGCCCGCGAGCGTTTGTAATTCGTTCAGATCCCGCGGCACCTCGCCCCCGAAAACCTCGACGATACGCTTTGCCGCCGACGCCAGGTGCTTCGCCTTGTTGTTCGGATACGAGATCGACCGGATAAAGGGGAAGATCGTTTCCGCCTCCGCCTCCGCCATCGCCGCGACGGTGGGAAACGCCTCGAAGAGCGCGGGTGTGACCGTGTTGACACGGGCGTCGGTACACTGCGCCGACAGCACGACGGCGACGAGCAGTTCGTACGGATCGCGGTAGTCGAGTTCGGTTTCCGGCGCGGGGATGTGGCGGCGCAGCGCATCGAGCGTGAAGGCGGCGCGGTCGGAACGGGTCAAGGGGAGACGCGGAAGTCGGAGGGGGAAACGTGACGCAGGGCACGGGCGGAAGGGTTGGCTTTGTACTGATCCACCCACCGATCCAACCCGACCAACCCGACCCGTGTTGCGTGGAAACTGCGTTCGGTGGCCTCTCCACGCGGCGTATTTTGGCCGCCTATGCCACGCCCTCTCCTCCTCCTCGCGCTGGTGGTCCTCGCCGCCGCGCCGCTGCACGCGCAATTCGGGCCGACCGACTCGGCGCGCGTGGCGCTCGTCACCATCGCGCCAGGCGACGACGTGTATTCGCGCTGGGGCCACACGGCCATCCGCATCGACGACCCCACGACGGGCTTCGATGCGCTCTACAACTACGGCACGTTCGAGTTCGACCGCTGGTTCGTGTTCTCGTTCGCGTACGGAAAGCTCGATTACCTCCTCAGCGTGTGGCCCACGCCGCGCGCCTACGCGCTCTACATCCAGGTGGAGAACCGCTCGATCATCGAGCAGACGCTGCGCCTCACGCCCGCTGAAACGCGGAAACTCTACACGCTGCTCGAAACCAACGCGCTGCCCGAGAACCGAGTCTACCGCTACGATTTCCTGTTCGACAACTGCTCGACGCGTCCGCGCGACGTGATCGAGGCGGCACTCGGCACAAGGCTCGTCCCACCGACGCGCACGCCCCACACGTTCCGCGACCTCATCGACCCGTTCCTGCGCGAGGTGCCCGCGCTCGACACCGGCCTCGACGTGCTGCTCGGCCTTCCCGTCGATGCCCGCGCCACCGAGCGTGAGGCCACCTTCCTGCCCGACACGCTCTTCGCGTGGATGGAAAAAGCGCGGGTACAGACCGCCGACGGCCAGCAACACCCGCTTGTCGTCCGCACCGACACGGTGTACTGGGCAGGTCCTGCCGTGCCGCCCGTGCGGGCCTTCCCCTGGCACACCCTCGTGATCGCGGGAATTGCACTCGGCGGGCTCTGGGCGACGTGGCAGACGCGCCGCCGCGCGCCGGGTCAGTGGCTGCGGTGGATGGATGCGCTGCTCTTCGGTGTGCTGGGTGTGGTGGGCCTGCTGCTGGCGTTTCTGTGGTTCGTGTCGCTGCATCACGTCACCGGCCCCAATCTCAACGTGCTGTGGGCCTGGCCCACCCACCTCGCGGCAGCGGGGATCGCGCTGCGCCGGACGCTGCCGCGCTGGGGCACGCGGTATTTCCAGGCGACGGCCCTCGTCACGGGCGCTGCGCTCGTCGTGTGGCCGTTGCTACCGCAGGCGCTGCCATGGACCGTGTGGCCGCTCGCGCTGCTGGCGGCGGTGCGCGCATGGGCGCGGAACCGACAGCCGTAGCGCGCCGGAAGCGCTGCCGGGGCTTCCCCCACACACATTGCGCGGCTTCCCTCTCAACACGGCGGCAGCACGTGGGGTACTGTAGCAGTGGCCCAACCCACCCGCCACCGCCATGCGTACGTTCGACAACATCCTGTTCGCCCGAGACTTCTCGCCGGGGTCGGAGCACGCGGCTCCTTTTGCCGTCCACATGGCCTCCACGAGCGGCGCGCTGCTGCACGTCTTCTACGCGGAGACGCTGAACGACAACCCGTTCGCCCCGCCTCCAGAGCTGCCCGCCACACCGGCGCAGAAGATGCGAGCCTATGCCCGGCACTTTCTGGAGGAGAAAACGCCCGTCACGTTCGACCCCGAGGACGTCCGTATCAAGTACGTCGTCGAGCGTGGCGTGCCCGCGGCGGGAGCCATCCTCGAATACGCGCGCCTCAACGACATCGACCTCATCGTCGTGGGTACACGGGGGCGCTCGGGCCTGCGGCGCCTGATGCTGGGCAGCGTCGCCGAGGAGGTCGTCCGGCGGGCGCAGTGCCCGGTGCTGTCCGTGCACCCTACCGACGCGCCGCCAAGTGCGCGCTCCGGGCGCACCATCGTCGTGCCGGTTGATTTTTCCGCCGCCTCGGTGCCGCTGCTGCACGCTGCCCGCGGCCTCGCCGCTACGTTCGAGACCAGCCTGTCGCTCATTCACGTGATCGACAAGCCGCTCTACGACACATCCGTGTACGTGCTTGCGCCCGCGACGTATGACGTGCCCTGCAACGACTACGCCGAGCGGCTCGCGCGCCTCAAGGCCACCTACGAAGAATCGGAGGGACCGGACGTGCCGTGCTCCTTTGCCGTCCGCACGGGAGTTCCCGCTGCGGAGATCCTGCGCTACGCGCGCGAAACCTCGCCACGCCTCATCGTGATGGCGACGGCGGGGCGCACCGGCACGGATCGCTTCCTTCTCGGCTCCGTCGCCGCCGAGGTGGTGCGAGAGGCCCCCTGCCCGGTCTTCACTGAGCGCCTCTCGCACGCGCCGATGCCGCCGCGCCCGGCGCTGCGGAGTACCGCCGCGCCCGTCTCGTAAAACAGGTGCATACAGAACAGCCCGTCGGGTCTCGGAGACCTGACGGGCTTTTCTAT
>CAWHJN010000002.1:0-287303 GCA_963829705.1 Rhodothermales bacterium
GGTACCGCGTACGGGATTCGAACCCGTGCTACCGCCGTGAAAGGGCGGCGTCCTAGACCCCTAGACGAACGCGGCAAAAAAGGGAGCCTTGTGGGTCTCGAACCCACGACCTCCAGGACCACAACCTGGCGCTCTAACCTACTGAGCTAAAGGCTCCATGTATATGCCCCCGCGCAGTTGCGAGGGCTTCAAAACTACGAATCCCGGCGCAACGGCACGCAACCAATGCGTGAAAAGGCGTGGAAGAGGGCGGAGGAAGTCGGAACGCAGAAATGGAAACCCAGCGCCATGGGAGGTACTCCGGCACGTCCTGACCGGCGATTCCGTCCCGACGCCGCGTTCCCCTACCGGATCACCGCCACTTTGCCGTAGGCAGCCCCCTCGCCGTCCTGCCCCACAGCGACGACGAGGTACATGCCCGACGGGACCAGCCTGCCGTCGCCGTCGCGTCCGTCCCACACGACGCTGCCACCGCGCGTGTCGAGGTGCCGCACCACCCCGCCCGCGGGCGTGAGAATCCGCAGCGCCGTCTGCTCCACCAGGCCCCTGATGGTGATGCCCACGCGGTCGTCCCCGCTGATCCGGGCCGGGTTGGGGTAGACGAACAGGTCCTGCACCTCGGCTACGGGTGCCTGCACACCGCCGCGGTACGAAATCATCCCCTGCTCGGTGGCAATGTAGACCTCGCCCGTCCGGGGCTCCACAGCCAGCGCCAGCACCTTGTCGGCGGGCAGCGGGGCATTCGCCATCGTGAAGTGCTCAGCGATCTCGAAGCCACCTTCGCGCTCGCGCACCAGCCACACGCCTTCGTTGGTGCCCACCCACAGGCCGTTGGCCGGGTCTACAGCGAGGGCGTTGACGATGATGTTGTTGAGCAGAAACGACGGCCCGGTGGGGTCTACGGGCCACACGAACGTCGAGGCGGGGTCGCGCGCGGCGATGCCGTTGTTGAGCAGGTAGGCGATGCCGCGCTCGGTGCCGATCCAGATGCGCCCGTCGCGGTCCTCGGCGAGCGACGTGACGAGGATGGCGGGCAAGCCGGAGCCCGCCGCGCCGCGCTCGCCGAAATACCGCACCGCGTCGTCGGCGGTGTCCACGGGGTCGCGCCCGCTGTCGTAGACGATGAGGCCGCGCCCGAGGCGCTGGTTGTTCTCGTCGAGGAGCGTGATCCACTTGGTGCCGAAGCCGTCGAGCAGGATCTGCTGGTAGCCGGTGTAGCTCGGCTGGAGCGCACCCTGCGTGAACGGGCGGAAGCCCGTCCACGTGCCGTCGGGCAGGCGCACGTGCAGGGGGCGTTCGGAGAAGCGGTTGGTGGCCCACAGCGTGCCGTCGGGCGCGGTAGCCAGGCCCTCGACCAGGATGAAGTCGGGGTTGACGGGGGCAGCGGTGCGCAGCGTCGAGTTCAGGCGTCCGTACAGCGTGAAGTCGTCCTCGGGGCTGATGCCCAGCAGTCCGCTGCCGTCGGTGCCGAGCCACACCGCGCCGTCATCGGCCACCTCGACGGCCCCGAAGCTGCCCGCCGTGCCCAGCAGATCGGAATTGCGGTCGCGGTCGAAACCCGTCCACTCGCCATCGGGGCTGCGTTTCTGGAAGCCCTCGCCGCCCGCGCCGCTGCTGCTCGTCCACAGCGTGCCGTCGGGCGCAAAGTCCATGCTGATGACGGTGTTGTAGGCCGGGCCAGTGGGCGTGACGTACTGCTCGAAGGCGATGCCGTCCACCTTCAGCACCGCCAAGCTAGCCCGCTCGTCTGCTACGACGATCCGCCCTTCCACGACGGCGACGTCGCGTGGGAGGATGAAGTCGAAGGGGCCATCGGGGTTGGGCTGCACGCGCTCAAGCGCGCCGTCCAGGCGCAGCGTCATCAGCGAGAAGCGTTCATGCGCCACGAGCACCGTGCCATCTGTGGCCAGATTCGAAAAGTCACCGCTCGCCACGAACGTCCATCCGCTGCCGGGCGAGCGGGCGTAGAGGCCCTGCGCCGTGCCCACGTAGAGCGTTCCGCCGAAGAGAGCCAGTCCGCGCGTGTCCGCCGTGGGAAGCCCCGTCTGACCGTCCAGCCACGCCCCCGGGTCCTGGAGGTTGCGCCCGTCCAGCGGCCCTACGGCGACGCCCTCCTCGGTGCTCACCCACAGCGCCCGCCCACCGCCGGGGCCGGGGGCCAGCGCCACGTCGCGCACGGCGATGCCCGAGGTGAACGTGCCGAAGCGGCTGTACGTGTCGCGCACCTCGCCCTTCGAGGCGTCGAAGACGACGACGCCGAAGCTCGCCGCCACGAGCACGGAATCGCCCGCGAGGCGCAGGCGCGTGACGCTGCGGTCGCTGAACTGCGTCGCCCGCTCGATGTCGCGGAAGGTGGTGACGTGTCCCGTCGCCGGGTCGAGTCGGTCGAGAAGGCCATCGGCGTAGCCGATCCACACGTGCTCACGGCTGGCGTCGTAGGCCACCGCTGCGGCGCGCACGCCGGATAAACCGTCGATGAGGCTGTAACGCTCGAAGGTGCCGTCGGCGGGCGCGTAGCGGAAGACGCCGCCCTCGGTCGCCGCCCACACCGCGCCGGGCGCCGCGGCGAGTTGTTCGACCTTCCGCACCGACAGGTGGCTCGCCCACAGCGCGGGCTGCGCGCGCACAGGCAGGACGCCGAGCAGGACGACGCATACGAGCACTCCGAAAAACCAGCGCATGACATCCAGAGACAGGCCCCTCCGCATGGCGCGGCAGGGCGAGTGGAGAGGAAAGAGGATGTAGCGGTGTCCGGAAGGCAGATCGGAGGTTAGAGCGGCTTTATAGCTGCTCCATCAGGTTGGCCATCTCGATGGCGGCCAGCGCGGCCTCCGCGCCTTTGTTGCCCGCCTTCGTGCCTGCCCGCTCGATGGCCTGCTCGATGGAATCGGTGGTGAGCACGCCGAAGATGACGGGCACGCCGGTGTCGAGCGAGGCGCGCGCCACGCCGCTCGCGGCCTGCCCGGCCACATGGTCGAAGTGCGGCGTCGCACCCCGGATGACAGCGCCGAGCACCACGACGGCGTCGTAGGTGCCGGTTTCGGCGAGCTTGCGGGCGACGAGCGGCAACTCGAACGCGCCGGGCGTCCACGCCACCGTCACGCGGTCGAGGTCGGCGCCGTGGCGCCGCAGCGCGTCGAGCGCGCCGTCGAGCAGACGCTGGGTGATGAAGTCGTTGAACCGGCTCACCACGAGGGCGAAGCTGCGATCCTGCGCGGAGAGCGCGCCTTCTACAATGTCGGGCATGGCGGGTGCGGGCGGGTTCGCATGATACTCCGTCGCGCACACCGGGGGCAAGTTTGCGGGCAGAGGGACGATGAATTGCCCGCCTGCCTGCGCACACGAAAAAAGCGCGACCCCCTGTGGGGATCGCGCCTCGGGCGTGCAGGTCTGCAAACCGGTGCTTCAGGCTCAGGCCATTTCAGGCGTGCGCTCGCGCAGCATCTTCAGGATGGCCTCGTTGAAAGCCGGGAGATCGTCCGGGTTGCGGCTCGTGATGAAGTTGCCATCCGTCACGACCTTCTCGTCCACCCAGTGGGCACCGGCGTTCTTCAGGTCGGTCTTGATGGATTTGTAGGAGGTCATGCGCCGGCCCTTCACCGCGTCGATCTCGACGAGCGTCCACGGTCCGTGGCAGATGGCCGCGATGGGCTTGTCGTTCTGCACGAAGTGGCGGATAAAGTCGAGCGCCTGGTCGTTGACGCGCAGCTTGTCCGGGTTGATGACGCCGCCGGGAAGGACGAGCATGTCGTAGTCCATTGCTGTGGCCTCGTCAAGCGTCTTGTCGACATCGACCTTCTGGCCCCAGTCGTTCTGATCCCACGCCTTGATCTGGCCTTTCTCAGGCGAGATGACGTGCGTGGTGGCCCCGGCGTCTTTGAGCGCTTGCAGGGGCTTCAGCAGTTCGGACTGCTCGAAGCCGTTCGTAGCGAGAATGGCAACACGCGTGTCTTTGAGTTGGGTGTTCATGTATATCTATCTATTCGTTCTTGAGGGTGCGATCAGATAGTACACGCTTTTGCGCGGTGTTATGTTGCAAATACAACGTAAACAACGAGTTACACGCTCATACAAACCTCAAAATCCATAGATCGAGAAATCATCCCGCCGCACGTAGAGAGCGACGATGATGGCGAGCATGATGGAGTTGGCCAGCAGCGCCGCGCCGCCGTAGGAGATGAACGGCAGCGGAATGCCGATGACCGGCAGCAGGCCCGTCACCATGCCGATGTTGACGAACAGGTGGATGAGGAACACCCCCGCCGCGCCCGCCGCCACCATCGACACGAACGGGTGCTTGACGCGCGTGCCCATGTTGACGAGCCGGATGAGCAGCAGCCCGTAGAGCACCAGCACGATCATCGCGCCCACGAAGCCGAACTCCTCGCCGATGATGGAAAACACGAAGTCGGTGGACTGCTCGGGCACGTACGCACCCTGCGTCTGCGTGCCGGCCATGAAGCCCTTGCCCAGCACTCCACCCGACCCGATGGCGGCCTTCGATTGCACGAGGTGGAAGCCGACGCCGCTCCTGAACTGCTCCGCCTCGGGGTTGGTGAACGAGACGATGCGCTCGATCTGGTGCGGCTGCAGGTGGCTCACGATGATGCCCGCCGTGAGCGCGACGCCCACCGTGGCGACGACAGCGATGGCGGCCACCCATTTCTCGCGCGTGACGATGAAGATGCCGAGCGTGAACAGGATGCCGAAACCGTAGGCGACGGGCGGGTACACGATGGCAAAGTAGCCCGCGATAGCGGGCGCGAGCATGAGCGCGAGCACGTGCAGGGGCAGGCCGCTCCAGAACAGCATGATGGGGATGAGGCCGAGAAAGACGAGCGCCGTACCGGTGTCGTTCTGCAACAGCACCAGCGTCGCGGGAATGAGCAGCAGGACCGTCGCGCCGAGCGCCCAGCGGAGGTTGCCCGAGTTGGGCCGCCGCATCGCCAGCAGCTGCGCCACGGCCAGCACCGTGCCCACCTTCGCCAGTTCAGAAACCTGAATGGATACGCCACCGGGGAACGTCAACCAGCTTTTGGCTCCGTTGACCTCCTTGCCGATGGCGAGCGTGAGCGCCAGAAGCGCCAGCCCACCCAGGTAGGCCGGGAACGCGATGTTCTGATAAAACCGCACGGGCATCATCAGGCAGATGCCCAGCACGACGACCGAAATCGCCGCCCACGTCGACTGCCGTGCGAAGTTGCGTTTCACCGATTCGAGCATGTACTCCGACGCCGGCCCGTGCGTGGTGCTGTAGATGGCCACCAGCCCCACGAGCACCAGCCCGATCCAGGCAAAGAGAATCCCGTAGTCGATGTTGCGATACCAGGCGCGCATGAAGGAGTTGGTTGTGGGTAGACGCCCACTGCGCGGGCTTGTGGTTGGTTGGGAACGCGGAGGCGAATTCTGGCGCGGTGCTCAAAGCGGCTGCTCACCGCCCACCCCTAACGCGAGCGAGCGTAGCGAACAATTCCTCTCCTATTGCGCCAGCGCTTGGCTCTGCACCCCGCGCACGCGGGCGACCATCGCCTGGCGCTGCGGCGAGATCTGGCCTGTCAGGTACTGCTCGGCCATCAAACTGGCGATGGGAGCCGCCGCGGTGGAGCCGAAGCCCGCGTTCTCGACCTGCACGGCGACGGCGATCTGCGGGTTGTCGTACGGCGCGAACATGATGAAGACCGAGTTGTCCTTGCGGCCCACGCCCGGCGCCTGCGCCGTGCCCGTCTTGCCGCCCGACGGGATGCCGGGGATCTGCACACCGCGCCCCGTACCGGCTTCCATCACGAGCCGCATCCCATTGCGGACGATGTCGAAGTACTGCTTTTCGATGGGCACCTTGAATGGCGCGGGCAGCGTCGGGCGGACGACCTCGCCCGTCTCGGCGTGGCGCAGTTCGCGGATGAGGTGCGGCGGGTAGCGCGTACCGCTGTTGGCCACCACCGACATGTACTGCGCCAGCTCGAACGGCGTCGCCAGGATGTCGCCCTGCCCGATGCCGAGGTTCATCCACGCCAGGTTCCACTGGTTCTTGAACTTGTGGTTGAAGTACGCCGAGTCCGGCACCGTGCCCGGCGACTGGTCCGAGACGTCGGTGGGTTTGCGCTGCCCGAAGCCGAAGTAGTGGGCGTAGCGCGCGAACGTCTCTACGTCCGAGCGGTGCATCATCTCGAAAAAGAACGTGTTGCACGAGTGCTGGATGGCCTCGGTGACGGCGATGTTGCCGTGGACGTGCATACACCGGAAAAAGCGCCCGCGCCCGAGGGGGTGCCCGCCTGGACAGTTGTAGGTCTCTTTCGGCGTGATCTTGCCTTCCTGCAGCGCCATCAGCGCCATGAACGGCTTCCACGTCGAGCCGGGCGGCTGCATCGACTGCGTGGCGCGGTTGTACATCGGCTTCTCCGGGTTACGGTAGAGGAAGTCGACGTCCTTCTGGGTCAGCCGCTCGGTGAACAGGCCGAGGTCGTAGTCGGGTGCAGACACGAGCGCGAGGATCTCGCCGTTCTGCGGGTTGATGGCGACGGCCCCGCCGCGCTTGCCCACGAACAGACTCTCGGCGAGAGCCTGCACCTGCACGTCGAGCGCGAGGTGGAGGTCGTAGCCCGAAATCGGCGAGGCGTCGTTGGCCCCATCGAGGTGCGAGCCGATGTCGAGGCCGCGCGCGTTGACGAGCCTCCACTCCGTGCCGAGCTTGCCGCGCAGGTACATCTCGTAGTTCTTCTCCAACCCCGTGATGCCCATCATGTCGCCGCGCCGGTAGCCGTCGTCTCGGCGAAGTTGGAGCTTCTCCTTGTCGATCTCGCGGATGTAGCCGAGCACGTGCGATGCCTTCGCGCGCGAGTGGTAGCGGCGCGTCTGCGAGATTTCGTACGTCACCCCGGGCAGCCGGTACAGGTTTTCCTGGATGCGCCCGAAAGCGGTGAAATCGACCTCGGAGAAGGAGTTCGTCGGCGCGTCGGGGTTGCGGCGAACGGCCTCGCCGAGCTTGATCCACACGGTCGAGTCGGGCACTTCGATCAGGCTGGCCAGCAGCGACACCTCGGACGAGTCGAAGTCGAAGCGCCCACCGCCGGGGCGCTTGTCGAAGTAGCGCGGCGTGAGCTGGACGCTGTAGGTGGGCCGGTTGTCCACCATCAGCGTGCCCGCCCGGTCGAAGATGGCCCCGCGCGCGGGGCGCACGAGGATCTCGCGCAGCGCGTTGTTGCGCGACTCGTCGGTGTAGGTATCGGCGTCGAGGATCTGCATGTACGCCAGACGCCCTCCGAGGATGGAGAGCACGACGACGATGACGGAGATGAAGATGCGGACGCGTCCGCGGTATTCTTCGAGCATGGCAAGGCAAGCAAAAACAGGAGGGTGGGTTGAAAGAACGAGCCGCGTCTTGGTTCTATCGTGCAGCGGGTATATCTGAGGTTGACGATGGAAAGCAGAGCCCCGCCTCCACCCTCGCAAAGGCACTGCCGCACGGTTCATCCGGGGAATGAAACGGCTCGCCGGGCGCGGCGGGTTGTTCGGCTACTATATCGTTACCCTGCAGGTACGACACGGTTACAGCAGCACGTTATTGATGTCCGATACTGTGTTTTTCCGTGCCCCCTCCCCGCGTTTTCCGAAGCTTTTCGCGCGGCCTGCCCGCCACGTCCATGCGCCTGTCCCGCCTCGCTTTTTTCGCTCTCGCCTCGCTCCTCGTTGCCCTGCCGGCCTCGGCCCAGTACTTCGGGCGCAACAAGGTGCAGTACGAGAACTTCGACTTTCGAGTGTTCAAGACCGAGCACTTCGAGATCTACTACTACCCCGAGGCCGAGGCCGCCGTGCAGGACGCCGCCCGCATGGCCGAGCGCTGGTACCAGCGCCACAGCCGCACCTTCCTCAACGCCTTCAACGGGCGCAAGGCCATCATCTTCTACGCCAACGACGCCGACTTCCAGCAGACCAACGTGATCTCGGGCTCGATTGGCGAGGGCACCGGCGGCGTCACCGAGGGCTTGAAGCAGCGCGTGATCATGCCGCTCACTGGCTCGTACGGCGAGACGGATCACGTGCTCGGCCACGAACTCGTCCACTCGTTCCAGTACGACATCGCCCTCGAAAAAGAGGCCGAAACGGGCTTCAACCTCAACCTGCTGCCGCTCTGGATGGTTGAGGGCACGGCAGAGTACCTGTCGATGGGCCGAGAGGATACGCACACGGCCATGTGGTTGCGCGACGCCGCACTGCGTGACGACCTGCCCACGACGGATCAACTCTCACGCGATTACCGCTACTTCCCCTACCGCTACGGACAGGCCTACATGGCGTACGTTGGCGGCAAATACGGCGATGCGGCGGTGGCGAGCCTGTACCGCTACGCGGGCCGCACCGGCGTGGACTCGGCCTTCGTCTACGCCCTCGGCATCTCTGCCGACTCGCTCTCGAAAGAGTGGCAGCAGGCCGTCAAGGACACCTACCTGCCGTTTACCGAAGACCGCGTGCCTGCCGACAGCGCCGGGCGGCTTGTCCTCAGCAACGCCATCGACGCGGGCGACATCAACGTGGCCCCGACGCTCTCGCCGGACGGGCGCTACGTGGCGTTTCTGTCGGAGCGCGACCTGTTCAACATCAACCTGTTCGTGGCCGACGCGCAGACAGGCAAAGTGGTCAAGAAAGTGCGCGACCTCTCCACCGATCCGCACTTCGACGCGATCCGCTTTATCGCCTCCTCCGGCACCTGGAGCCCGGATGGCAAGAAGCTGGCCTTCGTCACGTTCGTCGAAGGCGACAACGAGTTGTCGATCTTCAACGTCGAGTCGCGCTCCGTCGAAAGCCGCGTGACGATCTCGGGCGTGGGCGCGATGGCCAATCCGTCGTGGAGCCCCGACGGAAAGACGATCGCCTTCTCGGGCCTCGACGGCGGATTGTCGGATCTCTACCTGCTCGACGTGGCCACCAACGAGGTGCGCCAGCTCACCAACGACCGCTACGCCGATCTCCAGCCCACGTGGAGCCCGGACGGCCAGACGCTCGCTTTCGTCACCGACCGCGGGCCGGACGGGACCGATTTCGAAACGCTCGACTACGCCGAGATGCGCCTCGGCCTGTTCCACCTCGGCACGAGCGAGATTGAGGTGCTCCAGCCGTTCGGCGACGCGATGCACCACAACCCGCAGTTCTCGCGCGACGGGCGGAGCCTGTTCTTCATCTCCGACCAGGACGGCTTCAAGGACATCTACCGCTACGACCTGGCGGCGAAGACACCCTACCGCGTGACGTACCTCAAAACGGGCGTGAGCGGCATCACGCAGCTTTCGCCCGCGCTGACGGTGGCGCGCGAAACAGGCCGGATGATGTTCTCGGTGTTCTGGGACGGCGAGTACCGCGTGTTCTCGCTCGAAGACGCCGAAACCGTCGGCACGCCCGTCGCGCCCCGCATCGAGCCCGGCATCCCGACGGCGAGCGTGCTGCCGCCGGTGAGCGCCGTCAACACGGGCCTGGTGGCGGCGTACCTGCGCGACCCGGAATCCGACCTGCCCGAGGACATCACGTTCGACTCGGACTCCTACAGCCCGCGCCTCAAACTCGATTACGTGGCCCCGCCGAGCGTGGGTGTGGGCACGGGCGGCTACTACGGCAGCGGCACGCAGTTTTCGGGCGGCGTCGCCTTCGCGTTCTCCGACATGCTGGGCAACCACAACCTGAACGTCATTGCGCAGGCCAACGGCACCTTCAAGGACATCGGCGGCGCGGTGCAGTACGTGAACCTCAAGCACCGCTACAACTGGGGCGTGAGCGTGATGCACATCCCGTACCTCTACGGCGCGGGCGGGCAGTACTTCGACCAGAACACCGGGAGCCTCGTCACAGTCATCGACCGGCGGCGTTTCTACCAGTCGCAGGCTTCTGGCATGGCCGCGTACCCGCTCTCCGTCACGCGGCGCCTCGAGGCCAACGTGGGCCTCACCCGTTTCGGCTTCGACTACGAGCGCGAGGTGTACGTCACGCGTCCTGATGGCTTCGTCACGCGCGACCGGCAAAACATCGAGAATCCGGATGCACTTTACTTTGCCACAGCCAACGTGGCGCTCGTGGGCGACTATTCCAACTTCGGTTTCACCTCGCCCGTCGTAGGCGGCAGGTACCGGTTCCAGGTCGGCATCTCGCAGGGCTCGTACAACTTCTTTCCCGTCGTTGCGGACTACCGGCGCTACTTCCACGCCCGTCCGTTCACGTTCGCGCTGCGCGGCACCCACTTCGGCAACTACGGCATCAAGCTCGACAGCCGGACGCGCTACGGGCAGGAGTACCTTTTCTCGTCGTACTACCCCACCTTCGTGCGCGGCTACGGAGGCCGTTCGTTTGAGGACAACGAGTGCCAGGCCACGCAGGTGGATAGCTGTCCATTTATCACCAAGCGCCTGATCGGGTCGCGGATCGCGCTCGCCAGCGCCGAAATCCGGCTGCCGGTGCTCGGGACGGAGCAGTTCGGCTTGATCAACTTCCCGTACCTGCCCACCGAACTGTCGCTCTTCGCCGATGCCGGCCTGGCGTGGGACGGCACGGAAGGCGAAACCGTGCGCCCCTTCGCCTTTGTGACGGGCGACGACGCGCGCACCACGGCGGACCGCATCCCGGTGACGAGCGTGGGCATCTCGAGCCGTTTCAACGTGCTCGGCTACGCCGTCTTCGAGGTGTTCTACGCCTATCCCTTCCAGCGCCCCGACAAAGGCGCGCACTTCGGCTTCGCCCTGGCTCCGGGATGGTGATGAACGGGTGGCGGGTGGAGGGCAAATGGGTGATGGGTAACCAGTGGGTGGCGGAAGATCCCGTCTCCAACCCGTCACCCCTTACTCTTCACCCAGAAGCGCCACCTGCATCACCGTGACGGCCTGGCCGCGCAGCAGGACGCGGTCTTTGCGTGGCTCGACCTCGACGATGCCCTCGCGGGCGCTGACCTGGCGGCCTCGCAGGACTTTCTTGCGGAGTTTGTTCTTCCAGAACGGCCCGAGCGCGCAGTGCGCCGAGCCGGTGACGGGATCTTCGGGTACTCCCACGCGCGGCGCGAAAAAGCGCGACACGAAGTCCACGTCGTCGCCTTCGTCGGCGGGGGCGGTGACGATGACGCCGCGGGTTTCCACCTGCGTGAGGCGCGACAGGTCGGGGTCGAGGTTTCTGACGAGGTCGGCGTCGCGCAGGAGCACGAGCAGGTCCATGCCGTTCGCGCCCACGTACTTCGGCGTCATGCCCAGCGCTCGCACGAGGCCCTTCGGGGTCTTCGTACGCTTGACGGGCACGGCAGGGAAGTCCATCTCGATCCAGCCGTTCGCTGCGCGGCGGCAGGTGAGCGGACCACTCTTCGTCTCGAAGACGAGCGTTTTGTCTGGCGACACGAGGCGGCGTTCCCACAGCGCGTGCGCGCTCGCCAGCGTCGCGTGCCCGCACAGGTCGACTTCCACCATGGGCGTGAACCAGCGCAGGTCGAAACGGTCGCCGCGCGGCACGAGGAAGGCCGTTTCCGACACGTTCATCTCGCGCGCTACGTCCTGCATCCACGCCTCAGCGCGCGGTGCGGGCAGCAGGCACACCCCGGCGGGGTTGCCGCGAAACGGCGTGTCGGTGAACGCATCGACCTGGTAAAGCGTGACGGGCATTTTTGAGAGTCGGAAGGAGAGAATGCGAGGATGGAGGATAGAAAGTGGAAGATAGCGAGCGCGTTCTCGGCTATCCTCCCCTCTTCTACCCTCCATCCTACCATCACGCCCGGGTGGCCTGCACCTGCTCGGCACCGACGAGCTTGTAGCCGATGCCGTAGACGCTGCGGATGGCCCACGTTTCCTCGTCGTCGCCGTCCATCACCTTCCGCAGCGCGTTGACGTGCCGGTCGATGGTGCGCGTCTCGACCTCGGCAGGCAGGTTCCACACGTCGCGCAGGAGCTGCTTGCGCGAGACGGTGCGCCCACGGTGGATGATGAAGTAGCGCAAGAGCCGGTATTCGAGGTCGGTGAGTTCTACCGTGTCGCCCTCGCGGCTGATGTGTTCGTCGTCGAGGTTGACGGTGAGACCGCCGACGGAAAACGTGCCGGACGCCGTCTCGGGGTCGGGCTGGGCGCGGCGCAGCACCGCCTGCACGCGGGCGAGCAGTTCCTCGGTGGAGAAGGGCTTGGTGAGGTAGTCGTCGGCTCCGAGTTCGTAGCCGCGCATCCGGTCTTCGTGGGAGCCCAGGCCGGTGAGCATCAGCACAGGCGTGCTCACGCCCCGGCTGCGGATCTCGCGGAGGATGTCGAATCCGCTCTTGCCGGGCAGCTTGCCGTCGAGGATGACGAGGTCATAGGAAGGCAGCGACGCGGCGGCTTCGAGGCCCTCGGCGCCGGTGGTGACGAGCGTGACGTCGTAGTTCTGCGCTTCGAGGTAGAGTTGCAGGCCCGTCGAAAGCTGGGGATCGTCTTCGACGATGAGCAGCCGGGTCGTATCAGTGGTAGGACTCATGAATTGATGAGGGATGAGGGATGGTCGGGAGGCGAACCTTCAATGGTACAGCCCCTCCACGTCACGCAGTCCAGCATCATGTAAAAGGATTGGAAATGAGGATGCCTGGCACGCGAATCTCCACCGCGCCGACTGCCGTTGTCCGCGCCATGACGCTCACGCCGCCCTCCCGCTACGCCACCACCACGTTCGAGCGCTACGCTGCGCAGACGCCCTCGCAGGCCGACGCGCTCCGCGCCGCGCAGGCGCTGGCCGCGTCGCTGCGCGACGCCACGCCGCTGCGCCGGTGGTGGAAAGGGGTGCGCGGCCTGCCGCCCGTCCCGGTCAAGGGGCTGTACCTCGTCGGCCCCGTAGGCACGGGCAAGACGCATCTGCTCGCCGCGCTCTACCACGATCTCCACCCGGAAATCCCGTGTGCCTTCACGACGGCGCGGGCGCTGCTGCGCTCGACGCACACGCCCGAGGCCGACGCCGCCCGCATCGCCCGGCAGTTCCGCGTGCTGCTCGTCGACGAGATCGAGATCGACGACCCGGCCAGCGAGGCGCGCATCATCCTGACGCTCAAAGCCCTCGCGCGGCGCGGCGTGACCGTCGTGGCGACGTCCAACGTGGAGCCGGAGAAATTCCTCGCCACCACCTACGGCGGCGACCGCTTCCGGCGCTTTCTGATGGAGGAGTTCCGCGAGGATTACCAGGTGGTGCTCGTCGGCGGAGACGACTACCGCCGACGTCTGCCCCGCGAGGGTCGCGCGTGGATCGGCCCGGAAACCGCCACGCGCACCGCGATGCGCGCCGCCTTCGACGCCGACGACCGCCCCAAGCACTGGCTCGATTTCGCGGACTTCGTGGCGTTGAGCACGCGCACCGAGCACACCAAACTCGTGGACATGCTGGGCAACACCGAAGCCCTCTACCTCCACGCCATCGCCATCGACGGGACGGACAACGCGCTCCGGCTGCTGCGCTTCGTGGACGACCTCTACCTCCTCCCCACCCCGCCGACGCTGTACTTCACCTCCGAGACGCCGCCCGAAGCGTGGTTCACGCCGGAGACGCTGCACGGCACGCTGGAAAAAGGCATCGCCGAAAAGTTCAGCCGGACGGTGTCGCGGCTTCAGGCGCTGTGCGCGATGGAGAGAGTGGAGGTTGGAAAAGGCAGCCTCTCCCAACCTCAAATTTCCACTTCGTGAATCCAGCCGCCGCCGAGCACGTCGTCGCCTTCGTAGAGCACGACGGACTGCCCCGGCGTGATGGCGGAGCGGCCCTCGGCGAAGGTCACCCGTAGCTCGTCGTCGCCCGTCTGCCACACTACGCACGGGCCGCCGGGGTCTTTGTAGCGCACCTTGCCCGTGGCCGGGCGCTCGTCGGGGAGGCTCGGGTACTTGACGAGGTTGAGTTGGCGGGCCACGAGCGTCTGCCCCATCAACTCCTCGCGCGGCCCGACGGTGATGGTGTTGGTGTCCGCGTCGATGCGGGTGACGTAGGCGGGGTAGCCGAGCGCGAGGCCCAGCCCATGCCGCTGCCCGATGGTGTAGAACGGAAAGCCCTCGTGCGTGCCGACCTCGGAGCCGTCGGCCAGCACGAAGCTGCCACCGGCGACGCGCTCGGCGAGACCGGGCTCGCGGTCTCGCAGAAAGCGCCGATAGTCGTTGTCGGGCACGAAGCAGATCTCGTACGAATCCGGCTTGGCGGCGACGCGGTCGAGATGGAAATCCGTCGCCATCTGCCGGATCTCGGGCTTGGTGAACGTGCCGAGCGGGAAGATCGAGCGCGCCAGGTGTTCCTGGGGCAGCCCCCACAGCGCGTAGCTCTGGTCTTTGTTGGTGTCGAGGCCCTTCCTGAGCCAGTACCGCCCCGACGCTTCATCCTTCAGCACGCGCGCGTAGTGGCCGGTGGCGATAAAGTCGCAGCCGAGCTGGTCGGCGCGGCGCAGCAGCGCGGCCCACTTGATGTGGGTGTTGCACAGCACGCACGGGTTGGGCGTGCGCCCGGCCAGGTACTCCTGCGTGAACCTATCGATGACCCAGTCACCGAACTCCTCGCGGATGTCGACGATGAAGTGGGTGAAGTCGAACTTGATGGCCACGTCGCGAGCGTCGTTCATCGAGTCGAGCGAGCAGCAGCCGACTTCTTTTCCGCCACGCCCACCGCTGGAGGTGTAATCCCACGTTTTCATCGTGATGCCGACGACGTCGTAGCCCTGCTCGCGCAACAGCACCGCCGTCACCGACGAATCGACGCCGCCGCTCATGGCGACGAGCACACGTCCTTTCATGGGAATTTTGGAATTCAGATTTCGGAGGTCGGATGGCGTAACGCTCTGCTGTGTGGGATTCCACCACAGGTGGGCGCAATGCGCGGACCCGACGCGGGTGCCGCGTTCACGGGCTTTTCGGCAGGGCGAACGACGCCGGGCGTTCGGGCGTACACGGCGCATGAGAAAAATTCTGTTGCTGACCGCCCTCGTGGGCCTCGTCGTCGTCACGGCCACGCAGGCGCAGCGGCTGGGCTGGTGGTTCATCGAGCGCGGCATCCGGGTGGATTTCCCCGACGTGCCGCAGCTCACCACCGATGCCCTCGCGCAGCGCCTCGCACACGGCGAGCGCGTCGTGCTGCTCGACGTTCGCACCGAGGCTGAGTACGCCGTCAGCCACCTCCGCGGCGCGCAGCGCGTGGACCCGGACCATCCCGACCTCGCCGCGCTCGCCGATCTGCCACGCGACGCGCCCATCGTGGCGTACTGCTCCGTCGGCTACCGCTCGTCTGCACTCGTCGAGAAGCTTCAGCGGCAGGGCTTCACGAACGTCGCCAACCTCAAAGGGTCACTGTTTCGCTGGGCCAACGAGGGCCGGCCTGTCGTACGCGACGGGCGCGATGTAGGGGTGGTGCATCCGTACAACGCGACATG
The DNA here is from genome assembly GCA_963829705.1 of Rhodothermales bacterium. Lineage (GTDB taxonomy): Bacteria > Bacteroidota > Rhodothermia > Rhodothermales > BA12 > CAWHJN01. The sequence continues at coordinate 15,365 of CAWHJN010000002.1, forward strand.
GGGTCGCTTGCTCGACAAAGTGCGCCGCGCCGACGTGCCCTCGGTCGGGGCAGAAGGCGAGGCGGCGGGAAGCGGGAATTAGGTCTTTCTTCGCTTGTCCCGCGGGGCACATGAGGGGCACTTTTGTGCTTTCTTTTCCGCTCGCAATTTTCGGTCTTATGTCCACGCCCGCCCTTCCCCGCACCGTCGTCAAGACGCCGCTCGCCCCCGCCGCCATCGGCCCGTACAACCAGGCCATCCTCGCAGGCGACGTGCTCCACTGCTCGGGGCAGATCCCCATCGACCCGAAGACGGGCAGCGTGATCTCGGGCACCATCGAGCAGGAGACTGAGCAGGTGCTCGAAAACCTCGGGGCCGTGCTCAAAGCCGCCGGGATGGATTACGCCCACGTCGTCCGCTGCACCGTGTACATGACCGACATGAACGATTACGGGCAGATCAACGAAGTCTACGGGCGCTATTTCAACGAGACGCCGCCCGCCCGCGAGGCCGTCGCGGTGGCCGCGCTGCCGCGCAACGTGCGGATCGAAATCTCGTGCGTCGCCGTCCGCTGACGGTTTTCAGAGCCCTTCGACCTCGACGCTCAGCGTGAGCGTGGCGCGGAAGGTGAAGGTGCCCGTCGTGCCCGCTTCGGGCGTGAAGGCGAGTGTGCTGCCGAACGACTGCTTGCCGACCTCGCTGCCCACGTTTGCGCCTGTCGCAGGCAGCATGGTTTCGCGGGACACGTCGGGAATGGTGCCCTCAGCCACGCTCGTCGAGCCGAGGCGCACGCTGGCGCTGGCGAGCAGTTCGCCCAGCGACTTCGTGATGGGGCTCACCCGCTCCAGCTTCACCGCCGTCACGCGCGCGCCGGTGATTTCGCCGATCTGAAACCCGTCGAGGTTGCCCACGAGCGTGGCCGTCTGCGTGGCCTGTGCGGTTCCTGCCGCGCCGTTGAAGGTGACGACGTAGGTGAACGACACGTCGCGGGGCGAGAGCGTCACCGGCTCTTCGCTCACGGTGTCGCACCCGGCGACGAGCAGGAAGGCAAGCAATGGCAGGAGGGAGAAGCGGCGCATGGTCAGAAATCGAGGACGCGGTGGAAGGGAACGGACGCATCCAGCGTGGCGCGCCCATCGAGAAAGGTAAGTTCGACGAGAAACGAGAAGCCAGCGACCTCCGCGCCACTTTGCTCGGCCAACCGCGCCGCCGCCCGCGCCGTGCCGCCGGTGGCGATGACATCGTCGTGGACGAGCACACGGGCCGTCGGTGGCAACGCGCCGCGGTGCATCTGCACTTCGTCGATGCCGTATTCGAGCGCGTACGCTTCGGCGTAGACGGGGCCGGGCAACTTACCCTTTTTGCGGACGGGCACGAAGCCCGCGCCGAGGGCCTGCGCCACGAGCGGTCCGAGCCAGAAGCCACGCGCCTCGATGCCCAGCACGTGCGTGATACCCGCCTCCCGGTACGGCTCCGCCAGGCGTTCGACGGCCTCGCCGAGCAGCGCCGGGACGGCCAGCAGGGGCGTCACGTCGCGGAACAGGATGCCCGGCGCGGGGAAGTCAGGGATCGTGCGGATGGCGGCGCGGAGCGCGTCCCCGCTGGAGCGGGCCAGGCTGTCGGCAGGCGTCATGGGGGAGAGAGCGGTTCAGCGGTCGGAAACCGTCATGTCGAGTTCGTGCTCGTACTCCGCCTTGAAGTCGCGGATGGCGCGGAAGATCGCGCTCGCCAGGTACTCCTGCCCTTCGTCGGAGGCCATGAAGCGCGCCTCGGATGGGTTGGTGATGAAGCCGAGTTCGACGAGGATGGCGGGCATCGACGCGCCCCAGAGCACCATCAGCCCGGCCTGCTTCACGCCCCGACTCTTGCGCCCGACGCGCTCGGCAAACTGCTGCTCCACCATACCGGCCAGCCGCTCGCTCTTGCGGAGGTACAGGCTGTTGGCCATCGTCCGGAGAATCAGCGCCTCCTCGTCGAAATCGGCGTAGGCATCAGGGTCGTCTTCGAGTTGCACGACGGCGTTCTCGCGCTCCATGACGGCTTTCGCGGCGGCATTTTTGTGCAGCCCGAGAAAGTACGTCTCCGTGCCATAGGCGCGGCGCGCACTTGCCCCCGGAGCCGAGTTGACGTGGATGGAGACGAAGAGCTTGCCCTCGGCGTCGTTGGCGATGCGGCCCCGGTCGCGCAGTTCGATAAAGCGGTCGTCGCGGCGCGTGTAGACGACGTTAACGCCGAGCTTCTCGCGCACGTACGCGCCTACCTTGAGGGCCACGGCGAGCGTGATGTCTTTCTCGCGCAGCCCGTTGGCGCGCGCACCGGGGTCTTTGCCGCCGTGGCCCGCGTCGATCACGACGGTGTCGAAGCGCCAGCGGCTTCCGGCCTGCGTGGTCGTCGTGCCGGGCAGGGGCTGTGGGCGCTCGACGCGGTCGATCTGCACCGGCGGCGCGGGTAGCACAGCAGAGGGCTCTGACGGCGCGAAGGTGCCGCGCAGCGTCAGCAGCAGGTCGTGGCTGGTGCGGTCCTGCAGGATGCTGGCCTCCACATCGCCGCCGAGTGTGAAGCGCAGCACGAGGTGCCGCCCGCTAGGTCGCGCCTCGATGCCCGTGATAGGACCGCGCGGCGCATCCGCCCTAAAGTCGCGGGCGAGGTCGGTGTGGAAAAGCTGCACCTCCAGCACGTCGCCGTCGAGGCGCGGGGCGCTGTACGCGCCGAAGGGCTCGTCGGCATGGATGCGGATGACGAACGTGCCCGACGCTGCCTCGGGCGCAAACGAGACGCGCTCCAGCACGGGCCGGGCGTCTGCCGGGGCAAACGCGGCGAGGCTGAGAAATAGGGCAAAAAGGGCAGCACGCACAGGTCAGCGTGGCTCGTGCAAAAGAGACTTCTTCTCCCCGACTTCGACCGCCACACGCAGGCGGTTCTCGGACGGCGGCAGGGCGCAGTTGAACCGCTCGGGGTTGTAGTCGCAGTCGGGGTTGTAGGCGCGGTTGAAATCCACCAGAACCGTGCCGTCGTCGAGCATCGGCGGGTTGAGGTAGCGCCCACCGCCGTAGCTCTCCTTGCCGGTCGTCTGGTCGGTGAAGGGAAGCCACAGCACGTCGCGCCCGTCGGCAGGGCGGAAGACGCTGAGGGTTTCCCTCACGCCCGCGATGTCGAACGAAACCGTCCCCACGCGCACGTACCGGTCGGCACCGCCCTTGCGAAGCGTGGCGCGGATGGTGTCGGGGCGCTCGGCCTTCTGAATCGGCAGGCGGTAGCGGTACGTCGAGTCGACGTCGAAGTAACGCAGGCCGGTAAAGCGCTCGCGGTCGCGCTTTTCGAGGATCGAGCGCTCGTCGTCGCGGAAGGCCATGTCCTTGTCGAAGCGCGCCTGCAAGATAGCCCGCGTGTACGGCGGCAGCGACGGGGTGGACTCGCAGGCGGCGAGCACGACGGCGGAAATCAGGAGCAGGGGCAGCACGCGCATGGCACCGAAAACGCGCGGTAACGCGGGTGGATTCCTACTGCCCGGAAAGGAGGGCTTCGAGGCGCTGCTCGACGATCTCATCACGGTAGGCGTTGCGCTTCTGGTGCTGGGCGCGCAGAAAGCGCAGCTCGGCTTCGAGCAGCTCGATCTCGTGGAGGCGGTTGCGCTGCTTGACGTCGAACGTCTCGCGCAGCGTGCGGCGGAGCTGGTGCGCGAGCGCCGCCCGCTGCGGATCTCCCACGGCCATCGAGCGGATCTGCGCGGCGTAGAGCGCAGCCGTCGCATCGAGGGCGAACTCCTGCTGCGCGGCGTAGCGCAGGTGCCGCGCCGCCTCGGGGTTACTCGTCCAGTCCACGGGCACGAACACGTAGCCGCCCGCCAGCACGTCGAGGGCGTGGTTGGCATCGAACACCACGTCGGGAGCGCGGGCAGGATGCCGGTCGAGCACGAAGCGTCCGTCCTCGACGCGGTAGCGCACGCCGCCTACGTCGAAGGAGGCGTCGGCAGATCCCGAGTACGCCATCGTACCGTTGATGCGGCGCAGGTCGAGCGTCGGCGGCAGCGCGTCCTCGGCGATGGTGCGCCCGTCGATGCGGAGCCTGCCGCGTTCGAGCGAGAGGCTGACCATGCCCTGGGCGCGCGCCACGTCGGTGGCGACGAGCGCGAGGATCAGGCAGGCGAGTCGGACGAACATGGGCGGAGGGTCAAAACAGACGACACACCGAAGAACGTGCGCGGGGCGCTCGTCATTGTGCGCGGCGGTTGCCTGCCTGCGTGAACACGCCCGGCCCGGACGTGCCGAGGCGGAGGTCGGCGCCGGGCGCGTCCCACAGCGTGCTGTCGAGGCGGGCGCGCAACTCGGCGGTCTTGCGCTCGAGCGCGTCGAGGGCGGCGCGGTCGCTGTCCCACGCGAGCGCGGCGGGCGGCGCGGGCGCGGCCTGCGTCGGCACGGCGAGGACTTCTTCCGTGGAGACGGCCTCCGGCAGATCGGCGACGGGCAACGGCGCGACGTACTCGGCGGCCACACCTGGGGCCGCGTCGGGCACAGGCGAGGACGTGAACGGCACCACGACGAGCGCCACCACGACCGACAGCGACACGGCGACGAGGGCAGCAGCGCGGCGCAGCGTCCGGCGGCGGGCGACGGGTGCGCGGTCGGCCCGCTGACCGGGGCGCGTGTGCGTGGGCGGCGCGGCGGCGGCGAAGATGGCCTCCAGCACAGCGGCATCGGGGCGCACGCGCGGACGGTGGTCCATCCAGAAACGCGCCTCGGCCAGCGCGGCGGCGTCGGGATCAGAGGCCGCTTCCGGAGCGGCTTCGGCTTCGCCGTACAGGCGGAGGATGGTTTGTAGCTGTGGATCCATCGCGTGCGGAGTGGGAGGTTTCATGAGGGTCAGTCGCCGTATTCGGTGAGCTGGTCTTTGCCCGCGTGCGTCATCATCTTGCGCAGGTTGAGCAGCGCGTAGCGCATCCGCCCCAGTGCGGTGTTGATGGAGCAGTCGGTCAGCTCGGCGATTTCGCGGAAGGTCATGTCGGTCTCGTGGCGCAGCAGCAGCACCTCGCGCTGCTCGGGCGGCAGCTTCTCGATGCACGCTTCGAGAAACGCGCTTCGCTCGCCGGAGAACATCTGCTCGTCTGCGGAAACGGCGTCCTCGTCCGTCAGACGTTCCCAGAACGGCGTGCCCTCTTCGTCGCCCTGCGGCGACACGTCCACCCATTTCTTCCGGCTGCGGAAGTAGTCGAGCGCGGCGTTGCGGGCGATCCGCATGGCCCACGAGAGCCACCGACCGTTGTGGGTGTAGGTGCCCCGCATCTTGTTCATCGCCGAGATGACGCGGAAAAACGTCTCCTGAAAGAGATCGTTGGCGACGTCGCGGTCGCGCACCATGCCGAGCAGGTAGCCAAAAATGCGTTCCTGGTGCCGCTCGACGAGCTGCCGAAACGCGGCCTGATCGCCGGTTTCGAGGTAGCGGGAAACGAGGTCTTCGTCGCTGCCGGAGTGCATAGGTCGGTGGTGAGGCAGAGGGACGCGCGGGGAGCCCGGAGTCAACGGCGGCGCGGCGCCTCTTATTGTAGGAGGGAAGATAGGACGCGGAATTCCTTCGCAAAATCTCCTCCGACACCCGCGAGCGCACTGGCGGGCCCGAAACGCGCTCCCGGCGGCCGTCCGGTGTTCACTCGCCACGCCAGCGCGTAGGCATTTGAGGACAGCGCCTATCGCGCCTCACCCGCGCGCCACTTTTCGATGGCGCGCTGCCAGAGACGCTGGTAGACGTTCGAGCGGTCGAGCACGTAGTGGACGAACGGCGTGTCGGCGTCGGCCATCCGCACGCGCTGAAAGACGTACGTGCGCGTCGCGTCGCCGTCGTCGAACGAGTAGTGCCACTCCTCGCGGTCGGGCCACGTCTCGACGTGCAGCGGCGCGCCGAGGACGACGTAGACCATGCCGCGGTCGGTTTTCCAGCCCGGCTTGAAGGCGCTGAAACGGAGGTTAGCCTCCTCGACGCGCGCGTAGTAGCGGCGCATGAGCGCGGCGGCAGCCTCGCGGTTGGGCGCGGCGCGGCCCCAGAACGTGTCGAACGCCTCGCGCATGGCCTCGGGCGTTTCTGCCTTGCGGATCGCCCGTGCTTCGCGCCGCGTGAGCAGGTAGCCCAGCGCCTCCACCATCTCGCCGAGCGTGGCGATGCGCGGGAAGTCGGGGGGCTGGACGGCCAGCACGCGGGTACGCTCGGCGGGCTTCTCCAGCCCCTCGATGTCGATTTCGATCCGGTAGAGGCCGGGCGCGAGGCGCGGTAACCCGAACTCGACGGTGACTTCATCGGCCGCTCCGCGCAGCGGCTGCCGCGACGCCTGGAGGGTGTCGGCACGCTCGGTGCGGACGCCCCGGTAGGCCAGCGACCCGATGCCGCCGTAGCCGTACGGCACCTCCGCCGCCAGCGTGTCGGTTTCGAAGGCCAGTACGCGCAGTACGACGACGGCTTCTGTTCCTGCGGGTACGTCGCTGCACGTCACCGAGGCGCGCAGCGTGTCGAGACGGGCGGGCGCGTAGAGCGACACGAGAGGCCGCAGCGTGTCGCCGCGCAGACGCGCGCCCAGCCGGACGGGCGAGATCGTGAAGGTACCGGGCTCGGGAATCGTCACGCGGACGCGCTGCCGCGCCGCCTCGCCCCCACCCTCCTCGTCGCGAGCGACGACCTCGGCCACGTACACGCCCGGCAGCGCAGTTAGCCGGTGGTGCGTCAGGTGCGCCCGGTAGGTGCGCGTCCCGTCGAACGACAAAGCCCGCAGCGTGTCGCGGACATGCTGCTCGTCGATGAGTGCGCCTGTGTCCTCGTCGCGCAGCTCGATGTCGAGCGTGTAGCGGGCGGCAAACGCGCCCCGCCCTTCTTCAAACACCAGCGTGGCCGGTGGAATACCCACCCAGATCGTCACGCCCGCGCTGTCGGGAAACGCCTCGATGTCGAGGGAAAGGCGACCTTTCGCGTACGCTGCCGTCCTGCCTGCGAACGGCGCGTCGAGCGGGTCGGCGGTACGGCACCCGGCGGCGAGCAGCAGCGCAAGCGTACCCGCCAGCACGCCCGTCCGCACGGTGGACACCGGATCAGCGCGACGCCCGCGCAGCCTCGACGATGGCGGCGAACGCATCGGCGTCCAGACTCGCGCCGCCGATGAGGCCGCCGTCAACGTCGGGTTGGGCGAGCAGGTCGGCGGCATTGCCGGGCTTCATGCTGCCGCCGTAGAGCAGCGGGATGGCCGCGGCGGTGCCAGCGTCGTAGTGCGCCCGCAGCCATGCCCGGAGCGCGGCGTGCATCTCCTGCGCCTGCGCGGGCGTGGCCGTCTCGCCGGTGCCGATGGCCCAGACGGGCTCGTAGGCCACGACGGTTTTGAGCGCCTCTGCCGCCGTGAGGTTTTGATAGACGGCCTCCACCTGCCGTTCCACGACGGTCTGCGCTTGGGCGCTCTTGCGCTCGTCGAGCGTCTCACCCACACACACGATGGGGATCAGGCCGTGTTTGAGCGCCTGTCGCGTTTTGCGTGCCACCTCGCCGTCGCCGTCGCCGTAGTGCTGCCGCCGCTCCGAGTGCCCGACGATCACGTAGTCGCAGCCCACCGATTCGAGCATCGCCGCCGACACTTCGCCGGTGAAGGCGCCCTCGTCCTCCTCGGCCACGTTCTGCGCGCCCAGCGCGACCTGCGAGGCCCGCAGCGCGTTGTAGACGGCATCGAGGCTCACGAACGGCGGGCACACCACCACATCCACGCCCGGCGCATCGCCCACCGCTGCCGCGACGGCCTCGGCCAGCCGCACGGCACCCGCGAGGTCGGTGTTCATCTTCCAGTTTCCGGCGATCATCATGGGCGTCAGGAGGCAGGGGTGAGGCCCAGCAAGGTAAGCACGTCCTGGGCCAGCTGCGGCACGAGCGGGCCGACGTACTTGGCCAGGATGGTGCCGTCGGGGGCGATGAGGTAGCGCGTGGGCAGCATGTGGACGTTGTACTGCCGGGCGAGTTCGCCCTCCAGCCCGCCGGACGCGACGACGCGCGCACCCGTGATGGGCGTCTGCGAGAAAAACGCCCGTGACAGCAGCGAATCCGCGTCCACGGACACCGAGACGAACGTGAACGGCTCGTCGGCCAGCGCTTGTTCGAGCGCGAGGCGCATGTCGAGTTGCTGCCGGAAGGCCTCGCTCGCCGGGCTGAAAAACTCCAGCACCACCACGCGCCCGCGCAAACTGTCGAGCGCGACAGTGCGCCCCCTGTCCGTCCGCGCGGCGAACGCCGGCGCTTTCTTGCCCGGCAGCAGCGTCTCGGCCTCGTACGACGCCCGCTCCGCCCACGCGGCCCACTCCGATTTCGGGTACCGCTCGCGCAGCTTGCGCGCCTCCGCCACCGCCGCGTCGCCCTGGAGACTGTCGAGCCGCGCCGTCACGATCTCCGCCTGGAGCGCCGCCGCGTCGTCAACGTCGGCCCGGTCGCGGAAGGATTCGAGCAGCCGGATGGAAGCGCCCTGCCCCGCCAGCCGCGCCTGCCCGCGCCGCGCCGCCTGCGCGACGGTGACGAAGCCCGGGTTTTCGGGCGCGATCTCCTGCGCCCGCGCCACCATCAGGCTGTCGTCCCAGCCGTCGAGCATCACGATGCTCTCGGCGGCGCCCAGCGCCTCGGCGACGGTGCCGGGATACCCCTCGCGTAGGCTCCACAGAATGTTGCTCGCCTGCGCCGTCGCGTTGCCGAGCCGAGCGAGGGCATCCGGCTGGCCCACGGCCTCGCGCAGCGTGCTTTCGTAGAGCGCACGGGCGTTGCGATACGCCGTCCACGCATCGTTCTCGCGCGAGCGGATCCGCAGGGGCCGCGACGTGACGGGAAACGCGAACCGGACCGTCGCACTGTCGCCATCGGCCACCACGAGTTCGTCGAGTTTGATGGGCTGCTTCTCGTAGAGCAGCACGAGGGGATAGACGCCCGCGTCCGCTGCCGTCACAGTGAGCGCGAACGTGCCATCCGCCCGAACCGGCGCGCTGCCCAGCGTGTCGGTGCCCGCAGCGCTCCCGGTAAACACGACGATGGAAAACTGCTCCGGGCGCGTGGTAGCCGCGAGCGTGTCAGCCACGACGAGCGTGCCGCTGAGGTAGCTGGTGACCTCGGGTTGGGACACCCTTTCGGCACCGCACGCCCCGAGCAACACCGACAGGACGACGAGAACGCGCAGGCGCAGGGTTGTAAGCACCACAGGAGTTGGAAGGATAGCGGGACGGGCAGAGATGCAAACTAAAAACCCTCGCCTCCGGGTGGGAAGCGAGAGTTTTCGGTGCTCAAGATAGGGACTCGATCCTTCGGGCCCCATGTCCCTCCACGGAAACGTATCCCGCCTCGCACCAGCACGCAGTTACGTACGAGGTTCGAGGTACCTCGAACCTGCCCGCAGGGCGCTCTACTCGTAGAGCCAGTACCGCTCACTCGTCCGCCGAAACGCCTGGAGTTCGTCTGCCCAGGATGCGAAGATCTCCTGTGGATGGTGCCCCCCTCGAATCATGTCCAGCACGCGGGGCGTGGCTGTCAGCCGGGCCATCACGGGCTCGTTCCACTCCAGCCGCTCCCCGTGGAGCGCCTGCACGGCCCACAGCATCGCAATGCCCGCCCGGTAGGGCTGAAAGCGGTCGCGGTCGGTGACGTTGAGGTAAAGCCCTCGCACGATTTCCCCTGCCATGTAGGGATCGCGTCCATGAAACGGCGCGCGCGTCGGGGTAAACGTGACCGGCTCGAACCGCACGCCTTCCAGGCCGAGGCCGTTGAGCAGGTCGGCGGCGGCCTCGTGATCCAGCCACGGCGCGCCGATGTACTCGAATGGCTTCTCGGTGCCACGCCCTTCCGAAAGGTTGAGGCCCTCGAACAGGCACGTCCCGGCGTACGCCGTCACAGAGCGCAGCGTCGGCAGGTTGGGCGATGGCTTGATCCAATCCAGTCCGGTTTCGTCGAACCACATCGCCCGTTTCCAGCCGGTCATCTCGACGACGTGGAGATCGGCCTGCTGCCCGCCGCGCAGCATACGCTCGCCGTTGTAGAGCCGCGCCAGTTCGCCCATCGTCATGCCGTGCAGCACCGGCACCTTCGCGTACGCGCCGAAGCTGTAGGTGGAGGCGTCGTCGGTGACAAAGCCATCCATGTGCAGCCCCGTGAGCGGATTGGGCCGGTCGAGCACGACGATGGGGATGCCGTGCTCTGCCGCTGCTTCCATCACGAAGCCGAGGATGTTGACGTGTTCGTAGAAGCGCGCCCCCACCTCCTGGATGTCGAAAACGATGACGTCGACGCCTTCGAGCATCTCCGGGGCGGGCTTGTGGATGTCGCCGTAGAGCGAATACTTGCGCGCGCCTGTCGGCGCGTCGACCGTGGCGTCGGCGTCCGGAGAAAGCGAGTAGTCGTTCGTGCGGACGTCGAAGTTCATCCCGAACAGCGCCACCAGCTCCGCGCGCGGATAGGCAGCGATCGCGTCGGCGAGGTGAGTGCCGTCGGCGAGGCGGCTCGTGTGGTTGGCCACGAGCGCGACCTTCTTGCCGTCGATGAGCGCAGCGAATTCGGTGAGCAACCGGTCCGCGCCCACCACCACGGGGCGCTGAAGGGTCGGGGCGGTTCGCGCCTTTTTGGTGCCGACGCAGCCCACGGAAAGCACCAGCAACGCCAGCAGCACACTCGTTTGCCTGATCATTCCACGAAAAGGGTTGGGAGGAAGGCGCACCTCACGTGACGCCTGTGGGGACACGCGAGCGCGGTGCGGACTACGCGCCCTCCTGCTCGCGCATGAAGCCGAGCAGCGCCTCCAGATCCGAGTCGAAGAGCCGGTGGAGGCGTTGCAGGTCCTCTTCGCCGAGCCGGACCAGACCGCTGGTGTTCTGGCGCGCCTGCTCGGGCGTTTTGATGCCGGGGATGACGGTGGCCACGCCGGGCGTGCTGAGGGCAAAGCTGAGGGCCAGCGCGGTCGGGTCGATGCCGCGCGCCTCGGCCATCGCCCACACGGGTTCGAGCGCAGCGAGCGCTTTCGCCAGCACGTCCGGCTTCAGGCGCAGGCTCCGGTGGTCGCGCGCGTCGAAGCGCGTCTGCGCGTCGAACGTGCCCGTGAGCAATCCGAACTGCAACGGCATCCGGGCGATGACGCCGTAGCCCTGCAGCGCCGCCTGCTCGATGAGCGCCCGCGCCCGCTGGTTGATGACGTTGAAGGCGATCTGCATCCCGTGGCCGAGGCCGTTTTCGAGCAGGAACTGCGCCTCGGGAAAGGGATCGTACGTACTCAACGAGACACCCCAGTAGCGGATTTTGCCGTCGCGCCGCAGCGCCTCCATCGCCTCGACGCACGCGCCGTCTTCGAGGTCGGCCACGCGCGCCGAGTGGAGTTGGTAGTAGTCGATGGCGTCGCGCCGGAGTCGTTTCAGACTGCGCTCGCACGCCTCGACGATGTACGCCCGCCCGTACTCGCGGATGAAGGTGCCCGCGTCGTCGACGTGGTGCCCCACTTTGGTTGCGATGACGACATCCTTGCGGTTGCCGAACGCTTTCCCGATCAGCGTCTCAGAATGCCCGAGGCCATACACGTCGGCGGTGTCGAAAAAGGTGATGCCCTGATCGACGGCGGTGTGCAACGCGCGAAGCGATTGGGCGTCGTCCACCGTTCCCCACCCGATAGGCGTATCGCCCGCCATCGCCGGGCCTCCGATGCCCCACGCACCGAAGCCCACCTCGCTGACGTGCAAGTCAGTGTCTCCGAACCGGCGCGTTTCTACAGATTCTTTCATGGCTTCTTTCATAGTGCGCACGTGATGTCTGCAACGACGGGGCGATGGTCGGATGCCTGCACATCGGGCACGAAGGCCTGCCGCGCCGTGCAGCGCGAAGACAGGAGCACGTAATCGATCCGGTGTGTCGGTGCAGCGGTGGGTATGGTAAAGCCTGGCCCGTCTGTCTCTGCCCACGCATCCCGCAAGAACGCCAACAGGGGCGCGAGTTCGGGGGCATCGGGCTGCGCGTTCAGGTCGCCGGCGAGCAGTGTGGGACCGTCGAGGTCGCCGATGGTGGCGAGCATGTCGCGCACCTGCTGCTGCCGCACGGCGGGGTCGCGCCGGTAGTCGAGGTGGGTATCGAAGACGCGCACGTCCGCTCCGCCGATGCGGACGACGACCTCGGGAAAGCCGGGCATCGGGCGGGGTTCGGGGTTTTCCTCCTGCGTCGAGAGCCGCGTGAGATCGTGGTTTACCTGCCGCACGACCGGGTGGCGCGTCAGCACCGCGAGCCCGAACTGGCGAACACCCTGCACTTCGTCTTCGACGGTGTAAATGGGCGCAAAGAACGGCGTCATGCCCAGCTTCTGCCCCAACGCGCGTGCCTGATCGACGGACCTACTCGCCTCCTCCCAGTTCGAAGCCACCTCCTGCAACGCGACGATGTCAGGATCAAACGACGCGAGGAGGGCCGCGAGAGTATCCACCTCACCGTAGCGCCCGCCCGCGATGTTGTACGTCACGACGCGAAAGGAAACCGAGTCCGCCTGATGCTCTTGCGCCATCACCCCGTCAGTGTATCCTGGAAGGAAGGTCAGTGTAAGTAGCAGCACCATGCGATACGTTACGGTGCGCCGCGTTCGTCGACGATAGGTCATGGCTCTCGGTGGGTATTGCAGAGAAGACCGCTACTACTGACAGGCTGGAGCTTCTGAAACCAAGATGCTTCACCGCGAGGTAATGCGCATCAATCTCTGCGCGTAAGCGATCACTCGTACAGGAGATACGGCTGTCGCATTTTCATGAAGGCAGCGACGTCCTTCGCCCAGGCTGCGACGATATCTGCTGGTGGTATTTCCTGCTCGATCATTCTGTAGAGCCGGTCTGTGCCCGAAACATGGAGCATCGCCTGGGTGGAGAAGAACGCCGCCCGCTCCTGCTCTGGCGCGTGCTGGTAAAAGGCGGACAGGGTGTAAACACCTGCCTCCACAGCGCGAACAGCGCGCGCATCTGTCACCACGTGGCGGATCCCGTAGACCTCGACATCTCTTAGCTTCGGGTTCGTCGACATGCCCGCGATGCTCCGCGGTGTGAAGGTAGCAGGCTCGAAGTGGAGACCAGGGAGGTTGCGACTGTTGAGATCCGCTGCCAAAGCTTGGCCATCGATCCAGGGAGCCCCCAAGAGGATGAAAGGCTCACGCGTACCCCGGCCTTCGCTGACCGACGTGCTCCCGAAGAAACAGGCTCCCGGGTAGACGACGGCGGCCTCGAAGCTGGGAAGGTTCGGACTCGGCGGAATCCAGGGCAGCCCGGTATCGGGCCACAGCATCTCGCGGTGCCATCCTTTCATCTCGACCACGTGCAGTTCGAGCGCCTCCAGGTTTTCCAGCAAGGACTCGCCCTTGATCATGAGTGCGATCTCCCCCACCGTCATGCCGTGCGTCACCGGAATCTCGTACATGCCGATGAACGACTTGTGCTCGGGCTCCAGCGAGAACCCCTCGACGAGGCGTCCGCCGAGCGGATTGGGCCGGTCCAACACCACGAACGGGATGCCCGCCTCGGCGGCGGCTTGCATGGCTAGGCCCATCGTGGAGATATAGGTGTAGAAGCGCGTCCCCACATCCTGCATATCGAAGACGAGCACGTCGATTCCTTCGAGCATTTCCGCCGATGGGCGGTACGTCTCGCCATGCAGGCTGTACACCGTCAGGCCCGTAGCGGAGTCGATGGTGGTGGCAATACTGGCCCCGGCGTCAGCCGTCCCGCGGATGCCATGTTCAGGGGCAAACAGCGCGGCCAGCGTCACCTGCTCATGCTCGTGCAGGATGTCGGCCAGGTGCCGCCCCTCCACCATGGCCGTGTGGTTTGTGATCAGCCCGACGCGCTTGCCAGCGACAAGGTCGAGTTCAGCCGTGACGAGGGATTCCGCACCCGTCACAACACCGCCTTGCGGGTTCCGAGGCTGCACGCCCATGACGGCAGCGGTGAAGAGGACAGCCGCAAGCAATGCCCTGATCATATCGTGCTGCTGGCGTTAGGCGAAGCCGATGGGTGCGGGCAACCTTGCGAGTCCCGTGATGCGTTCAGCTGTAGAGAAGGTGCTTTCTGCGCATCGTGTCGTACGCCTGCAACTCGTCCTGCCACGACGCGATGATCTCCTCGGCGGTGTCGCCCGCTTTGAGCATCTCGACCAGCCGGGTCGTTCCTGCCAGACGATTCATCACGTTCTCCCGGAAGAATTCGGCGCGCTGCGCCTCGTTCGCCTGGCTGTAGAAGGCGTGAAGCACGTGGATCCCGGCTTCGACCGGGCGCACGGCATGGGCATCGGTGACGTTGTACCGGACACCGTGCAACTCCTCGCCGAGGTGTTTGGGATTCGGCGACATGCCAGGCAGGCTCTCGGGCGTATACGTCGCAGGCTCGAAGGTGAGGCCGGGGAGGTTGCGGCTGTTGAGGTCGGCGGCCAGCGCCGCGCCATCCGCCCAGGGAGCCCCCAGCAGCATGAACGGGTGCTGCGTGCCCCGCCCCTCGCTGGCCGTCGTGCCCTCGAAGAAACACGCGCCGGGGTAGATGAGCGCCGTCTCGAAGTCGGGAATGTTGGGACTCGGGCGCACCCAGTCGTCTTCGTAGTCGGGCCAGAGCGAGGCGCGCTGCCAGTTCTCGACCTTGACGACCTGGAGGTCGAGGTTTTCTATGCCCTCAATCATGCCCTCATCCTTCGCCATCATCGCCAGTTCGCCCACCGTCATGCCGTGCGTGACGGGGATGCGGTAGAGCCCGACGAACGAATCCATCCCCTCGTCGCGCACGAAGCCTTCGACGAGTTCACCGCCGATGGGGTTGGGCCGGTCAAGGACAACGTATGACAGCCCGTGCTCGGCGGCGGCCTGCATGGTGAGGCCCAGCGTGGTGATGTACGTATAGAAGCGCGGCCCGATGTCCTGAATGTCGAAGACGAGCACGTCGATGCCGTCGAGCATCTCAGCGGTAGGCGTGCGGATGTCGCCATAGAGCGAGTAGGCCGGCAGTCCCGTCCGCTCGTCCACGCCGTCCTTGATCTCGCCGACGTTGTCGCCCCGGACGCCGTGCTCCGGCCCAAAAAGCGCCACCAAGTTGACCTTGTCGCTCTCGTGCATCAGGTCGGCGAGGTGGCGGCCGTTCACGAGGGCGGTATGGTTCGTGACGAGGCCCACGTTCTTGCCCGCGAGTAGGCTGAAATCGTCGGCTACGAGGCGTTCGGCGCCAGTGATGACCTCGGCGGGTGGCGCGGGCGGGTCGGCGGCTTCGGGGCCGCAGCCCACCACGCACACCGCCATCATCAGGTACAGGGCATATCGCATAGCTACGGCAGGGTTCAGAGGTTGGGGTTGGCACCGCTCTCGCTCAGCGGGATGATAAAGCAACGGGCATCTCCGTAGATCTCGTCTGTGACCGGATACTTGCCCGTCGGGAAGAGGTCGAGACCGTAGAGCGCGAGGTAGCGCCGCAGGTCGCCGTGGCGCTGTACGGCCATGAAGAAGTCGCGTGCGCGCTGCTCGCGGAGTTCAGCCATGATCGCGTCGCCGCTCAGCGAAACGGCCGCCTGCCCGCCCACCGCGCGCCGCTCGTTGACGAACTGCAGCGTCGCCGCCGTCGGGCCGCTGGCCTCGGCGATGATATAGCGGGCCTCGAGGTCGGAGGCGAAACGTACGTCGGTGGACAGTTCCACGATCTGATCGGGCACAGACGGGTCATACCCTTCGTACATCAGAGGACGGTACGGCACGTAGATGGGACGGGCATTGAGACCCTGGCGCGGCTGCGGTGTGTGGCGCACGCGGGGGTCGCCGAGAAACTGAAAGGCTGGGTCCACACTCAACCACTGCCCCGTCGTGGACCACTGCACGCCGATGGTGTTCTGCTCGCGCGACGAGTTGTTCGAACGGTAGACGAACTCCTCGAAGCCGGCTTCGACCCCTTGCGCAAAGCGGATCGCGTCCTGCATCGCGCCCATCTGCAGCGACGCGCGGGCGGCGCCGAGGTTGGCGAGGTTGCGTACCCGGGCGGCGTCAAAGCCATTGACGCCGGTGCCCGACGAAGCGGCGGCGATCGTGAGGGCCTGATTGAAGTGCTCAATGCCTCTCTGCAACAACTCCTCCGACGAGAGCGCCGGGCCTACGTCGATAGGAGCCTCGCAAAAATGCTCGCCCAACAGCACGCTGGCGTAGCCCGCATACGCATGGGCGATGGCCGTGTTGAGCCTCGTCGCCGCGGCGGCTCCGTGGTATGCTTCCAACCGCTGGACGGCATCCTCGGCAGAAACACGCGCCTTCTGGAGGTTGGTATAGGTGCCGTTGTTGAGGGCATTGGTGTTGTCGAAGTTGAACAGCGCAAACTGCCTATGGTCGATGTTGGTGTGATCTGTGTACAGTTCGTCGCTGAAGATGCTCGTAGTGAGCAGCATATAATCGTATGCGAACTGGAAATCACTCAGCACACCATGCATCACGAGGGTTTCGAGCGCGGGGTCGGACAGGTCTTCGACCTGGATCGCGCCGGGGTCGTCGACCGAGAGCAGGCCGTCGCATGCCGGGAGCAGCAGGGCCGCCAGGGCGAGCGCGAAGGGAATGCGGGAGCTATGCATCATTCTGATGGGGTTCGGGAGATGATTGTGCATCACGCGCGAGCGCGTCAGAGAGCGTTGAGATTCGGGACTCGCAGGCGAGCGGGCGCAGATGGAGACGTGCGCAAGGCGGTTGAGGAGTGCGATGCCGCGCGTCAGACGACGCAACCAATGCCGCCAGCGGCTTCAGCTGCCTCGCGCAGCCCGAATACCGGAGTCCTCAACCCCCTCTCAGAACTGCAGGTTGATGGCCGCGCTGTAGCGCCGCGTCATGGGCAGCGTCCACGAGTCGTTGCGGTCGAAGGTGCTGTCGCCGTGGAAGTTGACTTCGGGATCGGCCCCTCCATAGCGCGTCCAGATAGCCAGGTTGTGGCCCGCCAGCGTCAGCGAGGCGCGACTCAGGCCGCTGGGCTGGATCCACCGCGTGGGGGCCGACAGGCGCAGCGACAGGTCGCGCAGCTTGAGAAAATCGGCGGGCTGGATGTGGATGTCCGTCTGTGAGGCGAAGCGACGCGCGAGTACCTCGTCGGGGTCGGCGTTCGGGTCGACGGTTTCCCACGAGAGCCCCGACCGGTCGCGCCGCCAGTCCTTGACGTTGAACTGGTAGTGCCCGCCCTTGTAATCGAGCAGCGCGAAGACCTCGGCGTATTTGAAGAACGTCAGCGACGTCGAGAAGCCGACTTCTCGCGTCGGTACGGAAGGCCCTTTGTAGTGGGATTCGGGCTCCAGCACCGGCTGGCCCGCCGCGTTCTTGACCACGTTACCCTGCTCGTCCCGCTCCACGCTTCTCGACCAGAACCCGGCCAGCGGGTACCCTTCCTGAAAGCGGTGGACGGGCGCGTACACCCCGAAGACCACCGGGTCGCGGTCGTCGCCGAAGGAGACGAGTTCGTTCTTGTTGGTCGTCGCCGTGAGCGTGCTCTCGATGCGGAAGTTGCGCATCTCCACGGGAATCACGCGCACGAGAAGCTCCAGCCCCTGGTTCGAAAGCGTACCGAGGTTCTGAAGCTGGAAGCCCGAGAAGCCGGACGACGGGGCAAGGGGAACGTTGATGAGCGCGTCGGTCGTTCGGCTGTTGTAGTAGGTGCCCTCGAACTCGATGCGGTTACGCAAGAAGGCCGCATCGATCCCGAACTCGATCTCGGTGCCGCGCTCGGGCTTCAGGTCGGGGTTGCCGAAGGAAGCATACTGGAGGGCTGAAACCGACGACCCATCGCGCAGCGTCGTCGCCACGGTACCGTAGGTCTGGATGGCATCGAACGCGCCAGGCGAGTTTCCCGCCTGCCCCCATGCAGCCCGCAGGCGGAGGTTGTCGAAGGCGGGCACGTTGAAGAAAGGCTCTTCAGAGATCACGTAAGACACCGACAGCTTCGGATAGAACACGCTCTGGATTTCAGAGCCAAAAGCCGAGTTGTTGTCCATCCGCACAGCGCCCGTCACGAACAGCCGGTCCTGATACCCTACCTGTTCCTGCAGGTAGAAGCCGAGCGATTTCTGCTCCACGAACGACTCGCTGCTCGACGTTACCGCGGCGGCGCTGAGCGAACGCACCGCCGCCGAGCCGAGGTCTTGCCCGTATGCAATCGTGCCGGCGAAGCTTGAGGTGATGTACTGGACCCCGAACGACGTGTTAGACGCCAGACCTGCCCGAAGCTGCTGCGAAACCGTGCCGCTGTAGTCGATGGTCATGTTGCGATTGCTCGGCGTGCCACGCGCAATTAGCCCTTTCTCGTTGACGAGCCCGAAGCTCGTCCTGCTCGCAAACGGGTTGTCGGGCGGGAAGTACACCTCTGCGCTCCCATCCGATATGTCGTAGCCGACGCGCAGCCGGTTTTCGAGCCACGTGAAGGGTCGGTAGTGGACCGTTCCGCCCAGAATCACCCGGTCGGTTCGCGTCTGGTTGTCGTACGTGTTAAAGTTCTCCGGCGAGATGGTGAAGTAGTTCGGCTGGCCCGGATAGTTGTAGTTGCGTCCGGGAGAGGCGAGCCACGAACTGATGATGAGTCCGTCGGCGGTGTTGTCGCCGAGCGGCAGCCGGATGTGGCTGCGGTTGTAACTGATCGTCGCCGCGAAGTCGAGGTTTTCGAGCGGGGCGACCTGGAAGTTGGCGCGGAGTCCGCCTCCATTCGAGTAGTTGTTGCGGTAGACGCCTTCTCTCGAGTTGTACGATCCCGAGAGGTAAAAGGCGTACTGCTGCCCGCCGCCCTGCACCGACAGCGACTGCTTCTGCAGCAGGCCCTCCCGGAGCGCGAGCGGGTCGTCCGAGAGCGGCACCAGGCTGATAATTTCGTCGGTGGAAGCACCCTGGCAGCCTGGCCACCCGGCGGCGTCGGCAATGCGCTGCGCGGTACATACGGTGTAGTTGGTGGGCCGCCACGCCTCGGGCCACGTCGTCTCCCCGACTTCGGAGCGCAGGTTCCAGCGCAGGTTGCGCTCGCCCATGTTGCCCTTCTTCGTGATCACCTGAAGCACGCCGGAGGCGGCCTCCGCGCCGTAGAGTGTCGAAGCGGCGGGTCCTTTAATCACCTCGATCGACTCGATGTCGTCTGGGTTCAGCAGGTCGAGTGCCGACGTCCCCTGGCCGAATACGTCGAAGTTGCCGAGCGAGCCCGAGTTGATGCGGATACCGTCGATGTAGACGACTGGCTGCGTCCGTCCCGTGAGCGACCCCGCCCCGCGGAGACGGATGTTGGATGACGTGCCGACTGTCCCCGAACCGGGGATGAGGGTGAGACCGGGCGTCTGGCTCTGCAACAACTCGGCGACGCCCGTGCGCGAGGTGCGCTCCATCAATTCGGCCGCATCGACGCGCGACACCGCGTTGCCGATGGCTCTGCGCCGCGAGTCGCCAGCGGTACCCGTGACGACGACCTCGTCGAGCAGGACATCGTCTTGCTCGAGTTCGAAGTTGAGCGTCATCGTCTGTCCATCTTCGACGTTCACCGTCTGGCGCTGTGACCGAAAGCCGAGAAAGCGCGCTTCGACCACCTGCGTGCCCGCCGGTACGCCGGTGATGCTATACATGCCTGTAGGATCAGTAGCCGCTCCGATGTTGCGGTCGATGACGACCACGTTGACTCCGGGCAGTGGCTCTCCCGTACTTGCATCGACGACCCGCCCCGTTATAGTACCCGCCCGAAGTATCGCCTCCTCCGACCTCTCGGACGATGCCGCGTTTGCGAGAGGTGGCGCAAGCAGGACGCAAAGTCCTGTGAGGAAGAGCAACCTGAACAGCGTTCCTGACACGCGCATGACGACCTCAGAATGGTGGTTAGGATTCTACAGAGACGCTTGCAGCACTGCGACGGCTATCTCCATCTTTGCGGCCAGTACTTCGGCGCTATTGTCAAACTCGAAGCGGACTGTGCAGGCAGCCCCGATGAACACCTCGTGAAGGTGTTCAAGCACGCATAGTACGGTGTTGCAGTTGAGCAGGCAAGGTTTTCTTCCTTGTGGCCCTAACCCCTCAGACAAGCAGAATGCCTCTTGGATTTGGCTAAGGGTTCTTCTTGTTGTCGCTGGACACCCCGCAGGAGCTGCCAGCGGGATGGCGGGGCCGCCCGTATCCCGGAGCCGCCCGAAGAGTCGCTTCCGCATGTCCAGCACCCGGTCGCGGTAGGTCGGTACCCGGGCCAGGTTGTGCGCTTCCGCAGGGTCAGTGTGCCTTGCGGGACTCGATGTCGGAGGGCGTCTGCGCGTGCTGCGTGAGCCGCGCACAGCTGCGGTCGAGGAACGCCTCGGTGCCGCCTGTCAGGAGAACGTCATCGAGCAGGCAGCCGGGCAGGTCGAAAGGCACGG
Source organism: Rhodothermales bacterium (assembly GCA_963829705.1). Lineage (GTDB taxonomy): Bacteria > Bacteroidota > Rhodothermia > Rhodothermales > BA12 > CAWHJN01. The sequence goes on from CAWHJN010000002.1 coordinate 35,699, forward strand.
TATCCACGGCGTTCAGGAAGGTGAACGAGATGAACTCGCTTCAACCTGCGAGGCGTTTGCCTGAGCCAAGCACGCAAAGTGCGGAAGAGCCGGGTCAATACCACGTCCTGACCTTCGATCGGCCTCGACCCCATTGCGAGTGAGCGCGCAGACAGTCGCCTCAAAGATAGAAGCACTGGCCCCGCCGCAGTCGTTAGCAGCCGGCTTCCGGGTCACGTCCCCCTGCATCGAAGGGTGCACTGTAACGCTCATTGCCTCGCGGCGTCTTTCACCCAAAGCGCTCGCCGAGAGCTCCCTCTTTGTATCTATTCCCACCACCATGCACGCCCTTCGCACCGGACTCCTCTTCGCTCTGACTGCCCTGATGGCACTACCTGTCACGGCTCAGGAGCACAGCGGCCATTCTCCCGATACGACCGCGACGCACGCCCACGGCGCGCCTGCCGCGCACGCGGGCCACGGGGCTCCCCACGAAGGTCACGGAGCCGAGGAGCACGCCGGAATGTCGAGCGCACTCGCCCCTGGTGAGCCGATGAGTCGCGACGGCTCTGGCACCGGCTGGCTCCCCGACGCCACCCCGGTGGAGGCCATCCACGCTACAACCGGCCGCTGGCACCTCATGGTCCACGGTGCCGCCTTCCCGCGCTACACCGCCCAGGACGCCTTCGGTGCCGGTACGCGCGGAGACGCCGGCTTTGGCGGGCCGAACTGGGCGATGGGGATGGCCCAGCGCACCGTCGGCGCGAACGGCCAGCTCACGGTGAAGACGATGCTCTCGCTCGACCCGCTCATTGAGGGCGGGAACGGGTACCCACTCCTCTTCCAGTCCGGCGAGACCTTCGAGGGCAAGCGGCTCGTCGACCGCCAGCACCCCCACGACCTGTTCTCCGAGCTCTCGGTCACCTACGCCCACCGCCTCGGCGCCGGGACGTCTGTCTTCGGCTACCTCGCCTTCCCCGGCGAGCCGGCCGTCGGGCCTGTGGCCTTCATGCACCGGCCGAGCGCCCGCTACAACCCGGACTCTCCGCTCGGCCACCACTGGCAGGACGCCACCCACATCCTCTTCGGCGTCGCCACGCTCGGCGTCACGCGCGGACCGTTCAAGGTCGACGCCAGCGTATTCACCGGAGCCGAACCTGACGAGGAGCGGTACGGGTTCGACTCGCCGACGTTTAACTCCTATGCCGGGCGCCTCTCGTACAGCCCGTCGTCGCGGCTCACGTTCCAGGCCTCGCGCGCCTTTCTCAAGGAGCCAGAGGCGCTCGAGCCGGGCGTGGACCAGTGGCGGACGACGGCGTCCGCCCTCTACAGCGCCCCACTCGGCGATGGCGGCGACCTCTCGGCTGCGCTCGTGTGGGGAGCCAATGACCTCCGCCCCGCCGACGAGAGCGACCACCACGCGGGCGTCCAGCATGCCGTTCTCGCTGAGGCCACACTCCAGTTCGGGCAGCAGGCCGTCTACGGCCGGGCCGAGTACACGCAGAAGTCGGCCGAGGAGCTGGCGCTGGGGGAATCGGCCTTCCACGACGCGGTGTTCGACGTGACGGCCCTCACGCTCGGGGCCGGCAGGGAGGTACTCTCCGCGGGCAGCGTCACGGCGATGCTCGGGGCCCAGGGGACGGTCTACGGGGTTTCCGAGGCCCTCCGCCCGCTCTACGGCGACGCTCCCGTCTCGCTTCAGGTGTACCTCCGCCTCACGCCTTCCCGCATGGGCCACGCCGCGAGGGGTCACACCGGGATGTAAACTCCGTCTCGACGAGGATCTCTATGAAGAACCATGAGCACGACCACCATGGGCACAGCGCCCACCAACCGGGCCTGAAGCAGACCGAGTTGCGCGAAGCCGCGCAGGAAGGCCCCCACGGCTCCCACTACGCGGGGCATGAGGGACCCGTCGAGCAGCACGATCCAACCGCAACGCCTCACGACGGACACGAAGGTGGGCACAGCGACCACGACGACCACGCTGGTGGACACGACGGGCACAGCCACCACGACCATCACGCCATGATGGTGGCCGACTTCCGGCGGCGCTTCTTCGTCAGCCTCGCCCTCACCGTCCCCATCGTCGCGCTCAGCCCGATGATCCAGGACTGGGCCGGGTTCGAGATCGTCTTTCCCGGGTCGGTGTGGGTGCTGACGATCCTCTCGACCATCGTCTACGGCTACGGCGGCTGGCCTTTCCTCACCGGCATGGTCGAGGAGCTACGCGACCGGCGTCCGGGCATGATGACGCTCGTCGCGATGGCGATATCCGTGGCCTTCATCTATTCGCTGGCCGTCGTTTTCGGCGTCGAAGGCATGCTCTTCTTCTGGGAGACAGCCACGCTCATCGACCTGATGCTCGTCGGCCACTGGGTCGAGATGCGCAGCGTCATGGGCGCCTCGAAGGCCCTCGAGGAACTCGCCCGCCTCATGCCGGACGAGGCGCACCTTCTGGGGCTGGACGGCCAGACCCGCGATGTGCCCACGGCGTCGCTACGCCCCGGCGATCGCATCCTCGTCAAGGCCAGCGAGAAAATCCCCGCCGATGGCGTCGTGATCAGCGGCGGCAGCGCGGTCAACGAGGCTGCCCTCACAGGCGAGAGCATGCCGGTCGAAAAAGGCGACGGCGACGAGGTCATCGCCGGGAGCGTCAACGGCACCGGCGCGCTCACCGTCGAGGTGCGTAAGACGGGTGCAGATGCCTACCTGAGCCAGGTCATCGGGCTCGTGCGCGAGGCGCAGGCGTCGAAGTCGAAGACGCAGGACCTCGCCAACCGCGCCGCCTTCTACCTCACCCTCATCGCGCTCAGCGTGGGCGCCGCGACGTTCGTGGCGTGGTTTGCCTTTACCGACGCAGGCCTCACGTTCGCCGTGGAGCGCGCCGTGACGGTCATGGTGATCGCGTGTCCGCATGCCCTCGGCCTCGCCATCCCGCTCGTCGTTGCCGTCTCGACGAGCCTTTCGGCTAGGAACGGCCTCCTCATCCGCGACCGCGCGGCGTTCGAGCGCGCCCGCGAACTCACCACCCTCGTCTTCGACAAGACGGGCACCCTCACCGAAGGCCGCTTCGGCGTCACGGACATGCTCGCCGCCCCTGGCGTGGAGGAGGACGAACTGCTCGCCACGGCGGCGGCTGTCGAAGCCGGAAGTGAACACCCTATCGCGGCTGGCGTCGTGCGTACGGCACAGGCGCGAGGTCTCGCCCTTCCTACGGCGACAGGCTTTGAGGCGATCACCGGAAAAGGCGTACGTGCCAGCGTCGGAGCAGCAGAGGTACAGATCCTGAGCCCCGGCGCCGTTGCGACAAGTAGCCTCACCGTGCCGCCGGGCCTACGCGAGCAAGCTGACGCGCTCGGGCGCGAGGGAAAGACCGTGGTGTGGATGGTGCGCAATCGGCAGGTGGAGGGTGCCCTCGCCCTGGCCGATGTCGTGCGGCCAGAATCGAAAGAAGCCATCGCCCGGCTGCACGCGATGGGCATCGAGGCGGTGATGCTCACCGGCGACAAGCGCGAGGTGGCCGAGCATGTGGCCCGCCAGATCGGCATCGACCGGGTGCTGGCTGAGGTGCTCCCCGATCAGAAAGCTGCGGCGATTCGCGCGCTTCAGGCCGAGGGCAAGGTCGTGGCGATGACCGGAGATGGCGTCAACGACGCCCCTGCGCTCGCTACTGCGGATGTCGGCATCGCCGTCGGAGCCGGCACCGATGTCGCCGTCGAGACGGCCGACATAATTCTGGCCCGCAGCGATCCGCGCGACGCCGTCCGTATCGTCGCGCTTGCGAAGGCAACATACCGGAAGATGATTCAGAATCTGTGGTGGGCGGCCGGCTACAACGTCGTCGCGATCCCGCTGGCGGCGGGCGTGCTGGCACCGTGGGGCGTCGTGCTGAGTCCGGCGGTCGGTGCCGTGCTGATGAGCCTCTCGACCGTGATCGTCGCCATCAACGCCCGATTTCTGAAGGCAGAGGGAGTGTAACCGCCCCGGGAGCCGTGCGTCTGTAGGCGTGAATCACCCCTCGAACCCGTTCACAACCCATCTCAGCCTCCATGCACAGCCCCACCGACCAGATCGAGTCGTACCTCGTCAAGAACCGGCATTCGATCCTCGGCTTCATCCGCAGCAAGGTCGGAGACGATGCCCTGGCGGAGGACATCCTCCAGGACAGCCTCCTCAAAGCCCTCCGAGCCGCCCCGGGCCTCGAAGACGAGGACAAGCTCGTCTCGTGGTTCTACCAGATCATCCGGAACGCGATCACGGATGCCTACCGCCGCCACGCCGCGGCTGCCCGGCGGCTGGAGCAGTACGCGATCGAGCAGCCCGACGCAGACCTGCCCCCCGAAGAGGTGGCCGCGCTCTGCGCCTGCTTCGAGGACCTGCTGCCCACGCTCAAGCCGGAGTACGCTGAACTCATCGAGGCGATGGACCTCGGCGGGGTGGGTACCGAAGAGATGACAGAGCGACTTGGCGTCACGCCGAACAACCTCAAGGTGCGGCATCACCGCGCGCGGCAGCAGCTACGCGAGCGCCTCGAAGCGACGTGCCGCACCTGCGCTGAGCACGGCTGCGTCGACTGCACTTGCACCCGGTGACGACCGCCGCACCGGCTGGCCTGAGAGACTTGAACACCCCGACAACAAACTCCCGAACCATGGAAAACACACTCCGCTTCAACGTCGAAGGCATGACCTGCGGTGGCTGCGTTCGCAGCGTGCGCCAGGCCCTCGAATCCGTTCCCGGCGTCACGGTCGAACATGTCGCCGTCGGCGAGCCGGTCGAGATCTGCGTCACGGATGCACAAGCCGACCGAGACGCTGTAGCCTCCGCTGTCAAACAGGCCGGATACCATCCGATCTTCGCGGACTGACGTTCGGCCATGCATTGCGATGCCCCGAAGGGGGAGTCCATACGGACTCCCCCTTTTTCTATTGCCGGTCTTCCCCTGCTGTGAGCCGCCACAGCATCTGGTGACCGCTTCACGTCCCGTGGTGTAACCGTGTCGGGAGCATGCGTCTGTGAGAGTGAAGACGAACTGAATCAAATCATACCATCATGAACACCACCGCCGCGCGCCGCGCGCCCGCGACCTCCACCGCTGCCGCCTCGAGCGCCACCGCCTCGAGCGCCACCGCCACGCTCGCCATCGAGCGGCATGACGTGCGCGGCCTGCGTGGGGCGCGTCGAGAAAGCGCTGCGAAAGGTCGACGGCGTCACCGAGGCCACCGTCAACCTCGCCACCGAGCGCGCCACCGTGCGCTACCTCGGCGGCACCGCCACGCCGGACGACCTCCGCGCCGCCGTCGAAAAAGCGGGCTACGACGTGCTCGAGACCGACACGCCTGGCCACGCCCCGGCCGCGACGGCCGGCGCCGATGCTCGCGACGAGGCCCGCCTGCGCTTGCGCCAGCGCCTGCTCACCGCCGCCGCGCTGACGCTCCCGCTCCTGCTGCTCGAGATGGGGCCGATGCTGATTCCCGGCGGCATGGCCTGGCTGCACGCCCGCGTGCCGATGCAGACGCTCTGGCTCGTCCAGTTCGCGCTCGCGACGCTCGTGCAGTTCGGGCCCGGCGGGCGCTTCTACCGCTCGGGCTGGGCCGCGCTGCGCCACGGCAGCCCCGACATGAACACGCTCGTCATGCTGGGCACGTCGGCGGCCTACGCCTACTCCGTCGTCGCCACGTTCCTGCCCTTGCTGCTGCCCGCGGGCAGCGTCCACGTCTACTACGAAGCCTCCGCCACCATCGTCACGCTCATCCTGCTCGGCAAGTACTTCGAGTCCGTCGCCAAGGGGCGCACGAGCGCCGCCATCCAGAAACTCATCGGCCTCCAGCCGCGCACGGCGCGCGTCGTGCGCGACGGAAAGGAAATCGAAGTCGCCGTCGATAGCGTTGCCGTGGGCGACTTCGTGCGCGTGCGGCCCGGCGAGAAGATCCCCGTCGATGGCCTCGTCCGAGAGGGCGCGAGCTACGTCGACGAGTCGATGATCACCGGCGAGCCGGTGCCGGCCGAGAAGGCCGAAGGCTCCGAGGTCGTCGGCGGCACGATCAACCAGTCGGGCTCGTTCCTCTTCCGCGCCGAGCGCGTGGGGACGGAGACGCTGCTGGCGCAGATCATCACGCTCGTCGAGAACGCGCAGGCGTCGCGCCCCGCCATCCAGGCGCTCGCAGACAAGAGTCGTGGCCGTCTTCGTGCCCGCCGTGCTGGCGCTGGCCGCGCTCACCTTCGGCGTGTGGATGTTGGTGGGGCCCGACCCGGCGCTCACCTACGCGCTCGTGGCCGCGGTGTCGGTGCTCATCATCGCCTGCCCGTGCGCGATGGGCCTCGCGACGCCGGTGTCGGTGATGGTGGGCACGGGCAAGGCCGCCGAGATGGGCGTGCTCTTCCGCAAGGGCGAGGCGCTGCAAACGCTCCAAGAGGCCCGCGTCGTCGCGCTCGACAAGACGGGCACGCTCACCGTCGGGCGCCCCCAGCTCACCGACCTCGCCGTCGAGCCGGGCTTCACCGAGGACGACGTGCTGCGGCGCGTCGCCGCCGTCGAGGCGCAGAGCGAGCACCCCATCGCGCGCGCGCTCGTCGAGGCCGCCCGCACGCGCGGGCTGGAGGTGCCGACGGTCGCGGACTTCGAGGCCGTGCCTGGCTATGGCGCGCGGAGCGTCGTGGAGGGGAAGACCGTCGAGGTCGGCGCGGCGCGGTTCATGAAGCGCATCGGGGTGGACGTGGCCGCGTTCGCGGATCGGGCCGAGGCGCTGGCCCGCGAGGGCAAGAGCCCGCTCTACGTTTCCATCGGCGGCACGCTCGCGGCCATGCTCGCCGTCGCCGATCCCATCAAGGAGACGACCGCCGCCGCCGTCGCCGCGCTGCACCGCGAGGGGCTGCGCGTGGCGATGATCACGGGCGACCACCGGGCCACGGCCGAGGCCATCGCGCGCACGCTCGGCATCGACGAGGTGCTGGCCGAGGTGCTGCCCGCCGACAAGGCCGGCGCCGTGAAGAAGCTGCAGGCCGAGGGGCAGACGGTGGCCTTCGTCGGCGACGGCATCAACGACGCGCCGGCGCTCGCGCAGGCCGACGTGGGCCTGGCCATCGGCACGGGCACGGACGTGGCCATCGAGTCGGCGGACGTGGTGCTCATGGGCGGCGACCTGCGCGGCATCGTGCACGCGCGGGCGCTCTCGCAGGCCACGCTGCGTAACATCAAGCAGAACCTGTTCTGGGCCTTCGCCTACAACATCGTTCTGATACCTGTGGCGGCGGGCGTGCTCTACCCGTCCTTCGGGCTGCTGCTCTCGCCCGTCTTCGGCGCGGCGGCGATGGGGCTCTCGAGCGTGTTCGTGCTCTCGAACGCCCTCCGACTGCGACGCTTCCGCGCTCCTGAGCTTCCGTCAACGGCAGCCGTGCCTACCTACCGGAGCCAAGAGTAGCAGATGCCGCGGCGGCGAGATCGCTCTTGCGGTCATCGGTCTGAACAGATGCTCGCATAAACGAGTATTTCTGATAAGGCCCACCTCGCATCCTGTGAGGTGGGCTTTTTCGTCCCCCATGCCTATCCGAACCCTTCTCGCAATCACTCTCTCGTACCGTGCACGCACCACAGCTTCTGATACACCCTGCTCGTCGGCTACGCCCACGTCTCTACCTCCGATCAATTTGAGCTCGGCCTCCTCGACGTCCTCCAAAAAGCCGGATGCGAACGCCTCTTCACCGACGCCGCGAGCGCACGCTGGCCGGGCTGGCCTCGGTGCGTATCGCTGAGGCTCGGCGATCTCCATGCCTACGCGCTGCTCATAGAATATAGAGAAGAGCAGGCTGATTCGGAGAAAGGTTTGACGTGACCCAAGAAGTGACGTGCTCCAGGTCTGGTGGAGTGCTGGAGCACGTCATCCTCAGACCACGTCACCGCAACGATCAATGCACGCGATGAAGCAGGCGGGACGTGGACGTGCCCCCTGCAGTCAGCCGAACGATGTACGAGCCGCTCGGTGCACTCGCAGGCTCCCACATGACTTCGTGACGACCAGGAAGGTGCATGCCCCGGGCGAGCGTGGCCACGCGCCTTCCCAGCGCGTCGAATACCTCAACTTCGGCTTCAGTCGCTTCCGGTAGCTCGTAGGCGAGGCGCGTCGAAACCGAAAACGGGGAAGGAACGCCTGGGTGAAGCACGGTGGCCATGGCAGCGGGCGGGTCTTCTGTCGCTGTCGGGACCAGAGGACGCGCCCAGAGGCCATCGAAGCGCCCTGCATAGAGATAGCCTCCCGCTACAGCAGCACTATAGGTATAGGCGCCGGGGACGTGCTCCACAAGGTGCCACGACAGCCCCGCATCGTCCGAAAGGAGTACGTACGTACCACTGCCCGTGCCCCCCAGTCGGGTGGCGAGCGCATAGACCCGCGAGCCATCGAGGGCAAATCTCACGTTGCTGAGTATGCCTACGCCGAGCGTGTAGCGGCTCCACGTTGTACCCCCATCCACACTCCGGAAAAGGCCGTGGGAGCCCCCGCCGAGCAGTACGCCCGAGATTTCGGTAAAGTCCGACATGTGCGGGCCGCTGGGATCGAAGGCGACAAACGAATGCTCGACCCACGTGTCCGATGGTGCATCGAGCACGAACACGTACCCGTTGGCGCCGCCGCCTGCAATCAGCAGATTCTCGGTGCTGAAAATGGCATCCACATTTCGCGGCAATCCGGCTGAGTAGGACGTCCATGCGGCGGGCCCCGCTGTCAAGCTGCGCCTGAAAACGCCCTCGCCGAAGGTCGCCACGTAGAGAAAGTCACCGCTGATAGCGAAATCCGCGATATCCTGTCCGCCACGGGGAAGTCCATCGCTGTAGTCGTGCCAGGTGGCTCCACCATCGCGGCTTTCTATCAGACCTCCGTAGCTGCCTGCGAAGAGGCGGCCCTCATGCTCGATGAGCGCCCAGATGCCATCGAGCCCTTCAGGCAGGGGGGCAGAAGGCGTCCACGTGCTGCCGTCGTGGCTCGAATACACCGCATCAAGCGTCCCGGCATACAAGGCATCGCCGCTGGCATATACGGCGCCGACTTCGGTAGCGGGCACCTCACCGATTCGAGCCCACTGCGCCTGCACCGTGCCCGGGAGGCCTAAAAGAAGCAGGATCGCAAGCGCGTGCGAGAAGGGGCAGGAGCAGGGCAGCATGGGTAGCAGGGTGGCCAAAGCCGGCATTCAACGGGCCGTCAAGTACCGAGTTGCCCCCTAGAAGGCCACGAGATACAGGATCGTGCGCCCGCATGCTAACAGGCCCAAACGCCACAATCCGACGAGCAACGCAGACGGACTCTTGCGTTCGCTGCCATGGCCTAGCAACACCCGAAAGGCAACGACGCGACCGTCGGTGAGCACATCACGACCACGAGGGATAGAGAAGGCTCAAGCTATCTCAGGGAATGGCTCCTGAACGCTGCCTTGTGCGCCCTGGGGGAGCGCAGACCCCCAGCATCTTGGGACCCCATACCTAAACCCACGTCATCATTGCACCCTGGTCACCGTCTGGGATGCCTGGAAATGCTCGCCTTGCACGCGCAAGACGTAGAGACCTGCTGGTAAGCCTGCTGCATCAAAGGTGATTCGATGCGTCCGATGTGCGTCCATCGTCCCGTCGAAGATCTGGGCGAGCTGCCTGCCGAGTAGGTCATAGGCGGCTGCTACGACGCGCTGCGTGCGCTGCACGGTCACGGTAAACTCCGTGGCACTGGCGAAAGGATTGGGTGCAGCTGGAGAGATCAGGTGTGGCGCGCTGAGTAGGATGCTCGCTTCGACCTCGGGAGAGTACGCGAAGGCCCCGTCATAGTCGATCTGCTTTAGCCGGAACAGGTAACGACCTGGCGCGAGTCCATCGACGTGCTGCTGGTACCGCTGTGCCTTCGCCGTTGTCCCCTGACCTTCGTGGAATTCCACCTGCAGCCAAGCGGGGGCGTGTGCTTCTCGCATCTCGACCGCGAAGCCCACGTTGTTCGTCTCGGAGGCCGTTTCCCACTGCAGCACGGCAGTCGTACCCTTCGTGGACACCCCGAAGGCGACGAGTTCTACCGGAAGACTGACGTCATTGCTCGCCACCGTCAGCCGCATGAGGCCGTCGAGGCCGCTGGCTGTGACGGTGTTGCGCTCTGTGTCGACGGTGCCGCCCAGCTTGATCCAGGACGCGCCCCCGTCGAGGGAGCCGTAGAGCACCAGGTCATTCTCCAGCAGACCGTTGAGTTCTGCGTCGTCGTACTGGAAAACGACGGAGGCATCCAGTCCCGTGTTGGTTTCCGCCGACACGTCGTAGTACCGGAGAACCGATACATTTCCGCTGCCCGTCTGTGCTACGTGGCCCCGTACGATGGCCAGCGCGCCGGGCGTGTTGCCCCCTGTGGTCGTGATGGTAAGCCCCAACCCGCCCACGTTCATGCTGGACATCGGATCCGAGTAGGTTCGCGCGGGCGAGACCATCAGGGTACCGGGCGCGTCGACGGTGACACGCCCGCCCTGTTCATCGAGCGTTCCCGACTCCCCCACGACGAGGCTGTGAGGGCCTAGGTCAACGACGCCGGACGTAACCGAGAAGGTGCCGTGATTGACGTAGACCGACTGGGCGGCTGGAGAGAGGAAGGGCGTCAGAAAGACGAGGAGCGTGAAGAGATATCGCATGAGCAGAGGGAATGCTGCGCGAGGCAGGTGGATCAGCGTGTAGGACCGGTAGCTCTGCGACGTGCGAATACGCCTATGCCCCCCAGGCCGAGCATGAGCATCGCCACGGCCGGGATGCCGGCCGCGAGTGGGTTTCGGTTGTCTTCAAGCGCATCGAGCCGGGCGCGGAGTGCCGCGTTTTCTTCTTGCAACTGGGACGTGCGCTGCTCAAGCGCCTGAATAGCGGCCAGGTTGACGCCGTCGATGTCCATCGAGTTGATGAGCAGGCTGTCCTCGCCGAGGGCGAAAGCAGCATAGAAATCCTGCGCCATCGGCCCCATGTGCCGGATGCTCGCATCCTGCGTCTTGTAGTTCCACGTCATGACGGGTACCGAATGCAGCTGCTTCAACACCTGCTCGCCGTCTACGGCCGCGAAATGCTCTTTGCGGTTTCGATCCGAGATGCTGCTCCACGAGCCGCCGCCGGGCGCCACGGCAACGCCCGCAGACAGGTTCTGCGACGTGTAGAACCGAATGCCACCGCAGCCGCGGGCCACGAACTGGTTGTTGGCCGTCGCGTAGACCGAGTCCGAGGAGAAGCCAGCGCAGCCGTCGCCGAGCACAATCGAACCCTGACGCCCGGCGGTACGCGCGTTCTTGCCGATGGCGACGGAGAACATGCCGCTGGCCTTGTTCTGGAGACCGATGGCGATGCCGAAAGAACCCGTGGCAATGCTGGGGCCAATGGTAATAGACGCAAGGCCGCTGGCGATCGAACTCGGCCCGAGCGCGACGCAGTCGTCGCCGGTGCACTGTGCGCCGCTGCCCAGTGCGATCGCTCCCACAGCGCTGGCCGTACCGTTGAAGCTCAGCGCCCGGTCGGCACTGGCCGTGCTGTTGTTGCCGAGCGCCACCGACTCGTCGCCAGAGGCCGTCGTAGCAAGACCTACGGAGAAGGAGCGGTCGCCGCTGGCGCGGGCATTCTCTCCGAAGGCTGCGGACCCATATCCGATGTTGGCGTCGTCCCAGTAGGTGCTGCCGAAGGTACTGACCTGACCAGCGCGAAAGGCGTAGCGGCCAGGAAACCACATCATTCGGACGCCCGCGCCTGAAGTCGGAATTACACCCGTGTCTGCCGTTCCCAGCACGGAAAATCCCGCGTCGGTGTTGAGTTGGAGCAGGCTGGCGTCCGTTTCGTTTCGGGCTTCGAGCGCAGTTGTCTGGGCAACTGCAGCCGCGCCCAGACCGAGCGAAAGCAGTAGGATCAGAAGGGGGCGAGTGGTAAAGAGCATTACGAAGAGAAAGGGCTTAGACTCAGGGTGAGGGTGAAGGTCCTGGCACGGGTTAGCCATGCCGTATTCCTAGCTACGTGCCGTGAATATGCGCTGATATCGGTACGTCTTACGAGACCTTAACCCCTTACCCATATTGCGGGGGAAAGGAGAGCGCCCGACGACGGTGCTTGACCTGATGCAGAATCTGATCATGAGCGGCATCGACGAGGCAACGCCGGCCCTTTCGAGCCACAAAGCCTAAGCACTGTCTGGTGAATGCGGGGTGAGGCGAGGTTGAGCGTTGGTGCGTTGTCGGGCGGCATCGTTCTCTGCTACCATGGCCCGCCGACATGCCCTCTCCGACGCCCAGTGGGCGCGCATCGCCGATCTGTTCGACCAGCCGCGCCGTAAAGGCGGCCAGTGGCGCGACCATCGCACGATGCTCGACGCGATCCTGTGGATCATGAAAACCGGCGCTGCCTGGCGCGACCTACCCGAGCGCTTCGGCCCCTGGCAAACCGCATACGAGCGCTTCACCCGCTGGCGCCGAGACGGCACACTCGACCGGGTCGTGGCCCGGCTCCAGCGTGACCTCGACCGCGACGGGCTCATCGACTGGTCGGCCTTCTGCGTCGATGCCACCCACATCCGGGCTACCCGCGCTTCCGCAGGAGCCCGAAAAGGGGGGGCGCTGCCAGGCCGGCCTCCGATCGCGCCCCGGCGCGTATGGCGCTGGGGCGCTCGCGCGGCGGTTTTACGACCAAGCTTCACCTCGTCTGTGACCGAAACGGTGTCCCGCTCGGTGCCCTTGTGACGGCAGGCCAAGAGCACGAATCCAAGCAGTTCGAGGCCGTCATGGACACGTAGGCGTGCAGGGCGAGCAGGGTCGACCGCGTAGCCGCCCAGCGCGCGTGCTGGCCGACTGTGGCTACGACGCAGGCCGGATACGGGCTTGGTTGCGCCAGCGAGGCATCAAGGCCACAATCCGTCCGAACCCGAGACGGAGCCGCAAGCGAGGGCGTCCGCTGAGCTTCGACCGGTCGTGGTACCGGCAGCGCAACGTGGTCGAGCGTTTGATCGGGCATTTGAAGGAGCATCGTCGGATCGGGACGCGCTACGAGAAACTGGCGGAGAGTTACCTGGCGATGGTCAAGTGGGCGTTTGTCGAGCGCTACCTGCGCCTGCTCCCTTCACCAGACAGACCCTAGCTGAGAGACCTCGGAGCTTCGCCACGATGACGCACGATGAACGCGATGCCGCGCTCGTTCATGGAGGCCCAGCGAAAGCAGCGAGATCTGTAAGGGAGAGGCCAAGAGAAGCAGAGATCATGCACAGTGGTCTAGTAGTCTTCGAAGCAGTAGAGCACTCTGCGCGGGGAACTACCGGCGTGCATCGGTCTACACCGTTCTGATATCAAAACGATGCCATGCCTGCTCTCACCGTGCGCGACATTCCACCGCGCCTCTACGAGCGCCTCCGCGAGCGTGCCAGTCGCCACCGGCGTAGCCTCAGCGGCGAGGTCGTGACGCTGCTTGAAGAGCAGCTTCTCGCACAGCCTATCGATCCCGAAGCGCTCATTGCTGAAGCGCATGCCTTCCACGCACGCTTCGAGGGGGTGCTGCCGGATCTGACGGAACACAAGCGCGAAGGCCGCCGCTACGACGACCCAGACGCGTCATGATCGTCGTCGATACCGACGTGATTGCGTCTTTCTGGATCAAGACGGATCGTACGTCTGCGGCGCTACAGGCCAGGCGCAAAGACCCGCAGTGGACGTCGGTGCTCTTGTGGCGCAGCGAACTGCGCAGCGTACTTCGCCAGCATCTTTTGCGTGGTACGCTGAGCTATGGCGACTGCGTGTGGATCGCAGAAAAAGCGACATCGATGTTAAAGGGCTCCGAATACCCCGTAGTGAGCGCGGCGGTGCTTAAGCTCGTCGAGGCGACGGGACATTCGAGCTACGACTGTGAGTTTGTAGCGCTGGCAGAAGCGCTGGGCGTGCAGCTTGTGACAGGAGACCGGAAGGTGGCGCGGCTCTTTCCGGCGACAGCTGTGCTGCTTGAGGATTATGTGGGAGCATAGACGCAACTAGAGCATGCTGCTCCACCTCCGAGTGTGGTGTCGTGCCATTTGAACCTGACATAATCAGAATGAGATGAAAGAGGATTGCAGTAACGGATGTAAATGACGACCTGACATGCCTTTACATCTGCCTGCAAAGGCGCTATAAACGCTTCGCCCTCGCATCCAAATATTTGAACTTTGCGGGCGAGGACCATTTGCCGCGGCATCGATTCATCCTACATTACCGCGATTTCTGGGGCCCATAGGTAGGGCCTCGTACGCATCCTCCCATAGCAGAGCATAGGTCATGAATTCTCGGCCGCTCACCTCTTCATTTACTGCGCTCTGCTTGGCGGGCCTGCTCGCGTGTTGTTCTGCCGGGCTCCTATCGGCTTGTAGCGACACGCTGATGGGGGAAGAGCCTAGAGAGAAAACCGAAGTTCGCTTTAAAGCCGACAGCATACAGGTTAGGGCGCTCCGAGCGGGTACTTCCGAGCGTTTGTCGGAGCAGAGCTTTGTGGAGGTCGGAAAAACCGTATCTCTTGTCGTGTCCGTCTACGGAACGCCCCAGGACAGCGCCAAAGGCGTACCGGTGCAGTTCTCTGTAAAGGCTGGGGATGGCAGCATTAGCCAGCCGTATGTGACGACTTCATCAGGAGGCTATGCCAGCGTCTCTTTCACGCTAGGGACAAACGTCCAGGAGAACACGGTCGAAGTACAGGTCGAGGGTCTCTCACCTCATCTCGTCAACATCCGAGGGTTCTTTCCCTCTCTCTCGCTCACGCAACGGCGCGGGTAGAGGGAGTTCAGATTCAATGGGGTGAAGACCGCAACGCCGAGTTCAGGGCTTACGAGGTCTACCGCTCTGCCTCAGCGAAATCCTTGCCTGGGAACAGCACCCTCCTCGCGACTATCACCGAGCGCGCAACGACGAGCGTTCTCGACGGCACCGCGGTTCCAGGGAAGAGGTACTGGTATTACGTCGGCTCTGTGCTGAGCGACGACTTCACCGCCCTGGCAGCCGAAAAGGATATCGTAGCGGGCTACAGCCTTCTCTTCGAGAGCGACGTGTACGACCTCATCGTGGACAAGCGCCGCCGCCGCATCTATGCGTCGCTTCCGAAACAAGGGGAGATCGCCGTCATCTCAACCGAGACGAACATCGTCACCGACCGGATCGCAGTACCCGAAGGCCCAAAGCGGATGCGGCTGAGCCTTTCCGGTGATGAACTCTTCGTTGCGCTCGAACAAGCAGCGGCCATCGCGGCCATCCACCTCGACACGAAGCAGCGTGAAACGATCGAACTCAAAACAGATCTGGTGGCCGCGCCGACGCATGACGTGATCGAAGTTGAGCCTGGACGGCTCTTCGTTTCGGTATCTCATCCCTCTGGCCAGTTTTCCCAGCTCGTGACCGTTAGGCGCGCTACCGGCGTCACCCTACACGTGGCCGGAAAACAGACGATGGGGCCCTCGCCCACGTTTCTCGGTGACCCAGCAGGCCGCGTGCTCTACGTAGGCAACGGCGATCAGTCGCCGGAGAAGATCTACAAGCTGGATGTGTCTAAGGAAGACGCGCCCATCCTTCAGGAAAGCAACGTCAGCGTTGGCGGGGTTGAGGATCTGGCCGTAGCACCGGACGGCAGCAAGCTCTTTGTCCGCACGGGCGAGGTGCTGGCGGCTTCCTCCCTGCAAGTGCTCGCCGACGTAGGACTGGGATACCCGGCTCTGTCGTCCGATGGGAGTCTGCTCTATTCGCTCGATGGCACGCGCATCCGCGTGCTCAGTGCCACCTCGTTCAGCACGCTCTACACGAAGCCCGTCTCGTTCAGCACCCATCGTTTTCCAGCACTCCGGCTTTTAGAAGAGGCTGCGCTCGGATATTTGCGCGTTGACAGGCGCGTCTATGTCGTCCCACTCTCTCGCTGAGAGTCTTTACAGCTTTCTTTTCAGGATCATCGTCGCTGTTCGGATCTACGCTGACGGAGTTAGACGACCGGCATGATGAAGTGAACCGCCCCGGGTTTGCCGGAGACTCCAAACTTTGAGAACTTGGAGCCATGAGCAAATCAACCCGATACTCCCCTGAGGTTCGCGAGCGGGCCGTCCGACTCGTCTTCGACCACGAGCACAACCATCCGTCCCAGTGGGCCGCTATCCGCTCGGTCGCCGAAAAGATCGGCTGCACGGCCGAGACGCTTCGCAGCTGGATCCGCAAAGCTGAGCGCGATAATGGACGCCGGGCTGGGCCGACGAGCGACGAGAAGGCACGTATGAAAGAGCTCGAACGCGAGAACCGCGAGCTTCGACGGGCTAACGAAATCTTGCGCAAAGCATCGGCGTATTTCGCACAGGCGGAGCTCGGCCGCCGACCGCACTGATGGTGACCTTCATCGACGATCACCGCGAGGAATACGGAGTCGAGCCAATCTGCGCCGTTTTGCCGATTGCTCCGTCTACCTACTACGCCTGCAAAGCCCGAGCTTCTGATCCGGGCCTACGCTCTGCTCGTTCGATCAGCGACGAGGCGCTTCAGCCCGAGATCGAGCGCGTCTGGCGTGAAAACCGCCGCGTCTACGGCGCAAAGAAAGTATGGCAGCAGTTGGGCCGGGAAGGCTTTTGCGTCGCCCGCTGCACGGTGGCCCGCCTGATGCGCGACATGGGGCTACGTGGGGTTGTGCGGGGCCGCCGGGTTCGCACGACCGTGCCTGCCGAAGCTGCCGAGCGTCCGCTGGATCTGGTCGAGCGCAACTTCACCGCCGAGCGCCCGAATCAGCTTTGGGTAGCCGACCTGACCTACGTTGCCACGTGGCGTGGATTCGTTTACGTCGCCTTTGTGATCGATGTCTTCTCGCGGCGCATCGTTGGTTGGCGCGTGTCAAACTCGCTCAAAGCTGATCTGGCGCTCGACGCGCTCGAACAGGCCCTCTACGACCGGCAGATCGGCGACGAGCCGCTCGTGCATCACAGCGATAGGGGCGTGCAATATTTGTCGATTCGCTACTCGGATCGCCTTGCCGAAGCGGGTATCGAGCCGTCGGTGGGTAGCCGTGGCGATTCCTATGACAACGCGCTCGCTGAGACGATAATCGGTCTCTACAAGACCGAGGTGATCAACCACGAAGGCCCCTGGCGAGGCCTGGAAGGCGTAGAGATCGCCACACTCGAATGGGTGTGGTGGTTCAACGAGCGCCGGTTGATGGAGCCTTTGGGCTACCTTCCTCCTGCTGAGTACGAGCAGGTCTTTCACCGCCGGCAGGAGAGTCAAGCTCTCGCAGCGGCACTCACGTAACCAGGTCTCCGGTAAACCCGGGGCGGTTCAGGGCGCTTCACCGACGTGCGCAACGCGATCACGCTGCGGCTCTTCTACGCCTCGGGCGGGCGAGTCTCTGAGCTCGCTGCGCTGACGTGGGACGATTGCCTGGAGCGCAGTGCTGATTATGGCAAGAAGACCGGACAGGTGACGCTCTTCGGCAAGGGCGGCAAGACACGACGCGTGCTGCTCTCGCCCGCGACGTGGGCGGTGCTGGTAGCCCACCGTAGACGTGAACGTGCAGCAGGCTATGGCCATAATGCTGAGCCGGTGCTGCGCTCTCGCAAGTCGGGCGAGGATGGTGCGGCGCGTGCGCTCACGCGGGGACAGCTCCGGAGCGTCGTGCGGCGCTTGGCGAGGAGGGCGGGGCTGGAGCAAGCGGCGAGTCCGCACTGGCTGCGTCACGCGCACGTGAGCCATGCGCTCGACCGGGGTGCGCCTGCGCACCTAGTGCAGCAGACCGTTGGCCATGCCTCACTGGCTACCACGAGTCGCTACGCGCATGCCAGACCTGACGCCTCGTCGGCGCAGTATCTCACCGTTTGAGACGAACACTCCTCTACTTCGGGATGAGCAACTTTTTGGGGAGTGGTCAAACCATGTGCGTTCTGCCACACGAACCCCTCGAGCGGTTCACCTTGTGCATGAGACTCTGTGGTGGTACTCTCTGATCATCGCGGAGCAGCTTCGCCTACCCAACCCGCGACCACTGACTGCATGCCACCTCCGCACCTGCTCGTCCCGCTCCGCCAGCTCCACAAGCGCCCACTCTACTCAGCGATCAGCCTCATAGGCCTCGCGACGGGCGTCGCCGCATACCTGCTCATCGCGCTCTTCGTACTCGACGAGCTGTTCCTACGACCGCTTCCACGAGCGCGCTGACCGCATCTTCCGCGTCGTCTACCGCGACCAACTCGCGACCTCGGTCGGCTTGCGCCAGCCCTCGAAGCTGACTTCCCAGAGATCAGGCACGCCGTGCGCATCAGCCAGCGATGGCCCGAGGTACTCGTCACCCACGAGGGAGAGACCGCCTACGAAAGCGGGTTCTTCTGCACCGACCCCGCCTTCTTCGACGTCTTCAGCTTTCCGCTCCTCGAGGGCGATCCGCGCTCGGCACTGGCACGTCCCTTCACGGTCGTTCTGAGCCAGTCGATGGCGCAAAAGTACTTCGGCGACACGAGTCCCCTAGGCGAAACCATCACGCTCAAAGGGCTCTGGGATGCGCATGACTTCGAGGTCACAGGCGTGGCCGAGGAGGTGCCTCGCAACAGCCACTTCACGTTCAACTTTCTCGCCTCGTTTGCCACACGCTACACGACCGAGCCTGGCGCCGAAAACATCGACTCGTGGGGCCACGTGGGCGATCTGACCTACGTGCTCCTCGATACGGTCAGTAGCCAGGCCTCCCTCGAGTCGAAGATGCCGGCATTCTTTCTCCATCACGAGCGCGACCGCTTTGCAAATCGCGACTTGCCCGACTTGGAGCGCATCTATACGCTACAGCCGATCTCGGACATCCACCTCTACTCGGCGATGAAGGACGAGTTGGAGCCAGGCGGTGACGTGCGCTACCTCTACATCTTCTCCGTGGTGGCCCTGATCATTCTGCTCACCGCCTGCATCAACTACACCAATCTCGCTGCAGCGCAGTCCGCTTATCGCGCCCGGGAAGTGGGCGTGCGCAAAGTGATGGGGGCTCGCCGCTGGCGACTCGTCGCGCAGTTTCTGGGAGAGTCAGCCGTGCTGACCCTCGCGGCGCTCGTCCTCGGGCTTGCCCTGGTGTGGCTGTGCCTACCTGCCTTCAACCGCCTCGCCGGTAAAGAGCTAACGCTCGGCCTGCAGAGTGGCACCGCCTTCTGGCTCGTCGTGCTGGGAGTCGGGGCCCTCGTCAGCCTTGCCGCCGGCCTGTACCGGGTCTCTTTCTCTCCGGTTTCCAGCCCGTGCGCGTGCTCAAGGGCCTCGTCGCGAGTACAGGGTGCCTCCAACCAGCGCTTCCGAAGCACACTCATTGTCACCCAGTTTGCGGCAGCCGTCGTGCTGATCGTGACGACACTGACGGTCTACCGTCAGCTCGATTACATGAAGCAGAAGCGCCTTGGGCTCAACCCCGAGCAGGTCGTCATGGTCTTCCACCCGCAACGTTCTCGGCAGACAGTACGGGGCATTCAAAGCAGAGCTGCTGCGGCACCCAAACGTGGTGAGTGTGGCAGCCTCAGGTGCCGAGCTACCCTCGTCAACCGAACAGATGATGACCCTGGCGCCGGAGAGCTCTGGTCAGCAGGCCGCATCCGAGGCCGAAGGTGAGTCCCTCACGGGCTACGTCCTGCCGGTGGGAGACGACTTCCTTGAGACGCTCGAGATCCCGCTGGTTCGAGGGCGTAGCCTTAGACCTGAAGAGTTCGAGCGAAGCAGAGATTCTTCCTTCGTGCCCGTGCTCATCAATGAAGCCGCAGCGCAGCGTTTTGGCTGGGAGAGATCCGCTACGGCAAGACGTTCACGTGCTGCTTCAACCCCACGCCGCGCGTGGTGGGCGTGGTGAGGGATTTCCACATCGAATCGCTCAAAGAAGAGATCGCGCCGCTGGTGCTGATGCCGTCGTGGTGGTCGCGTACGGTTTTAGTGCGCACAAAAGCAGGAGACATGGCCCGAACCCTAGAAGTCATTCGGGCGACGTGGCGCGAGTTTGCACCGGGGAATCCG
Organism: Rhodothermales bacterium; assembly: GCA_963829705.1. Lineage (GTDB taxonomy): Bacteria > Bacteroidota > Rhodothermia > Rhodothermales > BA12 > CAWHJN01. The sequence goes on from CAWHJN010000002.1 coordinate 55,658, forward strand.
CTTGAGTACACGCTGATGGACAGCCGCTTCGAGCAGATCTGACGGTGCCGAGGAGGAGCGCCTTGCGCGCGTGTTCAGTCTCTTCACCCTTTCTGGCGGTCGCCATCGCCTGTTCAGGCCTACTTTGGTCTGGCCTCCCTGCTGGCTCAGCAACGGACGAAAGAGATCGGCATTCGTAAAGTGCTCGGCGCGACGGTAAGCCAGATTGTGGTGCTCCTCTCGAGGGACTTTCTGCGCCTGGTGCTTGTCTCGTTCGTGATCGCCGCGCCGATCGGGTACTACGCCGCGAGTCGATGGCTAGAGGACTTTGCCTACCGTATCACGCCGGATGCTGGCATCTTTGCCTTGGCAGGTAGCATCGCCGCCCTCATCGCCCTCGCCACGGTCAGTTCTCGCGCCCTTAGGGCCGCCCTGGCGAAGCCAGCAGAGAGCTTACGACACGAATAGCCTGCGCAACGTGATGGCTTTCAATCAGAGGATCGATAATCTCCACTTATCGGACATCAGAAAATCGCGGACGACCCTTCCCGTGCGAGGACGGAAATAGGTGGAAACGATGACACTAAAACGGCTTATCCTTCTGCTCTCGTTTCCCCGTCTTGTAAGAGTTACCAGCGGCGCGCGGGGCGTATATTTGCCCGACGCGCCGCCTCGAGAAGTATAGCCCCGGTTGCCCTCCACGATGTACGTGCCCCCACGCTATGCCCTCGGGGCTGCGCTCCTGTTGCTCGTCGCAGGATGCGACCTTTTGACTTACGAGCCCCGCGGGCGCAACGACGTCGACCTCGAGCCGCCCGTCGCCTACATGAGCCTCGACTTCACGGGCGCACCCGACACGCTCGCGGTCTGGGAAGGTGTGCGGCTCTCCTACGCCGCCGAGCTCGACGGCCGCCCGTTTCACCACGCCGTGCTCACCGTCGGCAGCCTCACGCTCACGTCCGAGGTCGCACAGGCACCCTTCGAGCTCGACACGCGCACGCTCTCCAACGGTTACCACGAGGCCGTGCTGCGGGTCTACGCCCGCTCGGGTTCGGGCAGCATGGCCGACCGGCTGGGAGCCGAGGGCTTCATCATCGAGACGCGCCGCACGCTTTTCGTTCGCAACGGCCCTCCGCCCACGCTCCAGAACGTCCGCACCCGCATACAAGGCGGGAAACTCGTGGTGTCGTGGCAGCCCTCGCCGTTTCTGGGTACGGAGAAAGTCCGCATCACGAAGTTCGTCCAGGTACCGGAATACGGAAGCATCTGGACCGAGTTTTCCACGCACGACGTAACGGATCCGCAGGCGTCGGAGTGGGTCGATGACTCGGAGGCCGTGGGCCCGCTGCGCTACGACGCCGTGCTCTACACGAAGGGCCGTAGCAGCGACATCGTGCGGTTCTACTTCGACAACACGGCACCCTTCGCCGCGCCTGTTTTGACGGACGCGGGCACGCGTGTCGCCTGGCACCCCCCTCCACTCGTCTCCTCGTTCTCGCGTTACGTCATCGAACGCTTCGACGGCTTCACCCCTACCGACTGGCAGGTCTTCACGAACCGCACCGACACGGCCTTCGTGATTCCCGACCTGCGCTTCGGCGACCGGATGCGGCTGAGGATGCGGCTCGAAGGCCCCGGAGGCGGGGTGTGGCACAGCCCGGAACTGCTGGTGGCGGGACCGGGAGAGCGGGCGCCCTTTAACCCCCGATGCCGAATGGGCGGGGGTCTTCTGGCATCTCTACCACACGCGCACGCTGCGCCGCTTCGACCCGGTGACGCGGCAAGAACGCTCCTTCACGCCGCCGCGCGAGGGCGTGGTTCGAGGCGTCCATGGACGCCTCGGAACCGCGCGTGCTCGTGGATGCAGCAGGACGGCACGCTGCAACTTCTCGACGCCGAGACGCTCGCGCCCGTCTGGACGGGCACGCTCGCGGACTTCGGCCTGCGCGCGTCTGAGGCGCACGGCCAGCTTTTCCGCCTCATCGACGACCGCACCGCAGTTGTGGCGCTGGAGACGGGCCAGTTTTACCGCCTCGACCTGCACGCGGGAACGGTCACTGATTCTATCGCGCAGGGTACACGTACCCTACGAGTACACCGTCACGCCCGATGGGCGCTATGTGCTCAACTCATGCAGGGGATCGCCTTGGCGTCTACGCCTTCGACGCCGAGACGCCGTTGCAAGCCTCAATCAATCCCAACACCTGTCCAACGTATGGATTGAACGGCTACCGGCGGACGGCCATCGTGCTGAGCAGCGAGGAGGTGGCGATGGTATGCGAGCGCAGCATCGAGGTGCGGTCGCTGCCGGATCTCACGCTGCGGCGCGCCTACTCGCTCGGGATGTTCTTCGCAGGCATCAGCGGCGATCTGGCCTACGGATACGACGAGGCGACGCGCCGCTTTGTGTGGGTCGACCTGCGTACGGGTGCCGAGCAGTCCGAGCCGCTTGCCTGGGAGGGAGGGTATATACCACATCAGAGGCGCGTACGTGGTCGATGGGGAAGGCGTCTACGTCCCGCTCCTCTCGCTCCAATGATTGCCTCCATGCGTGTACCGCGCTCTCAGACGTACGCCGAGCCTACCGGTGGTAGACACCGCCCGTGCGTGTGGCCGCTGGTGATCGCCGCGCTGGTGAGCACCTTTCTCGCTCCGCGCCTCTCAGCGCAACGAGGCCAGCTCTTCATCGAGGCGAACGTCGAGGCGTACCGTCTGGGCGATATCCGCTCGCTCGTGGATGCGCAGGAAGACATCTACCAGCGGCAGGGCATCCCCGTGCGGCGCACCTCTTCCTTCCCCACCTATCCAGGTGGCAGCATCGGGGTACGGCTCGGCAGCGCGCAGGCGTTCCAGCCGCTCGTTGAGGTGGGCGTGAGTTCCACCGGCGCGCGCCTCCACTACGCCGACTATTCCGGCGAGGTGCGCGACGACCTCGTCGTCTCGCGCGTATTTGGGGGTCTGGGAGTGGCGACGCCCGCTACGGGGGCTGCGGCGTTCCGGGCCCTCGCACGGCTGCGCTACAGCTATTCGACGCTGCACTCGGAGGGTTTCTACCGCCTTGGCGACGACACCGAGGAGTTGGCCGGCGACATGCACGCGGGAGGGCTCTCGCTCTCCGTCGAGGGCAAGCTCGGCAGGCACATCGGCCCGCTCGGCGTGCACCTGCTCGTCGGCGGTGAGTATGCTCTTGGCCTGTCGTTTATGCCCCACAGGTTGCGGCACACCTTCCTCGTCGAGGGAGAGCCTACACTTCTGAGGGCAGCGTGGACAGGCGTGCGGGCTGGGGTCGGGGTGAGCTATTCGCTCTAGAGCAGCCCGAGAGCCTGTTTATGTACGGGCCTTTACGGCAGATACCGGTCATTTATAGGCTTCTACGGGGGTTTACGGCCAGAAGCGGCGCGCCCTAGTGCATTGTAAGGCAACTGGTTAGACAATTGCGTAGGTTAGCTGGCAAAAAGCCATGCCCAGAACCGCCAAACCCTTCTCGCTGACCATCGAGGCCAGAGATGCACTCTCCGCGATGCTCCGCAAAGGCACTCATCCAGCCCGAAAACTCACCCGCGCCCGCATCCTCTTGAAGCTCGACGAAGGCCTCTCGCCGCCACAGGTGGCACGTGAGGCCGCCGTCTGCCAGGCCACCGTCTACAACGTCAGAGCCAAAGCGGAGAAGCTCGGCTACCAGGCAGCCATCGAAGAAAAGCACCGCAGCGGACGACCGCCCGAGATCGCGCCCCAGGCACGTGCCCAGATCACGGCGCTGGCCTGCTCACATCCTCCCACCGGGCGCGGCGCGTGGAGCCTGCGCCTGTTGGCTGACAAAGCCGTCGAACTCGGCTTCGTGGACTCGATCAGCCACCAGAGCGTGGGCGAGATCCTCAAAAAAACAAGCTCAAACCCCACCTGAAGCGCCAGTGGTGCATCGGCGAGATCACGGGCGAGTTTCTGGCGCGCATGGAGGACGTGCTCTCGCTCTACAGCTTGCCCTACGACCGAGACTCTCCGGTGGTGTGTTTTGACGAGCGCCCGTGCGTGCTCCACGGCGAAGTGGTCGAGCCGCTTGCTGCGGAGCCGGGCAAGGTGCGCCGTCAGCACTACGAGTACAAGCGCAACGGCACGTGCTGCCTGCTCGTGGCCATCGAGCCCTTGACGGGCTGGCGCATGGTAGAGGTCTCCGAGCAGCGCACAGCAGCGGACTACACGCGCTTCATGGAGCGGCTCTCAGCGCACTACGCTACGGCAAAGCAGATTCGGCTCGTGCAGGACAACCTCAACACGCACACGGCAGGCTCGTTCTACAAGCATCTGCCCGCTACGGAGGCCTTTGCACTCGCGCAGCGTTTCGAGTTTCACTACACGCCAAAGAAGGGCTCGTGGCTCAACATGGCCGAGATCGAGATCAGCGTGATCGCGCGGCAGTGTCTGGGTCGGCGCATCGAAAGCCGGAGGGAGATGGCAGGCGAGACGGCGGCGTTGGTGGAGGCACGCAACGCGGCAGGCGCGCGCCTCCACTGGCAGTTCACGCCGTCGGCAGCGCGCGAGAAGCTCAAGCGGCACTACCAGAAAGTATGCTCCACAAACTAACCTGACACAGCACTAGGTATTTACGGTCATTTATGGGCACGTATGAGCCTGGCTCTATACGACAGTCGCGCTTTTAGCGCTTCTGAGGCCCTTTTCGAGGGTGTGTCCGGAAGATTGTGTAAGTGGCATTGGTCGTACTCTTGACGGCTCCTGCCAGGGAGCACCAGCACCCCACGACTCATGCCCCTTTCCAACGACCTGCTCGACAGGCTCCTCACCGAAGCTGATGGACAAGACCTCTTCGGTCAAGAGGGTCTGCTCAGCGAACTCACTACCCGTCTAGCCGAGCGCGCGCTCGAAGCCGAACTCACGCATCATCTCGGCTACCCCAAGCACGCCCCCGACGGGCGCCGCTCTGGCAACAGCCGCAACGGCCACACGCCCAAAACTGTGCAGACCGAGCACGGCCCCGTCACGATCAACGTCCCCCGTGACCGCAACGCCGACTTTGAGCCCCAGATCGTGCCCAAACACCAGCGTCGGCTCGCGGGCTTCGACGAGAAGGTCATCGCCCTCTACGCGCGCGGCATGAGCGCGCGCTCGATCCAGGAGCACCTGCAAGAACTCTATCAGGCCGACGTCTCGCGCACGCTCATCTCGACGGTCACCGATGCCGTGCTCGACGATGCACGCGCCTGGCAGAGCAGGCCGCTCGAAGCCATCTACCCCATCGTCTTTCTCGATGCGCTCTACATCAAGGTGCGCCGCCCAGAAGGCATCCGCAAATGCGCTGTCTACATCGCCATCGGCGTCAACATCGACGGCATCCGCTCGGTACTCGGGCTCTGGATGGGCGAGCACGAGAAGGCCTCGTTCTGGCTCAGCGTGCTGACCGAGCTGGCCAACCGGGGTGTGAGTGACGTGTTTTACTGCTGCGTTGACGGGCTGAGCGGCTTCGAGGAGGCAATCGAGGCGGTCTTTCCGCAAGCGATTGTGCAGCAGTGCATCGTGCATCTGGCGCGTCAGAGCCTGCGCTACGTGGCCTGGGGCGAGCGCAAGGACGTGGCGGCGAGCCTACGGGCGATCTACCAGGCAGCGACGGTCGAGGCCGCCGAGGCGGCGCTTGAGCAGGCCGAGCGGGCGTGGCCGAAGTATCCGCACCTGGTGCGCCCGTGGCAGTCGGCGTGGACGCGGGTGATTCCGTTTTTCAGTTTCCTGCCAGCGGTGCGGCGTGCGCTCTACACCACGAACCAGATCGAGAGTCTCAACCGGAGCTTGAGGCAGGTCTTGAAGACGCGTGGCTCGTTTCCCACCGAGCAAGCGGCGTTGAAGGTGCTCTACCTGTCGCTCGAACGGCGCTCGCAGGCGTGGTCCCACACGGTGGTGCCGTACTGGGGCCAGGCGCAGAGCGCGTTCTCTATTCTGTTTCCTGACCGCATGCCGACGCATCATTGATTCCCTACCGTGGCCAGGCCACTTACACAAAGTTCAGGACACTCCCCGTGGGCGTAGAGGAAAACGAGCGCGCAGAGGGCCTGCCGCGTGGCAACGGCGACGTTTCGCGTGGCGGCCAGGTGCGACAGGAATGCCGCTACGTCTTCCTCGGAGAGATCGAGTGGGTGGACGATGCGGCCTGTGCGACGCTCGTGGTAGTAGACGAGGCGCTTCGTCCAAGATGAACCACCGATGGTTCACGCGTAGGCGCGTTCGGTGGCGAGCGAGTAGCCGCGCAGTCGGTAGGCTGCATCACCTATGATGCAATGCGGAGCTGGTCGAGCAGGCGGGGCGCGTCCGGCATGGCGGGTACGCGAGGGGTTGGAGTGAACCCGCTTTGGCAAACAGTTTAGGAGTATAAGGCGGCGAGTGCCTTGTGATTCTGCTCGTGGGTGACCGGCGACTCGTAGCTGAGCGAGGAGTGGCGACGGCGCGGGTTGTACCAGCCCTCGATGAAACGAAATACGGCCATCCGAGCCTCGGCCTTCGTGGCGAAGCGTCGGCGGTCGATCAACTCGCACTCGAGCGTGGCGAAGAAGCTCTTGCACATCGCATTATCAAAGCAATCGCCGACCGAGCCGAGCGAGGGACGGACGCCCGCCTCGCCGCACCGGGCACCGAAGGCGAGAGACGTGTATTGGCTGCCGTGGTCCGAATAATGCACGACGCCCTCGGGTTTGCGCTGAGCCACGGCCATGTCGAGCGCGGCCAGCACGAGCTCCGTCCGAAGGTGCCCGGCCATCGCCCACCCGACGATCCGGCGGCTGAACACGTAACCACGGCGAGGTAGAGGAAGCCGCTCCCGGTCGGGACGTAGGTGATGTCGGCTACCCAGAGCGCGTCGGGGCAGTCGGCCACGAACTCGCGCTGGACGAGATCCGGCCCCTTCGGCGCGCAGGGCGTGCGCGTCGTCGTTGTGGGGCCACGGCGTCGGCTGACACCGACGCCCCCGGCCGCCCTCATCAGACGAGCGACACGCTTCTTGCCTACCCGGAAGCCGTCAGCTTTGAGGTCGGCGTGGACGCGGAGGGCACCGTACGCCCCGTCGGACTCTGCATGGGAGGCTCGAATCGCCTCGACGAGTTCGGCGTCCCGCTGCACACGGGCCGACGGGGGGCGATCGCACCATGCGTAGAAGCCGCTCCGGGAGACATGGAGAACCTCGCACATGACGGAGACGGGGAATCGGGTCTGGTGCGCTCTCATAAACTCGAAGGCCCGGACGGTACCGAGCCGGTCTCCCGAGCGAACCAGGCTGCCGCTTTTGCCAAGATGTCGCGCTCCTGCTGGAGACGCTGAACCTCCTTACGGAGCCGTTTCAACTCATCGCGCTCTGCCTCAGCGGCAGCGGTTCGGGGCGACGGGTCAGCCTTCTCGATCCACGCTCGGTCCGGCCACTCCGTGACCGATGGAGGGCTACGATCTGCTCGCGGAATTGAGGTGGATAGGCAGGGTGGTGTCGTGGCATAAGACTTCGGGTCAGGGGACGAGTGGAAGATCGTCCACCGAACCGGGTTCACTCCTAACCAGCGCAGGCGGACGTGGAGGACGTGTTGAGAGTCTTCCATGGCGGTTGGAGGTTGGTCGAGTGCCAGTGTAGGTCAGCACAACCATCTCCGCGACCGCAAGCCCTAGCCAATGCTCACAGAGACCTCAGCCGTTGCTCATGCCGCTCAGGCCACCCGTCGCGACATTGGCATCGTAAGCGCTCAACACGCAACGCCGCAGGTACGCTGCAAAGCTGGCTTGCGCCTCTGACATCCACAACTTCCATAAGATCATGACCAGCACAAACGTCTCTCGCGTCCCGCGCACCTCTCCATCGCTCCCCGTGCGTGCGACCGTCGGCGCTGTAGCGGCCATCCTCCTGATCTACCTTTTCTCCGCCATGCACGCCGATCCAGGCCTACGGGCGCTCCCCATCGTGGCGTTTGTGGCTGCAGCCGGTGCCGTCGGCGGCGCATCGTTTTCGCTGACCGACCCGCTCCGCCGCCGCGGAGCCAGAAGAGCCGCCAATGTGCTGAACGCGCTCGTCTTCGGTATGACGGCACCCCCTACGAGGGACGGTTGCGCTGGGGAGGCGGCGAGGAGGCCTTCTGGGGCAACTACTTCAACGGCTACAAGGATGAGAAGCCCTGGGCCACGCAACTGCCTCTCGAAGGGCTGACCGAAACGCGACGCCCGATCGAGATTTTCGGCTTCAAGATCCCGCGTGGCGAGCGCCCGACCAACCTCGGCCGGCCGTTCAAGGTGCGTTTCGGGGACATCGCACGCATCGACGCCGTCGGCGATGGCGTGTGGGCGGCGCTCGAGACGGACGGTTCACGCGCTGTGCCAACGGCCGTGACACGGCACTGGCGCTTCGACAGGGGAACGGCACTGTGCGCGCGTTCCCGAAGGTTCGCTGACTGGAGCGGCGACCCCATCACTCCTCACCTGATCCGCTAACAGAAGACCTATCCGATGGATTTACAGATCCGAGGTGTAACCAAGACCTATCGCAACGGTGTGCAGGCACTCAAGGACGTGACGCTCACGATCCCACCCGGCATGTACGGTCTGCTCGGCCCCAACGGCGCCGGTAAGTCCACGCTCATGCGGATCCTGGCCACACTGCAAGAGCCCGATGAGGGCAGCGTCCGCCTCGTCAACCCTTCGGAAAGCTCGGAGCAGAGCATCGACGTGGTGCGCCAGAAGGATGAAGTGCGTAAGACGCTCGGCTATCTGCCTCAGTCGTTCGGCTTCCACCCAAAGGCGCGGGCAGAGCGGCTGCTCGAGCACTTCGCAATCCTCAAGGGCATTGCCGAGCCAGGGGTGCGGCGCGACGTCGTCGACTCGTTGCTCCAGCAGACAAACCTGTTGGAAAAGCGCAGAGAGCGGCTGGGCACCTTCTCCGGCGGCATGCGGCAGCGCTTCGGCGTGGCGGTAGCGCTGCTCGGCAACCCGAAGTTGATCATCGTCGACGAGCCGACGGCCGGGCTTGATCCGGCCGAGCGCGTACGCTTTCTGAACCTGCTCTCCGAGATCGGCGAGAACAGCATCGTCATTCTCTCCACACACATCGTCGATGACGTCGAGGAGTTGTGCAGCCGGATGGCGATCATCAACAAGGGCGAGATTCTGCTCGAAGCGGAGCCTGCAGGTGCGATCGAAGCCCTGCGGGGCAGGATCTGGCACCGGACAGTGTCCCGGGCGGAACTGCACGATCTCGAAGAGGAGATGCCGGTAATCTCCACGAAGCTGAGGGCGGGGCGCACGATCGTACACGTCTATGGCGAGGCGTCGCCGGGCGTCGCGTTCGAGCCGGTCGAACCGCAGCTCGAAGACGTGTACTTCAGCGTCATGGCCGGCCATCATGATCGGGGCAGCCTGGCAGGAGCGGAGGTGGTGTCGTGAAGCTACAGGAGATCTTCCGCTACGAGGTCGAGTACCGCCTCCGCAGCGCCTCGACGTGGGCGTATGCCGCGATCCTGACCCTGATCGCAGTCTGGATGTTTCTTGCCCTCGCCGATGGGGCAGGACTCGCCAACGGGCCCGAGGCCTTAGCCTGGGGTTACGTGCGCCCCAGTCTTTTCGGCATCCTGATCACGGCAGCGTTGTTCGGCGGTGCAGCGGTCCGCGACGTCGAGGTGGGGATGGATCCGCTTCTCTTTACCTCCCCGATTGGCAAGGCCGAATATCTCGGCGGGAGGTTTCTCGGCGCGCTGGCGGTCAATGTGCTCGTGCTCGTGGCCATCCCGCTGGGCGTCCTGGTCGCCACGCTGGTGTCCCTATCCGACGTGATGTACGGCCCGTTTTACGTCGGCGCCCACATCCAGGCCTATCTCCTTTTCCTGCTGCCCAACGTCGTTCTGGTGGGCGCCATCCTGTTCGCAGTCGGGGCGCTCGCCCGGCACGTGGTTCCGGTGTATCTGGCGGCGATTGGCATCCTCATCGGGTACGTCGTCGTCCTCAACTACGCGAGCCAGATCGAGAGCCCGATGCTTGCCGCGCTGGTAGACCCGCTCGGCCTCGTGACGCTGGAGCGCGTAACCCAGTACTGGACGGAAGCCGAGCGCAACACGCGGCTCATCGGTTTGCCCACAGCACTGGGGTGGAACCGGGTTTTCTGGCTTTTCCTCTCGGCGGGGGTGCTCGCGCTGCTACACCGCGCGTTCCGGTTCGCGCATCCTGCCGCCGGTGGCCGACAGCGAGAGGGGAAGCCCACGCCTGTCTTCCCGTCGATCAGGCGCGCCGGGCCGGTGCAGGTCCCGCGCGTGGCTGGGTCGTTCGGTTTCCGAACCACGGTGCGGCAGACGCTCGCCGTTGCGCGCAACGCGCTGGCCGAGATCGCGGCGAGCCGCTGGTTCGCCGTGGTGCTGCTCGCCTGCGTGGGCCTGCCTCTGCTATGGGGTTGGAACGTGGGAGACACGGTCTTCGACACGTCCACGTGGCCCATCACCCTCCTGATCGTCGAGACGGTTTTGTCCCAGAGGAGCGTCATCCTGTTTATCGTCCTGGTCATCCTCTTCGCGGGCGAACTGGTGTGGAAGGACCGGGAGGTGGGGGTCGCGGAGATCGCGGACGCAGTACCCGTGCCGGACGGCGTGGCGCTGCTCGGCCGGTTTCTGGCGCTCGTGGTCATGATCGTGCTGTTTCAGGCCGCGGCCATGGTCGGTGGCCTCCTGATCCAAGCGCTCCACGGCTACTACCACTTCGAAATCGGACTCTATCTCCGCGTCGTGTTCGGGCTGAAGCTGGCCGACTATGTGCTCCTCGCCGCGCTTGCGATTACGCTCCACGTGGTGGTGAACCACAAGAACCTCGGGCACATGGTCGTACTGATGGCTCTTGGACTGATGGCGGCGGCACCGCCTGTCCTCGGCATCCGGCACCACCTGCTGCTCTACAACACCGCCCCCCGCTGGACCTACTCAGACATGAACGGTTTCGGCCCGTTCGCCGAGCCGTTCGTCTGGTTCAAGCTCTACTGGGCGGCGTGGGCGTTGCTGCTATTGGTTATGGCTGGACTGCTCTGGGTACGGGGCCGGGAGCCCGGCCTGCGCCGTCGGCTCCGCCAGGCCCGCAACCGCCTCACGGGTACCATGGCCCGCACAGCCGGCGTGGCGGTGGCGCTGATCCTCGTGCTGGGGAGCTTCATCTTCTATAACACCAACGTCCTCAACGACTACCGAACGGCAGCCGAAAGCGGCCTGCCGCAGGCCGAGTACGAGAAGCGCTACGGGCAGTACAGGGACACCCCGCAGCCCACCATCACGGACGCGCAACTGCGCGTGGAGATCTACCCTGATGAGTCGGGTGTCGACGTGCGCGGCAGCTACCAACTGGTGAACCAGACCGACGACGCGATCGATTCGGTGCACGTCTATCTCGATCCCGGCCTCGCCGCCCGTTCGCTGTCCCTTGACCGCGCGGCCGAGGTCGTGGCCGAGGACGAGAAGATCGGCTACCGGATCTACGCCTTGGCGCGCGCGCTTGCGCCGGGCGACTCCATGCGGCTCGCATTCGACGTCGGATTCCGGTCGCACGGCTTCTCGAACAGCGACATCCAGACGGACATCGTCGCCAACGGCACCTCCTTCAACCGGATGCTCATGCCGTTCATCGGGTATCAGCCCGTGTTTGAGCTCTCCGACGAGGAAGCGCGAGCGCGCTTTGGTCTCGCGCCCCGGCCGCCTATGCCCGGCCCTGAGGCCGCGGCAGGTGTGAAGAACCGCTGGGGAGTCACCGACGCAGACCTTGTCCATGTGGACGCGATCATCGGGACGGCCGCCGACCAGGTGGCCGTCACGCCCGGCACACTGCGCCGGAGTTGGATGGAAAACGGGCGGCACTACTTCCACTACGAGACCGAGGTGCCCATGGCGTTCGGTGGCACCATCGCTTCCGCGAAATACGCGGTGCTCGAGGACCAATGGAAAGATGTCGCCCTCCGGATTTTCCACCATCCGGCGCACAGTGCCAACCTCGACCGTTTAGTTCAAGGCATGAAGACGTCGCTCGCGTACCTCACCGGGGAGTTCGGTTCCTACCCGTACCGCCACCTGAGCATCGTAGAGACCCCGCGGTACGGAGGCTTCGGCAGCGCGCATCCGGGCATGATCGCCTTCACAGAAGATGCCTTCTTCAGCCGCGTCCGGGACGGCGAGGTCGACCAGCCGTTCTACGGAGCCGCGCACGAGGTCGCGCACACGTGGTGGGGCGGACTGGCCCGGGGCGCGCCAGTACGGGGCGCGTCGTTCCTTACAGAGTCGCTGGCCAATTACAGCGCGATGATGGTGACGGAGAAGACCTTCGGCGCCGAGGCTGGACGGCGCGTTTACGGCTTCCAGATGGAACGCTACCTTCGTGGCCGGGCGTCACAGTCGCGCGAGGTGCCGGTGCTGGAGGTCGAGGACCAGCCGTACATCGCCTACCGTAAGGGTGCCATCGCCCTCTACACACTTCGCGAGCACATCGGCGAAGAGGCCGTCAACACGGCGCTACGCCGCTATTTCGAGAGGTACCGCGAAGCCGGACCGCCCTATCCAACGTCGCTGGATCTGTACGCCGAGCTCCGTGTCGTCACGCCGGACTCGCTGCACTCCCTGCTTACGGACTGGTTCGAGACGATCACGCTCTGGGACGTGAAGACGGAGCGGGCCGTCGTGGAGCCGACTGCTACCGGCTCCTACGTGGTGACGCTGGACGTGGTGGCGAAAAAGGTGAGGGCCGACCGCGTCGGCAACGAAGCCGAGGTGCCCATGGACGATCTCGTCGAGATCGGCGTCTTCGCTCCCGGCAAAGGCGGCGGTCTCGGTGAGCCGCTCTACCTGAAGCGCCACCGCATCCGCAGCGGCGCACAGACGATTCGCATCCCGGTATCCAGCACGGCAGCACGCGCCGGCATCGACCCCTACCGTATGCTGATCGACCGAGCGCGCGAGGACAACGTAGTGGAGGTAAAAGCGGCAGAGCCCGTCGGAGCCGGTTCGTGAGTACGTCTGCACATTCTCTCGTCTGTACCTACGACGCCACGCCAGCCTACGCCTGTGAGACGCAGTGGATGATCCAGAACCACGAGGCCCTGCTTGGGCGTCGGTTCTACGAGCGGAGGGGATGCATACTCGGGGGATCAACCGGTTCGTGTACCCGGAGCCGTGGCATGTCAAGCAGCAGGGCCTCGCTCGGGACACGCTCGCCCCCGCAACACTGGAAGCGCTGCTGGCGGCTTTCCAACAAGCAGCCTTCTTTGGCTTAGCCGACACGCTGCTGGCGATGTCGGACAGTCTATACAAGGCGCTCCCGTCGCGTCTGGCCCACCTGGACGACAGTACGCGGCAGGCAATGCTGACGTCGTTCGACCGCTACCGACCGGACAGCGCCACGATCGTGGAGCCGCTTGACTGTACCGCTTACTGGAGGCACTTCCCGGTTACGGATATCACGTTTCGCTCTGGAGGCAAGCAGCGTGCGGTGCGGCGTGATTACGGGTGCGCAGGGCACACAGGGCTTGAGAAGCTAGGAGCGCTGGAAGCGGTCATCGATAGTTTGACTCACGTGCGACGGTGGGTAGGTGAGCACGAAGGCGAGATGGCCTCTACGTCTCGTGTATACTGAGGGCAGCTAACCCTACACGGCTGGCCGACGCCGGGTGCGTTGCCCTTTCAGCGTGCGGCGTCTACTTTGCTGCGTTCACCTTCACGGCTGCCCGTCGCGGCAGCGCTCATCCGTTAGGCCTCATGGGAAGGTTCATGGAAGTCCGAATCGTTGAGTTCCCGGAAACCGCGGTCGCCGCGGTCGAGCACCACGGTTCCCCCGCGCTCGAGTACGAAACCTCCAGGCGCCTGATCCAGTGGCGCATCCGCAACGGCATATCGCCCGAACAGGCGCGCACCTTCGGCATCCATTACACCGACCCCGCCGTGGTCGCTCCCGAGCAGCACCGCGTCGACTTTTGCGTGTCGTACGAAGGCGCCGTAGCGCCCAACGAGGAAGGCGTTGTGGCGAAGGCCATCCCCCGCCTGCGCTGCGCGGTAGCTCGGCACATCGGCTCCCGCCGCCACAACACCACCGCAGCGTACCTGGGCCGCGTTTGGCTGCCAGCCAGCGGTGAGACCGCCGGGGCGTTCCCGCTGTTTTTCCATTATGTGAACGTAGGTCCCACCGTCGAGGAGCAGGAGATGATCACGGATGTGTATCTCCCGCTCGGCTCGGTCGCTGAGGTCTAACAATTCGTTCAGGCCGACGCCGCGTCGCGGCGCGGTTTAACTCAGATGTTTGGCCGCGACCGATCGGATGATCACATGAAGCCTCTATCGCGAATTGTCGCGACACTCAGCGTGTTGGTTCTGGGAGGATGCGCAGGCCCGAGGCAGGGACCGCAGGCTGACCCGTCCAGCACCGTTCTCATTCGCGATGTGACCGTGGTCGACGTCGTTTCAGGGTCGTTGCGTCCGCACACGACTGTCACGATCGTGGGCTCCAGGATCACTGATGTTGCGCAGACAAGTAGCGCCCCGCCGTCGGCGGGCGCCCTGGTCATCGATGGGCGCGGGCGGTTTCTCATTCCAGGACTCTGGGACATGCACAGCCATGCGCTTTGGAGTGCAGAGGCAGTGGGAACGTTCCTACCCTTGTACGTCGCGAACGGTGTCACGGGAATCCGCGACATGGGCGGGCGATTGCCCATTCTGGCCTCGGTTCGCGATTCATGGAGGTGGGACGATCCTCTGTGGCCTCGAGTGGTCGCAGCTGGAGAGGTCCTTGATGGACCTCAGCCCATCCAACGCGACATCTCGATACCCGTGTCCGATGCAGTCAGCGCGAGAGCTGCCGTGGATTCGCTGGCGCATGCGGACGTTGATTTCATCAAGGTCTATACGCTGCTCCCCCGCGATGCCTACTTCGCCGTGATGGCCGAGGCGCGCCGTGTCGGCCTGCCCGTTGCGGGCCACGTACCTGCGAACGTGACCGTGGTGGAGGCTGCCCGAGCGGGTCAGGCCAGCATCGAGCACCTTCGTGACGAAATCGAGCCGTTGTGTTCCCCGGGTGATGTCGAGGCTTGCACCCAGCTTGCTGCGCTCTTTCGCTCACGCCAGACCTGGCAGGTGCCGACGCTGACTGTCCTGCGTAGCAAAGCGTTCTTCGACGAGCAAGCCCTGGCGACCGACTCACGACTGCGCTACATGCCGTCAGCCTTGCGCGGAGAGTGGCTGGCGGAAAGAGAAGGCAAGCTTCAGCGCGGAGTCGACTATCTCGCCATGAAGCGCAAAAGGTATGCGGACGAGGCGTGGCTGACAGGCTTCCTGGCTGCAGAGCGGGTGCCCCTGTTGGCTGGTACCGACGCCGGTAGCGCCTTCTGCTACCCGGGATTCAGCTTGCATGATGAGCTTCAGCTTCTGGTCGAGGCAGGCCTCACACCGATCGGTGCACTTCGCGCCGCTACGCTCGCTCCTGCCGAGTACCTCGCGGCTCGTGACTCGATGGGGACGATCGCCGTCGGGAATGTTGCCGATCTGGTGCTTTTGCGAGCCAATCCGCTGGTGAACATCGAGGCCACACGCGAGATAGAAGCCGTCGTGCTCCGCGGCCGAGTCCTCGACAGGCGGCGTCTCGATGATCTCCTCAATGCGATTGCGACGGAGGCTCGCAATTGATTTGGAGTAGCGGCCTAACGCTTAGCATGCAGCGTTAAAGTACATCTGCGTCGCCGGAATCGTGGGTAGCTTGCTCACGTACATCTTCGCGTGGTTTGGTCTGAGCAGTACCCTCGTCCCCATCGCCCTGCACGCCGGAAGCCTTATTGTTCTGATGCCATTAATCAGTATGACATGGTCTGGTGATTGACGTCCCCCAGCAAGGGTGGACGTTTGAGCTTGGCTACAGACGTGCTGCCTGTGCCTGATGATACGCCCTGGCGCATGCAGGAGCGCCTGAGAGGGGTACTCCACGCGCGGCCCTGCTCAGCGCAGCAGGGTTACCTTCACCGTTGCCTGCTGGCTGCCTGACGCAAGGCGCGCAACGTAGAGGCCCGCTGGAAGGCCGAGCGCCTCCGCATCCCATGTCGCATGCTGGGGCCCTGGTGGGAGCACCCCGTCGATCAGAGTTGCCACACGACGTCCCAGGAGATCATACACCTGGAGGCGGACGGCGTCCAGGCGGGGTACATCGAACGCAAAGGCCGTTCGGTCCGAGAACGGGTTCGGTCCGGCGATGCGCAGCTGAAGGCCGGTGCGCTGCGGCGGAATGGATTCGAGGTCGGTCCCCGTACCCGAAGGTACGAGCCGCCATACCTTCCCCGTGTTTCCGACCGGTCCCACCGACTGCGTCGTGAGCACATAAACCTCCCCCGCCAGGTCTTGTCCGAACGAGAGGACGTAGTGATCGAGCAGCCCGTTCGCGTTCGTGATGTCGAGCGGATTGAAGGGCCAGAGGCCCGACGGCTGGGGCTGTGCGACAAGCACGAGTCCACCGCTGGCACTGCCGTTACGGCTCCACGCCCCGAAGACGTACTGGCCCGACAGTGAGGGCAGAGCGCTACCCCGATACATGTTGCCGCCCACGACAACGAGGCCGACGCCCCCTTCCATTTTTCCGTTGAGAAACTCAACCACCGGGTCAATGAGCGGCGCGCCCGCCTTGGGGTGCCCTGCTCCCACAGCGCCCGGACAGGTCTGTGGCACCACGGTAGGATTCGCGGCATCAAAGCAGTGGGTACCCTCCTTGACGTTCCACCCATAGTTACCCCCTGCCGTGACGACGGAGACCTCCTCGTAGAGTTCTTGTCCAGCATCGCCCACGAGCAGCAGGTGCTCGCCACCGGGGTCGAACGCGAAGCGGTAGGGGTTGCGGAATCCGTAGGCGTACTGTTCCGCAGCGACGCCCTGCATCCCCACGAACGGGTTGTCATCCGGGATGCCGTAGGCGAGCGAGCCCTCCTGCGTATCCACGTCGATGCGCAGGAGGCTGCCGAGGAGGTTCTGCTCAACGTCCTGCCCGTTGCCGCCAGCGTTGAATCCGTACCAGTCGGGCACGTGGTGGTCGCCTTCATCGTCCCGGCCGCCGCCATCACCGAGCGCGATGTAGAGGTAGCCATCTTCCGGCCCGAACGCGATGGTACCCCCGTTGTGATTCCCCTGGGGCTGGTCGACCTGGAGGAGGATCCGCTCCGACGTGGGATCGGCTACGCTGGGATCGGTAGCGGAAACGACGAACTCCGAGACATGGCTGGTGTGGTTGAAGCCTGCAGGGCCTCCTGCGCGCAGCGGGGCGCTGTAGTAGACGAAAAACCGGCCGTTAGAGGCATAGTCCGGGTGAAAGGCAAGCCCCAGCAGGCCACGCTCGTCGTAGCCGGGGTTGAGCCCCACCATCCGACCGCCGAGGTCGAGGAACGGCTCCGCCGCGACGCTGCCGTCGGCACCGACTACGTGAATCTGCCCTGTCTGGTCGGCGATGAAGAGCCGTCCCGTAGCATCCGGCGATGCGACGACCACGATAGGGTGGGCGAGGCCTTCGGCCACGAGCGCCACATCCGCACGGGCGGCGTCCGTCACGTTGATCCGCCACCCCATGTATTCGTGCGCGGCACACTGGTACCAGAGCAGATCCGGGGCGTTCAGGGGGACGTCGAAGGTGAGCGTTCCGTTGCCCGAGGCGAAGTTGCCTGACACGCCCGTGCTGTATACCCCTTCGCCCGCCCCAACACTGCTCGTCGAGAGGTAGAACGGATGCAGGGCAGGTACCCCGCTCATCCGAAAGGTGTACGTCCTGCCTCGCACGAGGGTGAGCTCGCGCGCCTCTGCGCCGTCGATGACATACGCCTCGAAAGCTCCCTGTCCGGCGTACGGATGCGCGCTCGACTTTTCAGCGACAGAGACGGTGAAGGTCTGCTGCGCGTACGCGAATGAGGGCGTCAGCAGCAGGAAGCAGAGCAGCAGGGCGAACGTGATGCAGCGGGCGATGCGCATGGCGAGAAGGGGTATCGTTGTGGGGCAAGCACAAAGCCCGGCGACGCATCCTGGCGGGAAACGGAAAACCCCTTGCAGGGGCCACGGCAGGCCGGCACAGGGACGTTCGGGGGCCCTCGCCTTCACAGGCCTCACGGCGGTCTGGAAGGGTCACCAGAGTATACCTTTGGCGTTTGAGATGGGATAGACGTGCACGACATTTTGCCCTTGACGGCGACCGAGAGGGACGCGTAGAAGAAAGCCTCCTGGTGGCGTCCCTGCGCTTCAGGGCCTACATCAGAGCCGCTCTTCCAAGAGGGGGCCGAGCCTACGGTCGCATCGAGCGCAAGTACTTGAGCGGCGCGACGACCGCACCGCGGTTGTAGCGCTGGAGCCGGGCCAGTTTTACCACCTCGACCTGCAAGCGGGGGCGGTCCTCGGCGCTATCGCGCAGGGGTACGCGCCCTTCGAGTATTACGTCACACCTGATAGCCGCTACACCGAATCCGGAAGCGCCGTACTCCGACTGAGCCGCGAGGAGGTTCGATTCCTGCATCAGTCGTTGAACGAGATTCTTCACGGCGTCGGCTTCACTGATGGCGAGCCATCCACTCGGCTTGGTGCGAAGAGGAGTGAATGCGAATCGTTGAAGCAAGAGCTCCGTCTCGCGCTCGACGAGATCGAGTAGGGCACGTCTGCGTGCCGCAGAAACCCTTCAGGCTGGCCGACGCCGGGCGCGGCCTGTGTTGCCCATGCGATCTGCGGCGTCTACTTTGCTTGTATGACCTTCACGGCTGCCCGTCGCGGCAGCGCTTCGCCGTTAGGCCGCCCCATCAGGCATCGCTGCCCTTCCCATGTGGTACGACCTCTTCGCACTCTTCTACGACCGCGCCCTCGAAGACCTGTACGCTCCGTTCCGCCCCGCCGCCGTTGAGGCACTTCGCCTCGCCGACGGTGCGCGCGTCCTCGACCTCCCTTGCGGGACGGGGCAGAGCTTCGACGCCCTCGTGACGGCGGCCGGGCCGACCGGCTCCGTGCTCGGTGTGGACCAATCGGGGGGGATGCTCCGCAAGGCTCGGCGTCGAGTGAGCCGCGCGGGGTGGGACAACGTCACGCTCAGCCAAGCCTCGGTGGCCAACGTGGACGCAAATCTGCTCACCGATGCGCTCGGCGAACCAGCGGTAGACGGCGTGCTGTGTGCGCTGGGCCTGACGGCGCTCCTGGAGTGGGAGGCGGCGTTTGAGCGGCTGTTCTCGCTTGTCCGCCCCGGCGGGCGGTTCGTGCTCTTCGACGCCTACGCGCCGGAGAGGACGCGGGAGGCGCGGTCGGTCGAACTGGTGGCGCGGGCCGACCTTTCGCGCGAGGCGTGGCGTCCGCTGGCGGCCCGGTGCCCTGATTTTGAGCGGGAGGTGCTCCCGGCCGACGTGAAGAAGTTCGGGGGGGAGTTGTACGTGGCGTCGGGCACCAAGGGGTCGGCCTAACCGCGACCGCACGCCGACGAACGGCGCGATCGTGTCTGCGCTGTCCGATCGGTGGCGTATCCTGTGCTCTGAACCACCGCGAGCAGTCGTCGCCCTGCGCGGGTAAACTGCAAACTTGTCATGCGCCCCGAGAAGCAGGCCCTCATGCGCACCTCCACCTGGTACTCCCGCTTTGCCAGAACCGCCGCCCACATTTGCGGGCGTCCGCGCGTTTTCACCCTCGCCGTCGCAGTCATCGGCGCCTGGCTTGTAACCGGGCCCCTGTTCGGGTTCAGCGATACCTGGCAACTCGTCATCAATACGGGGACGACGATCATCACGTTCTTGATGGTGTTCCTCATTCAGAACACGCAGAATCGAGATACAGAGGCGATTCAAGTCAAGCTTGACGAACTCATTCGAGCCACGAAGGGCGCGCACAACTCGCTCCTTGATCTGGAAGAACTTGAGGAGGAAACCCTCGACGCGTTTAAGACCAAATATCAAGATTTGGCCGCTGCTGCGCGTGCTGAACTCGACATTGGCAACCAAGACACAGGAACACCGGAGCCATGACCGAGCGCCGGCTGCTAACCCTGCACGGCTGGCCGACGCCGGGCGTTGCCTTCCCCGCGTGCGGCGTCTACTTTGTCACATGCATCTTCACCGCTGCCTGTCGCGGCGGCGCTTCTCCGTCAGGCGTCTTTCACCTACCAAACCCGCCATGCTTGCGAACCGCTGGCCGCTGATAGCCACCCTCTGCCTCGTCGCGCTCACGGCGGGAGCCCCGAGCGCCTTCGCGCAGACGGCGGACGGGAATGCCGGAGAACTCGAACGGATGCTGGTCGAACTGAACGAGCGGATCCTCGTCGAGTACGTTCTCCACAACAACCCCGTCCCGCTGGAGGAGGCAGCCCGGAGCGACTTTTTCCTCGTCGGTCCGGCGGGGGTCGAGTCCCGCGAGCGGGTCGTCGCAACAGTAGGGAACCTCGACGCCGACTCGGTTAGCGTCGAGAACACCGAGGTTCGGCTCTACGGGTCTCCGTCCGCATCGGCCGCCGTGCTGGCCGGTACGCTCCGGTCTGAAGGGCGCCTCGGGGGCCGGCCGATGCCGGTGCTGAGCTACCTCAGCGTCTACGTCCGCGAGGCGGGGGGGTGGCGGCTGGCGGCCCGGTCGTTGACGCCGCTCATGGTCGGGCCGCCGGGCCGATAGCGCCTGATACGCCACTCCACCTGACGGTCCGCGGCGCGACCCGCAGGGGATTGCCAACACGTTATTCCGCTTGTGGCACGAGCAGTGCCTGCTCACCAACCTCGCCCTTCTAACGCTATGTCTGACGCTGAAGCCGCGCTGCGCGCGACGGCCCTCGGGGCCTCTCTAACAGTGGGAGACCTCCGAGAAAGCGTGGCTTGGTACCGCGACGTAGTCGGGTTCACAATCGACCGAGAGCACGAACGCGAGGGGTCTCTCTTTGCGGTGTCGCTACGGGCAGGGGACGTCCGGCTACTCCTGACCCAGGACGATGGGGCCAGAGGCTCAGACCGGGACAAGGGCGAGGGGATCTCGCTCCAACTCACCACGGACCGGGACGCGATCGACGAGGTCGCCGGGCGGATCAAGGGTGCCGGGGGCGTGCTGGAGACGGAGCCGACGGATACGCCGTGGGGGGCCCGTGTTGTCCGGTTCCGGGACCCGGACGGGTTCAAACTCGTCGTCTCTTCGGCGGGCTAAGCCGCCGCACGCGTCGGGCGTCACGGTCTTATCCACCCGCTCGTCAGGCGCCTACTCTGCCGCCTTCAACGGCTGCGTGGGCCGGCGCGGGTGAGTGCTCACCTGTCATGCTGCCCATCATGACCGACGATGTCCAGGGAAGAAGATCGCATTCGGCCGCTTTATGCTGCCTTCAACGCACGCCAGATTGATGCCGTGCTCTCGGCCATGCACCCGGCCACGCCGGAGTTCGCGAATATTGGAGCCGGCCATGGCGTCTGATTGATCCCTCTGCCGAACCGTTTCGTATTCAACGGACAGACGAACGCCACATCGAAGTAGAGGTCCACCCGGTAGCCCAGGATCTCAGTGGAGTGGTTCTCGTGGATCAGACGGTGCGCCACGTGTACGAGTTGGCGCATGGTCTTATTCGTCGCATGGAGATCAATCCTTGATGGGCCCGAAGAGGCGGCATCACAACACGTTCGAGCGGACGCACCACCGGGCGACGTTTCCGCACCCGGGCGCGTCATTCTCGCCCGGCGTCGCGCGGTAGAGCCTGACCGTAGGCCGCCAATTCGCGTAGGTCGAGGGGTGACACACGGCTGGCGTTCACGCTTGCTTCATTGAGAGAGATCGGCAGAAATCCTTCCGCCGATCTCTCTCACCTACCACTCGAGGCACCAGAGATGGAAGTCAAGCACACCCAGACCGCTCAGGAAAACTCCATGAGCAAGCAAGTATTCATCAACCTCCCGGTCGCTGATCTCCCGAAGTCGTTGACCTTCTTCGAAGCACTCGGCTTCTCGCGCAACCCGCAGTTCTCCGACGACACCGGCGCGTGCGTTGTCGTCAGCGACACGATCTTCGTCATGCTAACCACGCACGCGAGATTTCGCGACTTCACGCCCAAAGCCATCTGCGACACGAGCCAGGCGGTCGAGGTTTTGCTCAACCTCCGTTGTGAAAGCCAGCAGGAGGTCGATACGCTCGTTGCCAGAGCGCTCGCCGCGGGTGGCACGACGTACGACGAGCCGGAAGACCACGGCTTCATGTATTCGCACAGCTTTGTGGACCCGGATGGCCATGGGTGGGGACTCTTCCATATCAGCGCTATGCCGACTGAGCCAGGTAAGCCGGCAGACAACGTTGAGGCCGCCTAACCCTGCACTAAGCGGGCCCGTCGCCCAACGATGGGTCCGCTTGCCCTCATCATGGTTGCCCAGCGCTGGGCCGCTCAACTTCGCCGTTACACCCTCCGCCTTACATGGGACTCTTGACCTTCAGCCTCAACCTCACCCTCGACGGCTGCGTCGACCACCGGGAGGGCATCGCCGACGAGGAGACACACGCCTTCTTCACCCACCTCATGGACCAGAGCGGGGCGATGCTCTGGGGCCGCCTCACCTACGAGATGATGGAGCGCTACTGGCCGGCCGTCGCCCGCGGCGACGAGGAGGCGCCGCCAGCGATGCGCGAGTGGGCGATGAAGCTCGAAGCCAAGCCAAAGTACGTGGTGTCGTCGACGCGAAAGCACTTTCCCTGGACCAACAGCCACCGCATCGCAGGCGACCTGCGCGCGGGTGTGCAGAAGCTCAAGGATGCGACCCCGGCCGGCGTGCTCCTCGGTAGCGGCACGCTCGCGGCCGAACTGGACCGGCTGGAGCTCATCGACGAGTACCGGTTTCTCGTCCACCCCCGCATCGCTGGCCACGGCCCGACGCTCTACCAGAGTGGTTTGCCGAGCACGCGCCGGCTCGAACGGGTCTCAGCGACGCCGCTCAGCAGCGGCGCGCTCGCCCTGCACTACCGACCCGCGCGCTGACGCTAGAGCAGCCCCATCGTGCCAGGCGTGCGGGCCCGGGCGTTGACGAGAGCCTGCTCGCCTGCACCACGGCCTCCTCGCTGCACGAAGTCATCCTGAACATAACCTGCTGATTGAGCATGACCGGCTGAGGGAGACGATGCCGGGGTCAGCGGCGTGCCCGTCCGCTGCCGTGTCCGTACGGCTCTGCATAGCCAGCCGTGGCGTAGCGCGCCCACGCCCGGTAGCACGCCGGGCACGACGGACGCTCGGGCTCGAAGGCACTCGCTTCCCCACAGCCAATGCAACTGCCCTCCTCCCCTTCAGCGCCGACGACCTGGCTGACCACCCGAGCGACCGCGCCGGCCAGACGCTTCATGCGCCCAGGAGCACGCAACGGCTCGGCGGCTCGCAGCATGTCCCACGCTTCGCGCCGCCGAGCACCTACGCATGTCCTGAAGCCATGTGTAATGCGGCGTGTTCACTATCCTCAGAGGCTCCTATAACTGGGTCCTAGCATGGCGCCTTGGGCCCGTTTTAGCGCCCTTATAGCCCTTTCTCCGAACATCACTGGATATCACCGGTCACAAATAGGATTCCAGGTAGCACAAACCAGGCGTAAATGTGATTTTACGTAGCGCAAATAGGATTCTACAGTACCGCCTCGTAAGGCCCCGATTTGATGCCTGCGCAGCGTGCCGGGTGACCTCGACACAAGCGTCCGAAGCGCGCCCGCTGACCGGGTAGACGAGCCATCCGTCCGTGTGCTCGCGTGTGTGCTACCTTGACGCTGCTCTTCCGCCGAGCCCCCTGCTGTACCGCGTGGCCCAATGCACCGAACGATACGCCTCCCCTCCTGCCTGTTCGCCCAGCACCCTGTGATTGCGCATCGCGAAACGCACCGGGCGACCGCTCTTGCACTGCTGCTGATGCTTGTTTGTGGCTATGGTGCTGCGCGCCCGGCGGCTGCCCAGCCCGCTCCTGCTCAGCCTTCTACGGAGCAGGCCACCGCACTCGAGCGTGCCCACGCCCACAACGACTACGAGCACGCCCGCCCCCTCCTCGGCGCGCTCGAGGCGGGCTTCAACAGCGTCGAGGTGGACATCTACCTCGTGGACGGCGAACTCTTGGTAGCGCATGAGCTTGACGAGGTAGAGCCGCAGCGGACGCTCGAGGGCCTCTACCTCGCGCCGCTGCGCCACTACGCGCAAACGCACGACGGAGCCATCGATGCGGAAGGCATCGAGGGAGGATCGATCCATGCGGGGAGGCCACCGCTTCTGCTGCTCATCGACGTCAAGTCGGAGGCCGAGCCCACGTATGCGCGCCTGCGCGTGCTGCTGCGGCGCTACGCCGATATCCTGACGCTCCACGCGGGCGCCGCGACCGTCGAAGGGGCCGTCACGGTCGTGCTCTCGGGCGAGCGAGCGCGCACGGCGATGCTCGCTGAGCAGATCCGCTTCGCCGCCTTCGATGGCCGCTTGCCCGACCTGGAAGCATCGGCGGGACTGCCGAGCTCGTTCATGCCGCTCGTGAGCGCGCCGTGGAGCGCGGTGTCGAAGTGGGACGGCGAAGGCGAGGCCCCACCGGAGTTGCGCGGCGAGGTGGCTCGTCTGGCCGGGCTAGCGCACCGTCAGGGGCGCAGGCTTCGCTTCTGGGGCACGCCGGAGCGCGAAGCGGTGTGGCGCGTGCTACTGGAGGCGGGCGTGGATCTGATCGGCACCGACGACGTGGAGGGGCTGCGCGCGTTTCTGCTCAGCGAGGCGAAGTAGCGGGCTGTTCTGCGCGCGGAGGTGCAGGGCCTGCTTCAGTCCTCCACGGCTGCCTATGGCAGGCCCCCTGCCCCCTCCCAGGCGCGATTTCCATGAGTCGCCACATTTCCTTCGGGATGAATACCTGATAAACAGGCGATAAATGCCACATCGCCCATGAGGTGCGGCGAGTGTCAGGGGGGCGTCCGCGCTGGTCTTCACGAGCAGCTAAAGTTGCACGGTGTCGGAGGGCGCGACAGCGGCCTGTTCCTCGCGGTCTTACCCTGACTCACCACCCACACGAGAACATGGAACCCGGCACCCGAAACGCCCCCACCCACGGCCTCCACCACGTCTCCGTCATCAGCGGCGATGCGCAGGAGAACGTGGACTTTTACACCGGAGCGATGGGGATGCGCCTCGTCAAAAAGAGGATCCACCAGGACGCGGCGGACACCCCACACTAACGCCGTAGGGGTTAGTGCCCAAGGCGCGAAGACAGACGGATCGGCGTAGCCGGGAGAGATGAGGAGCCACCTCCCCCCTCGCCGGCCGACTCTTCCCGGAGAGACTCGGCCGCGACGGACTCGTCTGCGGCTGCGGGATCGTCGCCCCCTCCCGCTTTCCCGTCTGCCTCGGGTGGTTCGTCCTCGGCCTCGGGCACGACCGTCAGCCGCACCAGGTCGGGCTCCGACCCCGGCGCGACGAGGAACGGCCCCAGGCGGCGCGGGTCGTCGTCCAGCACCGACGCCAGCGTCCGCTCCGACCACGTGGGCCCAGGCAGCCCGAAAAAGCGGTGGAGCTGGCCGAGCGTCGCCGCGCCCGCGAACTCGACCTCGAGGCCAGGCGCCAGCGGCGGCGTCTCGGCGTCCGGGTCGAAGAGCCGATCGACGAGAGGCTGGAGCGTCGTTCGCATAGCAACGAACACATGGTCGGCCGGGCGGAGCCTGGTCTGCCCCCTCGGCACGACGACGCGGTCTTCGCGGACGACGAGCGTGACGGCGGCCCCGTCCGGAAGCGCGAGGTTGTGGAGCGCCTGCCCGGCCACGCGCGCCGACGGCGCCACGGTGTAATCGTACACGTCGCCGTCGAGCTCGCGGAGCGCGTGGAGCGCGACGCGGACCGGGGGCGGTGGGTCGACCGGGCGCCCCAGCCCGAGCCGCCGCGCGAGGGCCGGGAGCGACCATCCCTGCGCGAGGGCCGATACCAGGACAACGAAGAACACGACGTCGAAGAGGAGCGCGGCACCCTCGACGCCCGCCAGGAGCGGGAACGTGGCGAGCGTGATCGGGACGGCCCCCTTCAAGCCACCCCACGAGAGGAACGCCACCTCGCGCAGCCTGAATCCGAACGGAACGACAGAGGCGGCCACCGCCAGCGGGCGCGCCACGAACACCAGCACGAGCGCGATGAGGAGCCCCTCGGGCGCCACGGCCAGGAGTCGGCTGGGGAAGCTGAGGAGCCCCAGGAGGGCGAAGAGCGCGATCTGAGCCAGCCACGCCACCGCGTCGACGACGAGGAGCGTCCCGCGCCGGAACACGAGCGGGCCGTTGCCGAGCACGATGCCCGCCAGGTAGACGGCGAGAAACCCGCTCCCGCCGAGTACCGCCGCCCCGCCGAACGCGACGAGCCCGAACGCGACGGCGAGGACCGGATAGAGCCCGGCCGCGTCGAGGTTGGCCCGGCCGACGGCCCACGAGGCCGCGCGCCCGACGGCGAGGCCGACGGCCCCGCCAACCCCGAACTGGAGCACGAACAGGAGCGCGAGCGACCCGGCCGAGTCCGCGGCCCCGGCGGCGAGCCCGGTGAGCCCGACCGTAAGAAAGAGGGCCATCGGGTCGTTCGAGCCGCTCTCGACCTCGAGCGTAGCGCCGAGGCGGTCGGGGAGCCGCAGCCCGCTCGAGCGTAAGGCCGCGAATACGGCCGCGGCGTCGGTCGAGCCCACGATCCCGCCCAGCAGCAGCCCGAGCAGCGGCGAGAGCCCGAGCACGGCCGCCGCCGCGAGGCCCGTCAGCCCGGCCGTCAGCGCGACGCCGACGGTAGAGAGCGCGAGGGCCGGCCGCCACGCCGCCCGGACGGACGGGAGCCCGGTCCGCAGACCACCGTCGAACAGGATGAGCGCGAGGGCCACGGTCCCGATGGCGTTGGCGAGCCCGTAGTCCTCGAAAGCCACGCGCCCCAGCCCCTCCGAGCCCGCGAGCATCCCGATCCCCATGAACAGGACGAGTCCGGGGACGCCGAGGCGCGCCGAGACCTTGCTCGACGCGACGCCGAGGGCGAGGAGGAGCCCCGCGAGGAGCATCACGAAGGCGGCGGACGCCATGGAGTGTACGATTGAACGGGAGAGGCGGGAGAACGTACACGCCGAGCTCCCTCCGCGTTCTCCATCGCTGGCCCCTGCTACGTCGCCTCCGAACCCGCGCCATGAGACGGACCGGGTTGCCGCCAGAGCCTGCCCCAAGAGCGGCCGAACCGATGTCGATGTCGGCGCCTCGAACGACGCCACGGCGATCCCCGCCCCGACCTTGGCCGCACAGTCACGGATGGCGTAGACCGGGAAGCCGGTTCCGACGCGCACGACCGAGTCTGGGGCAGGGTCCGGCGTCTCTCGTACAAACTGTTCGAGGGCGCCGCGTGCGTCTGCCGCCACCTCGGAGGCAGGTCGAAGCCCGCGGCGATCTCTTTTGCGTACCGGAGCGCCACGCGCGAGTCCTCGGAGAGGTCTACGGGTGCCAGCACGACATCGCACAGGCCCCGCGACTCACACGGGAGGGTAAAATCGGGGCACCCGACCGCGCGGACGCGGAGCATGGTCGGGAGGCACGGGTGCGGGTGCAGCGTGGTATCCATGCCCCTGCCCCCTCGAGCGCTGCCCCGCCAGGTGCGGTCTGCTGAACGGAGCAGTGACAGCCGGCCCTTGACGTGAACGGCACCGACGTGCTTTTAACCCACATAGCCCGTGGCAAAGGGGTACGAACGAGAACACGAATGGGCTCCTGCGGCAGTACTTTCCCAAAGGCACCGACTTGAGCGCCTACGGCACGAGTGAACTGACCGCTGTGGCTCTGGCGTTCAACACGCGGCCCCGTAAGACGCTCGGCTGGCGAACACCGGCTGAAGCGCTCGACGAGATCCTGTGCCAGGCTCAATCAACTGCTGTTGCGACGACCGGTTGATTCCGCCCTATACACGTCTTTTGCCTTCGGGGCGCGTTGCCGGGAGGCAGGCGTGAGGCTGTCGCTGGGATCGGTGGGCGATTGCTTCGATAATGCCATGTGCGAGAGCTTTTTTGCCACGCTCGAACGGGAGTTCCTGGATCGGCGGCGCTTCCAGACGAAGGCCGAGGCACGCATGGCCGTTTTCCGCTTCATCGAGGCGTGGTACAACCCACACCGTCGGCACTCGTCTCTGGCCTACCGTTCACCCATCAAACACGAAGGGAACTACTGTGCCACGCGGGCACTCGCGAGCCCGTAAAGTATCCACTGGAACGGGTCAATACCAGTCTACCGGCTGGCGCAGCACTTTGTGCTGATGCTCCGAGAGTGGGGTGCTGATGCGCTCGAACCATGGCTCGGCTCGTGTGCACAGAGCGGCATCAGCGGGCTCGCCAGCTTTGCCGTCGGGTTGCGGCAGGATTACGGGGCAGTGCGTGCTGCGCTGACGGAGCCATGGAGCAGCGGTCAGGCAGAGGGGCAGATCAATCGGTTGAAGACAATCAAACGCCAGCTGTATGGACGGGCGAAGTTCGACCTGCTACGCCAACGCGTGCTCCATGCGGCCTGAGCACGCAAAGTGCGGAAGAGCCCAAAGCGGGGCAACATCAGGGACAGGGTAAGCCACACATTGAGTCACGCCGCGCGGCGCCTGGCCACGCAGGGCTTGTTGTACCTACAAACGCATAAGTCCCTGCAAGCCAAGGACTTACAGGGACTTAAAGTGCCCAGGAGAGGACTCGAACCTCCACGAGCGTAAGCTCACTACATCCTGAATGTAGCGCGTCTACCATTCCGCCACCTGGGCCGGCAGCCTGACGATTCAGACGGGCCTCAATAGTACGGCGGCGCGGAATGGAGGCGCAAGCCCTTCGCCTGCCCAAACGCGCCTTCAACGGCTTTTCGAATCCAGGTGAATCCGGGGTTAAGGCCAGAGGCTGCCTTGCATCCCGCCGAGCGGGGATGCTATTTTTGGCGTCCACCTCAGAAACGGGGCGGAATTTTCCTCGGTAGCTCAATGGCAGAGCATTCGGCTGTTAACCGAAGGGTTGTAGGTTCGAATCCTACCCGGGGAGCATAGGCATGGCCCCTAAGCACTTGAGACACAGTGACTTAGGGGCCTTACCTTTTGTGCCGGGTACAGGCAGGGGTACAGGTAAACGCCAAATACCCACCCTGCCGGCGCATCCCCGTATGGGGCGGGGCGTAGGTGCAAAAGAAAAGGGGCAGCCTCTCGATAAAGACTGCCCCGACCGGCGTAAAATGGCGCGCTTAGAAGGCGCGACTGCCCAACAGGACAGAAATTTCCTTTCTCGACAGCGACCTAGGGTTTGTGCGGAAACGCGGCGCGTAGAAGGCGTCGGATGCACGCCAGTTTGACCATCGCCAGGAATGACGACGCCAATTTGTCGAAGCGCGTGGCCAAGCTCCGGTGCTCCTTGAGCCAGCCCACCAGACGCTCGACTGCGTTGCGCCGCCTGTACTGCGCCGCGTCGAACACCGGTGGACGACCCCGACGACGGCGCTTCTTGCCCGCTGGTAACCTGCGCTCCGGGATCACCGCGCGGATCTGACGGGCACGCAGCCACGACCGGATGCGGCGGGCGTCATAACCTCGGTCGGCCAGCAGGCGCTTGGGCCTACGCGGTGCCTCGACGAGTCCGCAAACAGTCTCGAACTCGGCGGCCTCGCTGCGCTGCCCAGCCGTGACGTGCACCGCCAGCGGCAGCCCCCGTCCGTCGCACACCAGATGGATTTTGGTCGTCAGTCCTCCACGGCTGCGCCCGAGTGCTTGCGAACCCGGCCCGCCGGTGCCCCCTTTTTCGCGCTCCCGAGGCCACTCGTGAAGCGCGTACGTGCGTGGCGTCGACCATCCAGGTCGTCCAATCGAGGTTGCCCTCGGCGTCGAGCTTCAGGTGCAGCGCCTTCAGAATACGGTCGAGCGTACCGTCATCACGGTAGCGGGCGAAGCGGTCGTAGATGGTGCGCGAAGTGGCCGTATCGCTCGGGCACGGTGACTCATCGATCGATGAGTCGCGCCAGGCAGCCCCGGCGCAAAGCTTCCAGAAGATGCCGTTGAGCGTCGTGCGGTCGTCGCAACGCGGGCGTCCATGTCTTCGGCACGGGCAAAAGTGGCGCGATGAGCGCCCACTGTTCGTCGGAGAGTTCGTAGCGTCGCATGGGCAAAGCAGGCCAGAGCGACGCAGTTTACCTCATCCGACTTCCCGCACAAACCCTAGGTAAAGCGTAGCCTCATGAGAAAATTGACTGAACGCGCTCCTCCGTAACCTTTGCCGAGAAGAGGCCGTAGCGGCCGCCGTTTCTCCCACGACGATCCTCCTCTAACCTCGGCTTTTGACATGAGACAGAAGGGCTGGCCCTTACTCGCGACCATCGTTTTCTTCGCCGCTGGCACGCATGCCATCGCGCAGACCGTCCTCCCCCCTGCGCAGCGCGTGGACGCCGTCGTAACCAGTGCCATGCGCCGTGCACCCATCGAAGGTGTGGCGGTTGCCGTCTCGCGGGGCGGCGCTGTCGTGATGGAGACGGGATATGGCCACGCCGAAGCCGAGTCCGGGCAGGCCGTGATCGACAACACGGTGTTCGAGATCGGCTCGATCACGAAGCAGTTCACGGCGGCCGCGATCCTGAAGTTGGCAGAGGACGGCAAGCTGCGCCTAGAGGACGCCATCGGTACCTACCTGCCGGAGCTGCGAACGCGCGCTGAAGGCGTTACGCTACGGCACCTGCTCACACACACTTCTGGCCTCTCCTCTGCCTGGGCCGTCTCCGACCTGACAGCACCTGCTTCGCCCCAGATGGTAGTGGACAGCCTGGCTGCTCGCGCACTCGAATTCGCGCCTGGGGAGCGGTTCGCCTACAACAACAATGGATACATCCTTCTCGGCCAGGTGGTCGAACAGGCCAGCGGCATATCTTACACCGATTATGTCCAAACCCGTCTCGTCGAGCCCCTCGGGCTCTCGTCAGTGGCTCCCTGCGATCAGTTTCCTGCCGCCCGGAGGGCCAAAGGCTACCAGCATCCGGTGAGCGGGCCGCTCGTACCCTCCCCTGCTGCTGCGCACCATCCGACCGTCACGTCGGCCGCGGGCATGCTGTGCGCGACGGCGGGCGACTTGCTCCAGTGGGAGATCGCTCTCGCTTCGGGAGCCGTCGTAGGCCAGGAGCATTATGAGCTGATGACGCGTCGGACGGTGCTGGCGTCAGGCCGAGAGGTGCCCTATGGAATGGGCATGCAACAGTACACTTGGGAAGACCGCTTAGCACTCGGCCACAGTGGCAGTACACCGGGTTTCATCTCGGAAATCGTCCAGGTACCGGGCGACAGCCTCATCGTGGTCGTGCTCACGAACGGGGTGTATGCCGGGCAGATCGTTCGAAATATGGCGTACGACGTTCTACGCGCAGTTGCCGGCCTGCCGGGCGAAGCGATGATAGATCAGCCGACAACCCCTGAGGAACGGGCGCTGTACGTGGGCACGTACGACCTCGGACCGGTACAGGTCGCGGTATACGAGCAGGAAGGATACCTGCGGGCGCTGCCGCCCGGCCAAGTCGCGGCGCGGCTCCTCTACCAAGGAGACGGCGTGTTTCGGGCTGAACACGACAGGGCCCTGCAACTGCGTTTCGTGCGGGAGGGTGATCAGGTTACAGCGGTCGTTATCGAGCAGGGAGGTCGCAGCATGCCCCCAGCGAAGCGGCTCCTGTAGACAGCCCCGACATCCTGGAAGGTGGCATAATTCAAAAGTAGGTTGGCAGCATAATGCGACCTGTGGACGTTGCGTGCACAGCCACCACCATCACCTGTACCTGCGGCAAGCAACCCTAGTGCGGCAGGAAACGCTCAATACCGGATTTCTGGCCGGCCCACCTGCTCCCGCTCTCCCAACGCATGCTCGCTTCCCTAGGGCGCGGCTTCACCCTCCTGCTGGCTACCGCCTCAGCGCAGTACACCGTACACACGCTCCTCCGGGCCCTCAGACCGGCGTATGCACCTCGTCTTGTTCTCTGAGGGATACCGCGAGGAGGAACTGCCTCGCTTCGTAGCGGACGCAGGGAAAGTGATGGAGGATTTCTTCGCGGAGGCACCGTTCATCGACGTGCCGTCCCACACCGTGCCACGAAATGGCGAACCGTGGTTTGAAGAATCAGGCACCTCTTGCGTCCAGGAACAGAGCCATAGCGTCGTAAAACCCGGTTATTAACTTAGCAGGGGTTCGACAATGGTCACGTGAGCCCCACATCACGGGACACGCTAGGATTTAGCGCGGGTAGCCTTTTTCACTTTCGAGTTATTGGCCCCGTGTGGTCCGAAATCGCTCCGAGACCGGCTCGCTTGACTTGTTGGACTGTAAGCCCAACTGTAAGCCAGCACTTGCTCCTGGCGCTGGGAGATTCGGGTTGGGCGCCGACACGAATCGCGGTTTTTCATGCCACCAGAGGGGTATCTGGGGGAGTGCCGGGCTGTTCAGGGTGGGGGCCACCTCCTACCCGGGGAGCACAGGTAAGGCCCCTGAGCGCGTGCATGCGGCTCAGGGGCCTTTCTTTTTGTGTGAGGTGCAGCCGGTGGTACGGGTAACCACGAAAATGGGGCCGCCCTCCGAAGAAGACGACCCCGCGGCACGGTAAACCGGTGTGGCCTGTGTGCTACCCTTCGGACGCCTCGACGGGCGCGGTGCCGCGCAGGTACCGGATAACGTCTTCGGCGGAGTAGTGCGGGTGCTCGGCAGAGCCAAGCGGCAGGCGCACGAGGTCGTCGCCTGCGGTGAAAAGCCGTTCTTCCTCGCCCCACTTCTGCGTCTGCCCCAATCCGATGTTGGCCATCAGCCCGTTGCAGAGGCAGGCGCGGCGGTGCGTGTCGCCTTCGTCGCCGCCCTTGCGGACGTAATCGGCCACGGGCTCGGCGGCGCAGCGGCCCTGCAAGCGTCCCTTCTCGTCCAGGTACGCCTGCTGCAGGTAGCCGAGGTCGCAGATGCGCGTGCGGGCGGCCTGGTTTTCCATTATCCCCAGCGTGCCTTCGAGTTCGACAACCTTGAACGGGAAGCCCGTCGCGGAGGCGCGCCCGTCGGTGCGGATGGCGAGTTTGCCCTGGTGGATGCCGCTGATGAGCGTCTCTTTCTCCTTCGCCGGATACCCGGACTCGTCGGCGAGCGAGAACAGCGAGCCCACCTGGATGCCTGCGGCACCGGCGGCGAGGGCCTGCTGCAATTTCTCCGGCGTGCCGTAGCCGCCCGCAAGGTAGAACGGCAACCCCAGCGCCGCGATGCGGTCGAGGTCGGGCACGTCGCGGGTGTCGTAGATGGGGTTCTGATCCTCGTCGAAGGCTTTGTTGCGCGGCGGCGCGTTGTGCCCACCGGCCACCGCCCCCTCGATAATCCACCCGGCGACGCTGCCCGATGGCAGCTTTTTGTACAGGATGTTGGCCAGCAGATCCGACGAGATGATGGGGTAAAAACGCGGGCACGCCAGCGGACGCACCTCGGGCACGAGGTCTGCCGGGTTCAGCTCGTAGTAGTACGAGGCGGCAGCATCGGGTGCCTGCGACGTGTCCACGTCGAGCCGGAGGCGGGCGGTTTCGCCGGCAGCCAGCTTCTGCAGCATCTCGGCCTCCTCGATGGGGATGCCCGCTCCGATGAGGACCGCATCTACCCCCGCGAGCATCGCGCCGTAGGTGCACGCCAGCGTGTAGCGTTTCAGCTTGGCCAGCATGTTGATGCCGACGATGCCGTCGTGCCCGCGCTTGGCGAGCACCACCTCGCTGAAAGCGGCGGCGCTGAGAACGCGCTGTCCGCGCACCGTGGGCTTGAATTTGTGGATGGGCAACAGCCTGTACGGCGTGCCCTCGGCGATGCCTCCTTCGACGTAAAACGTTTTGGCGAGCCACTCGACGATCTCGGTGTCGGGGTAGTCGCGCAGCACGTCGAGGCGTCCGTGCGGATCGCCCTGCTGAAGCTCGCGCGCGAGCACGCTGTCGATGGCCGTGCCCGAGACAACGCCCATCTCGCCCAGCATGGCCACGCGACGCGCCAGCCGCCAGCTCGAAACGGCGGCCCCCATGCCGCCCTGAATGATCTGTGGTTGGCGTGTAGAAGGGACAGCGTGTTTCATCTCGGGCAAAATCGATATCCAGAAAAAGTGGGGCGTCCGGTCGTGGCAAGCAGCCACCCGTCGTTGCCGAGCACCCGCGCAGCGGGATGCATCGAGCGGATCGGAATCAGGAAACGTGCCAGATGCCCTGCGCGCTCCCCGGTGCCGTCAGACGGCGTGCGCCATGATACTGCGCTGCACGATGGCTGCCGACTTGGAATCGTAGAAGAACGGTGGGTGCCCCTATGAAGAATGAGCGATTCGCCAGCATCCAAGACCCTGTTTTTGCACAAGTTGTGCATTTGGGTTCCCGCCCATTTCCTCTGCTATCTCGTGCGCTACTCTCCGCTTCGCCTTAGCCGGCCGCGATGCTGCGCGGCGTGGGGGCTTGCGTGCTCCGCTTGGCCAGGCCAGCTCTCGGAAAAGGCGCTCTTGAGGCTAAAAAGCGCGGTGTGGCCTGCGCCGGAACAGCGCGAAGCTGGAAAAACATGAAGGAATTGTGGATTACAGGATCTACGAGTCCTATTATGCCCGCGTCCCATCCCACGCCTACGCCCCCGCGCCGATGACGACTTCCACCCCTGCCGCTGCCGAAGGCGAGAACACCCCGGCGGTCTACACCGCACTCCGCATCTTTGGCCTCGTCGTGCTGGTGCTGATGCTCGTCAGCATCGTCTACGCGGGCTGGATCGCACTGGAAAACTGGGGAAGTATCCGGGTGTAACGCCCGCCTGCGGCGGCTCCCGATCCCCACGCGATTTTTCACCCCAAGCCCCTCGCCATCATGACGAAGCGCCACACCCGGCTGTTCTTCATCGGAGGAACGCTGCTGTTTGCCGCCATTTTCGTGGGCCTGACCATCGACAGCCACCGGCAGTTCGCCACGCTCACGAATGCAGAGAACATCACCCCGGAGGTCGTCGAGGGCAAGCACGTCTGGCACCGCAACAACTGCATCAACTGCCACACGCTCTTCGGCGAGGGGGCCTACTACGCGCCCGACCTCACCAAAATCACGAAGCAGCGCGGCGAGGCGTTCCTGTCGGCCTTCCTGCGCGATCCGTCGCAGTTCTACTCCGAAGAGACGCACCGCCGCCTGATGCCCAACCCCGACCTCAACGACGACGAGATCCGCCAGGTGATCGCGTTTCTGGACTGGGTGAGCGAGGTGGATAATCAGGGCTGGCCGCCCCGCCCCATCCTGGTTTCGAGCGGACAGATGGCCGGTTCCTACAGCGACACGGCCCCCGAAGGCCCCGCCTCCACCGACCCTGTGGCGCTGGGCGAGGCGCTCTTCCGCGAGTCGTCGCTGGCCTGCACGGCGTGCCACTCCACCCGTCCCGGCATCACGCTGGCCGGGCCGAGCCTGGCGGGTATCGGCGACCGCGCCGCCACCACCGTGGCCGACGCGGGCTACACCGGCGCCGCCACCGACGCCGAGGGCTACATCCGCGAGTCCATCCTCCACCCGAGCGATTATCTCGTCCCGGGTGCCAACTTCGCCACGTCCGCCACCGGCGGCATCTCGCTCATGCCCGCCGACTACGGCACCCGACTCGACGACGCGCAGATCGACCACCTCGTAGCCTACCTCGCCACCCTCCGCTGACATGCGCTACCGCTCCCAGTCTATCGCCTACTGGTACTTCGCCGTCGCCGTGTGCCTGTTCGGGCTCCAGATGGTCTTCGGCCTGCTCGCCGTCGTGAAATACCTCGGCCCCGACCCACTCATCGACCTTTTCCCGTTCGACCGCGTCAAGGCCGTTCACACCAACCTGCTCATCGTGTGGGTGCTGACGGGGTTCATGGGCGCGGCGTATTTCGTGGTGCCCGAAGAATCGCGCGCGGAGATCTACAGCCCGAAGCTCGCCTACTGGCAACTCGTCCTGTGGGTCATCGGCGGCGTGACGGCGGTGGTAGGCTACCTCTTCGGGTGGACAGCGGGCAACAAGCTGCTCGAACAGCCTTACATCGTCAAGATCGCCATCGTGGTGGTGATGCTGATGTTTCTCTACAACATCCTGATGACGATCCGCAAGGCCGGGCGGTGGACGACGACGGAGGGCGTGCTCGTGGCCGGGCTGGGGCTGGCGGCGCTGCTCTACCTGCCGGCCCTCGCGTCGTTCGACAACTACACCATCAGCATCTTCTACCGCTGGTGGACGATCCACCTGTGGGTCGAGGGCGTGTGGGAGATGGTGCAGGCCGGGCTGCTGGCGTACCTGCTCATCCGCCTCTCCGGCGTCGACCGCGAGGTGATGGAGAAGTGGCTGTACGTGATCGTCGGGCTCGTCTTCATCGCGGGCATTCTGGGCACGGCGCACCACTACTACTGGGTGGGCGTGCCGCGCTACTGGCTGCCCATCGGCGGCGTCTTCAGCGCGCTCGAACCGCTGGCGCTCTTCGTGATGGTGGCCTATGCCTACGTGGCCATGCGCCGCTCGGGCCTGCAGCACCCCAACAGCCTCGCGCTCCACTGGACGATTGGCAGCGCCGTCTTCACGGCCTTCGGCGCGGGCCTGCTGGGGCTGGCGCACACCTGGCCTGCCGTCAACAAGTGGACGCACGGCACCATGATCACGCCGATGCACGGCCACTCAGCCTTTTTCGGCGCGTACGTGATGATCACGCTCGCCATGATCACCTTCGCCATGCCCGCACTCACCGACCGCAACGTCGACGACAGCCGCAAGATGGGCTACTGGGCCTTCTGGCTCATGGTGGCAGGCATGTTCGGGATGACGCTGGCCTTCGGCACGGCGGGCATCTCGCAGACGTACCTCGAGCGCGTCATGGGGCTGGGCTACCTCGAAACGCAACTCAAAATCCAGGTTCACTTCCTGATGCTGACGGTCACCGGCGTCCTCTTCACCGTCGGCGTGGGGCTGTTCGTCATCGACTTCTTCCGCGCGCGACCCCGCCTGGTGCCGCTGGAGGTGACGGCGGTGCGCGACCTGCCCGGCTCGGCCGCCACCTGAGCATGATGGAAGTCCCTCCCCACGCCTCCGTCGCACCCGGCCTCTCACGTTCTCCGGAGGAAGTGGACGGCGCCCGCGTGCTCAGCGCGGAGCCGTACTACCTCCCCGTGGGCGACGAGGTGTCGATCTTCGAGCAGTGCCACGCCCGCCGCCTCGCGGTGATGCTCAAAGGCCCCACGGGCTGCGGCAAGACGCGTTTTGTCGAGTACGCCGCCTGGAAGCTGGGACGCCCTCTCGTGACCGTCGCCTGCCACGACGACCTCTCGGCGAGCGACCTCACGGGCCGCTACCTCGTGCGCGGCGGCGAGACGGTGTGGCAGGATGGTCCGCTGACGCTCGCCGCCCGCCTCGGCGCGATCTGCTACCTCGACGAGATCGTCGAGGCGCGGCAGGATACCGTCGTCGTCATCCACCCGCTCACCGACCACCGCCGGCTGCTGCCTGTCGAGAAGACGGGCGAACTCATCGAGGCGGCGGACGGCTTTCAGCTTGTTGTCTCGTACAATCCGGGCTACCAGCACGTGCTCAAAGACCTCAAGCCGAGCACGCGGCAGCGCTTCGTGGCGCTTGAGTTCGACTTCCCGCCTGCCGAGCGCGAGATCGAGATCGTGCAGCACGAGGGCGGCGTAGACCGGGCGATGGCGCACCAGCTCGTCACGCTTGGCGGGCAGCTTCGCCGCCTGCGCGACCGTGGCCTGGCCGAGGTGCCGAGCACGCGGCTGCTCGTGGCCACCGCCCGTCTCGTCGCCGGAGGCATCGCGCCGAAGACGGCCTGCCGCGTCGGCCTCGTCTCGCCGCTGTCGGACGACGCCGACCTCGTCGCCGCCATGCGCGACCTCGTAGACCTGACGCTGGCGGGGTCGTGAGGTTTTTGTCATTGGTCATGCGTGACGAGTGACAAATGACCAGCGACGAATGACTGACCCACCATGTCCGAACCCGAAGACGTTCTCCTCGACGGCGCGCACCACGCCACGCTGTTTGTGCAGCGGCTGTGGCGGCGGCATGGCGGCGCCCCCCCGCCCGCGATGCTCCGTCTCGCCGACGTGCGCGGCAGGCTGGAGCTGTTCGTCCGCGCCGCCTTCGGGCACGCACTGACGATCGGCGTGGCCGAGCCGCCTGCGCTGCCGTCGTGGTTCAGCAGGCTCGGTCGGCGCATCCCGCGCCACCTCGTCGAGCGCCGCACGCTGGCCTCGACGGACGGCACCCGCATTCGGCTGCCGCGCACGCTGCCCGATGGGGAGGCCGCAGGCCAGGGCTTCACCGCGTACCGCCTCCTCGCTCTCGAAGCCGCCGCCCGCGCAGCGCGGGGCACGCCACGCCACCTGCCCGACGACCACCTGCTGCGCGACCTCTACCTCGCGCGCGAGGCCGCCGCGGTGGACCGGATGCTCGCCACCGAGTTGCCGGGCCTGCTCCCCGCCCTCCGCGCCGCCCGCGCCGACGCGCTCGCCACGCGCCCACCGCCCGCGCTGCTGACCCCGCAGGAGCAGGCCGTCGAAGTCCTCGTGCGGGGCGTGCTGGAAGCCGACGTGTGCGGCGGCCCCACCTCCGCGTGTTCCGAGGCGTCGCTGGACTGGGCGCAGCAGCAGGCGAACACCATCCGAGCGCAGGCAGGGACGTACCGCGGGCTGCCGAGCGTTGCTTTCTGGGGCCTCGTGACGCCGCCACCGCCGATGCCCCGAACCACCGCTGCCGCCGAGACACCGGGCGACGATCCCACCCGGCCGCGCGTGAGCCGCATGGCCCGCCGCCCGCAGGTACGGCAGGCGCCCGAGGACGAAGACGACGACCACGTGGGCCTGTGGATGATCCAACTCGACGATCCGCAGGAGCACGTCGAGGACCCGATGGGCTTGCAGCGCCCCACCGATCGCGACGAGGAGGCCGATGCCGACGATCTCGCCGACTCGCTCTCCGAACTCCCCGAGGCCCGCCTCGTGACGGCTCCCGGCAGCCCGCGCGAAGTCCTCGCCAGCGACGACCCGCCGCCCACCGGCGTCGCCGAGGTACTGCGCGGCGACGCGCGCGCCGGGCTTGTTTACCCAGAGTGGGACTACCGGACGAGCACGTACCACGCGAACGGAGCCACCGTCCACGAGCGGACGCCGCCGCTGGGCGATCCGGCGTGGGCCGAAGGCGTGCTGGCCCGCCGCGCGGCGCTGCTGCACGAAGTCCGCCGCCGCTTCGAGCGCCTGCGCCCGCGCCGCCAGCGCCTGGGCCGCCAGCTCGATGGGCCCGAGGTTGACCTCGCCGCCTACGTCGCCGCCTACGCCGACCGCCGCGCCGGATGTCCTGCCGACGACCGCCTCTACGAAGCTATCCGCCCGGCGCGGCGCGACGTGGCCATCACGCTGCTCGTGGACGTGAGCGGCTCGACGGACAGCTGGGTGACGGAAAACCTGCGCGTCGTCGACGTGGAGAAGGAAGCGCTCCTCGTCGTCTGCGACGCCCTCGACGCCCTCGGCGACCCGTACGCCATCCTCGCATTCTCGGGTGAGGGGCCGGAATCGGTGTCGCTGCTGCCCTTGAAAAGCTTCGGCGAGCGCTGTGGCCCGCTCGTCCGGCAGCGCATCGCGGCGCTCGAACCCGACCGCTTCACGCGCATGGGCGCGGCGCTGCGCCACGCCACCGCCCGCCTCATGACGCGGCCCGCGCGCCACCGCCTCCTGCTCGTCCTCTCCGACGGCAAGCCCAACGACATGGACCGCTACGAAGGCCGCTACGGCGTCGAAGACTCGCGCCAGGCCGTCGTCGAGGCGCGGTTGCAGGGCATCCACCCGTTCTGCGTGACGGTGGACCGCCATGCGCCGGCCTACATGCCGCGCATCTTCGGGGCGGGAGGCTACGCCGCGCTGCACCACCCGGAGCACCTGCCCACCGTGCTCGTGGACGTGCTGCGCCGCCTCGTCAGGGCCTGAAGGCTACCGGACGATGTTGATGCCGCCGCCCCGAGGCGAGCCCCCTTTCGTGAGCGAGTACACCAGCTTGAGCATCGCGTAGCGGCCCAGCGAGTTGATGCGCTCTTCCTGGATGTAGGTGTTCGTGTTGGTGTAGTTGACGCCCACGTTCTGGTCGAGCAGGTCGAGCGCGACGAGTTGCACCTGGAGCTTGTCGTTCATGAACGTCTTCGACAGTTCGGCTTCCCACAGCGGCACGTCCTGCCCGCCACCGCCGAAGACGTCGTTGGCGTAGAGGGCGTAGTCGAGCTTGGTGGCCAGGCGCCAGCCGCCCTTCGGCGTCCACGCCAGTTCGCCGTAGAACGAGCGGTTGACGTAGCTCTGGTTCAGCCGCTCGTTGAGCGAGTACGCCACGTCATTGAACGTGTAGCGCGTGCCCACCCGCGCGTCGAACCGCTCTTTCTCGCGGTTTTCCAGTTGCACGTCCAACGTGCTGCGGAGCAGGCGCGAGCGGTTGGCGTCGCCGTTGATGAACTCCACGCCCCGGTCGAGAACGGTGTTGTTGGACAGGTTGACCTTCACGCCCAGCTTCCGGATGGGCGTGCCGAAGGAGGTGTTGCCCGACACCGTCCAGTCGCCGCCGGTGTTGATGGGCGTCACGGTCTGCCGGAACTGCGCGTCGATGGTGCGCGCCCGCGAGATCTTGCTCGACGTATAGGTGGCGTTGAGAAAGACGAAGAAGTTGGTGAACGTGAACTGGTCGAACAGCATGAAGCCACCCCCGACGCGGTGCGAATACTCGGGCCGCAGGCCGGGATTGCCGACGTAGACGTTGAGCGGGTCGCTGTTGTCCACGACGGGCTGGAGGTCGCGGATCGACGGCTCGCGCGTGGAGGCACGGTAGCGGGCGTTGAGGTTCTTGCCCTGCCCGAGGTCGAGGCGCAGCGACGCCGACGGCAGCGCGTGGACGTAGCTCCGATCCACCGGGGCACCCGCCCCCACGACGGCCCCGTCCAGCGTCGATTGCTGCACGTTGAGTCCCGCGCTGAACGAGCGCGTGTCGCTGTTGCTGCGGAAGGTGAAGCCGCCGAGCAGGTAGCGGTACGTGCGCTCGAAGGCCGAGGAGAGCGAATCGGCACGCACGAGCGCCCCGCCGTCGCGGTCGAACACGTTGCGGTCCTGGTCTTCCTGCACGGCGCGGTGCTCGGCGGCGAACTGCAGGAAACGCTTGCTGCCCAGCGGCTCGGTGTACGTCAGCTTCTGGCGGTGCGTGAACGTGTTCGTCCGCTGCTCCTGAAGCTGCGCGATCTCCTCGGTGGTGAGCAGGTTGCCGTTGCCGAAAAAGCGGTTCGTCGCGTCCAGCGTGCCGTCGAGGTCGGCGTCGTCGAGGCTGGCCTGCGCGTCGGCGACGATGCTGCGGCCCTTACCCACGCGCAGGCGGTACGTCAGCCGGGCGTCGCCGGTGAGGCCCGTCCGGGCCGACGTGTACCGCGTGTCGCTGTTGTTTTCGAGGCCGCCACTCGCGTTGCTCGTCTCGCGCGCGCTGACGTTGGTGAGGTCTGCCGTGTTGGCGCGCAGGTTGGTCCGCAGCCGCACGTCGTGCCCCTCGCCCAGCGTGTGCTTGAGGTCCGCGCTGAGCCGGTGCCCCATCGTGCGGCTCG
Organism: Rhodothermales bacterium; assembly: GCA_963829705.1. Lineage (GTDB taxonomy): Bacteria > Bacteroidota > Rhodothermia > Rhodothermales > BA12 > CAWHJN01. The sequence goes on from CAWHJN010000002.1 coordinate 97,167, forward strand.
ACTGGTCGGCGTTCTGCCGCGCCAGCGACGAGACGGTTTCGCCGAAGAGCTGCTGCTGGAAAACGCGCCGCTCCTGCTCGTTGTCGAGGTAGTTGACGAAGTAGTTGCTGCGGAGCTCGGTCTTGCTCGTGAACTCGTGGTTGAAGTTGACGCCGCCCGAGAGCGTCGTCGAGTAGCCGTCGCTGAGCGAGTTGCCGAGCGGGACGTCGATGGCTGTGAACTCCTCGCCGTCGTCGCCGCTGAACGTCAACATGCCGCCCATAAAGCTGATGTAATCGCCGAAATCGAAGCCCTGCCGGTTGATGTTGTTGACGTTGCCGATGACCGAGAGCTGCGTGCCGGTGCTGAAGCGGCTCAGGTTGAGCTTGCTGTCGTACCGCGCCTCGCTGCCGGGCCCCGTCGCCCCACCCAGCCCGCCGGTGACGTTGCCGAAGTAGCCGTTCTTGCGGTCTTCCTTCAGCGTCAGGTTGATCGTCTTGGCTTCCTCGCCGTCATCGACGCCGGTGAACTCCGCCGTGTCCGACTTCTTGTCGAACACCTGCACCTTGTCGATGGCGTCGGCGGGAAGGTTCTTGGTGGCGATCTTGGGGTCGTTGCCGAAGAACTCCTTGCCATCGACGAGGACTTTCTGGACCGTCTCGCCCTGCGCCTTCACCGTGCCGTCGCGCTCGACTTCCATGCCGGGCAGGCGTTTGAGAAGGTCCTCGACGGTCGCGTTGGCGGGCGTACCGAAGGCAGCGGCGTTGTATTCGAGCGTGTCCTCCTTGACCACCATCGGGATGCGCTCGGCGTTGATGACGAGTTCGTCGAGCCCTTCCACGGTCGCGTTGAGCGTGATCTGGCCCACGTCGAGGTCGGCGGTTTCGACGGTGATGGGCGCGGAATACGGCGCAAAGCCGATGAAGGTGACCTGGAGCAGGTACGCCCCCGGTGCTACCCGCCGCAGCCGGAACGCGCCGTCGTCGCGCGAGACGCCGAAGCTGACGAGCGCCGAGTCGGCGGCCTGCACCACCACGACGGTCGCCCCGCCCAGCCCTGCGCCCGTGGAATCGACGACGGTGCCGGTCACCTCCACCTTCTCCTGCGCTGCGCTCGGGAGCGCGAGGGCGAGGCCCACGCCTCCGGCAAACACGAAGGCAAGCAAACAGCGGAACAGCGGGTGAGCGGTCATCGGCGTCGGGTGAGGCGATGGGGGTGAGCGAGAAAAGGATCGGCGTTGCGCCGCTGTTGTCAAACCGTCCCCTCACGGGGGCTCCCTGTCCTGCGGGATGGAGAGTGCCGCTGAAAGGGGTTGTGGCGGGACACCTTCTGCCTCTTCGAGGCACCTCCCTCGCGGGAGGCGTTTCTCGGGCAACAGCTTGACTTCAGAAACTACTCCTGCCGGAAAATCATCATGCCGCCGCGCCGGTTGGCGCCCATCTCCTTCATTTTCTCGGCGACGATCTCGTCGAACTCCGCGCGCGTCACGTCGCGGCCCTTGTCGGGCGGGGCGATGGCGTCGGCGGCGAGCGGATCGAGCGAGATGCTTTTGGCCACGTAGCTCCGCCTGCCGTCGTCCTCGGTGAGCACGAGGATGAGGCCGGGCAGGCCGTGGTACTGCGCCGGGCCGACAGACGCCGGGATCTGCGGCGTGAACCACGCCTCGACGGCCACGGTGTCGCGCATCGCGGTGGCTTTCTGGCACAGGTAGCCCAGGAATTCACTCTGCTCGCCGGTGAGTTTCCACGCCAGGGTGGCGGGCGTGCCTTTGATGAGGAACGTGCGCCCCATGAAGTCGCGCTTCTCGATGGTCACGTCGTCGTCCGCATTCGTGTAAAGCGCATCGTCTGCGTCGCGCCCGCCGAAGCGGATCTGCACTCTATCGTCGCCCGCGCTCTCGTCCTCCTCGGTTTTAGGAGCGGCCTTCATCAGCGACGCCGCCTCGTTGAAGAGCAGCAGCTTGTTGTTCGTCTGCATCGTCGGGAAGCGGTCGCGCATGTGCTCCATCTCCGGCGGCAGCTTGATGTCGAGTTTGATCGTCTCTTCGTAGACGACGGTGCCTTCCTGCGCCGTGGCGATGAGCGGAAGGAGACACAGCAGCAGGGCCGCGAGGAGTTTCATGGCGTCGGGTGAGGAGGAGAAAAGCCGCAGGGATCAGAGCACGCCAACGAGGGCGTGCAGATGGTTATTGCAGACGAACCGGACAAAGGGTACTTCGCAACGCGCCATCATCCAATCCAGTATCTGTATGTTTTTGCATCGTTTGCGCGACAAACGCGGGACGAGCAGTTGAGAAAATTTCAATGCATCGATACGCTATCACTCGATGGCGCATGAGTAAGCAGGTTCACGGTTGACGCGCCGCAGTTCGAGCACTCGATGTCGATTACGGCGTCGCTCGAAATCGACAGCGTGCCCCTATTTCGCCGGGCCCCGTAACGCGCAGGCAAGCATCTGCAACGCTCAGGACAGCGATTCTACGAGGCGGGCGGTATTCTGGTGACGGTGCGCTCCGCACCCCCTCTCCCCCGCGCCGTGCCCTCCTGGATCCTCGCCGTAGACGATGACTCCGACCCCTCTCCCTTCGTTTTATCCTCCTCTTTTGAACTGGCTTTTCGCCCCTGTCGCGAGGCACACCTCTGGTTCGCGACTCCTGCCGCGCCGCCGCGTACGAGGGGCCTTCCTCCTCGCGGTGCTCCTCATCGCGGGCGAAGCACGTGCCCAGGCTCCCGCGTGGACGGTGGACGCGTCGGCGTTTTCGCGTTCGATGAGCATCGTCGGCACGACGGATGCGACGCCTGACGCGCAGGATCGCGTGGCGGCTTTTGTCGGGGGTGAGGTGCGCGGCGTGGCCGAGCCGCAACTCGTCGCAGGCCAGTGGCGCTTTTTCCTGACGCTCTACAGCCGCACCAGCGGCGAGACGCTCGCCTTCCGCTACTACGACGCGCGACGCGGCGAGGTTGTCGACCTCACCGAGACGCTCGCCTTCGCGGCCAACAGCCAGATCGGCTCGGTGCAAGCGCCCTTCCGGTGGCACGCCCGTCAGGTGACAGCTTTTTGCACCCCCGGCACCCCAGCATGGACGGTGGACGCGTCGGCGTTTTCGCGTTCGATGAGCATCGTCGGCACCACGGATGCGACGCCTGACGCGCAGGATCGCGTGGCGGCTTTTGTCGGGGGTGAGGTGCGCGGCGTGGCCGAGCCGCAACTCGTCGCAGGCCAGTGGCGCTTTTTCCTGACGCTCTACAGCCGCACCAGCGGCGAGACGCTCGCCTTCCGCTACTACGACGCGCGACGCGGCGAGGTTGTCGGCCTCACCGAAGCGCTTGTCTTCGACACCAACACACGCGTCGGCTCGGTCTCGGAGCCCTTCGCGTGGCGTGTGCTGACGTGCGGTGGCGGCATCACCCTCAGCGCCCGAGCGCTTCTGGAGGGCTTCTTTGATGGCACCGGGCTGCGTAGCACGCGCTCCCCCGTGCTGCCCGAAACCGACCCCTACGGCCTCGACACGTCCGTCGGCCCCGGCTTTTTCACGACAGATCCGGCGGGGCAGCAGGTCGCCGACTGGGTGCTCGTCGAGTTGCGTACGGGCGACCCCGCCGTGCCGCCGATGAGCGTCGTGGCCACGTCTGCCGCGCTGCTCTCGTCAGACGGACGCATCGTCGGCCTCGATGGAGCGAGCCCCACCCGCTTCGACGTGCCGCCGGGCTTTTACTACCTCGTCGTGCGCCCCCGCAACCACGTGCCGGTACTCAGCGCCGCCCCCGCCGACTGCACCTCTGGCACGTGCGCCTACGACTTCACCGCGAGCGCCGCGATGGCTTACGGAGCCAACGCGCAGGCAGACCTCTCGCGCACCGGCGCCGGCCCGTTCGCACTCCGCGCCGGCGACGCCGACGGCGACGACGACGCCGACACCGACGACTTTCTCGACTGGCTCTCCGCCTTTGGACAGGCCAACGCCTACCTGCGCGCCGACCTCGACGGCGACGCCGACGTGGACACGGACGACTTCCTCCTTTGGAGCCGCGCCTTTGGAAGCGTGACGCTCGTACCCGCTCTCTGACACCCTGCTACCCATGAAAACGCCAGTACTGCTCGTCCTCGCGCTGCTGTGCACGCGCCCGCTCACCGCGCAAAGCTGCGCCGACAACGCCCCCGCCGCGCGCGACGTGACGGCGCGCTTCACCGACGCCACGCTCAGTGAGGATGCCGAGACGAGTCAACGCCTGCTCTCGCTCAAGCTCTCGATCAGCCCCGCACTCGACTTCCGCCTCGGCGGGCTGAGCCTGTTTTTCACCTACAACGACGACGCGCTCGACTTCCGGCGCGTGGTCTTCTCGGACTTCACCACCGGGAACGCCTGCTACGCGACGCTCGACAACAACCGCGACGAGAGCGATGGCGGACAGACGGCGATCGGGCTCGTCATCAACCCGTTCACGTGCGCGCCCACCTCGGGCACCGACGGCACGCGGCTGGAGCCCGAAGGCGGCCCGGTCGTCATCGCGACGGTCGAGTACGCCGTCGTCGATGCGTCGGCGGAAGCGGCGTTCATCTTCACCAACACCGTCTCGAACGACGACACGGGGCAGTCGTGCCGCACCGTCGGCGAACCGTTCGTGGCGCAGGCGCTGCCCGTCGAACTCGTCTCGTTCACCGCGCACGCCGATGGTGCAGGCGTAGCGCTCGCGTGGACGACGGCGTCGGAGACCAACAGCGCCTTCTTCGCCGTCGAAGAGCGCGACGCCGAGGCGTGGCGGGAAACGGTGCGCGTGACAGGCGCGGGCACGACGCTGGAGGCACAGCACTACACGGCCACCGTAGCAGGTCTCGCGCCGGGCCGCCACGTCTTCCGCCTGCGCCAGGTGGACTTCGACGGCACGGCCACGCTCAGCGCCGAGGTCGAAGTCGAGATCGCGCCCGTCGAGGCGACGCTGTCGGTGTGGCCGACACCGGCCAGCGGCTCCACGCGCGTGCGCTTCGCGCTGCCGGTGGCAGGGCACGCGCGCGTGGAGGTCTTCGACGCGCTCGGGCGCGCGGTGGCCCGCCTCTTCGACGGTGCCTTCGCAGCGGGCGCGCACGAAGGCACGCTCGAAACGAGCGCGCTGGCACCGGGCCTCTACGTGTGCCGCCTCACCACCGACAGTGGCACGATGCACCGCACCCTTACCGTCGCACGCTGAACACCGTCGCGCGCTGCGGCGGCGAGGAGGAAGGAGAGGTGAGCCGAAAAGGGAAATTGGATGTTGGCGAGAGCGTGTCGTTCTTTCCACCCTCCAACCTCTACGCTCCATGACCCTCCACCTCCGCCACACCGACGGGGCCTTCGGCTTCGAGGCCGCCAATGCGCGCGGCAACACCGTTTCCATCGACACCTCCACCGAACAGGGCGGGCAGGGCGCGGGCCTGAGCCCGATGGAACTGCTGGCGACGGCCGTGGGCGCGTGCAGCGGCATGGACGTGGCCGACATCCTCCGAAAATCGCGGCAGCGCGTCGAGACGTTCGAGATGGACGTTGAGGGCACGCGGCCTGTCGAGGGTGCCCCGCGTCCCTTCACGGCGCTCCACGTTACGTACCGCTTCACCGGCGACGTCGCCCCACAGCACGCCCGCCGCGCCGTCGATCTCGGCCTCCGGAAGTACTGCTCCGTCGCCGAAAGCCTCGACCCGTCCATCGTCCTCACCACCTCCATCGTCGTCAACGGCGAGACCATCCACGACGAACGCGCCCATGCCGCCACGTCCTGAAGGAGACACCACGCGCACCATCCGCACGCAGACGCCCGCCTCGGGCCATCGCGAGCACGCGACGAGCCTCTACCTCACCTCGTCGTTCACCTTCGACGATGCCGAACACGCGCGGGCGCTGTTCGCTGGTGAAGCCGAAGGGTCGATCTACTCGCGCTACGCCAACCCCAACACCGACGAGTTCGTGGCCCGCATGTGCGTGCTCGAAGACGCCGAGGCGGGCGTGGCCGTGGCCTCTGGCATGAGCGCCATCTTCACCACCTTCGCCGGACTGCTCTCGGCGGGCGACGAGATCCTGTCGTCGCGCTCCGTCTTCGGCTCGACGCACCAGGTGCTCACGCAGATCCTGCCGCGCTGGGGCATCACGTGCCAGTACGCGACGCTCACCGACACGGCATCGTGGGAAGCGGGCGTGACCGACAGGACGAAGCTCGTCTACGTCGAGACGCCCTCCAACCCCGCGCTCGACCTGGTAGACCTGGAGTGGCTGGGGGATTTCTGCCGGTCGCGCGGGCTGCTGCTCGTCGTGGACAACATCTTCGCCACGCCCGTTTTGCAGAAACCGATGCACTACGGAGCCGACCTCGTCGTGCATTCGGCCACCAAATACATCGACGGGCAGGGGCGCGGCATCGGCGGGGTGATCGTGGGCAGGAGCGAACCCGTCGAGACGCTCAAAGGCTTTGCCCGCCACAGCGGCCCGGCGCTCTCGCCTTTCAACGCGTGGATGTTCAGCAAGAGCCTGGAGACGCTGGCGATCCGCATGGAGCGCCACTCGGCGTCGGCGCTGCGCCTGGCCGAGCACCTCGAAACGCTGGATGCCGTCGCGTGGGTGCGGTACCCGCACCTGCCCTCGCACCCGCAGTACGCGCTGGCGCGGCGGCAGATGAAAGCAGGCGGTGGCATCGTGACGTTCGAGGTCGCGGGTGGCCTGGAGGCCGGGCGGCGTTTTCTGGACGGCCTCCAGATGCTCTCGAAAACCGCCAACCTCGGCGACAGCCGCTCCATCGCCACGCACCCGGCCAGCACCACACACAGCAAACTGAGCGACGACGAGCGCCGCGCCGTCGGCATCACGCCCGGCCTCGTCCGCATCTCCGTCGGGCTCGAAGACCCCGACGACATCGTGGCCGACGTGGCGCAGGCGCTGTAGGTGAAAGGCACAGGGGGTGAAAGGAATCAGCCTTTCGCTGCCTCTTCACCAGCGGGCCTGTTTCTTTCGCGGCGTTCGGGCGTGTAGAGCGTTTTGCTCTTTCTCCACCCGCATGACCGAACGCACCACCCCGGAAAGCCGCACGCCCAAGCCCGTCGCCGCCTCGCGCTGCGTGATGAACGAGATCGTCCTCCCCAACGACACCAACGGGCTGGGCAACCTCATGGGCGGACGCCTGCTCCACATGATGGACGTCTGCGGGGCCATCTCGGCGCAGCGCCACGCCGAGCAGGTGTGCGTGACGGCGTCGGTGGACTCGGTCGAGTTTCACAGCCCGATTTACATGGGCGAGGTCGTCGTGCTCGAAGGGCAGGTCAACCGCGCCTTCCGCACGTCGATGGAGATCGAGATCAACGTGTGGGCCGAGAACCCGCGCGCCCGCACGAAGCGCAAGTGCAACCGCGCCTTCTACACCTTCGTGGCCGTGGACGACAAGGGCCGCCCCATCGAGGTGCCGCCAGCGCGCGCCGACGGCGACGACGAGCAGGCCCGCTACGAAGGCGCCACGCGCCGCCGCGAACTGCGCCTGCTGATGGCGGGCCGCATCAAACTCCAGGACGCCACCCACATCCGCGACCTCGTGATGGGAGCCGTCGAGGACGAAACCCCTGCCGCATAATGGCCCGACTGCTCGCTTTCTGCTTTTGCGCCCTGCTCGTGCTTCCGGCATCCGCCCAGCGCTACCCCCTTTCCATCGGCGCCCAGGTGGGATCGCCGACGGCGTTGACCGTCCGCTTTCCCGCCCGCACCGCCGTGTCGTGGACGGGCGTGCTCGCCTTCGACGACGGCGGCGTGTACGTCGGCGTCAACCGGCAGTACGAGTACCCGCTCACCGAGTCGCCCTTGCATTACTACGCGGCGCCGGGCGGCTATCTCGGCAGCGCCAAAAACGACGATCTCGGCCTGGGCGCGACGCTGCCGCTCGGCATCAACTTCTACCAGGAGCGGTTCGAGGTTTTCCTCCAGCTCGTGCCTACGCTGCGCCTGCTGCCGGAAACCCGGTTCGACGTGGGCGGGGCCGTGGGCGTGCGCTACGCGCTGTAAGCGCCCGCGCCCCTATCTTTCCCCCATGCTGTACCACCGCGTCCTCATCACCGGAGCCAACGGGCTCGTGGGCCAGGAGCTCGTCCGCCGCCTGGCGAGCCGCCCCGAGTTCGACGTGCTCGCCACCGCCCGCAGCGCCGACCCGCGCTTCGAGGCGTCGTGCGGCTACGCCCCGCTCGACATCACCGACGACGAGGCCACGCGGCGCCTCTTTCAGGACTTCACGCCCACCGTCGTCGTCAACCTCGCGGCGATGACGAACGTGGACACCTGCGAAACGGAGCGGCAGGCCTGCTGGAGCGTCAACGCAGATGCCGTCGAAGGGCTCGCCCGCGCCTGCCACCGCCACGGCAGCCACCTCGTGCAGGTCTCGACGGACTTCGTCTTCCGCGGCGACGCCCCGCTCTACCGCGAAACCGACCGCCCCGACCCCGTCAACTTCTACGCGAAAAGCAAGCTCGCGGGCGAAAACGCGGCGCGCGGTGCCGGGGACGAGAAGTGGTCCGTCGCCCGCCCCGCGCTCATCTTCGGGATGCCCGACGCCACGGGCCGCAGCAACATCGTGCTCTGGGTGATCGAGAAGCTGACGAAAGGCGAGCGCATCCGCGTGGTGACGGATCAGTGGCGCACGCCCACGTACGCGGCGGATTTCGCTGCCGGGCTCGAAAAACTCATCCGCTACCGCAAGTCCGGCATCTTCCACTTGACGGGCCGCGAGTACCTGTCGGTCTACGACTTCGCCCGGAAGATCGCGCAGACCTTCGACCTCGACACGTCCCTCATCGACCCGACAGACGGCTCGCAGTTTTCCCAACCCGCCGTCCGCCCTGCCAGGACCGGCCTGATGATCCTCAAAGCCGAAACCGAACTGGGTTACCACCCGCGCCCCCTCGACGAAGCGCTGCGTCACCTGGGCCAGCGCCTCGGTTTGATCGTGACGGATTAGTCGCTGGTCGTTCATCACGGGTCACTGGCAAAGCGACCGGGCACGAATGACAAGTGACAAACGACAAATGACATCTCCTATGATCGACGCGCAACTCCTCCGCGAGTACCCCGACCGCATCCGCAAGGCCATCCGCACCAAAAGGACCGGCGATCCCGCGCTCGTGGACACGATTCTCGCGCTCGACGCCCAGCGGCGCGACGCGCTGACCGAGATGCAGACGGCGCAGGCGGAGGCCAACCGCATCGCCAAGGAAATCGGCGGGCTGATGGCGAAGGGCGAGAAAGACGCCGCGCAGCAGCGCATCCAGGAGTCGGGACGCCTGAAAGGGCGCGTGAAGGAGTTGGAGGACGCCGGGAAAGACCTCGACGCGCGCTTCCAGAAGCTGATGCTCGAAGTGCCCAACGTGCCGCACGCGAGCGTGCCCGAGGGCGCGACGCCCGACGACAACCAGGTGGACCTCGAATGGGGCGACAGGCCCACGTTCGACTTCGAGGCCCAGCCGCACTGGGAGATCATCGAACGACCACGGGCTGGTGGATTTCGAGCGCGGCACCAAGATCGCCGGGGCGGGCTTTCCGGTGTACGTCGGGCAAGGCGCGCGGCTGCAACGGGCGCTGGTCCAGTTTTTCCTCGACGAAGCAGGACGTGACGGCTACACCGAGATCCAGCCGCCGCTCGTCGTCAACGAGGCCAGCGGCATCGGCACCGGGCAGATTCCCGACAAGGAAGGCCAGATGTACGAGACTGAGCGCGACGGGCTGTACCTGATCCCGACCGCCGAAGTCCCCGTCACCAACCTGCACCGCGACGAGGTCGTGGAGGCGCTGCCCATCCGATACGCCGCATACACGCCGTGCTTCCGGCGCGAGGCGGGGTCGTACGGCAAAGACGTGCGCGGCCTCAACCGGCTCCACCAGTTCGACAAAGTCGAGCGCGTGCTGTTTGTCGAACCCGAACACAGCTACGACGCCCTCGACACGCTCTGTGGCGAGGCCGAAAAGTTGCTCCAGAAACTCGGCCTGCCCTACCGCCGCCTGCTCATGTGCACGGGCGACATGGGCTTCACGCAGGCCAAGAAGTACGACCTGGAGGTGTGGAGCGCGGGGCAACAGCGGTGGCTCGAAGTGTCGAGCATCTCCAACTTCGAGGCGTTCCAGGCGCGCCGCGCCAACATCCGCTACCGCGACGAGGACGGCAAACTCCAGTTTGTCCACACCCTCAACGGCTCGGCGCTGGCGCTGCCGCGCATCCTCGCTGCGCTCCTCGAAAACGGCCAGCAGGCGGACGGCTCGGTTGCACTGCCCGACGTGCTGCACGCCTACACCGGCTTCGCGCAGATCGGCGGGTGATGATACGGAGCCGTAGGGGCACGATTAATTGTGGCCCTACCAAGGCGTTCTTCCCTGTGTATTCGCGTAACGGGTGCTTCAAAAAGCAACAAAGGCACGGTTCTGGGTTTAGCGGGGGCAGAACAGCACCGGCTTCGGTTTTTATCGTCTCGGTAGCGGATGCACGCCATCCGCTCGTCAGGTCTGCCAGGGCAAGCAGGATTTTCGACCGTTTTTTTCGCTGCCCGACCCGACATACGAGACGCGGCCCGCGGGTTTTCACCCGCCTCCGTCCCACTACCACGCAACGCGACGACCGCGCTGCTACTGGACGGCGTCCGTCCGCTGCTCCCGGCGAGCGCGCTTTTTTTACGCGCCCCACTCGCCTCATCCCCTACTCGCTTTATGAGCACGTTTGACACCCTCGGGCTTACCGAGGACCTCCTCCGTGGCGTTCGCGCCGCAGGCTACGACACCCCCACCCCCATCCAGGCCGAGGCCATCCCCGTCGCCCTCGCGGGCCGCGACATGATCGGCTGCGCGCAGACGGGCACGGGCAAGACGGCCTCGTTCGTCCTCCCGCTCCTCCACCAGCTTTCCATCCATCCGGCCCCGCGCGACAGCCGGGCGGTGCGCGCCCTCGTCGTCACGCCGACGCGCGAACTCGCCCTCCAGGTCGAGGAAGCTGCGCGCACGTACGGCAAATACACCAAACACCGCAGCCTCGCCATCTACGGCGGCGTGGGCATGGGGCCGCAGATCAGCGGCCTCCGGCGCGGCGCAGACCTCGTCGTGGCGACGCCGGGCAGGTTGCTCGACCACCTCGAGCGCGGAAACATCGACCTGTCGCGCGTCGAAATCCTCGTGCTCGACGAGGCCGACCGAATGCTCGACATGGGCTTCATCCGCGACATCCGCAAGATCGTGTCGGTCGTCCCGAAAAAGCGGCAGACGCTCTTGTTCTCGGCCACGATGCCGCGAGAGATTCAGGAGTTCGCCCGCACGATCATGGCCCCCGACGCCGCGTTCGTCGAAGTCGGCCAGCGGCGCAATCCGGCGAAGACCGTCGCGCAGCACGCCTGCACCGTCGCGCAGAACCAGAAGATGGATCTGCTCCTGCACGTGCTGGAAAACGAGCCGATTGAAAACGTGCTCGTCTTTTCGCGCACCAAGCACCGCGCCGACCGCATCACGAAAAAGCTGGCGAAGCAGGGTTTCGCTGCCGCTGCGCTCCATTCGAACAAGTCGCAGAACCAGCGCCAGCGTGCCCTCGACGGCTTCAAGGACGGCAAATTCCAGATCATGGTTGCCACCGACATCGCCGCGCGCGGCATCGACGTGGACGCGATCTCGCACGTGATCAACTACGACACGCCCAACCAGGCCGAGGATTACATCCACCGCATCGGGCGCACGGGCCGGGCGCAGTCGCAGGGCGACGCCATCACGTTCGTGGCGCAGGACGAGGAAGCATACCTCCGCAACATCGAGAAGCACACGGGCCAGAAGCTCGCCCGCCGCGTCTACGACACGTTCGAGCCTTCCGAGGAGGCCGTCGTGACGACGAGCCCAGCGCGGCCGTCCAACGGCTCGAATGGTGGCCGGCGGCGCAACCGGCGGCGCTGATTTTTCCAGCCTGACGGCCCACCGAAAAGGCCAGACCTGCTATGCGCGGGTCTGGCCTTTTTTTGTCCGCGTACCTGGGCTCAGTGGCTCACCGTTGCCACCGCGCCGGGCTTGTCGTGCGTGGCGAGTTTGGCGAGCAGCGTGGCGCTGTGCGGGTTGAGGCCCACGACCTCCACCTCGACGCCGCGTTTGCGGTAGCGCAGCACCGCCTTGTCGATGGCCGCCACCGCCGAGGCGTCCCACACGTGCGCGGCCGTCAGGTCGAGGATCACGCGGTCGACGTCTTCCTGAAAGTCGAAGTGCGCCAGGAAGCCCGTCACGGTCACGAAAAAGAGGTTGCCGTGGACGGTGTACGTGCGCGTCCGCCCATCGTCACTGAGCACGTCGGCCATAAACGCGACCTCGGCGACGTGGCGCGCGAAGAGCAGCGCGCTCAGGATGATGCCGACGAACACGCCCAGCGCCAGGTCGTGGGTGAACACGACCGTCCCGACGGTCACGCCCATCACGAGCGTTTCCGTGAACGGCAGTTTGTGCACCTTCAGCGACGACCAGTCGAACGTGCCGATGGAGACCATGAACATCACCGCCACGAGCGCGCCCATCGGAATGAGGACGAGCCAGTCGGCCAGCACGAGGATGAAAAACAGCAGCAACACGCCCGCAGCGAGCGTCGAGAGGCGTCCACGCCCGCCCGACTTGACGTTGATGACCGACTGCCCGATCATCGCGCAGCCCGCCATGCCGCCGAACAAGCCCGCCACGATGTTGGCGATGCCCTGCCCGCGCGACTCCTTGTTTTTGTCGCTCGGCGTGTCCGTCATCTCGTCCACGATAGAGGCCGTCAGCAGCGACTCGATGAGGCCCACCATCGCCAGCGCGAGCGCGACGGGGAAGATGATCTTCAGCGTATCGAGTGTGAAGGGCACGCTGGGAAACGCAAACGCGGGAAGGCTCGTCGGCAGCGCGCCCATGTCGCCCACCGTCATCAGCCCGCCGCCCGTGGCGAGCGTCGCGAGCGTCAGCGCCACGATGGCGACGAGCGGCGAGGGCACAGCTTTCGTCAGCCGGGGCAGCAGGTAGATGATCGCCAGCCCGCCCGCCACGACGGCGTACATCTTCCACCCCGCGCCGACGAACAGGGGAAGCTGCGCCATGAAGATGAGGACGGCCAGCGCGTTGACGAAGCCGACCATGACCGGCTTGGGCACGAACTTCATGTAGCGCCCCAACTTGAACAACCCAAATAGAATCTGCAACACGCCCGTGAGAAGCGTGGCGGCGAAGAGGTAGTCGAGGCCGTGGTCGCGCACGAGCGTCACCATCACGAGCGCCATCGCCCCCGTCGCCGCCGAGATCATGCCGGGCCGCCCGCCTACGAACGCCGTCACGACGGCGATGCAGAACGAGGCATACAACCCCACTTTGGGATCGACGCCCGCGATGATCGAGAACGCGATGGCCTCGGGAATGAGTGCGAGCGCCACCACGGTGCCCGCGAGCAGATCGGGCCAGACGTTGGAAAACCACTGCGCGTTGAGCGACCGGCGGCTGGGAAGCGAGAGGCCGTAGCGACGGTCTCCAAAAATGGTACTGATGTTCAAGCGAAAAACCTCTGTGCGGGTGAAAACGGCCGGGCCATGGAAGGGGCTGTCCAGCAAAAAAGACGTGGGTGGTGCCCACGTCTCGTACGAACCGATCAGCGTGTGCCGCTCATCTGTGCGGCTGGTTGGTCAGCAGGAGGCAAACTATGCGCCGGCACGGGAGCCGGCTCCATCCGGCAGCCGTCCACCGCCCTGGAAGCGCTCTTCTTAACCGTTTTCAGACACCACTCGCACCGTCGCTTCACCCGGCCTCGGCTTCGCGCGCGGCGGCGCGCTTAAGCCCGCCGCCGCTGGTCGATAAGAGAAGTGCGCCTTCGCACGTTCTTCTCTTCCCTCCCACGACCATGGCCGCGATGGACTCGCTCTTCCGCCACTACTTCGCCGACGGCGACCTCGAACTCGGTGGCTACCGCGTCCAGGCGCTCGCGCAGAACGCACGGGCGGCCTTCACGCGCAACGCCGTCTTCCCGCACCTCGGCGACGTGGCCGCGCTCTCGCACGCGTTGCACGACTTCACCGGGCAGATCGACCAGCTGCGCGAGGCGCGGCCCGGCGCACTCGACGGCCTGAGCGTGCAGATGGGCGACGTCCAACGACAGGCCTCGCCCTTCGGCGTGCCGCTCAACGCCGAGGCGTTCGCCCGGTGGGCCTGCGAACTGCTCGACCCGCTCGTCCACGAGGGCCAGACGATCCTGTCGTTCGCGCAGCACGAGGTGACGCTCGACGTGGTGGGGCTGCTGCCCGCCTGCGCCCGCGAAGGCTACCTGCTGATCGAGCAGCGCACCGGCTGGCAGGCGTACCGCTTTGCCGCCTACCTCCTCAGCGCCTCGCAGGCCGCCGAGTTGCGCGTCGATGCCGTGGCGGGCGTGTACGCGACCTCGCCCGAGGCGCTCAAGAAAATGCTGCTGACCGCCTGCCCCGACCTGCCCATCCCCGCGACGTTCTGCCTCCACAGCGACATCGCGTTTCCCGTCGAGGCGACGCTGATCCCCGTGGCGGGCCGCAAGCTGCCGCCGCTGCTCTTCGGCACGCCGGGCGTGGCCTGACACAAACCGCGCAACACGAGGGCGCGCGGTGGCGTTGGCGCGGCCCTCCGGTCAACCCCACTGTCCCGTGCCCCGCATCGCCTCTCTATCGCTCCTCGTTCGCGCTGCTTTTTTTCGGCGTGCGGAGACCCTGACCCCGACGTGCCTGCCCGAAAAACCCGACCTCACGTTCAAACCCGAGGGCGTGCTGACGTTTTTCAGCGCCGACGCGCAGCCCATCACGCGCATCGCCGTCGAGATCGCCGAGACCGACAGCGCGCGGGAGCGCGGGCTGATGGAGCGCACCGGCCTGCCCGAGAAAGGCGGGATGCTCTTCCTGATGGACGAGGAGAAAATCCAGTCGTTCTGGATGTACAACACGCCGCTGCCGCTCGACATCCTGTTCGTCAACGACAGCCTGGAGATCGTCACGATCCGCAAGCGCACGACCTCGTACTCCCAGGATCTCGTGAGTTCGACGGCCCCGGCGCGCCTGGTCGTCGAGGTGAAGGCGGGGTTCGCGGATCGCTATGGCCTCGCCGAAGGCCAGCGCATCACGTGGCGGCGCGAGGCGTTCTCCGACGCGGGGGATTCGTGACACGCGGAAACGGCACGCCGTAGTTTGCCCCGCTCCCACCTGCTGCCTTCGCCATGCGCTCTCTCCTCGCCCTCGCGCTGCTGCTGCCCTTCACGGCCTGCAAAACCGACCCTGCCACGCCGCCCGCCACGCGCAACATCCCGTTCACCGCTGAGGGCACCCTTGACTTTATCCGAGGCGGCGAGATTTACGAATCCGTCGCCATCGAAGTCGCCGAAAGCGACAGTGCGAGGGAGCGCGGATTGATGGAGCGCGCGCCCCTCACCGACGAGCAGGGGATGCTGTTCGTGTTCGATTTCGGCCAGCAGCAGACCTTCTGGATGGCCAGCACGCCGTCGTCGCTCGACATCATCTTCGTCGCCCCCGACTCGACGGTCGTGAACGTCGTTCCGTACACGCGCCCGTTCTCCACCGACGGCGTCTCCTCGACCGGCATCGCGCAGTACGTGCTCGAAGTCGCCGCCGGTTTCAGCGACCGCCACAACGTCGCCCCGGGCGACACGCTGCGGTGGCGCGTGAACGGTGGCGAGTAGCCGTTGGTAGGATGCAATGACCACGCTGGACGCGGATCTGGCATTGCCTCATACGGTCCCGCGAAGGAAATCTCCTCCCTCTACAACCCGAACGACTCGCCGCAGGCGCACGTGCGGGCGGCCTGGGGGTTTTCGAAGTGAAAGCCCTTGCCTTCGAGCCCGGCGGAGAACTCCAGCGCGGAGCCTTCGACGTAGAGCAGGCTTTTGAGGTCCATCACCACGCGGATGCCGTCCACTTCGGTGACCTCGTCGGTTTCCTGGAGCGTGGTGTCCCAGCCCAGTTCGTACGTCAGGCCCGAGCAGCCACCCGGCACGACGGCCACGCGCAGCATCGTCGTGGTAAAGTCGATGCCGTCTTTTTGCGCGATCTCCTGGATTTTGGCGAGCGCGGCATCGGTGAGCGTCAGCGGAGCGACAGCGTCGGAGGTCATGGCGGCAGGGATTTAGCGCAAAAAGCAGGTAGGTACCGCGTACCTACCCGAAGGGTATTCTATTTGGGCAGTACCGGAGGCCGAAGAACGGGTTTCCCAGCACCCGGCAGGTGGCCCCGTCGGCCCCGGTGCGCGGTGCGAATCCGCCGAGGCTTCGCCGGACCGGGGCATGCCGGGCGGCACCGACGCGCGGCGCGGCGATACAACGGCGCTTCTCCCTCGCCTATGATTCTGCTGACCGTGATCATTGCCGCCGCCCAGCTGCTGTTCTGGACGGTGTTCATCACGAACCTCGTCTACCTGCGGACGACGGCGCGGCGCGCATCCGGCGGCCCGACGCCGCGCCTGAGCGTGCTCGTGCCCGCCCGCAACGAGGAGCGCAACGTGGGTCGGCTCCTCGACGCGCTGCGCGCCCAGACGTACCCCGACGCCGAGTTCATCGTCTACGACGACGGTTCGACCGACAAGACGGGCGAGATCGTGGCCGACTACGCCGCCGCCGACGCGCGCATCGTGGCGCTGCGTGGCAGCGGCCCCGCGCCGGGCTGGGTGGGGAAAGTCCACGCGCTCTACCAGGCCACGCGCCGTGCCACTGGCGACGTCTACCTCTTCCTCGACGCCGACGCCGACCTCCTCCACCCCGACGCGCTCGCACACCTCGTCGCCCGGTATCAGGCGCTGCCGCCGGGCGGCGTGCTGACGGGTTTGACGAACCTGCGCTTCAGCGGCGGGCGGCTGCTGGTGAGCCTCGTTCCCCACGTCATCCTGACGGGCCTGCCGTGGATGCTGGCCCGCCGCTTCGACCGCATTCGGGCGCTGGGCGCGCTCAACGGGCAGTGCTGGATGATGGCGGCCGACCAGTACCGGGCGCTCGAACCGCACGACGCCGTGCGCGCCGAGGTGCTCGAAGACGTGGAGATCGGGCGCTACCTGCGCGGCAAGGGCATCAAGACGTGCCTCGTGGACGTGCAACGCGAGGTGGCCATCCACATGTACCGCGACCTGGCCGATGCGTGGCAGGGCTTTCGCAAAAACGCCTACCTCATCCTCGGCGGCACGCCGCTCGCGTTCGCGGTTCTGTGGCCGTTCTACGTGCTCGTCACCGTGGTGTCGCCGCTCGTGTCCCCGTGGTTTCTGGTGTCGATCTACGGCCTCAAGCTGGCCACCGACCGCGTCTCCGGCTTTCCGCTCTGGCTGACGGCGCTCGCGCCCGTCTCGTTCGCGCTGGGTGCGTTCAACCAGCTCGATTCGGCGTGGGCACACTTCCGGCGGCGCGTCGAGTGGAAAGGGCGAAGGGTGTAGAGAGGTGGTCACAGGTCGGTGTCATGGGCCACCCGTTCCCCTTCGCTCTTCACGCTTCACTCGCCACCGCCGTATGTTTGGCATTCCCCGATGCCCTCTCAGCCCATGCGTTTCGTCCTCCTTCTCGCCCTCGTCATCGCCGTCGCGGCGGTGGTGTTCGCGCTGCAAAATCCCGCCGACATCCCCGTGCGCCTCGGCCCGTACGTGGTCACCGGCTCGACGGCCATCGTGCTGCTCGTGACGTTCGCCTTCGGTGCACTCACTGGCATCCTCGCCGCCGCGCCCGGACGCTGGCGGGCGAGCCGCCGCGCCAAACTGCTGGAAAAGCAGATGAACAGCGTCGCCACGCCCGCCTCCGTCGTCGCCACGCCTGCGAAGCCCGCGGCGCTGTCACCCACGCCTGCGCCTAAAAAGACGCCTCCCGGCGACGTCGATCCGTACACGGCGCGCTTCGGGCCGCCGCCGAATCAGGTATGAAGCGTCTGCGGCCGCCCAAGCTGCTGCGTCCCGCGTATGCCGCGTCGATGGTCCGGCGGCTCGTTCGCCATCCCCAGCGCACGCAGGGCCTGCGGCCCGGCGCGGTCGTCCACGTGGGCGACGAGCAGACGCACGACGTCACGCTCTGCCTCGCCCGCTACGACGGCGCGACCCTTGAAGAGAAAACGCTGGCGAGCGTCGAAGAAGCCGTGGCGCTGCGCGAGGCACGGGAAACCGTCTGGATCAACGTCGACGGCGTCCACGACACCGCCGTCGTCGAGGCGCTGGGCGAGGGATTTGGCATCCACCCGCTGATCCAGGAAGACATCGCCAACACCACGCAGCGCGCCAAGTGCGAGGTCCACGATGGCTACCTCTACGTGGTGCTGCCGATGCTCACCTACGAGGCCGACCACACGGTGCGCGCCGAGCAGGTGAGCCTCCTCTTCGGCGACGGCTGGATCCTGAGTTTTCTCGAAGACCCCGGCGACCTCTTCGACCCCGTCCGCGAACGGCTGCGCGTGGGGCGCGGGCGCATCCGCACGGCGGGCGCAGACTACCTCGCCTTCGCCCTCACGGACGTCATCGTGGACGGCTACTTCGTGGCGCTCGAAGGGCTGGGCGACGTCATCGAAATCCTCGAAGCCGAAACGCTCGCCGACCCCGACCAAGCCACGCAGCAGCGCATCCTCAGCCTGCGCCGCGAACTCATCTTCATGCGCCGCTCGGCGTGGCCGGTGCGCGAGTTGCTGTCGCAGATCGACCGCTCGGAGTCGCCCCTCATCGAAGCGGACACGCGCCCGTTTTTCCGCGACACGTACGACCATGCCGTACAGGTGATCGACATCGTCGAGTCGATGCGCGATTTGATGGGCGGCTTGATGGACCTCTACATGTCGAGCCTGAGCAACCGCATGAACGAGGTGATGAAGTTTCTCACCATCGTCGGCACCATCTTCATCCCGCTCACTTTCGTCGCGGGCATCTACGGGATGAACTTCGACCGGATGCCCGAGCTGCACGCGCGGTACGGCTACCCGATCGCGGTTGCGGCGATGCTGCTGATCGCGGTGGGGCTGGTGCTGTATTTCAAGAAGCGCCGGTGGTTGTAAGGGACAGGCCCCGGCTGCGTCCCTACCAGCACCATCTGCGCTCCGAATCGGGTGCGATTCATTGCCCCCTACCTACACCTGCGTTCGATTTTCTCGTTCGTTCTGCATTCCGACTTCCGCGTTCCCACTTTCAACCATGCCCAAGCCGCCCCCTCTTCTGCCCGGCAGCCGCGTCCTCGTCGTCGCCCCCGGCAGCGCGCCGCGCGATGCGGCCCGGCTCGAAAAAGGCCTCGCAGCACTGACGGCCCGTGGGTTTGAGGTCGAGACGCTCCGGTCGGATTTCGCGCCGCACGGTTTTCTGGCGGGCCCCGATGCCGTCCGCATCGACGAGTTCAACCGCGCCCTCGCCCACCCGACGGCCACCGCCATTTTCTGCGTGCGCGGCGGCTACGGGGCGCTCCGGCTCCTGCCGTACCTCGACTACGACGCGGCGCGGCGGCATCCCAAGCTGCTCGTCGGCTACAGCGACATCACCGCGCTGCACCTCGCGCTGTGGGAAAAAGCCCGCCTGCCCGGCCTCTCAGGCCCGATGGTGGCCGTCGAGTGGGACGCGATGGACACCCTCAGCGAAGACCTGTTCTGGCACCTCGCGCGCGGCGGCACGGGCCCGGTCGTCGGGCCGGGCGGCGAGGCACTCGAAGGCGTGCGCGACGGCGACGCCGAGGGCGTACTGCTCGGCGGCAACCTGAGTCTGGTGGCCCGCCTCATCGGCACGCCGTACCTGCCGGATCTGACGGGCGCGATCCTGTTTCTCGAAGAAGTGGGCGAAGAGCCGTACCGGGTGGACGGGCTGCTGGCGCACCTCAAACTCGCGGGCATCCTCGACTCGCTGGGTGGGCTGGTACTGGGCGGCTTCACCGAGAGCGAACCGTCCCCCGACCGCCCGTTCCTGCCCCTCGACACGATTGTGAACGACTACACGCGCGACCTGAACCTCCCGGTGGCGCGCGGGCTCGTCTACGGGCATTTCCCCGTCAAAAACACGCTGCCCGTCGGCGTGCGCGCTCGGTTGCAGGTGCGCGGCGAAACCGCATCGCTGGATATTCTGGAAAACGTGGTAGACGGCTGATTCATCACCCTTCGATCTGCGTGACGAGTTCGATTTCGCGCAGCACGTTTTGCACGCGGAAGCACGCCTCGAATTCGCCTTCGTAGACGTTCGATTTTCCCTCGGTGTGCACCGTCCACGCGTGGCGCTCGGCCTCGGCGTACGAACAGCCCGTGGCCTTGACGACCTGGAAGATGACCTCCTCGAACGTGTGGATGTCGTCGTTGAAGAGGAGGACGCGCCACGGCAACTGCACCTTTTCGGCCACGTCGGCCTCTACTTCGGGCGCGGCGAGCGTGCCGGGGCGGGCAGCATGGGGAAACCGTTCCATCAGCCTTTTTCGAGCGTGAACGAAAAATCTTCCATGACGGGGTTGGCCAGCACCTTCTCGCACAGCTCGCGCGCCATGCGCTCGGCCTCTTCGGGGCTATCGGTGTCGAGCGCGACCTCGGCGTACTTGCCGATGCGGACGCTCTCGACACGGTCGTAGCCAAGCGTCTGCACGGCGTGGTGGACGGCCTTGCCCTGCGGGTCGAGGATGGAGGGGCGGAGCGTGACCTGGATGTGAGCGGTGAACATGGACGATCAGATGGGTTCGGGGCCGGCCTCGCGGATGGCGCGCAACAGCCGCACGCCCGCCATCGAGATGCCGATGCTGAGGTAGACGATGAGCGACACGAGCAGCCCCACGCCGTACCACGTGAGCACGAGGATGAAGCCGACGAGGTAGAGGATAAAGCGGCGCGGGTGGCTCCGCACATACGACGCCGACGGGCGCGGACCGGCATCGAACGGCACCGTGGACACCATTAGCCCGGCGAGTACCACGACGACGGGGATCATCCACGTCACTTTTTCGACGGCGTAGCCGTTCTCGCGCAGCAGGATGATGTTGACGACGACGGCCACCACACAGGCCGCCTGCATCGGGATGGGCAGGCCGGTGAAATAGCCCTTCTTCTCGCCGTCGAACGAGATGTTGAAGCGCGCCAGCCGCACCGCGCCGCAGATGGCGGGCAGCGCCGAGACGATGACACCGAACATCCGGAACTCGCTGAGGGCGAACGTCCACAGGAGAAACGCCGGTGCCACGCCGAACGAGACGATGTCCGCCAGCGAATCCAATTCGACGCCGAAGAGCGACTGCGAATTCGTCAGGCGGGCCATCATGCCGTCGAGCAGGTCGAAAAAGCCCGCGAGCACGATGAGCCAGCACGCCTGCTCGTACTGCCCCTGCGCCGTCTGCGTGATGGCGACGAACCCGCTGAAGAGGTTCATCAGGGTGAAAAACGACGGAACGGCGGCGGGCGGGATGCGCCGCGTCACCAGCCGCCGCAGCCGCCGGGGCCGTTCTGCGCGCGTTCGGGGCCGGTTCATGCCAGTTCGATGGCGAGAGGCTCGGTCTCTTCAGGTGCCTCGGTGTCGGTCATGCGGTCCGGGAAGCGCCCGATGACGGTGATGCCCGCCTGCACGATGTCGCCGACTTTGGCGCTGATCTGCACACTCGGCGGCACGAGCACGTCCATGCGCGAGCCGAACTTGACGATGCCGAAGCGCTCGCCCGCCCGCACGCGGTCGCCCACGGTGATGTGGTAGACGATGCGCCGTGCCACCGCTCCCGCGATCTGCTTGAACAAAACACGGTGGCCCGACGGATGCAGCAGCCCCAGTTGCGACCGCTCGTTCTTCTCGCTCGCCTTCGGGTGCCACGCCACGAGGTAATCGCCCGACACGTACTCGTCGAACTCGATCACGCCCGTCGCGGGCGCGCGGTTGACGTGAACGTTGAGCGGCGACAGGAAGATGGATACCTGCTTGGCCGGGCCTTTGATGTACAGCGGCTCGTTGGCTACATCCTCGACGAGCACCACGCGCCCGTCGGCGGGCGAGAGCAGCAGGTTGCCGGAAGCGGCTTCGTCGGGTGGCGTCCGGACGGGGTCGCGGAAGAAGTACAGCGTGAAGCCGATGGCCACGAGGGCCAGGGCGATGAGCAGCGCCGACCACGGCGGCCCCAGCCACACGCCCAGCGCAATGAGCACGACGGCCAGCACGGTGACGGCGGCGATGATCGGATATCCTTCGCGGGCAAACACGGCGGGCGGGGTCGGGTGGGGAAAGAGGAAAGCTACGACGGACGCGCTGCCTCAGCCGTCTGTATGCCGTAACGGCTCCTTTCTTCGCTTCGGTCAGGCGCGCACTGCGGCGACGGGCATGGCGCGGGGCGCTATTTGCGCGTGACCGTCTGCGTTTGCTTCATCGACACGAGCATGTGCATGACGGCCTTCTCGGTGCCGCCCGTCATGCCCGCCATGTCCATCTGCGCCGACATCGTCATGTCCGAAGTCGTCTCCTGCTCGCCCGTCGCGGCGTCGTAGACGATGCCAATGGTGCCGGTGCCTTCCATGTCGAGCTGGAACGGCATCCCGTTGCCCTGCATCGCCGCCGTCACGGTCATCGGGCCGCTGTACCGCGCGGTGGTGCCCTCGACGGATTCGACGGTGAAGGTCGCCTGCATCGTCATGTCGCCCATGCCCGCCATCGGGGCGGAGAAGTCGACGTCGAACGTGTCGCCCGGCCCGACGGCTGTTTCGGGCAGCATCCGGAGGCTCGTGCTCAACATCTGCTCGAACAGGGTTTCGTCGAACATCCCTTCGAGCGCTGCGCGCTGCCGGGCGCGCGTCTCTTCGTCGTCGCCGTCGAGCATGGCGTCGATCACCTCGTCGAGGTTCTGCACGCGCAGGCTATCGCCCTCGACGCGAAACACGATGGACTGCCCGATCAGGGTGTTCTGCCCCGGCCCGGGCATCGTGGAGTTGTCGGGATCGGCGCTGTCGTAGGTCATCTCGTTCTGGCCGGGCATGTGCATCTTCATCGCCATGCGGTCGGTCGTCGTGGTGACGCGCTTGCCCGTGGCGTCGGTTTCGACGGTGAGCGTGGCGTCGATGGTCTGCGCCATCTGCATCTCCTGCATCATCGCGCCCATCGAGGACGCCATCGTGGAGTCGTCCGTCTCGACGCTCATCACCATCGTCATGTCCTGCACGGTGGTGGAGGCGAAGGTGCCGTCCATCGGGAACGGCGTGAGGGTCACTTTCTGCGCGAACAGCGCGGGAGCCGCCAGCAGCAGCGCGGCGAGGAGCAGGGTACGTCGGGGCATGAGGAGGTATACCGTGCGAGGGTACAGGGTGCGGGAAGCGAGGGAAGACGAGCCGAGCAGAGGAGGCCAGGTTTCGGCACCTCCCCCTTTCCCCATCGCTAGGAACCCAATTCAGTCCCGGCGGCCGAGCAGGCGCAGCAGGAAGAGGAAGAGGTTGACGAAGTCGAGGTAGAGCGAGAGTGCGCCCAGGATGGCGAGCCGGGCGATGGTGGCCTCGCCCTCGACCTCGTAGCCCATGTTCTTGATCTTCTGCGTGTCGTAGGCCGTCAACCCCACGAACAGCAGCACGCCGATGATGGAGATGAGAAAGTCCATCGGTCCGCTGCCGAGGAAGAGGTTGACCACCATGGCGATGATGAGCCCGATGAGGCCCATGAACAGGTACGTGCCCCAGCCCGACATGTCGCGCTTCGTCGTCATGCCCCACGCGCTCACCGACGCGAACATCAGCGAGGAGATCACGAACACCGACGCCACCGACGCGCCCGTGTACGCCAGCAGCACGACGGAAAGCGTGACGCCGTTGAGGGCCGAGTACAGCAGAAACAGCGCCGAGGCCGTCTGCGTCGACATCGTCATCACGCGGGCCGACAGGTACCACACGAGGCCGAGTTCGGCGATGATGAGGCCGAAGAACAGGATGGGGTTGCCGATGACCGTGTTGAGCATGAACGGCGACGACACCGTCAAGAGCGCCACCACGGCGGTGACGAGCAGCCCGGCGAACATCCAGCCGTAGACGCGCGCGAGCAGCGTTTTCGGCGCGGCCTCGGCGCGGGCGCCCTCGTACGAGCGAGAAGAAGAAAGCATGGTCGGGAGAGGGTTTACGTCGGGGAGAACGCCGGGCGTCTCGGAAAAACATCCGGCGAAGCGGCGAATTCGACGGCTGTGAGAAAGATTCCACCGGGCACCCGGCCGGCTCATCCCTCCGCCGACCCATCAGCGCCTTCGCGCATTTCCAACTTTCGCACGCCCGGAAACGTCTGCATCTTTCTGCACGTCCCGTTCCGACTTCCGCGTTTCCCGTTCCGCATTCCGCGTTCCATGTACACCCAGCACTACCCCGCGCCCCAGGGCGACCTGTTCGCGCCCTGGCCCACGACGCTTCGCTACGTCATCGTCGAGGGCGTCATCGGGGCGGGCAAGACGACGCTCGCCCGCAAGCTCGCCGCGCGCTACGGCGGGCGGCTCGTGCTGGAGCGCTTCGAGGAAAACCCGTTCCTGGCGCGCTTCTACGCCGACGCCGACCGCTGGGCGTTCCAGACGCAGCTCACCTTCCTGGCCGACCGCTTCAAGCAGCAGAAAGAACTGCTCGAAGGCGACCTCTTCCACGCCTTCACCGTCAGCGACTACGCCTTCGACAAAGACCGCATCTTCGCCCACCGGACGCTCAGCGGCGACGAACTGCAGCTCTACGAGACGCTCTTCGCGCTCATGCAGCCCGCCACGCCGCGCCCCGACCTCGTCGTCTACCTCCAGTCGTCGCCCGAGCGGCTCATGCAGAACATCGCCCGGCGCGGGCGTGAATACGAGGCCGAAATGGACCCGGACTACATCCTGAAACTGCACGAGGCGTACAACGACTTTTTCCGTCGCTACACCAAGAGCCCGCTGCTCGTCGTTCAGGTGGCCGACGCCGACTTCGTCGCCCGCCCCGCCCTCGCCGACGCCATCCTCACCCGCATCGTCGCCGGTGAACACACGGGCACCGCCACGCTCAACCCGCTCGACGCCTGATGGTCATCCGTTTCCTGCTGCTGGTGCTGCTGGCGTACTTCGTCCTCCGCACCGTCCGCAACCTGGCGCGCGCCATGCGCTCGAACGGCGCGCCCGTCGCGCCCCGGCCGGCGTCGCGCGTGCAGCCCACGCGCCCGCCCGGCGAGCCCGTCCGCCGCAACGTGTTCGAGGACGAAGTCGAGGACGCGCGCTTCCGGGATTTGTAGGAGGAGGGCCTGCGGAGGCGGTAGCTTCACGCGCCACGGCGTCCCCCTCTGGATCGAGCTTTCGTTCGTCGCAAGCAGGCATTACCGCTTGAAAACGAGCGAGATAGACCGTATCGTGCAGGCGTGTTATCCGGAATCAGAATCCGCCTAACCGCCCAAGCATCTGTATTATACCCCCTTTCGAGTTGGCACGTATTGAGATTCACAGACGCACCCAGAGAGTTGTGGGCCCTCACGTCATCGCATTGATCACTACTGGTCGGAATGGGTGGACTTCCGTTCTGGGTCTCCCCAAAACCACATCCAGACGATCCGCAATGGCTGGCACGGAACTCTCATCTGGACAGTTGCTGTCGCATTCATCCTACTCGAGGCGCCATTATTTCGAGCAGTCTGCGGCAGCTGCGTAGCGGAGAAGTTCCAATGGTAATTGATCAGGAGGGCCTTGATGATCGGCGCCTTGGCGCAGGCGTAATAGCGTGGTCACAAATGGACGAGGTACGAAAAGTCACCACAGAGGCGGCAGCCAAGTGTTGCTTAAGCGAAGGATGGAGAAGATGTGATGCGACAGACTTCGTTTTCACGTCGTTTGGGGTGGAGACTCACGCGTCGCTTCAATTCTGCCGATGTCTCGATTTCAAGCTGTCTGGGCTTAATACTCTGCCGTTAAGTTGTACGCTCTCATACACGCACAGCTTTCCGAAAGGCCACAGCGGCTGATATAAACAACACGTTCCAGCGAAACCATAGCTGGCGGCGTTTTCGCCGCATCCTCATCGGCAGCGGCCGACTATGGGCTGCTGAACTTGGCCGTTCCATGCTCCCCTCGCTACGTAAGGCTCCTTACACGACTCTGCAAGAGTGAACGCGGGCTGCAATTCAGCGTGAATCCACCGCGCCGCGTGGAACCGGCGGAGACGGGTTCGTTACGCCACGACCTCACGACGTAGCCCCCTCCCCCGCATGATTGGAACGATCGGTCACCTGCTGCTTGCTGGTTTCCTTTGTGGCGTGTTTGCTCGCCGGGTTCTCATTTTTCCGCGCGGCGCAGCAGCCCCTCGGCGACGCGACGTGGGCACGCATCGGGCGGTGGGCGTGGGGCGCGATGACGGCAGGACTCATCGTCGCGGGCAGTCTGCTGCTCTATCTGCTCGTCACCCACCAGTTTCAGTACGCCTACGTCTACCAGTACTCGTCGCGCGATCTGCCGCTCGATTACCTGCTCTCGACGTTCTGGGCCGGTCAGGAAGGGTCGTTTTTCCTGTGGATGCTCCTGACGGCGTACGTCGGGCTGGCGCTGATGCGGTGGGTGCCGAAAGACTACGAGATGCCCGTGCTGGCCGTCGTGGCGATGTGCCAGGCGTTTCTGATCTCGATGATCGTGGGCCTCCAATTCGGGTCGGTCACCATCGGCTCGTCGCCGTTTGCGACGCTCGCCGAGCGCTTTCCCGAGGCGCCGATGTTGCAGGTGCCGGGCTTCGTGCCGCAGGACGGCAACGGCCTCAACGACCTGTTGCAGAACCCGTGGATGGTCATCCACCCGCCGACGCTTTTCACCGGCTTCGCGCTGCTGCTCGTGCCGTTCGCCTTCGCCGTCGCGGCGCTGTGGAAAAAGCGGTACGTCGAGTGGGTGCGGCCCGCGCTGCCGTGGATGCTCGTCAGCCTCGCCGTGCTGGGCGTCGGCATCACGATGGGCGGCTACTGGGCCTACGTCACGCTGTCGTTCGGCGGCTACTGGGCGTGGGATCCCGTCGAGAACTCCTCGCTCGTGCCGTGGCTCATCGGCGTGGCGGCGCTGCACGCGATGCTGGTGCAGAAAAAGACCAGCGGCGGCCACAAAGCCGCCCTCCTGCTCTCGATCCTCGCCTTCATGTTCGTCGTCTACTCGACGTTCCTGACGCGCTCGGGCATCCTGGGCGACATCTCCGTCCACTCGTTCGTGGACCTCGGGCTGTCGGCGCAACTCGTCGTCTGGATGGGCGCGATGGCGGTGGTGGGGATCGGGCTGCTGGCGTACCGCTGGCCGTCGCTGCCGCGCCCCGAGCGCGAGCCGCCCTACCTGTCGCGCGAGTTCATGATCTTCTCCGGCGCGATGGTGCTCTGCGCGCTCGCCGCCGTCATCATCCTGGGCACGTCGTCGCCCATCCTCGGGCGCATCTTCCGGGACAACCCGTCGGCGGTGCCCGTCACGTTCTACAACAAGTGGTCGCTGCCCATCGCCGTCGGCATGATGGGGCTGGTGGCCATCGGGCAACTGTTCTGGTGGCACAAGATGTCGGTGGCGCAGCTCAACCGCGTGGTGGTGCGCCCGCTGGCGCTGGCGGTCGTCTCGACGATGGCGATCCTGCTGCTCACGCCGTTCGTGCCGCTGTCGGTGCAGCCGCTCGACGCCGCGGCCACGCAGACGGCGCAGGCGGTCGAGGCAGGGATTTTCGGCGGGCTGGGCGTGTTCTGGCAGCAGTACGGCACGGGCCTGCTGCTGCTGATGCTGCTCTTGACGAGCTTTTTCGCGCTCTACGGCAACGCCTTCGTGCTGTGGCGCATCGGGCGCGGCAACCTCCGGCTGGCGGGCGGCGCGCTGTCGCACGTCGGGCTCGGGCTGACGCTGCTGGGGATTCTGGCGTCGAGCGGCTTCTCGCAGCCCATCGGGCGCGGCGGCGCGCTGATGCCGTCGTCGTCGGGCCAGAGCCGCGACAACTTCATCCTCACGCGCGGCGAGACGCGGGCCGTGGGGTCGGATTACACCGTCACGTATGCCGGGCGCGAGAAGACCGACGAGGGCTACGACCGCTACCTGCTCACCTTCCAGCGCCCGAACGGATCGACGTTCGAGATGAAGCCGGTCGTCTACAAGAGCAGCAAAGACCAGTGGATCCAGCACCCGGACGTGCAGACGTTCGTGGAGAAAGACATCTACGCCGCCGTCACGCCCTCCACGATGTTCGCGCCGCCCGAGGAAGCCGAGCGCGGGCGCATCGACCTGGCGCGGGGCGAGGTGGCCTCGGTCAACGACGGCCAGTACGCGCTCAAATTCGTCGGCTACGACACGAACGTACCCGAAGACCTCGTCCCCGAGTCCGCCGTGGCCGTGGCCGCCGTGGTCGAGGTGACGGAGACGGCCACGGGCGTCGTCGAAACCGCGCGCCCCGTCTACGTGGTGCAGCCCGACGGACGGCAAGAATTTTTGCAGGCGCGCATCAACACGTGGGGCATCGGCATCACGTTTTTGCAGATGAACGTGGACAACGGGCAGGTGTCGCTGGGCATCGACGGGGCCAGCGTCGCGCCGGAGGACTGGATCGTGGTGCAGGCCTACGAGAAGCCGTTCATCGGTCTGCTCTGGATCGGCATCATCCTCCTGTCGATGGGCTTCGTGCTGGCGCTCGTGCGCCGCGTGCAGGACGTGCGGCGGATGCGCGTCGCCGCGTAACAGCCCGTGCTCGTCGGTAAGGAACGCGACGTTTGGGTGGCCCGGTGTGCTTAAGACGACCTGGCTCCTCACCGATGACAGGAGGAGCGCCTGCCCATCCGTCTTTCCCGTGCCGCCCTCCCCTGCCCTCGTTCTCGTAGACCGCCCCTCGGTGGTCGCTGTGCCGCCCGTAGAGGCCGCGCGCGAGGCCGACGTGGCCGCGCTGCGCCGCCGCGTGCGGCTGCTGGAGGCCGAACTGGCACAACAGGCCGCGCTGGTCGACGCCCGCTCGCGCTTCCTGACGCGGATGACGCACGAACTCCGCACGCCGCTCAACGGCGTCGTGGGGATGTCGCAGCTGTTGACGGGCACGCCGCTGAACGCCGAGCAGGCCGAGATCGTCGAGACGCTGTCGGCCAGCGCGGAGAACGTGCTCACCGCCATCAACGACGTGCTCGACTTCTCGAAGATCGAGGCGGGCGGGCTGCGCCTCGAATCGACGCGCTTCGAGTTGTGGGGCCTCGTCGAGTCGGCCTTCGAGATGGTCAGCCGCGCGGCGGCGGAGAAAGACCTGCGCCTGGCCTACCTACCCGCCGACGACCTCCCCGATTTTTTCGAGGGCGACCCGAGCCGGATGCGGCAGATCCTGCTCAACCTGATCTCGAACGCCGTCAAGTTCACCCACGAGGGCGAGGTCGTCGTCTACGCCGAAGCGGCCTATGGAGCCGACCTGCCGGGGCGCTGCCGCCTCACGCTGCGCGTGTCCGACACCGGCGTGGGCATCCGCGAGGCACGCCAGTCCGCCCTCTTCAACCCCTACGACCCCGCCCACGAGCGGGCGCGGCAGCGCGGCAGCATGGGCCTCGGCCTCGCCATCGTGCAGCGCCTCGCCGCGCTCATGCAGGGCAGCCTCTCGCTCGTATCGGCCCCCGATGCCGGTTCCACGTTTATATTCACCACCCCTCTTGCCGTGTCCTTTCCCGCACGCACGACCATGCCCCAGTCCATGAACGGCAAAAGCGTCCTCGTCGCCGACGCGCACGTGCCGACGCTCCAGATGATGACCGCCCTGCTGACGCGCACGGGTGCCACGGTGCTCTCCGCCACGACGGTGGACGAAGCGCTGCGTGTGCTCGACGCCACAGGCGTCGATGCGGCGTTTTACAGCGCCACCCTCAGCGACCGCAGCGGCACGCGGCTGCTCGTCCGCGCACGGCAGCACGCCTACGGGGCGCACCTGCCCGCGCTGGAATTCCACCCGCTGGGCCAGCGCCCCTCGGGCACCACGGTCATCACGCTGACGACGCCCGTGCAGCGCGAGGCGCTCTACCAGGCCACGAGCGAACTCCTCCGCGCCGCCCCCGCCCCCGCCGACGACGCCGGGAGCGCCACCCATGCCGCCCAGACGCGCACCAACCTGCGGATCCTGCTGGCCGAGGACAACCCCATCAACCAGATGGTGGCCCTCCGCCTGCTCGACAGCCTCGGCTACCGCGCCGACGTGGTCGAGAACGGACTCGAAGCCGTCGAGGCCGTGCAGCGCCGCGCCTACGACATCGTGCTGATGGACATCATGATGCCCGTCATGGACGGCCTCGAAGCCACGCGCCGCATCCGGCAGGCGAAGCTCGCCTCGCCGCCGCGCATCATCGCCGTCACCGCCAACGCACTCGCCAGCGACCGCCAGCGGTGCCTGGAGGCGGGCATGGACGAGCACCTCGCCAAGCCGCTGCGCGCCGAGGTGCTGGCCCAGGCATTGCGCCGCTTCGGCAGCGCGGCCATCCCTGAAGATGCCGCCGCGCCCACCGCCGCGCCGACTCCGGCAGGCGACGGCGCGCTCAACTACGACACGCTGCGTGAGCTTCGCGCCTCGCTCGGCGAAGACGACACGGAGTTCTTTCGCGGCCTCGTCGAGGACTTCCTCACCGACGCTGCCGACCTGCTCGCGCAGCTCCGCGAGGCTACCGACGCGGGCGACGCCCCGACCGCCCGGCGGGCCGTCCACACGCTCAAGTCGAGTGCGGCGATGTTCGGGGCCGGGGCGTTGAGCGACCTCGCCCGCCGCGCCGAACTCGCCGCCAAAGACGACGACCTCGACACCGTTCGCCAGCTCATTGCGCCCACGCAGCAGCGCTTCGACGAAGCCCGCACGGCCCTCGAAGCCCTCGAGCGCAGCGACTTCGCCGCGCTGTAGGGAAAGTCAGGCGATATCTGTCACAGCGTTTCGAGCGCCCGGTGCGCCTCGTCGCGCCCGGTGTCGGTGAGGCGGAGCGTGCCCTCGTGCCGGGCGATGCGGCCATAGCGCAGCCCACGTCGCACGATGGCCGTGCTGAAGTCAGCATCCCAGCCGAAGTGCTCCTGCAGGTGCGCCTCGCGGCTCTCCCACCCCTCACGCGGCGTGCCCGCGTGGCGAGCCAGGTGGATGAGCAGCATGTGCTCGGCGAAGAAGAAGCGCTGCTCGCGCTGCCGCCGCCGCGCCGTCACCAGTCCATGCTCCGGAGCGAAAAGCCACACCAGCCCGAACACCACGCCCACCGTCGTCGCCATCGACCCCGCGATGGAGGCGTCGAGCAGGCGCGCCACCCAGTAGCCTGCCACCGCGCACGCCGCGCCGATAGCCGCCGAGAGCGCCAGCATCGTCCGCAGCCGGTCGGTGAGCAGGTGCGCCGTCGCAGGCGGCCCGACGAACAGCGCCACCACCAGCACCGACCCCACGGCGTCGAACGCGCCGACGGCGTTGACGGACACCAGCGCCATGAGCGCGTAGTGCAGCGCGGCAGGCGCGAAACCGAGCGCGGCGGCCAGCCCTGCGTCGAACGTGCTCAGTTTCAACTCCTTGAAGAGCACCGTCACGAAGACGACGTTGAGCGCCACGAGGCCGCCCGCCGTCCACAGCGCGCGCGGCCCGAGGTCGTATCCGTTGAAGAGGAGCCGGTCGAAGGGCGCGAAGGCGAGTTCACCGAGGAGCACGGCGTCGGTGTCGAGGTGGACGTCGTTGGCGAACTGCGCGATGAGCACGACGCCGATGCTGAAGAGCGCGGGGAAGACGAGCCCGATGGCAGCGTCCTCGCCCACGAGCCGCGTCTTTTCGAGCGCCTCGACGAGCACCACCGTCAGCACGCCCGTCAGCGCGGCCCCGGCGATGAGCAGCGGCGAGTTGAGGTCCTGCGTCAGGAAGAAGCCGACGACGAGTCCCGGCAGGATCGCGTGCGAGATGGCGTCGCTGAGCATCGCCAGGCGGCGCAGCACGAGGAAGACGCCCGGCAGGCTGCACGCCACGGCGATGAGCGCGGCGATGAGCTGGATTTCGACGCTCGGGCTCATGCGCTCGGCGGGATGGGCGCGACGGGCCGCCTGCCCCGCAGCGCACGCGCCAGCAGACCCCGGCGCGGTGAGAACACCAGCGACACCACCACCACCGCCGTCGCGCACAGCACGATGGTCGGGCCGGTGGGCAGGTGCGGGCGCGTCGCGCTCAGCAGCGCACCGGCCACGCCCGCCGCTGCCCCGAAAAACGCCGCCAGCCCCACCGTCACGCTGAGCCGATCCGTCCACTGCCGCGCTGCCACGCCCGGCGCGACGACGAGCGCGCTCATCAACACCACGCCGACGGTCTGGAGGCCCGTCACGATGGCGGCGACGAGCAGGGTGAGCAGCAGCGTATCGAGCTTCTTCACCGGCAGCCCCACCGACGCGGCGAATGACGGGTCGAAGACGAGAATCTTGAACTCTTTCCAGAACAGCACCAGCACCACGACGGCCGCCAGCCCGAAGGCCGCCATCGTGTACACGTCGCGCGCCACGAGCGCCGCCGCCTGCCCGAAGAGAAACTTGTCCAGCCCGGCCTGCTGCGCGTCGGGGCGCTTCTGGATAAAGGTGAGCAGCACCAGCCCAAAGCCGAAGAACGAGGCCAGCATGATGGCCAGCGCGCTGTCGTAGCGCACACGCGGTGCGCGCGACACCGCCGAGACGGCCAGCGTGCCCAGCCACCCCGCCACCGCCGCGCCGAGCAGCAACACGAGCGGCGTCTTCGCGCCCGTGAAAAGGAAGGCCAGCGCCACGCCCGGCAGGGCCGCGTGCGAGATGGCGTCACCCAGCAAGCTCTGGCCGCGCAGCACGGCAAAGGTGCCCAGCGCGCCGCTCACCGCGCCCAGCAGCGCTGCGCCCAGCGCCACCGTCCGCAGCGTGTAGTCGAGGAAAGGGGCGTCCATCATGGCTCAGGCGGGTCCGCGTTCGGGCAGCAGCGTCAGGTGACCGCCGTAGGCCTGCTTCAGGTTGGCCTCGGTGAACACTGCGTCCACGCTGCCGCTGGCGATTTTCTGGACGTTGAGCAGGAACACCTCGTCGAAATACTCGCCCACCGTCTGCAGGTCGTGATGGACGACGAGCACCGTCTTGCCCCGGCTTCGCAGCGTCCGCAGCAGCTCCACGACGGCCCGCTCGGTGGTGGCATCGACGCCCTGGAACGGCTCGTCCATGAGGTACACGTCGGCGTCCTGGATGAGCGCGCGGGCGAGAAAAGTGCGCTGCTGCTGCCCGCCCGAAAGCTGCGCGATCTGCCGGTCGCCGAGGCCGTCGAGGCCCACCTGGTGCAGCGTCTCGTCGGCGAGGGCGCGCTCGGCTTTTCCGGGGCGCTTGAGCCATCCCAGCTTGCCGTAGAGGCCCATCGTCACTACGTCGCGGACGGTGGTGGGAAAGTCCCAGTCCACGCTGCCGCGCTGCGGCACGTAGCCCACCCGGCGGCGCGCGCGCTCGTAGGGCTGCCCGAACACACGCACGTCGCCGGAGGCGCGGGGGATGAGGTTCTGGATGGCCTTGATAAAGGTCGTCTTGCCCGCGCCGTTGGGGCCGACGATCGCCATCAGCACGCCCGGATCAACGACGAGGTCGATGTCCCACAGCACGGGCTTGTCGCGGTAGGCAACGGTGAGGTCGTCGACGCGGAGGGCGGCTTCGGTGTCGGAGGCAGGCGTCATGGCGCGAGGGCGGCGACGATGGTGCGGACGTTGGCGCGCATCATGCCCGCGTAGGTATCTGCGCCCGAGCCAGGAGAGCCAAGCGCGTCGGAATACAGGCTGCCGCCGATCTGCACGTCGAAGCCGCGCGCGCGGACGGCCTCGCGGACGGCCTCGATGGAGCGCGGCGACACCGACGATTCGACGAAGATGGCGGGGATGCGCTGCTCCGCGATGAACGCGGCCAGCCGCTGCACGTCCGCCGTGCCCGCCTCCGTCGCCGTCGAGAGGCCCTGCAAACCCTCGACCTGCACCTGGAACGTCCGCCCGAAGTACGCGAAGGCGTCGTGCGCGGTGACGAGCACGCGGGCCTCCGCCGGAATCTCGGCGACGCGCCCTTCCACCCACGCTGCAGAGGCTGTCGAGCGAGCGGGCGTAGTCGGCGGCGCGGGCCTCGAAGACCTCCGCCCGCGACGGGTCGATCTCGCCCAGCGCGCGTGCCACCTCGGCGGCGCAGCGCGCCCAGAGGCCGGGGTCGTTCCAGATGTGCGGGTCGTAGTTGGACGCGAACTGCGCCGACGCGATGAGCGCGTCGGGGCCGAGGCCTTCCGCCACCGCCGTCGTGCGCCGCCCCGACCGCGCCATCTGCTCGAACAGCGTGGCCATCCGGCCTTCGAGGTGCAGGCCGTTGTACATGATGACGTCCGCACCGCTCATGCGCGATACGTCGCCCTCAGAGGCCTGGTAGAGGTGCGGATCCACGCCCGGCCCCATCAGCCCCTCGACTTCCACGCGGTCGCCGCCGACCTCGCGCACCAGGTCCGCCACCAGGCTCGTCGTGGCGACGACGCGGATGGGGCGGTCGGAAATGGGGCCTGCCGCGCCCGTGTCGGCGGGGCGGCAGGCGGTGAGCAGCACGGCGAGCAGCAGCAACAGGCGCATGGGCGATCTTCTCTGGAAAACCGATCCCCGTACCGATGCCGCAATTTTTAGTTGCGTCTAAAAAATAATCTCACGCCCCTGTTGCCCATCCGTTACGGGCCTACGCCCATGCGCCCCGCGCGTAGAACGGCGGCGGCTCGATGCCGAGGGCGCGCAGGTACACGTAACCCTGCCCCCGGTGGTGGATCTCGTTGTCGAGCGCGTACCAGAGCAGCTCGTAACCCGGCCCCTTCCACTGCCCGAAGGCCGTATCGATTTCCTGAAAACGACCCGGCGGGATCGTCGGCCACAGGCGGTCGATTTCTTCCGTGGCCGCGTCCCACTTCTGCAAAAGCTCGGCCTTGGAGGCGACGGAGCGGTCGGAGAAGCTCTCCCACTCACCCGTGACAATCCCCCGCAGCGTGGGCACGCCGACGGACAGCATCTCGGCGGCCAGCTCGGCGAACGGTCGCATCCCGCCGATGGAGAAGGAGAACAGCGCCTCGTCTGGGAAGGCGTCGATCACGCGGCGCGTCAGGAGGCGGTGGTCCTGCCAGTGCTGGCGTAGCTGCTCGGGCGTGAGGACGACGGTGGTGCTGATTTCGGAGGTCTGTGCCATCGGTCGAAGGGAGTTGAGTGGGTGAATGGACCACGTTACCCGCCCCCGGTGACACCCGCGCTTCACGCCCTGGCCGCCTGCCGAAAATCTCAGCTCAGCAACTGCGTCAGCTTGATGAGCTCGAAGTTGATGTTCTTGCGGCGGCTGAAGACGTTCCGCATGGGCGTCATCGCCACCTCGCCGTCGATGACGCCCATCATCACGTTGGTATGCCCTTCGATGAGCGCCTCGACGGCCGCGACGCCGAGGCGCGAAGCCAGCACCCGGTCGCGCGCCGTGGGCGAGCCGCCGCGCTGCGTGTGGCCGAGGATGCACACGCGCAGGTCGATAAAGTCGAACGCCGCGTCAGCGCGCAGCGCCTGTTCGAGTTGCACCGCCCCGCCAAGCCCCTCGCCCTCGGCCACGACGACGATGGAGGAGCGCACCTGCGCCGACATCAGCGCCAGGATGCGGTCTTTGGCGTCGCGCAGGTTGGTGGTGGTTTCGGGGATGAGCACCATCTCGGCCCCGCCACCGATGGCGCAGTTGAGGGCGATGAAGCCCGCGTCGCGCCCCATCACCTCGACCAGAAACAGGCGGTCGTGCGCGTCGGCGGTGTCGCGGATGCGGTCGATGTTTTCGATGGCCGTGTTGAGGGCCGTGTCGTAGCCGATGGTTTCGTCGGTGCCGAAGAGGTCGTTGTCGATGGTGCCGGGGCAGCCGACGACGGGGAAGCCGTGCTCCTCGTGCAGCAGCACCGCGCCCCGGAACGTGCCGTCGCCGCCGATGCCGACGAGCGCGTCGACGTTCATCTTGTGGAGGTTCTCGGCTGCAAGGGCCCGTCCTTCGGGCTCACGGAACGCCTTCGACCGCGCGCTCTTGAGGATCGTGCCGCCCATCTGCACGATGTTGGACACCGAGCGTCCGTCCATCTCCACGAAGTCGCCCTCGATCATGCCCGCGTAGCCGCGCCGCACGCCGATGACTTCGAGGTCGTTGGCGACGGCGTTGCGGACGACGGCGCGCACGCACGCATTCATGCCGGGTGCGTCGCCACCGGAGGTGAACACTGCGATACGATTCAGGTCAGCCATGGGGAAGGTGTCATTTGTTATGAGTCATGCGTCACTCGTCATTTGCTGCTGAACGGCTTCTCCAATGACCAATGACCCGTGACTACTCCACCGGACGTGCCACGATGATGCCGGTTTGCACCTTCACGCCTTTGATGTAGCTCTGGAGATCCGGCGAGATTTTGACGCCGTCGGTGGTGGAGGCGTGCATAAAGCCCTTCTTGCCGTCCCCCGCGTCGTAGACGAGGCCGGTGTGCGTCACGTCGAGGCCGTCGATGTGGGTGGCCGTGGCAACGATGTCGCCTGCCTGAAGGTCGTCGTAGGCGGCGCGGATGTCGTCCTGCGGGATGTAATAGAGCGACACGCCGCGCAGGCTGTTTTCCATCGCCACGATGCCCGCGAAGAGGCTGTCGCTGGCCACGAGGCGCGGGTAGCTGCTGCGGTGCGTGCTCATGAAATCGATGGTCTTGTCGTACCGCACGCCACCGATTTCCTCGGTGATGTTGTGGACGAGCCCACGCGCCTCGTTGTCGCGGATCCAATCGCTGAAATAGTGGAGACGGCTGCAGTAGCCGTTCATCTGGCCACCTCGGTAGCGCCCTTCCTCGATCCGGCGCAGGTAGCCGTCGTACGAGTAATCCTCCTCGGCGATGCCGCGTCCGAGCGCGAGCGCACTTTCGACGAACAGCACGCAGTCGAACTTGTCGAGCGGCGCGACGAGCGTTTCTTCCTCAGGCGCGTCGAGCACCCCGGCGACGTAGGGCGTGCCGCGCAGTTTCTCGCCCAGCGCCTGCATGATCTCGCCGAGCGGGCGCTCCGACAGCTTCTCGCGCCTGGCGAAGTCCATCAGCCGGTCGAAGATGGGGTCGGGTGAGGGCCGGGCGGACACGCTGGCGGTGGGCGTCGGCGGTGGGGCGTCGGCGGTGGGCGCGCAGGCGACGATCAACACGGACAACAAAAGCGCGGCGTGGCGCGGGCGGAAACGCATAGCAGGACGGAGTGGATAAGCGAGAGGATACAACGCGTCAACGCGCCGAAAGGGTCTGCCTCACCACGTGGCGTCTCCCGAAAGCGCTTCCCGCAGCAAGTTTTCATATTCGTCCGCCGCCACCTCGTAGCCGCCGAACGAGGCCAGGTGCGGCGTGAGCCACTGCGTGTCGAGCAGCGTGAAGCCGCCCACGCGCAGCTGTTCGACGAGGTGGACGAGCGCCACCTTGGAGGCGTCGCGCGCGGTGTGAAACATCGACTCGCCGAAGAACGCGCTGCCGAGTGCCACGCCGTAGAGTCCGCCGACGAGCACGCCCTGCTGCCAGCACTCGACGCTGTGCGCGAACCCCAGCGTGTGCAGCCGTCCGTAGGCGTCCACGAGTCGCGGCGAAATCCACGTCTCGTCGCGGTCGCCGCAGGCCCGCATCACCGCCTCGAAGGCCGTGTCCACGCGTACGTCGAACACGCCGCGCCGCACGGTTTTCGCCAGGTTTTTCGTCACCCGGAAGCGGTCGTCGAGCGGGATCAGGCCGCGCGGATCGGGGCGAAACC
Source organism: Rhodothermales bacterium (assembly GCA_963829705.1). Classification (GTDB taxonomy): domain Bacteria; phylum Bacteroidota; class Rhodothermia; order Rhodothermales; family BA12; genus CAWHJN01. The sequence continues at coordinate 134,782 of CAWHJN010000002.1, forward strand.
AGAGCAACCCGCGCTCGGGGTCGTCCATCGGGAAGACGCCCGAGGCGTACGCCGAGAGCAGCAGATCGGGGGTGAGTTCGGTGGGCAGCGCGGGCACGGCGGCGGGCAGATGGGACGGAGCGTCGAGAAGGTGCGATATTGCGTTCTCGTTCCACGCCTCCTCGACCTCTTCCGATGGCTACCCTTTCCGAAACGTACCGCGTCCGCATCGGCGACGACGATTTCGCCCTCGAAAACGGCCCCACCGGCCTCACACTCGACGGCACGCCGCGCGAGGCGACGCTCGTGCCCACGCACGGCCACAACTACGTGCTCACCGTGGACGGCCATCCGCACCGCGTGACGCTCGAAGGGCGCGACGGCGACACGCTTACGCTGCGCGTGGACGGCACCCGGATCGTCGTCGACGTCAGCGACGCGCAGCGCCTTCTGCTCGAATCTTTCGGCCTCGACACCGGCGAGGCGGCGGCACAGCGCGAGGTCCGCGCCCCCATGCCCGGCCTCGTCCTCCACGTACGCGTGCAGCCCGGCGAGGCCGTAGAGCCGGGCCAGGGCTTGCTCGTGCTCGAAGCGATGAAGATGGAGAACGAGATCAAAGCCCAACACGCCGCGACCGTCGCGCGCGTCCACGTCGCCCCGGGCGAGGCGGTGACGAAAGGCACGCTGCTCGTGGAGATGGAGGCGGAGTGAGCTGGTCGTTGGTGGGAATCGTGAGCGCACCCCTCACCCTCTGTACCCCAGCAGCCGCAGCGCGTTGAAGACGACGACGAGCGTGCTGCCCTCGTGCAGTGCGACGGCGGGGCCGATGCCGAGGCCGAAAATGGTGGCGGGCACGAGAAAGGCCACCATGCCGAGGCTCATCCACAGGTTCTGCCGGATGATGCCGCGTGTTTTGCGCGAGAGGCCGACGGCAAACGGAAGCTGCGCCAGGTCGTCGGACATGAGTGCCACGTCGGCGGTTTCGAGCGCCACGTCGCTGCCTGCTGCGCCCATCGCGATGCCGACGGTGGCGTGCGCCATCGCGGGCGCGTCGTTGACGCCGTCGCCCACCATCGCCACGGGCGCGACCTGGCTGAGTTTTTTGATCGTCTCGACCTTGTCCTCGGGCAGCAGGTCGCCGCGCGCCTCGTCGAGCCCGACGGCCCGCGCCACGGCCTCGGCCACCTGCTGGTTGTCGCCCGAGATCATCACCATGCGTTCGATGCCGAGTGCGCGGAGCTTCTCGATGGTGGCACGGGCGGCTTCTCGCGGCGTGTCCATCAGCCCGAGCGCGCCGAGGTAGGCTTCGCCCCGGCGGACGATCATCGTCGTGCGCCCGTCGCGTTCGAGTTTCTGGATCGTTTCGCGGATCGCCTCGGGCAGCGGCGGCCCCTCGATTTCGGCGAACAGGTCGTCCTTGCCGATGAACACCGCCTCGCCGCCGATGTCGGCCCGGATGCCGCGCCCGGTGATGCTCTCGAGGTTTTCCGCCTCGACGCGCGTGGTGCCCTTTTCGTCGCCGTGGCGGACGACGGCCTGCGCCAGCGGATGGTCGCTCAATCGTTCAACGGCGACGGCGGTTTCGAGCAGCCGCACCGCGTCCACGCCCTCGGCGGCCACCACGTCTGTCACGCGCGGCGCGCCCTCGGTGAGCGTGCCCGTTTTGTCGAAGGCGATGGCGCGCAGCGTGCCGAGGTTTTCGAGCGGTCCGCCACCCTTGACGAGCACGCCGCCGCGCCCGGCCCGGGCCACGCCGCTGAGGACGGCGCTGGGCGTGGCGATGGCGAGCGCGCACGGACTCGCCGCCACCAGCACAGCCATCGCCCGGTAGAAGCTGGCGCTGAACGGCTCGTCCACCACCACAAAGGCGAAAAGGAGCAGCACCACCAGCCCCAGCACGGCAGGCACGAAGACTTTCTCGAAGCGGTCGGTGAAGCGCTGCGTGGGGCTGCGCTCCGTCTCGGCCTCGGTCACCATCTGCACCACGCGCGCCAGCGTGGACTCCGACGATGGCTTCGTGACGACGATTTCGAGCGCGCCGCTGCCGTTGATCGTCCCGGCGAAGACGCGGTGACGGGCGTCGAGCACGTTGGGGTCGGCGAGGGCTTTCTCGAGGTCGGGCACGGGCGCCTTGTCCACGGGCACGCTCTCGCCCGTGACGGGTGCCTGGTTGACGGCGCTCGTGCCTTTCACGACGAAGCCATCGGCGGGCAGACGGGCATTGGTTTTGACGACGACGGTATCGCCCACGACGAGGTCGGCGACGGGGACTTCGCGCTCCTGCCCGTCGCGCCGCACGGTGGCCGTTTTGGGCGCGAGTTCGGCGAGGGCTTCGATGGCACGGCGCGCGCGGCCCATCGCGTAGTGTTCGAGCGCGTGGCCCAGCGAGAAGAGGAACAGCAGCAGCGCGCCCTCGAACCACTCGCCCAGCAGCGCCGCGCCGAGAGCGGCGACGATCATCAGGAAGTCGATCTCGAAGCGCCCCGCGCGGATGCTGCCGATGGCCTCGCGCACGGTGAAAAAGCCGCCGAAGAAGTAGCCACCGACGAACAGCGCGAGCGGAATCCACGCCGCGACGGCGGTGAACGCGCCCAGCGCCCAGCCCAGCCCCACGCACACGCCCGAGGCGATGGCGAAGACGACCTCGGCTTTTTCGCCCAGGAAGCCACCGTGCGCGTGCCCGTGCTCGCTCCCGGGTTCGCCCTCCTCGTGCGCCACGCCGGGCGCGTGGTCGTGCCCCGCGTGCTCGTCCCCTCGGGGTTCCTCCGCTGTCGTCACGCGCACATCCATCTCCGCGAGCCGGCGGCGCAGCGCAGCCTCGTCGATGCGGGTGCGGTCGAACTCGATGCGGATGGGGCCGGAGGCGTTGGCCTCGGCCTCGACGACGCCTTCGGTTTTTTCCAGCCGCTCGGCGACGGTGCGGGCGCGGCGCTGATGGCCCAGCCCGTCGGCATCCCACACGACATGGCCGTAGCGCTCGGTGATGCGCCCCCCCGCCGCCTCGGCGATGCGCCGGATGCGCGGCAGCGACAGCCGGTCGGGGTCGTAGTGGATGCACACCTGCGCGGGCGTCGCCCCTTCCGCCGGGCGGATGTGCGCGCGCTCTACGCCCTCGGTGGCGTTCAGCGCGTCCGTCAACCGGGCCACGCACGCATCGCGCGCGTCGGGAATGCCGGGCAGCAGCACGGGAAGGTCGAGGCGCAGCGGATCGGGCATGGAGGGTTGCCGGGTTGGTTAGAAACAACAGAAAGGTACAGGGTACGTGGTACTGCCGGGGTTGAGCGCGCACCCGATACCTCGAACACTGTACTTCGACCAACCATCCAACCGCGAGGCGAAGCCGAGCGCCCCCCTCAAAAGCCGATGATGTACCCGGCGCCTGTGGTGTGCGCGCGGAACTCGCCCAGCGCACGCACGCTGCCTTCGCGCGGCGCACCGCCGGGGAGCGCCAGCAGGCCCGTCAGCGAGATGTCGAACGAACCTGCCACGAGCGAGTCCGACACCTCGTCGAGGCGCACGGTGCCCTCGGTGGCGCGCAGGTTGATGAGCAGACCCCGCCGGTAGCGCGCCGAGAAGCTCACTGGCAGCCCAGCGTCGCGGATGGAGTCTGCCGGGAACGGCTCGACGGTGTACACGCCGGGTGCGGGGAGCTGGGCGTCGCCATAGGTCAGGAAGAAGCCGCCGCCGAAGTCGAAGCCGGTGTCGAGCCGGATGACGGCGACGGTCTGGCCACTCTGAGCGTCTACGACGTCGCCCGCGTGCGCGGGGCCCCGGAGCGTGTCGGGCATCGCGCCGACGAGGATGACCTCGTAATCCATCTGCACCGGCACGACCTCGGTGGAATCGCCTGGCACGCCCACGGGGACGTCGCTCTCTTCGCCACCGGCACACGCGCCTCCCATCACACTCAGGATACAGACAAGCAGAGCCGCCGGTGCGCGCATGAAGCCAGGGACAGAAGGAGGAGGAGCCCTGCGAAAGTAGGGCAACGGAGCCGTTCAGGGCGTGCTGCCGCCCGGATTTTCACGTGCCGGGGACGGATCGAAGAGCAGCCGCGCCCCGCGGTCGTAGGTGAAATACGAGTAGATCCAGTTGACGAAGACGTTGGCGCGGTTGCGGAAGCCGATGAGCATGTAGAGGTGGAGAAAAGCCCACGCGAGCCACGCCACGAACCCGGTGATCTTCACCCGCCCGTATACGTCGGCCACGGCGGCGTTGCGCCCGATGGTGGCCATCGTGCCGCGGTCGTTGTAGCGGAAGGCGTCCCCCGGCCTCCCGTGCCGCCGCGCCGTGAGCACCTTCGCCACGTGCCGCGCCTGCTGCATGGCCACGGGCGCCAGCTGCGGCAACTCGCGCCCCTCGGCGTCCCGCGCCGACGCCGCGTCGCCGATGACGAACACCTCGGGGTGGCCGGGGACGGACAGATCCGGCGCAACCACCACGCGGTGGCTCTTCGACAGCGGCACGCCCAGCATCCCGACGACCGGACTCGGCGCCACGCCCGCCGCCCAGACGAGCGTGCAGGTGTCGATGCGGGTTCCGCCGTCGAGCACCACGCCCCCCGCCTCGACGTGCGCCACGGCGGCGTTCGTCCGCACCTCGATGCCGCGCTTTTCGAGCGCGCGCCGGGCGTACTGCCGGAGGCGAGGTGGGTAGGCATCGAGCACGTCCTCCCCGCGCTCGACGAGCAGCACCCGCGCCTTTTCGGCAGCGTCGAAGGTCTTGAAATCGCGCCGCATCGGCGTGTCGATGAGTTCGGCGAGCGCGCCCGCCGTCTCGACGCCCGTGGGACCACCGCCCACCACCACGAACGTCAGCGTACCCGGCGGGGCGGCCTCACCCAGTACGTCGAACGTCTCGAAGGCGCGCAGCGTGTGGTTGCGAAGCCGCACGGCATCCCCGAGGCTTTTGAGCGGGAAGCTGTGCGCCTCGGCGCCCTCGACGCCGTAGAAACTCGTCACCGCGCCCGTCGCCACGATGAGCATGTCGTAGCCGAGCGGCGGGCCGTCGGAGAGCGTCACGCGCCGCGCGCCAAGGTCGATGCCCGTCACGCTGCCCAGCCGGAAATGGACGTTGGGCGCGTCGTGGAGCACGTCGCGCACGTTGTGCGCGATCTCGGCAGGCTCCAATCCCGCCGTCGCCACCTGGTAGAACAGCGGCTGGAAGGCGTGGTAGTTGTGCTGGTCGACGAGCGTGACGCGCACGTCGTCGCGCCGCAGTGCCCGCGCCGCGTTGAGGCCGCCAAAACCGGCTCCGAGGATGACGATGTGGTGCATGGGGAATCGGGAGGAGGGCGGGCACACGAAAGCTACCTTGTGGAAGATCCACCTGCTGCCCGTCCGATGTTCTCCTGCCCGCGCCTCGCCGCTCTGCTCGCCGCGCTCGCGCTCGCCTCCGGCTGCACCTCCGAGCCTCCCGCCGTGCGCCCCACGCCGCAGCCGCCTGCGGCCTCAATGCCCGTCGCCACGCTGGCGGACTACCTCAGCACGCTCACCCGGCACGTCGATTCCCTCGACGCCCTCCTCCACCCCGTGGCGCTGCTGACGCGCCGCGAGCAAGCCGCGCTGAGCCGATACCCCAACCGCGACCAACTCGCCCGCGCCCGGATGCTCGGTGCCACCGGCACCGAAACCCCCGAGGGCCGCGCCGCGCTCGTCGAGCAACGCCGCCTCGTCCGCCTGCCCGACACCACCGACTACTGGATCGTGCGTAAACTCGACCACTCGTCCCCCTCGTCACCCCGGACGCGGAGGCGCTGCTGACGCGCCTCGGGCAGCGCTTCCACGACGCCCTCGCCGCGATGGGGCTGCCGCCCTTCCGCCTCGAAATCACGTCGGCGCTCCGCACGCCCGACGCGCAGGCGGCCCTGCGCCGCACCAATCCCAACGCCACGAGCGGCACCAGCACGCACGAGTACGGCACCACGGTGGACGTGGCCTACAGCGCCTTCACCGCTCCCGCGGTGCCCGGCGTGGCCGCCCCCGAATCGTTTCCCGCCGCCCTCGCCGCCCGCCTCGACGCGCTGTACCACGAGCGCCTCGCCGGGCAGCGCTCACGCGAGTTGCAGGCCGTGCTGGGCCACGTACTCCTCGACATGCAGGACGAGGGCGAGGTGATGGTGACGCTCGAAGAACGCCAGCCGGTGTTCCACATGACGGTGGCGCGGCGGCTGGCGGCGCGGTAGGGATCGTCTGCGTTCGCGCTTCGGGCGTGCCTTCTCTGCCGGCGGATGGTATTTTGCCCCTCACCGCCCTCCTCTGGCTTACCTGACTGCCATGCGCGTTTTTCTGCTCGCCCTGGTCCTCGTTCTGGCGCTTGCCTCTACCGCTGCGCGCGCGCAGGATGCGCAGCGCTATGCCGTCGTTCCGCAGCCGCAGCACCTCGAAGCCCGCACCGGGACGTTCGTCCTCACGCCTACCACAGCGGTCGTCGCCTCGCCCGAAGCCGTCCCGATGGGCGAGGCGTGGGCGCAGCGCATCCGGCAGGCCTCGCTGCTGCCGATGCCCGTCCACGCCGGCACGGACGCGCGCGATGGCGCCATCGCGTTCCTGCTGGACGCGGACGCGGACCTGGGAGACGAAGGCTATGCCGTCGACGTGACGCCCACGCGCGCCGTGGTGCGGGCGAAGACCACTGCCGGGCTGTTCTACGGCGCGCAGACGCTGCGCCAGATGTTGCCCCCGGCCGTCGAGCGCGGCGGCATCGACCCCGGTGGCACAGACTTCGTGTGGGACCTGCCCGCCGTCGCCATCACCGACGCGCCGCGCTTTTCGTACCGCGGACTGCACCTCGACGTGTCGCGCCACTTTGCCTCGGTGGACTTCGTCAAGCGCTACCTCGACCTGATGGCGCTCTACAAGTTCAACCGCTTCCACTGGCACCTGACCGACGACCAGGGCTGGCGCATCGAAATCAAGGGCTACCCCCGCCTGACGACCGTGGGCGCGTGGCGCGACAGCACCCTCATCGGCCATTACCGCAACCAGCCGCATGCCTACGACGACGTGCGCCACGGCGGATTCTACACGCAGGACGAGATCCGGGATGTCGTCGCATACGCCGCAGAGCGCCACATCACCGTCATCCCCGAGATCGAGATGCCGGGGCACGCGACGGCAGCCCTCGCGGCTTATCCCGAGTTCGCGTGTACCGCCGGACCGTTCACCGTCGAGTCGAAGTGGGGCGTCTTCGAGGACATCTTCTGCCCCAAGGAAGAGACGTTCGCGTTTCTCGAAACCGTGCTCACCCAGGTGATCGACCTCTTCCCCGGCGAGTACGTCCACATCGGCGGTGACGAGGCTCCGAAGACCCGCTGGGCCGAGAGCCCACTCGCGCAGGAGGTCATCCAGCGAGAAGGGCTGGGCGTCCGCGAGGCTGTGCCGGGCGACACGCCCGTGCAGCGCGAGCAGCACGCCAACGAGAAGGCGCTCCAGAGCTACTTCGTGCGCCGCATCGAACGCTTCCTCAACCAGCACGGCCGCCGCGTCATCGGCTGGGACGAGATCGTCGAGGGCGGCCTCAGCCCGACGGCGACGCTCATGTTCTGGCGCGACTGGAACAAGGAGGCGCTGGCGCTGGCGGCGGCGCAGGGAAACGACCTCATCATGACGCCCAACAGCACGCTTTACTTCGACCACTTCCAGGGCGACCCCGCCTCCGAGCCGCTGGCCATCGGCGGCATGACGACGCTGGAGGACGTCTACGCCTACGAACCCGTGCCGGAGAGCTACTCCGACGAGGAGGCCAAGCACGTGCTGGGCGCGCAGGCCAACCTGTGGCGCGAGTACATCAAGACAGACGACAAGGTCGAGTACATGGTCTACCCGCGCGCGCTGGCGCTCGCCGAGGTGGTGTGGTCGCCCAAAGGCAGCCGCGACTGGGCCGATTTCCAGCGCCGCCTGCCCATGCAACTGCGCCGCCTCAACGTGATGCAGGTTCATTACCGCCCGCCGTTCGACTGACATGAAGCCCTTTCTGACCTTTTCCTGCGCCCTCGTCACGGCCTGCGCGGCGCTGACGGCCTGTGGCTCGCTGTCGGAGAAAGGGGCGGCCTCTGCGCCCCCTTCCACGCCCTACCTCGTCGGCTACCTCTACGGCGGCACGCTCGGCAGCCTGGGGAGCGTGGACGCCGAGCGGCTCACGCACCTCAACTACGCCTTCGCCAACGTGACAGCGGAAGGCGACGTGGTGCTCGAACGCCCCGACGACGCGGCCCGCCTGGCCGCGCTCGTGGGTCTGCGCGCCCGAAACCCGGAGCTGCGCGTGCTGATCTCCGTCGGCGGATGGACGTGGTCGAACTACTTCTCCGACGCCGCGCTCACGCCCGAATCCCGCGAGCGCTTCGCCCGCTCGGCCGTCGATCTCATGGTGCGGCACCGCCTCGACGGGCTGGACCTCGACTGGGAATACCCCGGCCAGAAAGGCGAGGACAACGTGTTCCGGCCCGAGGACAAAGGCAACTTCACGCTGCTGCTCGAAACCCTCCGCGCGCACCTCGACGCGCAGACGGCGCGGGACGACCGGGAAAAGCGCCCGTACCTGCTCACCATCGCCGCCGGTTCTGGCGCCTCCTACCTCGCGCACACCGACATGGCCGAGGTGCAGCAGCACCTCGATTTCGTCAACCTGATGACGTACGATTTCCACGGGCCGTGGACGGCGGTGACGGGCCACCACGCCAACCTGTATCCGAGCGCGGCGATGCAGGACGCGCCGTCTACGTCGGAGGCGGTGCGCCTCTTCCGCGAGGCGGGCGTTCCCGCCGGGAAGATCGTCATCGGGGCCGCGTTCTACGGGCACGACTGGCAGGGCGTGACGGCGCAGAACGGCGGCTTCGGGCAGCCTTACACGGGCGAGGCGGGCAGCATCGGCTACGCCGCCCTCCTGCCCCTCTTCACCGACGGCAGCGGCTACGTGCAGCAGTGGGACGCCGACGCGCGCGCAGCCGCGCTCTGGAACCCCACCACGCGCCACTTCATCAGCTACGAAAGCCCCGACGCGCTGCGCGCCAAAGCCGCCTTCGTGCAGGCTCAGGGGCTCGGCGGCGTCATGTTCTGGCAGTACAACGCCGACTCTACCGGCACGCTGCTCCGCACACTCCACGACGCCCTGCGCTGAGGTCATTCCGACCAGATACGCGAACGCTCGTTCGTGTAGAGCGTCTTTTCCGATCCATCCGGCAAACGAACGACGGCGGTGACGACGTAGCCGGTTTCGGAGGACGTGAAGCCGGTGATGCGCGCCGTTTCGGTGCGGAGGTCGGCGGGGGCGAGGCCGAGGGCGTCGAGCGTCGCCGCCCAGCGCTCGTGCGCCGCGTGGTAGCTTTTCTGCGCGTGGTAAATGGCCATCAGCAGGTCGCGTGCAGGGAGCGTAGGATCGGGCGTGAACGACGCCGTGCCGGGCGGCGCGTCGGTGAAGAGCACGAAGCCCCAGCGCTCGGGCCGGTGCATGTCGATGATGCCCTGCGGCGACCACACCCAGTTGGCCTCGCGCAGGCCCGGAATCTTGCGGTAGTCGCCGCCCGGTGTGATCTCGTGCTGCCACTCGACGCGCGAAAAGCCGACGCGCCAGTAGTCGCCGGGCGCGGGTGGCGTCGCGCGGCCCGGATTGTAGGACGCCAGCGCCTTCCACGGAAACGCGATCTCGACCGACCAGCCCCGGTCTTCGTCGTGGGCGGCGTTGAGCGTGCCATCGACAAACACCGCCGAGCGGAGGCCGGGCAGGTTGGTGGGGTCGCGGGCCGGGCCGCCGTCTTTGTACGGCTTTTCGAGCGTCAACTCCCAGATGGTGTTGAGCGCGTTCATCTCGAACTCGTAGTAGCCGTGGTTGTCGCCATCGGGGTCGAGGAAAACCTCGAAGTCGTTGTCGTAAAAGACGACCGTGTTGCGCTCAGTGCTGTCACCCCAGACGTGTGGCTCGGCGAGGTGGGCGGAGACGTAGAGGAAATCATCGTCCCACAGCATCCGGGCGCGCGTGGCGTAGCGCGGGCGCGGGTGGTCTTCGCCCTCGATGTCCACGAACAGTTCGGTCTGCGGCGCATCGAGCCACGCCCTTTCGTCCGTCTTGCCGTCGATGACGAGGGGCGTGGACGCGCGGTACGCGACGTAGCCACGCGGAACGATGTCGCGCATGGCGTCCCACGTCTGAGCCGCAGCGGGAGCCGCGAGGACGAGGCTCAGCAGCAAAAAAAAGCGCACAGGCAATCGAGTGGGTTCAGAGGTGGCTGTCGGCATCGAGGAGACGGAAGCCGGTGGTGTCGTAGACGGCGTAGTTGAAGCCCGGCTGGATGCAGTAGCTGCCCACCTGCCCGTTCACGTCGAGCGCGAGAAAGCCCACCTGGATGTCGCGGTAGTCGGGGTTTTTGGCGATCACCCGGTCCACGGCGCGCTTGCATGCCTCCTCCGGGCTGTGGCCCTGCCGCATCAGCTCGACGACGAGGTGGCAGCCGCACGCCCGGATGACGGCCTCGCCCCAGCCCGTCGCCGTCGCCGCGCCGACGTCGCCATCGACGTACAGGCCCGCGCCGATGAGGGGCGAGTCGCCCACGCGCCCGTGTCGTTTCCACGCGGCCCCGCTCGTCGTGCAGGCCCCGGAGAGTCGCCCGGCCTCGTCGAGGGCAAGCATCCCGATGGTGTCGTGGTTCTCGACGTTGATGATCGCGCGGGTGTCCTCGGGGTTTTCGTGCAGCCACGCGCGCCACTCGGCCTCGGCTTCGGGTGTGAGCAGGTTCTGCGTGGGCACGCCCTGCTCGATGGCGAACCGCTGCGCGCCCTCGCCGACGAGCATCACGTGGGGCGTCCGCTCCATCACCATGCGGGCGACGGAGATCGGGTGCAGCACGTTTTCGAGAAATGCGACGGAGCCGCAGTCGCCCTTCTCGTCCATGATGCAGGCGTCGAGCGTCACGCGCCCATCGCGGTCGGGCCGTCCGCCGAGGCCCACGGTCGTGATCTCCGGGTCGGCCTCGGGCACGCGCACGCCCTGCTCGACGGCGTCGAGGGCGTAGCCGCCTTTTTCGAGCACCGCCCACGCCGCGCCGTTGGCCTCCAGCCCGAAATTCCAGGTCGAAATCACGATGGGCTTGTTGACGGACGGCGTACGGGCAAACCTGAACGAGGGCAAGCCCAGCGAAAGTCCTCCGGCAGCGCCGAGGCGGAGAAAAGTGCGGCGGTCGGGCATTGTTGGAAAGTTGGAAGTGGAAAGGCGGAGGTCGGAATAGGGAAGGACGAGGGGCTGGTGGTACAAACGTGCCGGGGCACGTCTCTACAGGTTGCGGGGGTTCGGTTTGATGGGAGGGGCTCAGTTCATTGCGTCCCGTTCAGAAGTCGAACACCGAATTCAATAGGGCCAGCGCGCTACGCACCCGCACCATGGTGCGCCCCGTGTCCACTAACACGGCACCGCCCGTCACTGCGCTGCCAGTCCTTCGGGGCGGAGGGCGATCCGGGACGTGGCGATCTCGCCCACGTGGCGGCCCATCTCGATGCCTTTTTCGATGGCGGGGCGGTAGTGGATGCCGCCGTACAACCGGCTGATGGCGGCTTCCTCAGAGGCGTCGTAGAACGACGTGAACGAGCGCGAGGGCAGGCCGAAGCGCACTTCGCTGGTATCTACGAACGCCACGTCGGGGCCGTAAATCGAGGTCAGCACCGTCGCAGCGGCGGTCGAGATGACGCTGTGGCCACTCGGGTATTCGGGGAACGGCGGCGTCTGCAACACGGGTTGCCAGAGCGGATCGACGGCATCGCGGATGACGGTTTCGGGGCGGATGAGGTTGCTGCGGTACTTCTCCTCCCACGAGGCGACGAACGCATCCGAGAGGACGAGGGCGACCTGGCTGTACGTGGCGAGCGTCTGCACGGGCGCGTCGGCGTGCGCCTCGGTGATGGTCGCGGTGATGCCCATCCAGTGACCGCCGGGCGAGATTTTCTTGGCGCCGTAGCTCAGGTGCCCCTGGGCGTGAACGACGAAGGGGTTGCAATCCCAGAAGGCGGTGATGGCGCGCTGCTCGTCGGTGAGGGTCTTCTGGACGGTGTAGACTTCCATCATGTCGCCGTAGAAATCCGACCCTGCGGTGAGATCGAACGGCGGCGGTGGCGCGATGGCGACCTGCCCGGCCGAGTCGAGCGCGAACGGGCGCAGCGTGCCCCAGAACGGCTCGACAGGTTCCATGTAGGCGGGCGGCGTGGGCCGCCACTGACCGGCACCGTCCTGCGTGGCGTAGCGCGTGCGCGTGCGGCTCTCGGCGTAGCCGTCGGTCTTCATCCACGCCAGCACGGCATCGGCGACGGCATCGCCGTAGGTGACCGAGCGCGCGTAGACGTCGGCGGGCAGATGGAGGGCCTGGAGGCGCGCGCGAATCGCGTCGGCATCTTCCGAGAACCGATCCTGCGAGAACACGAAGGCGTCGGCAGTACGCAGAAAGGCGTGCGTTCCCGCCACGAGCGGGCTGATGCGGCCCTCGGGTTTCTGGGGCAGCGCGCCGAGTCCGTTGAGTTGCCCGGCATAGCTGGCGTAGCCCGACTGCGGATCGCGGTAGGCTTCGTAGTAGGCCACGAGCGGATAGGCGTAGGCGCGAGCAGCCTGAGGCGGCGAGAAGATGTCGTGCACCATCACGTCTGTCAGCGCCTGCACACTCTGGTGCATGACGGCACGCTCGGTGGCCTCGCTGAGCGGCTGCTCGGGAGGGGCGGTGCGGCACGCGGCGAGGAGCGCGAGCGCGAGGAGAAGCGGGTACGTGCGAGACATCACAGAACGCCAAAAGTGGACAGCGTGGCATCATTACGGGCGACGACGACGACCGATCCACGCGTGGTTTTCAACAGCGCAAGTTTGCGCACGTCGCCCGGGGCGTAGAAGCCGGATGCCCGCACCGAGAAGGGTTGGAAGCCCCCTGCGCCATCGCCCCGAAGGAAAAGTCCGCGCCCGGCGTCGTAGCGCCCTTCCTGCGCCCTAGCGGCGAAATCGTTGCCCGCCACGAGGATATCCGGCGTGCCGTCGCGGTCGAAATCCTGGACGAGCACGGCGCGCACGGGGGACACCTGCGCCTCTGCGGGCAGCGCCACGCGGCGAAACGTGCCGCCGTCGTTGACGAACACGGCGCTCTCGAACGTGACGGCGCGCAGTTGGACTGCGCCGCGCCGCTGCTCAGGCGTGAAAAGGTCTTCGTAGGTCGCGTTCGCGTACGAGGCGTAATCCGTGTAGCGCTTTTTGAGCGCGTTAATCTGCCCGAGGAGTTCATCGCGCGAGGCCATCGGGTAGCTTTTGCCGCCGATGTAGTAGCTGACGATGGCATCCACCGAGCCGTTGGCGTCGAAGTCGGCGGCGGCGACGGTGGCGGGGGCGTCCGCGCGGGCCTGTATCTGCGCGTTAAGGCCGCGATTGCCCGCGACGAGGTCGAGATCGCCGTCGCCGTCGAGGTCAGCGGCGGCCAGCGCGTGCCACCAGCCCTCGGTGCCCGCGAGGCCCCATCTGGCGCTCGTCTCGGCAAACGTGCTGCCGCGCTGCCGGGCAAACACGCGAATGGGCATCCACTCGCCCGCGAGCACGAGTTCGGGCGTGCCGTCGCCGTCGAGGTCGGCCCAGAGGGCGTCGGCGACCATACCGGGTTTCTGGAGAGGTTCGGGCGTCACGTCTGAAAAACGCCCGCCGTCGTTTTCGAGCAGGTAGCTGCGCGGCGCGAGCGGGTAGCGTCCTGGCACGACGCGCCCGCCGACGAACAGGTCGAGGTCGCCATCGCCGTCCATGTCTCCCACCGCCACCGTCCCCCCGCTGCTCGTGATCGCGGGAAGGGCGGCGGGGTCGGCGGTGAAGACGCCGAAGCCGTCGTTGCGGTAGAGCCGGTCCTGGTAGATATCGGCGTCGCCGGTCACTTCGGCGTCGCCGCTGACGACGTAGAGGTCGAGGTCGCCGTCGCCGTCGGCGTCGAACAGCGCGGCGTCCACGTCCTCGTAAAGCGCGGCGGCGTCGAAGGCCGGTACGGCGACAGAGCGGAACGTGGCGTCGGCTTGTTGGAGGTAGAGTGCCCCGCCCTGCCCGCGCGCGCCGCCGACGAACACATCGTCGAGGCCGTCGCCGTTGACGTCGCCCGTGGCGAGGGCGGGGCCCATCCGCGAGAGCATGTGCGGCAAGAGCGGCTCGCGCTTGAAGTCGATGAACGGGTTCTCGCGGTGCTCGAAATCCAGGCCGAGCGCGCCGTCGAGGATTGCAAAGCGTTCGGCACGCGCGGGCACGCCGATGCTCTCGCCCACCGCCGCCTCGGACTGATCGAATACCAGCGTCTCGCCCTTCGCCCCGAGCCGCGTCTGCACGCGCCCATCGGGCCACGTGACCTCGACGGTCGCCTCGGCAGACGTGCCCAGCCCGAAGAGCAGCAGCGGTTCGACGGACGACTGGTAGCCGCGCGCGGGCTGCATTTCCTGCACCTGCGTGGCGTTTTCGGTTCGTACCGTCACGCGCGCGCCGGTGCCGCGTGTGTTCGCGCCCTCGCCATCGAGCACGACGCGCAAACCTGACGCGCCCTTTTCGGCGGCGCGGTTGCGGTAGAGAAAAGCGGGCGCGTTGATGTTGTTGACGATGAGGTCGAGGTCGCCGTCGCGGTCGAGGTCGGCGTAGGCGGCTCCGTTGGAGAGCGACGGACGTTCAAGTCCCCACGCCGCTGTCACGTCCTCGAAGAGGAGCGCGCCCGTGTTGCGAAAGGCGACGTTCGACAGGTTCGACGACGGCATCTCCTCGACGAGCGTCATCATGTCGAGCGTCTCGCCGCGCTCCCGGGCCTGCCGGCTGGCCTCGGGTACGACGTACTTCAGGAAGTCCATGTTGGTGTAATCGCGCACGTAGCCATTCGTCACGACGAGGTCTTTGAAGCCGTCGTTGTCGAAGTCCGCGAGCAGCGCTGACCAGCTCCAGTCGGTGTTCGAGATGCCTGCCATCTGCCCGATCTCGCTGAACGAGCCGACGCCCGTGTTGAGTTGGAGCATGTTTCGCATGTACTGCGGGTGGTAGCCGTAGCTGAGCAGGAGACGGTGGCGGTCGTAGTTGTCCGGCCCTTTGAGCAACTTCTGGCGCGCGTTGTCGGGCGGGAGCATGTCGAGCGTCACCACGTCCGGCAGGGCGTCGTTGTTGACGTCGGCGATGTCCGCGCCCATCGAGAAGTACGACGTGTGCGCGAGCATCGTAGCGGCGCGGTCGGTGAACGTCCCGTCGCCGTTGTTGACGTAGAGGTAGTCGTCCTCGTCGTAGTCGTTGGCCACGTACACGTCGGGCCATCCGTCGCCGTCGACGTCGCCCACGGTGGCGCTCAGGCCGAAGCCGATGGGGTTGCTGCGGATACCTGCCTGCTCAGAGACATCCACGAAGAAACCGTTGTCGTTGCGGTAGAGGCGGTCGCCCGCGAGCGAGTCGCGCATGGCGCGGATCGCGCCCACGTCGAATTGCTGAAGCCGCCGGATGTTGTGGTTGACGAGGTAGAGGTCGAGGTCGCCGTCGCGGTCGGCGTCGAAGAACGAGGCGTGGGTCGAATACGTGGGCGCGTCGAGGCCAAAGCGCGCGGCGGCCTCGGTGAACACCCCGCTGCCGTCGTTGAGGTACAGCAAGTTGCGCCGCCGGTCGGCAGAGACATCGCCCGAGCGGCAGACGTAGAGGTCGAGGTCGCCATCGCCGTCCACGTCGGCCATCGTCACGCCCGTCGTCCACCCCGGCGGGCCAGCGACACCCGCTTTTTCGGTGGCGTCCTCGAACCGGAAATCGCCCCTGTTGAGGTAGAGTTTGTTGTCCGCCATGTTGGCGGTGAAGTAGAGATCGGGCAGGCTGTCGCCGTTGACGTCGCCCACGGCTACGCCGCCGCCGTTGTAGAAGTACTCGTATTCGAGCACGTTCAGGCCGGGCTGTTCAACCAGTGTATTGGCGAAATCGACGCCGCTCTCTTCGGACGATACGAGCGTAAACAGCGGCGCTTCATCGGGGTCGGTGGTGCAACCGGCCAGCACAACCAGCGCGAGGAGAAAGGCAAGGGGCTTCTTCATGATGCAAAAGGATCGTCGCGGCGGCTGTTCACGCTTTCAGTACGCCGCGCAGCGCCTGCCAGTGTGCGTCCGACGTGCCGACGCCTTCAAAGACGACGATGCCGTGCGCGCCGCCCGCGAGCGCCCGGCGCGTGGCCTCGGCCAGCATGTCGGGGGAGAGTTCGGGGATGTAGAGCCCGGCGTAGAGCGGAAAACGCCCGCCCAGCGCCGTCACGCCCTCGCGCACCGTCGGCTCGATCCAGTCCACGTCCTGCTCGTAAAACCAGTTGTAAACCATCGGCAGCACGGCGTCGAGCGGCCAGCGCGGCCAGTCCTGCCGCACGAGCGTCCGTGCGATGGAGGGCGACGGGAAGACGGCGGCGGTGATGTCTTTGCCGTAGCTGTGCGCCACCTGCGACAGCGCGTTGACCATCTCGACGATGGTGTCGTAGCGGTACTGCACCCACGCGGCGTTCTGCGACGGGTCTTCGAGCGCGAGCGGGTCGATGCCTGTCCTGCTCTCGAACGTCGCACGGCAGACCTCGCAGTAGCAATAGTCGTACGGTGCATATTCTTTGTCCTGCACGATGCCGTACGTGGGCCAGAGCGCGCTCGGCAGGATAACATCCGGGTAGCGGATGTAATCGAGGTGCAGCCCGGCGATGCCGTCGATCTCCAGCAGCCTGCGCGCCCGTTCGATTTTGTGCGCCTTCACCTCCGGGCGCGACGGGCACATAAACTTGTAGTAGTCCACGTACGGCGGGTCGGTGGCGGTGGACTTGCCCTCGCGGTTGACGGCGTACCATTCGGGGTGCTCGTCCTCCAAACCGCCCTCCATCATCGTGATCATCCAGGCGTGGACTTCGATGCCCGCATCCTGTGCAGCAGGCAGCAGGTTGGAATAATCCTCCGGTGCGGTGTTGATGAGGGCGGCGGTGATGCCCGCGTCGCGTGCCTTTGCGAACAGCGCCTCCCACTCGGCCACGGGCCGCTCGCCACGGATCCACACCCAGTGCTTGAGGTCGGCGCGATGTGGCACGAGCGACCCAGTCGTCGCAGCCAATGCAGCAGGCGGGAGGGCAAGCGCGGCGACACTCGCGCTGCTGAGGTGCAGAAAATCTCGACGTTCCATGCAGAGGTAGCGGTTGAAAAGTCAGGTAGCAGGTGCCGATCAAAAGCAGAAGCGTCCTCCCCCGGCAGGAGGAGGACGCTTCGAGACTCGACGCAGCGCAAGATTACGGCTTGTCCCACCACACGCGCGTGGTGAGTTCGTCCGGCCCCTGCCGCTGAAGGGCTGCCTGGTAGTTTTCCGCGTTCGAGACGGCCTCGCTCTGGTTGTAGCGCAGCCGCCGCGGGATGGTGCCCCCCGTTACGTTGCCCGGGTAGTTCACCGGCGTCAGGTTGGGGTAGCCCGTCCGCCGCCAGTTGGCAAAGGCCTCGTACTCGTTGAGGAAAACGGCGGCCCATACCTGCTCGCCGATCTGCTGCATCGCCGTCGCCGCGTTGAACGGGTTGGCGGCGAGGTAGGCGTCGATGGCGCTGTTCTCGATGACCGTCGAAGCACCTCCGTACGCCGCGAGGTACGTCATGGCGGCGCGGACGCCCGCGTTGTAGTGCGCGGCAGCGTCGGTAGCGCCCCAGCCACGCACGGCGGCTTCGGCGAGGTACAGTTCAACCTCGGCATACGTCTGGAAGAACGTCGGATCTTCCACGCCAACGATGGCGGGGTTGACGACCATATAGGCATCAAGGCCGCAGGGCGACGGGGCTGGGGTGCCCGTGCATGCCACCCAGTTGGAGGCATTCGGTATCGTGTTGGCGTCGTAGCCGTTGGGCAGACCGAGCGCGGGCGCGCCGGCATCCGGCAACTGGCCATAGACGGTCAGGCGGGGATCGCCGTGCGATTTCATCCAGTTCACGAACGTCTGGCTGAGGTGCTGGCTGGCGTCGGCCAGAAACACCTCGCCCACCCCGTTGCGCCACGCGGCGGGGTCGTGCGGAAGCGCGGCGTTGTCGGCGTTGCTCTGCATCACCCCACCGGCGATGGCTTTCTGCACCCACTGCTGCGCCGCCGCCGGATCGGCCTTGCTCATCCGCATCCCGAGCCGCAGCATCAGCGAATAGGCGAAGCGGCGCATTTTGGTCGCGTCGCCGCCGTACATCAGGTCGCCGCTGGGCACTTCTTTCGAGGCATCCAGGGCCGCAGCGGCTTCTTCCAGCTCTTTCAGCATATCCGCGTAGATCTCCTGCTGCGGATCGTACTTGGGCGTCACGTTGCCCTCGATGTAGCCCAGCCCGGCCTCGGAGTACGGCACGTCGCCATAGAGGTCGGTGAGGCGGTGGTACATGAGCACCCGCAGGATGCGGGCCGTCGAGCAGTAGTTGACGAGGGCCTCATCGCCGCACGTCTGCAGCTTCAGGTCCTCGATGTTCTTGGCGATGTTGGGGTAGTACCGATCCCACATCGACGCCGAGTAGTCGCTGTTGTAGAGGTATTTATCGCCCGACCAGTACCCCGGCAGCGCCGCGAGATGCTGAATCATCGTCGAGCTGTAGATGAGGTTGGTGCGCCAGTTTTCGTAGCGCTCCCCGGCAATCCGCAGTTCGATGTCGGTGATCTTGTAGTTGGGGTCGATCTGGTCGGCCTGCGTCGGGTTGACGTTGAGGTCCCCGAAGTTGTCGCAGGCGGACAGGGTGAGCAGGCCGAGCGCCACGAGGGGCAGGCCTACCCAGGTATAAAAACGGTTCATGCGTGTCATGAGAATAGACGTGAAAGGCAGGTAGACATCGACGCGGGCGTTAGAGCCGCACGTTGATGTTGAAGCCGAAGCTGCGCGTCTGCGGGACGCCGGCCAGCTCCAGCCCGATGCCCTGGCTGTCGTTGCGGAAACTCGACTCAGGGTCGAGGTTGGGCACGTTGCTGTGGATGAGCCACAGGTTGCGCCCCACCAGCGAAACCGTCATGTCCTGGATGGGCGAGTTGCCGAAGAGGCTCACCGGCACGCGGTAGGCCAGCTGCAGCTCGCGCAGCTTGACGAAGCTGCCGTCGTAGACGAACTGCTCGCCGATCTGCCCGGCAATGCGGCCGTAGTAGTCCTGCGCGTCGGCATTGACCGTGTTGGCCGAGCAGCCCGTCGGCGCGCCGTCCTCGGTCGTGCCCGTGCATGAAGCGAGCGAAACGCCCTCACCCACGATCCCATCTTCGCGCCCTTCGAGCGTTTCCCTGTGGAGGCCGTTGGCGTAGGCGTTCGCGTTGAGGGCGGAGAAGAAGTCGCCGCCGAAGCGCATGTCTACCAGACCGCTCAACGTGAAGCGCTGGTAGCGGAACGAGCTCGAAATGCCGCCGCTCCAGTCGGGCGAAGCGTTGCCGAGTTCGAGGGCGTTCGGCGAGCGGACGGGCAGCCCGTCGGCGTCGAAGACCTTGCGGCCCTGATCGTCGCGCAGGTACCCGTTGCCGCGAATCACGCCGAAGGGCTTGCCGACCTCGGCGGTGACGAAGTTGCCCTGAATGCGGCTTTCACTCAGCCGCACCACATCGTCTTCGCCGAGCAGCGACACCACCTCGTTGACGTTGCGCCCGTAGTTGAAATTCACGTCCCAGCGGATGTTGCGCGTGAGCACGGGCGTCGTCGTGAGCAGCATTTCGATGCCTTTGTTGGTGATGGCACCGGCGTTGATGACGCGGCTGCCGAAACCCGACGTGGCCGAGATGCTCGTACCGAGGATCTGGTTGGTGGTCTCGCGGCTGTAGTACGTGAAATCGAGCCCGAGCCGGTTGCTCAGACCGCGCAGGTCGATGCCCACTTCGTACTCGTCGCTCGAATACGGCTTCAGGTCTGCCAGCGGGATCTCGCTCTGCGCAATGCCGCCGCGCGGGCGGCCGAGGTGGCTCGCGCCGTTGAGGCCGTAGGTGAGCAGCAGCCGGTAGGCATACGTGTCACCGCCCACATTCGCGTAGGCCGCGCGCAGCTTGCCGTAATCCAGCCAGTTCGCCACGTTGAAGGCATCCGTGAAAACGAAAGCCGCGCTCACCGACGGGTAGAAGTACGAGTTGTTGTCCTCGGGCAGAGCCGACGACCAGTCGTTGCGACCCGTCGCCGTCAGGAACAGGTAGTTCTTGTAGGCAAACTCCGCCTGTCCGTAGAGCGAGTTGACCTGCTTGTGCACCAGCCCGTAGCCCGTGGTGCTCGTCGCCTGGTTGGTGACGACTTCCAGGTTGGGCACGTTGAAGCCGCCGCCGCCGCCGAGCGTCAGCGTCTCGGTTTCGCTGTACTGGATGTTGCCGCCGAAGTTGGCCACGATGCCGATGTCTGGCGTCACGTCGCGGTTGAGCGACAGCAGGAAGTCCGTGTTGACTTCGGTGATATCGTAGTTCTCCTCGACCTGGCTGCCACGCAGCGTGTAGGCCGTGCCGTAGGGTTCGATGTTGGTGCGGCGCAGCGTGTAGGTGTCGCCGCCAAAACGTCCTTGCAGCGAGAGCCAGTCGGTGAAGGCATAGGCGAGCGAGGTCATGCCGATGATGCGGCGCTCCTCGTCTTTCTGCGTAAACACCGTCGCCGCCCAGTAGGGATTCTGTGCGAACGTGTTCTCGAACGGATGCAGTTCCAGCCCTGCTGCCGTCGCGCCGAGCTTCGAGCAGTCCGGCAAATCGACGGGGCAGCGCATCGTCTCCACGTCCACGTTGGGCGCGAGCAGGAAGACGGAATAGTTGGGGTTGCCCGGCGAGTCCGACAGTCGGGGCCGGTTGTCCACTTTCTCGCGGATAAAGTTGAGCTTGGCATCGGCGGTAAGCTTGGATGCCAGCCGCGCCGTGCCGCTGAGGGTGAAGGTGCCGCGCGACAGGCCCGACGAGGGCGTGATGCCGTCGTTGGCGAGCCACGAGCCCGACATCCGCAGCGTCGAGTTGTCGGTGCTTGTCGTGAGCGCGAGCGTGTTCGTCGCCGTCAGGCCACGGTCGTAGAAACGGCTCAGGTTGTCGCCCACCGAGCTATACGCGCGCTCGACGCCGTCCCAGTTGACGACCATCTGGCCGTTCATCTTCTCGCCCCAGGCCGCCGTGTTGGTGGCCTTGGCACCCTCGGCCGTCGTGGGCGCCGCGCCGCGCGTGCCCTGCCCGTAGACCTCCTGGAAGTCGGTACTCACGAGCACATCCTCGAACGTGAGGTTGCTGTTGTACTCGATGCCCAGCCCGGCACCGCGCGTACCGCGCTTGGTGGTGATGACGATAACGCCGTTGAGCGCGCGCGAGCCGTAGAGCGCCGCCGCCGCGCCGCCTTTGAGCACACTCATCGACTCGATGTCGTCCGGGTTGATGCCCGAGATGCCGTCGCCGCCATCGACGCCGCCCCACATACCCGCCGACGAGATCGTGGTGTTGTCGATCGGCACGCCATCGACGACGTAGAGCGGCTGGTTGCTGTCGCTCGCGTCGATGGTCGAGATGCCGCGAATGATGACGCGGCTCGACCCCGACGCGCCCGAGGCGGGCTTCGAGACGACCACGCCGGCCACCTTGCCCGAGAGCGCGTTGGCCACGTTGACCTCGCGCACTTCGGCAAGGTCGTCGCCGCTGACCTGCCCCACCGAGTACCCCAGCGCACGTTCCTTGCGCTCGATGCCGAAAGCCGTCACGACGACGTCCTCGAGCAGTTGGAGATCGGGCGCCAACTCGATCGTGATCGTCGAGCGCCCTTCAATGGGCACCGTCTGACGCACGTAGCCCACGTACGAGACGACGAGCGACGACGTGGCGCTGGTGGCGACGAGCGAAAACTTGCCGTTGACGTCCGTAGCCGTTCCGTTCTGCGTGCCCATCTCGACGATGTTGACGCCGATGAGGGGCTCGTTGGTCTGGGCGTCAAGGACGGTGCCGGTAACGGCATGCTGGGCCCGAGCGGACGGTGCGGCCAGCACGGCCAGCAGCGCCGCGCACGCGAAGGTGTTCAGCAGGTGCCGCAAGCCACTACGGTGCGGCAGCAACCCGGAATACAGGTGGGGCATGGTTCAGATGCGTTTCGTGGTAAGGCAACTCTGCGCCTTGAAACAGCAGCGACGGCATCGAACCCAGTACTTGCAGCCGAGGCAGGCGTAGCACCGTTGTGTGAAGGGCGGGTCAAGGATACGGGATTGGACGGAAAACAGCAACGTCTGCCTCTCAGAAAGGCCGGTGGGCGGGAGGCATTTCGGCCTACCCCACCTGAAGAGCGTGCGAACGCCTATGGAGCACGCGTCAAACCTCCGCCATCGCCGTAGCTTTCGGCTCCCGTCACCTGTTGCTGCTCTCCGTGCCTGCACCCACACCCTCCATCGACCTCGCCGCGGCATACCGCGCCCTTTTGCTGCCTCGGGTGATCGAGGAGAAGATGCTCAAACTCATCCGGCAGGGGCGCCTGTCGAAGTGGTTCAGCGGTTACGGGCAGGAGGCCATCGCCGTCGGCTGCGCGCTCGCGCTCGGAGAGGACGACTACCTCTTGCCCATGCACCGCAACATCGGCGTGTGGACGACGCGCGGCGTGCCGCTCAAGCCGCTCTTCTGCCAGCTCATGGGCCGCGAGGGCGGTTACACGAAGGGCCGCGACCGCACCTTCCACTTCGGCTTGCCGGAGAAGCACATCGTCGGGATGATCTCGCACCTCGGCGCGATGTGGCCCGTCGCGGGCGGGCTGGCGCTGGCGTCGCAGTTAAAGGACGAGGGTTTTGTCGCGTGCGCGCTCCTCGGTGAAGGCGCCACGCGCGAAGGCGATTTCCACGAAGCCCTCAGCCTGGCGGCTATCTGGAAGCTGCCCGTCGTGTTCGTCGTCGAGAACAACGGCTACGGCCTCTCGACGCCCACGCGCGACGCCATTCCCGTAGACGACATTGCCGACGCGGCGGCGGGCTACGGCATCCCCGGCCAGGTCGTGGACGGCAACAGCCTGCTGGCCGTCGTCGAGGCCGTCGGGCAGGCGGCGGCGCGCGGACGGGCGGGCGACGGCCCCTCGCTCCTGGAGATGAAGACGTTCAGGATGCGCGGCCACGAGGAAGCCTCCGGAACGAAATACGTGCCCGACGCGCTCTTCGACGAGTGGAAAGAGCGCGATCCCCTAGCCCGCTTCGAGGCGCACCTCGACGAAACAGGGGCCATCGGCAAGAAAGCCCGCGCCACGCTCCGCAAAACGCTGGAGCGCGAGGTGGACGAGGCCGCCGAGTACGCGCTGGCGCAGCCCGCCGTCACGAGCACAGCGGAGGTGGAAACGGGGGATGTGTTCGCGCCCACCCAAGAAAAACCGCGTGCGCCCGAGGGCCCACAGACCGAAAAGCGCTTTATCGACGCCGTCACGGACGCGCTCATGCAGGGCATGGAGGAGAACGACCGCACCGTGCTCATGGGGCAGGACGTGGCCGAATACGGCGGCGTCTTCAAGGTCACGCAGGGGTTTCTGGAAAAGTTCGGCGCGGCGCGCATCCGCAACACGCCCATCATGGAGTCGGGCGTGCTGGGCGCGGCGATGGGGCTGGCCCTCGAAGGCTTCCACCCCATCGTCGAGATGCAGTACGGCGATTTCATCACCTGCGGCTTCAACCAGATCGTCAACAATCTCGGCACGACGCACTACCGCTGGGGCGCGCCGCTGCCCGTCACGATCCGCGCGCCGTTCGGCGGCGGCGTGGGCGCGGGGCCGTTCCACTCGCAGAGCATGGAGGCGTGGTTCGCCCACGCGCCGGGCCTGAAAGTCGTGGTGCCGGGCACGCCGCAGGATGCGAAGGGCCTGCTGATGGCGGCGCTGCGCGAGCCCAACCCCGTGTTGTTCTTCGAGCCGAAAGCCCTCTACCGCAGCCTCAAGGGCCTCGTCACCGACGCGCCATTCGAGATTCCGCTGGGAGTGGCGCGCGTGGCCCGCGAAGGGCGCGACTGCACCGTGGTGACGTATGGCGTGGGCGTGCGCTGGGCGGAGACCGAGGCGGCGCTGTGGGCCGAGCGGGGCGTCGAACTCGAAATCATCGACCTCAGGACGCTCGTGCCGTGGGACCGCGAGACGGTGCTGGCATCGGTGGCGAAGACGCACCGCGTCGTCGTCGTCCACGAGGCGTGGCGCACGGCGGGCTTCGGCGCGGAGATCGCGGCGGAGATCGCCGAAACGGCTTTCCGCCACCTCGACGCGCCGCCCGCGCGCGTGGGGGCGAGGCACACGCCTGTGCCTTTTTCGCCGGGCATCGAGGACGGTATCTTTTCCGCTCGCGCCCGCCTCCACGACGCCATCGCCGCGACGCTGGCGTTTTGAGGGGAGGCTCATGGGTCGTTCGTCATTTTTCTTTCGACGCTCGGCCACCCTCCAACCGCTATTCTTCATGCGCCTGCTGCCGCTCGTCCTCGCCGCCTGCCTGCTCACGGCGGGGTGCGACCGCTTCGCGGACGAGGAACGGGGGCTGAACGTCCATGTGGTGGACGCCTCCGGCGCGGGTGTGCGGCAAGCCGAGGTCCACGTCGTTCTGACGTTCGACCCGCCGTTCGCGCTCGCCGCCTCGCCGCCCATTGCGTACGCCACGCAGGAGCACACGCCGGTGACGGCCAGGGTCTTCCGCCGCTCGGACGACCGGGAGGTGCTGGCCGAAGAACTCGGCCTCGTCTCTCCCGGTGAACACACGTTTGCGGTGGCCGAGTTGCGCCTGCCCAACGGCCTCTACACCCTCCGGATGCGCGCCGGGAGTACGCTGCTCGTCGAGGAACCCTTCGTCCTCAACCGGAGGCCAGACAGGCAGAACGTCGTGCCGCCGCAGGGCCGCACGGGTGCGGACGGGCGCGTGACGCTGTCGTACGAAGAACTGTCGCTCGGTACCGGAGACGTGCTGCTGGGGTCGGAGGCCTCGGGCAAGGTGGCACACACGGTGAGCGACACGATTACGCTGTGGGTGGTGCCCCGCGAAGGCACCCCGCAGGGTGCCCGCGTGGAGGTAGGCCCCGTGGGCACGACGCGGGCGACGGTGACCATCGAGTGAGAAGGAAGCGGGAGCCGGATCGCGGGCGCACCGCACGAGATTCGTGATGCACCGGGCGGCGAAGCATTCGTACGCTGCGACGCCTCTCCCTTCCCCCTCCCGCGCATGACACGCCTGCTCACCCTTTCACTGCTCTGCGCGGCGCTGCTCGTCGCCGCGCCCGGCTGCGGCAACATCACGCTCAACAAGGTAGACGCCCCCGACCGGCTCACCTCCCCGTCGTCGGTCGACCACAGCGCCTTCACCGACCTCCTCAGCCGCCGCGTAGACGAGCGCGGCAGGGTGGATTACAGGGGCCTCCAAGCGAGCGGCGAACTGACGCCTTACGTCGAAACGCTCGCTGCCATCGACCCCGAGAACCTGTCGGAGGACGAGAGGCTGGCGTACTGGATCAACGTCTACAACGCCAACACGCTCAAGCTCATCGTGGACAACTACCCCACGAAAAGCATCACGAAGCTCGTTCCGTTCGCGCCGCTGGGCCTGAAGATCTTCGTGCCGAAGAACAGTACAGGGGTCGATAACAGCCCGTTCGACCAGACGTTCATCCGCGCCGGAGGCCGCGAGTTGTCGCTCAACGACGTCGAGCACGGCATCATCCGCAAAGAGTTCAGCGAGCCGCGCATCCACTTCGCGCTCGTGTGCGCCGCCGTCTCGTGCCCGCCGCTGCGGCGCGAGGCGTACACCGGCCCGCAGCTCGACGCGCAACTCGACCATCAGGCGCGGGCGTTTTTGATGGACACGTCTAAAAACCAGATCCCGAGCGCGCCCGGCAAGGCGAGAGTCTCGAAAATCCTCGACTGGTACGGCGGTGACTTCGGCGATGACGCGCAGGAAGTCCAGCAGTACCTCGCACGCTACTTCGACGGGGAGGTGAAACAGACGCTCGAAAAAGGCGGCTACGACCTGTCGTATTTGCCGTACAACTGGGACCTGAACGATCAGGCGACAGAGTGAGGTCGTTGCTCGTTTGTGGTTCGGCATCGCGCCCTCCACATGCCAGACAAGGCACGCTGTGCTCCTACAATTGCCTTTCACATTTCAGGGCGCAAGGCATGGCGCCCCTACTTCCGCGTTCCAACTTCCCAAATCCACCTTTTCCATGCGCCTCGAACCCGGCACCCCGGCCCCTGACTTCACCGCCCCCACGCAACACGGCAGCGTGCGCCTGTCCGACTTTCGCGGGCAGAAGGTGGCGCTCTATTTCTACCCGAAAGACGACACGCCGGGCTGCACCAAACAGGCGTGCAGCCTGCGCGACGGCTACGCTGAACTGAAAGACGCGGGAGTTGCCGTCGTGGGCGTCTCGGGCGACGATGCTGCCTCGCACGAAAAGTTCGCCCGGAAGTACGACCTCCCTTTCCCCCTCGCCGCCGATCCCGACCACGCCATCGCCGAGGCGTACGGCGTGTGGGGCGAGAAAACGTTGTACGGACGCACATCCATCGGCCTGACGCGCACGACGTTTCTGATCGACGAAACCGGCTCCATCGTCGACGTCATCAAACGCCCGAAGGTGGACGCGCACGCGGACGAGGTGCTGCGGCGGTTCGGGTGAACGCGACCCTGACGTCTTCGAAACCCTCATAGGCTCTGGGGATCTACTCCCGCAGCAGAAAGGGAATGCCGCCCTCGGGGTTTTTGAGCACGACGGCGCCGGTGGGCGGGAGTGGCTCGGGCAGCGGCAGGCGCAGTTCGTCGTAGACGGTGCCCGTGCAGTCGTCCGCCCGCGCGTCGTGGCGGAGGAAGAGCACGGTGGTGTCGCGCCGGGTGCGCTGGTCGAGTGTGAAGCCGTGGTCTTCGCAGTCGCCCTGGTACGAGACGCGCAGCTGCAGCGTGTCGGCGTCGAGCAGCGGCGGCAGGTCGGGCTCGGCGGGAAATTCGCTCAGGACGATGGCGAACGGATCGCCCTGCACGTCGGGCGCGTCGAGGGGCGCGGGGGCCTGGCACGCCGCGAAGGCGAAGGTGACAAAAGCGAACGAGACGAGGCGCATACAGCCGGAGGAGCGAGCGAGCAGAGGGGCGGACTCCGCACGGAGCCCCGCGTCCGTATTTTCCAGTCCACCCATTGTTCTCGCCCGTGCCCTACAGCGCCACCATCGGACTGGAGATTCACGCCCAACTCCGCACACAGTCCAAAATTTTCAGCCCCGAGGGGGCGCGGTACGGCGAAGAGCCCAACACGCAGGTCGATGTCGTGAGCCTCGCGCACCCCGGCACGCTGCCCGTGCTCAACGGCGAAGCCGTGCGGATGGCGGTGCGGCTGGGCCTGGCCGTAGGCAGCACCATCGCGCCGCGTTCGATCCTGGCGCGCAAGCAGTACTTCTACCCCGACCTGCCCAAAGGCTACCAGATTTCGCAGTACGACACGCCCATCTGCGACGGCGGCAGCGTCGACATTGGCGAGACGCCTGATGCGCCACGCGCCGTCCGCCTGACGCGCATCCACCTCGAAGAGGACGCGGGCAAGAGCATCCACGACGGCGCGACGGGCGCGACGCTACTGGATTTCAACCGCTGCGGCACGCCGCTCGTCGAGATCGTCACCGAGCCCGACCTGCACACGCCCGAGGAGGCCGGGGCGCTCCTCGCGCGGATGCGGCAGCTCGTGCGCTACCTCGGCATCTGCGACGGCAACCTCGAAGAAGGCTCGATGCGCTGCGACGCCAACGTGTCTATTCGGCCAGAGGGGCAGGAAACGCTGGGCACCAAAGCCGAGGTCAAAAACCTCAACTCGATTCGCAACGTCGAGCGCGCCATCGCCTACGAAATCGAGCGGCAACAGCGCGTACTGGACAGCGGCGAGGCCGTCGTGCAGGAGACGCGGCTGTGGGACGCCGACGCAGGCGTGACGCGGTCGATGCGGGGCAAGGAGGAGGCGCACGACTACCGCTATTTCCCCGACCCTGACCTCGTCCCCGTCGTCGTGACCGACGCGCTGCGCGACGAAATCGCCGCCGCGCTTCCCGAACTCCCCGCTGCCCGGCTCGCGCGCTACACCACCGCCCTCGGCCTGCCCCTCTACGACGCCCGCTTGCTGACGGAAGACCGCGCCACGTCCGATTATTTCGACGCTGTGCTGACCGAGATGCACGACCCTTCGACGGCCAAAGCCGTCTCCAACATCGTCACCAACGACGTGCGGCGCGTGCTGAGCGAGCGCAACATCGATGCGGGCGATTTCCCCATCACGCCACGCCGCCTCGCCGAAGCCCTTTCCATCCGCCTCGCCAGCGGCGTCTCCTCGACAGGCTTCCAGACGCTCTTCGCGGCGCTGCTCGAACGCGACGTCTCCCCCGCCCGCCTCGCCACCGAACTCGACCTGCTGCAGGTCTCCGACGACGACGCCCTCCGCCCGCTCATCGAAAAGATCGTCGCCGAGCACCCCGCCGAGGCACAGCGCTACCGCGACGGCGAGCACAAGCTCATCGGCTTTTTCGTGGGCCAGACGATGCGGCAGTTCGACGGCAGCGCTGATCCCAAAAAGGTGCGCGAACTCCTCGTCGAGGTGCTGCGCGCGGCTGGATAAAAGCCTCACGCGGCAGATACCAACCGGTAGGTGCGCATACGACCGAACGCAAAAGCGCCCCGGACTCACACAGAATCCGGGGCGCCGTAGCATCACGTGCGTGCCGCGATCAGTTAGGCCAGGCGGCATACAGCCCGCAGTACGCGCCGTTGTCCGTGCCAAGCGGGTTACGCAGCGTGCCGAGGATGAAGGCGTTCATCACCGCACGTGGCGACACGTGGAGCTTGCCGTTGCTGTTGGTGACGGCAACCTTGCCGAAGTGGCCGAGGCCGAGTGCGTGCCCGTTCTCGTGCAGCGCGACCGTCTCGATGTCCACCCCGCCGCCGTTCGTGGACCAACCAAAGGCATCGTTGTACCACACCTCAGCCAGCGCCTTATCGTCGTAGCCATCGTTGTTGATGTCCGTCGGCGTGCCGTCAGGATTGATGAACACGAACGTGAACGTCACGCCCAGCACGTTGCTGCTCGCGCCCGGCCCGAGGAAAGCGTCGAACAGAAAGCCGGGCAGAAAGCCGATGGTCGAAATGTCGGCGTAGAACGGGTTGCCGGGCTGCCCACCGATGGTGAGCAGCGCGCTGTAGTTCTGCCCCGTATCCGGCAGCTTCACGATGTCGAGCTTGGAGCAGGTGACCTCATCCCACGTATCGAACGAGGCGTCAATGGCCGGTTCTCCGTTTACAGGGGGAAGCGGGCTCGAGGCGTTGGAAGCCGTCGCAAACGACTGATCCACGACGTACGTGATCGTCGTGCCCTGCGCGTCGCGGCGCTCGTCGCCGGGGACCCACTGTGACCCGAGGCGCAGCGTGCGGTCGTTGGCGAAGACGGTCTGCCCGGCCTCGTGGCCCTCGCCGCCGCCGACCCACTCGGCTTTTTCGATGGCGATTCCGAGCCCGCGGCTGGCGAAGTCGGCGTTGACCTGCGCGATGTACGCCTGCACGGCCTCAGTGCGGTCGTCGGTGACCGCTGCGCCGCCTTTCTTGCCGGACGACGACTCAGGTGTGACGCGCAGCCCGACCTGCGGCGTCTCGTCGAGCAGCGGGTTCGTCTCGGGACTTTGCTGGTCGCAGGCGCTCACGAGAAGCGCGAGCGTGAGGGTGAATGCAGCAATTTTGTGCATGGACGTGATGGGGTAGTGGATCTGGGACTGTGATGAACATCCACCCCAACAACGATCAAAGGTATGACCGATGTCAAGTCCCCTTTTACAAACAGTCGCCCCTGCTTTTGCTATGTACAGCCTTTTTCAGAACCTGGATCGGCAGGCTATTCCACGATCCGCTGTCACAGCACCACGCGCGTGTACCGCCGCTTGCCCACTTTGAGCACGAACGGAGCCTGCGCGGGCACATCCACCACGTAACCCACGTCGTCGATTTTCTCGCCGTCGATGGAAACGCCGCCCTGCTGGATGAGGCGGCGCGCCTCGCCGTTCGAGGCCGCCATCCCAGCCTGCGCGACGAGGTGGACGAGGCCGATGGTGCCGCCGTCCGTCTCAGGCGTGAAGTCCTCGATGTCGTCGGGGAGTTCGCCGCGGATGACGGTTTTCTCGAAGTGGTCGCGGGCCGCTTGTGCCGCGTCTTCGCCGTGGTACATCCGCACGATTCGGTGGGCGAGGTCGTGCTTGGCGTTGCGCGGGTCGCTTTCGGCGAAGGCTTTGAGGCGCGGCAGTTCGTCCGTCGGCGCGTCGGTGGCGAGTTCGAAATAGCGGTAGATGAGCCGGTCCGGGATCGAGAGCGTCTTGCCGTACATCTGCTCGGGCGGCTCGGAGATGCCGATGTAGTTGTCGAGCGACTTCGACATCTTCTCGACGCCGTCGGTGCCTTCGAGGATCGGCATCGTCAGGCACACCTGCGCCTCCAGGCCGCTGCGGCTCTGCACCTCGCGGCCCACGAGCAGGTTGAACTTCTGGTCGGTGCCTCCGAGTTCGACATCCGCTTCGATGGCGACGGAGTCCTGCGCCTGCGCGAGCGGGTAGAGGAATTCGTGAACGGAAATCGGCTCGCCCGCCGTGTAGCGCTTCTCGAACTCGTCGCGCTCCATCATGCGCGCCACGGTGTATTTCGCCGCCAGCGCGATCACGTCGCGGAACGACATCTCGGCCAGCCACTCGCTGTTGTAGCGGATGGTGGTTTTCTGCGGGTCGAGGATTCTGGCGGCTTGGTCGAAGTACGTCTGCCCGTTGGCGCGCGTCTCGTCGAGCGTGAGCGCGGGGCGCGTCTTGGACTTGCCGCTCGGGTCGCCGATCATCGCCGTGAAGTCGCCCACGATGAGGATGGCGCGGTGGCCGAGGTCCTGAAACTGCCGCAGCTTCCGCAGCACGACGGCGTGGCCGAGGTGCAAATCCGGGCGGCTCGGGTCGCAGCCCAGTTTCACGACGAGCGGCTTTCCGGTGGACTCGGCCTTTTTGAGCTTCTCGACGAGTGCGTCTTCAGGCAAGATCTCCTCGACGCCACGGCGGATGTGGCGGAGTTGCTCGTCGAGCGGCGGGAAGTGGGGCATGGCGGAGGTTGGAGGTGCGAGGTGCGAGGTGCGAGGCTAGAGGAGGCCGCGCAATCCCTGTGACAAATGACGAATGACCTGTTCTCTCCCCTACTCGTCCCCACGCGCCCGCGCCCGGTCCATGCTGCGCTTGGCGTCGCGCTCGGCGATGGTGGCGCGCTTGTCGTGCAGCTTCTTGCCCTTCGCGAGCCCGATGAGCACCTTCACGCGCCCGTCGCGGAAGTAGAGTTTGAGCGGCACGATGGTGAAGCCTTTCTGCGAGACGCCTTTCTTCCACTTGTCGAGTTCGGCGCGGTGCAAGAGCAGCCGGCGTGGGCGCAGCGCCTCGTGGTTGAAGTGGATGCTCGCCTGCTTGTACGGCGGGATGTGGAGGTGGCGCAGCGCCAGGTCGGTGCCCTGGAATTCGCAGTACGCCTCGGCCATGCTCGCTTTGCCCTCGCGCAGCGCCTTGACCTCGGTGCCCGTCAGCACGAGGCCCGCTTCGAGCGTGTCTTCGATAAAGTATTCGTAGCGCGCCTGCCGGTTGGTGGCAATCGTTTTCTCGCCTTCAGCCATCGCGGTACGGAAAAGAGGACGGAGTGCTACCAGTTCTGGCAGATACGTGTAAAACCCGATTCGTCATCCCCGCGCAGCCGGAAATGATTTCACGGTCATGTTCAGGAGTAGAGCAGGACCCGAATAAAGCCGCGACGGGCGGATCAGAGCAGCGGCCCTTCCGGTGCCGCCTCGTCGTCGTCCTCGTCGGGGAGTTCGGCGATGGGGAGGTCGGAGACTTCTTCGAGCGCGCCGCGCTGGAAGAGGTAGTCGCGCAGTTCAGTGAGGCCCGCCACGGCGAGGTCGTCGAAGCGGAAGCGCACGCTCTCGGCGAAGTAGGCGTGCAGCACCTCGGGCATCTCGCGCGCCCGGAGCCACAGCGCCTGCTGCTCCTCGACGGTTTTCACCGCATCGAGCAGCGTCTGCCGCCAGCCTGGCTCCGCCTCGCCCTTGCGCGTGACGAACAGCCCCCACACCATCGGGTAGTTGGCGAGTTCGTACCACTCCTGTCCGAGGTCCAGCACCACAGCCCCGGGCGTTTCGGCGTGGAGCAGCGCGGCATCGTTGCCGGTGACGAGCACAGCGTCGTGCGTCGCCAGCGCCGAAAGTCCTGGCTGCGGATGTGCCGCCAGTTCCAGCGTCTGCCCGTAGTGCTCGGTCAGCAGCAGGTGCGCCAGAAACGCCTCCTGCGCGTACGCAGGATCGACAGCGAGCGTCTTGACGGGCGTGCCGAACCCGTTTTTGAGCACGACGCGCGCAAACGGGTAGTCCCACGTCGAAAGTGCGACGCCCGGCATCACATCCACGTCCGCCACGTGCCGCAGCACGGTGAGCGTGGACACGAGCGCGACATCGACGCTGCCGTCGAGCAGCTGGGCGAGCGCCTCGTGCGACGGCCCGCGCGCCACGTCAACGCCCTCGGCCTCCAGTACGGAGACGAGCGGCTCGGCGCTCAGGATGTCGGGCAGGGCAACACGCATGGGGGTATCGAGCGACGAGCGACGAGTGACGAGTGACTTTTCGTTCGACACCCGGCACTCGCAACTCGGCACTCGTTCAGGCGGTCGTGTCGCGGCGTTTGGCCTTGATGCGGGCGGCCTTGCCGCGGCGCTCGCGCAGGTAGAACAGCTTGGCGCGGCGTACCCGGCCTTCCTGCACCACATCGACTTTGGCGATGCGCGTGGAGGTAAACGGGAAGACGCGCTCGACGCCGATGCCGTTGGAGATCTTGCGGACGGTGAACGTCCGGCTCGCTCCCGAGCCGCGCATCGAAATGACGACGCCCTGGAACTGCTGGATGCGCTCCTTCTCGCCCTCGATCACGCGTACGTGAACGGAGACGGTGTCGCCCGGGTTGAAGTCGGGCAGGTCGTCGCGGAATTGGGTGGCTTCCACCAGTCGCATGAGATCGGTAGCCATATCACACCTCGTGAGGTTTGAGTTTTTGAGAGTAGTAAAGAGAAAAGCTGTGACGCAGCCTGTGTATCAGGATAGCAGGTCGGGGCGGCGGGTGCGGGTTTTTTCGAGCCGCTGCTCGTCGCGCCAGCGTTCGATGCGTTCGTGATCGCCCGAGAGCAGCACGCCGGGCACGCCCTGCCCGCGAAACGTGACCGGGCGCGTGTACGCCGGTGCGTCAAGCAGGCCGTCCATGAACGAATCCGACAGCGCCGACTGCGCGTCGCCCAGCACGCCGGGCAGCAGCCGCACGACGGCATCGACGACGACGAGTGCGGGCAGTTCGCCGCCCGAGAGCACGTAATCCCCGATGGAGACTTCGTGCGTCACGAGCGTGTCGCGCACGCGCTGATCGACGCCTTTGTAATGCCCGGCCAGCAGCACGATCCACGTGTGGAGCGAAAGCTCTGCCGCCATGCTTTGCGTCAGCACCTCGCCGTCGGGGCTGAGGTAGATGCACGCGTCGATGGCGCGGCCCGCCTCGTTCGCTTCCCGTTCGATGGCCTCGTAGCACGCGAAGATGGGCTCGGGTTTGAGCACCATCCCCGCGCCGCCGCCGTACGGGTAATCGTCCACCTGCCGGTGCTTGCCCACGCCGTGCGGGCGCAGGTCATGCACGCGGATCTCCACCAATCCAGCCTGCTGCGCGCGCTGCAAGATGCTGTGCGCGAGCGGACTTTCGACGAGTCCCGGCAGGGCGGTGATGAGGTCGATGCGGAGCATGGCGTCACGCGGCGTCGTCCATCAGCCCTTCGATGGGCCGAAGGACCACACGACGCGCCTCCAGATCCATCGACACGACGAAGGCAGGCACGTCGGGCACGAGCACGCGCGCGCCGCCCGTCGTCCGAACGTCGAGCAGTTCGTACATCGGCCCTTCCCGCACCTCGACGACCTCGCCCAGCGCGTTTCCCTCCTCGTCCTCGACCCGCAGGCCGATGAGGTCGTGGAGGAAGTACTCGCCTTCGGCCAGCGGCAGGTCGCTTTCGGCGGCGTAGACGTTGAGCCCGCGCAGCTTTTCAGCTGTATCGGGCGTGTCTACCCCTTCCGCCTCGACGAGCAGCGTGGCCCCGTGCTTTGTGGGCATGAGGCGGCACGAGGTGAACGCCATGGGTCGGGCGGCGTCGGCGGTTTTGCCAACGAACACCCGCTCAAGCGTCACCAGCCGCGCCGGATCGTCCGACTCGGGGATGATTTTGAACGCCCCGCCCGTTCCGTGGGGCCGGTAGATGCGGCCGATGAGAAGGCGGGCGGGATGCGTCACAGCAGTGTATCAAAGAACACGCGCGGCCTGTTGCCACGCGCCAAAGGGTATTAGCCTTCTTTGGTGGTGTCGTCGTCCGCGGCTTCTTCCGTCGAAGCGTCCTCAGACACGTCGTCGGTGGCGGGCTCGGCTTCGTCGGCGTCGGGCGTCGGCGTTTCTTCCGCCATCACCTCGGGCTGCTCGGCTTCACCGGCCTCGGGAGCCTCGGCCACTTCCTCCTCGGTCGCGGGCGTCGGCGCCGCGCCGGGGAGCACGACGGGCTGTTCGGCCTCGCCTGCTTCCACGTCGGTGGCTTCGACTTCGGCGGTTTCCTCGGTCGTGGCTTCCGTCGTTTCGGTTTCCTCGGCGGCGGGCGCTTCGGTTGCGGTGTCGGCGGCAGGCGCGTTCACCGTGGCGTCCTCGGCTTCCTGCCGGGCGTTGGCGGCTGCCTGCGCGGCAGCGGCTTCCTCGGCGGCGGCGGCTTTCTGGGCGGCCTGCTCGCGCTTGGCCTTCTCAGCCTCCTCGCGGGCCTGCGCCTCTGCGGCTTCACGCTGCTTGCGCGCTTCGGCCTCTTCGGCGGCGACGCGCTTGCGCTCTTCGTCGAGGGCCTGGCGGCGGCGCTCGGCGGGTGTCTGCTTGGTAGGCGTGGAAGCGGCCGTCTGCGTGCGGTGCTCTTCCATCGCGGCCTGGATCTCCTCGTCGCTCTTGCCTTTGCGCGACAGGTGGAGGCCCTTCATGATGCCGTGACGGCTCAGAATCGAGCGCACGGTGCCCGAAGGCTGTGCGCCCTGCTGCAACCAGTAGAGCACGCGGTCCGCGTTGATCGTGACGGAGGCGGGCTCCTTGATGGGCTCGTAGCGGCCCAGGTCTTCGATGTAGCGACCGTCGCGCGGCGAGCGCGCGTCGGCGGCGACGATGGCGTAGAGCGGACGCTTGCGGCGGCCCATGCGGCGGAGACGAAGCGAAACTGCCATGTTGAGTAGGGTTGAGTGGTTGTCGTTAGTAAGTGTCGTTTGCAAATAGAGCGCGCAGCGAGGGCGCAGAGGGCGCAGATCGGTTTTTCAATCCACGCCCCCCGGCTTGCCTCACCTTCCGCCACCGAGGAGCGAGCCGAGGTCTACACTGCGGCCCTTGCCCATCATCTTGGTGACGGTCTTCATCATCTTCTTCATGTCCTCGAACTGCTTGAGGAGCTGGTTCACGTCCTGCACCTTCACGCCCGAGCCCAGCGCGATGCGGCGGCGGCGGCTGCCGTTGAGCAGCGCCGGGTTGGCACGCTCGGCGGGCGTCATCGAGCGGATGATGGCCTCGATGTGCTTGAAGGCGTCTTCCTCGACGTCGAGGTCCTTCATCTGCTTGCCCAGGCCGGGAATCATGCCCAGCAGATCCTTGATCGACCCCATCTTCTTGATCTTCTGGAGCTGATCCAGAAAATCCTCGAGGTCGAACTGCGACGACTTGATCTTGCGTTGCAGCTTCTCGGCCTGCTGCTCGTCGTACTGATCCTGGGCGCGCTCGACGAACGAGACGACGTCGCCCATGCCGAGAATCCGCTGCGCCATGCGCTCGGGGAAAAACGGCGTGAGGGCGTCGAGCTTCTCGCCCGTGGAGGCGAACTTGATGGGCTTCTGCACCACCGACCGGATCGAGAGCGCGGCCCCGCCGCGCGTGTCGCCGTCGAGCTTGGTGAGGACGACGCCGCCGAAATCGAGGCGCTCGTTAAATGCCTGCGCGGTGTTCACGGCATCCTGCCCCGTCATCGAATCGACGACGAACAGAATCTCGTTCGGGTTGACGGCGCGCTTGATGGCCTCGACCTCGTCCATCATCTTCTCGTCCACGTGCAAGCGCCCCGCGGTGTCGATGATGAGGATGTCGCGGGCCTGGCGGCGCGCGGCGGCGACGGCTTCGGTGGCTACGCGCACGGCGTCCTGCACGACCTGCCCGTTCTCAACGACGGCGTGGACGGGGACGTTGATCTGCGCGGCGAGCGACTTGAGCTGATCGACGGCAGCCGGGCGGTACACGTCGGCGGCGGCGAGCATGGGCGAGCGGCCCTTGTCCTTGAAAAACTTGGCGAGCTTGCCGCAAAACGTCGTCTTGCCCGAGCCCTGCAAGCCTGCTACCAGAATCACCGTCGGCGGCGTGGGCGACATCGTGACGCCGACCTGCTGCCCGCCGAGGAAATAGACGAGCTCGTCGTAGACGATCTTGACGAGCTGCTGACCCGGCGCGACGGCGTTGAGGACTTTCTCGCCTGTCGCCTGCTCTTTGACGCGGTTTGTAAAGTCGCGCGCCACCTGGTAGTTCACGTCGGCGTCCAAGAGCGCCCGACGGATCTCGCGCATCGTGTGCGCGATGTTGAGTTCGTTGATGCGCCCCTGTCCGCTCGCGGACTTGAGGGCATCTTCCAGCTTTTCAGATAAGGCTTCGAACATAGTGCCGATGAGGGACGGTGGAGAGGATTCTCCGGTGGAACCGGCAGAAGGCCGGTGGCGAGGGCGGAGCCGTGAGGCCGTACCCGCGCCGGGTCCGTGAAGGCAGACGCAGAGGATACGCCGCCTGTTCGGCGCGTGTGGTGGAGCCTGAATGAAGAGTTCTCTGGGGTAGAAGGGCGAATGGTGGAGCGTGACGAGTAATTGGTAACCGGTGAAAGGCGACGGGCGGCATCGGGTCTGATGCCTCCTGCCAGAGAATCCCTTCCGCTTTTCCATCCCCCTCTCCCGCTGAGGGAGAGGCCCGGGGTGAGGGGGACGCTGCTTTCAAACACCAACGGTGCAGCCGATTGCTCACCGGCCCCTGTCCAACATCGTAGATTCCACCATGGCACTCTCGTTCTCCCTCGACGACGACCGCGCGGCCGAAAAGGCCGAGTTGCGGGCGCACTTCCGAGCGCTCCGCGCCGCCGTGCCTGCCCCCGCCGTGGCGGTGCGCGACGCGCAGGTGCGCGACACCCTGCGGAAGCTGCCGGAGGCGAGAAAAGCACGGTCGATCTACGCTTTCTGGCCGCTCGTCGCGCGGGGGGAGATCGACCTGCGGCCCCTGCTGGTCGAGTGGCACCGGTCAGGTAAAACCATCGCGCTGCCGCGCGTCGAGGGGTTCGCACCGCCCCGGCTGGCGTTCCACGTCTGGCAGCCCGACGATGCCCGCGTGACGACAGGTTGGGGGGTGGACGAGCCGCACCACGACGCCCCGCCCGCCCCTGCGCCCGACCTCATCGTCGTGCCTGCGCTGGCCGTGGACGAGGCGGGCTTCCGGCTGGGCTACGGCGGAGGCTTCTACGACGCATTTCTGGCCGCGCACTCATCCACCCCCACCGCCGTTCCTCTCCTCGACGAGATGCGGGCCGACGTGCTTCCCCGCGATCCGCATGACGTGCCCGTCCACCTCGTCGTGACAGATATGCAGACGCTGCGCTTCCCATCCTCCGCGCAACCCTGACCCGGTGTGAACGTACGCCTTTTGCACACCCGTTGACACCTACACGGCCTCATGAGCAGCCGCACCCGCACGTTTACCACCGGCACCTCGACGCATTCCTACGACCAGGAAACGTTCGACATCGACGCATTCTCGGACGACGACCTGGAGCAGATGCTGTTTCAGGACGACGAGAAGGAGAAAAAGAATCCCTACGTCAATCTGCCCACGATTGCCGGACTGAGCATGGTGCTCGTCGGCATCCTGTACGTGCTTCAGGAGATCGGGCTCGCGCTGGGCCCGAACGTGTTCGGCCTCGTCCAGCTGCTGCCCATCATCGGCGGCGTGCTCATCCTCGCGCTGGGCTTCGGGCTGATCCGCACAGGTCCGAAAAAGAAAAAGATCGTCCGCAGCGAGCGCAAGACGGCCACGCAGTCCTTCTCCTCCCCGGCGTCCGGCACGCGCAGCACGCCGTACGAAGCGGGGCGCGTGGTGCAGGACCGGGTCAAGCCCCGTCTCAAGAAATCGCGCAACCGCAAGATCTTCGGCGTCGCGGGCGGCATCGCCGAGCACTTCGGCTGGGACCCGACGTGGGTGCGCGTCGCCTTCGTGCTGGGCGCGCTCGTCTCGCAGGGCATCGCCATTCCGCTGTACCTGGCGATGGCGTTCTTCCTGCCCAAGCCCGACGCGATGACGCTCGAAGAACGCATCCGCGTCATCCGCGACAGCTGATTTTTTCTGCTACGGAATCGCGGCATTGAAGGGCGCGGGCCAGTTTTCCGGCTGCGCACGCCACGTCATCCGCTCTTTCTGCGTGGGATGCTCGGCGGTGAGTTGGTGCGCGTGCAGGGCGATGCGGCCTTTCCCGAATGCCTGCCCGGCGCCGTAACGCGTGTCGCCCACGATGGGCCAGCCGCGCGCGGCCAGTTGCACGCGGATCTGATGCGCCCGCCCCGTGCCGAGGTCGATCTCGACGAGCGTGCGCTTTTTGTGGTGCAGAATCGGCGTGACGTGCAACTCGGCGAGCTTCCCTCCTGCCGTCCCCGCCGCCACCAGCGCCACCTGCTCGTGCTGTTTCAGCAGCGTGTCGCGCAGCGTCTGCCTCTCGGGGAGTTCGCCTTCGACGAGGGCGACGTACTTCTTGACGACGGTGCGCTCC
The DNA here is from genome assembly GCA_963829705.1 of Rhodothermales bacterium. Lineage (GTDB taxonomy): Bacteria > Bacteroidota > Rhodothermia > Rhodothermales > BA12 > CAWHJN01. The sequence goes on from CAWHJN010000002.1 coordinate 173,577, forward strand.
CGGAACTGCGCGCTCAGCCGGGCGGCGGCTTTCGACGTGCGCGCCAGCACCATCAAGCCAGACACGGGCCGGTCGAGGCGGTGCACGAGGCCGAGGAAGACGTTGCCGGGCCGGTCGAACTCCTCTTTCAGATACGCCTTGCCGAGCGTGAGCACGTCCGCATCGCCGGTGCGGTCTTCCTGGGCGAGCATCCCGGCGGGCTTGACGATCACGAGGAGGTGATTGTCGAGGTAGACGATCTCGAAGGGCGGCGTCACGGCAGCGTGGATTGGATGCGCCGGGGCAGCGAGGCGCGCACGAGCGCGTACGAATCGCCGACCATCTCGTGGAGATCGTCCGGCGCGATGCTGCCGTTGCAAACGACCGTGTTCCAGTGGCGCTTGTTCATGTGGTAACCGGGCACGACGGCCTCGTAGCGCTCGCGCCAGTCGATGGCCTTCTCCGGCTCGCACTTCAGGTTGATGCGCGGCGGAAAGGCGTCGAGCGCGAGGAGCGCGAAGATCTTGTTGCCCACGCGAAAAACGACGTTATCCGGGCCGAACGGCTGGTCTTCCGTCGCCGCAGGTTGCGCGAGGCAGAGGGTTCGGAGCGCGTCGTGGGTCATGGGGAGGCGGGTTGGCTGGGTTTGTTGGATGGTTGAGATGGTCATCGAGCCTGGTAGCGAACCAACCATCACCCAACAGCGAGCAAAACCAACGCACTCTCACTTCAACGCCGCATCGAGGAAGGCGAGCGTCTTTTCCCAGCTGTCCTGCGCCGGACCGGCCTCGTAGTTCTGGCCCGTCGGGTTGGCGAAGGCGTGACCCGCGCCCGGGTACGTCGTCACCTCGTGTTCGACGCCCGCTTCTTCGAGCCGCGCCTCGAACCGGTTGACGGCGTCGAGCGGGATGCTGCTGTCGGCCTCGCCGAAAAAGGCGCGCACGGGCATCTGGAGCGTGGCGAGTTGCGCCGCCGTCACGTCGGCGATGTTGCCGTAGTAGAGGACGGTCGCGTCGATCTCGTCGGGCAGCGCGAGGGCCGCCTGGAGCGAGAAGAAGCCGCCCATGCACCAGCCGACGACGCCGACGTTCTCCGCACCGTGCTGGGTAAGGTACTGGTAGGCCGCCACCAGGTTGGCGCGCGAGGCGGCCATGTCGCCCGTGGCGGTTTTCATGTACACCATTGCGGAGTCGGGCGTCTGTGCGACGTTACCACCGTAGAGATCGACGGCGAGAACGCGGTAGCCCTCGCCCGCGAAGCGCTCCGCCATCGCCCGGATGTTGTCGTTGAGGCCCCACCACTCGTGGATGACGATGAGGCCGGGCAACGCGCCGGTGGAATCCTGGGGCACAGCGTAGTAGCCGTCTGCCGGGCCGTACGAGACGGCACGCGCCGTTACCGGCTGTCGCGGCGGCTGCACGAGGGCGGTGGCATTCGTCGTGTCGCCGTCGTGTTCGTTGGCGAGGGCGTCGTCGTGGCCGGGGCCGTGGTCGGCATCGCCGCAGGCGGCGGCGAACAGGAGCGCGAGGCTGAGCAGAGAAAGACGCATCGGGAGGAGCGGGTTGGGTGTGCCGATCAAAATAGATCAACTCACGCGGCGCGGGACGTGGCGGTTCTCGCGCGGCATCGCCAACCCGCACTCGGGGCAGTGGCTCAGGCCCGCCCGCACGCGGTGCTGCCCCGACGGGCAGAGGCGAAACATCTCGGTGTCCTGGAGCGGCGTGCCGCAGTAGAAGCAGTGCAGCGCGTGCGGGCTGTTGAGGTTGCGGCACGTGGGGCACTCGCCGGGTTCGAGAAAGGGCGACTCGGCGACGAGTTGCAACAGCCGGTGGTGCGCGAGGTAGCCCAGCGCGATGAGCAGGCTCAGGCTCGCCAGCGACGCCAGCGTCTGCTGCACCAGCAGCCCGTAGTTGGCCGCCGTGTGCAAGAGCGCCGCTGCCACCACGTACGGCCCCATCACGCGGGCGCGGTTTTTCTCGGGGTAGATGAAACGTGCCTTCGCCAGCCCGTAGCCCCATACTGCCGCGTAGCACATGTGCGCGGGCACGGGCCACAGAAAACGCACCAGCAGCACCTCGTTGCCGTACGTCTGCGCGTAGAGTACGTTTTCGACGGCGGCGAAGCCCAGCGCGACCGTCATCGCGTAGATCATCGCATCGACGGGTTCGTCGAGATCGCCCACCCACCGGGTGCTGTAGACGGCAGCGATGGATTTGCAGATCTCCTCGCTGAAACCGGCGAACAGGCAGAAGGCGAAGAGCGTCGCGTAGGGCACGGCTCCTGGCTCGGTGATCGTGGCCACGTCGAGGCCCAGCAGGTTGGAGAACCCCTCGTTCAACACGGCGGCGGCGGCGATGCTCATCACCCCGCCCAGCGCGGCCACGCGCAGCAGATACCGCAGCGCTTCCGGCTCGATGCGGTCGTAGCGGCGCAGAAAGAGCAGCCAGATGCCCGTCCCGAGGGCGACGGCTCCGAGGGTGATGAATAGCACGAACGAAAGGGTTGAGAGCCGGAAGGTAGGGTGCCGCCGGAGTGCTTCAGAGGCACCTCGCCCGCGCATACGCTATCTTCTTGGGATCGTAGCATCCCGCCTTCCGGTGCCCCTTTCCGAGCGTCCGCCTTCCATTTCGTACCGCGCCGAGGTCGGGCGAAAGGCGCTGCACCTGCTCGCGCTCGTCGTGCCGCTGGGGATGCTCGCGCTCGGGCCGGAGGTATCCCGGTGGGTGATGGGCGCAGGGGCCGTCGTGGCACTGGGGTGCGACGTGCTGCGGGCGCGGATAGGGCGGTTCGCCGTCTTCATCAACACGGTTTTCGGCGGGCTGATGCGGCCTGAGGAGCGTCCGCACGTACCTGGCCCGGTGGTGTTCAACGGAGCCACGTGGGTGCTGGTGACGGCGTTCGTACTCGTCGTGGTGTTTCCGCTCTCCATCGCGGTAGCGGCATTTGCGGCCTTCATGGTAGGCGATGCGGCAGCCGCGCTCGTCGGGCGGCGCTACGGCAGGCACCGCTGGCCAGGCACGCGTCGCACGCTGGAAGGCACGGCGGCGTTCGCGCTCGTCGCCTTCGGCACGCTGCTGCTTTTTCAGGTGGACGCGAAAGCGGCGGTGGTGTGCGCGCTGGTGTCGGCGGGGGCGGAGGTGCTGCCGGGGCCGCTCAACGATAATTTTCAGGTACCGCTTGTGGGTGCGCTGGTGCTCACGGCGATGGCGGCGATGGGGCTGTGACGCGGACGGCGGACGTGCTGGGCCGGGGACGGGATGAATGCTGCCCCTACATTCGCAGAGGGCATTCCGGGTAGCGTGCTGCGCCCCTGCGAACCATTCGTGCTCGCCAGGACGTGCCACGGCACGTCCCTACTGCTTCATTCCCCCGTTGCGCCTCCCCGTTCCGCGTTCCGATCTCCCACTTCCCACCTTCACAAAATGCCTCGCGTCCGTCGCCTTGCCACGTCTGCGCTCGCGCGCTTTACCGTGCTCGATCCGTTCCCTCAACCGGAAGTCGTGCGGACGCGCTACCCCGTCGTGCTGATGCACGGCTTCGGGCTGCTGGCGGGCCTGCGCCGCCACGGTCACTTGCACGACGAGGCGCTGTTTCTGCGCCGCCACGGCGTGCTCGCCTACGCGCCCAACGTGTCGCCCTACCAGACCATCGCCGTGCGTGCGGTGCAATGGCACGAGCGTCTCCAACACGTCCTCGACGAGACGGGCGCGGAGAAGGTCAACCTCGTCGCGCATTCGATGGGCGGGCTCGACGCGCGCTTTCTCATCCACAAGTACCAGATGCACGACCGCGTGGCCACGCTCACGACGGTCGCCACGCCGCACCACGGGTCGTCTATCGCCTCGATCACGCTCGAACAGCCCGAGCGGCTGCGCGACGTGCTGGCGGATTTCGTCAACTGGATGGGGGCCTCCACCCGGCTGTACCCGTCGGCGGATGTGTTGTCGGCGCTGATTGAACTCACGCCCGCGCACGTCTGCGACGTCTTCAACGCCGCCGTGCCCGACCATCCCGACGTGCAGTACCGCTCGTACGCGGGGCAATCGGGGCGCGGCACCGACGTGAGCATCAACCCGCTCCTGCGGGTGCAGAACCACCTGCTCTACACCCGCGAGGGCCTCAACGACGGGCTGGTGAGCGTCGAGAGCGCGATGTGGGGCGATTTCCGCGGTGCCATCGCCGCCGACCACGCCGAGCAGGTGGGCCTGCGGCTGCTGCCCGGAGACGGCTTCGACGCCAACGCCTTCTACCTCGAACGCGCCCGCGACTTGCGGAATGAAGGATTTTAAGGCGGTGCGAGGCGCGAACATCAGGCACCCTGTTCGTCGTTCGCACTCTGCCACGCTCGCAGCGCAGTAGCGAGTGACGTTACGAGCGCACCCGAGGCGAGTGCGGCGTCGAGGGTGCGGGTGAAGTGCGCAGCGGCGGGCGAACGGTCGAAAGCGTCGTTGTGCCAGAGCGCCACGCAGGCGCCGCCGAAGCGCCGCACCACGTCCAGCAACGTTTCGGTGGCCTGCCACGCCGCGTCGGCGTCGAGAGCGCGGTAGCTATACAGCGTCGTGTCCATCAGCGCGAGGGGCATTTCCCACACGTCGGTGGTTCGATCTGCCACGAGGTCGTAGACGCGGAACGGGCGGCACGTGCCCCGCCGGAAGCCCTCGTGTTCGGCAAAGCCCAGCGTCGCGTCGATGCGCCAGCCCTGCTGCGCGTGCAGGCCGGGCGTGCGCGGTGTGTAGCGCAGGTAATGGTGCCGGAGGGTGGAAACGTCGCGCCCCGACGCCACACGCAACCGTTCGCGCTCGGCCCGCAGCGCTTCGGGATGATCGAAGGCGTGGTACGACGGGTGCAGCCCGATTTCGAACGCTTCGTGTGCGTAGAGCGACCGCAGCGCCGCGTGATCGAGCGGATAGGCGTGGTCCTCGGGCGCCGCCGCGCCGCCCTTGACGAAATACGTCGCCCCGACGCCACGCGCTTGTTCGGCTTCGATGAGCTTTTCCAATCCTCGCTTGTACGGATCGCCGCGCCACAGCGCCGCGAGCGCAGGCGGGTTCTTCCAGACCGTCGCGGGCGTCCATTTTCGGAGCGCATCGAGGTCGTGCGTGGGGCACAGCGCCCAACCGCGCCCGCCCCAGTCGCGGCCCGGCGTTTCGATGCCCGCCTCGCGCAGTGCCGCGCCGAGGTGCTCGCTGTACACATCCACGGCGGGCAGTGTGGCCGTGCCGAGGGCGTGTTGCAGCGACGCCGCGTACGGAAACCGCCCGTGCGCGTCTACCTGCACCGTCGTGTATTCCTGCCAGCCACTCAGCCAGAAAAACGCCGAACCGGCGAAGTCGGGCGCGCCGGGCGAGCCGAACAGCACGGGTGCCCGCCCGGCATCGGCATCGATCCAGAAAACTTCGTCGGCAGCAACCGGACGGCGCGCCCCGAAAACGTCGAGCGCAGCAGCGCTGACCGTCCACCGCACGGGCGCGGCGGGCGGATCAAGACCGACGGCGAGCACCGGATTTTCTGCCGTCCACGCCGGGCGCAGGCCGAGACCATCGAGCAGCGTCTCGATGGCGTAGGCATAACGGGCGCGGTGCGGCGGCGGGAGGTCGAGAAAAACCGGGAGCGGCACGAGGAGCGGTTGGAGATTGGCGGGTCGCGGTTGGAGATTGGGAGGGCGTCGGCGTACGGCGCGCGCTCTTTCTCACTTCCCGCCGATGGACAGCCGCTTCAAGATATTCTCCGACCCCGTTCACGGCTTCATCTCGGTGCCGAAGAACGTGCTGCTCGGCCTCATCGAGTCGCCCGAGGTGCAGCGTCTCCGGCGCATCCGGCAGCTCGGCGTAGGCCACCTCGTCTTTCCCGGCGCGGAGCACTCGCGCTTCGGGCACGCCCTCGGCGCGATGGCGCTCATGCACGACGCGCTCTTGACGCTCGCCGACAAGGGCACGCCGATCTCGCCTGCCGAGCACACCGCCGCGCTCGCCGCCGCCCTGCTCCACGACATCGGCCACGGCCCGTTTTCGCACACGCTCGAACACGACCTCTTGTCCGGTGTGCCGCACGAGGCCGTGAGCCGTGCCCTCCTCGTCTCGCTCGACGCGCGCTTCGGCGGCGCGCTCGGGCTGACGCTGCGGATGTTCGACGGCACGTACGAGCGTCCGTTTTTCCACCAGCTCGTCTCGGGCGAACTCGACGTGGACCGGCTCGATTACCTCAGGCGCGACTCGTTTTACACGGGCGTCGTCGAGGGCGAGGTGGGCGTGCAGCGGCTCATCAAAACCCTGCGCGTCGAGCCCACAGCGGGCGGGCCGGAGAGCAGGCTGGTGGTGGAATCGAAGGGCATCTACGCCATCGAAAACTTCCTCCTGTCGCGGCGGCTGATGTACGCGCAGGTGTACCTGCACAAGACCGTGCTGGCGGGCGACCATGTGCTCCAGGCGGCGCTGCGGCGCGTGCGGCGGCACGTCGAAAAGGGCACCGCCACGTCCGCCGACCGCTGCTCGGCTCCCCTCCTCTTTTTCCTGACGCGCCGCATCCAGGCTTCCGATCTGAGCGATTCCGACGTGCAGCGCGCCTTCTGCGCCCTCGACGACACCGACGTACTCGTTAGCCTGAAACGCTGGATGGACGACGACGACCGCATTCTGGCTGACCTCGCCGAGCGGTTTATCAACCGGCGCCTGCCTGCCGTCACGTTCGTCTCTGAATCACCCGATGCATCCGCGCAGGCCCACTGGTACGAGAAGACGGCGGCGTGGCTCGTCCGCGAGGGCCTTTCGACGCCTGCCTCGGCGGTCGAGGATGCGCGCTACTACGTCGCGTTCGACCAGACGCGCACCGGCCCGCACGTTTCTACCGGCGGCATCACCATCCGCACCCGCGACGGCGCGTTGCAGGACTTCTCGGACGTGACCGAATACTCCGCTGCCAGCGCCACCGTGCGCCCGTTCATCGTGCATCCCAAAGAGGTAGAGGGATGAGGAGCAAACGCACCTACATAATTGCCTGCGTACTCTGTCCACTCGTCGCGCTTTTGGGCTTTCTGACGTTGGACGTGACGTGGTCGGAGGACATAGAGGCCATCCAACAAGCGCGATAGCGCTCTACCTGCCGTTTGTCCTCTTCATCGCGAGCATCCTAATTGGCGTCTACGGATTAGAAGGCTCGCTCAGGCGACCAAAGTAACGGCTACCCCTCTCCCTCGTCCAGAATGTAAATGTCAGCCAGATTGCGCCCGAGTTGGCCGTAATCCAATCCGTAGCCGATCACGAACAGATTGGGGATGCGGAAGCCGACGTAATCGAGCTTCACGTCCACGCGCGTGGCCTCGTGCTTGTGCAACAGCGTCGCCACGCGCACGCTGGCGGGGTGGTTGCCCTCGACGCCTTGCAGGATGTACTGCATCGACAACCCGGTGTCCACGATGTCCTCGACGAAGATGACGTGGCGGCCTTCGATGTCGGCGTTGATTTTCTTGAGTTCGGTGACGTTGCCGCTCGACACCTTCGCCGCGCCGTAGGACGAGAGCTTCAAGAAATCCACCTCGCACTCGATGTCGATGTGCCGCATGAGGTCGGAGATGAACATGAACGCGCCGTTGAGCACGCCGATGAGGATGGGTTTTTTCCCTGCGTATTCCCTGCTGATCTCGGCTCCGAGTTCGGCGATGCGCGCGTCGATCACGTCGCGGCCGAGGTAGGGGCGGAACCGCTCTCCGCGGCAGGTGATGGTGGCAGGCGCGGAGGAAACAGGCGATTCAGGCATGTGCGGCGGGTTCGGATAGGTCGGGATTCAAGATACGGGCGGCGCGAACGTCAGCCGCACGACGGCGAGAGCGCCGGGGCGCAGGCGCGTGGCCTCGGCAGCGCGTACACCGGGCACCCACACGAGGGTTTCGCCCGCGCAGACGACGAGGGCATCGCGGCGCTGCGTGGCGGGCCAGTGCGCGTCAGTGAGAAGGTCGCTGACTTTTTTGTGCCCGTCCATCCCGAACGGCTGCATCGCATCGCCTGCCTGCCACGGGCGGACCGTCAGCGGCCACGCGATGGCGTCCGCTTCCACGAGGCACACGTCGGGCGAAACACGGAGATCGCCCGGCGCGGGCAGCGGTGGTGAGGCGGCCGAAGAAGCCTCGCGGCGAGCGCGAGCGACTTGGCCCGGCCACAGCACGCCATGCGTGGGGCGTGCGTCCAGCAGCACCGGCTCGAAGCGCAGCGCGGCGCGGTCGCGCACGACGCGGCCTGTGGCAAAGTCCACGTGCCGCCCCACCTGCGCCTCGACGAGCGCGCCGAGTCGGCGGGCGACGGCGCGGGAACGCGGCGCGGCGGGCAGGAACGCTTCGAGCGCGTCGAGCAGCACACGCCCGCGCCACGGGTGCGGCATCGCCTGCAAGGCATCCAGATCCACCGACCGCATCCCGAAGCTCGCCCGGTGCCACGCCTCACGCCGCGCCTGCCACACAGCCAGATGCGACCGCCGGGTGCGAGCGGTGGCGGCGAGGTGCTGTTCGATGTCTGGCACCACGGCGCGCATCTGCGGCAGCAGCACGTGCCGCACGCGGGCGCGGCGGTACCGGAGGTTTTCGTTGCTGGCGTCGTCGTGGTACGCGAGGCCATGCGCGGCGGCGTACCGCTGAAGGTCGGCCCGGGGCACATCGAGCAGCGGGCGCGCCAGTGTCACCGCGCTCGCCGGTGCCAGCGGCCGGACGAGCGGCATCCCCGCCAGCCCGAGCACGCCCGCGCCGCGCAGCGCCTGGAGCAAGACCGTCTCGGCCTGGTCGGACGCATGGTGCGCCACGGCCACCCAGTCCATCCCGCGCGCCGCCGCGACGCGCTCGAAAAATCCGTAGCGCACCCGCCGTGCCCAGGCCTGCACGGATGCTTCCGGCTTTTCTGCGTCTGCCACCCGCAACACGTGCAGCGGAAGGTCCCACGCCGCGCACTGCTCGCGGACGAAAAGCAGCGTCGGCATCGGAAGCCTCGCCGCGCAGTCCGTAATCGACGTGTGCCGCCTCGACGGCCAGCCCGGCGGCGCGGCAGGCGTGCAGCAGCGCCATCGAATCCAGCCCGCCACTCACCGCCACGAGGCCGCGCCCGTCGAGCGCGTGCGCGTCCAGAAACGCCGTCACCGCGCCGGGGAGGTCGGGCACGCGCATGGCTCAGGAGCGCCCGAAGCGCCGCCGCAGCTCCTCGACGGAAATCTTGATGAGCGTCGGGCGTCCGTCGGGCGAGACCATCGGGGCCTGGCAATCGAAAAGCTGGTCGATGAGGCTCCGCATCTCTTTTTCGGTGAGCCGCCGCCGCGCGGGCATCGCCGAGCGCCGGGCCATGCTGCGCGCGAGCAGTTCGCGGCGCGAGACGCGGAGGGCGTCGGCGTGGGCGCGGTACTGTTCGAGGAGATCGTCGAGGATGGAGCGCTCGTCGCCCGAGGGAATGTCGGCGGGCACGCCGCGCACGACGATGGAGCGCCCGCCGAAGGGTTCGAGGTCGAAGCCGAGCGCCTGGAGTTCGGGCAACAGCTCGCGCACGAGCGCGAGGTCCGGCGCGCTGAACTCGATGGTGCGCGGAAAGAGAAGCTGCTGCGACATCGCCACGCCGTTGTTGAGCGTGCTCAGGGCGCGCTCGTACAGAATCCGCTCGTGCGCCGCCTGCTGGTCGAGGATCATCAACCCCGACCGGATAGAGGTGAGGATGTACCCGTCGTGGAGTTGAACGAGCACGTCGGGGCGCCCGTCAGCCTCGTCGGGGTGCAGCGCCGTGCCCGCCGCCAGCGTCTGCTGCCCCAGCGGTGCGGCTTCGGCAGGCGTCGCGGGCGCGAACGTGGCGGTGGCACGCGCGACCTGCGCCGGAAGGGCATCCGGCAGGTCGGACACGTCGAACGGCGCGTCGTCGTCGGCAGGCAGGGCGGACGCCGAGGCGGCGCCCGTTCCAGTGCCGGTGCGGGTGGGCGGCGCGTAGAGCGTCGCGCCCGGAAACGCCTCGCCTGGCAGCGCGGCAGCGCGGGGCGGCACAGTCCGCGTCATCACCGACTGCGCGGGCGTGGCCTGCTGCGCGCGCGGCGTCGCCGTGGCCATGCCCAGCGCCTTGCGGACGACCGCGCGCACGAAGCCGTGGACGCCACGCTCGTCGTCGAACTTCACCTCGGCCTTCGTCGGATGCACGTTCACGTCCACGTGACCGGGGTCGAGCGAAAGGAACAGGACGAAAAACGGGTACGTGCCTTTCGGAACGAGGCCCTCGTAGCCCGAGAAGATGGCGTGGTCGATGGAGCGGTTGCGGACGTAGCGGTCGTTGACGTACAGAAACTGCTCGCCGCGCGCGCGCCGCGAGAAGCCCGGCTCGGCCACGAAACCCGCCATCGACAGGTAGCTCGTCGCCTCCTCGACCTTCACCAGCTTTTGCCCGTGCTCGGCCCCGAACACCTCGCCGATGCGTGCCCGGAGCGCTTCGAAAGAGTCGGCGTCGGGGCGCCCCTGGAGCGTGAACACCTCCTCGTCGTTGTGGAACAGCGTGAAGCCCACGGCGGGGTGCGAGAGGGCCAGAAACTGGAAGGTTTCGAGCAGGTGCTTGTACTCGGTCGCCGGGCTTTTGAGAAAGCTGCGCCGCGCCGGGACGTTGTAAAACAGGTTGCGGACGGCGACGGACGTGCCCGTGGGCGTGGCGACGGGCTCGGTGCCCATGTGGTGGCCGCCTTCGACGCGCACGCGCGTGCCCACGTCGTCGTTCGCGCGCCGCGTGCGGACTTCTACCTGTGCCACGGCGGCAATCGACGCGAGCGCCTCGCCGCGAAAACCGAGCGTGGCGAGCGTTTCGAGGTCTTCGATCTGCCGGATCTTGCTCGTCGCGTGCCGCCGGAAACACGCCTCGGCATCCGCCGCGCTCATGCCGCCGCCGTCGTCGATAATCTGCACGAGTTCGCTGCCTGCGGCTTTGAGCAGCACCGTCACGTGGCGCGCACCCGCGTCGAGGCTGTTCTCGACCAGCTCCTTGAGCGCCGACGCCGGCCGCTGCACCACCTCGCCCGCGGCGATCTTGTTGGCCAGCGGCTCGGGCATCACCTGGATGATGGCGTCGCCCTGTGGGCCTCCGGGCGCGAACGTCATGCGATCAGCCAAGCGCGTTGAACAGGTAGAGGACGAGGGCAATGAGCGCGCCAATGTAGAGCGCCTTGGTGGGGCTGCTGCGCTTGCGCGCACCCCGCGCCACACGGATGCGCTGGCGCAACGTCTCGTCGCGAGTGGGATCGTAGAAGCGCGGCTCGTAGTCGAAGCGGCGCGCCGTGGGACGTTTACCTCCGGGAACGAATAAACCCATGCCTGGAAAAGGGATGTGTACCGTGTGTGCGTACGGTGCGCGCCGGACGGCGTTCCGGTGGCGCGATGGTCTGAAGATCGCCGCAACAGAGGCTGGAGGTTGGTCGTTCGTCCCAGGTCACTCGCCGACCCGCTCGGCCCCGTCCCCTGCTCCACCCCCGTCCTTCCCCACCCACCTCACCACCCCGCAACCCCATCACCTCCATGTCCACCCGCCGCACGCCGCTTTACGATACCCACGTCGCCCTCGGAGCCCGCATGATGCCGTTCGGCGGCTTCGAGATGCCCGTCCAGTACACCAGCATCCTCGACGAGCACCGGGCGGTGCGCCTGCACGCGGGGCTGTTCGACGTAAGCCACATGGGCGAGGTGCGGGTGCGCGGGCCGCACGCGTTCGACTTCGTGCAGCACCTCGTCACCAACGACGTGAGCAAGCTCACCGACGGACGCGCGCAGTACACGGCCATGTGCAACGAAACGGGAGGCATCGTGGACGATCTGCTGGTCTACCGCATCGCCGACGACGAGTACCTGCTCGTCATCAACGCCTCGAACATCGACAAGGACCTCGCGTGGATGCGCGCCCACAACCCGATGGACGCCGAGTTGGTGGACGAGTCCGACGCGACGGCGCTGCTGGCCCTCCAGGGCCCGAAGGCCTTCGACATCTTCGAGAAAGTCGCTCCCGGTGCCGCCACGGATCTGCCCTACTACCATTTCCGCGTGCTGGAAAACGGCGAACTGCTGGGCATCGAGAACGTCGTCGTCTCGCACACGGGCTATACGGGCGAGAAGGGGCTGGAGATCTACGTGCCCACCGACGCAGCGCAAAAAGTGTGGGACGCGCTGATGGAGGCGGGCGAGGCCGAGGGCCTGAGTCCCGCCGGGCTGGGCGCGCGCGACACGCTGCGCCTCGAATCGGGCTACTGCCTCTACGGCAACGACCTCAGCGACGAGACGACGCCGCTCGAAGCGGGCCTCGGCTGGGTGACGAAGCTCGACAAGGGCGATTTCGTGGGCCGCGAGCCGCTCCAGAAGCAGAAAGCCAGCGGCGTGCCGCGCAAACTCATCGGCTTCGTGATGCAGGAGCGCCGCATCCCCCGCCACGGCGACGGCCTCGCGGCGGACGAAAATGGCGAGCCCATCGGCGAGGTCACGAGCGGCTCGCAGTCGCCCTCGCTCAACCGGGGCATCGGCCTCGGCTACGTTCCCAACGACCCCGCCTACACGACGCCCGGCACCACGCTCTACCTCGACCAGCGCGGCAAGCGCTTCACGGCCATCGTCCAGAAGCCACCGTTCGGTGGATAGAACCGGGAGATTGGAAGAGATCGCGGATTCTGCGCGGATGGTTCAGCAGGGGCACTCCCGGCTGCGCTTCCACAACGGCCACGAGGTTTCTGCAAAGAGAGCGGCCTGAATGCCGTTGCGCCGCGCCGCTTCAACCTCCCCCTCTTACCCGCCGAGCTCCTGTCGTAACTTTCGGGCATGAGCACCACCAAGCGCCGCAAGGCATCGACGACAGCAAAGAAGAAGGGCGCGGCCAGCGTCACGGAGCGCCGCCGCAACGAGGTGCTGGGCCTGACGCTGCTGGCCGTCGCCGCGCTGTTCGTGCTCGCCCTCGTCTCGTTCAGCCCCGCCGACAACGAGGTGGCCCGCCGCTTCTCGTGGAGCACGATGCTCCGCCCGCCGCGCGGCATCGAGAACTGGATCGGCGCGGTGGGCGCGTGGCTGGCCTACGTGTTCGTCGAGCACTTTATCGGCTACGTCTCGCTGGCCTTCGGCGGGCTGCTCGCCGCGTGGGGCTGGGTGCTCTTCCGCCACCGCGAGGCCGTTTTCCTGCCCTTCATCTCCATCCTGACGCTGGCGCTGTCGTTCCAACTGGCCGCGCTCATCGGGTGGTTCGATCTCCAGACTTCCGCCGACCTGACGCACTTCTCGGGCGGCGTCGGCGCGGGCATCGCGGCGTGGCTGGCCAACCTGTTCGGGATGCCCGGCTCGCTCATCGTGCTGCTGCTGCTGGTGGCCGTGACAGTGCTGCTGCTCGTCGAAGGCGACGTGCAGCGCGCCTTCGACCGTGTGGAAGAGTGGGCGAAGGCCATCGCCGGGTGGTTCACGGGTCTTTTCGCCTCCTACCGCGAGGGCCACGAAGCCCGCAAGGAACGCCGCGACGAGATCCGCGCCGAGCGCGCCGCGCAGGCCGAGGCCGACCGCATCGCCCGAGAAGCGGAGAAGAAACGCGCCGACGCCGCCCGTCCGGCCCCCACCGCTTCGACTCCAACGCGCCCCGCGCCGTCCACGAGCCTCCCTGCACCCGAGCCGCAGCGGACGCCTCCGCCGCCGCGTCCCGCGCCCGAAGCCGAGCCGTCCACCCCGCTGTCGCTGCGCCCGCCCTCGATCCCCGCGCCGCCCAGCAGCGCGCCCGCCGCTGAAGCCGCCGCCCCCGCCGAGCCGTCAATGAAGGTGCAGGAGCGGGTTCACGAAGGCCGCACCGACCGCATCGCGCCCTCCGACAGCCCCGACAGTGCCGACCTGCCGTACGTCTTTCCTGGCATCGACCTGCTCGACGCCGCGCCCGAGGGCGAGGCGGGCATCGACTACGACGAACTGGAGGAGAACAAGCAGGTGCTGCTCGACAAGCTCCGCACCTACAAAATCGAGATCGTCGACATCAACGCCATCGTCGGGCCGACGGTCACGCTCTACGAACTCACGCCCGCCGAGGGCATCAAAATCCGCCGCATCACCGAGCTCGAAGACGACCTGGCGATGGCGATGGCGGCGCACGGCATCCGCATCATCGCGCCCATCCCGGGCAAGAGCGCCATCGGCGTCGAGATCCCCAACCGGCACCGCGAGATGGTGCGTCTGCGCGACCTGCTCGGCACCAAGAAATTCGCCGAGACGCGCATGGAGTTGCCCGTGCCCATCGGCAAGTCCATCGAGGGCGAGGTGTACATGGAAGACCTCACCAAGATGCCGCACCTGCTCATCGCGGGCGCGACGGGCTCGGGCAAGTCGGTGGGCCTCAACGCGCTCATCGTCGGGCTCCTCTACAAGTGCCACCCGTCGAATCTCAAGTTCGTCCTCATCGACCCGAAAAAGATCGAGCTGACGCCCTACCGCGCCATGCTCGACCACTTTATCGCCCTTCCCGAAGGCGCGGAAGATCCCATCGTGACGGACTTCAGCCTCGCGCTCGGGGTACTGAAAAGCTGCGAGAAGGAGATGGAAGAACGCTACGACCTCTTGTCGAAAGCGGGCGTGCGGGGCATCAAAGACTACAACAAGCGCCTCGCCGACGGCCTCTTCCCCGACGACGAAGGCCACCGCCACCTGCCGTACGTGGTGGTCGTGGTGGACGAACTCGCCGACCTGATGATGACGGCGGGCAAGGAGATCGAGGGGCCGATTGCGCGCCTGGCGCAGATGGCACGGGCCGTCGGCATCCACCTCGTGCTCGCCACGCAGCGCCCGAGCGTGGACGTGATCACGGGCCTCATCAAAGCCAACTTCCCGTCGCGCATGGCCTACCAGGTGGCCTCGAAAATCGACTCGCGGACGATCCTCGATCAGGGCGGATCGGAGCAACTCGTTGGCAACGGCGATTTGCTCTACATGAACGGCTCGCGGATGGTGCGTTTGCAGGGGCCGTTCGTGTCGATGGAAGAGGTCGAGGCGCTGACGGCGTTTATCGGCAAGCAGCCCGGCGAAGGGCCGTACGCGCTGCCGTCGTGGGAAGACGACGAGGCCGAGGAGTTTGGCGGCGGCGTCGTCAACGACATGGACGATTACTTCGAGGAGGCGGCGCGCATCATCGTCAGGAGCCAGCAGGGGTCGGTGTCGCTGCTCCAGCGCAAGCTCTCCATCGGCTACACACGCGCGGCGCGCATCGTGGATCAGCTCGAAGACGCGGGCATCGTGGGGCCGTTCGAAGGCTCGAAAGCCCGCCAGGTACTCGTGGCCAGCGAAGCCCAACTCGACGACTTTTTCAGCAACTCCTCCGACGCCTGATGCCTGCTCTCCCCGTCCTCGGCATTCTCGGCGGCGGCCAACTGGGCCGCATGACGGCCTTCGCCGCGCTCCGCATGGGCATCCACACGCGCTTTCTCGTGCCCGAGAAAACCGGCTCGGTGATGCCGTTTTCCGACGTGACCGTGGGCGACTGGAACCGCTCCGACCTCCTCCGCGACTTCGCGCGCGGCTGCTCGGCGGTGACGGTCGAGAGCGAGTGGGCCCCCGCCGACAAACTCGCCGACGTGCTGCCGGATGGCGTGGGCCTGTGGCCTGGCCCCGACACGCTCAAAACCATCCGCGACAAAGCCGTTCAGAAGGCGACGCTGGCGAAAGCAGGCCTGCCGATGCCCGCGTACCGCGTCTGCACGAGCGAAGCCGAGTTGAGCGCCGCCGCCGACGCCCTCGGCCTGCCGCTCATGCTCAAGCGCCGCCGTGGCTCGTACGACGGCTACGGCAACCACACCTGTCGCAACCACGCCGACCTCGAAGTGGGCTGGAACCGGCTCGCGCAGGATGACGGCCTCGTAGCCGAGGCGTGGGTGGATTTCGAGGCGGAACTGTCCGTCATCGTCGCCCGGACGCCCTTCGGCAAGACGGCCCTCTACCCAGTCTTCTACACCGAGCAGCGCGACCACCGTTGCCACGCCGTCGTGCTGCCGTCGGGTTTTCCGCCCGAGGTGGAGCGTGAGGCCGAAAAGATCGCGCTGGGAGCCGTCGAGGCCGTCAACGGCGTGGGCGTGACGGCGGTGGAGATGTTTCTGACGAAAAGCGGCAAGGTGCTCGTCAACGAGCTCGCGCCGCGCCCGCACAACACGGGCCACGTCACCATCGAGGCGTGCCACACGTCGCAGTTCGAGAACCACGCGCGCGCCGTGCTGGGCCTGCCGCTGGGCTATCCGGGCCTGTGCGTGCCCGCCGCCTGCATGATCAACGTGCTGGGCCGCCGCAAGGGCCACGTCCACAACGAAGGATTGTCGGACGCCCTCGCCGTGCCGGGCGCGGCGGTGCATCTCTACGGCAAGCGCTCCGTGAGCCCGCGCCGTAAGATGGGCCACGTGACGGCCACGAGCACGACGCCGGAAGACGCCCGCGCCCGCGCCGAAAAGGCCGCAGCACTGATTCAGTTGTGAGACAGTCATTGGTTACTGGTCATTCGAGTGCGGCCAGTAACGAAGGACACATGACAAACAACCCATGACCGATACCCCTTCCCTCGTCGGCATCGCGATGGGCAGCGAATCCGACCTGCCGACGATGCAGGACGCTGCCGACGTGCTCGGTGCCTTCGGCATCGGGTACGAGATGCGCGTGCTGTCGGCGCACCGGACGCCGCGCGCCATGCTCGACTGGGCCGAGACGGCGCACACACGCGGCCTCAAAGTCGTCATTGCAGGCGCGGGCGGGGCAGCACATCTGCCCGGCATGATCGCGTCGGTGACGCCGCTGCCCGTGCTGGGCGTGCCCGTCGCGTCGCGGCACCTGAAAGGACTCGATTCCCTGCTGTCCATCGTGCAGATGCCCGGCGGCGTGCCGGTGGCGACGCTCGCCATTGGCGGGGCCAAGAACGCTGCGATTCTCGCCGCGCAGATCCTCGCCACGCACGATGCCGACCTGCTCGAAAAGATCATCGCTTACAAGCACGACCTGATCACGACCGTCGAAGCGATGGACGCGCGCGTCCGCCGACTGTAGCTTTTTTCAGACGAACCGGACGCGTTCGGCGGGTGTGGGCAACCGGCACGTCTCGCGCCTGCCGAACCAGCGGTAGCGGTGCGCGGCGACGATACGGTACACGGCGTCGCGCAGCGGCGGCGGGACGAGGATGAAGGCGTACAGCAGCAGCCACGCGCCTGGCAGGCCCCTCGCAATCCGCAGCGCCGCCGTCGAACGCTCGTGGAGTCCGTCGGCATCGATGAGCACGAGGGTGTCAGGCGTGTCCGGGAGATCGAGTCCGCGCTTTTTCAGGTAGGCGGTGGCCACGTCGGATTGCAGCGAGGCGAAGGCGAAGCGCCCTGCCGCATCGCGCCGGAGGATAAAATCGACGGCGGCGTTGCAGAGCGTGCAGACGCCATCGAACAGGATGACGGCTTCGCCTGCCTCCACACGGCGTTCGATGCGCGACGCGGGCGTATCGAGCAGCGTGCCGGATGAAGAAGGGACACTCACACGGGGGCGGTTATTCGAGGAAAAGATCCTGCGTACGCGACTCGGTGCGGCCGCTGACCTGATCGCGCAGCCGCAGCGTGAGCGTGTAGAGGCCGGGCTCTTGGTCGGCCACGTCGAGGATCTGGTACTCGGCCAGGTCGGGCTGATTGCCCGAGCCGGGAAAGCGCAGCGAGACGCCGTCCTTGCGCGAGAACAGCTTTCCGACGGCGCGGGCGATGCCCTTGCGCGTGTCGCGCGGTGCGAGTTCGACCTCGACCTCGTACTGCGTCTGGCCGTCACTGCCGAGGCCGAGGTGGTAGGCTTCGTAGTAGAGGTAGAGCGGCTGATTGCGACGAAACACGCTCCACGGCGCGGGTCGGATGGAGAGGCTGCCGCGCACGATGTCGCCCGGCGCTGCCGCCGCGCCCCCATCGACTTCCTCGACGCGGTAAGCCAGCAGGAGGTCACTCAGCGCGAGGCGGTCGCCGCTGAAATCGGGGACGGTGACGGCACGGCGCTGCACGCCCATCGTGCTGCCGCTGGCCGTCTCGAACTCCACCGACAGCGTGTTCTCGCCCGGCGGCGCTTCCATCTTCTGCGAGTCCACCCACAGGTTGGCCTCCTCGAAGCGCACGATCTGGTCGGTGCGGAGCCCGTAGAGCGTGCGCCGCCGCTCGACGAGTACATCGCGCACGGGCGAGACGAGGAAGGTGCCCACGTTGGCCGTCACGTCCACCAGCTCGGTGCTCGGGTCGTAGTCGGGAATGGAGACGCCGTAGTGCACGTATACGTCCGTCGCGCCCCCATCGCCGCGGAAGCTGGTGACGAGGTACGGCAGTTCGATGCGCCGCCCGGCGGGCTCGAAGTTGTACTGCTGCGGCATCCGCCGCTCGATCTCGCGGGCGATCATCACGTAATCGTTGATCCACGGATCGACGCCCTTGGCGAGTTCGTGGCCGGGCGGACTGTAGAGCCGGAAGGCGTCGTTGCGGAACGGGTCTTCGAAGACGAAGCGGAAGGTGCCGTAATCCCAGATGTTGTAGGTGTTGAGTGCCTCGTAATCGCGCGCCAGGTCGGTTTCATACGCCTTGATGTCGTTACGCTGCATGGGCGGCGGCACGGGGTTCAGGTCGCCGCTGCCGTTGCCCTCGCCCTCGCCGGGGCCGCGCGCCTCCTCCATCTCCCGCTGAAACGCGAGGGTCGAACTGTACGGGTTTTCGAGCGCCGAGGCGACGCGCCCGAGAGGCCCGTTGGGCACGATGTAGACCTCTTTCTGCGGCGGCCCGTAGCGGACGAGGATGTTGCCGCGCTGCGTCTCCCATCCGCGCAGCTTCAGCGCGGGGGCGCTGTAGAGCACGTCGGCCTGGGTGAGACGCGCGAAGTGCTCGAGGCGGCGCTCGTTGTAGGAGGTCAGCAGGCGCGGATCTTCAGACGTCCAGAACTGCTGCGCGTAGGCCGCCGGGCTGGCGAAATACGCCTTGCGCTCGTCGGGCGTCAGCAGGAGTTGGATGTCCTCGTAGGCGGCGACTTCGTCGTCGGTCATGAACGTCATCGCCGTGCGGAAAGAGCGGTCAGCGGCGGCGGCGTTGCCCGCGCGGAGGTGCGCCAGGCCGAGATAGAGCCACGTGCCGGGGTCTTCGGGAAACTGCGCGTACATCGCCTCCAGGCGTTCGAGTGCCGCCTCCCAGTCGCCCTTGAGCGTGTAGATCCGCATGAAATCGTCGTAGACGGGACGGCGGCGCGGGTCGGATTCGAGGGCCTTTTCGAGGTGGCCGATGGCCCTGTCGTACGCGTTCTGCGCCCGGCGCGCATACGTGACGACGGGCACGCCGAGGTCTTCGAGCGCTCCGATGTCGAATTGATCGGCGAGAAAGACATCGCTCGGATCGAAGACGCCCGGATCGAACGTCTGGCCCACCGTATTGCCGTCTTCGTCGATCAGCGGCTCGCCTGTCAGATCCGCCTGCCCCACCTGGCGCGTCAGCAGCGGGTAGGAGATGGCATTGCGGTAGCGCCAGAAATCCTTGATGTAGAGCCGCCCGAGTTCTTCGTGGGCGATGCCGTTGTCGGGTTCTCGCTTGAGGATCTTCTGCGCCAGTTCGACGCGCTTCTGCTCGCGGATCTTGTCTTCGATGAACGTGAGGCGGTCGGCGCGCAGCAGCAGCAGGTGAGCCGTCAGGTAGTCGGTGTTGTCGGGGTCGGCTTTGAGGGCGGCGTCGAGGGCGCGGCGGGCGCGGCCTTCGTCGGCGAGGGGCGTCTCGGTGTAGAGGCGGGCCAGCAGGTACTGCGCGCCCGCGTCGCCGGGGTTGGCTTTGAGGTGCCGTTCGAGCAGCGCGAGGGCGTCGGCGTAGCGCGCATCGCGGAAGGCGTCTTCGGCCTGTGCCACAGGCGAGGGTGGCGGCGCCGAGGAGGTCTGCGCGGCGGCAACGAACACCGGCAACGCGCAGACGGCGGCCAGCAGGAGGAGGCGGTGCAGGGTGCCCATGAACACGGGATGGATAAAGGTGCGTTTCACTGATCGGAAGGGTTCTCGGACATACCCGAGGGCGCTCGTAGAACGACCGAACACGCCGTTTGTGCGCGCCTCCCGTCGGCATCGCGGACTGAGAGGCGGATCGTATACGCGCCGGGCGCGGCATCGGCAGTGTCGAGCACGTAGTACGAACGCGCCGTAGCGTTCCGCGCCGTCTCCTCGAACCGAACGGCGACAGGCGAGCGCCGTGTGCGCCCGAACAGCCGCCTCCGCCCCTCGCCGATCCTCTCGATCTCAACCTCGTAGGGCGCACCGGGATGGAGGTTATACACTTCGACGTACAGGTACAGCGGGACGCCCGTCTGAAACACCCCGTCTGGCGCGGGCGCCACGGCCATGCCGCCTCGCGCGAACGTACCGGCGGCAGCCGATCTGCCTTCCTCCACCCACCGCGCGGGTACCAGCGAACTCAGCGCGAGCACGCCCGTCAGCGGCGCGACGCTGACCGAATCCTGCGTGACGGCCACGATGTCGCCACGTTGCTGCTCGGCCTGCACCCGGTACGCGCCGGGCGCGAGCGCACCGCCAAAAACCTGTACGTCGCCCACCTCTGCCTGCCCGAGACTCTTCAGCTTCTCCACGCCGCCCTCCGACACAGCAAACGCCTGCATCGGAGCCGCATTCCCAGACTGCGCCGCCAGCACGACGGCGGGCGCTTCACCGTCGGGAAACACGTACGCGGCCAGTACGCCGAGGTCTTCCACACCGGGGACGACCATGCGCTCCGGCATTCTTCGGTAGAGCGACCGGGCGATGAGGGTGTAGTCGTTCGGCGCGTCGGAGCCGGAGAAGGCCGAGGCGGGCGGCGAGTAGTACTTGAACTGACCGCTCACGAACCAGTCCTGAAAAACCATCTGGAAGTCGCCGTAGTCCCACGCCGCGAGCCGTCCTTCGGAGGGCGACACGAACGGGCCGTAGCCGGAGAGCGCGCCGGGCACGTCGGCAGGCAGGCCGTAGCGCACGAGCATCGCACCGCGCTTGGTGTCGGAGCCGGGCGTCGCGCCTTCGCCGAAGAACAGATCCGCGAGGGCCAGCCGTGCCAGGTGCTCCGTCCACCGCTCGTTGGCGGGCGTCGAGAGCAGCGGGTCGCGGTTGGCCCAGAACACTTCCGCCTCGACGCTGTCCGCGCCGGGCGCACGCACCCGCGCTGGATCGCGCCACCGCGCCTTTTCGGCCTCGCTGGCCTGCTCGACGGATTTGCCAAACGCTCCGGCGGCTCGTTCATCCCCCTCGAACCACAGGGCCAGACCGTGCCAGCGCCACGCCTCGGCGCGGTCGGGGTCGGCGGCGGCCCAGCGCTCGGTGAGGCGGCGGGCGTCTCCGGTGTGCATCGTGAGCAGCGCCAGGCGCAGGCGCTCGCGCTGCGCGGCGTCACGCGGGTCGAGCGCGAGCAGCGTGTCGAGGCAGGCGGCGGCTTCGTCGTAGCGGCGCTCAATGCCTTTCGCTTCCACCGGCACCGCCGTCGTGCCGATGCGCCACCCGATGTCATCGAGGCCGCTCTGCCCGCACGCCCGCAGCGCGGCGGGGTCGCGCGGGTCCTGCCGCAGCAGCCGCCGGCTCACGCTGTGGAGCGTCTCCATCGTCTCGAAGCGCGCGGCACCGGAATCTTCGTAGGCCATCCGTAACCGGAGGCGCAGCAGACCGGTGTGGTCGGCGTCGCGCAGCAGGCCGCGGTAGACGTATTCGCGCGCCGCGGCCCGGTCGGGCAGCTCTTCGTCGAGGTGGAACCGGGCCAGCGCCGCCAGCACGTCGGGGTCGCGGGGAGCGGCGCGCTGCGCGGTTCGCAGATGAGCACGCGCCGCATCGAGGCGGTGCGCGTCGAGCGCCCGGACGCCGGCATCCAACGCCGACTGCGCCGCTGCGCCGGGCAGGGCGAGACAGAAGACAAAAGCGAGGACGAGGGCGGCACGCATTCCCGTAATCACGGTGCTACCGCACGAGCCGTCAAGTCCATTCTCACGCCCCGTCGTCTATTCCCCCACGAGCGTCAGCACCAGGGTGCGCGGTGTCCCGTGCGCGCGGTGTTCGCCGAGGTAGATGCCCTGCCACGTGCCCAGCAGCATCTTCCCCCGCCCGACGGGAATGGTGACGCTCGAGCCCATCGTGACGGCTTTGACGTGCGCGCTCATGTCGTCCGGGCCTTCGAGGGTGTGTTGGAAGTAGGACGCGGCGTCGGGGATCGTCTGGCGGAAGTGCGCTTCGAGGTCAGCGCGCACGTCGGGGTCAGCGTTTTCGTTGAGGCAGAGCGAGGCCGACGTGTGCTGGATGAAGACGTGCAGCACGCCTGCTTCCACCTGCGGCATCGCAGAGAGCGCCTCGGTCACCTCGCCGGTGATGAGGTGGAAGCCCCGCGAACGAGGGCACAGCGTGAGCGTTTTCTGGTGCGCAGGCATAGGCGGAAGGTAGGGGTACGGGTCGGCCCGCAGGTAACCGAGGCGTTACGCCAGGGCGCATTTTACTCCCCTATACTGAACCTCATCTCTGTCCGCTTTCCACCTCTGTTCCCATACGATTATGGCCACCATGCCCACCAAACACTATACCGCTGCGCCTCAGATGGCCATCGACCCGAGCCGCACTTACAAGGCGACCATCGAGACGGACAAGGGCGACATCGAACTCGAACTCTACGCGCAGCACGCGCCCACCACCGTCAACAACTTCGTCACGCTCGCCAACGACGGCTTCTACGACGGCGTGACGTTCCACCGCGTCATCCCCAACTTCATGATCCAGGGCGGCGACCCCACGGGCACGGGGCGCGGCGGGCCGGGCTACCAGTTCAAGGACGAATTCCACCAGAACCCGCTGCGCCACGAGCGCGGCGTGATCTCGATGGCGAACGCGGGCCCCAACACGAACGGCAGCCAGTTTTTCATCACTCACGCCCCCCAGCCTCACCTCGACGGGCGCCACACGGTTTTCGGCAAAGTGACGAAGGGCATGGACGTGGTCGATAGCATCGAGCAAGGCGATCACATGACGACCGTCAAGATCGCCGACTGACCCCCCGCGCTCCCCTCGGAGAGGAAGCCCTCTCGCCCTGTCCGGCGAGGGGGCTTCTGCGTTTTACCTATCTGGACGCCGTGACACGCGCATCGAGAATACGCGACCGTCCCGGATTTCGAAGGAAAGCGGCCACGGCGTGTAGCCCCATAAATGTCCTTCGATCCCTTCTCCTATCGGGTGCTCCATTCTCGGCCCACCCAATTGCGACACCACGCGCTCCTCAGGATCTCCCAGGCGAATGAGCGAAAGATGAAACTCGTCCGGCATGGATTCGCCCGTCAACTGCACGGCAACGACCGTATCGCGCTGCGTGGTGAGAACCAGATAAGGAGCGGTCTCCGAATCGCTCTCGAACAGGTAGACCGTGCTGATGCTACCGTCGCTGTTCGGGATGACCTTGTATGCCTCAGTGAGCCAATCTTGATAGGCAGCTGCCCGCGATCCTACTTGGAGCGGCCCGATGTGCAGACACGACACGTAGGCTACAGACGGATCGTGGGGATCGTCCTCAACAGGCCAGTCGCTTGGGGTGACGCATCCAAGACCCCCTCCTGCGCCCACAAAAACGTGATCCTGGATTCTCGGATCGATTTGCTCTGCTTGCGCCACAGCGAACCGCGTGCCGACCAGCAAACCACACAGCAGAAGCGCACTTCGCCTCATGCACCGAGTGCGTCGAGGATGCGCTCGAGGTCGTCGTCGGAGTAGTAGGCGATCTCGATTTTGCCGCCGTGGTCGCCTTTGTGCTTGATGGCAACCTGCGTGCTCAACCGCGAGCGGAGGCGGTCGGCGAAGCGGCGGAGTTCGAGGTCGTCGCGCGTGGGCGGGGCGGAAGTGGCGGGTTCGGGCGTAGTCGCGCGGGCTGCAGGCTGCTCTTTCGCCTCGCGCACGGCATCCTCCACGTCACGGACGGTCATGCCCTCGTCCTGGATGCGTTTGAGCATCTCGTACTGCGTGGCCTCGTCGTCGAGTCCCAGCAGCGCGCGGGCGTGGCCGACGCTCAGCGAGTTGTCACGCAAACTCGCCTGCACTTTGGGCGGCAGCCGGAGCAGGCGGATGAAGTTGGTGACCGTCGCCCGGTTTTTGCCCACCTTCTGCGCCACGTCCTCCTGCTTCAGCCCACACTCCTCGATGAGTCGGTGGTAGCCGAGGGCAATCTCGATGGGGTTGAGCGCCTCGCGCTGCACGTTCTCGACAATCGCCATCTCCAGCATCGCTTCCGTGTCAGCGTCGCGGACGTAGGCGGGAATGCGGCGCACGCCCGCCCGCCGCGAGGCGCGCAGACGCCGCTCGCCCGAGATGATCTCGAACTGCCCGCCGCCCATCGCGCGGACGGTGATGGGCTGGATGATGCCGAGTTGCACGATGGACGCGGCGAGTTCATCCAGCGCGTGCTCGTCGAAGTCGCGGCGCGGCTGGTACGGGTTGGGGCGGATGTTCTCGACATCGATCTCGGCGACGCGCCCGAGAAAACGCACGCGCTCCTCGAAGTTGTACAACTTGCTCGGCGGCGTTTCGCCTTCGCCGTGCATCTCGGGCGAGACGTCGGGCGGGGTGGACAAGAGCGCATTGAGGCCGCGACCGAGGGCTGCTCCTTTTTTCGACATGGTGGACATCAGGGATCGGGGAAAAGAGGTCAGCCGGCGTAGCCCGTCCGGCGGGCAGACGGATCGACGGATGGGCTGCCGCCGTCGCCGTAGCCGTTGATGCGCGAGGCGCGGATGCCGTCTTCCTGCGTCGGCGGCGGCGCGAGGTAGCGCTGGTTGTTGCGGATCACCTCGCGGGCGAGCCCCATGTAGTTGCGCGTGCCGATAGATGTGGCGTCGTAGAGGAGCACGGGCTTGCCGAAACTCGGCGCTTCCGACAGGCGCACGTTGCGCTGCACGATGGTCTTGAACACCTTGTCGCCGAAGTAGCGGCGGACTTCGTCGGCCACCTGGTTCGACAGCCGCAGGCGCGAGTCGAACATCGTCAGCAAAACCCCTTCGATTTCGAGGTCGGGGTTGAGGTGCTGCCGCACCATCTTGATGGTGTTGAGCAGCTGCCCCAGCCCTTCGAGCGCGAAATACTCGGCCTGCACGGGCACGAGCACGGAATCCGACGCCGTCAGCGCGTTGAGCGTCAAAAGCCCCAGGCTCGGCGGGCAGTCGATGACGATGAAGTCGTACTTGCGGCGCGCCTGGGCGAGCGCGTTTTTGAGGATCCGCTCGCGCTCGACCACGTCGATCATCTCGATCTCCGCGCCGACGAGGTCGATGCGCGACGGGATGAGGTCGAGAAACGGCATCTCCGTGTGGAGGATGGCCTCCTCCGCCGACGTGTGGCCGATGAGCAGTTCGTACGCCGACGCCGGCACCGTCCGCGGGTCGATGCCGATGCCCGACGACGCGTTGGCCTGCGGGTCGAAATCGAGCAGCAGCGTCGGGTGCTCCGCCGCCGCGAGCGACGACGCGAGGTTGACAGAAGTGGTTGTTTTGCCGACGCCTCCTTTCTGGTTGGCGACTGCAATGACTTTACCCATGCGAGCGGAGGGCTACGGCGACCGAGACGTTGCGAGGTGCCCGGCAATGTAGGCATTGCCCACGCAGGGAAAAAGGCGAACCGCGCATCTTCACCAGAGCCGGACGCCCGGCAGGCCGCCGCGTACGTCGCGGCGTTTCAACGACTTGCGCGCGCGGAGCGCCGCCCGGAGCAGGGCGTTAACTTGGCCGCTCCACCGCCCTTTTTGCATGGCCCGCTCTTTCGTTCTCAAACGCGACGACGCCCGCGCGCTCCCGCAGCTTTCCATCGACTACGCGGGCAGCCTCAACGCGCAGCAGTACGCGGCGGCGACCGTCGGCGGCGGGCCGGTGCTCGTGGTGGCGGGCGCGGGCACGGGCAAGACGCGCACGCTCGTCTACCGCGTCGCCTACCTCGTCGAGACGGGCACGATGCCGGAGCGCATCACGCTGTTGACGTTCACGCGCCGGGCCGCCCGCGAGATGCTCGGACGCGCCGCGACGCTGCTCGACGGGCGCTGCGAGCGCGTGCAGGGCGGCACCTTCCACGCCTTCTGCGCCCAGGTCCTGCGCCGCCACGCGCCGCGCATCGGCTACCCGGAAAACTTCACCATCCTCGACTCGTCCGACAGCGCCGACGTGATCGATGTGCTCCGCACCCAGCACGGACTCCACCAGTCGAGCCGCCGCTTTCCGCGCAAGAAAGCCCTCCAGTCGCTCTTTTCCGCCGTCCGGAATTCGGGTGGGGATCTGGAATCGGTCGTGATGGAACGCGCTCCTCAGTTTGCGCCGCACCTGGACGCGCTCGTCGAACTCTTCGGCGATTACGCCCGCTACAAAAAAGCGCGCGGGCTGATGGATTACGACGATCTCCTCCTGCTTACCATCGTGCTCTTCCACGCGCACCCGGACGTCGAGAAGGCCGTCGCGGCGATGGCGCAGCACGTGCTCGTGGACGAATACCAGGACACCAACGCCGCGCAGGCGTTGCTCGTCGAGCGGTTCGCGTCGGTGCATGGCAACGTGATGGCCGTCGGCGACGACGCGCAGAGCATCTACCGCTTCCGCGGGGCCGACGTGGGCAATATCCTGCATTTCCCCGACCGCTTTCCCGGTGCGCAGGTGCTGAAGCTCGAAGAGAACTACCGCTCGACGCAGCCCGTGCTGGACCTCGCCAACCATATCCTCGAACGGGCCGCGCACAAGTACGACAAGCACCTGTTCACCACGCGCAGCGGCGGCGAAAAACCGGCTGTCGTGGCCGCACAGGACGACCGGACAGAGGCGCGGTTCGTGGCACAGGCGATCCTGCAATTCCGGGAGGAGAACACGCCGCTCAACCGCATGGCGGTGCTGTTCAGGAGCGCGTTCAACTCGTACGAGTTGGAGGTCGAACTGAGCAGGCGCGGCATTCCGTTCGTCAAGTTCGGCGGGATGAAGCTGGCCGAGGCGGCGCACATCAAAGACGTGCTGGCGCACCTCAAAGTGGCCGAGAATCCGCGCGACGCCCCCGCGTGGAACCGCATCCTGCAACTGCTGCCGGGCGTCGGGCCAAAGACGGCGCAGAGCCTCATCGAGTGGATCACGACGGGTGAGGGCGAGCCGTTCGTCGTCGCCGAAGGGTCGCGGTTGAGCCGCTATGCCGACAGGCTGCGCGGGCTGTTCGAGCTCCTGCGCGCCATCGCGCCCGCCCAGACTGCGCTCCCGGCGCAGGTTGAGGCGGTGCTGGCGTATTTCGAGCCCATCTGCAAGGAGAAGTACTTCGAGGATTTTCCAAAGCGCTTGCAGGATCTGGAGCATTTCGCGGGCATCGCCGAGGGGTACCCGTCGCGCGCCGCGTTCCTCGAATCGCTTGCCCTCGACCCCATCGAACTGACGGCGCTGGGATCGGAGGCGCTCGACGAGGACGAGCCGCCGCTGATCCTCTCGACGATCCACTCGGCCAAAGGGCTGGAGTTCGACACCGTGTTCGTCATCCAGGCGCTCGACGGCGTGCTGCCGTCGGGGTATTCGCTCAACGACCCGGACGACATCGAGGAAGAGTTGCGGCTGTTGTACGTGGCCGTCACGCGGGCGGAGACCAATCTGTTCATCTCCTACCCCATCCTGCGCTACCGGCGCTACCAGGGCGAGGCGTTCACGCGCGTCAGCCGCTTTCTCGACGGCATCCCCGACGCCGTGCTAGAACCGATGCAACTCGTCGAAGAACCTACCGCGCCGCCGACGGCCGTGCTGCCCGCGCCGAAGAAAGCGCTGTCCGCGCCGCCCTCTCCTGCCCTCGACGACGACCTCCGTGACCGCGACGCGAAGGCGAACCTGCCGTTCTGACCATGGACGAGTTCATCCGACGCCTCTTCCACTTCGCCCGGCAGCGCCTGTCGCCGGGTCAGCGCTACGGGCTCGGCTTTACCGCCGCGCTCGTGCTGGTCGCGCTGACCTTCTGGGGCTTTCTCGAAACCGTGGAATCATGGACGGAGGCGGAGGACTTCTACCGGATCGACGGTCTCGCGGCATCGCTCGCGGACACCATCGCCTCACCCGGCCTGACGACGTTCTTCCGCGTCGCCACGTTTGCCGGAAGCGCGTGGGTGGCGGTGCCGCTCGTGCTCGTGGCGGCGTGGGTGGTGTGGCGATGGAGCGGCCCGCCCCCCGCCCTGTTCACGCTGACGACGTTCGGGCTGGGGCAGGCGCTGCTGTACGTGCTAAAGCTGTTTTTCCAACGCGCCCGGCCCGAGTTGCAACTCGTCGCCGCGCACGGCTACAGCTTTCCCAGCGGCCACTCGTTCACGTCGGCGCTGCTCTACGGGGTGTTCATGGTGCTGTTGTGGCACGCCCGCGTCCGCACCCGGACGCGGGTAGCCGGCACGTGCGCGCTCGCGCTGCTCATCCTGCTGACGGGCACGAGCCGCGTGTACCTCGGCGTGCATTACGCCACCGACGTGGTAGGTGGTTTTCTGCTGGCACTCGGATGGGTGGCGGCGAGCGCCGTGCTCGCCCGCTTCCTGCTTCCGCCCACTCCGCCGAAGGAAGCCGTGTGACGGCAACCTGCTTCGTACTTTTGCCTGACGGCTGACGTTCTTCCTTTCCACCCTCCTTCTTCCTGCCATGACGCGCAACGACTGGATCGGCATTGGCGTGAGCGTGGCGCTGCATGCGCTTTTGTTTCTCATCGTCGCCGCGGCGACCCCTCCCATCGAGCCACCCGACGAAACCATCGGCATGATCGCTGTCGAGTTCGGGCCGGTGGAGATGGGCCGGAAAGCGCCGCCGCAGCCCAAGCCCGTCGTGCAGCCGCGCGAGGAGCAGAAGCCCTCGCCGCGCCCGCAGCCCGAGAAGCCGCGCCAGCCGCGCAAGCAGCCCGCCACCAACCCGGTGAAGGCGCCCGAGGCCGTCACGAACAGCCAGGAAACCATCCCCACCGCACAGCAGCAGGACGGCCCGCCCGACAATGCCGCCGAGCGCTCCAACCAGCAGACGGCGTCTTCGCCGCCTGCCGCTCCCACGGGCAGCGGCACCGAGGCCACGAGCCGGTCGCCGTTCAGCATCGAAGGCCTCAACCGGCAATCCTTGCGTACGCCTCTACCCCGTAACACCGCCAACACCGTCGCCACACTGCGCGTCGAGATCGTCGTCGCGCCCGACGGTAGCGTGACGTTCGGAAGGTGGATTCAGAAGGGCAACGCCACGCTGGAGCGCGAGGTGCTGGAGGCCGTGCGCCGGTGGCGCTTCAACGCCTTGCCGGGCCGGGCACCGCAGGTGGACCAGCGCGGCACCGTCACCTTCCGCTTCACGGTGTAGGAGAGATGCGCGGTGCGAACATCCAGCATCCGTCCTGCCCTTATCAGAACCAACAGCGCCCGCCTCTCGGGATGAGAAGCGGGCGCTGATTTGGTTTGAGCCGTGTGGCTTATCCGCGGCGGCGTTCGAAGCCGAAGCGGATGGCGTCGGCGAGCGTGTCGTAGCGCAGGCCGGGGAACGACGAGGCGAACCGGCTCTGCACGTCGGGCTCGGCCTCGCTGAAGCCGACGCCGAGAAACGACTGGCTGTCGGGCAGGTCGTGGCCGAAGCGGTACGCCGGACGGTAGAAATCGAAGTCCTTGCCGGAAGCCTGGTAGGTCTGCCGGTAGTGATTCTCGAAGTCCGTGTCGTGCTCGTCGCGGGGCAGCGTAGCGCAGTGCGCCACGTAATCGCGGCTGCTGGCCCCGCTGATGGTGCCGCCCACCGCGCCGAGCGCGCCCGCGTCGGTGCCGCTGATGGTGCTTCCAGACGAATAGACGCTTTCATCGACCGAGTCCACGATGGGCGTCGGGATGTCGTCCACGTCGTCGTCAAACGTCTCCACGCGCGTCACCCCCTCCGCCGCATACGGCGTCCGGGTGGCCGCCGTGCTCGCACCGCGCAGATACACGGCCTGGTCCTCGATGTCGAGGTCGGCGGCGGGGTAGCGCGTGCCATCGGTCAGGATGACCTCGTCCACGCGCGAGTCGTGCGTGTTGATGACCATGTCGGCGACCTCGCCGAGGCGGAGACCGTTGGGATCGAGCAGGTCACGCCCGCGCAGGTCTTGCTCGTCGTGGACGAGTTGCCAC
Organism: Rhodothermales bacterium; assembly: GCA_963829705.1. Lineage (GTDB taxonomy): Bacteria > Bacteroidota > Rhodothermia > Rhodothermales > BA12 > CAWHJN01. Next base: position 203,646 of record CAWHJN010000002.1, read on the forward strand.
TCGTCGGTTTCGGACAGAAGGATGTGTGCCATGTCGGATCAGAGGTTTATCAGCGCTGGGAAGGAGGACCGCCCTGCGTCACGTCCACGCGGCGCGCCCGGAGGTAGTACTCCGACGAGGCGCCGGCCTTCATCGTGAACCGCTCGCGCAGGTTGGCAGGCAGCGTCGTGATGCGGCCCAGCACGTCGAGTTCTTCGCCGTCCTGAATCGAATAGCGCCCGTCTGCCGAGCCCATGTTGGACTGCGATTCGCCGAGGTCTTCGAGCACGACGAGCAGGTTTTGCGAGGCGTCAGAGCTGCTGATGTAGAACGTCGAGTCGCCGGTGACATCGGAGGCCACCACGTCATCGAGACGCACGAGCGCGCCGAGGATGGTGCCCGACTGCAAGCGCTCGAACAACGCGTCGAGGTTGTCGATGTCCACGGGGCCGTCGAGCATGAGTTCACCCGTGGGCTCGACAGGGTTCACGTCTACCACGCCAACGGTATCAGCCGGGGCTACGACATCGACCTCGTCATCGCCGCAGCCAGGGCCGAAGAGGGCGAAAAGGATCACGAGAAGGAGCAGAATCAGGAGGGGCCAGAGCCACGCGGGAGCGCCGCCTTTGCGTTCGACAGGAATGTTGGCCATGAGTAGAGGGGATGGATGGGGTGAGATTTCAGCGTCGTCTGTTGTTAGATGGATGCCTGCCTCGAAGGTGCCGGGCCTGATGGAACGTTTGTGTTGGGAGAATTGGAAGTTCTTGTTTCACCGCGTTTGATTCCTGCGCAGGCGCAGGTTGTGCTAATTCAGGCTCCAGCAGGCCGCGCGGCGTGGCCCCGGCGCGTAGTTTCCGTGCCCACCTCTATCCTCCGCCGATGTACCGCTCGACTGCTTTCCTCCTCTTCTGTCTTTGCCTCGCGCCTGCCGTCAATGCGCAGATCTCCCTCGACAGCGCCCGCACGCTGCCCAAGAACACGCGCGTCACCGTCACGGGCTTCGTGACCGTCGCCAACGAGTTCGGCGGGCCGCTTTACTTCCAGGATGCCACGGCAGGGCTGGCCGTTTACAAGACCGACCTCCACGCCGCCGCGCAAATCGGCGATTCCATCGTGGTGACGGGGCCGCTCGGCGAGTTCGGCGCGACGAACGGTCAGCCGGGCACGGGCCTGCTTGAGGTCACCGGCACGGGCATCACCTACGAGGTGTTCAACAACGTCAATCGCCCGCAGACGCCGCGCGTGGTGACGCTGGCGGATCTCGGCGAGGCCCTCGAAGGGCAGCTCCTGCGCGTCCAGAACGTGACGATTGACCACGAGGGCGCGTTTTCGCAGAACACCTCTTACCCCATCACCGACGCCTCGGGCGCGGCCACGCTCTACATCGACAACGACACGGACCTGGTAGGCGCCTCCGCACCCGGTGGGGCCATCGACCTCGTCGGTGTGCTCGGGCAGTACCGGGGCACCTACCAGCTTCTGCCGCGCTCGACGGCGGATCTGGGCGTCGAGCCCTACGTGATCCCGGGCGAGGAAGTCTCGCGCGACGCGACGCTCGAGGTCGGCACGTGGAACATCCGCTGGTTCGGCAGCCCCAACGAGCGCCCGGACGACGACGCGCTCCAGCTTCAGAACGCCGCCCGTGTGCTGCGCGAAATGCAACTCGACGTGGTCGGCCTTCAGGAGATCTCGAACCCCACGCTGTTCCGTCAACTCGTCGATTCGCTCGACGGCTACCGCGGCATCCTCGCGCCGATCTCGCAGACGCAGAAGACGGCCATCCTCTACCGCACCGCTACGATTGATTCGGTGAGCGCCGGGTTCTACTTCACCTCGGGCGACTGGGCCAGCGGGCGCTACCCGTACGCTTTCACCTTCGACGCCACCATCGGCGAAAAGACGCGGCGCTTCACGCTGCTCAACCTGCACGCCAAGGCCACGCTGTCGGCAACGCGCCTGCAGGATTACAGCCGCCGCCAGGCCGACGCCGCTCAGCTCAAGGCGCAGCTCGACGCCCGCAACCCCGACGACAACCTCATCGTCGTGGGCGATTTCAACGACGACGTGGACCGCTCGGTGGTGAACGACCAGCCGTCGCCCTACGCCAGCTTCGTCGCTGACAGCGCCCACTACCGCTTTCTGACGGCGAGCCTTTCGGAGCGCGGCTTCCAGTCGATCAGCGGCGGGCAGATGTTCGACCACATCCTCGTCTCGGACGAGGTGCTGCGGCCGTACTTCGAGGGCACCGAGCGCGTCGAGAACCCGCTGTACATCGGCTCCTACCTGTCGACGACGAGCGACCACTACCCGGTGTGGGTGCGGTTCGACTTCGACACGAACACGCGCGCGACGGCTTCCGAGGCACCCTCCGCGCAGGCCCTCGGCACGCCGTACCCGTCGCCCACGCGGGGGCAGACGCGCATTCCGTTCCACCTCGACGCCTCGGGTCCCGCCGAAATCGCTGTGTTCGACCTGCTAGGCCGCCGCGTCGCCACCGTCCAGAACGCGGCGCTGCCTGCGGGAGGCCACGTGGCCGACTACGACGCCTCGGCGCTAGCGCCGGGCCTTTACCTCGTTCGCTTAACAACGGCAAACGCCACCGCCAGCACCGTGCTGGTGCGGATGTAGCCGCTGGTTCGGAGACAAAAAAAGCCCCGGCCGCTCACTCGAGCAGCCGGGGCTTTGCTGTAAACGCGAGGCGCTTACATGCGGTTGTTTTCCATGTATGCCATGTACTCAGCACGCGAAACGCGGCCGTCACCGTCGGTGTCGTACATGCTCATCTCGACATCCGTGACGTTGGTGCGGTACTCGGTGTCATTGAGGTAGCCGTCGCGGTCGGCATCCCAGGTGTCGAACATGTTGCCTTCAGGCTCGCCGGGCTCGTCGATGATCTCGCCGTCGCCGATGACGTCTTCACGGTCTCCGGGAGGCGCGCCTTCTTCCATCGCTTCTTCGCGGGCAGAGTCTTGGCACGCCGTGAAGGTCATGGGCAGCATGAAGGCCAGTAATAGCAGAATGAGGGGACGCATGGGGTAGGTGGGTTGTGAGGTGAAGTGCTAAACGTACGAGCAAAAGTACCGGTACGCGCAAGTTTTCGATCCGCAAAGTACAAGACTACTACAGACGTTCCAGCGTCGTTTCGATCCTGTGCCGTTGCGTTCTTGGACCGGAGGGCAAAAACCGGCGCGAAGACAGGACGCTTCAGAGTGCGAACACCCATTCGGCACGCAGAAAGAATGTGTCCTCATCGCGGTCCCAGCGCTGATAATCGAGGTAGAACCGCAACAGCGCGAGGTCACGCACAGGCTCCCAGGAAGCTTCGAGGCGCAGCCCCCCCCCTCGAAGCGGTCGCCGCCGAGAAAAGCTTTCACCCGCTGCTCGAACGGCGGCTGGTTGCCGTTGAAGAGGTCGCCGCCCACGACGACGGGCACGCCGTTTTCGTCCACGTAGTCCTCGCCGCGGCGGTTGTAGCGCGCCGTCGCGGCCAGCATCGTGCGGCCCGGGCCCCACGTTTTCGCCCCGATGGCGAGCTGGTCGGCGTTGGGGCCGATGGGGTGGCCCAGCCCGAAGCCGTTGTGCGTGAAGGCGTTGTAGTACTGCCCATCGAGGAAAAAGCGGTGCGTGTACACGAACGGGTCGATGCGGGTGTATTCCGTGAAGGCCATCCACCCGGCGCGCGCGTACCCCAGCCCGACCTGAAAAGCGAGCTTGTTGGCGTACGAGCGTCTGCCCAGCAGCCCAAGGTTGGCATCGTCCACGAGCACAGTGGCGTGTGCCTCGACGCCGCGCAGGGGCCGCCCGACGATGTCGAGGGCGAAGAGCGGGTTGTCCTGGTCGAGTTCGGCGTGCTCCGCAGTCTTGAACGGCAGCACGGGCACGAGGTAGGTCAGCTCGGGGCTCCGGTTGGCGTAGACGAGCATCTCGGTAAAGCCGAACGACAACGACGGGAGCGCGCGCACGTTGAGGCGGTGGAGCGCCAGGTAGCGCGGCGGCCCGCCGAGGATGCCGCCCTGCCCCGGCGCGTCGGGGTTTTCGACGTAACGGACGCCACTGCCCAACGCGCCGTGCAGAAACGTGTACGAGACGCGCCCTGTAGCCACGCCCGCCTGCACAAACGGGAAATAATCGGCGTCGGGGGCCAGCAGCAGCCCATCGCCGAAGCCCGCGCCCACGCGCACGCGCTGCTGCGCGATCTCGGCGTGAAACGCCCCCATCACCGCCCGCACCGACGCCGACGACTGATCGAACTGTCCATCGTCGGGCTGGACGACGGGGTAGTAAAGCGCGCGGAGGGCGGGATCGCGCTGGAGCACACGCGGCTGCCCGGTGATCTGTACGCCGTTGAAGGTGCGCGAGTAGAACCCTACGCGGTCACGGTAGTGACCCTGCAGGATGGCCTGCCCAGCGATATCGAACCCGCCGAGCGCGAGGCTGTCGCGGGCGCTGCGGTAGGCCAGCGTGCCCGTGCCCTCGACGGCGAAGCGCCAGTCCTCGCCGCGATGCAGGTAGAGGTACTTCTCGGTATCCCGACGGTGCGGCAGGCGGACACGCCCGTCGCCAAAAACGGCTTCTGTTGCATCTTCCGGCTCGAAGAACTCGCGGCGGTAGGTTCGCAGCCACGCCTTTTCGCGGGTCGCCATCGAACTGCTGCGCGTCTCCAGCGAGTCGAGCAGGCGGTGGACGGTGCGCCGGTCGGTGGGGCGGTACTCGTGGGTGTATTCGGGCAGGTGTCCTTCTACGCGCTGCGCGTGCAGAAACGAGTAGACCGGATGCTCGGCAGGGACGATCTCCGGCTGCGCCTGCGCCGCGCCCGCCGCGAGCAGCAACGCCACCAGCAGGCCGAGCCTCACGCCTCCCCCGACGATGCGCCGCCCGACGAGGATCCACCGGACGATCCCTTGCCGGACGCCGAAGTGGCCGACGAAGCATCGCCCGCTTTCGTGGTCTTGGTTTCGCTCTTGGCATCGGCTTTCGGAGCCGCCTCGGCGGGTTTGGCGTCTGCCTTTTCCCCTCCTCCCACTTTCTTGGCAGACGGCTTCGCTCCTTCCTCCTTGCCGTACGACGTGTAGTCGGTCAGGTAGAAGCCCTCGCCTTTGAACACCAAGCCCGCCTTGCCACTGATGACGCGGCGCACGGGCTGGCCCGTCGTGGGGCACGTGGTGAGCGCGTCCTCGGTGATGCGCTGCTGGATCTCGAACGTCGTGCCGTCTTCGCGGCGGTACTCATAGGTTGGCATGGGTGTCTGTCATTGGTCTTTCGGCGCTCGCCAGTTGCAGAACGCAGCACACTGCATCCCTACATGTTCTTCGCGCTTCGTCACTCGCCACTCGAAACCACCGACTCGTACACGATGTCGGCGAAATCCGACCGCACCGGGCCGATCCGCGAGTTGTCGCGGGTGGGGTAGACCCGGTTGGTGAGCAGGATGGCGAACAGGCGCGCGTCCGGGTCGATCCACATCGAGGTGCCGGTGAAGCCGGTGTGGCCGAAGGCGCGCGGTCCGAAGCGCGTGCCCGCCGACGAGTAGCCCTCGGTCGAGCGCGTGTCCCACCCGATGGCCCGCGTGCTGCCCGAAGCGTCCACGCGCGTCGTGAATCGCCGGATCGTCTCTGGTTTCAGGAACGTCTTCCCGTCCACCTGTCCCTCGTTGACGAGCATCGTCGCAAAACGCGCCAGGTCTTCTGCTGTTGAAAAAAGACCCGCGTGGCCCGCCGTGCCGCCGAGCAGGTACGCGGCTTCGTCGTGTACCTCCCCCTGCACGAGCCGCTTGCGGAAGAGCGTGTCGATTTCGGTGGGCACGACGGACGGGTCCGACCCCTGCCCCGCCGGACGGTAGCCGGTCTGCGTCATGCCCAGCCGCGCGAACACCTCGCGCGCCACGAACGCGCCGAAATCCTCGCCGGTGATGTTTTCGATCGCGAGCGCGAGCGAGATCGGCCCGAAGTCGGAGTAGCGCGTGTCGGTGCCCGTCGGGTAGACGAGCGTGTCGTTCATGATGGCGTCGAGGACCTGCTGGCGCGTGGTGTAGCCCTCGGTGTGGAACGGCCGGAAGGGTCGCAGGCCCGAGCGGTGGGTGAGCACGTCGAGAACGGTGATCTCGCCCTTGCCGCCCGCCCCGAACGCCGGCAGGTACCGCGAGAGCGGCGCGTTGAGGTCGATCTGGCCGCGCTCGTAGAGCAGCATCGTGGCCGTCGTAGTGGCAACGACTTTGGTGAGCGAGGCGAGGTCGAACAGGCTTTGCGGAGTGACGGCCCGCGCGGTGTCGGCGTAGGTGAAGCGTCCGTAGCCTTTCATCAACAGGCGGGCGTCGCGCTGCCCCACGGCCACCGCCGCGCCGGGAAACACGCGCTGCCCGATGGCGGCCTCGACGAGCGAATCGACGCGGGTTTCGAGCACGCGGCTGGCGGTGCGCACCGGCGTGGAGGTCACGAGGGGTTCCGACACGTCCTGCGCGCACGCGGCAGGCAGGACGGCGAGGACGAGGACGAGCGCGAGGGGCAGACGCATAAAAAAGCGGGCTGGAGGACGTTGCCTTCAGCCCGCAAGATAGTGCCGGAGCGCGCGGTTTTACTGCTGCGGTGCCGCCTCAGTGGGCGCGGGCGTCGCGGGTGCCGTGACCGGCGGCGCCGTGACGGGGCCCGGCGCGGCCTGCTCGGTCGTCGTGCCGCGGATGACGCTGCCGCTGTCGCCGCGGTCGATGGCGAAGTTGGACAGGATGCAGAGCGCGCCGAAGATGGCGGCCATCACCCAGGTGGCTTTTTCGAGCACATCGGGGGCCTGGCGCGCGCCGAGGATCTGCGTGGTGCCGCCCGCGGCGATGCCGCTGAGGCCACCGCCCTTGCCACTCTGCACCAGCACGACCAGAATCAGCAGGACGGCGATGAGCGCGATGATGAAGATGATGAGGCCGAAAAGCATGGAAAAAGCGTGTCGTCGGGAGAAGTATAGCGTGCCAAGATACCGCCCAGCCGGGAGCCGTACAACGCCGTGTTCCAACCTCAACTCTTCTTCAAGAGAACGCGGAAGGCGAAACAGGGAGGACGAGCTTCCAACCTCACGTGCCCCGCAGGTGGGCGTCCGCCAGCAGCAGGGCCAGCGCGGACTTGGCGTCGGCGATTTCGCCCTTCTTCGCCTGCGCGACGAGGTCGGCGAACGGCATTCGCACCACGTCGAGGTGCTCGCCATCGGCCAGCGCGCGTGTGCCCTCGGTGAGGTCGCGGGCAAGGAAAAGGTGGATGACCTCGTCGCTGTAGCCGATGCACGGGTATGTGGCGCCGAGCTTTTCGAGCGTACCCGCGCGGTAGCCCGTCTCCTCCTCCAGCTCGCGCCGTGCCGCGTCGGCGGGGTCTTCGCCGTCAGCGTCGAGCTTGCCCGCCGGGACTTCGAGAAACACGCGGCGCGGCGGGTACCTGAACTGCCGGATCATCAGCGCCGTCTCGTCCTCGAACAGCGCCACCACCGCCGACGCGCCGGGGTGCTGGATCCACTCGCGCACCGACGTGCTGCCGTCGGGCAACCGGGCCACGTCGCGGTAGACGTGGAGCAGGCGGCCATCGAGCAGCTTTTCGGACGAGACAGTGGTTTCTTCGAGGCCGGAGGTCGGAGGTCGGAGGTCGGACATGGAAAGGTCGAGAGACGAAGGGCGAAGTCAGCGGAGCGATTCCAGCAGCGCCTGCGCGATGCGGTCGGCGCGGTCGCGCTGCTCCTCGACCACCCGGATCGCCGTCTGCACCTGCAGCGCATCGCTGTCGAGGGCGACGAGTTCGAGCAAGGCGCAGGCGCGTGCGCCGTCGGCCAGGCCCAGCGTGGCGAACGACGATTTAAGGCGGTGAGCGGCGCGGGAAAGCCTGTCGAAGTCGGCCTCGGCGGTGATCTGGACGCGGCTGTCGGCGGTCGATTGCAGGAACGCTTCGAGCATATCGACGACGAACTCGTCGTCCTCGCATCCCGCCAGGTTGTAGAGGTAGCTGCGGAGCCCCTCAACGGGTGTCCGCGGGTCATTCATAGAGACGCAGGTGGTTGGGCAGCTCGTTGGTGTCGTCGTCGGCGATGGCGAGGCCGCACTCCTGGAGCAGCACGCCGCAGCGCTCGAAGCTCTCGGCGAGCACCGGGCCGAGTTGTCGCTGGCGGATGCCCTCGATGAGTCGCGCGCACAGGTCGCCCCACGCCTCAGGCGGCACGCGTGCGCTGATGCCCTCGTCGGCCAGCACCTCCACGCGGCGCTCGAAGACGGCGAGGAAGAGCAGCACACCCGTGCGGTGGCGGGTGTTGAAGACGGCTTCTTCGAGAAACACGCGCTCGGCACGGGCATGGCAGCGCGCTTCGAGGCGGTCCTTGCCGATGAGGGCGCGGCGCAGCGGCGCGACGGTCTGCGCCAGCACGCCGCCCACGATCCCGCCCGCCACCACGAGCAGCGCCACCGCCCAGCCATCGTGCAGCCAGCCGAGGCCCCAGCCGTCGTAAAACTGGTAGAGTGCGGCGGTGACGACGAGCACCACCACCACGCCGCCCGCCACGCCGCGCCACCGCGCCTCCGGGTAATCGTCGCACTGGCGGACGATGCACGGCACGATCTCCGCCGACGTGCGGGCCTCGGCCTGGGCGACGGCCTCTTTCAACGAGGCGAGTTCTTCGGGCGTGAAGTGGTGGGGCATCCCGTGCAAGAACGTGGTGGTTCGCTAAACTACGTCATCTCCCCACCTGCCGCCGCCTTCCGTTTGGCGAGCGCGGTGCTCAGGGTTGCGGCGCGGCGCGGAGCGAGGCGATGAACGCATCCGCGTGGCGGACGAGGGCGGAGTCGGCTCCGGCGAGGCGTTTGACCTTCTCCATCTGCTCGATGGCCTGGTCGGTGCGCCCGATCCGCATGAGGAAGTAGGCGTAGTTGTACGTCGCGCCCACGTGCGTCGAGTCGCGGTCGAGCACGGCGCGCGTCTCCTCGATGGCCTTCATCGGGTTGGCAGGGTCGTACTGGTAGGCCCATGCGAGGCGGGCGCGCACGTCGCTGTCCTCCTCCGTTTCGAGCGCCGTCACATAGGCGGGGATGACGCGCAGGGCGACGGGCTGCGGGTTTTCGTCGCGGTCTTCGAGCACGCGCAGCCACTCGAAGTACAGGTCGCCCGCACGCCGCCACGCGGCGGCAGAGGGTTCGAGACGGGCGAGGTCTTCCTGCGCCTGCGCGGCGAGGTCGGGCCGCCCGAAGCCCACGAGCAGGTTGACGAGTTCGCGCAGGTGGCCAGGGCGCGCCGAAGCGTCGGCGGCGTCGAGCGTGTCTTCGAGCCGGGCGACGGCCTGCTCCTGCTCGGGCGCCAGCGGCGCGAACACCTGCGCGGCAGGCGCGGCGGCGGACGTGCCGGTGGCGGCGGCAGCAGGTGTGGGCGGCGCGCTCCGTCCCTCGCTCATCGCCGTGATGACGAACAGGGCCACAACGAGCAGCACGGCGCTGCCCAGCACGATGGCGAGCGTGCGCCCGACGGGAGCCGACGAGGGGATGCGCGTGCCGCTCGCTCCATCGGCAGGCGCGGGCGGACGCGCCGCAGCGTGTACCTCGAGCGGCGCGCCGCACTGGCTGCAAAAGCGCGATCCGGGCGGGTTGCGCCAGCCGCAGGCGTTGCAGAACACGCTTTTTTCAGTCGCCGCAGGCACGGGCGTGGGCATCGTCGGCGTCACGTCCGCCGGGGCCGCGGCGCCCTGCTCGGCTCCGCACAGGTCGCAGCGCGTCGCGCCGGGCGCGAGGCGCGCGCCGCATTCGGTGCAGACGGAAACGGCGTCACTCATGGGCATCGGGGTGGGCCGCAGCGACGACGTCGCGCAGCTCGCGGGCGGGTTTGAAGACGGGGGCGTAGCGCGCCGGGATGGCGATTTCCTTGCCCGTGACGGGGTTTCGGGCCGACCGCTCGGCGCGGTGCTGCACCTGGAACGCGCCGAAGCCCCGCAGATCCACGCGGTTCCCCTCGACGAGCGCCTCCCGCACACAGATCATGAAGCCTTCGATGACGGCCTCCGTCTCGATGCGGGTCAGCCCCGTCGCCTCCGCGATGCGCTCGGTGAGTTCGGCTTTGGTCATGGGTGCAACGTCGATGACATGGAAAACCCACAAGTTAGCGCCGCGCGCCTCATCCATCACTTGAACTCCCGGTGCAAAATGCGGGCGTTCCATTTTCCCATCGCCCCGGCGCGGCGCGATCCCGTAGTTTGCGCCCGAATGGTTCAGCCCTCTCCACCACGTCTATGCGCCTGTTCTCCTCGCTCCTCGTCCTGCTCGCGCTTCTCGCCGCACCCGCCCTTCACGCCCAGGGCACGCCCTCCTGGCAGATGCGCGTGGCCTACGACATGGACATCACGATGGACGCGCCCGCGCACCAGTTCACGGGCACGCAGCGTCTGACGCTCACCAACGAGAGCCCCGACACGCTCACGTACGTCTACTACCACCTCTACTTCAACGCCTTCCAGCCCCAGTCGCTCATGGCCGAGCGCAACCGGCAGCTTCCCGACCCCGACAGCCGCGTGGTGCCGCGCATTTTCGAGTTGGGGCCGGACGAGATCGGCTACCACCGCGTCGCGTCGCTCACCCAGGACGGCACGCCGATTCCCTTCGAGATCGACGACACGCTGCTGCGCGCTACCCTCGCCCGCCCCATCCCACCGGGCGGACGGGCGACGTTCGAGATGGCGTTCAACTCGCAGGTGCCGCTCCAGACGCGCCGCTCGGGCCGCGACTCGCGCGAGGGCATCGACTATTCGATGAGCCAGTGGTACCCCAAGATGGCGTACTACGACAGCCGCGGCTGGCACGCCGACCCGTACGTGGGGCGGGAGTTCTACGCGCCCTATGGCTCCTTCGACGTGACCATCGACCTGCCTGCCGAGTACGTCATCGGGGCCACGGGCGTGTTGCAGAACCCGGGCGAGATCGGCCACGGCTACACCGACCGCGCCGTCGAGCACACGCCCGGCTCGCGCCTCAAATGGCACTTCGTCGCCGAGAACGTCCACGACTTTGCCTGGGCCGCCGACCGCGATTACATCCACGACAAGATCGAGGGCGACGGCATCACCTATCACCTCTTCTACCAGCCCGACGTGTCGGAAGGCTGGCAGTTCTTGCGGCAGTTCGTGCCCGCCGTCATCCAGTATTACAGCCAGCGCATCGGGCCGTACGTGTGGCCGCAGTTTACCGTGGCGCAGGCGGGCGACGGCGGCATGGAGTACCCGATGGTCAACTTCATCACGGGCGGCCGCACGCCCGGATCGCTCGTCGGCGTGACGGCACACGAGGCAGCGCACGAGTGGTTTTACGGAATGCTCGGCTCCAACGAAAGCGACTATCCGTGGATGGACGAGGGCTTTACGAGCTACATGACGGGCGAGGCCATCGCCGCGATTCTCAGCCCCGGACGCACCGCCTCGCACGCGGGCGCGACGCGCGGCATCATGACGCTCCAGCAAGACGGCACCTTCGAGCCACTCAACGCGGCGTCCGACTGGTTCGAGACGAACCGCGCCTACAGCGTCGCCGCGTACTCGGGTGGTGAGATGGTGATGGAGTTGCTGGGCTACGTCCTCGGCGATTCGCTGCGCGACGTGTTCATCAAGGAGTATTACGATCAGTACCTGCTTGCGCCACCCTCAGCCCGCCGACGTCGAGCGCGTGGCCGAAAACGTGAGCGGCATCGAGCTGGATTGGTTTTTCCGCCAGCTCACGCAGCAGGACGTGCGGATGGATTACGCCGTCACGGGCGTCTCGGGCAGCACCGTCACGCTGCGCCGCAACGACCGGATGGTGTTTCCCATCGACCTGAAGCTGACGCTCGCCGACGGCTCGGAGCGTGGGTGACGATCCCGACATCGGAGATGCAGCAGGCCAAGCCCGTCCCGGATAGTTGGGTCGTGGCCCCCGCGTGGGGCTGGACGCGCCCGACGTACACGCTGACGCTCGACGCGCCGGGCCGCATCGTGAAGGCCGAGATCGACCCGATGGGCCGGACGCCGGATTACAACCGCCTCAACAACTCCAACAAAACACCCGTCGAGGTCGCCTTTCTCAAAGCCCCGTCGCCGTCGCTCGACGCCTACAGCTACGGCTGGCGGCCGCTCGTGACCTACGCGGACCGCTTCGGCGTCGGCATCGGCGTGCAACTGCGCGGCGCGTACTGGATGAACCAGCACGTGAAGAAAGCCATGCTCACCGTCTACCCGCAGGCCTTCGACCGCTCGGCACTCGACCCCGACGTGTCGTCGGAGTTCACCTTTTTCGATGTGCCGCGCCGGCAGTGGTACGATGCCCTCGACTACGCGCTGTCCTACGAGACGCCCCTCCGCGCCCTCAGCCCGCAGACGCGGATCGCGGTGTCGGCGGAGAAACACCTCGGCGTCATGCAGAACCGGGTGAGCGTGTCGCACACGCTGGGCCGGTGGGCGGCGCTGGGCCAGGACGCGGGCACCGTGACGCTCTACGGCGTCCACACGCTGCAGCCCACGCAGCGCGGCTTCGCCTTCGACGGTGTCAGCAGCTTTCTCGGCGACCACGGCGCGTACGCGGGCGCGCGCTTCAGCGCCGGGCGCGGCGGTGACCGGCTCGACCTCGACGTGCAGGTGGGCGGCTCGTTCCGTCGCAGTTCGTTTGCGTACAACCTCAGTCCGGATCCCTCCAACCCGGTATTCGAACTCAACCTCGAACGCTTCAGCAACACGCGCGTGACGCTCAAAGCGCAGAAGGATGTGCCCGCCGGGCCGCTCACGCTGCGCGCCCGCACGCTGCTGGGCTTCGGCAGCGACGCCCTCGCGCCCTACCAGCACTACCGCATGGGCGCGGCGAGTCTCGAGCAGACGTGGCAGACGGCGGCCTCGCGCCAGATCGCCGGGCTGAACGACGAGATTGCTGACGATGTGCCCTTCCAGGCCTTCTCGGGCTTCGGCCCGGTGGGCTACGCCGTGCCCTACACCGCCTACACCCTCCCGACAGGCAACACGCCCAGCAGCACGCAGGCGTGGATGGGAACGGTGGAAGTGGGCCTGCCGCGCCTGACGACGCCTCTGCTCGCCCCCCTCGGCGTCACGGCGTTCTCGGGCGCGGGCATCGGAGCCGGGGGTTCGTTCATCACCACGGACACGCGCCGCTTCTCGTTCGACAACCTCATCGCCGACGCGGGCCTGGGTCTCAGCTACGACCTGAGCCGCAACGCCAAGCTGCGCCGCCTCACCGCGCAGTCGGATTTCTTGCAGTCGTTCAAAGTCGCCGCGCGCTTTCCGCTGTGGCTCAGCGACCCCGAGATGCTGGGGCCGGATGAGGATGCCTTCGCCTTCCGCTACCTCTTCGGCATCGAGGTGGGCTGGTGATGGACGCAGGCGCGGTGAAAGCGGCGGCGCTCGCGCTAGGCATCGTCTCACCCGACGCGCTGCCGACGGACGAGGCCGCACTCCGCGCGTGGCTGACGGAGCGCGTCGCCTACCTGCTCGAAACCCGGCCCGCCCTGCTCCTCAGCCATCTCTACCGTGTGGACGTGCGCGAGCGCGACGTGCGGGCCGCGCTGGCCGCGCCCGACCCCACCGCCGCCGTCGTCCAGGCGCTGCTCGACCGCGAGGCCGAGAAGGCGCGCTACCGTGCAACGAAACCTTGAGGGTTTTCAAAACCCTCAGGGTCTGAACCAGACCCCTCCGCCGTATGACGCAGCCCTTTTCTCCCGCCACCGCCGTCTCCGAACCCCTGGCCGACGCCGTGGACCTGCTGGGGCGATTGCTCGGCGACGCCATCCGCGCGCACAGCGGCGAAAGAGTCTATCAGACGACCGAGACGCTGCGTGGCCTGTGCAAGGACGAGAAGCTGGACGAGGCCGCCGCCGTCGTCGCGGGCTGCGACGCGGACACGCTGACGGCGCTCTTGCGGGCGTACACGACGTTCTTCCACCTCGTCAACCAGGCCGAGAAGGTCGAAATTCTCCGCATCAACCGGGCGCGTGCCCTCGCCGCGCAGAAACCCCGCCCCGACTCCGTCGACGAGGCCGTGGGCCGGATGAAAGCCGATGGGCTGACGCTCGGCGCCGTGCGCGAGGTGCTCCAGAACCTCGACCTCCAGCCCACGCTGACGGCGCACCCGACGGAGGCACGGCGGCGCTCGATCCTCTACAAACAGCAGCACATCGGCGAGAAGCTGGCGCGGTTGCAGAGCGGAGACACCACCGAGGCCGAGCGCCGCGACGCCGAAGACGACATTGCCCGGCAGATCGCCCTGCTGCTCGTCACCGACGAGGTCCGCAGCGCCCGCCCGTCGGTGCTCGACGAGGTGGATCAGGGGCTGTTCTTCCTCGGCGGCACCATCTGGCAGACCATCCCCACGCTCTACGCCGACGTGCGCCGCGCCATCGAGACGCACTACGGCGAGACAGTGGACGTGCCGCCGTTTCTGAAATACCGCTCGTGGATCGGCGGCGACCGCGACGGCAACCCCAACGTCACCGCCGAGGTCACGCGCGAGACGTTCCGGCGGCACCGCCTCGTGGCCGCCCACCTCATGCGCGACGAACTGCGCTGGCTGCGCCGGTCGCTGAGCGTGTCGGAGGCACAGGTGGACGGCTTCCCGCCTGCCCTCTACGCATCCATCGAACGCGACGCCGCGCAGTTTCCGCTGGACGACGTGCTCGTGCGCTCTTTCGAGCGCGAGCCGCTGCGCCTGAAGCTGTCGTACATGATGGCCCGCCTCGACGCCTTCACCGACAATCCGGCGGTGTATTCCGGCGACGCGCTGCGCGCCGACCTGGGGCTGATCCACGACGCCCTCGAACACGTCGGGCTGCCGTCGGTGGCGCGGGCGGGGCGCGTGGCGCGCGTGATGGCGCTCGCCGGTTCGTTCGGATTGCACCTCGCCGCGCTCGACATCCGGCAGCACAGCCGCGTCCACGAGGCCGCCGTCGCCGAACTCCTGAAGCGCGGCGGCGTCGCGGACGACTATGCTTCCCTCGACGAATCTGCCCGGCTCGACGTGCTCCACGCCGAACTCCGCAACCCGCGCCCGCTCGTCGGCCCAGACGTGACGCTGGAGAGCGCTGCCGACCTCGTCGCCACGCTGCGGCTGTTCAAAGAGCAGATCGCCCGCGACCCGGCGAGCGTCGGCAGCTACGTCATCTCGATGACCGACAGCGTCTCAGACGTGCTCGAAGTGCTGCTGCTGCTCAAAGAAGTCGGCCTGTGGCACTTCGACGGCCAGGCCGTCACCTCGGCCATCGACGTGGCCCCGCTGTTCGAGACCATCGACGACCTCGCCCGGTCGCGCGCGCTCACGGCGGCGATGTTCGACGACCCGGTCTACGCACACCACCTCGAAGCGCGTGGGCGGTTTCAGGAGATCATGCTGGGCTACTCGGATTCCAACAAAGACGGCGGCTACTGGATGGCCAACTGGAGCCTGCACCAGGCGCAGGCCGACCTGGGCAGCGTGTGCCAGGAGCGCGGCGTGCGGCTGCGGCTTTTCCACGGGCGCGGCGGCACCGTCGGGCGCGGCGGTGGGCGCGCCAACCAGGCCATCCTCGCACTGCCGCCGGAAGTCCACAACGGCGCGATCCGCTTTACCGAGCAGGGCGAGGTGATCTCGTTCCGCTACGGCAGCGCAGGCATCGCGCACCGCCACCTGGAACAGGTCGTGAGCGCGTTGATGCTGGGCACGGCGGGCCGATCGGATGCCGAGCACACCGGCGGCGCGGCCCCCATCGTCGCGCAGATCGCGGACACGTCGATGCAGGCGTACCGCGACATGATCGACAGTCCCGAGTTCTGGCCGTGGTACCAGCAGGTCACGCCCATCCAGGGCATCGGCGGGCTGCCGATTGCGTCGCGCCCGATTTCGCGCGGCACGCAGGGGCCCAATCCGTTCGACAGCCTGCGCGCGATCCCGTGGGTGTTCGCGTGGACGCAGACGCGCTACACCGTGCCCGGCTGGTACGGCACCGGCGCGGCGCTCGGCGAGGCGCTCGAAAACGCCGACACGGTGGCAACGCTGCGCGAGGCGTACGAGAAATGGCCGTTCCTGCGCGCCGTGGTGGACAACGCCGCCCGCGAGATGGCCCGCGCCCGCTTCGTCATCGCGCGCCGCTACGACCGCTTTGCGACGGGCGAATCGTTCCACGCCCGCATCCGCGCCGACTTCGACGCCGCCGCCGACGCCATCGAGCAGGTCCGGGGCAAAAAACCCCTCAGCGGCTCGCCCGTCATCGCCCGCTCCATCGCGCTGCGAAACCCGTACACCGACGTGCTCAACCTCATTCAGATCGAGCTCATGCGCCGCCTGCACGACGCGCCCGAGGACGACCAGAAGGCGCTGCTGCCCGTGCTCTTCCTCAGCGTCAATGGCATCGCCGCCGCCATGCAGAGCACGGGGTGAGCGCACCCCGTAGATGAGAGCACTGCCTGAAAACAGGTTATACGACGCGCCCAGGGCTATGCGCTACCGGCGCTACACGTTATCACCTCCCACTGCCTCGCCTCAGGCTTCGACTGTGACGTTTCCGGCCGCCAGCGCCTTCACGTCCTCTGTGGTGAGGGCATTGCCTGCGATGCCCCAATCGCCGCTTTTGATTTCTTCGAGCACCACCCACGTCACAGGACGCAGGTTCTCGCCTTCAATCGACACCATCGTGTCGGTGAGTTTGCGCACCATCTCTTGCTTCTGCTCGGATGTGAATACGCCTTCGATGAGTTTAACATTTACGAAAGGCATGATTTCCTCCATTCAATCGTGTGAGTTGCGATGGCTTTCCAGTACACGCTGCAACCCGGAGCGCGTGCTGAATAGTGCGATACGGATACACGGGAGTACGTAGACATTCCGCCTTTACGTGTCGCTTCCACACAATAGGCGAAACAGACACTATCTGCATGGGACCCGTGGCTCAACTTGAAGCCTCTTTGGGCCGGTGCATGTGCCAAACGTGGGACACGTGCCCCACGTCTCACTCGCTACGCAGGGTTTCGACCGAAGCCTGCTTCCCGCGCCCGCACGACGACCTCTGCACGGTGGGTGGCCTCCAGCTTTTCAAAAAGATGCGTGACGTGGTTGCGCACCGTCTTGGGACTGATAAAAAGCTGATCGGCGATCTGGCCGTTGCTGAGCCCCCGCGCCACCAGATCGAGCACCTGGCGCTCGCGTGGTGTCAGGTGTGCAAAGAAAGTCGTGGTAGGCACCTCCGAGGTTGCACTACCCAGAAACCAGCGCACTTCGTCCAGAAACTGGCTCCAGGCAGGCTCTTCTTCCAGCAAGATGTGGTTTCTACTCTCGAGCGGTACGAAACGGGCACCGGGGATGAGGGCAGCCAGCAATCTGCCTTCTTCAAAGGGGATGGCGGCATCGCGACGGGCGTGCAGCACGAGCGTCGAAGCCTTGACCCTTGGAGCCAAATGGGTTACGTCGATGTGGTAAAGCGCACGTTCCATACGTGCGGCGCTTTCAGGCGACGCCGAGAGGCGCGCCAGTTCGTTCAGCCATTGCATCTGCTCGGCACTTGCATCCGGCATCAGGTGGGTCGAGAAGAGCTGCCGGAAGGCAGGGTTTTCCTGCCCCCAACCTACCCGGATGGCGTTGATCATCGTTTCGGCCTCTACCCGTTGCAGCGGCGACGGATTGCGGTTGAGCCGCCCCCGCGCATAGCCGCCGTACAGGATGAGATGCGTGACCTTCTCAGGGTGCTTGGCTGCGTACGCCACGCAGATGGACGCCCCCTGCGAGATGCCTAGCAGTGCAAACCGCTCCAGCTTCACGTCCTCGATGACGGCTTCGAGATCTCGAAGCCAGGCCTCCATGGAAAACTCCTGGACCTCCCGGTCGGAAAGACCACAGCCGCGCTCGTCGTATCGGACCAACGTATGTCCCGCACTCAGCTCCCGCAACCAGTGCTGCCACACGGGACCTTGCCAGTCCTGTTCGAGATGCGTGAGGTAGTTGGCCGCCTTAACCAAAGGATTCCCTTCGCCGGAGATGGCGTAGGCGAGCCGAACGCCGTCAGGCGCATTACAGATATGTACCTGCTGGCGTGGTTGCCCCATCTTCCGTCTCTTCATGCCGTGTGCCGCGACACATTCTACTTTCAGACAGCAGACAGGTCAAGCCTGATCGTATGGGACGAACACCGCGGCAACTGCACGCTTCTCTCTGGCACCCCGCTGCTATGCGGGGCTATAAGGCCCTAGGGGCGAAATGGAGGTGCTGCCCGTGCTCTTCCTCAGCGTCAACGGCATCGCCGCTGCCATGCAGAGCACGGGGTAGAGACGCCGCGCCGTTTTCCTCTACGCACGTCCAGCAGGGCGGCATGGACGCTGGCTCCATGCCGCCCTTTTTTCGCCTGGCGCGTGGAGAACGCACGATCTGTACGCCGTGGGTTCAGGACGGCACCGACCCGACCGATACCCTTCTCGTCTTTGCCGTGGCGCTGCGGGCGCGTGCGGATCCCGTTTCTCTTTCCCCTTTTTCCGCTCATGCGCCTCGCCGTACTGCTCCTCGTCGTCTTCTTTGCCGCTCCGCTGTCCTTCGCGCAGACGGGCACCTTCACCTTCAGCACGTCACCCGAAAAAGACCTCGACAACGGAGTGAATGCCGTCACCGAAATCGTAGGCGGTGTTACACTGACCGTCACGGCGACGGGCCAGGGGGCCGCTTCGCTGGCCGCCTGGGATTACAGCGGATGGAAAGGCATGAACGGGTACTGCGTGGCAGACAACGACCCCGTAAACAGCCTCATTCTCACGTTCAGCAACCCCGTCAACGTGTCGAGCCTGCGCTTTGCGGACGGCTCCGCCAACGGCAGTACGGGGACTTTCGTGTTCACCCCGAACGTGGGCACGGCCTTCACGGCAACCGACAACGGCAGCGGCATGACAGTGGTACCGGCAGGTGGCTTCGCCGGCATCACGATGCTCACCATCACCCGGCAGGACGGCACGGCGTTCTACTTTGCGCTCGACGATGTGACGATGGACGCCTCACTGCCGGTCGAACTGACGGGCTTCACTGCCGCCGCCGATGGCTCGGACGCCGTGCTCCGCTGGGAGACGGCCTCGGAAACCAACAACGTGGGCTTCGAGGTGCAGATGGATGCCGGCGCGGGCTTCGCCCCGCTCGGCTTCGTCGCGGGCGCGGGCACGTCACTCGAAGGCCAGCGCTACAGCTACCGCACCGCCGGCCTCGCGCCGGGCACCTACACCTTCCGCCTCCGGCAGGTCGATTTCGACGGCGCGTTTGCGTTCAGCCCTGCTGTCGAGCTTTCCGTGGCTCCGCAAGGCTATGCTCTGCTCGCGCCTTCGACCTTTGCCGACCTCGCCGAGGTGCAGCTTTCGGTCGAGCGCGGGCAGCACGTGCGCGCGAGCCTGTACGACCTGCTGGGCCGCGAAGTCCAGGTGCTGCACAGCGGAGCCGTCGAGGGCACCACACGCCTGTCGCTCGGCGGCGCGGCGCTGCCATCAGGCGTCTACTTCGTGCGCGTGACAGGCGAAACGTTTACGGCTACGCGCCAGATCGTCCGCGTCCGCTGACCGGGCCTTCGTGAGTCGGAAGGCAGACGTTGGACGTCGCGGTTCCACGCGGGGCATGCCGCGGCACACCCCTACTTCGCACTTCCGAATCCCGAAATCTCACTTTACCCTATACCTTCCGCAGCCGCGCCTCGCGCACCAGCGTGGGCCAGTCGAAGCCAGGATGGAGGTCGGTTTTGTCGGCGCGTAGCTGGTGGTGGCCGAGGATGCCGGTGAACGAGTAAAGGTCGCGGCTGAACGAATCGTGGTCTTTCGGCGTCTTGCGCGGGATCGAGAACGTGTCGCACAGGTGATCGACGAGGCGGATGACGCTCTGGAGTTGCGGCGTGGCGTAGGCGGCGTAGTGCTGGTACGAGCGCCATTTTTTGCCCGCGTCGAACACCTCGCCCCGGTAGCGGCACGAGTCGGCGATCTTGTCGAACGAGTAGAAATTGTTGTCGGTGTGCTTGATGAGCCCGCCTTCGGAGGCCATCTCGATGCCGATGGAGCGCTTGTCGATGGAGCCGTTGGTGCCCTTCACGCCCAGGTGGAAGGCCCAGTCGCGCGGGTCGAAGACCTCGTAGATCGTCCCGTCGCGCTCGACGATGTAGGCCGTGGCGATGCGGCCCGCGCTCTCCTGCCACCACCGGAACGTGCTCTTGGCCGAGCCGCCCGCCGTGTGGTGCAACACGATGAGGTCTTTAGGAAAGCGCTGTTGCAGATACTCCGATGACGACAGCCGCAGCGTCGTGTCGACGATGAGCGCCTCGGGCGCGTCGGCATCGATGGGCGCGGGCGTGGCGTTCTCCCGGATGGCGCGCATCGTCACGGGGCCGACGAGGCCATCGGGCAGGAGGCCGCGCGAGGTCTGGTAGGCGATGACGGCGGCTTCCGTCGCCGCGCCGAACTCGCCGTCGGCGTCGAAGCCGAGGGCGCGCAGGTGTTGTTGGAGTTCGGCGACGTCGGGGCCGCTCGATCCTTTCTTGAGCAGGGACATGGCAGGTAGGGGCTGAGTTACCCAAGCGTACAGCACGCGCGGTTCAGGCGCAAGCAGCGGTGCAGCCTCGGCCAGGGTTACCTTTGCCATTCTCCAACCCCGGCCTCCTCGTATGCGCTTCTTGCTCGCCACCTGCCTCGCCGTGCTGCTCGCCCCGTCGGTGGCGGCGCAGTCCTCCCCGTCCACCCGCCCGGCGGAGCGCCCGCGCGCCCGCGCCCTCGGCGTCGCGCCCGGCGTTCTCTCGCCCGGCCCTCACAACGCCATCACCGACGTGGCCGGGGTACGCGTGGGGCAGGTCACGCTCGTCGAAGGCACGTCCGTTCACACCGGCGTGACGGCGGTGCTGCCGCACGGCGGCAACCTGTACCGCGACAAAGTGCCCGCGGGCGTGGCGGTGGCCAACGGCTACGGCAAGCTGATGGGGACGACGCAGATCCACGAACTCGGCGAGATCGAGACGCCCATCGTGCTCACCAACACACTCTCGGTGCCCGAAGCCGCCTCGGCACTCGTCGGGTGGACGCTGGCGCAGCCTGGCAACGAGGCCGTCCGCAGCGTCAACGCCATCGTGGGCGAAACCAACGACGGCTTCCTCAACGACATCCGCGCGCGGACCGTCCGGCCGGAGCACGTGCTGGAAGCCCTCGCGCATGCCGCCGAGGGTCCCGTCGAGGAGGGCGCCGTGGGGGCGGGCGCAGGCACGGTGGCCTTCGGGTGGAAAGGCGGCATCGGGACGAGTTCGCGGCTGCTGCCGCGCTCGCTGGGCGGCTACACCGTCGGGGTGCTCGTGCAGACGAACTACGGCGGCATCCTACAGATCGACGGCGTACCCGTGGGCGAGGCGCTGGGGCAGTACTACCTGCGCGAAACGCTCGACAACGGCGACGCCGACGGCTCCATCATGATCGTCGTGGCGACAGACGCGCCGCTGTCGGATCGCAACCTGGAACGCCTCGCCTACCGGGCGCTGCTGGCGGTGGCACGCACGGGCTCACCGATCACCAACGGCAGCGGCGACTACGCCATCGCCTTTTCGAGCGCCGCGTCGGTCCGCCGCACGCCCGAACGCCGCGACGGTGTGGCCGCCTACGAGGAACTCGCCAACGAGAACATGTCGCCGCTCTTCCAGGCTGCCGTCGAGGCCACCGAGGAGGCCATCTACAACTCCCTCTTCGCGGCCACTACCACCGCCGGCCACCGCGGCACCGCCGAGGCGTTGCCCCTCGACGAGGTCACCCGGCTGCTGCGCGCATCCCGCCGGTGAGGTCGGGATGCGGAACGCGCTACCGCCCTCCCCGACCGCCATGCTGCCTGCCCCGCTCTGCACACAGGGTGACGGGTTCACAAGGCGGAAGCGATTCTCGCACCTCCCACTTCCAACTTCTGACCTTCACCCTCACTCGACGGGCCGCCACGGGTCGTCCGGGTTGAAATGCTCGTAGACGGCGCGGGAGACCTGACGGATGAGGCGGTAGCCTTCGCTCGTGAGCGCGTAGCTCGTGTCGCGCTGGTTTTTGGTGATGACGGCGAGCACGTAGTCGCCCGAGGGCGCGTTGACGAGCAGCACCTCGGAGCGTGAGCGGTCTACGAAGCCCTGCTTCGAAGCGGCCTGCACCGTCGGCGGGATCTGCGACAGCGCCGCGCCCTGCCAGTAGCTCTTCGTCAGCAAACGGTACATCTGCTCGTCTGCCTGCGGGTTCACCGCCCGGCCCTCGCGGATCCGCACGAAGAGGTCGGCCATCTCGCGCGGCGTCGTCTGTCCCCATCCGTAGATCGCCCCCGAGGCCTCGCGCCCCGGCGTCCGCGCGTTGAGGCGGGTGTGGACGAATCCGTGAGCGTCGAGCCAGGCGTTGACCTCCGCGCCGCCCACGAGGCCCTGAATCCAGAGGCTCGCCACGTTGTCGCTCACCGAGAGCATCAGAAAGACGAGTTCGGAGAGCGGCAGCGTGTCGCCGGGCACCATGTAGCCCGCCACGTCGGTGGTCTCGACGTACTTGTAGTGCAGCGCCTCCGGGTACGTCAGCACCGCATCGAGGTCGTGCAGGCCGCGCGCCGTCTGGTCGAAGAGCGTGGCCAGGATGGGCACCTTGATGAGGCTGGCCGTCGGGAAGAGCGTGTCGGCGTGGACTTCAGCGGTGGCCCCCGTGGGCAGGTGGCGCACGTAGACACCCGCCACGCCGCCGAAGCCGTCGAGGAGACGCGCGAGGCGATCCGTCAGCACGGTGTCAGCGAATCCACCCGGTCGGATCTCCTGCGCGCGGACGGGCGCGGCGAGGGCGACGAGCAGCAGGAGCGCGAGCGGCGCGTGACGCGGCAGACGGACAGGCATGGCAGGCGGAGGGTACGTGCTATGGAAGCGGATCTGCGGTGTTCGAGCCCCGCCGCCCGACGCGGCGAACCTCCCAATCTACACGACGCCGGGCCGCGCTGCCGATGTCAGGAGGCACGAGGGCGCACCTCGACCTGCCCGCCGCGCACGCGCGTGTCGAAGGCAGGCTGCCGGTGGACGCTCGGGCCGTGGACGATGGAGCCGTCGCGGAGGTCGAAGATGGAGTCGTGCCACGGGCAGCGGACGGTGCAGCGGCCCTCGTCGCACGCGACGGTGCCCTCGTCGAGCGGTCCGCCAGCATGGGCGCACGTGGCGGCCAGCGCGTACAGCGCCTCGCCGTCGCGGTAAAGCAGGACCGGCTCGCCATCGTAGGTCGCGCGCGTGGGCTGCCGGTCGGCGAGGTCGGCCTCCGCCAGCACGGGCCGCCAGTCTGCCGCTCCGTCGAACGAAGGGCTGTGGTCGGTGCCGACCTTATGGCTGTAGACGAGGTGGCCGCCGAGCCACGCCGAGGCCCCGCTGAGGGCGAGCGCGCCGAGCGAGAGCGCCACGCCGCGCCCGTGGCGTCCGCGCCGACGCTCGCGCAGCGACAGGACGTAGAGCACGACGTTGATGTCGTTGAGGGCGGCGTGGAGCGTGGCGGCCCCGGCAGCAGGCTTCGGGATGCCGGAGAAGTCGGCCAGCCCGGCCAGTGCGGTGGGCACGGCAGCAGCGGTGCCGAGCGCGGCAAGCGTATCGCCCGCCCAGCGCGCGCGCCTCCTGCCGGTCGTGAGAGCCAGAACGTCGAAAACAGCGCCCGCCCCCCACGCTCCGATGACGAGGTCGGTGAGGACGGCGTGGAGCGGGTGGCCCAGCCACGTTCCGTGCAGCATGTCGGCGAGCGTACGCGTGGGCGCGCCGCCCTTGAGGATGGCGGCGTGAAGGGTTTCAGCGAGCGCCTCGCCGCGTTCCTGGAGCTCGGGGATCGCGTCGAGCGCGGGGGCGACGTACTTCGATACGGACATGGCAGCAGGGGTCAGGTGAGCGGTAGAACCAGGTTCACGCATATACCCTGGCCAGGGTGGATTTGATTTCCACCGGCTCCTCGATCCTCACACAGGTGTAGCGGCGCAGCGGGAAGGCTCCATCCGAGACGGCGGCGCGTCAGGCCTCCTCTGTCGGCACGTGCTGGTCGAGGAGGCTGCCCGTTTCGGCACCCTTCACACTCGGATCGCTGCTGAGGGGGGCGTTGGCAGAGGCGGCGTTCGACTCGTGGCCGCGCCCGATGCCGTACATCCACTCGCGCCACGTCAGGCGCTGCTCGTAGCGCCGGGGAAAGCGTTTGCCACGCGTCTGCGCGAAGTTGAGGATGCCGACGAGCATCACCCCACCCACGGTGTTGCCCGTCACCACGGCCCCGAAAAAGCGCGCCGCGTCGAGTACGTGGGCATCGCCCTGGAAGACGAGGTAAAACATCTCGCACGCGCCGATGATGCAGTGGAAGAGGTCGGCGGCGGGCACGAGAAACATGATGGCGAAGACGATGAGAAAGCGCGTCACGGTGTCGCGCGCGGCGTGGTTGAGCCACACCATCGAGGCGACGAGCCAGCCCGCGATGACGCCTTTCCAGAACAGCGCCGACGTGGGCACCTCCAGCCCGTGCAGCGCGAGGGCGCGCGCGGTGGCGGCGGTGTCGGCGTCGAACACACCGGTTTTCGCCAGCACGAGGCCCATCAGGAGCGCACCCAGCACGTTGGCCCCCAGCACGATGCCCCACACGCGCAGGAGTTGCGGCACGCTGGCGATGCGCGTGAGCACGAGCGTGACGGGCGTGAGCGTGTTCTCGGTGAAGAGCTGGTAGCGCCCCAGCACGATCAGCAGGAAGCCGATGGGGTAGAGAATGCCGCCGACGAGGCCGCTCGTGTCCGACGGCACGGCGGCGGTGATGGCGCTGCGGGCCACGAACGACAGCCCGATGGTGAGCCCCGCCGCCAGCCCCGACAGAAACAGCAGTCGGTTGGAACGGACGAACTCCTCGTCGGCGGTGGCGATGAGGCGCTGGAAGATCTCGTCGGTGGAGAACAGGTCGCGGACGGCGTGCCCGGAGGCCGGCGCGCCGCTTTCGGATCGGTCGAGCGACGTCCGGAGGTGATCGGAGGGGAGCATCAGGGGCGAAGGGTGAGAGCGCCGCGAACCGCCTCCTTTTCCGGCAGATCCGCCGTATTCGGGCGGGGCCAATGCGTTACACCGGAACCCCTGCCGCCGCGCGCCCGACGTGCTGCACGCCGGAGCGGATTGAATGTCGCCCCTACGACGACTCGACTACCCAACGCGCGTCAAACGCGGCGGCGGTCAGCCCAGCGGCTGCGGGAGGCAGTTTTTTCGCTGGAGGCCCCGATAGGGCCTGCCGAACTCTGCGCGTGCAGCAGCACGGCGGCGAGCGCAGCGGCTTCGCGCGTGGCGGCGTCCGGGGCGAGCATGTCGGGCGAGAAATGCTCGGCCACGAAGTGCGTCGAGAAATCGCCCGACCGGAACGCCGGGTGCTCCATCACGAAGTGGCAGAACGGGATCGTCGTCTCCACGCCCGCGACCTCGTACTCGGCCAGCGCCCGCGCCATACGGTCCATCGCGGCCTCGCGCGTGCGATCCCACGTGCTGAGTTTGGAGATCATCGGGTCGTAGTAGACGGGCACGCTACCGCCCTCCTCCACGCCCGCATCCACGCGCACACCCGGCCCCGACGGCGGCGCGTGGCGCAGCAGCGGGCCGGGGTCGGGCAGGAAGTTCTGGCGGGCGTCCTCGGCGTAGACGCGGCACTCGATGGCGTGTCCGTTCATCCGCACGTCGGCCTGCGTGAAGCCCAGCGTTTCGCCCCGCGCCACGCGGATCTGCTCGCGGACGAGGTCGAGGCCGGTGATCCACTCGGTCACGGGGTGTTCGACCTGCAAGCGCGTGTTCATCTCCATAAAGTAGAAGTTCAGGTCGGCATCGACGAGGAATTCGACCGTGCCCGTCGAGTAGTAGCCCACCGTCTGCGCCGCACGAATCGCCGCCGCACCCATCGCCTCCCGCACCTCGGGCGTGAGCACCGCCGACGGCGCTTCCTCGATCACCTTCTGGTGCCGCCGCTGGATGGAGCACTCACGCTCGAAGAGGTGCACCATGTTGCCGTGCTGGTCGCCGAGCACCTGGATTTCGACGTGGCGCGGCTGCAGGATGTACTTCTCGACGAACACGCGCCCGTCCCCGAAGGCCGACGTGGCCTCGCGCGACGCCATCTCCAGCGCCGAAGCGAGGTCGGCTTCTTTCTCGACGATCCGCATTCCCTTGCCGCCGCCGCCCGCCGCCGCTTTGAGCAGCACCGGGTAGCCGATCTCCGCCGCGACGGTGCGCGCCTCGTCGATGCCCGAGAGGGCCTCTGTGGTGCCCGGTGCCATCGGCACGCCCGCCGCCTCCATCAGCGCGCGCGCCGCCGTCTTGTCACCCATCGCCCGGATGGCCTCTGGCGGCGGGCCGATAAAGGCGATCCCGGCTTTTTCGCACGCCTCGGCGAAGGCCGCGTTTTCGGACAGGAAGCCGTAACCAGGATGGACGCCGTCCGCCCCGCTCTTCTTCGCCACGTCGAGGATCTTCTCGACGACGAGGTACGATTGCGCCGACGGGGCCGGGCCGATGGGGTACGCTTCGTCGGCCAGCCGGACGTGCGGCGCGGTGGCGTCGGCCTCGGAGTAGACGGCGACGGTGGCGATGTTCATCTCGCGGCACGTGCGGATGACACGCACGGCGATCTCGCCCCGGTTGGCGATGAGAATTTTTTTGATCTGCACGGATGTATGGGCTTCCTGGGAAAGTCCAGAATAGCGCGTCGCAGGGGCTGCCGTAAAGCCTTCCGCGTTCTTCACGGCGCATCAGCGCCTTCCGGATCTGCGAGGTGAAGCGCAGGTTGTGGAAGCAGAGCGCCGGGCCAGCCCCGTATCTTGCCTGGCCCTCGACTTCCCCGCACCGTGTCCTTCGCCATCGAAGCCTCCTTCCTCATCCGACTCGTCGTCGCGGCGCTGCTGACGGGGGCGATGGGGTGGGAGCGCGAGAAGACGGGCAAGAACGCCGGGCTCCGCACGCACATGCTCGTCGGCGTGGCGTCGGCGCTGTTCATGGTCATCTCGGAAGCCATCCTGCTCACCAGCAGCTCTTCGCCTGACGCCGCCCGCCTCGACGTGCTCCGCACCGTGCAGGCCGTCGCCACGGGCGTGGGCTTTCTGGGCGCGGGCGTCATTTTCCACCAGGCCGAAGGCGGCACGGTGAAAGGCCTCACCACGGCGGCCTCCATCTGGGCGGCATCCGCCATCGGGCTGGGTGTGGGGGTGGGACTGTACGTGCTCTCGACGGGCGCCACGCTGCTGCTGCTCTTCATTCTGGTCGTCGTCAAGATGCTGGAACGGCCTCCTCTGTCCACCGAAGACCGATGACCGTCTGCGTCTACTGCGCCTCCAGCGAAAACCTGTCTGCGGTGTATTTCGACGTGGCGCGGGCGCTGGGGACGGCGCTGGCGGGGGCGGGGCACGTGCTCGTCTACGGCGGCGGGGCCGTGGGGCTGATGGGCGAGCTGGCGCGGGCCGTGCACCGCGTACACGGCTACGTCTGCGGCGTCATCCCCGAGGTGCTGCGCGGGCGCGAGGGCATCGCCTACCACCTCGCCGACGAACTCATCGTGACGGAGACGATGCAGGAGCGTAAAAAGCACATGTTCACCCGCGCCGACGCCTTCGTGGTGCTGCCGGGCGGCATCGGCACCCTTGAGGAGTTCATGGAGGTGCTCACGCTGCGCGCCCTCGGCTACCACGACAAGCCCATCGTCCTCCTCTCCACCGGCGGCTTCTACGACGGCCTGGCAGCGTTCTTCCGCGAGATGGGCACGCAGGGCTTTCTGCGCGACGACGTGTTCGGTCTGTTCACGACCGTTGGCACGGTGGAGGAGGCCATGCGCGTGCTCGAAGAAAGCGTCGCGTGAAGAAGATCGCCTTCTTCGCCGCCTGCCTGGCCGTGCAGGCCGGATACGCGCTGCTGCTGCGCCGGGGCTTCCATCGCGTGCGCGACGCCGCGCCGCCCCCGCCGTCCGACGATCCCGTGTCGGTGGTCATCGCCGCGCGCGACGAGGCCGAGCGCCTGCCCGCGCTCGTCGCCGCGCTGGAGGCGCAGACGCACGCGGATTTCGAGGTCGTCGCCGTGGACGATCATTCCACCGACGCCACGCCCAGCGTGCTCAATGCCTGGGCCGACCACGACGACCGCGTGCGGATCGTCACGCACACGGGCGCGGCAGGCAAAAAGCACGCGCTCACGGCAGGCATCGCAGCGGCGAACGGCACCCGCTGCTGGCGCTGACGGATGCCGACTGTGCGCCGCCGACGGGCTGGCTCCGCACGCTCGCGGGCTACGCCCAGCAGCCCGGCGCCACCGTCGTCGTGTGCTACTGTCCGTACCACGCGCGTCCTACTGCGGTCAATGCGCTGGCGCGCTACGAAGCGTTCGTGACGGGCTTTTTGACGGCAGCGGCCATCGGGCTGGAGCGTCCCTACATGGCCGTCGGGCGCGGGCTGAGCTACCCGAAAGTGCTGTTCGAACGCCTCGGCGGTTTTTCGCAGCACGCACACCTCGTCAGCGGCGACGACGATCTGCTCGTGCAGGCAGCGGCGCGGCTGCCAGGCGTGCGCGTCGTCCATCCCATCGGAGAAGCGACGTACGTGTTCAGCGAGGCCCCGTCGTCGTGGCGGGCGTGGCTGCGGCAGAAGCGCCGCCACCTCTCCGACGGCCCGCACTACGAGCGGTCGATCCAGCTCCACCTCGGCCTCTTCCACACGACGGCACTCGCGCTGTGGCTGGCCCCGCTGACCGGGTGGAGGGGCGCGTCGCTGCTCGCGGCGCGGACTGGCGTTTGGGCGTGGGCGCTCTACCCCGCCGCGCAGACGCTCGGTGCGGGCGACCTGTGGCGTCGGCTCCCGATGCTCGAAACCGGCTACGCGCTCTACAACGCCCTCCTCGCGCCGCTGAGCATGGCGGCGGGAAAACTCACGCGGTGGTGATCTACGAGAATGGCAAGATCACGACAGCAGATCGATACTGAACGAGCTGAGACTGAGAGGAGGTGAGCAAGAGTGCAACACGAGCACGACTACGGTGACGATGCGGAAGACGGTGCAGGTAACGAGCAGCGACTGCGGATAAGGAGCGACACGAGAAATACAGGAGACGAGAGAGAACGCCACACTACGACGAGACGATGGCAAAGTAGAGCAAGCGGCGACGACGAGCGCAAACGACTGATACCTGCACGAAGGCGAGGCGACGACGGACGGAACAGTAGACGGCGACGGTGAGGGGAACAACGGCTAGACGACGAGCGGCGAGTCGAAGCGAGGACGAACGCGAGACGTGCGACGACGATACAGGGGTACGCAGAGGACGGGAATGAGGCGCACAACGACGGACGGAACGGCGAGCGATAGCTGATGTCCACAGCTCGAACGGGACGGTGACGAGCGAGCTGACCCGAACTATAACAGGCGAGCGACGCGACGTAAAGCGCACTCGAAGACGAGCCGACGATGTGGGGCACCAGCGCACCGTCCTGCGTGACGCGGCCGAGCCACTCGTCGAACGTCTGCCGCTCGCCGAAGGTGAACAGCGCCCAGCCCTGATCAGAGCGCACTCGCACCTGTCGCCTGCTGGCGCGAGCCGACGGGTGCGGCGGCGGTCGACGGGTGCGGGAAGCCGTAGATGTCGGTGGTGAAAGCGGCGTATACGGGCGGGTCGAGCGGCCGGCGGCGTTGGCGACGGTGAGGAAATCGGCGGCGACCTGCGGCTGGTAGACGAGCGCGACGGCGCGGGTCGAGGAGCTGAACGCCTCCGACCACGGGAGCGGATAGCGAGCGGCAACGCCGATGACGTACCGCACGCGCCAGTAGTAGCGCTGCCCGGCAGCGACCACAACGGGAGCCGTGTGGAACGCCAGCCCGCCCGAAGCCACGACCTGCGAGAAACCGGCGACGGTAGCGAGTTGCCTTCCGCGTCGATGCGTCGCCGTCGGCGCGTGTCCACCGAGGTCGAGGCGCCGGGCGGCGCGTGGCCTGTCCTCGGGCGTGCGCGGGTGGGCGGAGCCAGCGCGGGCGTGCGGCGTCCCCCCGCCGACCCGGCCGACCGCTCGTCGTCCCGCGCGGCGCGCCGTAGCGGCCGCCCGCGCCCAGAAATCGTCGGGGTCGCGCCCACCCTTGCGCTCGTCGTACCCCGCGCCTCGCGCCGTCCCGAGGGCCACCTGCACGTCGTCGGGCGCCGCGAGCGCGTCCGTCGGCGTCGCGGTGATCCGTCGAGCGTCGCTCCTTCCGCCGGGGTGGTCAGTTCCGGATGGCTTCGTCTCCGGCTGAGCGGCACCCTCGCGCGTGCCCGAGCGCCGACGTGGTTCGTCGCTCATCGCGCGGAACGTGACCCCCTCCTGCGTCTCGCCGGGCTGAGGGTAACGGGCCGGTGGCGAGCGCCGTTCCGCGCGCCAGGCGCCGTGGCGACGCGGGTGACGTGCGGATACGGTTGGCCGCTCCAGCCCGCGCCGTCAGCGGATCCCCGCCCACTGAGTCGGCTGGGCCACACGCCGCGCTTCGTCGAAGCCGTCGCCGCAGTTGCGTCGGCCGCCTGCCAGCGCCCTGCAGGTAGCGGTAGAATCCGCCGTGTGGAGCGCGGCGGCCCGGCGCCCGGGTATCGGTGAAGACGAGAACTGCGTGCCGCCCCGCCGCAGCGTGTCGGGGGCAGCGTGCCGTCGGTGTCGCGTGTGCTCTGGCGGGAGCCGTACGCGGCCCGCGCTCGACGGAAACCGCGGCCGCGTGAGCGAATTACGCGAGCAGACGGCTCGTAGAAGTAGGCGACCTCGCGGGCTGAATCGAACCCGGCTAGCCAGTCGCCCATACTGGCATAGAGCCGAGCCATGCTCCGTCAGCGGCCCTCTCCGGTACCGAGGCGGAGACGGAGACGTGCCATGTGGGCGCCTGCGCTCTCCCGCAGACGGGTATACGCCGTCACCTGCACTCGAGGCCCAGGGGCGGCGAGCCCGTGAGCGCGTGCGTGGCCGACATCGTGAGCCCCACCTGCAGTAGCACCCCGAAGGTCGGGCCGCCGCCTGCCGCCAGGTTATACCCGCGCCGGATCGGCAGACGTAACCAGCGGCCGCCCCGCCAGCAGCGCGCAGGTCGAGTAGGTCGGCGCGCCCAGCCCAACGGGCCAGCGCGCAGGTCGGCGGCGAGGCCGCCATAGCGACGCCGCAGGTCGGTGTCCGTGACCACGACACACGGCGATGCCTGCACGGGCGCGCGCCCGGTGCGAGGGCCGGGCCAGAATCCCGCCCCGCGAAGGCGACCGCCGCCCACGTCGCGCCCACCCGCGAGCCAGACCGCTGGCCACCACGAAAGCCCCACCCCGTCGACGCGAGAAAGCCCGTCGCTGAAGAGCACTGAAAAGACATGGGAGAACCCAACCGTCGTGACCGTGCCGGAGAGCACGACCCGTGCGAGGCGAGGGCAGCCAGCAGGCAGAATAGAACGAGCAGCACGCAAGAGCGCAAAGAGCGAAAGAACAGCACGCGCGAGAGGGAAGGGAGGAGGGGCCGCCTACCCCTTCACCGAGCCGAGTGTGAGGCCCGAAATCAGGTAGCGGCTCAGGATCAGGAACAGCGCCACGACGGGGATCGACACGAGCAGCGACCCGGCGGCGTAGAGGCCCCACTGCGTCGTGAGCGAGCCCTGAAAGAGCTTCAGGCCCAGCGGCAGCGTGAACATCGACGGGTCCTGCAAAACCACGTTGGCGACGACGTACTCGTTCCACGCGCTCATAAATGAAAAGAGCGCCGTGATCACCAGCGCGGGCGCGGCCAGCGGCAGCACCACGAGCCGGAACGCCTGCCACGGCGTGCATCCGTCGATGCGGGCGGCCTCTTCGAGCGCGGCGGGGATGGTGTCGTAATACCCCTTCATCTGCCACACGCAAAACGGCAGCGCCGTCGCCGAGTAGATGACGATGATACCGAGGTAGGAGTTGAGCAGGTGCAGGTTGATGAGGACGACGTAGAGCGGCAAGAGCAGCATCGTCGCGGGAAACATCTGCGTGACGAGCAGGCCCTTGAGCATCGAGCCGCGCCCGGCAAAGCGGTAACGCGAAATGGCGTAGCCCGCCGTCGAGGCCAGCGCCACGCCCGTCACCGTGACGACGAGCGAGACGACGATCGAGTTGAACATCCACCGGAGAAAGGGCGTCTCGGTGAGCAGCACGCGGAAGTTGGCGAGCGTAGCGCCGTCGGGAATGAGGTCGAGCGACGTCGACAGGAGCTGGTCGCCAGGGCGCAGCGAGATCGTGAAGATGTACGAGATCGGGTAGATCGACACGAAGGCGAACAGCAGCAGCACAGCGTACGTGCCGGTCATGCTGACGGCCTTGCGGGCGTTGATACGGGCCATGAGAAAGCAGGAGGGCTGGCAGCAAAATAACGCGCGGTGCGTGTGTTTCCTCTCTGACAGCTACGGCTCCGGTTACAACGCGATCGCTAACTAATGCATCTTAGCGTCTTCGGAGGACATGCCACAACCTCGCGCAAAGCGCTTTTCTGCTCCTTTGGCGCACCAACGACGAGTCATTTATCGGCTTAAGGAGAGTCGTGACGGTAGTGTAACGGCGAAAATTGGACGTACCATATCTGAATCATCTTTCCTCTCTCTACCATGAAACACTTCTTTGCTCCCCTCCTCATCGCAGCCCTCGTGATCTTCGCGGGATGCGATGCGTGCCCTCGTTGGAACCGAGGTTCCTCAGAAGTCTGCTCCTGTCAGCCAAGACGAGGCTTGCTGCGGTTCAAGTAAGACCGCATCGTGGTGGATCTGACGCTACCATCTATGCATCGATTTGCTCGCACGCACTCCAGGGACGCGAGGAACAGGCGGGCAGCCCGATTCTCCCAGACTCGCAGCGATAAGCAACGCGATGCTCGGTGCGCCTGACGGTACGCTGAAGGTACGTTCTACAGCCTGGGCTTCGATAAGGGCAGCACTCCGGAACGCGAAGGTACGTAGCTGTTCTTGACTTCTCGAACTTCATACCTGTTGGGAGGCACTGACTCTTTACCTGTCAGGAGATCACTGTAGACGACAAAGATGGCAACCCGCTACCCGCGCGAAGCCACAAGGTGAGGTCTACGTGAGCAACAACCCGGAAGGCCGACTGGACGTTACATCGGCACTGCGCACGAACACCCTGGAGGTCACAACTGACCCGCGCCTGACGAGAGATTGGGCCGGTTGACGCCAACGATCCCCTTTGCGTGCGTTACGTTAAACTCGAAGACGATTCCGACCCTGACTGATTTCGTCAATGAACGCTAGCTCCTGGCAGACGGCTTCGATGTGGACGCTCTGAACCTCAAGAGCAACTGGGCGAATGCCCATCTGGGAACTGCGTCGAGACCAAGAACCTCATCGCCGGTCAGCACAACGACGTAGGGCTCGGTCATCATCGAGCGCCTGAGCGACACGCAGATCAAGGTCACCTTCCAACTCGACGTACCCGGCTCGATTACCGACACGTACGTCCACGTAGGCACCAGCCTGTCAGACTTCCCGCTCAACAAACAGGGGCAGCCCAAGTCGGGCCAGTTCGACTACAAAACCGAGGGACATGCTGCAGGCACTACAGAGTTCTCGTATGTCATCGACGTGCCAGAAGGCAGCCCGCTCTATGTGGGCGCACACGCCAACGTAACGTACGAATGGGAAGGCCAGATGCAGAGCGATACGGCATGGGGAGAAGGCCCCCGTTTTACAAACAAGAACTGGTTCATGTACATGCTCTTCAATTGCGAGTAAGCTGACTACCTTAGTTCCTATGTAAAGAGGGGCAGACCTGAGAGGGTCTGCCCCTCTCTCTATTCTGGGTGGTTTATTTTGCAGAGGACATGCGCTTCCGGTAGTGTATAAACCTTTCTTCTCTCCACCATGCGTTTCGTCCTGACCCTGCTCTTGCTTTCGGCCTGCACCTTGCCTGCGCCCGCGCAGCACGCAGACGTGCTCGTATCCGCCTTCCCCGGCCTTTCGTTCGACAGTCCGGTAGACATTCAGGCACCACCGGGTGGCGGAAGCAACCTCTACGTGGTCGAGCGACCGGGGCGCATCGTGCGGTTTTCCGAGAGTGGAACGACAGACCCGGCCACGATTTTCCTCGACATCCGGGAGCGCGTCGTGAGCGGTGGCGAGCAGGGCTTGCTGGGCATGGCCACGTTCGATTTCTACGTTCTCTCGGCCCTTTTGCGCCTTATGGGCTTCGCCTCGCCGATCCGTCAGCGAGAGATCTTGCTACGGTGGATCAGCCCTACGCCAACCACGACGCCGGGCAGGCTTCAGTTCGGGCCAGACGGCTACCTGTACGTGGGCCTGGGCGACGGCGGCAGCGGGGGCGACCCCGAGGGCAACGGCCAGAAAACAACCGCTGCTCGGTTCGATTCTCCGCCTCGATGTGGACGGCGGCGGACAGCCTCCCGAATGTGGCGGCGCGGCGGCGCAGTACACCATCCCCGCAGATAACCCTTTTATTGGCACTGATGAAGCGTGCGGCGAGATTTACGCCTACGGCCTTCGCAACCCGTGGCGCTTCAGCTTCGGCGGACGGCACGCTGTTCGTCGCGGACGTGGGACAGGGAAAGCGCGAGGAGGTGAACGTCGTCGTGGCGGGCCGCAACTACGGCGGAACGCGATGGAAGGCTCGCTGTGTTATCGTCGGGCGAGCCCTGTAGCGTTGCGGGCACCGTGCTGCCCGTCGCCGAATACCCGCACGACGCACAGACCGGCGGTTTCTCGATCACGGGCGGCTATGTCTACACGGGCACGGAGGCAGGCTGCGCGTTCCTGAAGGATCGATACGTCTACGGCGATTACGTCAGCGGCAACCTGTGGTCGCTGGCCCTCGACGGCGGCACGGCGGACGTGAAACCGCTGGCGAAAAGCATCGGCGTCAGCGTGTCCACGTTCGGCGTGGGCCACGCGGGTGTGCTCTACCTCGCCGATCTCGACGGCGGCAGGTTGTACCGGCTCGACTGCGAGGCGCTCGCCACGGCGTCCGCGTCCGCAGATGTACCAGAGGCACTCCACCTGTCGGAGACCACACCCCCCACCCGGCGCGTGGAAACGCCTCGGTCGTCCTGACCGGAACGGTCGGTGAGCACACGCGGGTGGATCTCTACGACGTGCTCGGGCGGGCCGTGGCGACGCTGTTCGACGGTTTTTTGATAGATCGTGACACCGAGGTAACACTCGACGCGGCGCGGCTGCCCGCCGGGCTGTACGTGCTGCGGGCGCGCACCCCGAGCGAGCAGGCCACCCGGACGGTGAGGTGCTGCGCTGACGCGACCCGCGTTCCGGCCTCCCCCTTCCCACTTTTCAACATGACCACTCTCCTCCTCGTCGGCGACCGCGTGCTCATTGAGCCGGATGCGGGCGAAAAGCAGACGCGCTCGGGGCTGTACCTGCCTGCGACGGTGGCCGAGGGCGACCGCGTGGGCAGCGGGCGTGTGGCGCAGGTGGGACCGGGCTACCTCACAGCCAACCCCGAGTTCAGCGAAGGCGAGTTCTGGGCCGAAGACCGCAGCAGCGTGCGCTACCTCGCGCTCCAGGCCGAAGTCGGCGACTTCGCCTTCTACCTCCGCAAAGACGCCATCGAGTTGACGTTTCAGGACACGAAGTACGTCATCGTCCACCACCACGCCCTGCTCGCGCTCGTACGCGACGGCACATGACGTTTAACAGCCGCAGTTCTCGCCGTCGGCGAGTTCGTCGGCCCGCAGTTTTTCGAGCAGCACGTTGAGCGTCTGAAACTCCTCCTCGGTCATCAAACCGGCCAGCTTCTCGTGGAGCGCACCAATGGCGGGGTCGAGCTGTTTGAGCAGCGCGAGGCCTTTTTCCGAGATGCACACCTGCACCACGCGGCGGTCGTTTTCGGAGCGGCAGCGCGTGAGCAAACCCGCCTTTTCGAGCCGGTCGAGCAGCCGCGTCACGTCGGGGGTGCGCTCGACGAGGCGGCTGCCGATGTCCGAGCACGTCAGCGGCGATGGGTGGCTGCCGCGCAGGATACGCAGCACGTTGAACTGCGACTGCGTCACGTTGGACGAAGCCAGCAGGCGCGACACCTCGCCCTCCAACCACGATGCCGTCACAAGCACGTTGAGCATGGCCTCCTGCGCCGGAGACACGAAATGCGGCTGGTGGAGACGGTCGGAAAGGCGCATGGGATACTACAGCGTTTAGTTGTCGAAACAAACGTTGCCCCGCCGCCCCGCGTTCCGCCTACTCCGCCGTGCGCCGCGCCACGGGCAGCGTGAACCCAAACGACGAGCCCTGCCCCTCCTTGCTCTCGACCAGCAGCGTGCTCTGGTGCGCCACCAGAATGTGCTTGACGATGGCAAGGCCGAGGCCCGTGCCGCCCTGCTCGCGACTTCGGCTTTTATCCACCCGGTAAAACCGTTCGGTGAGGCGTGCCACGTGCTGCGGGGCCACGCCGATGCCGTTGTCGGCGACGGTGACTTTGACGCGTCCGTCGGGCAGCAGCCGCGCCACCACGTCCACAAACCCTCCCGCCTGGTTGTACTTGATGGCGTTCTCGACAAGGTTGGTCAGCACCTGCCGGATGCGCTCGCGGTCACCCATCACGAGGGGCAGCGTGTCTGCGAGATGCTGCGTGAGGGTGAGATGCCGCGCCACCGCCTGCGCTTCGAGCGCCTCGACGACCTCGGCGGCTACACTCGCCAGGCTGAACGGCTCGAGCGCCATCCTGAGTTCGCCCGTCTCGATGCGTGTCAACTCGGCGAGGTCGCGCGCGAGGTGCTGCAGGCGCATGGTGTTACGCAGGATTTTCTCGACAAATGGCCTGTTGTAACGCGGGTCATCGAGCGCGCCATCGAGCAGCGTGTCGGCAAAGCCCTGGATGGCGAAGATGGGGGTTTTGAGCTCGTGCGAGACGTTGCCGAGGTAATCGCGTCGGTAGTTCTCGATTTTGCGCAACTCGCCGATCTCTTTTTCAAGCGTCAGCCCCGTGCGGTAGACCTGCCAGATGAGCGCGTTGAGTTCGTCGCCGCGCGGGACGTGCAGCTTTTCGAGCGACTCGAAGTGGTGCTTCCGCACGTCTTTGAGCGTGCGCCGGGCCAGTTCGAGGCGGCGCGTGAGCAGCAGGTCGGCCGCGAGGTACACGACGATGCTCACCCCGAGCGCCGCGAGCACCGCGCCCCGCTCGCCCCCCATTCCGATCAGGTCTACCAGGAACAGCACCGCGAGCGTGCCCAGGAAGGCAACCCCGGCCATCTTCAAGCCGAGCCGACTTGCGGTGAACAGCACCGGGCGAGCAGGTGCAGACATGGCCTACCTGCGGAACCGGTAGCCGACGCCCTTTACCGTCTCGATGTACTCCTCGCCCAGCTTTTCGCGGATCTTACGCACGTGTACGTCCACGGTGCGGTCTACGACGTACACGTCGCGGCCCCACACGCGGTCGAGCACGTCCTGGCGCGAAAACACCTTGCCGGGGTACGAAGCGAGGAAATAGAGCAACTCGAACTCTTTGCGCGGCAGGCGCACGCCCACCCGTTCGCCGCCTTCGTCGCGGAAAACGAGGTAGCGGTCGCGGTTGATTTCGAGGTCGTGGGCGCGCAGCGTGGTCGGCCCTTCGTCCGAGCGCGTGGCGCTCCGCAGCAGCGCGCGGATCTGGCTGAGGAGCACGGGCATCGCCACGTCTTTGCTCAGGTAGGAATCGGCTCCGCCTTCGAGCCCGCGCACGAAATCGTCGGACTGGTCGAGCGCGGTGAGCATGAGGATCGGCGTGGCACGCAGATGCGCGTTCTGGCGCAGCCGCCGCGCCACCTCCAGCCCGTCGAGGCCGGGCATCATCACGTCGAGGACGATGAGGTCGGGCTCGCTGCGCTCGGCCTCGGCGAGGGCTTGCACGCCGTCGCGTGCGACGAGCACCTCGTACCCCTCACGTTCGAGGTTGTACTGAAGCAGGTCGACGAGGTCGGGTTCGTCGTCCACGACGAGCACGCGGGGCGCAGAATCTTCAACCATGACAGCGGAAAGGCGGAGCAGGTAAGGTACTACGCCCCACCCACGCGCCGCGTTACCGCAGCATTATGATGAAGGCGAGTGTGAGATACCCCTCCCGCTCCGCTATCCCGGTCACCGGCCCAGCCAGTACGTCAGCTTGACGCGGAAAAAGTGGTCGGGACGATGCTCCACCAGTCGGCTGATCGACGTGCGCGGGCGGAAGGTGCCTTCTTCCTCAGACTCCTCCTGCTGCTGCGTCCACACGAAAAAGAGCGTCGAGCCGGGGCGGAATTCCCACCGGAGCACGGCGTTGCCGCGCAGCGATGCAAAGCGGAAGTTGGGGCTGCCCACGTCGAAGGCCTGCGCCGGGCCGGCGCCGTCGGGATCGGCGGTGCCGGTTTGCTCGTCGAAGGTCGAAGCGCCGTCGCCGTAGACGTTGAACTTGAACGAGCGCGCCGCTGCCAGCTCCTTGAAGGCGCTGTAATCGCCCGACGCGATGAGCGGCTGGGCAAAGAGTTGCAGGCTCAACGTGGGCGTGAACGTCCAGTTGAGGCGCACGCTCGACGAAAGTGTCCATTGATCGAGGTCGGCGAAGACGTAGCGGCTGCCGTACGTCTGCGTTGCCAAGGGATCGGCGACGGTGCTGACGTACTGCGCCGGGGTGAGATAGTGGCTGAGGGACGGGTTGACAGACACGCTCACGTTGGAGGCCGGTTGCCAGTTCACCTCCACGCCCGCGTCCCACGACGTGCCCGAACGGCTGTGCTCCATCTGCCCCTGCAAGGCCGCGCGGACGCTCTTGCGCGAATCCGTCTCCATGTCGGCGAAAACACTCACGCCGGCCGGGCTGTAGGTCAGCGGGCCACCACGCGTACGGCGCGGGCTCATCGTCGCCTGCGACACCACGGCTCCCAATCCACCCGAGTAGTAGTTGAGAAACTGGAGGTTGGTGCGGCTCCACACGAACGACGCGATGGTTTCACCATCGAAGTCGAGCGAGCGCGCGTACGCTCCCATCACATTGGCGTAGCGCGTGTAGCGCGTCGTCTCCGTCCACTGGTAGCCTACGAAGGCGTGCGTGTTGATGTAGTTGGAGTTCCACTGGAAGCCCAGGTCGTTGGTGTCGAAGTACGGGTCGATGATGCCGAGCGAGGCATTCGCCAGCCACGCGCCGCGTTGCTTGTTGAGGTACAGACGACCCGCCATGCCCGTCAGCGAGGTGCGCGTCGGATCGACATGGGCCGCGTCGAGGTCGGGGCGCTGGAGGTAGTGGAGCGAGTTGCGCTGCAATTGCTCGATGCGCTCCGCCGTGCCTGTCACGTGCGACATGGCCGTCCAGAACGTCAGGGCCCACATCTCGTCGGAGCCGAAGTGTGTCCACCCGTCGATGCCGGCCACATACGCCCCCTCGTTGATGTCGTCGCGCAGGCGGTCGTCGCCAAACTGCCGCTGCGTGAGCGTGCCCATGAAGCCCAGTCCGTGGCGCCCCCCCGCAAGCTCACGCTGCAACCGCGCCACGCCGTAATACGTGAGCGGCTCCACCTCTACGCGGTCTTGCACGCCGTCGAGTTGGTAATCCGCGTGGCTGCGGCCCGTAGCCGCGCCCACGAAGCCCGCGCTGCCCCCCAGCAGCCGCCCGGTAAGCTTCGCCGCGCCCAGAATCGGGACGCCATCGGGGCTGTTGACATAATCGGCACTCGGGGTGCCGCCCTGCGGCGCGCGCCCGATGCGGCGGGTGTAGAAAAGCTCGGGGTTGCCCCAGTTGAAGCCGTTGTTGTTGCTCGCGCCGCCGTACGAGTAGTTGAAGACGTCCTGCCCTTCGATGAAAAACGGGCGCTTCTCGGGGAAGAACGTCTCGCGATCCGACAGGTTGACGACGGCCGGGTCGACCTCAACCTGCCCGAAATCCGGGTTGACGGTGGCGTTGAGCACGAGACTACTCGTCAAGCCAACCTTGAAGTCTACGCCCGCGTCGAACTCGTAGTCACTGCCGTCGCGGAAGGGGTTGGCGGCGTCCTGTTCGGTAAAGGCCGCGCCGCTCGTCACGTACGGCAGCGCCTCGAAGCGCATCCCGGCACGCAGGCCACCCAGCCCCTTCAGGTCGCGGAAACGCGACACGAACACTTCCTCTTTGCGCGGCACGAACACGAGGTACGACCGCTCCTGCCGCCGCTGGATTTCGCGGAGGAAATTGACCCCCCACGTCATCTCGTCTGCCGCGTGGAAGCGGATCTGCGAAAACGGGATCTTCATTTCCGCCGTCCACCCTGCGCTGTCGCGGCTGACCTGTGCCGTCCAGATGCCGTCCCACGAGTCGTCGTCCCAGCCGTCGTTGAACAACGTGCCGTCGTAGAGCGTGCCTGCGGCGTTGACGCCGAAGTAAAAGCCGGTGCGCTTGTCGTGGTAGCCGTCGAGGAAGATGCCGAAGCGGTCGGCATCCACGCCTACGTCGCGCCGCACGAGGCGTCCCACGATAGAGTCGGCGGCGGTGTCGTGCATCCGCGCGCCCACGTAAAGCGCGTCGACGGTGTAGATGAGCCGCACCTCGGTCTCCTGCGACGCCGGGCGTCCCTCGTCGGGAAAGCGCTGCGTGAACCCGCCGATGGGCGCGGCCTGCTGCCACACGGCTTCGTCGAGCACGCCGTCGATGCTGGGAGCCGTGGCGACGCGCAGAGCTGTCAGCGCGCCAGTAGCATCGGGCAGCGTGCCGGACGTATCAGCGGCCGGACCTTGCGGGGACGCCAGCGCGGACTGAGCGGCGCAGAAGAGCAGCAGGGTGAGGAGGAGAAGACGCATGGGTGGAGAAGGGTGAGACGGGGTGTTAATTTTTTGGCACTCGCTCTGACAGGTGCGCCCCGGCAAAGATTGGCCCGCCGGGGCGCGTGTGGTGTGCTGACGAACGGCAGGGCGCAGAGTTACACCGCTGCCGCTTTTTTAGCAGGATGGATTTACAGATTCACCGGTCGCACAGTCATTGCGAGTGCCGCAAAGCGAGACGATGCAATCTCAACTCGAAGGCTCTGGCGCGGTGCTATAGCTGATCCTGTTAGGCTGTTGCACCATTGATGACCTGTTGCTTCCCTCCTCTCCCACGGGGGGGCTGGGGTGAGAAGCAAAATGCCTCTCGTTTCATCGGCCCTACTGAT
The DNA here is from genome assembly GCA_963829705.1 of Rhodothermales bacterium. Taxonomy (GTDB): domain Bacteria; phylum Bacteroidota; class Rhodothermia; order Rhodothermales; family BA12; genus CAWHJN01. The sequence continues at coordinate 244,671 of CAWHJN010000002.1, forward strand.
TGTTCTGGCGGCGGCGCGTAGCACGTTCGCGCTGCACATCCTGGAGCGACTGCTGGGCCTCGCGCAGGGCTTCCTGTATGTCGTGCTGGGCCTCGCGCAAGCTTTGCTGTGCCTCGCGCACCGACGCTTCGACCTCCGCGCGACGGCTCTGGCTCAGTTCGCGCTGCGCCTGGCTCAGTTCGCGGTTCATCTCGCGCTGCGCCTCGGCCATCTCCCGCGCCATTTCGCGCTGCGACGCCTCCATCTCGCGCTGCGCTTCCTGGAGGGCCTGCTCCACCTCACGCAACTCATTGTCGTCGAGTTCGCTCAACGCCCGGTCCATCTCCTCGGCCCAGTTCACGTCGTCGAGCGCGGTGAAGGCTTCTTCGAGCGCCATCGCCACGATGCCGCCCAGCGACTCGCCGAAAGCTTCCATCGACGTTTCGAAGTCGCCCTCGTGCTCCGCACCGTCGTCCGTGGTGAACGAGTAGCTGTAATGGACCGCGTTTTCGCGGGCCTGGGCGGCGTCACGGGCGCGCGTTGAGGAGCTACGCCCGTCGAGGCGGGTGACGTAGATGGACCCGGCCGACGTGCGGAGCCGCAGTTCGGGGCCACCCTTGCCGATGGTGTCTTCGAGCCGGTCGCCACTGCTGTTACGCCGCTCGCGCCGGTCGTGCTCGGGGTGAAAATCCGACACCACGCGCCCACCGCTGGTGGAGGCGTCGAGGTCGAGATCGAGGCCCTCGGCCAGGTGTACGCGCACCGAGCCGCCCGACGTTTCGAGCGCGCAGCGACCGCGCGGCTGCTTCGTGATCGTGGCCGTGACGGAGCCGCCCGACGTGCGTGCGTCGACGTCGCCACCGACTTCTTCGATCTGGATCGAGCCGCCCGACGTGTGCGCCTTCACCGTCCCGCCGACGTCGCCCAGCCGGATCGAGCCGCCGGACGTGTTCACGTCCACGTTGCCCGTCGTGCCGTCGAGTTGGATAGAGCCGCCGGACGTGTTGCCTTTGACGGTGCCGCGGATGCGCCCGAATTTCAGGCTGCCGCCGCTGGTCTTGGTTTCAACGGTGCCCTCCAGGTCGCCCACCTCGATGGAGCCGCCGGACGTGTTCAGGTTTACGTCGAACTGCTGCGGCACGCGGACGCGGAAGCTCACCCGGTTGTTGCGGCCCCAGTTCCAGTTGCGATTCCCTTCCCGGTCGCCGCGTACGCTGACGGTGTTGCCCTTCTGGTCGAACGACACCTTGAAATCGTCCACATTGGATTCGACGACGATTTCGACCTTGTCGCCGTGCCCTGGCTCGACTTCGATGGAGCCCACGTCGGTGCGGATGGCGAGCGTGCCGCCGGGCCGCACGTCGAAGGAGCGGCGGATGGTGTCGGTGGCGTCGCCGAAGGCCACGCTGTCTTCCACGTTGGTGAGACCGTCGAACGACTCGAAACCGGCCGGTTCGGGCGCGAGGGGCGGCTCGGGCATATCGGGCATATCGGCGGCATAGACGGTGTGGAGGGGCTGCGCCTGCACCTCCCACGGCTTGAGGGCGGCCAGCGGCAGCAGCACGGCGGCGAAGAGCACACCCGCCCCAATCGTCACGGCGCGGTTGAGGATTTCGCGGCGGCGCTCGGGTTCGAGGATGGCGAGCAGCCGCCCTTCGAGTTCACCCTTGTGCGCCATCGACACGACGCCGATGGGCGGGCGGGCCCGCAGCGTCCGGGCGATTTCGAGCAGGTGGGCCGCGTACGCCGATGCCCGCGTGCCGCGTTCGAGAACGTAATCGTCGCAGGCGCGCTCGCGCTCGACGCGCAGTTCGCCCGCCCCCCACCACACGAGCGGATTGAACCAGAACAGCGCGCACGCCGCCTGCGCCACCATCTGCGTGAGCGCGTCGAAGCGGCGGATGTGCGCGAATTCGTGGAGGAGCACCACACGCAGGCGCTCGTCATCCCACTCCTGCGCTGCGCGCGGCAGGAGCACGACGGGCTTGAACACCCCAAACGTCAGCGGCGTCAGCGCCTCGTCCGTCCAGCGCAGCGCCACGGGGCGCTGCACGTCCAGTTCCCACACCACGTCGCGCGCCGCTTGCCGGATAGCCTCGTCCTCGATGGGATCGGCCTTGCCCGTCCACGCATTGAGACGCATCACCCCGATGAGGTAATACAGCCCGATGCCCCCGGCGACGGCGGCCCACACCAGCCCGAGCCACGCCAGCGGTGGCAACGAGGCCGAAAACGGCGCGCGAGTAGCCATCACATGCGGCGCGGGAGGCGCGGCAGGTGCCACAATCACGTCCTCCCCCTGAAACACCACGACGGGCTCCACGACGATGTCCTCGACGATGAAATCGTTCATCGGCGCGAGGGCGAACGACTCGGCCTGCGGCGCGGGCACGAGAGCGACGCGCCACGTGGGCAGGGCCAGTTCGAGAAACGGCAGTAGCAGCACGCTGCCCAGCGCCATCGCCCACACGAGGTGCCGCCGCGCCGACGATGCGCCGCGCAGCACATACGCGACAAGCCCGCCGAGGGCCAGGATGAGCGTGGATTTGATGCCGATGAGCAGCAACGCGCGTTGCACGTCGGGCGTCTGGAGCGCGTCGGAGAGCGTGGTGAGCAACGTATTCATGGCTTATCGACCCTCCTGACGGGCCTGTTGGATGAGACGTTCGAGACGGTCGAGCGCGTCGCCACTGAGCGCGCCTGCTTCCATGTGGAGCAGCGCGGCCATCGCCTCCTCGGTCGAGTTGTCGAAAAAGGTACGGACGGTCTGCCGCAGCGCGCCCTCGGAGGCCTGCTCACGGGGCGTCACGGCTTCGTAGACGTAGCGCGGCCCGTCCTGCGAGTGCGTCAGGTGGCCTTTCTCTTCGAGCACCCGCAGCATCGTGCGCACGGCGCTGTAGGACGGCGGCTCGGGAAGACGCTGCAGAACCTCCTGCGCCGTCTGCGGACCACGCTCGTAGATGACGAGCATAATCTGCCGCTCGCGGCGGCTGAGGTCGAGGTGTGGGGTTCGGGCCATGTCGGGATCGGAGACTGGAGATACGTGCTAATATTTTAGCACCTCTCAAACCTACCGGCTTCCTGGGTGAAAAGCAAGTGCGCCTGCTATTTTTTTGGCACACCCCGTCCCCTACGGGCACTGCCCCGTCGGGTTACGTCCTCGCGCCAGAAAAATCATCCGCCCCGGTTTAGCCACCAGATCGACGCATTGAGCACCGTCGCAAACGCCACCCACGCCAGGTACGGCGCGAGTAAATACGCTGCGACCTTCGACAGCGGCGCGAACCGCCGCATCGTGGCGGCGATGAGCCCGAGCATCGCCACGATGATCACGAGCGCCCAGCCGATCTGGTGCAGCCCGAAAAAGACAGGCGACCAGATCGCGTTGACGACGAGTTGCGCGAAAAACACGCCCAGCGCGGCCTTTACGCCCGGCTGCTCGGTGCCCTTTTTCCACACGAGCCACAGCGCGACGCCCATGAGCGTGTACAGGATGGGCCACACAACGCCAAACGCCCACGACGGCGGGTTGAACGGCGGCTTGGCCAGCGTGGCGTACCACGTCTCGATCTCGCTGGCGGTGGAGATGGCCCCCAGCCCGCCCGCGAGTTGGCAGAGCGCGATGCACCCGAGGAGTCCGAGAAACGAGCGAAAGGTCATGGGGAAAGGCGGAATGCGGAGGTTGGAACGCGGAAGCAGGGGCGCAGCGCGCTGCGCCCTGCCGTAACCCTGCATAGGGTCTGGTCCTATCGCTTCCCTTCGACGCGCGGCGCGGATGCATACAGCGTCTCCGGTTCGACGACGACCGCCTCCGTCTCGACGAGCGCATCGCCGTCGAGGGCGCGGTAGAAGCAGGATTCGTGGCCCGTGTGGCACGCCGCGCCGCCGACCTGCTCGACCTGGAACAGCAGCGCATCGCCGTCGCAGTCGATCTCGACGCTTTTCACGTGCTGCACGTGCCCGCTCGTCTCGCCTTTCACCCACACCCGCTGGCGCGAGCGGCTCCAGTAGGTCATGAGGCGGGTTTCGAGCGTCTGCCGCAGCGTGTCGGCGTTCATGTAGCCGAGCATCAGCACGCGGCGGGTCACGGCATCCTGGGCGATGGCGGCCACGAGGCCGTCGGCATCGTAGCGCGCGCGGGCGAGGAGTTCGTTCATGGCAGGGAGAAATGAGCGCTCCTTTGATTCCGGCACGCTGGAAAAGGTTGCCTGTGAGGAGCATGGAATCGCGGAAACACTGCCCGTGTGGCGACGGCACGCGGCTTGAAGAACTGCATCCCGACGTTTGCTCCTCGCCTCCGCATGGTTCGTTTTCTTGCCCTTCTGCTGGTGCTCGTCGCCGCGACGCCCCTCGCTGCCGAGCCCGCCGATCCGTTTGCCCGCCTCAAAGCGCTCAAGCCGCACGAGCAGGAGGACGTGCTGTGGCTGGCCCGGTGCGTGCTCTCGGAGAGCAACCGTGCCGACGAGCAGCGCTACGTGGCATGGGTCGTCCGCAACCGCGTCGAGACGGGCTACCGGGGCACGTCGTACCGCGAGGTGGTGCTGGAGCCGTACCAGTTCAGCGCCTTCAACGAGCCGTCGGAGCGGCGGCGCTACCTCACCGGACTCGGCGAAAACACGCGCGGTGACAAGGCGTGGCGGTCGGTGCTCGGCATCGCCCTCGACGTATACGCGGCCCCGGCGTCGGAACGCCCGTTTTCCATCGAAACGCGCCACTTCTACAGTCCTGTTTCGATGCCGGGCAAATCCACCCCGCGCTGGGCGAAGGGACGCGCGCCCGTCGCCCTCGCCACGCACATCGACGACGACCGCTTCCGGTTCTACGAGAACGTCGATTACGCTGCCGACGCCCCACTGGGATCGCGGGAGGCGCTGGCGGAGGGCGACACGCCGACCGTCACGCGGCGCGGCGGCTCGCTGGCGGAGCGCTTCGAGGCGCGGCGCGCGCGGTTCAAGACGAGCATCCGCCGCCCGCAGCGCCCCACCTCCCCGGCAGCAGCCCGCACCGGCTCTCGCTGACGCCCCGGAACCGGGCCTCCGGGCTGGCTTTTCGCCTGTCATGACGCGACTGCTCCATGTGCCCCGGCTGCTCCTCATCGGCCTCGTCCGCTTTTACCAGCTGGCGATCTCGCCGCTCTCGCCGCCGTCGTGCCGCTACACGCCCACGTGCTCGCAGTACGCCATTGAGGCGCTGCGCGAATACGGGGCGTTGCGGGGCACGGTGCTGGCCGTGTGGCGGGTGCTGCGGTGCGCGCCGTGGGGCAAGGGCGGCTACGACCCGCCGCGCTGGTTCGGCGAGCCGCCGCCCGCGTGCTGCGCGCCCGAGGCCGAGGCAGAACCGCGCGGGTAGAAATTTTTCCCACCGCGCTTATGGAAGAGGATTTGCCACCGATGAGGGTATAAAACCGCTTCCACAATCATGAAATCTCTCCTCGCCTTCGTCGTCATCTCCCTCTTCACCGTCACGCTGGCGACGCTGCGCCCCGAGGAGCGCCCGAAGAACGAGAAGCCCATGTGGATCTGACCGATCTGCGCGTGAAGTTTGGCCGGGCGGTTGCGCTGCTGCGCGCGGGGCCGGTAGCTTTGGCGTCAGTTCTTTCACACACGCCGCAGGTTCTGCCCTTCACGGGCAGATTAAAAGGGAATCCGGGAGGCCGTTTGGGCCGAGCCGGAGCTGTGCCCGCAACTGTGAGACGCCGGGATGTTTTCCATATAAACGTCCACGGGCGAGGCCGATGAACCGGACCGTCACTGCGCGCTGCGTGGGAAGGCGGCTCCGCCGAGGCCCGCCCGTCTTCCTGAAAGATTTTCGGGAGAGGCGCCGAGCCAGGAGACCTGCCTGCGACGTGACGTGCCACCCTCCGGGATCAGAGGTTGCGGCCCACCGCCTGCTTCTGGAGCAGCCGCGCACCCGCGGCAACGGCGCTGTGCCCGACCTCGCATTTGAGGATCGGGCTTTTTCGTGCGCTGTCTCTTCGTCTCTCTCTCTCTGCTGCTTGCTGCCGCCGCCTCACAGGCGCAGGATTCCACCCGTGTGCTGCCTGAGATCGAGGTGACGGCGGCGCGTGGCGCGGCGACGCTCGCGGCCACAGGCCGCTCCACCCGGCTCGACTCGGCAGCCCTTCGGCAAACGGCGGCCTCGACGCTGGCCGACCTGCTGGCGCGGCGCGGCGGCGTCTTCGTGCGCGCCTACGGTCCCACGGGCCTCGCCTCGGCCAGCCTGCGCGGCACCGGCGCGGCCCAGACGCTCGTGCTGCTCGACGGCTTCCCGCTCGCCAACCCGCAACTCGGCCAGGCAGATCTATCGCTCGTGCCCACGGCACTGCTGGCCCGAGCTGACATTCTCCACGGCGCCGCGTCGGCGTGGCACGGCACGGGGGCCGTCGGGGGCGTGGTGGCGCTCGCCTCGCAGGCACCCGGCGACGGCCTCCAGGCGCACGTCGAAGGCGAAGCGGGCGACTACGGCACACGCGGGCTGACGGCCTCTATGCAGGCGGGTACGGCGCGGCGCGGCCTGCGGCTGAACGTCACGCACCGGCGGCAGACGGGCGACTTCCCCTTCGAGCGGTCGCCGAGCGAAACCGCGCGCCGCCAGAACGCCGACGCCGCGCAGACGGGTATCCTCGCCACCGCGCACCTCGGGCGGAGCCGCGCGGGCCTGTGGCTCACCGACGCCGAGCGCGGGTTGCCCGGCGCGGCGGGCACGCAGGCCCAGCACGAACGGCAGCACGACCGCACAGCGCGCCTCTGGCTTCGCCACACCCGGCCCACGGCGCACGGCGTCGTGCAGGGCGGCGTGGCCCTTCAGATGGACGCGCTGCGCTACCGCAACCCGCTGCTGGGTCTGGACGAGACGGGACGCGCGCGGGCGCTGACGGCGGAGGTTTCGGGCGTCCGGGCGCTGGGCACGGCGTGGCACGTGGGCGGCGGGGTGCTGTACGGCTTCGCGCAGGCCGTCCATCCGAGCCTGTCGGACGCGGCGCGCGAGCACCGGGCGGGCCTCCACGTTTCTGCCGACGGCGAGACGGGCCGCCTCCACGCCTCGCTGGCCCTCCGCCTCGACGCCTATACACGGGCACGAAGCGCGCTGACGCCGCGCCTCGGCGTGGGCTTCGACCTGACGCCGCACCTGCGGTGGATGGCCAGCGGCGGCAGCAGCTTCCGCGTGCCCACCTTCAACGACCGATTCTGGCAGCCCGGCGGCAACGCCGCGTTGAAACCCGAGCGTGGCTGGTCGGCGGAAACAGGCCTGCGGTGGCAGCACGGTAGCCTCGTCGCCGAAGTCACCACGTTCGCGCACGCCGTCCGCGAACAGATCGTGTGGCTGCCCGACGCCACGGGCGTGTGGAGGGCGGACAACGTCGGAAAGGTGCGGACGCGGGGCGTGGAGGCATCGGTCGAATGGCACGGGGACGGGATCGGGCGTCCCCACGGCGGCGCGTTCTACACCCTCACCGACGCCCGCGATTACACCGACCCGGCATCGGCGAGCTACCGGCATCCGCTGCGCTACGTCCCGCACGAAACCGCGCGGCTGTACGCGGGCGCGGCCTTCGGCGCGCTGGCCTTCGACGCCGGGCTGCGCTACACCGGCATCCGGCACGTGCAGGCAGATGGCCGCGGCGCGCTCGATCCGTATGCCGTCGTGGACGCACGAACCGCCTACACGGCGCGCGTGCCGGGTGGAACGATGGACGCGACGCTCATCGCCGAGAACGCGCTGGATGTGCGCTACAGCGTGCTCCAGGGCTACCCCATGCCGCCCCGCCACCTTCGCTTCACGCTCGCCTACACGTGGCACAAACGGTGAGTCTTCGGCCTGTCATTTCCTTCGTGGAGTGCAATGATTTGCGCTCCTACCGCTGACTTTCGCTCCGGGCGCTGCGCCCCTACTCGACACTCGCATGAAACCTCTCGCCACGCTCCTCTTCTCCCTTCTGCTGCTCGCGGGCTGCGATCTTTTCGAATCCACTGACGAGGCGGCGACATCTGTCGTGGCGGCCGTGTATGTCGCCAACCAGGGTAACTTCAGCGACGGCAACGGCAGCGTCTCGGTGTACGACCCCGAAACTGGCCTCGCTGCGCCGGACGCGATCACCGGCCTCGGCTCCATTGTGCAGAGCGTGTTCGCGCGCGACACCACGCTCTACGTCGTCGCCAATACGGGCGGCCGCGTCGCCGTCTACGGCGCGGCAGGAAGGGGCCTTCGGGCATCCATCTCAGGGTTGCTCGCGCCCCGCTACATGGCTGCACAGGGCACGCTCGGCTTCGTGACGAACCTCTATGGCGACGCCGCCACGTTCAGCGGTGGGACGATTTCGGTGCTCGACCTCGCCCGCAACGTCAAGCTGCGCGACGTGGCCGTGGGCGACAACCCCGAGGGGATCGCCGTGGCGGGCGGGCGCGTCTACGTCGCCAACAGCGGCTTCGGAAACGGATCGACCGTCAGTGTGCTCGACGCGCAGGGCATGGCGGTCATCCAGACCCTCGACGTGGCGTGCGACGGTCCACGCAATCTGGCCGTAGACGAGGAGGACGAAGTGTGGGTGTTCTGCACCGGGCGCATGCTCTACGACGCCGATTTCAACGTGATCGGGCAGACGGATGGTGCCGTGCGCGTGCTCGACGGCGCGACGGGGCGCATCGTGGCACGCATCGATACGGATGGGCCGATTGGCGCGGCGAACCTTGGGCAGGATGCGTTCTACAGCGCACAGGCGCAGGAGGCCTACGCCATTCTGAACGGCGAGGGCGTGCTCCGCTTCGATACGCGCACCAACACGCTCGCCGCTACGCTGACGCGAAGCGACCTCGGCGGCGACGCCACGCCCATCGGGGCCATCGCCTACGACGCCGCCCGCGAAACACTGTACCTGGGCCGTGTACCGGGCTTTACTACGTCTGGCACGGTACGCCTGCACGGACGCGACGGCAAGGCGAAAGGGGCGTTCCCGGTGGGCATCGCGCCGTCGTACATCACCTTCCGCGAAGAGGCGCGCTGATGCATATCGACCGCTGCGTGTGCTTTGGCGAGCCGTTCGCGCATCTCAAAACCGTGGCCGACGCGACGGGCAGCGATTCCATCGCCGCGTTGCAGCAGCACGTGGCCTTCGGGCTGCGCTGCGAACGGTGCCACCCGTACGTCCGGCGGATGCTGGCGACGGGCGAGACGGCCTTCGGCGAGGGGATCAGGGACGAGGCGACCGGGGGCGAGGCGCGCCGCGTGTGACGATACCGTAGGGCGGCGTCCGGGCAGGCAGCCGCGGCGTATGCTGCCACCCGCGCTTTTCCCATTCACCATCCCCCTCTGTGGCCGTCTGGTTCACCCTCATCGGAGTGCTGTTCGTCGGGATGGCGCTCGTCCGGACGCACCTGCGGCATATGCCCGTCACGACGGCGCTGGTGTACCTGGGTGTCGGCGCGGTGCTGGGCGCGCTCGGGCTCGTCGAGGGGACGCCGTGGGGCGCGTCGGAGGTGCTGGAGGTCGGGGCCGAGATCGCCGTCATCGTCTCGCTGTTCACCGCCGGGCTGAAGCTGCGCGCACCGCTGACAGAAAAGCGCTGGGTGCTGCCCGTGCGCCTCGCGTTCCTGTCGATGACGCTGACGGTGGCGGCCATCGCGGCGTTCGGCGTCTACGCGCTGGGGTTGCCGCTCGGCGTGGCCGTGCTGCTCGGGGCCGTCCTCGCACCCACCGACCCCGTGCTGGCCTCCGACGTGCAGGTGCGCCACCCCGACGACTGCGACCGGCTGCGCTTCAGCCTGACGGGCGAGGCGGGCCTCAACGACGGCACCGCGTTTCCCTTCGTGATGCTGGGGCTGGGCCTCATCGGCGCGCACGAGATCGGGGCGTGGGGGCTGCGCTGGCTGGGCGTAGACGTGCTGTGGGCTATCGGCGGTGGCCTCGCGCTCGGGTGGGGCTGCGGCCTCGTCATCGGCAGGCTGGTGCTGCACCTGCGTAAAATCCACCGCGAGGCCCTCGGGCTCGACGATTTCCTGACGCTCGGCCTCATCGCGCTCTCCTACGGCGGCGCGCTGCTGCTGCACACGTACGGATTTCTGGCCGTCTTCGCCGCCGGGCTGGCGCTGCGGCGCGTCGAGCGGCAGGGCAGCGGCGAGCAGCCTCTGCGCGACGTGAAAGCCGCCGCTGAAGCCGAGCGCGCCACAGAAGAGCCGGACGAGGACGTGGCAGAAATCCTCGAAGAAGAAGGCGTCTCGGCCAGCGCGGTGGACGAGCAGCGCGCCGCTGCCTACATGGCCGATGCGGTGCTGGGCTTCAACGAGCAACTCGAGCGCATCGGCGAACTGGCCGTCGTCGTGATCACGGGCGCGCTGCTCGTGCAAACGCCGCTGCCGATCGAGTTGCTGGGGCTGGCGGCTGTGCTGTTTTTCGTCATCCGCCCCGCCGCCGTGTGGCTGGGCCTCGCGGGCGCAGACGTGACCAACCAGCAGCGACGCTACATCAGCTGGTTCGGCATTCGCGGCATCGGCTCGCTCTATTACCTCGCCTACGCCCTGAACCACGGCCTAGGCGACCTCCCCGAGGCCGAATTCGTAGCAAGCCTGACGGTGGGCGTCATGGCACTTTCCATCGTGCTGCACGGCATCTCGGTCACCCCGCTGATGGATCGCTACCGGAAAACGACGGAAGAAGGGTAAGCGTTGGTACTGGCTACCAGTCCTGTGCCATCGGAGGTTTGAGACCAAAGGGTTGAGCGGCACAGGCAGTTGCGCGTATCGTGCAACGTCGTTTCCCTGCCGTCCTTCCTCCTCGGTGTTTTGAACGAACCCGCTCCCCTGCTCCTCCCCGCTCCAGAGATACAGCTCCCCACGTGGCGCGACGCGTTCGCACTGCGCGTCGTCCAGATCGGTGCGGTGCTGTCGGTGGTCGTCGCCACGGCGTCGATGCCGTTCGAGCTCGACCGCTTCTACGTCCCGAAGGAGGCCGTGCTGCACGCGACGGCGTTTCTGGCGGGGCTACTGCTGCTGCCGTCGCTGCGTCGCCTCTCGTTCACCCGTGTCGATGTTTGGCTGTCGCTGTTTGCGCTGGCGGGGGGCGTCTCGGCGCTACTGGCCACGAACGGCTGGAACGCCTCGCGCTCGCTCGCGCTGACGGCGTCGGGCCTGCTGCTCTACGCCTGTGCCCGCGCACTCGGCTCGGCGGGGTACACGCGGGCGCTGCTCAACGGGATGGCCCTCGCCGTCGTGGTGGCGTGCGCGACGGCGCTCGTGCAGGCGTATGGCGTCGAAGCGGCGTGGTTCAGCCGCAACCGGATGCCGGGGGGCACGCTGGGCAACCGCAATGCCATCGGGCACCTCGCCGTGCTCGGGCTGCCGCTCGTGGCGCTCGTCGCCCTCGACGCCCGCCGCGTCCGGACGTTCGCGCTCGGCGCCTCCGGGGTGATGCTGTGCATGACGGCGCTCGTGCTGACGCGCTCGCGGGCGGCGTGGCTGGCGCTTGCCATCGTCGCCGTCGTGCTCGTCGTGGGCGTCGTCCTCATCGCCTTCCGGCACCACGCGCGCACGCTCCCGCTGCGCGGACTGGCGCTGCTGGCCCTGATGACCGTGGGCGTGGGCGCGGCGCTGGTGCTGCCCAACGCCCTCCAGTGGCGCAGCGACACGCCCTACCTCGAAACCGCGCGCAGCCTCGCCAATCACCGCGAAGGCAGCGGGCGGGGCCGGCTCGTGCAATACAAACATTCGCTCGCCATGACGCTGCACCACCCGGTGTTCGGCGTCGGGCCGGGCAACTGGCCCGTCGAGTACCCCGGCCACGCTGCCCGCCGCGACCCGTCGTTGAGCGGACGGAATCCCGGCATGACCGCCAACCCGTGGCCGAGCAGCGACCTGGTGGCGATGGTTTCCGAGCGGGGCCTGCTGGGCACGGCGCTGGCCGGACTCGCCTTCCTGTTGCTGGGCTGGACGACGCTGCAGGGCGTCTGGCGGGCCACCACGCCCGAGGGCGCGCTCGGAGCACTTGTGCTGGTGAGCATGTGGATCGGCACGCTCGTCGCCGGGGCATTCGATGCCGTGCTGCTCCTGCCGTGGCCGCTGCTCGTCGTCGCCACCGCCACAGGCGCGCTGTGGGCCTCGGACACCCTCGAACCGATTGCGCTTCGCGGAGCCCTGCGGTGGGCACTCCTCGTCGCGCTCGTCGTCGCCACCGGCACGGCCATGGCGCGCAGCGCGATGCAGGTGCGCGCCATGCAGGTGGTTTCCGAGTCCCCCACGCCAGCAGACCTCCTGCGCGCCACCCACCTCGACCCCGGCAACTACCGCATCCACATGCGGCTGGCGCAGCGTGGTAACCGCCAGAGCCGCTGCGTCCACGCCGTTGCCGCGAGCGAGCTTTACCCGCATTCCGTGCGCGCGGCACAGGCAGCCCGCCGTTGCCGGTAAAACGTAGCGAGGCGTCCCCCGTGGTGGAAGACGCCTCGCCGTGTTACCTGAACAGGCCCGCTCTTACTTAAGCTGGTTCTGCCCCTGCTCGCCTTCGATCCCCGTTTCCGGGTTCGCAGCGGGGCCACCTGCGGTTTCCTCGGGCGCGTCGAGCGGCGAGCCCGGTGCCTGCGCCGTCACGTCGGAGGTCTTCTCCGGCGCTTCGGGGTCGGTGGGTGTTGCGTCCTCGTCGGTGACGGACGTGGGGATGGTCTCGCTGTCGGCCACGTCGGCGACGGATTCCGTCTCCGGCAATGCCGGCTCGGCAGCGGGCGCTTCGGGCTGCGGCGTTTCCTTCTTCGTCTCGGCGGCCTTCGTCGCGGCTCCCGTTGCAGCACCCGAACCCGAACCTGCCGAGCCACGGCGCGTGCGGCGGCTACGGCGCGTCTTCGTCGTGCCCTGCTCACCCGTCTCGTTGAAGTCGACGAGTTCGATGATCGCCATCTCGGCACCGTCGCCGGGACGCTGGCCGAGCTTCACGATGCGCGTGTAGCCCCCGGGACGGTCGCTGACTTTCGCGGCGATGACGCCGTACAGTTCCTTGACCGACTCTTTGTCCTGGAGGCGGCGGAAAACCTGGCGGCGGTTGGCCGTCGAGTCGTCCTTCGCGCGGTTGATGATGGGCTCGACGAACATCCTGAGTGCCTTCGCCTTCGTGATCGTCGTCGTGATCCGTTTGTGGCGGATGAGGGCGTTCGACATCGCCGACAGCGTTGCCTTGCGGTGCGCCTGCGTCCGCCCCAGTTTGAATCCTTTAACCTGATGTCGCATGACAGTATTGGTAAAAACTGCGGCTCAGAGCCTCAGTCGTTCATGTATTTCTCGACGTCCATGCCGAAGTACAGGCCGCGGTCTTCGAGCACCTCGATGAGTTCCTGGAGCGACTTGCGCCCGAAGTTGCGGAACTTGAGCATCTCGGACTCGTCGCGCCGCACCAGCTCGCCGATGTTTTTGATGTTGGCGGCCTTGAGGCAGTTGTGCGCGCGCACCGACAGGTCGAGTTCGTCGACCGACTGCGACAGCAACTCGCGGATGCGCTGCACCTCGGCGTCCACCTCTTTCTCCTCCACCACGGGCTGCGGCTCGGCGTCCATGTGGATGAACATGTTGACGTGGTCGCGCAGGATCTGCGCCGCCTGCGCGAGCGCGTCCTCGGGCGCGACGGAGCCATCGGTCGTGACTTCGAAGACCAGCTTTTCGTAGTCGATCTTCTGCCCCACGCGCGTCGGCGTGATGGTGTAGCGAGCGTTGAGAATCGGCGTGAAGATCGAGTCGATGGCGATGACGCCGATGGGGTCGTCGGCCTGCTTGTTGTCGTCCGCCGACACGTAGCCACGGCCCGCGCCCATGCGGAGATCGGCCACGATCTCGGCTCCTTCGGCGAGTGTGGCGATGTGGTGGTCGGTATTGAGCAGGTCGTAATCGTTCGTCGCGTCGGCGATGTCCTTGGCCGTCCACGTGCCGGGGCCGCGCAGCACCAGGCTCACGTTGCCGTCGCCGAGTTCGCGGCTTTTGAACCGAACGCCCTTCAGGTTGAGGATGATGTCCGACACGTCTTCGGTGACGCCCTCGATGGTCGAGAACTCGTGCTGCACGCCGTCGACCTTGATGGCGGTGATGGCGATGCCGGGCAGCGAGGACAGCAGGACGCGGCGGAGCGAGTTGCCGATGGTGACGCCGTAGCCGCGTTCGAGCGGCTGGATGACGAAGCGCCCGAAGGTGGGGGTAACCTCTTCGACGACGACGCCGTCCGGCATCTGGATGGATGTATGGGTCATGCGGGGTGCGTGCCTGTAAAGTGAAAAGCGAGCCTCGCCCGTGAAAGGCGGGCCGCCGGAAAACGACGCTTACTTCGAGTAGAGCTCGACGATGAGCTGCTCGCGGATGTTTTCCGGGATGTCCTCGCGGTTCGGGTAGTCGAGGAACTTGCCGCGCAGATCCGCGCGGTCGACTTCGAGCCACGGGTAGGCGCGACGCGGGCGGCTCGCGCTTTCCTGCACGAGTTCGAGCTTGCGGCTCTTGGGCCGCACCGACACGACGTCGCCGGGGCGAAGCTGCACCGAGGGAATGTCGACGAGGTGGTCGTTGACCATCACGTGGCCGTGCGTGACGAGTTGCCGGGCCTGGCGGCGCGTGCGCGCAAAGCCGAGGCGGAAGACCGTGTTGTCGAGCCGCGCTTCAAGGAAACGGAGCAGGTTCTCACCCGTCACGCCCTTCTTGTGCGAGGCCTTCGTGAACAGGTTGCGGAATTGGCGCTCGAGCAGGCCATAGGTGTACTTGACCTTCTGCTTCTCTTTGAGCTGGATCGAGTACTCGCTCTCCTTGCTGCGGCGGCCGCGGCCGTGCTGGCCGGGCGGGTAGGGTTTGCGTTCGAGCGAGGCGCTCGGGCCGAAGATAGGCTCACCGAAGCGGCGCGCAATCTTCTGCTTGGGTCCGCGGTAACGGGCCATGTCGTTGTTGTTTGTTAGCGGGTGTTGACAAACGGCAGGCGCGCCTGTAGCGCCCTGCCACCGGACTTATTCGATTTCGGATGGGGAATTTTCGATTTCGCAAGGGTTGAACCTCTCCGAAACCAGCAATCCAACATCCAAAATCCCCCTAGACGCGGCGGCGTTTGGGGGGCCGGCAACCGTTGTGAGGAACGGGGGTGATATCGCGGATCGTGGCGACTTCGAGACCCACGGCGGTCAGCGCGCGAATCGCCGACTCGCGGCCCGAGCCGGGGCCTTTGACGAATACGTCCACCCGGCGCAGGCCGAGGTCGTAGGCTTCCTTCGCGGCTTCCGTGGCAGACACCTGCGCCGCGTACGGCGTGTTCTTGCGGCTGCCCTTGAAGCCCATCTTCCCGGAGGACGACCACGAGATCGTGTTGCCGTACTGGTCGGTGAGGGTCACCATCACGTTGTTGAACGTGGCCTTGATGTGCGCCTGTCCGTTGGACTCGACGATGACGTTTTTCTTGCGTGCCGCGCGTGCGCCGCCTCGGCCGCCGGTACGCTGTCTCTGCTGCTTTGCCATGGAGATGTAGAGAGTCGATGGGAGACGAGAAAAGCCGGACGAGCGCCCGGCCTCTCCCGCCTGCCCAAGAGGTTACTTGCGAGGTGCTTTCTTCTTGCCGGCCACCGTCTTGCGGCGTCCCTTGCGGGTGCGGGCGTTCGTCTTGGTGCGCTGCCCACGGGCGGGAAGCCCACGGCGGTGCCGCAGGCCCCGGTAGCAGCCGATGTCCATCAACCGCTTGATGTTCAACTGCACCTCGGTGCGAAGCGCACCCTCGACGACGTACTCGTCCTCCACAATGCGGCGCACGGCGCGCGTGTCCTCATCCGTCCAGTCCTGGGCGTGCGTGTCGTATGAGATCCCAGCTTTGTCGAGGATCTCGCGGGCACGCGCACGGCCGATGCCGAACACAGAGGTCAGCGCAATCTCGCTGCGCTTGCGGTTAGGGAGGTCAACTCCAGCAACTCGTGGCATAATTGAAAGTCGAATTTCGGAAGTTGGAAGGGGAAAGGGAAGCCGGACCGTTCCGACTTCCGCGTTCCCACTTCCGCGTTTCGCTTACCCCTGGCGTTGTTTGTGCTTGGGGTTTTTCTTGTTGATGATGTAGACGCGGCCGCCGCGACGGACGACCTTGTCGTCGGCGCTGCGCTTCTTGACGCTGGCTCGGACTTTCATGTCGGTAGGTATCTGAAGAGAAAGAAAAACGGGTTTGAGCCGTAGGCAGTCAGTTTGGACGCTACCCATCGCGCTTGGTTCGGCTATGCAGAATCTTCGCTCTGGAGCACCGCATACGGCGCGTCGATCTCGCGCTCGACATACTCAAAGGTCGTCAGTACTTCAGGGCCCCTGCCCTTTCGCGCCACCACCATGTGCTCGTAATGCGCTGACGGGAGGCGATCAGCAGAGCGCACCGTCCAGCCATCGTCATCGGTCGTGACTTCGTGTGTGCCCGCATTCACCATCGGCTCAATGCAGATGGTCAGGCCCGACTTGATCTTTGCACCGGTTTTACGCCGCCCGAAGTTGGGGACAGACGGGGCTTCGTGCAGTTCGCGTCCGATGCCGTGCCCGACGAGTTCGCGGACGACACCGCAGCCGTTGATTTCGCAGTGCTGCTCCACCGCGTGCGCCACGTCGCCAATGCGACCGCCATGCTGCACCTGTTCGATGCCCTTCCAGAGCGCCTCGAATGTCGTCGTGCAGAGGTGCCGGTTCGCTGCCGAGAGCGTCCCGACGGCAAACGTGTAGGCAGAATCGCCAAAGTACCCGTCGAGTTCGACGCCGCAGTCCGCCGTCACGAGGTCACCATTTTGCAGGGCATAATCACTCGGGATGCCATGCACGACCACATCATTGACGGATATGCAGAGCGATCCGGGAAACTTGCCACCGCCCCATCCGGGGTCGTAGCCCTTGAAGGCAGGCCGTGCGCCGTGCGAGAGGATAAAGTCCTCCGCCACCTGATCGAGTTCGCGCGTCGTCGCCCCCACGCGCACGTGCTTCGCCACCTCCGCGAGCGTCCTGCTGACCAGGTCGGCGCTCTTGCGGAGGAAATCGAGATCACGTTCGCTTTTGAGGTGCATCGTCGTAGAAACTCAGGCGCGGCGTCCGCGCACGCGGCCCGTCTTCATGAAGCCGTCGTAATGCCGCATGAGCAGGTGGCTCTCGATCTGCTGCAACGTGTCGAGCGTCACGCCGACGAGGATGAGCAGGCTCGTGCCGCCGAAGAAGAGTGCGAAGCCCGGCGTCACGCCGAATTTGATGGCGAACGTCGGCAGGATGGCGACGAGACCAAGGAACAGCGACCCAGGCAGGGTGATGCGCGTCAGGATGTTGTCGATGAAGTCGCTCGTCTGTTTACCCGGACGGATGCCCGGGATGAAGCCGCCCTGCCGCTTCATCGTGTCCGCCATGTCCTTCGGGTTCACGGCGATGGCCGTGTAGAAGTAGGTAAAGAACACGCAGATGGTAAAGAACAGCGCCGCGTTGCCCCAGCTCGAAACGTCGGTAAAGAACCCGCCGAAGCGCTGAATCCAGCCCGCCTCGGGCGCGAACGACGCGAACGTCGCGGGCACGAACATGATGGACTGCGCAAAGATGATCGGCATCACGCCCGCCGCGTTGACGCGCAGCGGCAGGTACTGCGTGGTGCCGCCGTAGACCTTCCGCCCCACGACGCGCTTGGCGTACTGCACCGGAATGCGACGCATCCCCTGCGTGACGAGCACACACAGCAGCGTCACGAGGAACAGGAAGCCGATCTCGATGAGCAGCAGAAAGAAGTTGCCCTTGAGCTCGAACTCGTTGTAGAGCGCCTGCGGCAGTCCGGCGATGATACCCACCATGATGATGAGCGAAATGCCGTTGCCGATGCCGTCCTCAGTGATGCGCTCGCCGAGCCACATGACAAAGACGGTGCCCGCAATGAGCACGATCACTGTCGAAACCGTGAAGGCAAACGGCGAGATCACGATGGCCGCCGCGTCGGTGGCGCGCAGACTCACTACGTAGCCGAGCGACTGGATGAGCGTGATGCCCACCGTGCCGTAGCGGGTGAGTTGGGTGATCTTGCGCCTACCGTCTTCGCCCTCACGCTGGAGCTTCTGGAAGTACGGCATCACCGCACCCAGAAGCTGGATGATGATCGACGCCGTGATGTACGGCATGATGCCCAGCGCGAAGATGCCCGCCCGGCTGAACGCGCCGCCCACGAACAGATCGAGCAGTCCGAACAGATCAGACGGCCCCTGCGGAGTGGTGTTCTGCGCCAGGATGGTGGCATCGACGCCCGGAAGCGTGATGTACGTTCCCAGCCGGTAGACGACGAGCAGTCCGAGCGTGTACAGAATGCGCGCGCGAAGCTCGTCGATCTTCCAGATGTTACGGATGCTGTCAGCGATTCCCGCCATGAGTATGCTCTGTTATCGCGTCCAGGACAGCGTTTCGGTGGTGCCGCCCGCTGCTTCGATCCGCTCTTTGGCCGACGCGCTGAAGGCGTGGGCGTGAACGGTCAGCGGGGTGCTGATCTCGCCACCGCCGAGGATCTTGACGCGCTCGTTCTTCCCCACCACGCTCACGTCGGCAAGCATCTGGGGGGTGATGGGCTGCGAGGCGTCGAGCGTGCCCGCCTCGACGAGCTGCGCCAGACGCGACAGGTTGACAGCGCGGTACTCGGTGCGGAACGGGTTTTTGAAGCCGTACTTGGGTAACCGGCGCTGGAGCGGCATCTGACCGCCCTCAAACCAGACCGGTACGCCGCCGCCCGAGCGGGCTTTCTGCCCTTTGTTGCCCTTCGTCGACGAGTGGCCACCATAGCCGCTGCCGACGCCGCGCCCGATGCGCTTGCGTTTTTTGGTAGAGCCCTCGGCGGGCTTCAGGTTGCTGAGATCCATGATCGTGTTTGGCTAAGAACGCCTGCCCACATCGGGCAGACTCGCAGAGAAAGGACAGTCGGGAAACCTCAGTTTTCCTCGACTGCCACCAGGTGCTGCACTTTGCCGATCATGCCGCGAATCAGCGGCGTGTCGGCGTGCTCGACCGTCTGGTGCATTTTTCGCAGACCCAGCGCCTGCATGACGCGCTTCTGGTCTTGGGTGCGGCGAATGAGGCTCCGCACCTGCGTGATTTTCAGTTTCGACATCGTAGTGGGAATCTTGGTGCGACGCTTCAGCCTTCGAAGACGCGCTTGAGCGACACGCCGCGGCGGCGCGCCACTTCGAGCGGGTCTTCGAGCGAGGCCAGTGCGTCCATCGTGGCGGCGACCTGGTTGTGCGGGTTGCTCGTGCCGAGCGACTTCGACAGCACGTCCGTCATGCCCGCGCATTCGAGCACCGCGCGCACGCCGCCACCGGCGATCACGCCCGTACCCGGTGCTGCCGGCTTGAGGAGCACCCTGCCCGCGTCCTTGCGGCCGACGATGCTGTGCGGAACGGTGCCTCGCTTGATGGGCACGTCGATCATGTTTTTCTTGGCGTCTTCGGTGCCCTTCGAGATGGCGTCTGCCACTTCGTTGGCCTTTCCGAGGCCCGCCCCGACTTTGCCCTTACCGTCGCCGACGACGACGACGGCGTTGAACGAAAAGCGGCGACCGCCCTTGACGACCTTCGCCACACGGTTCACCATTACCAGCTTTTCGATGAGGTCGCTGGCGGGCTCGTTGCCCTGGTTGCGCCCGCGACGTGCTCGATCCTTCGCCATGTTGCTTTTGGGAAATAGTATGCGTGCTTAGAAGGAGAGGCCGCCTGCGCGTGCCCCTTCGGCGAGCGCTTTCACGCGCCCGTGGTAGCGGTAACCGTTGCGGTCGAAAATCGCCACCTCAACGCCCGCCTCTTTGGCCCGCTCGGCGAGCTTCTGCCCGACGGCCTTGCCTGCCTCGACGGGCGAGCCCGTGTCGAGGTCGCTCTCGCGGCTCGACGCCGCCGCCACGGTGTGCCCGTTGGCGTCGTCGATGAGTTGGGCGTAGATGTACTTGTTGGAGCGGAAAACGCTCAGACGGGGACGTTCGGACGTCCCGCTGATGCGCCCGCGAAGCCGCCGCTTGATCTTGTTGCGGCGGAGCGTCTTGATGTTCTTTGCCATGGATGTGGGAAGCGGTTGCGCCGAAAGATTGCCGACCCTTCAGCGGTGGAAAACCTGCTTGACGGTTAGCGCGCGGCGGTCTTACCGGCCTTGCGACGCACGAATTCGTCGGTGTAGCGGATGCCCTTGCCTTTGTACGGCTCCGGCGGACGCAGCGCCCGTAGCTTGGCCGCGACCTGGCCCACCATCTGCTTGTCCACGCCTTCGAGCGTGATGATGGTGTTCTTGCCGCGCTCCTGCGCTACCGACACCGACAGGCCGGGCGGCGGCACGAAATAGATGGGGTGCGAGAAGCCCAGACCGAGCTCCAGAATGTCGCCCGTCACCTGCGCGCGGTAGCCGACGCCGATGAGTTCGAGCTGCTTCTTGTAGCCCTCGCTGACGCCTTGCACCATGTTGGCGATGAGCGACCGGTAGAGGCCGTGCATCGCACGGTGGCGCTTCTGCTCTGTCGGGCGCTTGACCTCCACCGTGCCGTCCTCGACGGCCACTTCGATGTCAGAGTCCACGTCCTGGTAGAGTTCGCCTTTGGGGCCTTTCACCGTTACGCCGCCTTTGGCCACCGACACGGTGACCCCTTTGGGCAGTTCGATGGGGAGTTTGCCGATTCGAGACATGTCGTTACCTCCTGCGATTAATAGACGTAGGCCAGCACTTCGCCGCCCACGTGCTCGCGCCGCGCTTCCTTGTCGGTCATCACGCCACGGGACGTGGACACGATGGCGATGCCGAGGCCCTCGCGTACACGGGGCATCTGATCGGCCGGAGCGTAGCGGCGCAAACCGGGGCGCGAGACGCGCTTGAGCGACAGGATGACGCCCTGCCCGGCACGATCGTACTTCAGAAACAACCGCAACAGGCCCTGCTTGCCGTCGTCGATGTTGAGGTAACGCGCGATAAATCCCTTGTCGAACAGGATCTGCGTCATGGCCCTTTTGAGCTTCGACGCCGGGATGTCGACGTGGCGGTGACGCGCATTCTGCGCGTTGCGGATGCGGGTCAGGTAGTCCGCAACCGGATCGGTGATAGCACTCATGATTGAGGATGTTTAGCCGGTTCGCCAGTCGTCTGACTGCAGCGCCTTGCTAAGTGAGAGAAATTGGTCGGGGGAGCTTACCAGCTCGCCTTACGCACACCGGGGATCAGGCCCGCCAGTGCCATCTCGCGAAAAGCGATGCGGGAGATGCCATAGCGACGGAGGTAGCCGCGCGAGCGCCCCGTGAGGGCGCAGCGGTTGTTCATCCGCACGCGGGCCGAGTCACGGGGCAGCTTCTGCAAACCCTCGTAATCGCCCGCAGCTTTGAGCGCGGCGCGCCTCTCGGCGTACTTGAGCACCATCGCGCGGCGTTTCCGTTCGCGGGCAATCCAGCTTTTCTTGGCCATAAAGAGTAAAAAGAGTGGGGTTCTGAAAAAGTCAGGCCATCTGCGCGGCCTCTTCGCCGCGCCGGACGAACGGCATCCCAAGTCCTTTCAGAAGCGCCTGGGCTTCCTCGTCGGTACCCGCCGTCGTCACGAAGGTGACGTCGAGACCCGAGATGCGCGGCGTCTTGTCGACGTCAATTTCGGGGAAGATGATCTGCTCCTTGACGCCCAGCGTGTAGTTGCCACGCCCGTCGAAGGAGCGGTCGGGGATGCCGCGGAAGTCGCGCACGCGGGGCAACGCCAGCGTCACGAGCCGGTCCATGAACTCCCACATACGGTCGCCGCGCAGCGTCACGTGGACGCCAACAGGCATGCCTTCGCGAAGCTTGAAGTTAGACACGCTCTTGCGTGCCTGCGCCGTCACAGGCTGCTGCCCGGTGATGCGGCGGATCTCTTCGACGGCGTCGTCGAGGACTTTCTTGTCCTGCGTCGCCTCGCCCACGCCTTTGTTGATGCTGATCTTGACAAGACGCGGTACCTCCATCGGGTTGGTGTACTCGAACTGTTTGGTCAGTTCGGGCACTACCTCCTCGCGGTACTTCTGCTTGAGACGGGGAACGTAGGTTTCCATGACTCGGGGATGAAAAAAGCCTGCCCGCTGAAGGCAGGGCAGACGATTGGAATATCGTGGTTACGGTGGCGGTTCCGCCTCCTCTGAGCCTTCACCGAAGGCCCTGGTGGCGTGGACGCTCAGTCGAGGTCTTCGCCCGTGGTCTTGGCGTAGCGCACCCATTTACCGCGCCCGCTGTCGCCCGCGATCCACTTGCGCCCGATGCGCGTGGGGTCGCCGTTGCCGTCGAGCGGCAGGACGTTGGAGACGTGGATGGGCATCTCGCGCTCGATGCGGCCGCCGTCAGGGTAGGTCTTGTTGGCACCGGCACGGGTGTGCCGCACGCGGATATTGATGCCTTCGACGAGCACGCGGTGTGTCTTCGGATACACGCGCAGCACGCGGCCATTCTCGCCGCGGTAGTTGCCCGAGATCACCTGTACCTGATCCCCCTTTTTGACGTGCAGCTTGTTCTGCTTATTCGTAGTACGTGGCATAGTTCAATTTCGGAAGTGGGAAGTGCGAATGGGGAACGGGGGCAAGCGGGGCTTACTTCCGCGTTCCGCGTTTCGACTTCCGCCTTTCAGATGACTTCGGGGGCCAGCGAGACGATCCGCATGAACTGCTTTTCGCGCAGTTCGCGGGCGACGGGACCGAAGATGCGGGTGCCGCGCGGCTCGTCCTGCGCGTTGAGCAGCACGGCGGCGTTCTCGTCGAAGCGGATGTACGAACCGTCGCGGCGGCGGTACTCTTTCTTCGTACGGACAACGACGGCGCGGGAAACCTCGCCTTTCTTGACGTTGCCGCCCGGAATGGCCGATTTGACCGAGACGACGATCTTATCGCCGATAGACGCATAGCGGCGGCGGGTGCCACCGAGCACGCGGATGCAGAGCACTTCTTTGGCCCCGCTGTTGTCCGCTACGGCGAGTCGCGATTCCTGCTGAATCATGGGAATATCGGATTGTGGATCTCGGATTTCGGAATTCGGGATGCCGCACGTTGTGCTGCTCCGAAATCCGAAGTCTCAAATCCCAAATGAAGTTTACTTGGCGCGTTCGAGGATCTCGACCAGCCGCCAGCTCTTGTTCTTCGACAGCGGCCGCGTCTCCATGATGCGGACGGTGTCGCCTTCGCCGGCGTCATTGGTTTCGTCGTGCGCCATCAGCTTGGTCGTCTTGCGGATGAACTTGCCGTAGATGGGGTGCTTGACCTGCCGCTCGATGGCAACGGTGATGGACTTGTCCATCTTGTTGGATACGACGAGGCCGATGCGCTCCTTGCGCGCGTTGCGCTCTGTGATGTTCTCGGTGGTTTCCATGTGCGTGGAGGGCTTGGTGAGCCGTGAAGCCGACTGACCGCGGGCGGTCAACCTCACCAACTACCCGGTTGTGAGTGTTCAGGCAGACTGCTCCTTCGCGCGAAGGGTCGTCTGCAGGCGGGCGATGTCGCGGCGCTTTTCGCGCAGCACCATCGGGTTCTGGAGCGGAGCCACGGCGTGCTGAAAGCGCAGCGTCGAGAGCTCGTTTTTCTCTTCGTCGAGGCGGCGGCGCAGCTCGTCGGCTGTCAGGTCGCGCAGTTCGGAAGCTTTCATGGTACTCGGCGATCTAAGGATTTACAGGCGAACCGGCGTTTCGGGCGCGACGTAATCCGGGCGCACGACGAACTTGGTTTTGATGGGCAGCTTGGCCTGCGCCAGCGCCATCGACTCTTGCGCGAGCGGCTGCGGCACGCCGCCGCCGATCTCGAACAGAATGCGGCCGGGCCGGACGACGGCTACCCAGTACTCGGGCGAGCCCTTGCCACCGCCCATGCGGGTTTCAGCAGGCTTCTTGGTGACGGGCCGGTCGGGGAAGATGCGGATCCACACCTTGCCGACGCGCTTCATGCGGCGCGTCATGGCGATACGCGACGCCTCGATCTGGCGGCTCGTGATGCGGCCCGGCTCCATCGCCTTGATGGCGAAGTCTCCGAAGGCAATGGTCGTCCCACGCTGGGCAAGCCCGGTGTTGCGCCCTTTCTGGACGCGACGGAACTTGGTGCGTTTGGGCATCAACATGGCATATCTCGTGTCTGCGTTGCCGCCCTACGGCGGGCAACAGAGGTGATCGGTCTACTGGATAATGGGTCAGCCGCGCGGGGCTCCACCGCCCTGCCCGCCCTGGCCACCGCGTCCGCGACCGCCACGGCGACCGCGCGGGCCTTTGTTTTCGCCCCCCCCACCGCGTTTGCGGCGGTCGTCGTCGTCGCCACCCCGGCGGCGGCGCTCGGGCACGGGCTGCTGCATCTGGTGCCGCTGCGCCTGCACGTTGGGGTTGAGTTCGGGGCGTCCGATGACCTCGCCACGCGAGATCCACACCTTCACACCGCTGGTGCCGTAAATCGTGAACGCCGTCGCCTCCGCATAGTCGATGTCTGCGCGGATGGTGTGCAGCGGCACGCGGCCTTCGAGGTACTGCTCGGTGCGGCTCATCTCGGCCCCGCCCAGACGCCCACTCAGCTTCACGCGGATGCCGTCGGCGCCCATGCGCATCGCCTGCTGGATGGACTGCTTCATCGCGCGGCGGAACGAGACGCGGCCTTCGAGCTGCTGCGCGATGTTCTGCGCCACCAGCGCGGCTTCCAACTCAGGACGCTTGATCTCGCTGATGTTGATCTGGATGTCCTTGCTGGTGAGCTTCTTGAGCTCCTCGCGCAGCTTCTCGACCTCCGTGCCACCACGACCGATCACCACGCCAGGGCGCGACGTGTGCAGCGTCAGGATGATGCGCTTGGGCGTGCGTTCGATGACGACACGCGCAAGCCCGGCGCGCTTGAGGCGCGCGTTGAGGTAGCGGCGGATTTCCTCGTCCTCGACGAGTTTCTCCGGCAGGTCTTTGGTCGCGTACCAACTGGAATCCCAGCCTCGGATCACGCCCAGGCGAAAGCCGATGGGGTTTGTTTTCTGGCCCACTGTGTTAGCTATTTACGTGTGAATGGGGTTGGGCGAACATCAAGCGTTGGCTCCTTCCAGCGCCTCGTCGGCCTCGCCCACGATGACCGTGACGTGGCTCGTGCGCTTGAGGATCGGAAGGGCCCGGCCACGCGGAGCGGCCTGGAAACGCTTGAACATCGGCCCTTCATCCACGCGGATCTCCCGCACGACGAGTTCGTCCTCGCTGATGCGCTCGTCGGGGTTCTGGTCGATGAGGTTGTGGTACGCCGACCGGATGGTCAGCTCGATGGGGCGCGTGGCGCGGTGCGGCAGAAACTGCAGGATGTTCAGCGCCTCGGGCACGCGCTTGCCGCGTACCAGGTTGGCGACTGTCCGCATCTTGAGGGCCGACCCGCGGATATGCTTACGAATGGCTCGTGCTTCCATAGGAATATTTCGGATTTGAGATGTCGGATTTCGGGTTTCAGAAGCGGCTTCAGTTCCGCACTCCGAAATCCCAAATCCACAATCGTTCTACTTCTTGCCGCGTTTGTCGCGCTTCTCGCCGGCATGCCCGCGGAAGGTGCGCGTGGGCGAGAACTCGCCGAGCCGGTGGCCCACCATGTTCTCGGTCACGTAGACGGGGATGAACTGCTTGCCGTTGTGAACAGCGAAGGTGTGGCCTACGAATTCAGGCGTGATGACCGACGCGCGGCTCCACGTCTTGACCACCTTTTTCTTGCTGCCCGAGTTGAGTTCATCCACCTTACGCTGAAGCTTGAAGTGAATGAAGGGGCCTTTTTTGAGCGAACGTGCCATATGCGATGTGGGATTTGAGACTTCAGATTTCGGAGAACTGCTGCTTTCCGACATCCGAAAGCGGAAATCCAAAATGGGTTATTTCTTGCCTCGGCGGCGGACGATGTACTTGTTGGACGGCTTGTTCTTCTTGCGCGTCTTGTAGCCCTTGGCGATCTGTCCCCACGGCGAGCGCGGGTGCCCACCGGAGGCCTTGCCTTCGCCACCGCCCATCGGGTGGTCGACGGGGTTCATGACGACACCGCGCACCTTCGGACGGATGCCACGCCAGCGGTTGCGCCCGGCCTTGCCCTGGTCGATGTTCATGTGGTCGGGGTTGCTCGTCGTGCCGATGGTGGCCATGCAGCCCGAGGGCACGATGCGTACCTCGCCCGAGGGCAGGCGCAGGGTAGCGAACCCGGCGTCACGCGCAGTGAGCTGGGCGTACGTGCCTGCCGACCGCGCCATCTGGGCGCCCTTGCCCGGCTTCATCTCGATAGCGTGGACGAACGAGCCGAGCGGGATTTTACGCAGCGGCAGGCAGTTGCCCGCTTCCGGCGCGGCGTTCTCCCCGTTCATCACCTTCTGGCCTACACGGACTTCGTTGGGCGCGATGATGTAGCGCTTCTCGCCATCGGCGTATACCAGCAGCGCAATGCGCGCCGACCGGTTGGGGTCGTATTCGATGGCCGCAACGCGGGCCGGAATGCCCAGCTTGTCGCGCTTGAAGTCGATGATGCGGTAGCGGCGCTTGTGGCCGCCACCCTGGTGGCGCGTCGTGATACGGCCGTTGTTGTTGCGGCCACCCTTGCGCGTAACCGGCGCGAGGAGGCTTTTCTCGGGCTCCGACTTCGTGATCGTGTCGAAGGCCGAGACCGAACGCTGGCGCTGGCCGGGCGTGTTCGGTTTGAGGATGCGAATTGCCATTGGTCTGTGGATTGGGGCTTAACTGCATCGCCATCGCGGCGTGCTTTGCGCCCGGAGTGGATCGTCCGGCGAAAGAAATGTCAGACGCTTTCGTAGAAGTCGATGGCCTCGCTGTCAGGAGCGAGCGTCACGATGGCTTTCTTGTAGCCCGCGCGTCGTCCTTCCTGCACACCGCGCTTGGTCATCTGCCGCCGCCGTTTGCCGCGCACCACCATTGTACGCACCTCTTTGATGCGTACCTGCGGGTAGCGCTCCTGCACCGCCTTCTTGATCTCGATCTTGTTGGCGTCTTTGGCTACCACGAAGGCGTAGTGCCCCGACTCCATGAGGTCGGTCATCTTCTCCGTGATGAGCGGGCGGATGAGAATGGTCTTGTCCATGATGGATTCGTATTAGAAAATGAACCGGCTCAGGCTTCTGCCGGGGCGGGCGCGCCGAGGTGCTGGCGCAGCGCGTCGAGCGCGCCTTCCTGCAGCACGATGATGCCCGCCTGCATGACGTCGAGCGTCGAGGCCTGCGCGGCATCCATCACCTGCACGCCGGGCACGTTTCGGCCCGAGCGGTACACGGTGTCGTTGCGGCCCTGCGTGAGCACGAGCACTTTCTTTGAGGCAAGGTCGAAGCCTTTCAGCATCGACACGAATGCCTTCGTGCTGGGCGCGTCGAACGTGAAGCCCTCGATGAGGCGCAGCGCTTCGCCCTGTGCCTTGTATGCAAAGGCAGACCGGCGAGCGAGTTGCTTCGTCTTCTTGTTGACGTGCTGCGTGTAGTTGCGCGGGCGCGGCCCGAAGATCGTGCCACCGCCACGGCGCGTGGGGCTCTTGGCGCTACCGGCACGCGCGCCGCCCGTCCCTTTCTGACGGTACAGCTTGCGCGTCGAGTGCGCGTTTTCGCCGCGATCCTTCGCCTTGTGCGTGCCCTGGCGCATGTTGGCCTGGATGGCCTTCACGTCAAGCCAGATGGCGTGGTCGTTGGGTTCGATGCCGAAGATGCTCTCGTCGAGCGTCACGGTACGGCCGGTTTCGCTGCCGTCCTGGCGGAATACTTTCAAGTCCATGATCGGAGTCTCTCGCTAAAGGGTGTCGGGAAGAAGATCAGGAAGCCTGCTTTTTGTGCAGTTCCACGTACGAACCCTTTGGCCCGGGAATCGCCCCCTTGATGAGGATGAGGTGGGAGTCGGCCAGGATGCGGACGACGCGAAGGTTTTTCACCTTCACCCGGTCGTTGCCCATGCGACCCGCCATGCGGGTGCCCTTGAACACGCGCGACGGCCACGACGAGGCGCCGATGGAGCCGGGCGCGCGCCCACGGTTGTGCTGGCCGTGCGTCTGCATCCCTACACCCGCGAAGCCGTGCCGCTTCACGACGCCCTGGAAGCCTTTGCCTTTCGACGTGCCCACGACGTCGATGATTTCGCCCTCGGCGAACAGCGTGCTCACGGCAACTTCTTCGCCCGCATTCACGTCCTGCCCGAAGTCGCGGAATTCCTTGACCTTGCGCTTGGGCGACGTGCCGACTTTGTCGAAGTGGCCGGTGAGGGCTTTCGGGGTGCGCTTGCTTTTACGCTCGTCGAAAGCCAGCTGTACGGCATCGTAGCCGTCGCTGCCGTCCTGCGTTTTTACCTGGGTCACCGTGTTCGGCCCCGCCTCGACGACCGTGCAAACGATGTTGCGACCGCTGTCGTCGAAGATGCTCGTCATGCCGAGCTTCTTACCAATCATGCCGCTCATTGTAATCCTGAATTAAGGGCAGCCCAAAAGCCGCCGGATTAAGTTAAGCGCGATGCTGCCTGTGCAGCTTCTGCTTACTATCAAAAGAACAAGGACTTACGCGCCAGGCCAGAGGCCGACGCTCGCCCTCTTTCACTACTTGATCTCGACGTCTACGCCGCTCGGAAGCTCCAGCTTGAGTAGCGCGTCGACCGTCTTGGACGAGGTTGAGAGGATGTCGATGAGCCGTTTGTGCGAGCGCGTCTCGAACTGCTCGCGGCTCTTCTTGTCCACGTGCGGCCCGCGCAGCACGGTCACGATGTTTTTCTGCGTCGGCAGCGGGATGGGACCGCTCACCACGGCACCCGTCTGGCGCACCGTGCGGATGATCTTCTCTGCGCTCTTGTCGATCAAACTGTGGTCGTATGACTTGAGCTTGATGCGGATGCGTTGATTTGTCGCCATGGTTGTGCAGCAAAGAACCGCCGGTGCAGATGTGCTCCGCACCGGCGGTTGCCTGTATAAAGACTGACTGTTAGTCGAGGATTTTGGTAACGACGCCAGCGCCGACGGTGCGCCCACCCTCGCGGATCGCGAAGCGCAACCCCTGCTCCATCGCCACCGGCACGATCAGCTTCACCTTGAACTGCGTGTTGTCGCCCGGCATCACCATCTCCACCCCCTCGTTGAGCTCAATGTCGCCCGTCACGTCCGTCGTCCGAAAGTAAAACTGCGGACGGTACCCCTTGAAAAACGGCGTGTGACGGCCGCCCTCCTCCTTCGAGAGCACGTACACCTCGCACTCAAACTCCCGGTGCGGCTTCACCGAGCCCGGCTTGCACACCACCATCCCACGCTCCACCGACTCCTTCGCAATACCCCGCAGCAAAATACCCGCGTTGTCGCCCGCCTCCGCCTGCTCCAAGAGCTTCCTGAACATCTCCACGCCCGTCACCGTGCTCGTGAGCTTGCCCTCCTCCATCATGCCGATGATCTCCACCGGCTCGCCCACCTTCACGATGCCACGCTCGACGCGACCCGTCACCACCGTGCCGCGCCCCGTGATCGAAAACACGTCCTCGACCGGCATCAAAAACGGCTTGTCCGTCGCACGCTCCGGCGTCGGGATGTACGAGTCCACCGCGTTCATCAGATCCATGATCCGATCCTCCCACTGCGCCTCGCCGTTCAAGCCGCCGAGCGCAGAACCCTGCACCACCGGCAGATCGTCGCCCGGAAACTCGTACGACGAGAGCAGCTCGCGCACTTCCATCTCGACGAGTTCCAAAAGCTCCTCGTCGTCGACGAGGTCGACCTTGTTCATGAACACGACGATGTACGGGACACCGACCTGGCGCGCCAAGAGGATGTGCTCGCGCGTCTGCGGCATCGGCCCATCGGTGGCCGCGACGACGAGGATCGCGCCGTCCATCTGCGCCGCGCCCGTGACCATGTTCTTGACGTAGTCGGCGTGCCCGGGGCAGTCGACGTGCGCGTAGTGGCGCGCTTCGGTCTCGTACTCGACGTGCGCCGTCGCGATCGTGATGCCGCGCTCGCGCTCCTCGGGCGCGTTGTCGATCGAATCGAAACTGCGGGTCGTGTTGGATCCGCCGAGTTTCTTGGCGAGCACCGTCGTGATGGCCGCCGTGAGCGTCGTCTTGCCGTGGTCGACGTGCCCGATCGTGCCGACGTTGACGTGCGGCTTCGTGCGCTGGTAGGTCTCCTTTGCCATGAGGGTAAAAGGTTGAAAGTCGGTTTTTAAAAAGTTACGCTGCTACACCTTTGGAAGCGGAAATGATCTCTTCCGAGACCGACTTCGGCACTTCCTCATAATGATCGAACGTCATGCTGTAGAGCGCGCGGCCCTGCGTGATCGAGCGCATGTCGGTCGAATACCCGAACATGGCCGACAGCGGAACCTGCGCCTTGATGACCTGCGCGTCGTTGCGCTGACCCATCGACTGAATGCGGCCGCGGCGGCTGTTGAGGTCGCCGATCACGTCGCCCATGTATTCGTCAGGCGTGATGACCTCGACGGCCATGACGGGCTCCATGATGACGGGCTGCGCGCGGCGCGACGCCTCACGGAACGCCATCCGGCCCGCGATCTCGAACGAGAGCTGGTCGGAGTCGACGTTGTGGAATTTGCCGTCGTACAACCGGGCCTTGATGCCTTCGATGGGATAGCCTGCGAGCGGCCCCTGGTCGAGCGCGCTTTCGATGCCTTTCTGCACCGAGGGAATGAACTCCTTCGGAATCGAGCCGCCCGTGATGCCGTTCTCGAACTCGAAGCCGACGCCCGTTTCGTTGGGGCCGATCTCGACGTAGATCTCAGCAAACTGGCCACGACCACCCGACTGCTTCTTGTGCGTGTAGTGCTCGTCCACCATCGTGCGAATGGCCTCGCGATACGCCACCTGCGGCTTGCCCACGTTGGCCTCGACCTTGAACTCGCGCTTGAGGCGGTCGACGATGATTTCGAGGTGCAACTCGCCCATGCCGGCGATGATCGTCTGGCCCGTCTCTTCGTCGGTGTTGACCTTGAACGTTGGGTCTTCCTCGGCGAGCTTCTGGAGGCCTGTCCCCAGCTTGTCGAGGTCGGCCTTCGTCTTGGGCTCGATGGCGATGCGGATGACCGGCTCAGGGAAGTCCATCGACTCGAGCTGAATCGGGTGGTCCGGGTCGCACATCGTGTCGCCCGTCTTGAAGTCTTTCAAGCCGACGGCGGCAGCGATGTCACCCGCGCGTACCTGGTCAATGTCCTCGCGCGTGTTGGCGTGCATGAACAGGATGCGCCCGACGCGCTCCTTGCGCTCGGTGGTGGCGTTGAGCACCTGCGAGCCTTTGTTGAGCGTGCCCGAGTAGACGCGGAAAAACGTCAGCTTGCCGACGTACGGGTCGGTCATGATCTTGAACGCAACGGCGGCCAGCGGGCCGTCGGGGTCGGGCGTGCGCACGACTTCACGGTCGGTGCGCGGCACGAGACCCGTAACGGGCGGCACGTCGTTGGGCGAGGGCAGGTAGTCGAGCACGGCATCGAGCAAGCGCTGCACGCCCTTGTTCTTGAACGCCGAGCCGAGGAACACCGGGGTGATCGACATCGACAGGACGGCCTTGCGGACGGTCTCCTGAATTTCCTCGACGGAGATGGCCTCGCCTTCGAGGTACTTCATCATCAGCTCGTCGTTGTGATCCGAGATCGCTTCGAGCAGGTTGATGCGCCAGTGGCGGGCGTCCTTCTTGAGGTCTTCGGGGATCTCGAGCTCGTCCCACTCCATGCCCTGCGCCTCATCGTGCCAGATGATGGCCTTGTTGAGCACGAGGTCGATCACGCCGCGGAACATCTCGCCTTCGCCGATGGGAATCTGGAGCGGCACGGCGTTGGCCTTGAGCCGGTCCTTCATCTGCTGCACGGCGGCGAAGAAGTCCGCGCCGGTGCGGTCCATCTTGTTGACGAACGCGATGCGCGGCACGTGGTACTTGTCCATCTGCCGCCACACGGTCTCCGACTGCGGCTCGACGCCACCTACGGAGCAGAACAGCGCTACCGCACCGTCGAGCACACGCAGCGCGCGCTCCACCTCGACGGTAAAGTCGACGTGCCCGGGCGTATCGATGATGTTGATGCGGTGGTCTTTCCAGAAGCACGTCGTGGCCGCACTCGTGATGGTGATGCCGCGTTCTTTCTCCTGCTCCATCCAGTCCATCGTGGCACCGCCTTCATGGACTTCGCCCATGCGGTGCAACTTGCCGGTGTAGAACAGGATGCGCTCGGTCGTGGTCGTCTTCCCGGCGTCGATGTGAGCCGAGATGCCGATGTTGCGCGTTTTATCGAGGGAAAACAGATCCGCCATAGGGGTAGATAATGACCGCTTTAGAAGCGGCTGAAATGCGAAAAGGCTTTGTTGGCCTCGGCCATGCGGTGCGTGTCGTCTTTCTTCTTGACGGCACCACCTTCGCCGCGGGCGGCGGCCTGAAGCTCGGCCGACATGCGGGCGGCCATGCTCTTGTCGTTGCGGGCGCGGGCGTACTGGATGAGCCAGCGGAAGGCCAGCGCGGTACGGCGCTCGGGGCGCACTTCGATGGGCACCTGGTAGGTGGCCCCACCGACGCGGCGGCTCTTCACTTCGACGAGCGGAGCGACGTTGTTGACGGCTTTCTTGAACACCTCGACGCCCTCTTCGCCTGTGCGCTGCTGCGCGATATCGAAGGCATCGTAGACGATGCGCTGGGCCGTGCTCTTCTTGCCGCTCTGCATGATGCTGTTGACAAACTGCGCCACGAGCACGTCGTCGTACAACGGGTCGGGGGCGGGGATGCGTTTGTCGGCGCTCTTTCTACGCATGGATATAAACCGGAGAGATAGATAAAATCAGGACGAAACCGCTCACTTGCGGGGGCGCTTGGCGCCGTACTTCGAGCGCGACTTGAGGCGTCCGTTGACACCCGCCGAGTCGAGCGCACCGCGCACGATGTGGTACTTCACACCCGGCAGGTCTTTCACACGCCCGCCGCGCACGAGCACGATGGAGTGCTCCTGCAGGTTGTGCCCTTCGCCGGGGATGTACGCGATGACCTCGATGCCGTTGGTCAGGCGCACCTTGGCGACCTTGCGAAGCGCCGAGTTCGGCTTCTTCGGCGTCGTGGTGTACACGCGGGTACACACCCCACGGCGCTGCGGGTTGGACTGCAACGCGGGCGACTTGGTCTTCTGCGTCTTCGGGTGGCGTCCTTTGCGGACGAGCTGCTGAATCGTGGGCACGGTAGAATAGAGGATGTGCGTAGGACACAAAAGGCGATGCCGCAGTGGCACCGCCCGTGTTGGCATAGCAACGCAATGTAAAAACCAACCCCCTCGGGGGTTCGCGGACTTCGGCTAAGAAATGATAAATAGACAGTTTTGCGGAGCGGTCAGCTTTCGCCTCCGGCCGCGTCGCCCGTCTGCGCCTCGGGCACCCCGTCGATGCTGCCATCGCCTGCGATGACGTACTCGCCGTAGGGTCGCGCGCCGAGGATTTCGAGCAGGTCTTTGGGGCCGAGGACTTCTTTCTCCAGGAGTGCCTGTGCCATCTCTTCCACCTTGTCTCGCTTCTCGGACAGGAGCGCGTGGGCCCGCACCCGCACATCGTCGATGATGCGCTTGACCTCGTGGTCGATGGTTTCAGCGGTTTTCTCGGAGTACGGCTTTTCGAAGACAGGCTCGTTGGCCTTGCCGGACACATTGAAGCTCACGTCGCCCACCTTCTCGCTCATGCCATAATCGACGACCATCGCGTAGGCCAGCCGCGTGATGCGCTCCAAGTCGTTCTGCGCGCCGGTGGAGAGGTGGCCGAAAACGATCTGCTCGGCTACGCGCCCGCCGATCATCATCGTCATGCGGTCGATGAAGGCGTCGCGTGTGGTGATGTAGCGCTCGTCGGGCAGGTACTGCGCGAAGCCGAGCGCGGCGAGGCCGCGCGGCACGATGGAGACCTTGACGACAGGGTCGGTGTGTTCGAGAAACCACCCTGCGATGGCGTGCCCGGCCTCGTGATACGCCACGATGCGCTTTTCTTTCGGGGAGATGAGCTTGTTTTTCTTCTCCAGCCCGCCGATGACACGGTCGATGGCGGCCTCGAAGTCCTCCATCTCGACGGATTCCTTATCGCGGCGCGCGGCCAGCAGGGCGGCTTCGTTGCACACGTTGGCGATCTCGGCCCCGGCGAAGCCCGGCGTCTGGCTCGCCAGCACCTCCAGGCTCACGTCGCCGCCGAGGATGAGGTTGCGCGTGTGAACGTTGAAGATCTCGGCGCGCTCCTTTCGATCAGGGCGGTCGATGAGGATCTGCCGGTCGAAGCGGCCCGGACGCAGGAGCGCGTTGTCGAGCACATCAGGCCGGTTGGTGGCGGCCATGATGATGACGCCCTTGTCCGTGTTGAAGCCGTCCATCTCGACGAGCAGCTGGTTGAGCGTGTTCTCGCGCTCGTCGTTCGAGCCCATCATCATGCCCTTGCCACGCGAGCGACCAATGGCGTCGATCTCGTCGATGAAGATGATGCAAGGGGCTTTCTCTTTCGCCTGTCGGAACAGGTCGCGCACACGCGCTGCGCCGACGCCGACGAACATCTCGACAAAGTCGGAGCCCGAGAGCGAGAAGAACGGCGTGCCGGCCTCGCCCGCGACGGCTTTGGCGAGCAGCGTCTTGCCCGTTCCCGGAGGCCCCACGAGCAGCACGCCTTTGGGCAGCTTGCCACCGAGCCGAGTGAACTTCTTGGGGTTCTTGAGAAACTCGACGACCTCGACGACCTCGTCTTTGGCTTCCGACAGCCCGGCGACGTCCTTGAAGGTGATCTTCTGATCTCCCATCGCGTCGAACAGCACGGCCTTGTTCTTGCCGATGTTGAGCACCTGCGAGCCCGGATTCATGCGGCGCAGCACGAAGATCCACAGGCCGACGATGATGAGCAGCGGCAGCACCCACGCAAGCATCCCGCCAAGCATATTCTCTTCCTGCCGCGCAGTGAAGACGACCGCCGAGAGGTCGGACGAATCGGCCTCGGCGTTGTAGTCGCGCAGGAAATCGGTGAGGTCGTGGTCGGCAGGTTTCGTCGAGACGAAGGCGCGGGGCTCGGCGGTCTCGCGGTTGAACAGATCCTGCCGCGGCGGTTCGACCTCGACCTCGCCCGCATCGACGGCACCCTGGGTGTAAACGCCCTTGACCTGCACGTCGTTGACGATCTCGACCTTCTCGACGTAGCCCTTCTGGACTTCATCGAGAAACTGGCTGTAGGGCACCGTGGTGGAGCGCTGGCCGCCCCAGAACACGAAGAAGTGGGCGATGATGGCCACCAGCAACGCGAGGTACAACCAGAAGGTGAACCTGGGGCGACGCTCGGGCGTGCGCGCCCCTCCACGGGGCGACTCGACGGGGCGTTCGGGTTTGGGGGCGTTGCGCTCGTCCAGCGCCATAACACAGAGCTATATCAATCCAGAGAGGGCAGCCAGCGGATGCGCCGTACTGCAAGCGCACCGGGTGGAGAACCGTATAACCGACCGTCTCCCAGCGCACGCCGAACGGCCCGAACCGTACCGTGAAGAGCCTTGTTCCTCGCTCGAAGAGGGCTACGGCTGCCTGAACACGCGCGTATCGGGCGGCACGAGGCCGTGCAGCGTCAGCAGCGCCTGATGGGCTTCAGGGGAGGAGGCGAACTGCCCCACGCTTACGCGAAAGATCACGATGCCTTCGTCGGTCGCACCTTCGAAGACACCCACGCGAAAGCCCTGCTGGCGGTACCCGTCCGCGATCAACTCAGCGTCCGGCAGTGTGTCCGCCGAACCGACGACGAGGGTAAATCCGGCTCCAGCGTCGACGGGGTCAGGGCCGTAGAGAGCAGGGTCCGAGCGGTCGGGCGCGGGCGGCGCCAGCGTGTCTGCGGGGGGCGATGGGGCGGTGTCTTCCTCCAGCGGCGTGGGCATTTCGAGGCCCTGGCGGCGCGGCGCGCGAACATCCCGTTCTATTTCGCCGGGCAGCGCGACATCGGTTTTGAGCGTATCGGGGCGTTCTTCGCGAGGCGGACCGGCCTCCCACGCGTCCTCGGCAGGTGGGCCCTCAGCGGTGGAATCGGGAGGAGACGCCGTGGCCTGGCGCGCGGCCTGTTCCTCGGCCAGCGTGGCGGCCAGCGCCTGCGCTTTCTGCGCGTACGGCGTGCCGCGATACGCCTCCACGACATGCTGAAACAGGTCGAGCACGGTGACGCGCGGCAGCGCGAGGCGGTCGACGGGGGATGCGGCTTCGAGGCTGTCGCGCGCTGTCGTGTTCAGGTTGGTAGAATCCGGGAGGCTAGGCAACGCGCTGGAATCCGGTGCGAGAGCCAGCAGCGTGTCGGTGGGCACGAGCAAGCCAGCCTCGACGAGCCGCTCGGAATCGGCGGGCAGCGGCGTTTCGAGCACGTCGAGGCTGTCTTCGCGTGCCCATTCGAGGAACAACGCGCCTGCGGCGTAGAGCGCCTGCGGGGCCGTGGTGGTGCTCGGGTAGCGAGCGGGCAGCGCCAGCAGGCTGTCGAAAGCGGTGGGGTAGGCGCCGGCCAGCCACTGCGACCGCGCCCGTTCGTAGGCCGCCTGCGCCACGGCGGACGAATCGAGCACAGCGGCTTCGGTGAGGCCCAGCCGCTCACGGATGCGCCCGGCAAAGTCGGAGCCGGGGTATTTCTGGAGCGTCTCGCGGTAGAGCGCCTCCGAGGCGAGCGTGTCGCCGAGCGCCTGCTGCACCTCGGCCAGCGCGTAGTAGGCACGCGGAGCCACGCGCTCCTCCCCGTCCTCGTCGATCACCGTGCGGTACCACGCCGCCGCCGAGTCGGGCCGGTTCATGTTGAGAAAGAGAACGTTGGCGAGCTGGTAGCGGGCCTCGGCCCGTCGCCGCCGCATGGCCACCTGCGTCTCGACGGTGCGCGGAATGGGGGTCAGGTCGATCTGCGGCAGCACGGTTTCGGAGGCCGTCGCCCCGACGCCTTCGGGTGAGGCGCGCTCGTCGAGCGATGCTTCCAGTTCGACGCGCTCGGTGCCGGAGATCGACGCGCCGCGCCGCCAGTTGTCGACGAGGGGGCGGTCGCCCCACACTTCGGCAAAGGCATTCCTGTTGTCGCGCACCCGCACGGGGTCGCGGAAGGCGAGGAAGCCCGTCTCGGCACCTCCCGCACCGGGCTGCGGTGCCACGTTGCGCGCCGCCCCCTGCTGGCCCGTGCCACCGCTGAAGGCGCGCTGGGCATTGAGTTTCTCCAACTCACGGGCCTCGTCGGCCAGCACGCGGGCGCGGGCCTCGCGGATGGAACGGATGCGGGCAGCGAAGGCATCGGGGGGCAGCGCGCCCAGTTCGAGCAGCGAATCGGCCTCCTGGATGGCGAGCATCGCGCTCCGGAATGACGCGAAGGTGGCCTTGAGTTCAGGCGCGTCCTGGATGGCCTCGGCCGTGAGGCGTTCCTCGCGGCTACCTGCCGACTGCTGCGGCCTCGGCAGCGCCGTGGCAGCGGTGTCGAAGTGCGCCGCCGCCATGAAATAATCGACGTAGACGTCGCGGTAGAGCGTGCCGAGTGCATAGTGGATGCGCCCGCGCAGCCCGCTGATGTCGCCGTCGCCGCCGTAGAGCACGTCGTCGTAGACGCGGAAGGCCTCGTCGGGGCGGTTGGAGGCTTGCAGGATGCGCCCACGCACGTAGCGCAGTTCGTTGCGGAATTCGTAGTTCTTGCCGTCGCGTTCCATGCGGCGCAGCTTTTCGAGCGCATCGGCGGCGTCGAAGTGCTCGCCCCCGACGCGGATGCCACTCAGTTCGGCGGCGTAGCGCAGGTCGTAGGTCGGGTTGAACCTCTCGACGCGCTCGTAGGCCTCGGCGGCGGCGGCGTACTCGCCCCGTGTTTCCTCGACCTGCCCGAGCAGGAAGTACGCACGGGCACGCAGATCGCGGTCGCGCACGGCCTCGATGCCGTCGCGCAGCGCCACGGCGGCCTCGTCCCACGCACCCTGCTGTACGTACAGATCGGCCTGGACGAGCAGGTACTCCCCTCTCCACCGCCGCGGGATGTCGTCGAGCGCGAGCGTCTCGTCCAGAAACGGCTGCGCACGGTCGTAGGCTTCGTTGGCGACGAGCGTGCGGGCCAGCCAGAAGCGGGTTTCGAACTCCAGCGGCGAGCGGCGCCCCTCCTCCTCGGCGAGCGTGTAGACGATCTCGCGGAATTTCTGCTCCGCGCCCACGTACTGCCCGGTGTAGAAATACGACTTGCCGATGAGCAGCAGCGCGTCATCGGCCCACTTCGACTCCGGGTGCTCGCGCAGCACATCGGCGGATTTGACGATGGCTTTTTCGAACGGCGCGTTGTTGCCTTTGCCGGGCGCGGGGAAAAGGTCGAGGTAGCGCGTCCGGTCGAGCAGCGTTTCCTGGCGAGGCTTGAGCGCCCGCACGCCTTCGTCGAAGCTGGCCTGCGCGTTGTAGAACGCATTGTAGTAGGCCGTAAAGTTGTCCACCCTGCGGCCCACGAACGAGTTGGACGAGCAGCCCACGAGCAGCAGGCTCCCCACGCCGATCAGAAATACAAGACGACGCATCACGCGGCAAACGCTGAGTAAAAGGAAAACAGGCGTAGCGAGGCGTCGATAACGTACAGGATGGGGAGCGAGAAAATACAAGGTTTCGGATGCCGCACCGTGCGACACGCATCGCAAGAGGCGCAATGTAGTGCGCCCCTATTTCCAACTTCTGCGCCGGGTCCGGCACGCTGCGCCCTTCTGAAATTCCACCTCCGACCTTCCCTACACCTTCGTCACGTGTACCATGTTGGTGGTGCCTTTCTCTGGCAGCGGCATCCCGGCGGTGAGCACGACGAGGTTGCCTTCCTGCACGATCCCCTTCTCCCTGAGCATTGAAATCACAAGCTTTACGCCCCCGTCGGTGTCGCGCTGGAAAGGGATCTTGAACGCCTTTGTTCCCCACACGAGGTTGAGCTGCGGCACCACGCGCGCGAGGTCGGTGAAGGCGTAAAGGGGCACGTCGGGGCGGTGGCTAGCGATGGAGCGGGCCGTCGTGCCGCTGGAAGTCAGGCAGGCGATGGCCGTCGCGCCGACGCGGCTGGCGAGCGTGCAGGCGGTGACGGAGATGGAGTCGGTAACCGAAAACAGCGTGTCTTCGGGCAGGCTCGGCGAGAGGTACACGTCGCGGTGGCGCTCGGCTTCTTCGATGATTTCGGCCATCACACGGACGACGCGCGCGGGGTGCTTGCCCGCCGCCGTCTCGCCGGAGAGCATCACGGCGTCCGAGCCGTCGAGCACCGCGTTGGCCACGTCGCTGGCCTCGGCGCGCGTGGGGCGCGGGTTTTCGATCATGCTTTCGAGCATCTGCGTGGCCGTGATGACGGGCCTCGACGCCTGCATACACTTGCGGATGATCTCTTTCTGCACACTCGGCACCTGCGCCATCGGCATCTCGATGCCCAGGTCGCCGCGCGCCACCATGATGCCGTCGGCGACCTGCAGGATGGTGTCGATGTTTCGGACGGCCTCGGGCTTCTCGATTTTGGCGATGACACTCGGCTGCTTGCCCGATTTGCGGATGCGGCGCAGCAGGTCGGCCACGTCGCTCTGGCTCCGCACGAACGAGAGTGCGATCACGTCCACGTCCTGCTTCAAGCCAAACTCGAGGTCGGCGATGTCCTTCTCGGTGAGCGAAGGCCGCTTGCTCTGGAGGTCGGGCAGGTTGACGCCTTTTTTCGAGCGCAGCGGCCCGCCCACGACGACTTCCGTGTGGACTTCGTGGCCGTGCACGCCGGTGATGATGAGTTCGAGTGCCCCGTCGTCCATCAGGATGCGGCGGCCTTTTTCGACCTCGTCGGGCAGGTTGGGGTACGAGATGAAGACTTTCTCGGCGGTGCCGTACGGCATCGGCTCGGTCGTGAGCACGAGCGGCTGGCCCTCGTGGATGAGCACGGAGCCATCCTGCATCTCGCCGACGCGAATCTTCGGCCCCTGCAGGTCCTGCAGAATCGTCACCGTGCGCCCCTGCTTTTCGGCCTCCGAGCGGACGGTTTTTACGCGCTCGACGTGCTCGGCGTGCGTGCCGTGCGAAAAGTTGAGACGGGCCACGTCCATCCCTGCGGTGATGAGGTCGCGGATGGCCTCGGGCGACGAGGACGTAGGGCCGAGGGTGCAGACGATTTTGGTGCGGCGGCGCATGGTGTAGCGTTCAGGTGAGGGATGCAAGGTACGGTTGTTCGCGGGCGGCCGAGCGGCCCCGCTCAGAGCGGATCAACGCGCCATAAACGCATTACCGATGCGTCAAAAGAGCGCCCTGCCCTACTGGTGGTTTCGACTTTACCGGGATACACTGCCCTTCCAGCCATGCAGTAGACGAGGCATCATTTTTCATCAACCGTCTGAACCCCATGAACCACGCTTCTCTCTCTCCCGCGCGCTGCGCCGCCTATCTGGCATCGCTGCTGGCGCTGACGCTCGGATCGGTAGCGTACGGGCAACCCACGATCGTGCTCTACCAGAACGACTTCGAGACGCCCAACCAGCCCATCGTGCGCAACTGCGGCTTCGCGCTCGACTCCACTCCGATCAATACACTCTTCGGAACGCCGCAGGGCACGTTCCAGCAGACCTTCACCGTCGAAGCTGTGGTGATCAACGACCCCTCGAACACCTATACCGACCCCCTCGGCATCGGAGGCAACTACGCCATCGGGATGCTGTCCGGGGCTCAGGACGACCGACTGGGGCTCACCTTCGACATGCAGGGGCGGCAGTTTCTCAACGTCGGCCTCGACATCTCGTCCATCGATGTAAGCGGGTGCGGAGGACCGTTTGGCATCGCCAACCCGACGTACCGCATCACGCTCTATGACAGCCCGGGGGGCGTCAACGCGCTCGGCAGCGGCGCCGTCCTCGCCGACACCATGATCACCGGCATCCAGGGCCCTGACCAGTGGACGTTCAACTGGACGAACCACGTGGTCGCGCTCGACGGCTCGGGTGCGACCGACGGCTCGGTGCGGATCGAGTGGGATCTGCTGCAGAGCGGCTACGCGGCCTTCGACAACCTCGCCATCGCGGCCTCGAACCGGCCGGGCGACGTGGGCAACACCTGCTCAGACCCGGCTACCCAGCCCAGCTATGCGGGTGGCTACGTGCTCAACGCTGCCGGTACGCGCGCCTTCGTCGCGGTGGAGGCGCCCGAAGGTGCTACCAGCGTGCGCTTCTACAACACGAACAACCTCAACGTCGGTGCACCCGAAACCGACACCGAGAGCATGACGGCCATCGCGGGCGTGACGCGCTCGGGCGACACGTTCTCGTTCACCACCGATCCTACAGTGCTCTATTTCCCCATCACCACGGCAGGCGGTGGCACGGGCGTTTCGTTCTTCCTCGAAGTGACCGACACGTGCCCGCGCACCGTCGATGTCGATCCGGTTTTCGCGGTCACCGGCGTCCGCGGCGACGGCCTCGGCGGCTTTGCCCTTCTGGACGCCGCGCCGTCTCCGACGGCAGGCCGAGCGACACTGCGCTTCTCGCTGGCCGAGGCGTCGGAGGTGACGCTGGCGGTCTACGACGTGTTGGGGCGCGAGGTCGCACGACTGATCGACGGCGCGATGCCCGCTGGCACCCACGAAGCACCGTTTGACGGCTCGCGCCTGCCTTCCGGCCTGTACGTCTACCGCCTCACCGCAGGCGGACAGTCACTCCAGCGCACGGTCACCATCGGTAGCCCCGGTAGTCCGGAGCCACTCCCCGTCTATCCAGACCTCTCTACCGCTATGAACTCTCACACGCAAGAGCCACCTGCACGTGCCCGCAGGACGTACGAAGCGCCGCGCCTCACGCGGGAAGCCCTTATGCCGCTCGTGACGGCCGGATCGTTCGACCTGTTCATCCCGAATGCTCCGTGAGCCTGAGCAACCGTAAGCAACGCGCCGGGCCTTCGTCTTCTGTACGGAGGCCCGGCGTTCGTTTTTACGCCTCGGGGGCCATGCCGCCCGCGAGCAGGTAGAGCACGGCCATCCGCACGGCGACGCCGTTGGTGACCTGATCCAGAATCACGGCCTGCGGGCTGTCGGCGACTTCGGCGGCCAGTTCCACGCCCCGGTTGATGGGACCGGGGTGCATGATTTTGAGGTCGGGGTAGTTTTCGAGGTGCCGCGCCTGAATGCCGAACCGCTCGTGGTACTCGCGCAGGCTCGGAAAAAGGCCCGCGCCCTGCCGTTCGAGTTGGAGGCGCAGCGCCATCGCCACGTCGCAGCCTTCGAGCGCCGCGTCGAGACTGTGCGTCACCGCGACGCCCATCTCCTCGATGCCACGCGGAATCATCGTCGGCGGGCCGCAGACGGTGACGTGCGCGCCGAGGGCCTTCAGGCCGTAGATGTTGGAGCGCGCCACCCGGCTGTGCGTGATGTCGCCGATGATGGAGACGCGCAGGCCATCGAACGTCGGGGCGAACTGCCGCATCGTGAGCAGATCCAGCAGCGCCTGCGTGGGGTGCTCGTGGAGCCCATCGCCCGCGTTGATGATGACGGCGTCGATGCACGTGGTGAGGTAGTGCGCCGCGCCCGCGTGGCTGTGCCGGACGACCGCCACGTCCACTTTCATCGCTTCGAGGTTGCGGGCGGTGTCCTTGAGCGTCTCCCCCTTCGACACCGACGAGCCGCTGGCAGAGAAGTTGACGGTATCCGCCGAGAGCCGCTTTTCGGCGAGCTCGAACGAAATGCGGGTGCGCGTCGAGTTCTCGAAAAAGAGGTTGACGACCGTCACGCCGCGCAGCGTGGGCACTTTCTTGATGGGGCGGTCGAGCACGTCCCGGAATTC
>CAWHJN010000003.1:0-513702 GCA_963829705.1 Rhodothermales bacterium
ACGGGCGGTATCCAGGATGCGCGTGATCTCGTCGGCGCTGTAATCGGCGAGGCCGAGGAGGTGACGGTGTTCGAGCATGAGTGCCGAGTTGCGAGTGTCGA
Source organism: Rhodothermales bacterium (assembly GCA_963829705.1). GTDB lineage: Bacteria > Bacteroidota > Rhodothermia > Rhodothermales > BA12 > CAWHJN01. The sequence goes on from CAWHJN010000003.1 coordinate 102, forward strand.
GTGAGAAAGCCGCGCTTCTATTTGAACGTGATAGGGGCCATCATTGGCAGTTTAACAGGTGTCTCGTTCAGCGTTGCAGGCGTAAATCGCATCTGGCTCATGGCACGCTCTGCTACTGCATCGCAAGCCTCATGGATGCCCATGATGGTCCGCGCGTGTTCGACTCCGCCTTCCTCGTTGACCACGAACGTCACGCTTACGCGACCTCTCACTGGACACGGGGTCTTTTTCGCCATCGCGCTGGCCGTGCTTGCGAGCACAGCCAGCCCTCCTATCATCTGAGGGCCTGTATAGCTGGAGTCTTGCACCAGTGCCTCTAAATCGTCCGGCAAACCGGGAATGTTCTCGAATGAAGCTTCACGCTTCTGTGCTTCTACAAATGGCTTTCGCGTGGAAGCGCACGCGACAGAACCCAAACAGAGGAGCACACACAGAAAGCTTTTCATCGAGACTGATGGTATTCTCGCCTGCATCTTCATTCGTTGCTCGTCACTCCCTCCACCCCTACGAGCCACACGCCTTCGCGGTCGTCCATCTCGTGCAGGCGCACGCGGACGCGCTCGTCCGGGAGCGTAGGCACGCTCAGGCCCACGATGTCGGCGGTGACGGGCAGTTCGCGCAGGCCGCGGTCCACGATGCAGAGAAAGCGGACAGAGGCGGGCCGCCCGATGTCCATCAGCGCGTCGAGGGCGGCACGGGCACTGCGGCCGGTGTAGAGCACGTCGTCCACGAGCACGATGTGGCAGTCGTTGACGTCGAAGAGGATGTCGGTGCGGCGCACGATGGAGGGCTTTCCACGCAGGCGCACGTCGTCGCGGTACATCGTGGCGTCGAGCACCCCGACGGGCACCTGCACCCCTTCGAGCGCCTCGACGCGCGCGGCCAGACGGTGGGCCAGCGGCACGCCCCGGGTCTGCAGCCCGACGAGCGCGAACCGTTTGCCCGACTCGTCGAAGAGTGCCTCGACGATCTGATGCGCCATGCGGTCGAGCGTGCGGCCCAGGTCGGCCTCGTCCATCAGCTGCGTCTTGATGCGGTCGGACGGCGGAAACGGCTGCATGGGCATCAGAGAGTGGAGGCGGGCAAGATACTGCGGGGCCGGGAGTTGGTTAAGTTGGCCGGGCAGGTTATCCATCAACGAGCCAACCTCTCAACCAACCGCTTGCGCAGCGAGCCAGCCAACGCCCATGCTTCTCGACCCCGCCGTCGTCTCCCGGCTCAAAAACATGGAGTTACGGGCGCGCCTCATCGTCGAGGGCTTTATCACCGGGCTGCACAAAAGTCCGTATCACGGCTTCTCGGTCGAGTTTGCCGAGCACCGACCGTACAACCCCGGCGACGAGCTGCGGCGGCTGGACTGGAAGGTACTCGCCAAAACCGACCGGCCATACGTGAAGATGTTCGAGGAGGAGACGAACCTGCGGCAGCACGTCGTGCTCGACACGTCGGCGTCGATGCGGTACCAAGGCGATGCGGCCGTGACGAAACTCGAATACGGCGCGTACCTCGCCGCCGCGCTGCATTTGCTCATGCTGCGGCAGCGTGACGCGGCGGGCCTGATCGCCTTCGACGAGCGCGTCCACACGGTCATCCGCCCGAGCGCGTCGATGGCGCACCTGCGTCTGCTGCTCGTGACGCTCGAAAAGCTCGTCGCCGCGCCGCCCGCCGCCGACGCCCCCACCGGCACGCACGCCGTGGCCGCGCTCCACGAGGTCGCCGAGCGCATCAGCCGCCGCGCGCTCGTCGTGCTCATCACCGACCTGTTCGAAGACCCCACGCACCACGCCGACCTTTTGCGGGCGCTGCGGCGGCTCCGGCATCGGGGCCACGAGGTGCTCGTCTTCCACACACTCGACACCGCCACAGAGCGGCAGTTGCAGTTCGATAACGTCCCCGTGCGCTTTGTCGATGCCGAGACCGGTGAGGAGATGGCGTTCCAGCCGGGCCAGTTGCAGGCCTCGTACGCCGACGCCGTCGCCGCCTTCTCCGAGCGCTTCCGCCGAGGATGCCGCGAGCAGCAGATCGACTTTATCGAGATCGACACCGCCGCGCCGTTTTCCGACGCCCTCCTCGCCTACCTCAACAAACGGCGGCGCGTAGCCCCGTGATCTTCCCCGCGGCGGAGCTGATCGAATAACGCACTTATGCTTCTCGATGACCTTCCGTCCCCCAAGAAGTACCCCTCGATGGACTGGCAACCTTCCCGTAACGCGAACGTCTACAAACCGCCTTTTTGGCCCTTTTTCCACCTTGCAACCCAACCACCTCGCATGAAACACACGCTCCTCCTCGCTACCCTCGCGCTGGGCCTCGCCCTGCCCGTGGCCGCGCAGATGCCGGCGGGCAAGACGCCCACCGTCGTCGATGATCCCGCACTCGTGCAGCGCTACCAGGCCACCATCACGCCGCAAGACCTGGCGGCGCACCTCTACCTGTTCGCCTCCGATCTTTTCGAAGGCCGCGAGACGTCGGCGCGCGGGCAGAAGCTGGCGGCTCATTACCTCGCCAGCCAGTACGAGCGCATGGGCCTGACGCCCAAAGGTTCGATGCAGACGGACAACCCGATGTCGCCCGACCGCTACCTCCAGTCCGTGCCGCTCTACGGACGTCGCCTCAACAAGACGACGCTCACGGCTACGCGCGGTGGCACGCAGATCGCCTCCTCCACCTTTGGCCCCACGAGCACCGATGGGCAGGCGCTGCTGCTCTTCGGCGGCAAGAGCGAGAGCAAAGGCGGGCTGACGTTCCTCGGCTACGGCATCGCCGACGACGAGCGCGGCTACAACGACTTCCAGGCCGCGCAGGAAGCGCAGCTCACGCTCGGCGGCAACTGGCTGATGGTCCTCGACGGCGAGCCGATGCAGAACGGCAAGAGCCTCCTCACCGACGACGGATCGCCGTCGTCGTGGACGACCGAGTCGTTCGCCAAGCTGCGCGGCGCGTTCCAGAACCCCGCCGCGCAGGGTTTTTCGGGCTTGATCGTCGTCTCGCGTGACGCTACTTTCGCCGACCGCGCCACGAAGGCGGGGCAGGCACAGGCGCAGAGCGTCGGCAGTTTGTCGCTCAACCCGCCCGAGGGCGAAGGCCGCACGTTCCCGCCCGTCTTCTTCGTGTCGGAAGCGTTCGCCAACACGCTCCTCGCAAACAGCGGCCAGACGGTCGCCGAACTCGCCGACGCCATCAACAGCGCGAAAGCGCCGAGTGTGTTTGCCGTCGAGGGCGTCGAGGTGACGAACACGATGGAGCGCGCCACCTTCAACGCGTCGAGCGAGAACGTCGCCGCGTTCATCGAAGGCTCCGACCTCAAGGACGAAGTCGTCGTCATCTCGTCGCACTACGACCACATCGGCATCAACCCGGCGGGCAACGAGGACGGCGACACCATCAACAACGGCGCCGACGACGACGGCTCGGGCACGGTGAGCGTGCTGGAGATCGCCGAGGCGTTTGCCAAGGCCAAAGCCGACGGCTACGGCCCGCGCCGCTCGATCCTCTTTCTCAACGTCACCGGCGAAGAGAAGGGCCTGCTCGGTTCCGCGTACTACGCCGACATCGAGCCGCTCGTGCCGCTCGAAAACACCGTCACGAACCTCAACATCGACATGGTCGGCCGCCGCGACCCGACCTACGACGGCCCGCAGGCGGACAACTACGTCTACATCATCGGCTCGAACCTGATCTCGCAGGAGTTGCACGACCTCAACGCGCAGGCCAACAAACTCACGGGCATCAACATGGACCTGAGCGAGCGCTTCAACTCGAAGGACGACCCCAACCAGTTCTACCGCCGCTCCGACCACTGGAACTTCGGCAAGAAGGGCATCCCGTTCATCTTCTATTTCAACGGCACACACGAGGACTACCACGGCCTCGACGACGAGCCGGAGAAGATCGACTACCCGCAGATGGCCAAGCGCGCGCAGGTGATCTTCGCCACCGCCTGGCAGGTCGCCAACCAGGACGCCGCTCCGGCGGTGTCGGGCGAAGGCTTCAACTGATCGTTTGAGGTTGGGGACTTGAAGGGTCCGCCTTCTCTCCACCCCTTATCGAAACAGGCCGCCGGGAGCGATCCGGGCGGCCTGCTCTTTTGTAGCTTCGGGACACTGCGTGTGCCCTTTGCTCCATCCCGAAGAACCATGACCCGCATCCTGTTCGCCTGCGTCGAAAACTCCAACCGGAGCCAGATGGCCGAGGCGTTCGCCCGGATGCACGGGGCTGATATCGTGGAGGCGAACAGCGCGGGCAGCCGCCCGAGCGGGCAGATCAACCCGAGGGCCGTCGCCGCGATGCGCGAAAAAGGCTACGACCTGACGCAGCACACCTCCAAAGGGCTCGACGCCGTCGCCGGGCCGTTCGACTACGTGATCACGATGGGCTGCGGCGAGGCCTGTCCGTTCGTGGCAGCGCGGCGGCGGGAAGACTGGGCGCTACCCGACCCCAAAAGCCTCCCGCCCGACGCCTTCAACGAGGTACGCGACGAGATCGAGCGGCGCGTGCAGACGCTGCTGCGCGAGGTGCGCGCACACTGACGAAAAAGCCGCGTGCCTCCGCATGCAACAGCCTCTCCCGGCTCTGCGTAGCGCCGCCTGCGCTTTTCCTCACCTGCTCCCCACCCATGCACCGCGTTCCCTTCACCCTTCCCGAAGTGGGTCTGCGTGAGATCAAAGGCTTCGTGTACCTCAACGACGGCTACCTCGTCCTCCGCATCCAGGAAACACTGCTCGGCATCGCCGACAGCGGCGAGGACGTCTTCAAGATCGAACCGGCGGCCCTGCGTGGCCTGCGCGTAAAACACGGCTGGTTCAGAGACAAGCTGGTGGTCGCGCCCAAAGCGATGGAGTTGCTGGAAGCCGTGCCTGGCGAGCACGTAACGTCGGTAGACCTGCGCGTGGCGCGCAAGTACCGAAACGAACTGGAAGATCTCGTCGATGCCTTCCGGGCAATGGCCGACGCGCAGCCGTGATGCGGGTCCTTGGTCATGGGGTCGGCAACGAATGACCTATCACACATGACAACCCACTCCCCCTTCGACGCCGTCATCCTCGCCGCCGGGCTTGGCACGCGCCTGCGCCCGCTGACGGATCGGATTCCCAAGGCACTCGTGGAAGTGGACGGCCTGCCTGTGCTCGAACGGGTGGCACGGCGGCTCGTGCACGCGGGCGCAACGCGGCTCGTGGTCAACATGGCGTACCTCGGTGATCAGGTGGCCGGGTTCGTCCACGAGCGCGACGGCTTCGGCGTCGAGACGGTGCTCTCCGACGAGCCCGACGGCCCCTACGAAACCGGCGGCGGCCTCAAACACGCCGCCGATCTGATCCGGCAGACGCCGTTTCTGATGCACAACGCCGACATCCTGACCAACGTGGACCTGCGCGCGCTCGTCGAGGCGCAGCGTCCTTCCGATGCCACTGCCACCCTCGCCGTCGTCCCCGCCCGCACCGACCGCTACCTCGTCTTCGACGGCACCGGGCTGGCGGGCTATGGCCACAGCGGAAAGGAAACGCTGATGCGCGCCGCCGATGGCCCGCTCCGCCGCGTCGATTTCTGCGGCGTGCAGGCGGGCAGCGCGGCGCTGCTCGACGCCGTCCGCGCCGTACACGAGCAGAAGTTCTCCATCATGGACGTGTACCTCCGCCTCGCCCGCGACGGCGCGCAGATCGCCGCGTTCGAAGCGCCCGGCCAGGCGTTCCTCGACATCGGCACCCACGAAGCGCTGGAAGAAGCGCACCGCCTCGTGCAGGCGGGTGTGCTTGGCTGAACGTCAGGCTTTCTCCAGAAACCGCAGCAGCGTCGCTTCCGAGGCGTCGAGTTCGGGGGGGCAGTCGCCTGTAGCGCAGCGCTGCCACGTTTCTGCGAACGAGCCATCCTCGAACGTGCGGAAAAGCGCGGGGTGGACGTAGTACGCGCGCGAGACGGCGACGGTGTTGCCGAGCGTGTCGGCCACGCACTTCACCATGTCCACGAGCGCCTGACGGCGTGTTTTGTCGTCCTGCTCCTCGTCCATCTCACTCAAAAAGAGCGCGCCGCAGACCGTGCCGCCCCACGTGCGGAAGTCTTTGGCGGTGAAGGGCTGCCCGGTGATCTCCTGAAGGTAGGCGTTCACGTCGCCCGAGCCGACTTCGTGCCGCTGGCCGTCCTCGTCGAGGTACTGGAACAGGTGGTACCCCCGGATGTCGCGGCACTGTTTGACGAGCCGGGCGAGGCGGCGGTCGTTCAGCGTGATGTCGTGTTTCTGGCCGCTCTTGCCGGTGAACGAGAAGGTGACGGTTTTGCCGTCCACGCTGGCGTGCTTATCGCGCAGCGTCGTCAGGCCGTACGAGCCGTTTTCGCGCGCGTACGCCCGGTTGCCGACGCGGATGAGCGTCTCGTCCATCAGCGTGACGACGAGGGCGAGGACTTTCTCGCGGCCCAGCGTTTTGCGGCGCAGGTGCGCGTCGAGCGTGCGGCGCAACGCCGGAAGCGCCTCGCCAAAAGCCCGCATCCGGTCGAACTTGGTCTCGCTGCGGACGCTTTTCCAGCGCGGGTGGTAGCGGTACTGCTTGCGGTTTTTCGCGTCGCGGCCCGTCGCCTGCAGGTGCCCGTTCTCGTCCGCGCAGATCCACACGTCGGTGTACGCGGGCGGGATTGCGAGCGCGCCGATGCGGGCCAGCGTCGCCTCGTCGCGCACGCGCGTGCCGTCGGGGTGGTAGTAGGCGAAGCCGTCGCCTTTCTTTTTACGCGAGAGGCCGGGCTCGCCGTCGTGGACGTAGACGAGCCCGGCTTTTTTCGCCACCTTCTCGGGCGGGCGCGGCTTCCAGTCGGCAGGCATCAGCCGCCTACGACGGTACCGCCGTTGACGTGGATCGTCTGCCCGGTGACGTACGTGCTGTCGTCGGATGCGAGGTAGACGTACGCGGGGGCCAGTTCCTCGGGCTGCCCGGCGCGTCCCATCGGCGTGTCCTGCCCGAAGGTCGCCACCTTTTCAGCGGGAAACGCGCTCGGGATGAAGGGCGTCCAGATGGGGCCGGGGGCGACGGCGTTGACGCGGATGCCGCGCTCGACGAGCTGCTGCGACAGCGCGCGCGTGAAGGCGAGCACAGCGCCTTTGGTGGCCGAGTAGTCGATGAGGACGGGGTTGCCCTGAAAGGCCACGATAGATGTCGTGTTGACGATCGTGCTGCCTTTTTTGAGGTACTTCAGCGCCGCCTTCGTCACGTAAAACGGCCCGTAGATGTTGGTTTTGAAGGTGCGGTCGAACTGCTCGTCGGGCAGATCTTCCAGCTTCTCGGCCATCTGCTGGTACGCCGCGTTGTTGACGAGCACATTGAGCTTCCCGAACTCCGCGACGACTTTGTCCACGGCAGCAACGCAGAAGTCCGCCTCGCCGATGTCGCCCGCAATCGTCAGACAGCGGCGGCCTTCGTTCTCGACGGCTCTTTTCGTTTTCGCGGCGTCCTCGTGCTCGTCGTAGTACATGATGGCCACGTCGGCTCCCTCGCGTGCGAAGAGCACCGCCACGGCGCGTCCGATACCGCTGTCGCCGCCGGTAATGAGGGCGACTTTGCCTTCGAGCTTGCCGCTGCCTCTGTACTCGGGCGCTTTGAACTCCGGCTTCGACTTCATCTCGTTCTCGTGGCCGGGATGATCGTCCTGGTGCTGCGGTGGGAAAGATTTCGGATGGTCGGACATGGTACTTCTGGTTGTTGGAGGTTAGAGATTCGAGGCTGGAGAGGAAAAACCAGGCTCCAACCTCCCCTTCATCGCCGGATGTAGCGCTTCTCGATCTTGACCTTGCGGCGCTTCGTGAGGCGTCCGATGACGAACGTGGCAGCCAGCGGCGCGAGCCTGCGGAGCGTCGAACCGCTGTTCGACCGCACCGGCGGCAGGCCGGGCTGCGTGGCATTGGGCAGCGACGAGTGCGTCTCGGTTTTCTGCACCTCGCCATCGGGCGTAACGGCGGTCGTGTTCTCGACGATGCGGACGGCGTGCTCCGACGGCCGGATGCCGCTGCCGTAGCGGCGCGCGAACACCTGCGTGATTTCAGCCCCGAGGAAGAGGATGGCCGACGAGTAGTAGATCCACACGAGCAGAACCACGAACGACCCTGCCGCGCCGTACGTCGAGCCCATCGACGAACTGCCCAGGTACAGCCCGATGCCCAGCTTGCCCAGCACGAACAAGAGCGCCGTGATAGCAGCGCCCACCCAGGTATCGTGCCACGTGATCTTGACATCGGGCAGGTAGCGGTAGATCATCGCAAACAGCAGCGTGATCACGCCCAGCGACACCACCGTGTTGACGACCTGCCACAGCGGCTCCAGCGACCCGCCGCCGCCCACGAACGCGCTGATGGAGGAAATGGCGACCGTCAGCACGAGCGAGACGAGCAGCAGGAAGCCGATGGTCAGGATCAGACCGAGCGACAGCACGCGCGCCCTGATGAGGCCTTTGATCCCATAGTCGGGGTTGACCTTGACTTCCCAGATGGTGTTGAGCGAATCCTGAAGCTGCGCGAAGGCCGCCGTGGAGGCCACCAGAAGCGTCACGACGCCGATGACCGTGGCGAAGATGCCGCCCGATCCAGGCCGCCTCGCGTTGTCGAGGATCTCTCCGACGAAGCTGGCACTGTCCTGCCCCACCACGCCTGCGATCTGGCTCAGGATCTCTTGCCGCACCCCGCCGCTCTGCCCGCCCCAGAAAAACCCGACGATGGCGACGACGATGATGAGCAGCGGCGCCAGCGAGAAGATGGTGTAATAGGCCAGCGCAGCACTCAAACTCAGCGCCTTGTCGTCCATCCACTCCGACACGGCTTCTTTGAGCAGTGGAAGGGCGCGGCGGATCGTGAACGGCTGGGACATGGCGCGGGAGCGAAAACGTGGGGCGTGTGCCACCCGACAGGGGGGCAGGAGTGCCCTCGGCTGCCGTTACAATGCCGTTTCGCGGGCCCTTCGTTGCGGGATTCAGACACCCGGACGGGGTGACACATGCCTGACACCCAGCCTCTGTATCCTGCTCTTACTCAGAAATCTACCCGCACACGACCATGCCTATCCAGTGGAGCCGACTCAGCGACCCCTTCGCCCCCGACGACCTCGAATGGAAGCCAGGCGCGACCACACGGGATAAGAAGAAAGGCCTCGCGATGGCCTACATCACCGCCCGCGCCGTGCAGGAGCGCCTCGACGAGGTGTTTACGCCGGGCGGCTGGAAAAACGAATTCCGCGCTGGCCCGGATGGCGGCGTCATCTGCCGCATTTACTTCAAAAACGACGACGGCGACTGGGTGTGGCGCGAGGACGGCGCCGACAACACCGATGTGGAAGCCGTCAAGGGTGGCCTCTCGAACGCGATGAAGCGCGCGGGCGCGGCACTCGGCATCGGGCGCTATCTCTACAAGCTGCCGCAGCAGTGGGTGCCGCTCGACGAGCGCGGGCGCTTCGCCCAGCCGCCGCGCATCCCTCGCGAGTTTCTGCCCTCCGATGCGGGCTCGCCTCGTGAGCGCGAAGAGCCGGTGCGCGCGGCGCCGTCTGAGATGCCCCACTCTCAGCCTCTGCCTTCCACGTCCGAAGGCGACGGCTCGCGGGCGCGCCCGCCGCGCTTCACCCCGCGCCCCCGGTGAGGCAGATTGGCTGATGGTTGGCGGAGTGCTCGCCCAACCATCAGCCAACGAACCAACTATTCTCTTCGCAGCGCCACCGCCCACCAGTTGCCCTCGGTGGCATCCTGCACGGTTTCCAGACCGAGCGCCGCCGCCCTGTTCAGCACGGCGGTGGCGTCGGTGTGGAGCAGGCCTGCGAGCACCATCGTTCCGTCCGGTGCCATGCGGTCGAGCAACTCGGGCAGCAGGTCGAGGAGCACTTCGCGGTGGATGTTGGCGAGGACGAAGGTCGAAGTTTTTCTCCGGCACCACCTCCACCGATCCGATCCGCACCTCGGCGCGGTCCGCGACGCCGTTGAGGGCGAAGTTTTCGCCTGCGTTCTCCTCGGCCCACGGGTCGATGTCGAAGGCGAGGGCGCGCGCCGCGCCCAGTTTGAGGGCTGCGATGGCGAGCACGCCCGTGCCCGTGCCCGCATCCAGCACCGACGCGCCCGGCACCACCACCTCCGGCAGCATCCGCAGGACGAGGCGGGTGCTCTCGTGATAGCCCGTTCCAAAGCTCATCTTGGGATCGATGAGCAGTTCGGTGAGGGCCGCGTGCGTTTCGTCGGGCTCGGCCCATGTCGGGCGGACGAGAAACGTCCCAACGGCAATCGGCTTGATGGACGCTTCGAAGGCGGCGTTCCAGTTCTGCGGCTCGATCAGCTTTTCCTGCACCGGGGCCTCCACGCCCTGCGCGAGCAGCCAGCCTTCGAGCCACTGCCGCTTGACGTCGTCCCACGTGGCGGCGGGGACGGAGACGCGCAGTTCTTCATCCTCCTGCTCGAAGCCTTCGGCTCCGAGGTCGGTGAGTTCGGCGATCAAAAGGTCGTGGAGCGCATCGGGCAGGCCGAGGACGAGTTCGAGGTAGCGCATCAGCGGTCGAGGGCGCGCAGGATGACGCCCCAGGCGTTGGGATAGGTGGGCGCATCGCCGGGGCTAAAACTGTCGTAGTCGTGGCTGGCGTCGCTCTGGTAGTGCAGCGTGTAGCGGCCTGGTTCGAGGTGTACTGTGGCGTCGAAGGTGCGGTTGCGTGCCGCGCCGCCTGCGGCAACGGTAGCGTCGCCCGTCATCTCCCAGAGGACCGTCCCGTTCTCGTCGAGCAGCCGGGCATAGTCGTACTGCTGCGTGCCGCTCACCTCGCCTGTCGCGTACAAGCGGTACTCGGCGGGGCGGCGCACCTCGAAATCGGCCGACACGTCCTCGTTGCTCCCGCTGCGCGTGAGCGCGACGACGGCACCATCGACGGACGGTGGCGCTTCCAGCTCGTTTCGGCGCGATTCGATGCGAAAGCGAGCGTCGGACGCCTCCTCTCCCCACGCGCCTTCAGGGTCCTGGCCCCCGAGGTCGGCGGTCTGCCCCGCGACGAGGGCCGCCTCGTCGGCGGCGAAGAGCGCGATGCCCCAGCGCTCGTCGTGGTCGGGGGGCGACGTGTTGAAATCGCCGTAGCTGTGCGATCCGTCGCTCTTGTAGCGCAGCGTGTAAGCGCCAGGGTCTAGGGTGATCCATGCTTCGGCGACGCGGTTCTTGCCGTCGCCACCGGCACGCCGGGTTTCGTCGTACTCCATCTCCCACACCCGTCGGCCGCTGGCGGCGTCTTCGATCCAGCCGTAATCGTAGCGGTTGGTGCTGCTCTGCATCTCGCCCATCGCGTAGACGAGCACAGGCGTGCGCCGCGCCACGCGGAAGTCCACCGACCTGTCGACGCCGTCGCCGGGCTGGCTGATGGCGACGGCGGGGTCGGCGGTCTCGAACGGCTCGAAGCGCGCGACGGCATCGGGCGTGGCGGTCGAAAGTGTGACGCCCCAGGCGGCGGGGTCGAAGGGCGGGTTGGCCTGCCAGCGCCCCCAGTCGCGGTCGGGGTCGTAGCGGACTTCGTAGAGACCGGGGCTGAGGGTGAAGGTGCCGCGGTACTGCCGGTTCTGGCGGTTGCCGCCCGCCGCCTCGCTCTCGGCGACGGGCAGTGTCCATACAGGCGTGCTGCCTCCCACAGGCGTGATGTGCAGCGGCGACTTTTCGGTAGGTTGCAGCGCGCCCACGGCGTAGACCTCGACGGCGGCAGGCGTGCGCACGAGGAGGGTACCCGTGGCCTCGTCGTCGCCGTCGGGCGCGCTCGTCCACACGAGCCCGTCGGGCGCGGGGCGCGCGTCGTCCCAGTCGTCGCCGCCCCAGTTGCGGGTGCTGCCCTGAGCGAAGGCCGCATCGCCGAGGGCCTGGATGACGAGTTTCCAGTGCGGCGCGTTGTTGCGCCAGCGGCGGCTGGTGCTGAAGATGCCGGACGAGGTGGGGCGCTCGCCGCTGCCGTAGGAGGTGAAGAACGCGTCGTAGGTGCCCGGCCCCAGCGTCACGGTGTCGCGCTGCTCGGCGACGGTGCCGCGCGTGCGCGTGGCGCGTGCGGGCGTCATCTGCCAGACAACCTCGCGGCTGTCGCGGTCGAGAATCCAGGCGTAGGCTTCGAGCCTGCGGGCATCGGGGGAGGCGAACGACCCGGCGGCGTCGATGGCAAAGCGTTGCGGCTCGCCGCTGACGCGCAGCGTCCGAGCTTCGATGTGATCTTCCTCGATGCCGTGCAGCACGAGCGTTCCACTGGGCGCGGGCGTGCCGTCGAGGATGCGGTATCCGATCAGGCCGACGGCGAGAACGAGCAAGATGATCTGGAAGCGAACGATGGTGCGTCTCATGTGTGTGGGCTTGACCGGCGCTTTACGCGAGGCGGGGGGTAAAGTTACCCGGAGGGTGAGGGGAGGTGAAGGGTCGAGGTACGAGTGTTGCGTGTCGAGTGGAGAGCGAAATGATGCGCAAGGATCCTTCGGCGTTGCTCCCCCCTCCAAGGCGGGGCAGGCAGGATAACGTTGCGCCCCTACGTCAAAACCAGGCCCGTAGAGACGTGCCGTGGCACGTCCGTCCCATCACATCCGGCATCCGCGCCGGGTGCAGCACCCCGCAAGGTGGGGCAGGCCGCTGCGCCCCGACTTCCGAAATTCGCATTCCTACTTCCCACCTTCCCCTCACCGTGCCCACGCGACGGCGGCGAGTTGCACGTGGTGCGCGCCCGCGTCGAGCAGCGTGCGAGCGGCAGCGTGCAGCGTCGCGCCGGTCGTCAGCACGTCATCCACGAGGACGATGCTCTGGCCTCTGACGGGTGCGCCGGGGGCGACGGCGAAGGCGGTGCGGACGTTGGCGGCGCGGTGGGCACGGTCGAGGTGGGTCTGCGTCTCCGCGAGGCGGGGGCGGACGAGCCAGCCCGTTTCCACCGGCAGGCCGGTCGCTTCGGCGATCCCTTCGGCGATGAGAGCGCTCTGGTTGTAGCCACGTTCGAGGTAGCGCCGCCGTGCGAGGGGAATGGGCACGAGCGTGCCGCGCAGCGCGTGCCCGAAGGCCTGCCCCACCCATTGCCCCATCGCCCGTCCGTAGCGCGCCTTGCCGTCGTACTTGAGGCCGTGATGGAGCTTCTGAAATGCCCCGCCGCGGTCGAAGCGCCACAGCGCGAATGCCTCCGGCGCGGGCCCGTCGCCGCGCAGGAAGGCACGCAGTTCGTCGGGGTCGGCGCGTTCGAGAGCGCCGGTGCAGACGGGGCACAGCGGCAGCGCGTGGGCATCCGAGAGCGCGCCGCAGCCCACGCACACGGGTGGGTAGAGCAGGCGTAACGCGCCGGTGGTGAACGTTCGCAGCATGGAAAGCCTTGGCTGTGTGAAAAGGCGGTGGATGGACAGGGCGTTTACGGGCTTTTCCCACGGGCAGGAACCGCCGTCCGTATCATAATGCATCTGCCCCGCTGCCGGAGGGGCCCGCACGTTTTCTCCCGTCTGACAACCGAACCCTCATGGCCCGCACGCGCCGCGGCATGCTCATCAAGAACACCCACGAACGCCCCGTCGAACTCGTGCTGGCATCGCGTACGCTGGGCCTCGGCCCGGGCGACGAGGTGTTCATCACCGCCGAAGAAGTGCGCGATGCGGCCATGCGCGAGCATTTGCAGGTGCGGACGGTCTCCATCGTGCGGCCCACCACGCCCGAGGAAGAGGAAGAACTGCTGGCCCGCCTCGCCGCCGAAGGCTGATGGCGCGCCTCGACGTGCTGGCGCTCGAGCCATGGTACGGCGGCTCGCACCGGGGCTTTCTCGACGGCTTCGCGCAGCACAGCCGCCACCGCGTCCACGCCCTCACAATGACGGCGCGCTTCTGGAAGTGGCGCATGCAGGGCGGCGCCGTCACGTTGGCGCGCAAGACCCTTCAGGCGATGGAAGAAGGCCTGCGGCCCGACGTGATCTTCGCGTCGAGCATGGTGAACCTGCCCGCGTTTCTGGCCCTCACGCGCCACCACCTGCGCACCACGCCCGTCGTGCTGTTCTTCCACGAGAACCAGCTTACCTACCCGCTGCCGCCCGACACGCCGCGCGACCACACGTACTCGTACATCAACTACCTGTCGGTGCTGGCGGCAGACCGGGTCGTGTTCAACTCGGCCTTCCACCGCGACGAGTTCCTCGAGGCTCTCCCACGTCTGTTGCAGGCCTTTCCGGATTACACGCACCTGGGCAGCGTGCAGGACATCCGCTCGAAATGCCGTGTGCTGCACCTCGGCCTGCCGCTCGCCGAGCACGACCAGTACGCCCCCACCCGAGCACCGCACGCGTGGGGGCCGGGCATGGCGCCGCCCACGATTCTGTGGAACCAGCGCTGGGAGTACGACAAAAACCCACAGGCCTTCTTTCGCCTGCTCGGACGGCTGGACGACGTCGGCTGCCGCTTCCGTTTGATTCTGGCGGGCGAGCACTTCGAAAAGCAGCCGGTCGATTTCGACGCCGCCTTCGAGCGCTACGCCGGGCGCATCGACCACTACGGCTACGCGGAGAATTTCGAGGAGTACAGCCGGTTGCTCCACCAGGCCGACCTCGTCGTCTCGACGGCGCACCACGAGTTTTTCGGCATCGCCATCCTGGAGGCCATCTACTGCGGCTGCCACCCGCTCTTGCCGCGCCGCCTCTCGTACCCCGAACTCATTCCCGAAACGCTGCACCGCCCGCTCCTGCACGCGCCCATTCTGTACGACGACGAGGACGAGCTTTTTCACACCGCCTATGCCCTGCTGCGCGGCGACGAGCGCCCACTCCCGCTGGGCACCCTGCGCGACATTCCCGCGCACCTCGACTGGCCCACGCAAATCACCGCCTACGACGATTTGCTGGAGCGGACGGCCCTGCGCGGCGCGTGATGACCGCTATCCCGCTCACTGCTTTAAGACGCGGGTTTGCGTACTGCAAAAGAGCAACTCCTTGATCAAGGCATTAACAAACGCCTACTCAATGGGATGGGTCACGTTTTCGGACAGGTTACTTCTGAAACAGAAACCTTTCTGCCACCACGAGATGTAGGCCGCAGGCTGCCCACTATATGAAGCCACTCTACATCGAACCACGCCCCTCTCGGCGAATTGATGCAGCCAGGCGTGTGCTGGCTGTTTCTGCGATGTTCATCGGCGCAGTAGGCGTACTCGGCTGGATACTCGACCTGGCCGTGCTCAGAAGTGTTGTGCCAGGCCTACTGGCAACGATGAAGTTCAACACGGCGCTCTGCTTGGTGACGGCAGGCGTCGCGCTGTGGTTTTCCAGAAGCGACGATCCAGGTACAGGGAAGGCGCGAGCCGTAGCGATTGGAGCCGCGTTCACCACGCTCGCGGTCGGGGGTCTCACGCTGAGCCAAGACCTCTTCGGCTGGTCCATAGGACTCGACGAACTCATCGTGTCAGATTGGATCACCGCACCTGCCGATGACCCGGGACGTATGTCGCCTGCCACATCGCTTTGTTTTGTGCTGACGGGTGCGGCGTTTCTCTTCCTGCACGCCGGACGCATCCGGCTCGCCCAGGGCCTCGCCATCGCCACGATCTGTTTTGGGTTTTTCGCCATCGTCGGATATCTCTACGACTTCGAACAGCTCTACACGCTGTTCGCCTTCTCGTCGATGGCCACGCACACGGCGATAGCCTTCGTGCTCCTGGGCCTGGGGATACTTTCGCTTCGGTCTTCGACCGGGATCGTGGCCTTGCTGGCAGGAGACAGCCCTGGCAGCATCGTGGTGCGCCGCATCTGGCTTCCCGTCATCGTGGCCATGATTGTGGTCGGCGGTGGCGTCGAATGGAGCGAGCGGCATCACCTGATCGACGACCACCTGGACTCCATGGTCCTCGTGGTGTTCAACGTGCTGCTGGCATCGACGTTGATCGGGTTCAGCGCGCGCTCGCTCAACCGCTCGCATGTCCGGCTCCTCCACATTAACCGCCTCTACGCGGTCCTGAGCAAAGCCAACCAGAGCATCGTCCACATTCGTGTGCGCGACCAACTATTCGACACCATCTGCCGGGCGCTCGTTGAAACGGGAGGTTTCCGCACCGCGTGGATTGGCCTTGTCGAAGAGGAGACCGGGCGGATGATTCCAACGGCCTCTGTAGGGCTTCCACATGAGGCGGTGGCACGCGCCCCTGCTACCCAGACTGAAGCCGGAAGCCAGGACGTGGCAGAGCGTGTCATCCAGGAAAGGAAGCCCGTCGTCCTCAACCATGTGGCGCAGTCTTCGGAGGCTGCTTCTGCGCCGGATGCTGCGGTGCATTCGGAATCAATCGCTTCCGCTGCGTTTCCGCTCGAGGTGTATGGGCGCGTTATCGGCGCGCTCGCCGTGTACTCCAGCAAAGAGAATTACTTCAAGGATCGCGAGGTCGATCTGCTCACCGAGGTGGCATCGGATGTTTCCTACGCGCTCTCGCAGATGGAGTCGGACGCCCTGCGCGCAGCAGCCGAGCGGGATTCGGCGTATCTCGCTGCTATCGTGGCATCCTCTGACGACGCCATCATCAGCAAGGACCTGAGCGGGATCGTGACCAGTTGGAATGCGGGAGCCGAACGCATCTTTGGCTACTCCGCGTCTGAAATCGTGGGAAGGCCCATCACCCTGCTCTTTCCTGAAGACAAACAGGAGCGCGAAGAGCAGTACATCCTGGGCCAGATTCAGCAGGGCAAGCGAATCGAAAACCTCGAGACGGTGCGCGTTCATAAGGACGGGCACCTCCTGGAGGTCTCCCTCACGATCTCTCCGATCAAGGATGCCGCCGGGGACATTATTGGCGTCTCGAAAATTGCGCGCGACATCACGGAGCAAAAGCGACTGGAGCAGGCACAACGAGCCACCCGGAAAGCCGCAGAAGAGGCGAGCCGCATGAAGTCCGTCATTCTGGACAACATGAGCCACGAAATTCGCACTCCGCTGACCGCCATCATTGGCTTTGCACAAGTGCTCGCCAATCAACTCAATGGGCAGCAGCGTGGCTTCGCCGAGACCATCATCAACGGCGGGGAACGCCTGCTGGAAACGCTGGGCTCGATCCTGACGCTGGCAGACCTAGAAGCCAACCAGACCTCCACTAACTTGCACCCGCTGGCGATTGCCGACGAGGTACGGGATATCGTGTCGCTGTTTGAGCGGAAAGCAGCTACCAGGGGTCTTTACCTGTCGTTGGAGATCGCGCCACAGGCGGTTCATACGCGCGCGTTGCTCAACCGCGGTGGCCTGACGAGCATCCTTCAGAACCTGATTGGCAATGCCATCAAATTCACCCATGAGGGCAGCGTCCACGTATCCGTCACTGTAGAGAAACACGAGTTTCCCGACGCCCCGCCAGAATGGGTTTTGATCCAGGTGTCCGACTCGGGTATCGGCATCGCCCCGTCCTTCCTGCCCAAGCTCTTTCTGCCGTTCACCCAGGAGTCGAGTGGCACGGCCAGGTCGTACGAAGGAAGTGGGCTCGGCCTCTCCATCGCTGCACAGATGGCCGAGCGCATGGGAGGCGCGATCTCCGTTGAGAGTGCGAAAGAAGGCGGTAGCCGGTTTACCGTGCGACTGCCCCTTCTCCCTGATACCGCCTCTGACGGATAGGAAGAAGTACCTTCAGGGCGGGCGTGACCGGGAAGTCGGAAGAGGATTGAGATTCTCTCTGAGCCCAACTGAAGGATCGTTGTACGGGTTGGCAAACCAATCTGTGAAACGCAGTCATCAGCAGACGTGCATACTCCTCGGGCAGAAATCGCGATAGCTTCGACGCGAGGCGCTGTCACGGTCTTGCGCCCATGTCCGTGATGCCAGTTCTTGCCGCTGTTTTTCTCGCTCATCCCTGCTCTCACATGCCACTCGCCACCATCGACGTGGGCTCGAACACGGCCAAGCTGTTTGTCGGCGAAGTGCGCGAGGGCGTGCTGGTGCCCCACTATGAGGAACGCCGGTACGTGCGGCTGGGCGAGGGCGTGGACGCCAGCGGGCGCGTAGGCGATGAGGCGATGCAGCGCCTCATCGAAGCGCTGAAGGCTTTCCGCGACGCCGCCCGCGCGCGCGGGGCTGAGCGCATCCACATCGGCGCGACGAGCGCCTCGCGCGACGCCCGCAACCGAGGCGAAATCATCGCCCGCGTGAAAACCGAGACCGGCCTCGACTACCGCATCCTGACGGGCGCGGAGGAAGCCGCGCTGAGTTTCCACGGCGCGCTGTCGGCCTTCCCCGACGTGCACGAGCCCTGCACCGTCGTCGACATCGGCGGCGGCTCCACCGAACTCGTCGGCGGCACGCCGGGCACCGATGCCTTCGACTTCCGGGAAAGCATCGACGTGGGATCGGTGCGCGTGACGGAGCGCTGTTTTTCCGCGCAGCCGCCGCCGCGCGGCGAACTCGACAGGGCCCTTGCCCTCGTGCGTGACACGCTCGGCCAAACGGGCATCCCTGCCGACCCGGGCCGTCCCCTCATCGGCGCGGCGGGTACGACGGGCGCGCTGGCGCGGATGCATATGGGCTTCGTCCGGTGGGACGAGATGGCGGGCCGCGCCGTAACGATGACGCGCCGCGAGGTGTCGATGTGGCGCTTGCGCCTCTCCGCGCTCACCTACGACGAGACACTCGCCCTCAACCCCCGCGTGATGGCGGGCCGCGCCGACATTTTCCTCGCGGGCGCGCTCGTGCTCGAAGGCGTCATGGAGCACCTCGGCGCGGACGCACTCTACATCAGCCCCCGCGGTCTGCGCCATGGGCTGGCGTTGCAGGTGGGTGGGTAGTGGGTTGACGGGCACTACGCGCCCCCTACCCCGCCTTGATGTTCCCTTCCAGGGTGCGGTCGAGGTTGTAGGCGGCGGAGATGAGCGCGAGGTGGGTGAAGGCCTGCGGGAAGTTGCCCAGCGCCTCGCCGCGCTGCCCGGTTTCCTCGGCGTAGAGGCCCAGCGGCCCGGCGTACGAAAGCATCTTCTCGAAGAGCACGCGCGCCTCGCGCAGCTTCTCGGGCTCCGTGCGGCCCGCCCGCGTGAGCGCCTCGACGAGCCAGAACGTGCAGAGGTTGAACGCTCCCTCGTCACCTTCCAGCCCATCCTCGCTGATGTTGGGGCTATACCGGTACACGAGGCTGTCCGAAACCAGCCCGCCCTCGCTCACCGGACGGTTGAGGGCCTCCAGCGTGGCGATCATGCGGCGGTCGGTGGGCGAGGCGAAAAAGACGAGCGGCATGATGAGCACCGAGGCGTCGAGGGCTTCGCTCTCGTAGTGCTGCACGAACGATTTCCGGTCGTCGTTCCACCCTTTCGTCCAGATCTCCTGGTAGATCGCGTCGCGCACGGTGCGCCACTTTTCGAGCGGCGCAGGAAACGAGCGCCGGTCGGCGAGGCGGAGGCCTCGATCCAGCGCCACCCACACCATCAGCTTCGAGTAGACGTACTGGCGCGGCTCCGTGCGCGCCTCCCAGATGCCGTCGTCGGGCTCCTGCCAGTGCTCGCAGACCCAGTCGAGCAGTTCGACGAGCTCGCGCCAGAAGTCGTACGAGATGGGTTGCCCGTACTTGTTGTACAGGTAGACGGCGTCGAGGAGTTCGCCGTAGACGTCGAGCTGGTACTGTTTGGCGGCACCGTTGCCGATGCGGACGGGTGCGGACTGTTTGTAGCCTTCGAGGTGGCCGAGCGTCTCTTCGTCGAGTTCCGTGCTGCCGTCGATGCGGTAGACGGGCCGCAGGCCGTTCTCGGCAATGCACTCGCGGCAGCGCGCCTCCAGCCAGCGCATGAAGGCCTCGGCTTCCTCGGTGAAGCCGATGCGGAGGAAGGCGTAGAGCGTGAAGGCGGCATCGCGCAGCCACGTATAGCGGTAATCCCAGTTGCGTATGCCGCCGATGGCCTCGGGGAGGCTGCACGTGGGCGCGGCGACGATGGCCCCGGTAGGCTCGAACGTCATCAGTTTGAGCGCCAGCGCCGAGCGGTACACCTCCTCGCGCCACCGGCCCGTGTAGGTGCATTGCCCGATCCAGCGGTGCCAGTAGTCGGTCGTCTCCTCGAACAGCGCCGCCTCGTGCCCGGCGGTGAGGGCAGGCAGGGGCGCGTCGGCGTCGAGCACGAACAGGCCGAAGACGATGCGCCCGCCCGTGCCCAGCGTGGTGCGGATGCGCGCCGCGCTGCCGTCGATCTCCATCGGACACGAACTCGAGAGCCCCAGCGTGAGCGTGTCGCTGCGGAAGACGACGCCTGCCTCGGTGCCTTCTACGGTATGTGATGCACGCGCGTAGTCAAACGCGGGCTGGCACACGACCGCGACATCCATCTCGCCGCGCACGACCTCGGCCACCCGCACGAGGCGCGGCGCCGGGTCGGGGCACTCGCCGACGGGCATGTAGTCGGTGATCTGCAGCACTCCCTGCTCCGACATGAAGCGCGTCACGAGCACGTTCGTCTCGGGCCAGTAGACCTGCTTGGGCGCCACGCCGTCGTCCGCGGGCGCGATGCGAAACAGCCCTCCTTTCTCGTCGTCGAGGAGGGCGGCAAACACGCTGGGTGAGTCGAACTGCGGCAGGCACAGCCAGTTGATCGCGCCCTCGCGGCTCACCAAGGCCGCCGAACGCATGTCGCCGATGAGGCCGTGGTCTTCGATGGGGAGGTACATGGGGGAATTTCGGAACGCGGATTTCGGATTTCCTTCGGGAAGCTTCGCTTTCGGAGATAGGGGCGCAGTGCCTTGCGCCCTGGCCGGAATGCTCGACCGTTTTCCTATCCACCCCCAACCAACAGCGAACGTCTACCCACTACCTACCATCCCCTACCGATACTTCACCAGCCGCACCTCGTTGACGTTGCCGCGCGAGTGGTACTCGACCTGGTCCATCAGGCGGCGCATGAGGTGGACGCCGAGGCCGCCGCGCCGCCGCGCCTTGACGGCCTGCACGAGGTTCGGCGTGTGGTACTCGGCAGGCGCGAAGGCCGCGCCCGTGTCGCAGATGCGAACGGTGAAGCGCTCGGCATCGACGACGACGGAGACCTTGAACGTCTCGTCGGCATTACCCCGGTACGCGTGCTTGACGACGTTCGTGCAGGCTTCGTCCACGGCCAGCGTTACCTGCTCCACGTCGCGCTCGGACAGGTGCGCGTCGGCGGCACACGCCGAGACGAAGCGGCGCACCGCTTCGAGCGACTGCGTCGAGGCGGGCAGGGTCAGCGTGTGCGTGGATCGGGGCACGGAACGCTCAGTTGAGGGCAAACTTGCTGATCGCCTCGTCCTCGGTCGAGAGGATGTCGAAGATCATGGGGAAGCCCAGCAGGTCGAACACGTTGTAGACCTTGGGCTGGAGCGCGGCGATCTTGATGTCACCGCCCTGCTCGCGCACGTCCTCGATGTAGGCCATGAACACGCCCAGCCCGGCGCTGGCGATATACTGAAGCTGCTCCCCGTTGACAACGATGTGGTAGCGCCCGTCGGTCTGGCACTTCTGGAGGGCCGCTTCGAGTTCGGCAGCCGTGTGCGCGTCGAGTTCGCCTTGCAGGTCGAGCAGCTGCACCGCGTCGCGCGAGCGGAAGCCGACGGAGAAAGAGCTCATGGGGTTGGAAGGATGCGGTAGAAAACGGGAGGCGCGCTAAACGTGCGGGACCGGGGCCGGTTGCACCTGCGTGGCGGCAGGTGACGGCGCGGATCTCCCCTCGGCCCCGAGCGGCAACCCGTGCCATTTGAGCACCACCAGCGTGAGGTCGTCGGCATAATGCACGTCGCCGAGGAAGCGGTTGAGGTCGGCCATGAGGGCGCTGTGGAGCGTGGAGGCGTCCTCGTGGCGGTGTTCCTTGAGTGAGGCCAGCAGCCGCTCGTAGCCGTACTCCTCGTCGTCCCCGTCGCGGCTCTCCACCACGCCATCGGTGTAGAGCACGAGCACGTCGCCGGGCTGGAGCGCGATGGTTTCCTCGGCGATAGACCGGCCGAAGAGCGCGCCCCGGTCGAGCCCGAGGCCCAGCCCCGCCGAGCGCAACAGGCGCGGCTTGCCCGCCAGCGGCACGTACGCCGCCGGGCAGTGCCCCGCGCGGGCGAAGGCGAACGTCTCGGCCTCGGGGTCGAGCACGCCGTAGAGCGCCGTCACGAACGTGTTGCGCTCCAGCGACCGCCCCAGCGCCTGGTTGGCCTGCTCCATGAACCGGCGCGGGCACGGGGCTGAAAGCGTCAGCGAGTGGAAGATGCCCTGCATCTCGGCCATGTAAAACGCCGCCGACGTGCCCTTGCCCGACACGTCGGCCACGATGACGCCGAGGCGCCCGTCGTCGAGTTCGGCAAAGTCGTAATAGTCGCCCCCCACTTCCATCGCCGAGATGCTCGTGGCTGCCAGCGACAGGCCGCGTACCTCGGGCAGGCGCTGCGGCAACAGGCGCTGCTGCACCGTCCGGGCGATGTCGATCTCGCGCGCCAGCCGCTCCTTCTCGACCTGCTCCTCGAACAACCGGGCGTTGTCGAGCGCCAGCGACGCCTGCGCGGCGAACAGGCGCAGCGCCTCCACGTCGTCGCGCTCGAAGCCCTGCGACACGTCGCGCGTGACAAAGAGCACGCCCAGCACCTGGTTGCGCGCCACGAGCGGCAAGCCCACCAGGCTCCCGATGCCCTCGCCGGGCCGCGCCTTCACGCGGTGATCCGCCGGGGCCTGGTCGAGCACAACAGGCGCTTTACTCATCCGCACCTCGTCTACGAGCGCCGCGGTATCGACGGCCGCCCCCACCTCGCTCAGCCCGATGCCGGTGCTCGAAACCACCTCGGCACTCATCGCGCCCAGCGTGGGATCGAACAGGACGAGCCACGCCTTGTCGGCAGCGCCTGCCTCGACGGGCGACTCGGCGATGGTGACGACGAGACGCTCGCGCTCGAACACCTGCCCGATGAGGTTGGTGAGCGACTGCAACGCCGCCATTTCATCCGTCTTGCGCTGAAAATCGCCCGTCGTGGGTAGGTGGAAGAGCAGGAAGAGGAACGCCGTGAAGCAGTACAGCGTGGCGAAGCCGGTGGCAAGCTGGGTGAAGATGCGGAGCGGGTAGCTGTAGTAATAGAGGTACCCGTAATCGCCCGTGAGCAGGCCGCGCTCCCCCGTCTGGAGCCCGAAGACGAGCAGCCCCAGCAGCAGCGTCACCAGCCCGATCATCGTCAGCTTGTCCTTGAACGGCAGGAAGACGATCCACGAGACGCGCATCGCGTTGATCACCATCAGCCCGACGGTGGGCACGAGCAGGATGGTGGCCGCGAGGCCCACGGGGTCGCTCGGGGCGAGGTGGATGGTGGCCAGCGCCGTCAGCGTCATGCCGGCGAGCATGGCGTACCAGTTGCGCTGGCTGGCGCGGGTGCGCTTGAAGAGCACGAGGTCGCGCAGACGCAACAGCAGGAAAAATGCGATGACGGCCTCGCCGAACGAGTAGAACGACATCTTGAAGACCGTCCAGATCGTCAGCGGCGCACTCGTGTTGATGTCGAACCCGTAGCGGAGCAGGGCATCATCCGTCAGGCCATCCGGTGAGGTGAGGCCCACGAGCGCCCGCCCGACGGCCAGGCCGACGAACGTGGCCAGCAGCAGCGTCCAGAACAGGCGCGCATACGACACCATCCGCGCCCGCAGCGCGTACATGAGGATGAGCCACAGCGAGCCGTAGCAGGCCACCATGGCGAGGTGGTACACCACCTCCATTACCACGCCGAGGCCCTCGCCCGCCTGCCACGTCAGCACGTGGTAGACGAGCGTCAGCAGGAACGCGACGCCGCAGATCACCGCCAGCGCCACACGGCGCACACGCGTGCCGGTCGTCAGGCTGACGGCCTGTTCAGAGGAGCGGGCGAAGAATCCGTAGCGCATGGGGTGGCCCTTACGGGGCCAGAGGAACGGGGTTACGCAAGATACACGGGGCGAGGAAGGTCGGATGGGGGATTTCGAATTTGGGAGGTGCCGGGGAAACGCGGAATGCGGAGGTGGAAAAATGGAAACGCGGGACACGCTGCCGCCCTCTCCGACTGTCATGCTGAACAAGCAAAGTGCGCCGAAGCATCCTCTGTTGCTCGGTGGCGTGCGTGGGCATCTGTGGCCAGCCTTTCGACTCACTTCGCTCTATCTCCGCAAGCGGGGCAGGCAGGGTGACGGCTTCAAAGATGGAAACGTGCAAGCCTGGCTCTTCCCTTTCAACCTCCAACCTACAGCGTCACCACCGCATCGCCCGGCTCCACGTCCGCCGCCTCGTTGGTGGCGACGACGAGCACGCCGCCGCGCGCCGTCTGCCACGCCCGCATCCGCCCGACGAGCGCCTTTCCTGCCTCGTCGAGGTTTGCCGAGGGCTCGTCGAGCAGCAGCAGCGGTGGGGCCCCGAGGTAGGCAGCGGCGTACTTCACCCGCTGCTTCATGCCCGACGAGAACGCACCCACGCGGTCGTCCTCGCGTCCGGCGAGGCCCACGAAGGCCAGCGCGTCGGCGACGCGTTCGGCCTCCGCCTTCGCACCGCGCGCCCGCAGCACGAACGCCAGGTTCTCGCGCGCCGTGAGGCCGTCGTACACGTGCAGGTACGGCGCGACGAGGCCAACGGCAAATGGATGATCAGCCGCCGCCACCGCGTGCCCGTTCTCAACCAGCGCGACCGTTCCGGCGCGCGGCGCAACCACCCCCGCGAGGATCTGCAGCAGCGTGGACTTGCCCGAGCCGTTGCGCCCGCGCACCGCCAGCACCGACCCGCCCTCGATCCGGAACGAGAGGTTGCGGAACAGCACGCGGCGCCCAAAAGCATGGCCCAGCGCGTCAACGGCGAGGTGCGTGAGGGGGGTGGTCGGAGTCATGCGCCGAAACTACGCTCCTGGGGGTGAACGTGCGACGAAACCGCAACCCTCGCGCCCGCAGCCGCTATTCCTCTTGAATCTGGCCGCTCTGTGCAATACCCTTTCGAGTTGCATCTCACTCACTACCTCACACTATGCGTACTCTCCTCACCTGTTTTCTGCTCACCGCCTCGCTCGTCGCCTGCCAGACCGAACCCGACACGGTCACGGTCGACGATACCGACGTGGTGGATACGGCCCCTGTCATGCGGATGGCTACGGCCACCCTCAGCCCCACCGAAGGCAGCAGCGTTTCCGGCCAGGTGACCTTCACCGAAACCGACGGCGGCATCTCCGTCAGCGGCTCCGTCAGCGGCCTCACGCCAGGCGAGCACGGCTTCCACGTTCACGAAAACGGCGCGTGCGGCCCCGGCGACGACGGCACGCCGGGCGGCGCGGCGGGCGGCCACTTCGCCCCGCAGGGCAGCCCTCACGGCGCACCCACCAACGACGCCACCAACCGCCACGTCGGCGACCTCGGCAACATCACCGCGGGAGACGACAGCACGGCGACGGTCAACATGACCGACCCCATCCTCGCTCTCGAAGGCGCAAACAGCATCGTCGGCAAAGCGGTGGTCGTGCATTCGGGCATGGACGACCTCACCTCGCAGCCCTCGGGCGACGCGGGCAGCCGCGTGGCCTGCGGCGTCATCACGATGCAGTAACCGGCAGCAGCCCGGTTTTCTGGCCCTCGAACGCCCCGGCAGACAAGAACTGCCGGGGCGTTTCTGTCTTCCAGCGGCGTGACCTTTTGCCCTCCACGCGCGTTGCGAAACCGCCCGTTTTCCCGCCCCGCATGGACGCCGCGACGTACGCCGACGCCGCCCTTTTCGGCAAAGACCCCACGCCCCGCATCCTCGACGTGCAGTCGCTGCGCGAGGGCACCGACCCCGCGCTCGTGCGGGTGTACCGGCGCGGCGACGACGGGCGCGTGTTCCACGAGGACGAGCGCCTGTGGCCGTTTTTCTTCCTCTCCGACGCCGAGTTGCTGCGGGGTTTTTCGCGGCAGCGCTTCCGCTTCCAGACACTCGGCGGCGAGGGGTTCTACAACCACGTCGTCGCCTTCGAGACGTGGAACGACTACTGGAACGGGCTGCGTCACGTCGAGAAAAAGCTCGACGCCCGCGACCGCCGCCCCGAAGAGGTGTACCGCATCCCCTCGCCCGCCCAGCAGTACCTCGTGCAGACGGGCCGGACGTGCTTCAAGGGCATGGATTTCGACGATCTCCACCGCCTCCAGCTCGACATCGAGGTCGCCACCGACAGCGGCTTCCCCAACGCCAGCCGCCCCGGCGACGCCGTCATCATCGTCGCCCTCTCCGACAACCGAGGGCTTCCAGAAGCTGCTGCACGGGCTGGATTTCGACGAAGCCGGTCTGCTGCGGGAGACGATCCGGGTGATTCAGGAGCGCGACCCCGACGTGATCGAAGGCCACAACGTGATGGCGTTCGACCTCGCCTACCTCGAAACGCGCTGCGCCCGCCACGGCATCCCGTTCGCGCTGGGCCGCGACGGATCGGCACCGCGCTCCTTCCCGTCGTCGATGCGCTTTGCCGAGCGCTCCATCGAATACCCTGCCTTCGAGATCGCCGGGCGGCACGTCGTGGACACGCTGTTCCAGGTGATGAGCTACGACGTGTTCAAGCGCGACCTGCCAGGCTACGGACTGAAGGTGGTGGCGAAATACTTCGGCTTCGCGCCCGAGGGCCGCACGTACGTCGAAGGCGGCGACATCGGGCGCGTGTGGCGCGAGGACCCGCAGAAACTGCTCGCCTACGCGCTGGACGACGTGATCGAAACCGAGCGCCTCGCCCGCCACCTCTCCGGCTCGACGTTCTACCTGACCCAGATGCTGCCGATGCCCTACGGGCAGGTGGCGCGCACCGGCCCCGCCGCCAAGATCGAGGCGCTCTTCACGCGCGAGTACCTGCGGCGACGCGCGTCCTTCCCGAAGGCCGAGTGGGGCAGCCAGGCCGTCGGCGGCTACACCGATGTGTTCGTCACGGGTGCCATCGGCCCCATCGTCTACGCCGACGTCGAGAGCCTGTACCCGTCTATCATGCTGCACTACGACGTGAAGCCGAAGGGCGACACGCTCGACCTCTTCCCCTCGCTGCTGCGCCGCCTCACCAGCCTGCGCTTCGAGGCCAAAGCCGCGATGAAGGCCACCGACGATGCCGACGAACGCTCCTCGCTCGACGCCCGGCAGTCGTCGTACAAGATCCTCGTCAATTCATTTTACGGCCAACTCGGCTTTGGCCTGGCCGCCTTCAACGACTTCGCTGAGGCCGACCGCGTGGCCTCCATCGGGCAGGACATCGTGCGGCAGATGATGCGGGTGATCGAGCGCGAGGGCGGCGTGGTCGTGGAGGTCGATACCGACGGCGTGCTGTTTGTGCCGCCGCCCGGCGTGGAGGGCGAGGAGGCCGAGCGCGCCTTCGTCGCCGCGCTCTCCGACGAGATGCCCGACGGCATCCGCATCGGCTTCGACGGACGGTACACGCGGATGCTGTCGTACAAAAAGAAAAACTACGCCCTTGTCGATTACGACGGCCACATCAAGTTCAAAGGCTCGTCACTCGTGTCACGCTCCATCGAAAAGTTCGGGCGGCAGTACGTGCGCGAGGCCGTGAAGCTGCTGCTCGACGAAAACGTGCAAGGGCTACACGACCTCTACCTCAAGACCCGCGACCACATTCTGGCGCACGACTGGAAAGGGGCCGACTCGTTCTCGCGCACGGAGACGCTGAAGGATTCTGTCGTGCAGTACCAGCAGGACGTGGAAGAAGGCAAGCGCACCCGAGCCGCCGCCTACGAACTCGCCCTCCTGCACGCCCAGCAAACCGGCCTTCCGCCCCGCGTCGGCGACCGCGTCACGTACTACGTCACCGGCACGACGGCCAGCGTAACGACCTACGATAACAGCCGCCTCGCCGCCGAGTGGGACCCGGCCAGCCCGGACGAAAACACCGCTTACTACCTCAAACGGCTGGATGAATTCAGCCGCAAGTTCGAGCCGTTTTTTTCCGACACCGACTTCCGGCTGGTGTTCTCGCCCGAAGACCTGTTCGGTTTTTCTGCGAAAGGCATCAGACTGGTCGTCCAGAAACGCGCACCTGATGCTAGCGAGGACGTGGTACCATTCTGAGGTTCGATTCGTCAATGCTCCTTTGCTAAAGGGGGAGACGGTATCTCAAGGACGCCACGACCTTTACCCCTCTCATCAGCGGTTTCCTCCCCCATCGCGCCTTCCGACGTGCGACCGCCTGGCTGACGGGTGGAAAGCGCGCTCGTGGATTCCTGGCGACGAATGCCCGCGCTGCTGCCCGGACGGGATCGGCGGGGTCGCGCGCGGCGTGTTACTTCTGATGCACCGCGCGGCGCTGCGTCTTTCCTTCTCGCATCCCATCTCTCTTTATGGCCCGCACCGACCTCGACGAACTTCAGAAGCACCTCAACGTCCGCCCGCTCACGTCCGACGATTACCCCCAGCTCGTGGTGTTGCAGGAGGTGGGCTTTCCCGGCATGCAGCCGTGGTCGCAGGCGCAGTTCGAGAACCACCTGCACCTGTTTCCTGAAGGCCAGATCGGCGTCGAGTACGAAGGCCGCCTCATCGGCTCGTCGTCGTCGCTCGTCATCGACTTCGACGAGTATGGCGATGCGCACACCTGGGCAGACATCACGCAGCGCGGCACCATCGACAACCACGACCCCGAGGGCGACACGCTCTACGGCATCGAGGTGGTCGTGGACCCGGCCTACCGCGGGATGCGGATCGGGCGGCGCATCTACAACGAGCGCAAGGCGCTGG
Organism: Rhodothermales bacterium; assembly: GCA_963829705.1. GTDB lineage: Bacteria > Bacteroidota > Rhodothermia > Rhodothermales > BA12 > CAWHJN01. The sequence goes on from CAWHJN010000003.1 coordinate 28,691, forward strand.
TGCGGCGGCTCAACCTGCGGCGCATGATGATCGGCGGGCGCTTGCCGGGCTACCACAAGGTGGCCGACGCGATGGAGCCGCAGGCGTACGTCGAGCGCGTGCTGGCCTCTGAATTCAACGAGCCCGTGCTCACGTTCCAGCTTGCCAACGGCTTCGCCATCAAGCGCATCGTGCGCGACTACCTGCCGGGCGACGAGGAGAGCATGGGCTATGCGGTGCTGATGGAGTGGGCCAACCTCCATTACAGCCCCAACATGAACGAGCGCACGCGCAGCACCTTCCCCGTGCGCGTCTGCGCGGTGCAGTACCCCATGCGCGCCATCGCGTCGTTCGACGATTTCGCGCAGCAGTGTACGTTTTTCGTCGATGCCGCCGCGGGCTACCGCGCCGACTTCGTGCTCTTCCCGGAGATCTTCACGCTGCAACTGCTCTCGTTTCTGCCGCCGCAGAAGCCGGGGCAGGCGGTGCGGCAGGTGGCCGAACTCACCGGCCAGTACATCCAGCTTTTCCAGCAACTCGCGCTCAAGTACAACACCAACATCATCGGTGGCAGCACTTATACCGAGGAGGAAGGCGGGCTCTACAACGAGGCGTTCTTATTCCGCCGCGACGGCACCATCGACCGGCAGCAGAAGCTGCACATCACGCCCAACGAGCAGCGCTGGTGGGGCGTGAGGCCGGGCCACGGCATCCGCGTGTTCGACACCGACCGGGGCCGCATCGCCATCGCCATCTGCTACGACGTGGAGTTTCCCGAACTGGCGCGGATCGCGACGGCGAAGGGCGCGCAGCTGCTCTTCGTGCCGTTCTGCACCGACAACCGGCAGGGCTACCTGCGCGTGCGGCTCTGCGCGCAGGCGCGGGCCATTGAGAACCAGATCTTTGTGGTCACGGCGGGCTGTACGGGCCTGATTCCGTCAGTGGAGAACATGGACGTGAACTACGCGCAGAGCGCGGTCTTCACGCCGTCGGATTTCCCATTCGCGCGCGACGGCGTGGCGGCCGAGTGCGAGGCCAACATCGAGGCACTCGTCGTGGCCGACCTCGACCTCGAACTGCTGCGCCAGAACCGCGCCACGGGCACCGTCCGCCCCTGGCGCGACCGCCGCCTCGACCTCTACGACGTCGTCGAGCACACCACCGACTCTGACCATCCGGTGTCGAGCGATCTGCCCGCACAGACCGAGCACGTCGAGACAGGCTGACCTCGCCAGGCCAGAAAGGTAGGCACCGAAAAAAGGGCAGGCCTCTTCGGAGACCTGCCCTTTCTGCTGTTGGCAACCGTGTGCGTTAAGCGTCGGCGTTTAGCGCTTTTTGCCGCCTTTGTCCTGCGCTTTCGTGACGAAGACGTGGTACTGGTCCGTCTCGTCGCGCACCATGCTGGAGACCACCTTGACGCGGCCTGGCATGTGTTTGGAGACGTACTGGCGCAGCCCCTGCACTTCGCGCTTGTGAAGGTTGAGCTTCACGACCTGGTTGTCGTCGAGATTGTCGAGGGCTTCGCGGACGGGCTCCCAGCGTGAGGTGCGCCCGCCGCGCCCGCGACGAGAGGAAGAAAGTACCTGCTGCATCTCGTCTCTGGAAACGACGTCGATCTGAACATCCTGCTTTTTCGCCATGACTGTAAGGGTGTATTGGAGTGAGCTAACCCCACATTATACAATGAAACGCACCTTCACCTACTACACGCGGATAGCCAGTCGAACCGAAAGACCTACGTTTTCACCTTTCTATTAAAACGTGCCCGGCATCATGCCATCGGCGCGTGTCCATCCACACGCGATTTCTCCCTTTCTCGCTGGAGACGTGCTAAGGTCACTTTGGTCGTAGAAGATGCGTTGTTCCCATGCTTCGGAAATGCAGGACGCATTGGGACTGCATATGATGGAATACCGGAACCAAACCGATGCACCTCCTCCGGCTATCGGAGTGCGTGAACGAATGCGCGCATCGTTCGATGCACCCGCGTGTATCGCGCAGATGCGTTTCTCTCAGCGTACTCGGCGAAACACACGCGACCCACGCACCCGGCGCGCGACATCGTCCCACGAGTAGTACACCAGCCACGCCCTTCCGATGAGGTGGTCGGCGGGGACGAAGCCCCAGGTGCGGCTGTCCTCCGAGTTGTCGCGGTTGTCGCCCAGCGTGAAGAAGTAATCCTGCCCCACGACGATGTAGGTGGCGGGCCGCCCATCGACAGTAAACGCGCCCGCCTGCTCCACCACCCGGCGGCGTTCGTAGCGACGCAGCAGGTCGCGGTAGAGCGGCCACGTCTGCGTGTCGAGGGCGAGGGTGTCGCCCCGGCGAGGCACGCGCAGCGGGCCAAAGTCGTCGCGGGTGTACTGCGTGGTGCCGGGAAACAGCAGCGGGCGCAGCGCGGCACGCGGCTGCACATAGCGCGCCACCGATGCCACACCCGGCCACGCCCGTACACTGTCGGCGAGCGCAGCGGGCGCGTCGAACAGAAAGGCGCCGCGCCGGATACCGAGGGGTTTGAGGTTCAACTTCTCCAGCGCCGCCCTCGGCACGGGCTGCGATGGACGCAACCGAGCCATCCACCGCTGCTGCGCGCGAGGCGGCAGCGCCACCGGCACGCTGTTGACGACGAGCGTTTTCCGCACCAGCGCCACGGTGTCACCGGGCAATCCCACCAGGCGTTTGACGTAGGGCTGCCGCCGGTCCACCGGCGCGGCACCGAGGGGGTAGTTGAACACGGCCACGTCGCCCCGGCGCGGCGGGCGCAGGCCCGGCAGGCGCACGTAGGGCAGTTCCACGCGGTGCCAGTACACATCCGTCAGCGGCACGCCCACGGTGATGGGCAGCCGCGCACCGTACTCGTACTTGGTCACCAGCACGTAATCGCCCGCGAGCAGCGTCCGCGCCATCGAGGCCGTCGGGATGCGGAACGGCTCGGCGATGCAGCCACGGAAAAAGACCGCTGCCGCGAACGCCCCCAGGAGGATGCGCGCGGCGCGCCCGAACGCCCGGCGGCGCGCGGGCATCAGTGCTGCCGGATGGGCTTCAGGATGCGCTCGAATCGGATCCACGGAAAGCCATCTTTGCCGTCCCACGAGAAGTACGTCATCACGGCTTTGCCGATGATGTGGTTTTTAGGCACGGGCCCCCAGAAGCGCGAGTCGAGCGAATCGTCGCGGTTGTCGCCCATGCCGAAAAAGTAGTCCTGCGAAAACGTGTAGGTCGTCGCGGGCTGCCCGTCGATGCGGTAGGTGCCGTCGGGTGCCTTCGAGGCGGTGTGGTCCTCGTGGCGGTTGATGATGTCGGAGAGGTACGGCCAGTTCTGCTCGGTGAAGGTGAACGTCTGCCCCTCGGCAGGCAGTTCGATGGGGCCGTAGTTGGAGGTCGTGTAGCCTTGCCCGCGCGGCCACTTGTTGTCCACGTAGCCGGGCTCGCCGGCAGCAGGCTCGCTCGTGCGCTGGACGCGCTCGACGTACGGCAGCGCGGCGATGGCGTCCGCGACGGGTTTGGTGGCCACCACCACGACGTAGGCCGGATCGCTCTGGGCGTAGACTTCCTTCGCTCCCATCTCCTTCAGGTGCGTCGCAGACAGCGGCGTGCGCGGGTCGTTCTTGATGACGAAGTAGGCGTGCTGGTAGCCCTCGGCATCGGGCAGCGGCTGGCCGTCGATGTAGACGACGCCGTCGCGGATCTCGTAGGTGTCGCCCGGCATCCCGATGACGCGCTTGATGTAATGCTCCCGCCGGTCGATGGGCAGCGCGGGATCATCGCCGGGCCAGTTGAAGACGAAGGCGTCCTTGCGTTCGACCTCCGAGAAGCCCGGCAGGCGCGTATGCGGCAGTTCGAGGCCGGGTACGTAGATCTTGGTAAACGGGATGCCGAGCGACAGCGGCGTGCGGGTGCCGTAGTGCAGCTTTGAGACGAACAGGAAGTCACCGACGAGCAGGTTGTCTTCCATCGAGCCCGTCGGGATGCGAAACTGGTCGACGAAGAGCGTCCGCACGAACAGCATCACGACGACGGCGAACACGAGCGCGTCCACCCACTCGCGGATGGGGCCCTTGCGCTTTTTGGGCGTGCCCTTGCGGTCGGTTTCTACGGGTGCCTCGGCGGCGCTGCGGGCGTCGGCGCGGCGCTTGCGGCGCTCGGCGCGGGAGTCGGTTGCGGTGGCCAACGGAAAACGGGGTTGCGGAAAAGGAACGAGGCGGCGCGGACAGAAACGCCGCAACCCCTCAGTGTAGCGCCTTGACGAACGGACGACCCATACGCAGCGTGGGACGGCGCGTTGCACGCATCACGAAGCGGAAGCCGTCGAAGCCGACGAGAAACCACCGCCGCCCTTCGGGTTCGTAAAAGTAATCGGCGAAGGGCACGCGCGGCGCGTCGGCGCGGGCGAGGGGTTCGAAGATGGCATCGCGCAGGTCCGTCAGGCGCTCGCGCAGCCGCCGGTCGCTGGCCAGCACCAACCCGCGGTCGAGCGGTCCGCTGACGTCGGAGGCGACGACGGGGATCGTATCGTTGACGATGAACCAGTACTCGAACTGCGCCGCGTTGCCGAGTGTGAGCGTGGTGTCCTGCCCGATTTCGACGACGGTGTTGGTGGGGCTGCCGTACTCGGCTTCGAGGGCTGCGCGCAGCCGCCACGTGAGCGTCGTGTCGAGCGCGGTGACGTGGTTGCTGCCCAGGTACGCCCACTCGGTATCGCCGAAGAGGCGCTCGAAAAAGCCCTGCTGCAGCTTGTGAATCACCTGCACCGATTTCACTTCGAGCGGCACGCGCACCGGTGCGGGCGGCAGCACCTCGACGGTCTCTATCTCAGCCCGCGCGTGCGGCAGCGCATCGATGCGGGCGAGGAGGGTGCTGTCGGCCCACGGGTGGGGCTGCCAGGGCCGCGCTGCCGGGCGCTCGCCGTGCTCGGCGATGATCTCGCGCGCCCGCGCCAGAAAGCGCTCCTCGCGCAGAAACGGCACCACGTCCTGCGCCGCAGCAGGCATCACGAACAGCACCATCAACGAGGCGACAACCCAGAAACGCATCTCCATTCTCAATTCGCCAGTGTCCAGTTCGTCAATGTCTAATGAGAGAGGCAAACGGGGGGATTCCTGCAAACCGCCCTTTCCCTCAACAAGCGACTATTGACGAACGGACTTCCTAGCCATTCATCAGTCATCCATCGACAGGACGGCGAGGAACGCCTCCTGTGGCACCTCTACGCGCCCCACCTGCTTCATGCGCTTCTTGCCTTCTTTCTGCTTTTCGAGCAGCTTGCGCTTGCGGCTGATATCGCCGCCGTAGCACTTGGCCGTCACGTCCTTCCGCATCGCTTTCACGGTTTCGCGGGCGATGACGCGCGAGCCGATGGACGCCTGCAACGCCACCTCGAACATCTGCCGGGGGATGAGTTCTCGCAGCTTTTTGGTGAGCTTGCGGCCCATGTCGTACGCTTTGTCGCGGTGCACGATGGTCGAAAGCGCATCGACGGAGTCGCCGTTGATGAGCACGTCGAGCTTGACGAGATGGGAGGCGCGGTAGTCGAGGTGCTCGTAGTCGAACGAGGCGTAGCCCCGGCTGACGCTCTTGAGGCGGTCGTAGAAGTCGAAGACGATCTCGGCGAGGGGCAGTTCGTATTGCAGCGACACGCGCTCGGGGTCGAGGTACTGCGTGTTGATGTAGATGCCGCGCCGGTCCTGGCACAGCTGCATCAGGTTGCCGATGTACTCGCTCGGCGTGATCATGTCGGCTTTGACGTACGGCTCGCGGATCTCGTCGAGCTTGCCCGGCTCGGGCATCTCGGACGGGTTCTCGATGACGCGCTCGGCCCCCTTGTCCGTCGTGATCTCGTACTTGACGTTGGGGACGGTCGTGATGATGTCGAGCCCGAACTCCCGATCCAGCCGCTCCTGCACGATTTCCATGTGCAACAGCCCGAGAAAGCCCACGCGGAAGCCGAAGCCGAGGGCCATGCTCGTCTCCGGTTCGTAGGTCAGCGCGGCGTCGTTGAGGCGGAGCTTGTCGAGCGAGGCGCGCAGGTCCTCGAAGGCCTCGGGGTTGGTCGGGTAGACGCCCGAGAACACCATCGGCTTGGCGTCCTGGAAGCCGGTGATGGACGTCGCAGCCGGGTTGCGGGCGTGCGTGATGGTGTCGCCCACGCGCGTGTCGCGCACGTCCTTGACGGAGCCGATGATGTAGCCGACCTCGCCCGCCGACAGCACATCCACGGGTTCCATGCCCAGCTTGAGCAGCCCGATTTCCTCGGCGTCGTATTCCTTGCCATTCGACATGAAGCGCATCTTCTCGCCCTTCTTGAGCACGCCGTCGAAGATGCGCGCGTACGCGATGGCACCGCGGTAGGTGTTGAAGACGGAGTCGAAGATGAGCGCTTTCAGCGGCGCGTCCACGGTGCCCTTCGGCGGCGGGATGCGGCGCACGATCTCTTCGAGGAGCGCAGGCACGCCCTCGCCCGTCTTGCCCGAGATCCGCAGCACGCTGCCCGCCTCGTCGCCGATGAGGTCTTCGATGGTGTGCGCGACGACGTCGGGCCGCGCGCCGGGCAGATCCACCTTGTTCAGAACGGGGATGATCTCGAGGTTCTGGTCGAGGGCGAGGTAGAGGTTCGAGATCGTCTGCGCCTCGATGCCCTGCGCCGCATCGACGACGAGGATCGCGCCCTCGCACGCCTTCAGCGCCCGCGACACCTCGTAGGTGAAGTCCACGTGGCCGGGCGTGTCGATGAGGTTGAGCGTGTACACCTGCCCGTCGTCGGCGGTGTAGCCCATGCGGATGGCGTGGCTCTTGATGGTGATGCCGCGCTCACGCTCGAGATCCATCGAGTCGAGCACCTGGGCCTGCATGTCGCGCTGCGAGACCGTCCCCGTGGTTTCCAGCAGCCGATCCGCCAGCGTGCTCTTGCCGTGGTCGATGTGGGCGATGATGCAGAAGTTGCGTATTCTCTGCTGTTCAGGGCGCATGTACGGACCAGGCCGGAGGGCGAAAAGGGTGGGAGTGGCAGCGGGGAACGTGCCGCCGCCAGAATGTTTGCGCTCCGGGGGGTGTTCCGGCTGCACGGGAAGCGCACGACCGCATTGGGCACCTCCGTTTGATAGCGTGTATACACCTCACAGACGCCCATGCCTCCACCCAGCGCCGAGCAGTACGCCACGTGGGCACGCGGCCTCCGCCGTGGAGACGAGGAGGCGTTCTCCAGCCTCTATCACCACACCTACGACGCTCTCCACCGCTTTGTCTGGTATATGACGCGCGACACCAGCGCGACGGCGGACGTGCTCCAGGAACTCTATCTCAAGCTCTGGCAGGTCCGCGCCACCGTCGACCCCGGCCGCTCGCTCAAGGCGCTGCTCTACCAGATGGCGCGCAACTTCGCCCTCAACCACCTCCGCAGCCGCAAACGCCACACGCACGACCGCCTCGACCTCGTGGACTATGAACTCGCCGACACCGGCACCACGGAAGACGCGCTCGACGAGGCTACCCTCCGCACCCTCCTCACCCGCTGCATCGACGCGCTGCCCGACCGCCGCCGCGAGGCGTTCTGCCTCAGCCGCTTCGAGGGCCTCAGCCACCAGGAAATCGCCGACGTGATGGGGCTGACGCCCAAGACCGTCAACAACCACATCGTCCTCGCGCTGCAAACGCTCCGCCACCACGTACACGCCCAGCTTCCCGATGCCTCGCTCTAACGCCTCCCTCCCGCCGGATCTCCAGGCAGAGATCGACGCGCTCGGCTTCGACGAACAGCAGGCGCTCGCCGCCACATGGAAGATGACGGCCTCTGCCGCCCCGCCTGCCGACCCGGCGCGCAAAGCCCACACGTGGTCGGTTCTCCGCACCGAGATGGCGGCGTCGCGTCCGGCACGCCCCTCGGGGCTGCGCCGTGTCGCCCGCCCTTCCGCCGACGCGCCACTGTGGCGCGTCTATGCCCTCGGCGTGGCGGCCTCGCTCGCCTTGCTCGTCGCCGTGGGGCTATGGCTGAACCCGGCTACGACGCGGTATTCGACGACCGAGCAGACCCGCACCGTCGCGCTTGCTGATGGCTCGACGGTGACGCTCGCGCCCCACACGACGCTCGACGTGGGTGAAGGCTGGCCGGCCGCACGCACCGTCCGCCTTGACGGCGCGGCGCGCTTCGAGGTGGCCCACGACCCCACGCATCCATTCTCCATCACCACCCAGCAGGCAACGGTAACGGTGCTCGGCACCGTCTTCACCGTGAAGGCACGCGACGCAAAGGCCACCTCGGTAAACGTGGAGCGGGGACGCGTAGCCGTCGAGCACGGCGCGGCACGCGTGGAACTCGTCGCCGACGAGCAGACGGTGGCCCGCCCCGACAAGCCGCTCGTCGTCCGCATCACGCCGTCGTCGGCAGCGGCGGTCTTCGCCTTCACCGACGCCCCCGCCGCCGCGCTGTTCGACGAGGTCGAGGCGCTCTTTGGCATTGAGGTCGCGTACCCGGCGTCCGTCGCCGCGCGCCGCCTGACGCTCACGCGCCACGGGCCGCTCGACGCCGAGGCGCTTGTCGCGGGCATCTGCGCGCCGCTCGGCCTGACGTACCGGCGCACGGCCACCGGCTTCGCCGTGCGGGCGCGCTGATCCGCCCGGCCTGCCAGACGCACTCCTGCTGAGAGCAGAGATGGGAGATTACCCCTCGCGTGCTCTGCGCGCACCCTATCTTGCGGCCCGCGAGAACGTCAGGGTTTACTATTGAAAGCGATGCGTGGCCGGATTCTTTTGGCGCTGACGCTGCTGCTGTCACTGCCCGCTGTGGCAACTGCGCAGGACCCGGCCTCGCCGCGCGTGACGCTGGCGCTGCGGGGCACGCCGCTCGACGATGCGCTCGTGCAACTCGTCGCGCGCGCGCGCCTCGACCTGACGTACACGCCCGACCTCGTTGCGGGCCGCTACAGCTACTGCGTCGCCCGTGACGCGCTGCCCGAAGATGCCCTCCGGTGCGTGCTGGGCGGTACGGGGCTGGATTTCTACCGCCTCTCGAACGGCATCTACGTTCTCACCATCGCCCCCGAGACGACGCCGCGCCACGGGGTTTTCCAGGGCGTCGTGGTCGATGGCGAGACGGGCGAAGCGCTGGTGGGGGCCAGTGTGGTGCTCGAAAACGGCCTGACGGGCACGGCCACGAATGCGAGCGGGCGGTTCGCGTTTTCGCGCCTGCTGCCGCAGCGCTACGCCGTGCGCGTCTCGTACGTAGGCTACCGTACGTTCACCGACACCGTCCTCGTCGTGCCCGCCGAGGTGGTGCGGCGCACCGTGGTCCTGAGCCGCGCGCCCGCGCCCATCCTGCCGCTCGTCGTGGACGGCCTCGCGGGCCAGCGCGATGCGCGGGCCTTCGACGCCGACGCGCTGCCGACCTTCTCACCCTTCGGTGCAGGCGGCGACCTGACGGCACAGATGGCGCTCTTGCCGGGCGTCACCATTGGAAACGTGACGGCGGACGTGCATGTGCAGGGCGGCGACGCGGGCGAGCACGACCTCCGCCTCGACGGCGCTCCGGTGTTCGCGCCGCCCGTGCTGCTCAACCTCATCGGACCCTTCAGCCCGTTCGCCATCGGCCAGATCGCCATCGAAAAGGCGGGCTTCGGGCCGCAGACGGGCAGCAACACCGTCGGCTTCATCGAGGCGTCGCAGACCCTCCAGACGAGCGCGCCCGTGCGCCTCGACGCCCAACTCGACGCCCTCAGTGCCAACCTGCGCCTGATGGGCCGCCACGGGCTGGGCCGCCAGGGAGCGGGACGGTGGATGGTGACAGGGCGGCAGCAGCTCTGGGACCAGTACGCGCTGAAGGCGGCGCGGACCTACCTCGACGGCTGGAATCGCCAGGATGCGTTTCTGCGGACGCTGTTCTCGACGCCACCGGCCGGCAACGCCACCGCCGACCCCATCGAAGCGCTGCTCGACGCGCCGCCCACGACGGGCGAGCCGTCCATCGCCTTCCGCGATGCGCACGCCAGCTACCAGCTTCGCCCCAATCCCTTCCACACGTTCCACGCCTCGGGCTACATCGGCGCACGGTCGCTGCACGGCAACGGCATCGGCCCTGCCGTCGACAACTTCGAGTGGCTCACGCACGCCGTCCAGGGGCGCTACACGGCGGTGCTGAGCAGCCGGTGGCTCGCCAGCCTCCAGGCGCGCACGAGCCGCTACGAGTTGGAGCACTACTACGCCCTCACCAACGCCTACCCCGACGGGCGGCGCACGTCGGCCTTCGACGGCAACGTCATCACCGAAACCGCCGCCGAAGTCCAGATCGACTACACGCCCACCCCGCGCGCGCTCGTGCAGATCGGCGTCTCGCCGATCGTCACCTCCGACGAGTTTTCGCTTCTCAACCTGCGCGGCGGCACGCTGCGGCACCGCGCGTCGATGGGGCGCGTGGCGACGTACCTCAACGCGCACGTGCGTCCATCGCGGTCGTTTCAGGCCGAACTCGGCTTTCGCGCTACGTACGTCCTCGACCGCAAGCGGGCCTACCCCGAGCCCCGCGTGTCGCTGCGCTACGACTCGCCGCGGGGCCGCCTGGGGCAGCTTTCGATCCGGGTGGGGGCGGGCCTCTACGAGCAGTTCGTAGGCCAGTATCAGATCTCGTCGCCCGCGCCGCACGCGCTCACGTCCACCACGCAGGTGTGGATGGCGCTCGATCCGAGCGTCGAGCCGTCGCGGGCCGAGCACTACTCAGCGGAAGTGTCGTACGATTTCGGGCGCGGCTGGGGCCTGCACGCCGAGGCGTACCACAAGCACCAGCTTCGCCTTTACACCGTCGATTACGCCAGCCTGCCCTCCGCCGACAACGGCCCGATGCAGCAGTCCGATTTCTTCGAGGGCGGCGAGGGCTACGCCTCCGGCATCGGGGGGACGCTCGAGAAGCGGTGGCAGAGCAACCGCCTGAGCGTGACGGCACAGCGCGCACACGTCGAGCGCGCCACCGCCCTGAGCGGCGCGTCGTACTACGTGGTGCCCTGGAACGAGCCGTGGCGTGTGGGCGCGACGGCCGACCTCGCCCTCACGCGGCGGCTCGTGGTGCTGGCGCGCTGGCAAAGCGTATGGGGCCGCGCGTGGGCCTTTCGGCAGGCGTACTACGATTACCTCACCATCTCGTCGTCGGCCACGCCGCAGGACCTGCCGCCGGGCGTACGCGACGCGGTGGAAAAGCACGTGGCCGCTTACGGACTCGCCGATCCGGCAGACAACCTGCTCCCGGCTTTCCACCGCCTCGACCTCGGCGCGGCCTACACCGCGAAGCTCGGCGGCGCGCAGGTCCAGTACCGCCTCGACGCGCTCAACGTGCTCGACCACGCCAACGTCGCCGAACTTCAACTCGTCGGCGACCGCGCCTACTACGACGCCACCGGGCTCCTCAAAGCCGAGAGCCGCCTCGGGCTGCCGCTCACGCTTGTGTGGGCGGTGCGTCTGACGTTGTAGGCACCATCGCGGGCGCGGGCGCAGTCTCCACCGGCGCAGTAGCGTCGTCGGCCAGTTCTTCCTTCACGGCCTGGCGAAGCTGCCACTCGTGGAATTTCTTCTGCGTGAGGAGGATGCCGATGACGCCGCACACGATGGCCACGTCGGCGAGGTTGAAGATGGGCCAGAGCTGCAGGCCCACAGGGTCGAAGAAAGGCGGGTCGAAGCGGACGAAGCCGAAGTCGAAGTGGACGAAATCCACCACCTCGCCCGCGAACAGGCCCGAGCCCGGAAACAGGCCCCAGCCCTCGTACACAGCGCCGTAGAACACCCGGTCGATGATGTTGCCGAGCGCGCCCGCGAGAATCAGCGCCAGGCTCCACCGGTACGGCGCGTGCGCCTTGCGCACCTGCCACATGTAGACGACGATGAGAATCGTGGCGATAATGGCCAGCGCGGGCATCAGCCCCGGCGGGCCGAAGGTGATGCCGAAGGCCATGCCGGGGTTCGTCGTGAACGTGAACCTGAACCACTCGCCGATGAGCGGGATCGACTCGCGCAGCGTCATCGTGTGGACGACGATGGTCTTGGTGATCTGATCGGCGAGGATGACCCCGAGCGTAATCCAGAGTGCGCGCATAGGAGGGCTGGTTGGATTGGCTGGGTTGGTTATGGAGTTTGGTTAGCAAACCAACCGCCTAACCAACAGCGAGCGCAGCAAGCGGAACCGTCAACCAGCCGCGAGCCACGCGTGCGAACCCAACCTCACTTCTGCTTTTTCTTCGCCTCGATGGAGATTTCGGTGTGCGGCACAGCCATCAGGCGCTCGCGGGCGATGGGCTTGCCCGTCACCTTACAGACCCCGTACGTCTTGTTCTTGATGCGCTCCAGCGCGCGGTCGAGGTAGCCGACGAACTTCTGCTGCCGCGCGATCATGAGGTAGAGCTTCTCGCGCTCCATCGCGTCGGTGCCCGCGTCGGCCATGTGGAACGAGTACGCGGTGTCGTTCTCCGACTGCTCGCGCGAATCGACGAGCTGCGCCTTCATCGTGTCGATGTCCTCGGTCGTCTCGCGGCGGCGCTCCAGGATGAGGTTGCGGAAAAACTCCAGATCCTCGTCCGAAAACGGCGTCTTGCGGTCGGCATACGGCGCGTCGCCGGGAGCGAGGTCGCTGGCCAGGTCGCCCGCGGGATCGTCGTGAAGAGGCACGGCGACCTTGTCGGTGGCGAGGAAGTCGCCGTCGGTGGGCTCGGTACGGTGTTCTTTATCGTTGGCCATGTCGATGCTCGAAAAAGAGGCTGCGGGTTGAAATAGACGACGCGCCCTGTGGTGCTTCAGGCGCGTCAGGCCACGGGCTCGAGACCGATGTAAAGGGTCTCCTCACCGACGTCGAAGCGTTCGGAAACGCCCTGTGGCACGCCCGCCGACAACTCGACGGCCAACGTCTCGTTCCTGACGTGGGCGGCGTGCGCGGCCAGCGCCGCGGCCATCTGCGGGCTCGCTTCGTAGGTGATCGCGATCCGATCCGTCACGTCCAGACCGGCACTTTTCCGCAGGTTCTGAATGCGGTTGACGGCCTCGCGGGCCAGCCCTTCCTGCGCGAGTTCGGGCGTGAGCGTGGTGTCGAGCGCGACCGTCACCGGCCCGTCGGTGGCGACGAGCCAGCCCGGCACGCCCTCGCTCGTGACGACGAGATCGTCGCCTTCAAACGTCACGTCCTGCCCATCCACGCCCAGCGTCACCGCGCCGTGCTGCACGAACGCGCTGATCTCGTCGTCCGTCATCGCGTCGATGCGGGCCTTGGCGTTTTTCATCGCCGCGCCCAGCTTTTTGCCCAGCACGCGGAAGTTGGGCGCGACGCGCCGCTCCACGAAGTCGCTCGCCGCGCCGACGTACTCGACGCCTTTGACGTTGACTTCGTCCAGCACGATGGCGCGCACAGCCTCCACGTCGCGCTTTTCGACGCCCGGCCCCAGCACCACGAGCACGCGCGCCAGCGGCTGCCGCACGTTGATGCCGGCCTCGTTGCGGAGGCCGAGCACGAGCGACGACACCGTCCGCGCCAGCGCCATCCGGCGTTCGAGGTCCAGGTCGATGACGCGTTCGTCCACGTCGGGAAACGGCGCCAAGTGCACGGATTCGGCGGCGCGTTCGGGCGTTGCTTCGGCGAGCGTGCGGTACAGCCACTCGGCGAAAAACGGCGCGATGGGGGCCATCAGCACCGCGACGGTCGTGAGGCACTGGTGGACGGTCTGGTACGCGGCCAGTTTGTCCTTCGTCTCGCCGCTTTTCCAGAACCGGCGGCGGTTGCGGCGGATGTACCAGTTGGAGAGTTCATCGACGAACGCCTCGACGGCGCGGGCGGCTTTCGTCGGGTTGTAAGCGTCGAGGGCGTCGTCCACGGCCCGCGTCGCCGTCGCCAGCCGGCTCAGAATCCAGCGGTCGAGTTCGGGGCGCTGTTCGACGGGTACCGGCGGCGCGCCGAAGTCGGGCGCGTCGATGTTCGCGTAGGTGGCGAAGAAAGCGTACGTGTTTTCGAGCGTGCCGAAAAACTTGCGGAGCGTCTCCTGCAAGCCGCGCTCCGAGAAGCGCAGGTTCTCCCACGGCGGCGCGTTCGACATCATGTACCACCGGACCACGTCGGCCCCGTACTCGGGCAGGATGACGAACGGATCGACGGCGTTGCCCTTCGACTTCGACATCTTTTCGCCGTTCTCGTCGAGCACGAGCCCGTTGACGACGACGTTTTTGTACGCCACCGAATCCATCACGAGCGTGGCGATGGCGTGGAGCGTGTAAAACCACCCGCGCGTCTGATCGACGCCCTCGGCGATGAAATCCGCCGGGAAGTTCTCCTGGAATTTCTCCTCGTTCTCGAACGGGTAGTGCCACTGCGCAAACGGCATCGCCCCCGAATCGAACCACACGTCGATGAGGTCGGGCACGCGCCGCATCGTGCTGCCGTCGGGCGCCGTCCACGTGATGGCGTCCACATACGGCCGGTGCAGGTCGATCTCGCCCGTCTCAGGGTTGATGGCTTCTGGAGGGAACGTGCCGCCGACTTTGTCGCGCAGTTCGTCGATGGAGCCGACGCATTCGACGTGATCGCCGCTTTCCGACTGCCAGATGGGCAGCGGCGTGCCCCAGAAACGCTTGCGCGAGAGCGCCCAGTCCACGTTGCCGCGCAGCCACTCGCCGAACCGCCCCTGCCCGATGCCCTCGGGCTGCCAGTTGATGGTTTCGTTGAGCGCGATGAGCTTGTCTTTGTAGGCCGTCGTCCGGACAAACCACGACTCGACGGGATACATCATGAGCGGCGTGCCCTTGCGCCAGTCGTGCGGGTAGTTGTGGAGGTACGAATCGTGGCGGTACAAAAGCCCGCGCTCGCGCAAGTCGCGGACGATGGTTTTGTCGGCGTCCTTGAACCACTGCCCGGCCACGAGCGGAGCCGCGTCGGTGAACGTGCCGTCGGGCGCGACGGGGTTGATGAGCGGAAAGCTTTCGCGCTGCCCCACGGTGTAGTCGTCCGCGCCGAACGCGGGCGCAAGGTGGACGATGCCCGTACCGTCCTCCGTCGTCACGAAATCCGCCGAGACGACGCGCCACGCGGCATCTGCGCCGTGTTCATCGACGAAATAACCGAACGGCGGCGCGTACGTTTTGCCAACGAGGTCTGCGCCTTTCAGCGTCTCAACGACTTCGTAGTCCTCTTTGATCGCCGCCAGCCGCGCCTCGGCGAGGTACAGGAATTCGTGCCCCTCTTCCGTCGCCTTCTTGATCCGGACGTACGGGATTTTCGGCCCGACGGCCAGCGCCGTGTTCGAGATCAGCGTCCACGGCGTCGTCGTCCACGCGAGGAAAGACGTGTTTTCTTCTCCCACGACGGGAAAACGCACGTACACGCTCGGGTCCTGCACCTCTTTGTAGCCCAGCGACACCTCGTGCGACGACAGCACCGTGCCCGTACCCGGACTGTACCACTGGATTTTATACCCTTCGTACAGTAGGTCTTTGTCGTACATCGTCTTGAGCAGCCACCACACGCTCTCGATGTACGTGTTGTGGAACGTCACGTACGGATCACCGAGGTCGACCCAGTAGCCCATGCGCTGCGTGAGTTCGTTCCACTGCGCGGTGTACTGCTGCACGTTTTCGCGGCACGCGCGGTTGTACGCCTCGATGCCGATGCCGCCCGGCCCGTCGACCTGGTGCCGCCCTTCGAGGCCGAGCTTTTTCTCGACCTCGATCTCGACGGGCAGGCCGTGCGTGTCCCACCCGGCTTTGCGCGCCACGCGGTAGCCTTTCAGCGTTTTGTAGCGGCAGAAGGCGTCCTTGATCGTGCGCGCCATCACGTGGTGGATGCCGGGGCGACCGTTGGCCGTCGGCGGGCCTTCGTAGAACGTGAACGCTGGAGCGCCGGGTCGATCCTCGACGCTCTTCTCGAAGATGCGCTCACGCTGCCACCAGTCGAGGATCTCCTGTTCGAGAGTGGGATGGTCGAAGCGTTTTACGTGCGGAAATTCGTGCATGAAGAGCTACGCATTTATACATCGCCATTCCCGCCCTCGCGGGGATGACGCAGAAAAGGGGGTCGGAATGATCAGCGTGAAACAGCCTGCAACGCCGTAAGGGCAGAATTAATTCCACCCCTACAACCACGGAAACACGCCTTTACCCGGCACGGATCACGACGACGCGCCTATCGACGAAACGACGCCGCGCAGAATCGTGGCCAGCTTGGGTTCGGCGTCTTTCGCCGCCGCCAGAATCTCGCTCAACACGACGGGTTGCAGGCAGTCGGGGAAGCACTCGTCGGTGACGACCGACACCGCAAGCACGTCGAGGCCCATGTGCCGGGCGACGATGCACTCGGGAACGGTGCTCATGCCCACCACGTCGGCCCCGATAGTGCGCAGGAAGCGGTACTCGGCCTTCGTCTCCAGATTCGGGCCGGTGACGGCGGCGTAGACGCCCTGGTGCAGCTTGATGCCATTTTCCAGCGCCACGCGCTCGGCGCGCTCGCGCAGCGCCACGCCGTACGGCTCACTCATGTCCGGGAAGCGCGGCCCCCAGGCATCGTGGTTTGGCCCGATGAGCGGGTTGTCGCCCTGCAGGTTGATGTGGTCGGTGACGAGCATCAGGTCGCCCCGGCGATAGAGCGGGTTGAGCCCCCCCGCCGCGTTCGAGAGCACGAGCGTGTTGACACCCAGCGCCGCCATCACGCGCACGGGAAAGGTGACCTCGCGGGCGTCGTAGCCCTCGTACAGATGTACGCGCCCCTGCATCGCCACCACGTCCACGCCGCCGAGTGTGCCGAAGAGCAGGTTGCCCGCGTGCGACGCGACGGTCGAACGGGCAAAGCCCGGGATCGCGTCGTACGGCACGGTTTCGGCGTCAGCGATCTCATCTGCCAGCGCGCCCAGCCCCGAGCCCAGAATCAGACCGATGGAGGGGCGGCGGTGGGTGCGCGCGCGCAGCATCTCGGCGGCGCGCTCGACGCTGGCGACGTATTCGGCGAGCAGCGAGGAAGACATCGGCATGGCGGAGGTGGAGAATTCGGAGGCCGAAAGGTAGGGGGCGGGCCGCTCTCAGACCCTAAAGGTTTGGCAAACCTTCAGGATCTCTTCTTCCCCGACTGCGCCGCGTTTGCCTGTAGAAGCTTTTTGTACAGCTCGTACGACACCAGCACCGCGTGCGGCTCGTTGTTTTTCTGGATGAGGATGCCCCGGTCGAGGGTGCGCGCGTGCTCGACGATCTCGGCGGTCTTCGAGCGCAACTCGGTGATCGTGGCGACGGCTTCGATGCCCTGGGTGCTGTACATGGTGGGTGTGGGGTTGAGGCGGGAGGGGTAGGAAAGCGAGGCGTATTCGTGCCCGAATTTCGGTGCTAAAAGATAGCGTCGAGCCGTCGTGTGCCTCATTCCCGCCGCCACCCGCTATTTTGCGCTGCCGCCCTGCGGGCCTGTGGCCCTTCACCCTTACTCTTCCCCCACCGATGACCCTCTGCCGGGTAACAGGCACCGTGACGGCTCCGACGAAGGCCGAGGCGTTCCGCCCGGCGCGGCTGCTCGTCGTCCGGCCCATCGACCGGGAGGGCGCCGTCGAGGGGCGCAAGGCGATGGTGGCGCTCGACCCGCACTTCGGCGCGGGCGTGGGCGACGTGGTGCTGGTGGCGAAAGAAGGAGCCGTGGTGGCGCAGATCATGGCGTCGAAAACCGTCCCTACCAACACCATCATCGTCGCCGTCGTGGAGGACTGGGAAACCGGCGCGCGCAGCTGAGGAAAACCCCTTTCTTCCAACCTCCATTCCCAACCGCTCCCCTTATCTTGGCCGCGATCCATCCCGAACCGCTCATGCAACAGCCCCTTCGCACGCTCGGTCTGGGCGTGCTGTTCGCCCTCCTGACGCTCCCCGCCACGGCGCAGACGCGCCCCGAAAGCGACGTTCCGCGCGTCACGCGCACCTTCGCCATCGAAAACGCCCGCATCGTGCAGGCCCCCGGCAAGGTCATCGAACGCGGCACCGTCGTCGTGCGCGACGGACGCATTCTGGCCGTCGGCGCCAACGCCACCATCCCCTTCGATGCCGAGCGCATCGCGGGCGACTCGCTCGTCGTCTACGCCGGCTTCATCGACGCCCTCGGCCACGCAGGCATCGCCCCACCCAAGCGCGAAGGCACCCTGCCGCGCGTGGACGACCCCGCCAATCCGCCCGACGACCGCGCCGGTCGGCAGCCCGAGCGCCACGCCACGACGCTGCTCAAGTCCGACGACAGCAGCATCGACGCGCTGCGGAAGGCGGGCTTCACGCTCGCTCACACCGTGCCGCAGGACGGCTTTTTGCCCGGCCAGGGCGCCCTCGTCTTCCTCACCGACCGCGACGACGCCCGCCAGATGGTGCTGCGCGACCAGACGAGCCTGTTCGCTCAGTTCGAGAACGCGCGCGGCGTTTACCCCGGCACGCCCATGGGCATCATGGCCGCGTGGCGCGACCTCTACCGCGAATCGCAGCGGCGCCAGAAACTCGATGCCGACTACGCGAAAGGCCCTGCCGGACGCGACCGCCCGCCCTTCGATCCCGTCCACGAGGCGCTGTTTCCCGTGATCGGCAAGACGACGCCCGTGTTTTTCCAGACCGACGACGCGCTCGAAGCGTACCGTGCGCTGAAGTTGGGCGAGGAACTGGGCTTCACGCTCGTACTCGCGGGCAACGCGCAGGCGTATACGATGCTCGACAAGCTCAAAAACGCCGACGTGCCGCTCGTGCTCACGCTCGAACTGCCGGAAGCCCCGAAAGGCAGCGCGAAGAAAGACTCGACGATGGCAAAGGCCGATTCCGCCACGACCGTCGCGCCCGACCCGCCCAACACGTTTTTCGTCTCCGACCGCCGCACCGTTTCCTACAAAGACATCGAAGGCGAGAAGACGAACCTCGATGCCCGCAGCGCGCTCGTGCGGAAAGACTACTACGCGACGGCTGCTCGGCTCGACTCCGTCGGTCTCCCGTTCGCCTTCAGCACGCTCGACGTAAAGCCCGCCGACGTGCATAAAAACCTGCGCCTGATGGTCGAGAACGGCTTGTCAGAGGATGCCGCGCTGGCCGCGCTCACCACGCGCGCCGCCGAGTTGCTGGGCATCGCCCGCGATTTCGGAACGGTAGAGACCGGCAAAGTCGCCAACCTCGTCATCACCGACAAACCGTTCTTCGACGAGAAAGCCGCCGTGCGCTACGTCTTCGTCGAGGGTGAGCGGTACACCTACGAGAAGCCGAAGCCGAAGAAAAACGGCGCGGCCAACGGTGCTGCTGCAACGGCTACGGCCGTCGGCACGTGGTCGGTGGACATTCCCACGCCGCAAGGCACCACGAGCGGCACACTCACCATCACCGGCGAGGCCGGTGCCCTCGGCGGGACGCTGTTCGTGGACATGATGGGTGGCACGGCCACCCTCGAAAACGTGGAGCAAGGCGGATCGACGCTCACCTTCTCGTTCGACGCGGGCGAGTTCGGGCGCATCGCGGCCACCGCCACCATCGACGGCGATGCGCTCGAAGGCACCCTCGACGTGCCCAGCGTCGGCCCGCTGCCGTTCTCGGGCACCCGCGTGCCGTGAAAGCTGGCGGGTTGGGTTGGTTAACCACCAGCGAACCCGACCATCTGACAAACTCCTGCCTCTATTCCTGCTATGAAATACAGCCTCTTTCTTCTGCTGATCGGTCTTATGGCCCCGGCGCTCCACGCCCAGCGCACCGGCAGCGTCCTCGTCCGCAACGCGACGGTGCTGACGGTCACGAAGGGCACGCTCGAAAACACCGACGTGCTCGTGCGCGACGGCAAGATCGCCGAGGTCGGCCAGAACCTGCGCGCGCCCGGCGGCGTGGCGACGGTTGACGGCACGGGGATGTACCTCATGCCCGGCATCATCGATGCGCACTCGCACATCGCCACGTCGAGCGTCAACGAGGCCACCAGCCCCGTCACCGCCGAGGTGCAGATCGAAGACGTGCTCGACCCGTACGACATCGGCATCTACCGGGCGCTCGCGGGCGGCGTGACGGTTTCGCACATCCTGCACGGCTCCGCCAATGCCATCGGCGGGCAGAGCGAAACGATCAAGCACCGCTGGGGCGAGCGCGACCCCGATGCCATCAAGATGGACGGCGCGCCGCGCACCATCAAGTTCGCCCTCGGCGAGAACCCGACACGCGTACACGGGCGCGGCTACGGCGTGGTGCCCGCCACCCGCATGGGCGTCGAGCAGGTCATCCGCTCGGCCTTTGCCGAGGCACGGCTGTACGACGAGGCGAAGACACGCGCCGAGCGCGACCCGAACATCGCCCCGCCCGCCTACAGTTTGCGCATGGAAACGATGGCCGACATCCTGCGCGGCGACGTCATCATCCACTGCCACAGCTACCGCGCCGACGAAATCCTGATGCTCCTGCGCGTGCTGAAGGATTTCGGCGTGGACCGGATCGTCTTCCAGCACGTCAACGAGGGCTTCAAGGTGGCCCCCGAGTTGGCCGCGTACGGCGCGATGGCGTCGGTGTTTGCCGACTGGTGGGCGTACAAGTTCGAGGTCTACTATTCGACGGCCTACAACGCCGCCATCCTGACGCGCAACGGCGTCGTGACGAGCATCAACTCGGACTCGGGCGAACTCAACCGGCACCTCTACCACGAGGCGGCCAAAACGCAGCACTACGGCGGCCTCACCGACGACGAAGCACTGCGGCTCATCACCATCAACCCGGCGCGGCAACTGGGCGTCGAGGACCGCATCGGCTCCATCGAGGTGGGCAAAGAGGCGGATCTGGCGCTGTTCAGCCACCACCCGCTCTCCATCTACGCCGTGCCGCAGAAGGTGTGGGTCGATGGCGTCATGCGCTTCGACATCGCCCGCGACGGCGACGACCAGCGGCTGCTCGTCAACCCGGCGGAGAAGTTCGATGCCGTGACGATCCACACCGAGCACGGCGGCGACCGCTGCATGCAGGACACCGACCTGATGGAACTCGTCCTCGACCGCTCCAGCCGCTGACCTCCCCTTTTCGATCCTGACGACGATGAAGCTTTTTCTCTGCCTGCTGCTC
The DNA here is from genome assembly GCA_963829705.1 of Rhodothermales bacterium. Taxonomy (GTDB): domain Bacteria; phylum Bacteroidota; class Rhodothermia; order Rhodothermales; family BA12; genus CAWHJN01. The sequence continues at coordinate 49,685 of CAWHJN010000003.1, forward strand.
GCCCTCGCGCCCCTCGTCTCCCACGCCGCAACGCCACCGGACGGCAAAGAACCCGGACGGCGCGGCGTGTTCGCGCTCACCAATGCCCGCGTCGTGACGGTCACCAACGGCGTCATCGAAAACGGGACGGTCGTGATTCGCGGCGGCGTCATCGAAGCCGTCGGCCAGAACGTCGCCGTGCCCGCCGACGCCGAGGTGATCGACTGCACGGGTCTGTCCATCTATCCCGGCCTCATCGACAGCGGCTCGGGCGCGGGCCTCACCGAGGTCGGCTCGCTCTCCGAGACGCGCGACGGCGACGACATCGGCGACATCATCCCGCATTTCCAGGCGCTGACGGCCATTAACCCCAACTCGGTCATCTTCCCCGTCACCCGCGTCAACGGCGTCACGACGATCCTGTCGATGCCCGGCGGCGGGCTGTTCCCCGGCACAGCGGCGCTCGTGAACCTGCACGGCTACACGCCCGAGCAGATGTCGGTGGCAGACACGCGCCTCGTGATGCTCGAATTCCCCCGCACGGGGCGGCGCGGCGGCTTCGACCGGCGCTCCGACGAGGACATCAAAAAAGCCGCCGACAAGGCCCTCGCGAAGCTCAACGACACGTGGGATGCTGCTGTGCTCCAGGCGCGCATCGACTCGGCACAGAACGCGAGCCCCGAAGCGGGTCGCGCCCGCCCGTACGCGCCCGCGATGGACGCGCTGGCCGAGGTCGTGCGCGGCGAGCGCAAGCTGCTCATCGAAGTCAACGCCGCCGGTGACATCCTGAAAGCCCTCGAATGGATCGAGGAGCGCGGGTTGAAAGGCAACGTCGTGCTCGGCGGCGTGCTCGAAGGCTGGCGCGTGGCCGACAAGATCGCCGCGGCGGGCGTGCCCGTGCTGGCCGGGCCGGTGCTGACGATCCCGACGCGCGACGCCGACCGCTACGACAAGGCGTACGCCAACCCCGGCCTCCTGGCGCAGGCGGGCGTGCAGGTGGCCATTCGCTCGGGCGAGGTGGAAAACACGCGCAACCTGCCGTACCACGCGGGCTTCGCGGCGGCGTACGGCATGGGCCAGGAGGCCGCGCTGCGCGCCGTCACCATCGTGCCCGCCCAGATCTTCGGCGTCGCCGACAAGCTCGGATCGCTCGAAAACGGCAAGATGGCGAACGTCCTCGTGACCACGGGCGACCCGTTCGAGACGAAGACGGAGATCCGCCACGTTTTTATCGACGGCTACCTGATTCCGATGGAAAGCCGCCAGACGCGCCTCTACGAGGAATTCCTCCAGCGCAACCCCGGCTACACCGGCGAGCCCAACCTCGACCGGTGACGCGGTAAAATTCCGTCAGGCTGTGGTCAGAACCCGTCAGGTTTCGCAAACCTGACGGGTTTCTCATTTTCGTGCGACCGAACTTTCAGATTCTTGAAGACCCTGAAGGTTCAGGCCTCCACGCCCTTCCACAGCGCCCCTTCGAGCGTCAGGCCCGGCCCGAAGGCCATCGCCACGCCGTAGCCGATGCCTTTTTCGCCCCTTTCGACGGCGGCGCGGTGCTTTTCGAGAAAGCGTTTGAGCACGAACAGGATGGTAGGCGAGGACATGTTGCCATAATCGCGCAGGACGGCAAAGCTGTCGGCGACGGCTTCGTCGGGGAGGGCGAGCACCTCTTGCGCCTTCTCGACGATGGCGCGCCCGCCGGGGTGGATGGCCCACCATTCGATGTCATTCTGCGTCAGCTCCTCGCGTCTAAGCAATTGACCCAGATACGCGGGCAGGTGGCGCGCGATGATCTTCGGGACGCGGCTCGTCAGGCCCATGGTGTAGCCCGTGTCGCCCACGGCCCACGACATGTCCTCCATCGAATCGTCGTCGAGGAGGACGTGGTTGTCGACGTACGCGAGCGTGCCGGGTGCTTCACGGTTCGAGACGACAGCGGCGGCACACCCATCGGCGAAGAGCGAGTTGACGACGGCCTGCTCCATCGAGTCGTTGACCTGGAAGTGCAGCGTGCAGAGTTCGGCGCAGACGACGAGCACGACGGCATCTTCTCCGCTGTTGCAGAAGCCGTCCGCCACGCGCAGCGCGTTGAAAGCGGCGTAACAGCCCATGAAGCCGATCATGGCCCGACGCGTCGTCGGCGGCAGGCCGAGGCGTTTAACGAGTTCGATGTCGAGGCCGGGGGCGAAAAAGCCCGTGCAACTCGCCACCACGACGTGCGTGATCTCGCCCGGCGAACGACCTGCCTGTTCGAGGGCATCGGCAGCGACACGCTCGGCGAGCGGCACGATGGTCGCCTTGTAAATGTCGTTGCGCTGGCCTGTCGTGGGCGGCGGTTGGAGGGACCACGTGGGTGGGTAAAAAGAGAAATCCTCTGCCTCGCGCACGTAGTCTTCGACCACCGAATATCGCCGTTCGATGCCGCTACGCTCGTAGAGCATCGGAATGCGGCTGCGGATGTTCTCTGGCAGCGACGTTACGCGCTCCATGAAGGCGGCGGCTTCCTGCTGCGTACCCGTGTGGGCGGGTGTGCCGGTGGCGATGGCTTCGAGGTACGAGGGCATTCGGGCTACGGATAGGGGTGCCCGTAACGGGGCCTCATTTCTGCCGTTCCAGCGCTTTGGCTTCGTTCCAGTAACCGTCCATCTCCGCCAGCGTCGCCTCGCCGAACGAGCGCCCGGCATCGCGCAGCCGCGCCTCGACGTGCCCGAAGCGCCGCGCGAACGTGGTGTTGGTGCGTTGCAGCGCGTTTTCCGGGTTCACGCCCACCTGCCGCGCGTAATTGACGAGGGCGAAAAACAGGTCGCCCCACTCGCGCTCGCGGGCGTCGGCGTCATCGGGCGGCACGGCGCGGATTTCGTTCAGCTCTTCCTCGACCTTGTCCCACGCGCCCTGCGCGTCGGGAAAGTCGAAGCCGACGCCCGCCACTTTTTCCTGCACCCGGTACGCGCGCAGGAGCGCGGGCAGCGCGCCGGGCACGCCGTCGAGCAATGCCTTCCGCCCCTCGGTCATCTTGATCTTCTCCCAGTTTTGCAGCACCTCGTCCGTACCCGACACGCGCGCCTCGCCGAATACGTGCGGGTGGCGGCGGACGAGCTTTTCCGTCTCGCCGTCTACCACCTCGCGCAGCGTGAAGGTGCCCGCCTCCTCGCCCATCGTGCTGTGAAAGACGACGTGGAGGAGGAGGTCGCCCAGTTCTTTGCGCAACTCCGTCCAGTCCTCTTTTTCGATGCTCTCGACGGCCTCGTAGGTTTCTTCGATAAGGAGGTGGCGCACCGAGGCGTGCGTCTGCTCCCGATCCCACGGGCAGTCGCGCCGCAACCGGCGGACGATGGCGACAAAGTGCGCGAGGGCTTCGACGGTGTCGGCGTCGGGGCGAAAAGCGGGGTCGTAAAGGTCAGCCATACGGGCGACGTGGGAGCGGTTGTGGATAAACAAAACGGGCGGTGACACACCCTTGGCACCGCCGCTGCCGTATTTTTCGGGCAGAGGTTACGCCTCTCTCCTGCGGGTGTCTGTTCGGTTGCTTCCGGGCAATGCCGCGCGGGAGCCTATCACATCCTCTGGCGACTCGTGTACGGATTGTCAGGACTTGCCGGTCTCGAAGAGACCGGCGGACTCATGTAACGAAGCCAGGGACTCATTTCCAACCACTCCAAACTACGGAGGATGTCATGGCACGAGGAATCAACAAAGTCATTCTGGTGGGCAACCTGGGCTCAGACCCGGAAGTCCGCTACACCCCCAGCGGCACCGCCGTGGCGAACTTCAACATCGCCACGAACGAGTCGTACAAGAACCGCGACGGTGAGATGGTCGACAAGACCGAATGGCACCGCATCGTGGTCTGGGATCGACTGGCCGAGATCTGCGGCGAATACCTGAAGAAGGGCTCGCAGGTCTACATCGAAGGCAGCCTGCAGACGCGCTCGTACGAAGACAAGGACGGCGTGACGAAGTACACCACCGAGATCAAGTGCCGCGAGATGCAGATGCTCGGCGGACGCGAGGGCGGCGGCGGCTCGTCGGACGACTACGACGACACCCGCTCGCAGCAGCGTCCGCAGCAGCGCAGCAATCAAGGCGGCAACCGCGGCGGCTACGGCAACGACCGCGGCGGCGACCGCCCGCAGCAGCGCCGCGCCGCACCGGCGGCAGCGGACTACGACGACGGCGGCTTCACGCCCGACGACGATCTGCCTTTCTGAGTGCAGAAGCAAAAAGAAAACGCCCCCGCCGAACGAGTGTCGGCGGGGGCGTTTTTGTGTCGCGGCGTCTGTCGTGGCGTCACTCGCCCGGCGTGACGAAATCGCGGGGCAGGCGCTCGGGCATCTCGGCGACGACGTAGCTCATGATCGCCATCGCGGCGACGCTCTGCGCCACTTCGCGCGGATCGAGTTTGTCCATCATGTCGGCGTTCGTGTGGTGGTAGTCGAAATACCTGGTGCCGTCCACGCGCAGCGCCATGCCGGGCACGCCGTGGCGCATCAGTGGCGAGATGTCGGCCCCGCCGCCGCCGCGTGTGATCTCGCCCGCGTCGATTTTTTCGAGCAGCGTGCTGATCTGGGCGACCTGCGCGTAGGCTTCATGCTTGCCCGTGATGCCGAAGCCGAGCGGGTCGAAGACGCCGCTGTCGCTTTCGATGGCGAGCACGTGGTTGTCGAGTTCGGCTTCGTGCTGGTCGCGGTAGGCGGTGCCACCGGCAAGGCCGTTTTCCTCGTTCGTCCACAGCACCACGCGGATGGTGCGGCGCGGGCGCAGGCCGAGTTCTTTGAGGATGCGGAGGGCCTCCCACGCGGCCACGCACCCGCCGCCATCGTCCATCGCGCCCTGCCCCACGTCCCACGAGTCGATGTGGCCGCCCATGACGATGATCTCGTCGGGGAATTCACGCCCGCGCAGTTCGGCGACGACGTTGCGCGACGGCGCGTCGGGCAGCGTCTGCGCGCTCATCTTCAGGCGTACGCGCACATGCTGGCCGCGCTCTTGCATCCGGTGGAGCATCATCGCGTCCTCGACGGTGATGGCGGCGTGCGGGATTTTCGGGACGCCGTCCTCGTAGCGCATCCCGCCCGTGTGCGGCGTATACATCGAGCCGGAGGCGACGGACCTGACGAGCGAGGCGACGGCCCCGGCCTGCGCCGCCCGGATCGCGCCGATGGAACGGTACTGGACGGTCTGCCCGTAGTTGGTGAAGGGCACGTCGAAGACGACGATCTTGCCGACGGCTTCGGCCTTGCGCTGCTCCAACTCGTCGAACGACGAGACGACGAGCACGTCGGCTTCGATGCCTTCGGGCGGCGTGGCGATGGAGCCGCCGAGGCCCAGCATGGCCATCTTCGCGTAGCGCGGCGCAGTCATCTCCACCGACTCCTCGCCGCGCACCCAGTGCGGCACCATCACCTTCTCGCCGCGCACGTTTTCGAGGCCGTCGGCCTGCATCTCCTCCAGAATCCAGTCGATGGCGTCTTCGAGCGACTGCGTGCCGCTGAAGCGCGGGCCGAAGGTGTCGGAGAGTTCGGCGAGCCGGTTCCAGGCGGCGCTGTCGGCGAGCGCGGCGGCGATGATCTTGTCGGCGGCCTCGCGGTACGGGGCCATCGTGGCCACGTCGATGGCGACCTCGGGCGCGGCGGCGGTGGGTGTCTGCGCGGCGAGCGGAGCGGCGGCGAGGACGAGAACGAAAAGCAGGAAAAGACGCATCGGGCAGGGAGGTTGGATGTACGCCCCTAAAGTACATCCGCGCTCCCCGCCCGCGCGTTGTTCACGTCCGCCGGTACACCATCGTGCGACCGTGTACCTCGCGCGTGAAAGAGGTGTCGAGGCCAAAGACCGTCTCGGCGCCGCCCAGCATCAGCACACCGCCGGGCTTGATGACGTCGGCCATCTGGTCGATGATGGCGCGCTTGGTTTTGGCGTCGAAGTAGATGAGCACATTTCGCAGGCACACCAGGTCCATCTTCGGCATCGACGGCCACGGCCCGATGAGGTTCACCGCCCGGGCCTCGACGAGGCGGCGCAGATCGGCCTTGACCTGAAACTGCTCGCCCATTGGCAGGAAGTGACGCTTGAGCAGGTCGGGCGTCAGGCCACGGACGACCTCGATGCGCGAGTACGTGCCCAGCTTGGTACGCATCACCATCTCCTGCGACAGGTCGGTGGCGAGGATCTTGACCGTCCACGACGCGAGCGACGGGAAGGCGTCGCGCAGCAGCATCGCCAGCGAGTACGGCTCCTGCCCGCTCGACGAGGCAGCGCACCACACGTTGAGCACGCGCGAGATGCGGCGCTGCTGGAGGAGGTCGGGCAGGATGTGATCTTTGAGCGACTCGAACGGGTGCGTGTCGCGGAAAAACGACGTCTCGTTGACCGTCATCGCCTCCACGAACGCGTCCTGCAAGCGGCGGTCGTGACGCATGGCCGCCAGCATCGACTCGCGCGTGTGCGTCGTGAAGGTGTCGCGCAGGAGTTGCGTCAGGCGCGACTCGACGAGGTACGCCTTGTGCGGCTCGACGACCATCGCCGAGCGGGTGTAGAGCAGGTTGCGAACGAACTCGAAGTCTGCCGCCGAGAAAGAGGGATCGCTCCGCGTGGCGCGCGAGGGCGCGGGGCGCGTCAGCACAGCATTCATACCGCCGTGGCAGGAAAGGCCGACGCGCGGTGCGGCGTGAGGTAGCGCACGAGGCGCGGCGCGAGATCCTCGAGGGCGATGGAAGCGGTGGCCGCGCCGGCTTCGACGACGGCGCGCGGCATTCCATAGACGACACTCGACGCCTCGTCCTGGGCGAATACGTCGCATCCCGCCTGGCGCAGCGTCACCGCCCCGCGCGCGCCATCGCGGCCCATGCCGGTGAGCACGAGGGCGAGAGCCGAGCCAGGGCACGCGTGCGCGGCGGAGTCGAAGAGCACATCCACCGACGGGCGGCAGAACTGAACGCTCGGGCCGTCGTGGAGGCGGAGACGCAGGTGGCTGCCGTCGCGCCGGAGTTCGCAGTGCCGCCCCCCGCGCGCGATCCACACCTGCCCGCGCGCGATTTCCGCGCCGTCCTCGGCCTCGCGCACGTCGAGGGCGCAGTGGCGGTCGAGGCGCTGGGCGAGCTGGCGGGTGAAGTGCTCGGGCATGTGCTGCACGATGACGAGGGGCGCGGGCAACGTGGCGGGCAGGGCCGACAAAAACGTTTCCAGCGTGCTCGGCCCGCCCGTCGATACGCCGACGACGACGACTTCGGTGGCCCGGTGGAGGTGCGTGCGCGGCGGCATGGACACGCGCACAGGGGGCGCAGGCGCGGAGACCTTGGGAGCCGACCCCGGCGCGTCCATCCGCAGGAGCGCGTGCAGTTTGGGCAGCAACTCGGCCCGCACGCGCTGCATCGACACTTCGAGCGAGCCCGTGCCGGTAGGCTTGGTAACGTAGTCGGACGCGCCCAGCGTGAGCGCCTCGATGGTCGTCGCGGCGCCGCGCTCGGTGAGCGTGCTGAACATGACGATGGGCAACCGGCGGCGCCTTTCGCGGAGCGCCCGCAGCGTGCCCAGCCCATCGAGTTCGGGCATCTCCACGTCGAGGGTCATCGCGTCCGGTCGTACGCGGTCGAGCACGTCAAGGGCGCGCTGTCCGTTGACGGCGGTGGTGACCTCGAAGCGGTCGTCGGCGGCCAGCGCCATCGTGATGACGCGGCGGATGAGCGCCGAGTCGTCGACGACGAGGATGCGTTTTTTGGAAGCAGGGGCGGCGTCCATCACGCGACCTCGACCTGGTCGAGCATGATGTCGAGCGAGTGGTCGGCGTCGAGGACGAAGAGCAGGCGGCCCTCACCGGGAACCACGCCCCGGAGCAGCGGGCGCATGACCTCGGGCGTGTTGGGCGGCAGGCCCTCGACGGTGTCTTCGTCCACCTGCACCACGTCGCCCACGCGGTCGGCGACGAGGCTGACGACGTCCTCGCGGTAAGGGAGGATGACGTTCATGCGCTGGCTCGGGTCGTCGGTCGCGTCCATCCCGAAGAACGAGCGCAAGTCGAGCGCCGTGAGGATCTGGCCGCGCAGGTTGAGCAGGCCTGCCACCACGCGCGGCGCGACGGGGATGCGGGTGACGGGCTGCATCTGCAGCACTTCCTGCACGCGGAGCACGTCGATGCCGAACTGGTACGGGCCGACGAAAAAGGTGACGAGTTGCATGGGGGCGGGGGTGTGAGTTTGTTTGTTGACTGAGTTTGTCGGGTTGGTTATAAATCTGGCAGCAAACCAACCTCCATCAGTTCAGCGAAACGGAGTCTTCGTAGCGCAGCGCGCAGGTGGCCGCGAGGGCGGCGAGGTCGAGCCATTCGGTGACGGCGCCTTCGATGAGCGCCACGCCCGAGGCGGCATCGGCGTGGTAGGACTGCGCCGCCGGGTCGACTTCGCTGACCTGCAACACCTCGTCCACGGCGACACCGAAGGTCTGGCCCTCCACGCTGCACACGACGAGGTTGGTGGCGCGCGCTTCGGCGGTGGCCTGCGTGACGCGCACGACGGGCAGGATGCTGCCGCGGTACGGCACCACTTCCTGCGCGCCCAGCCACGAGAGCGCCTCCGTCTGGATCTCCTCCAGCCGCGTGACGGCGTCGAGCGGGATGGCGATGCGGCGGTGTCCGGCGCGCACCATCATGGCGCGCACGAAGGTGCGGCGGCGTGCCTCACCGGCATCGACGACCGCCCGGCGCGTGTCTTCGCCCTTGAAGGCGGCTCTGACGATGAGGCCGGGCACGTCGAGGATGAGCGCTACGGTGCCGTCGCCAAGGATCGTCGCGCCGGCGTAGAGGCCGATGCTGGAAACCCACTTGCCGAGCGGCTTGACGACGATTTCCTGCGTCCTGACGACCGAATCCACCACGAGCCCGACGGTGCGCCCGTCGCTCTGGCACACGATCACAACGCCCGACGACGCGGCCTCGCCTTCGAGGTCGAGCGCCTCGCGCAGCGGCAACAGCGGCAGCAGCCGGTCGCGCAGCCGCAGCACCCGCTGGCCGTCCATGTCGAACGTGCTGCTCTCGTTGCCCGAGAGGCTCACGATTTCGAGGATGCCCGACTGCGGCACGGCTACGGTTTCGCTTCCGCAGCGCACCGTGAGGGCGGGCACGATAGCCAGCGTCAGCGGAATCCGGAGCGAAAAGACGCTGCCCTCGCCGAGCCTGCTTTCGACATCGACGGAGCCCCCGAGTTTTTCGATGTGCGTGCGGACGACGTCCATGCCCACGCCTCGGCCCGACACGTTGCTGACCGTGGCGGCGGTCGAGAAGCCAGGCAGAAAGATGAGGTTGAGCGCCTCGCGGTGCGACAGCCCCGCCACCTGTGCGGGGGTCAGCAGGCCGCGCTCGATGGCTTTGGCCTTGACCTTTTCCGGGTCGATGCCGCCGCCGTCGTCGATGATCTGGATGGTGACCTGCCCGCCTTCCTGCGTCGCCGTCAGGCGCAGCGTGCCCGTCGGGTTTTTGCCCTTTGCGGCGCGCACGTCGGGCGCTTCGATGCCGTGGTCGAGTGCGTTGCGGACGAGGTGCGTGAACGGGTCTTTGACCGCCTCGATGATGGCCTTGTCGAGTTCGGTCTCCTCGCCCTCGGTGACGAGTTCCACCTGCTTGCCGCAACTCAGCGACAGATCGCGCACGATGCGCGGCAGCTTGTTCCAGACGACGGAAAGCGGCTGGAGGCGCGTTTTCATCACCGTGCGCTGCAACTCCGTCGTCGTCAGGTCGAGGTGCTGCGCGATGTTGGTCAGGTCGGCGTCGCCGATGCTGGCGGACTGCTGCAAGACGCGGTTGCGTGTCAGCACAAGTTCGCCGACGAGGTTCATCAGGCGGTCGAGCAGCGTCACGTCCAGCCGGACGGTCGAGTCGGCCACGGAACGGGCTTCGCTGCGGCGGGCCGGCGCCTCGGGCTGCACGACGGCCGTTTTCCCGGCCGGGATTTCAACAGCGGGCGGCGTGGGTGCTTCGGCAGCAGATGACTCTGCGACAGGTTCAGGAACGGCTGCAGGTTGAGGAACGGCGGCGGCTTCAGGAACGGCAGCAGGCGCCGGGGCGGCAGCAGGAGCCACCACAACCGACGGCCGGGCCGCAGGCGAGCCAATGAGCCAGGCGTTGAGGTCGGCTTTGAGCGGCTCGTCGTCACCGTCGGGTTCGCCGCCCGTCACGGCAATCTCGGTGATGATGTCGCGCAGGCGGTCGAGCAGGCGGAAGATTGTGCTGACGAGTTCCTGTGACGGCTCGAGTTCGCCGTCGCGCAGCTTGCTCAACACGTTCTCGCCAACGTGGGCGACGGATTCGAGGCGTTCGAGGCCCAGAAAGCCGCAGGTGCCTTTTATGGTGTGGACACCACGGAAAATGCTGGCGAGGCGGTCGGCGGCGGCGTCGCCGCGTTCGAGGGCCAGCAGGTCGCTATCGACGCGTTCGAGAATCTCGAACGATTCGACGAGGAAGTCTTTGACGAGGTCGTCCATTGGGGGCGCAGGTAGGGAGGAGTGCTCTCCTCGTCATCGTCACCTCTGCGTGCCCTCTTAAATCTCCACGGGCGCGTTCAGGCTGCCGCGTGACCCATGCACAGCACCGCTTGCGTTCACCGCCCATCCTCCTTTTCTCCAGTTCCAAAATCGCGCGCCATGCTCTCGTTGAAACGGCGGAGTTGCACCTCGATGGGCTCCATCCCTTTCGCCGCGCGCCGCTCGTTGACGCGCTCGGGGTCCACCATCGGACGGGGTTCGTAGCGGCCTGTCTCGTCGTTCTGCTCCATCTGCGTACCGTAGACTTGAGGGTTGCCGAGTTCCAATTCGGTGCGGTCGAGGATGTGCGCGTAGCGCGACCAGTCGCACTCGCCCCGCTCGCACACGGCTTTGAGGATCGGGAGGTAGTGCCGGCGGGTGGCCAGGTCGGAATGGTTGACGACGTTGCCCGCGGCGTACGCCGCTTCCTCCCCGACGCTCGACAACTCGGGCCACCCGTGCTCCTCGACCAGCTTTCGGAGCCGCACCAGGTTGTCGTCGTGGTGCTCGCCCATTGCTGTGGCTAGGGCCGTCAGGACGGGAGACTCCGGCCCCAGCTTGCGAAAGGCGAGCATGATGTGGTACCGAAATGTCCACTCGTTCATGCGGATATTCAGCAGTGCCCGGGCATATTCCCGGTCAAAGGCCCCTGTCACCTGGCCCTCCAGCTTATCGAGTTGCGCCTGCTCGACCAGGCTCCATCGTGCGTCGCGGGTCAGGAGGTACAAGTCGGAGTCCCAAAGCGGCTGCATCGAACGCTCATCGGACAGCGCCAGGTAGTGGAACGCGCTGTCGGCAAACTGGGGCTGGAGGGCGAACGTGCTAGCCAGTGCGTAGGTGACCTCCCGATCCTCAAAGCTGTTCAAAAGGCCGCGATACGCCTCGACCGCGCCAGCCAGATCTCCCACCATCCTCAGGCTGTCCCCCCGAACGCGCGCGGCGTCCTGAGCGCCCGCAAGGGACGGGGTGAGAGCGGCGACGAGGGCGAGAGCGAAAACCAGGCGGGACATGGTGAGGAGGCGCAGACGGGTGGCAGAAGCAGAGATTTCGTGTGGCATCTGGAGGATCACCGGCCCGGCACCTCGCCGCGCACACGCCCGTGCAGGCGGAGCGCCCCGTGCAGCACCAGCGCCACCACGAAAATGAGGACGCCGAACACCGGCGCGATGAGCGACACGCGCAGCCCACCGACGACGAGGGCCGGTGCCACACTGCCGCCGACGGACTCGATGGCCGCGAACATCTGGTACAAACTGATGGCCTGGCTGAGGAGGCCGAGCACGAAAGCGAACAGGCCAAGGTGGAACACGGCCCGTGCCCCTGCGACGGCGGAACCGCGAAACTGCGCCGCGAACGCCCAGATGGCGGTGCCGACGACAGCGAGGGCGAGAAGGGTCAGCGGCAGCATGAACAGGTATCCGCCCTGCGCGAGGAGATCAAACATGGAAGTCGTGGAGATCGGGGGTGTCGCCAGCGAAAGTAGCAGCCCGCTCACGCGAAAGTGAGCCGTATCGGCGGACGCACGGCGCACGACGGGAGCGCGGCGGCGGATGGGTGAACAGCGGTGTTGCGTCGGCCTGTGTCACCTGCCGCCGCCCGCGTGCCGTCTACCTTCCGAGCCGTGCGTTTCGCCGACGCGTCGCTGCCTGAGTGAGGTGCCGGCCCGGGTGGCGTGCTATGTTTGGAGCGTCATGCTCCGCCGCCCTTCCCTGCTGCCGCCGTCGCCCCCACCGGTCCGCACGCCGTTTCCGCTGTACACGCACGCGGCGTTCTGGACGGGCGTAGCGCTGTTTTTCGGCTTCTATTTCGGGCGCGGCCCCGTGCCGTACGCGCAGAGCCTGCTGTTCGTGGCGCTGTTGCTGCCGGTGGCGATGGGCACGACGTACGTGCTGACGGCTTTTCTCGTGCCGCGCTTTCTGCTACGCCGCCGCTACGGCCGCTTCGCGCTCTACAGCCTGTACACGCTCGTGGCATCGGTGTATCTGGAGCTGCTGATCGTCGTCGCGGCGTTCGTCTTTCTGGCGGATTACGAACTCAGCGCCGTCCCACCCGCCGCGCTCGACGTGACGGGGATGGTGCTGGCGCTCTACGTCACCGTCCTGCTCGCCCTCGCCGCCGACCTCGCCGGGCACTCGCAGCGCCTGCGCGCCGCGCACGCCGAGGCCGAACGCCTCCGGCTGGCCGCCGAACTCGAACGCCTCAAGGCGCAACTCCACCCGCACTTCCTCTTCAACACGCTCAACAACCTGTACGGCCTCACGCTCGAGCGCTCCGACGCCGCCCCCGACGCCGTCCTCCGCATCGCTGAACTGCTCGATTACATGCTCTACCGCTGCGACGGGCCGCTCGTGCCGCTCGACGGCGAGATCGCGCACCTCCAGGCCTTCATCGCGCTCGAAACGCTGCGCTACAGCACGCCCGTGGACGTGCGCGTTACCGCGCCGGAGCCACCCACCGCAGCGCGCATCGCACCGCTGCTGCTGATGCCACTCGTCGAAAACGCCTTCACGCACGGCGTCCATCCGTCCATTGCCCGCCCGTGGGTCCACATCGCCCTGGGCGCCGACCACGGGACGCTGGCGGTCGAGGTCGCGAACAGCCGTCCGGCCACGGCACCCGCCGACGCCTCCGACCGCACACGCAGCGGGATCGGGCTGGCGAACGTGCGACAGCGCCTCGCCCTCCTCTACCCCAATTCGCACACGCTTGACGTGGCGCACACCGCCGACGCGTTCCGCGTGCGCCTCACCCTGCCGATCCACGCTTCCGATGATCCGCTGCCTTCTCGTTGACGACGAACCCATCGCGCTCCGCGTGCTGCAAATGCACCTCGCCAAAATCTCCGACGTGACCGTCTTGGCGGCATGTTCGTCCGCGATGGACGCCCTCGCCGTCGTCCGGCGCGAAGCCATCGACCTCGTCTTTCTCGACATCGAGATGCCCGACCTCACCGGCCTCGGGTTCGTCGCCGCGCTCGAACGCCCACCGCGCATCGTTTTTACGACCGCCCACCGGCACTACGCGCTCGAAGGGTTCGAGCTTGACGCCGTCGATTACCTGCTCAAGCCCATCGGTTTCCCGCGTCTGCTGCGGGCGGTGGAAAAGTACCGGGCGCTTTCGCGCGTTCCGGCAGCGCTGCCGGAACGCGCCGACGCCGCGCCGCACCTGCACATCCGGGTGGACCGCCGCACCGAGCGCCTCGCCGTGGCCGACCTCCTGTTCGTCGAAAGCCTGAGCGATTATGTGCGGATGCACACGCGCGGGGGCACGTTCATGCCAAAGATGCGCCTGGCCGACCTGGAGTGCGAGCTGGCACCCCATGGCTTCGTCCGGATTCACCGGTCGTTTCTGGTCGCGCTGGGATACGTGGAGAGCTTCACCGCCTCGGAAGTGCGCGTGGGCGGGCGCGTGTTGCCCATCAGCCGGACGTACCGCGCCACGGCGCTGCAACGCCTGGAAAGGTCCGGGCGCGTGGCGTGAGGGCGGCCCGGCACCCGTCGGCGGGTTTGGAAGGTGAAAGCCCTGTGGGGCGCGAAACGCGGCCGGAGGGCGTTCGTAAGTTGCCCGCATCGCCGCGCGACCCCGCGTGCCGATGCTCCCTTTTCTGCCGTCACCCCGCCTTTCACGCCCCATGCCTCGTTTTCCCCGCCTGCTCCTCGCGGCGCTCGCCGCGCTCCTGATGGCCGCGCCCACTGCGCACGCGCAGGACGCCATCACGCCGCGCTTTGGCCTCGCCCTCAACGGGCTGATCTCGTTCGAGGACGGGCTGGGCCTCGGCCTGCTGGGTCGCGCCTCCGCGCCCATCAACGCCGACCTCTCCGCCGCCGTCGACCTCGGCGTGACGGGCTTCATCCTGCAGGGCCGCCGCGACGCCACGTACGTCGTCACGCCCGCGCTCTCCATCATCGTCAACCTGCCCGACTACCGCAACCGGCTCACCTACCTCACGGCAGGCTTCGGCGGCTACCTGCCCGTCAACCGCGACGACGAAACCAACGGCGGCCCGACGTTCCACCTCGGCGTGGGTCAGGTGATGGGCCTGCGCGAGACGAGTCTTTTTTACGAAGTCGACCCCGCGCTCATTGTCGCCGAGAGCAAAGTCAGCCTCGCCCTCCCCTTCCGGCTGGGCGTGATTTTTTAGCAGGACTGCGGCTCGTTATTCAGATGCGCCCCGGTTTTCGTTCGGCGCGAGCGGGCACTATCTGTTGAAAAGGCATGAGATAGCCCGTATCGTGCGGGGGTGTTATCCGGAATGAGATCCTGATAACAGACCCAAGCCTCCGCTCAATCATTGATTACCCGGCACGGCGGGCGGGCCTCCGTTCAATCCTGCCCGTAAACAGCACAGCGGTTCGTGGCGCGTCGTCGTTCGTTGCCCGCTCGCCGTTCGTCGGTACCTCGTCGCCCCTCGTCAGCAGCCTTTCTTCGCGCCCGCCTTGCCGGGTAACCCGTCGCCGCTGGCCGACGCACCGTAGCCCGGTTTGCGCGTTGCAGCGCGGCGGTGTATCGTGCCCTTTCACACGCTGCCGCCTGTGCGTGGCAAAACTTGGTCGTTAGCCCTCGCACTGCATGTCCACGCAATCTGATCCGTTTGGGCTCTCTCGTTTCCTTGAAGCCCAACGCGCGTCGTACAGCACTGCCCTTGCCGAGTTGCGGTCCGGCAGGAAGCGGTCGCATTGGGTCTGGTATGTATTCCCTCAGCTGGTGGGCTTGGGCCGCAGTCTCACATCGCAACGGTACGGCTTGTCCGGCGTCGCTGAAGCCGCGGCCTACCTAGCGCATCCCGTACTGGGCGCCCGGCTGCGCGAGGCTATCCACGCCATGCTGGCGCACGGGTCGGTACCGGCGACCACGATTCTAGGCGAGCTGGACGCTATGAAGTTCAGATCCTGCCTTACTCTATTCAGCGTAGCCGCGCCGGCGGAGCCGTTGTTCTCCAACGCTCTGGCACACTACTTCGCGGGCCAGCCTGATGCCGCAACGCTGCAGGGTGTTGCCAGTCAGGGCGGCGCCTAACAATTCGTCCAAGCCGACCCCGCTTCGCGGCGCTGCTGAACTTTACCGTTAACTGGTACTCTCCTCCTCTGTGCTTGACGCTGCCCGGTCTCTGCTCGAAGCCTCGGCCCCTGCGGAGCGGCTGGCGGCTTACGACGCGCTGCTCTGGCGGATTGTCAAGGCGTCGCCGGACGAGCTGTCCTGCTCGCTGGACGGCTCAATGATGATCCCTACCAAGCCCTCCCAGCCCCGCTACAGACGGCATTGTTCCGTCTGCTCGGGCTGGAGTCGCCCGATAATGCGGACGCTCTCCGGAAGTCTGGCGCTCTACTGCGACCCGGCCGAGCAGGCGAGCGCGGCGGCTGGGATCCGAGCGCTGTTAGAACACCACGACGCTGACCGGGCCGTCTGACACAAACGTGCCCCCAAAGGGAGGAACAGCGTCCTCGGCCCCTTCCGGCGCCAGTCATAGCTTTGCTCCGCCGCTGTGCCGTTCCTCCCGGCGGCTGAACCGCAAAGGTTATACGGCCCTTCTCAAAACCGCGTGCAGGCGCTCGTGGTCGTCGTTCAACAGACGGCTGAGGGCGCGGGCGGCTTCGACGAGGGCGGCTTCTTTCTGCTCCTCCGTCGCCTGCGCCTCACCGATGCGCGTCAGCGAAGCGACGAGCAGTTCATCGACGGGCACCTCGGGATCGGGGTTGCGGGCGAGGGTGCGGAGAAAGTCGTAGGGTGCGCCGATGGCGCGGATGGCCTCGGGCGTGCAGTGCGCGAGGGGGTAGTGCAGCGGCGGCGGCTGGGGCGGGAGCGTCTGGCGGACGACGCCCTCTTTCGTGCGGTAAGCGAGCCACTGGCCCCGGCACGTTTTCAGCATCAACTCGGGGATCTGCGGACGCTCGCGGCGCAGTTCGCCTTCGTCCATCCCATACGCCCGGATGCGGCGGTTGGGATCGAGCGAGCCGATCTCGACGTGGCTGACGAGTCCGTAGAGCGTCGTGCCGTTCGCGTGCTCGACCTCGACCCACGACCCAAAATCGGGCAACTCGGCCTCGTAATACACCTCGCCCTCGAACGACCGGGTAGACGAGGCGACGATTTCGGCGAAGGACATGGAGGTCTGTAGTTGGTAGATGCTCGCTGCTCGGACGTGTCGTTGGGCGGGGACGGACTGCGGTTCTGCTCAACGCACGGTCGCCCTCTAACCTACAAACCCACCACGAATGAGGCGCAGCCGAGCGAACCACCCACGCTTTACCCAAACGGCGTTCTCTTGGAAGTCGCCTTCGCCGACGTGGCGAGGGGACGGCCCACGCCGCGCAGGGTGTGCTCCATCATCTGGTAGAACACCTCCTTTTCCTTCGCGCGGATGACGGCGCGCTCGTGCGCCTCGGACAGGATCATCGGGTAGCCGTCTCCTTTGTCACACTCGCTGAGGACGACGCTATGGACGAGCGCGACGAGGGCTTCGTCGTCGGCCACCCAGCGGGGCAGTTCCACGCGGGCGACCTCGCCGGGCTGGTTGTGCGGGCCGAGCACGCGGGTGTAGAAATAGCAGATCCGATCCGCCGCGCCGTATTCCTTCTGAATGCGGCTCGACGACTCGAACAGCGCCGACCGCTCGCCGGGCAAGAGCGTCTTCTCGAAAATCCACCGGTCCAGCACGCCGTCGAGCGTTTCGTCGAGGTCGCCCGGCACGTCGCACTCGCCCGCGTGGACACGCAAAAGGTTGACGACTTCGGTGTTGCCAGGCAGCGAGAGGTACGAGCACACGGGGATGTTGTCCTCGCGGAAGCCTTCGAGGAGCGCGGCGTATTTCTCCACGAAGCGCTGCGCCCCGTCGCGGTCGCGCATCGAGCGCAGCATCCACCGGATGAGCGTGCCGTCGGCGACGGCGACGATGGGGCGACCGTCCACGCGCGCCTGCCGGGCGGTGTCGAGAAGGGCTTCGAGTTCGAGTTCGTCGCGCAGCGCCGAGACGACCTCGGGCGTCGGGTCGGGCAGGACTTCGTCGAGGGCGTCGGCGACGGCCTGCCGGTCGTAGCCGAGGCGCGGCACGCTCTCGATGAGCGGCCGCTCCTCCGTGCCGTACTGGAACGCGATGCGCGAGACGTTGAGGACGTAGCAGTGCGGCTCGCGGTGGCGGTCAGGGTAGACCTGCGAGCCGTCCGTGGCGACGACCGTGACGGGCGTGGGCCGCACGTCGGGCGCGACCTTCCGGTCCGGCGCCTCGCGCAGCCGCGCCACGAGCCACTGCGTCACGTCCTCGGCTTTGTCGCGCAATTCCTCCCACGCCCCCGCGCACTCGCCGAGCGCGTGCAGCGCCTTTTCGAGCTGCCGCGACAACTCCGACTCCCGCCGCGTCCGGTGCTGGCGGAAGTCACCCATCTGCCGGGCGAGGTGGTCGAGGTCGAGGGGCATGGGGAGGGCCGAGTTACGAGCGCCGAGTGCTTTTCTCACTCAACACTCGACATCCGGGAGCTACCTGCGCGACAGCGGCACGGCAGGCATTTCCTCGGGGGCGAAGCGTGGAAGCTGCTCGTCCTGCGTGGCGAGGTGGTAGACGGCCGTGGCGACGGTGACGGCGGCCTGCTTCAGGTCGTCCTCCAGAAGACGCTCGTAGGTGTCCACGTTGGTGTGCCACGTCGTCGTGAAGTACTGGATGGGGTCCTGGCCCATCGAGATGCCAGGCAGGCCCGCGTTGTTGAAGGCCGTGTGGTCGCTGCCGCCGATGCCGCGGCTGAAGGTCGGACGCGCCCCGGCGACGCCGAGCGAGTCGAGCGGGTCGAGGATGGCGTCGAGCATCTCGGCGGCTTCCGTGGGGCCGAAGACGACGGCACCGCGCAGACGGCCCGTGCCGCTGTCGACGTTGAAGTAGCCCGCGAAATCGTCGTAGGCGTCGGTGGGCTCCTCGAACGAGCCGAACGTCTGCTGCACGTACGCGCGCGAGCCCAGCAGGCCCTGCTCCTCGCCCGTCCACAGCGCCACGCGGATGGTGCGGCGCGGACGCGTGCCGGTCGTCTCGAAATAGTTTTGCAGGATGCGCGCGGCCTCCATCATCACGGCGCTGCCCGCAGCGTTGTCCGTCGCGCCCGTGGCGGAGTGCCACGAGTCGAGGTGACCGCCCATCATCACCACTTCGTCGGCGAGGTCGGTGCCGGGGATCTCGGCGGTGTAGTTGTGCTCGGTCTGGGCGTCGGGGTAGACGGTGTTTTTGATCTCGACCTCGACGCGCGGCGTGTGGCCAGCGGCGATGAGGCGCGAGAGCCGGCCGAAGTCCTCGTCGCGCATCACGAGCGTCGGGGCGACGGTCGAGGGGTCGAACGAGCGGTTGGCGAAGGCGCGGATGAGGCCGTTGTCCATGCCCGCCGGGTTGACGCGCACGAGGGCACCGTCGGCGAGAAGGACGGAGTCCATGCGCGCGGCGACCTGCCACGAGGCGAGGCGTCCTTCCGCCCCGGGGCTCGGCGGCGTGTAGCCGCGGTTGTTCTGGTCGCCAGCGGGCTGCGGGGTAAAGCGCGCGCGGGCGTCCTCGTCCGTCAGGCGCATCGGCGGCACGTTTGCCATCGCCGCCCGAATGCCCGTCTCACCGACGAGCACGACGGCTCCGCGCACGAGCGCACGCACGGAGTCCTCGAAGGTGCTCATCTGAGCCATCGTCGGGTTCTCAGGCAACTTCAGGTGGACGACCGGACCGGTCTGCGCGCCGTTGGTCGAAGGCGTCCAGCCCAGCACCTCGGCCACGAGGGCGTCTTTCGTGGGCTCGACGATGTGGACGCTCAACCGCTCGTTCTCCCAGCCCGCGTGGCCCCAGTCCCACGCGACGCGCTGCGGGTTGGTCATCCCCCAGCCTTCCATCGTCTCGAGTGCCCAATTGCCCGCACGCGCCAGGCTCGGCGAGCCTGTCAGGCGCGGGCCGTACACGTCGGTGAGGTTGTGGAGCAGGTTCATCACCTGCGAGTGGTGCATACCCGTGTCGTAGAGGGCGTCGTTGGCATCCTGGGCACGCAACGCGGGCGTGGCGACGAGGAAGGTGAGCAGCAGGAGCAGGGAGCGCATGGGGTTCGGAAGTGCGGAAGGATCGGAGGGCGGGATGTCATGGATGTAGGGCACAATTACTTACGTTCCTACGAAATCAATGACGGATTACACCGCCTCGAACCGGTTTTCGTCGCGGTTCTTGCGGACGTGCTTCGGGTCGAAGATGTGGCCGTTCATGGCGAGGTAGACGCCCGGCGGCAGCGCGAGCACCGCGCCGACGGCGAAGCCGACGTTGAAGACGGCGTCGGTGTTTTTGAAGCGCGCGGGCGAGAGCGAGCCGACGAGCACGATGGTTTTGCCTTCAACGTTTTCCAGCGCCTGCGCCGTCTCCACCATCGTGTCGGTGCCGTGCGTGATGAGCACGCGCGTCTCGGGCAGCGCGGCTACCGTCGTAGCAATCAGCGCGCGGTCGGCGTCGGTGAGTTCGAGGCTGTCTTTGCGAAGCAGAACGGTGCTGGTGAACGGCGTCGTCACGCCCGCCTCGCGCAGGATCTCCGTCACCTGCGGCTCGCCGACGGCGTATTCGCTCTTGGCGT
Source organism: Rhodothermales bacterium (assembly GCA_963829705.1). Classification (GTDB taxonomy): domain Bacteria; phylum Bacteroidota; class Rhodothermia; order Rhodothermales; family BA12; genus CAWHJN01. Next base: position 69,736 of record CAWHJN010000003.1, read on the forward strand.
CGAAGTACACCTTGTCGATGGTGCCGCCCGTCGTGAGGATGTGGATCATCGTGCAGAGAAAAGGGACGGACGGCCCAACGTGCAAAAAAAAGAACGGCTCCCCGTTTTCGAGGAGCCGTTCCGCTGGAATGCTACGTCGGTTACAGATAGTACGGGTTCTGCTGTCCCTGCAGTGCGGGGTTGGCGTCGATCTCGCGTTGCGGAATCGGGTAGACGAAACGCGGATTGGTGGCGGGCAGCGCGCCGTCGATGGTCGTAATGGTGCGCCCGGTGCGCTTGAGATCGTGGAGGAGCTGGCCTTCGAAGTCGAGTTCGAGACGGCGTTCGCGGAGCACGTCGTCCACGGTCACGGCCGCGAGGGGGTCGAGATCAGCCCGCTCGCGGATTCTGTTGACATCTTCGAGGGGGGTCGCGCCGAGGGTCGTCCCGGCACGCAGGTTGGCTTCAGCACGCGTGAGGTACATCTCAGCCAGTCGGATGATCGGGATGTCGACTCCCTGCGCCGTGTTGCCCTGCCATTTGGTGGTACGGCGGCGGTCGCGGGCGTCGATGATGAAGAACGCGCGGGCGTCGCCGGCTTCGAACAGCGCCGTGTAATCGTCGGAAAGCTGGATGTCTCCGCGACCACTGTTTTCACGTGCGCCGTAGTACGTGTTGAGGTCGTTGACCCCGTCCTGATCCGTGATCGGGATGGAGAAGACGTACTCAGGTGAGCCGGAGGCGTTGTTGAAGGCGGCGGCGATACGTTATCGGCAAGCGAGAAGCCTCCTTCCTGATCACACGGTTCGCCGCCTGCGCGGCTTCCGTGTACTTGCCCTGCGCGAGGTAGACGCGCGAAAGCATGGCGCTCGCGGAATAGGTACTGGCCAGGTCGCCTTCGTCCGCGGTAAGCAGGTCGCGGGCCGCCGTCAGGTCCGTGATTACCTGGGAGTAGACCTCTGCCACGGTGCTACGGGGCAGGTTATCGGCGTCGGTGACGGCACGCGTGGGTTGGAGCACGAGCGGCACGCCGAGGTTGCTGTTGGGATCACCCTCGTTCCAGGGCAGCGCCCACAACCGGACGAGTTCGAAGTACATCGACCCACGCAGAAAGCGGGCGTGCCCCTCAGCAGCGTCGCGTGCCTCGGCATCGTCCTCGAACACATCGAGCGCACTCAGGACGTTGTTGGCGATGTTGATGACCTCGTAGGCATCCTCCCACGTGTCTTCGACAAACGCGTTGTCGACGAGCAGTCTCTTGTTCCAGAACTCGCGGGGCTGCGAGTACGTGCCCGTCCAGACGACCTGGCTCGTGTTGGAGGCCAGCAGGTCCGGCCCCATGAAGAGCTGCCCGCCGTAGAGGTCGCCATCGCTCAGCGCGGTCGTACGCGCCGATGACGGCGCCTTGGACGTTCTGGGGGGTAGAGAGCGCGCGGTCGGCGCTGATGGACTGCTGCGGCTCGAGGTCGAGCATGCTGTCGCAGCCGGTGAGCGCGAGCGCTCCGGCAGCGAGCAGCGAGAAGCAGAGAGTTCGAAGCATGGGATTTCAGGTATGGACGCGCGGGCGGCAGGACAGCCCGCCCACCGCGCGGCGGAATTAGAACGTGAACTGGATGCCCGTGGTGATGCTGCGCGCCTGCGGGGCCGAGTAGAACTCGTTGCCCAGGCCGATATTTCCGGCTACATAGTCGGCGTTGACCTCCGGGATCCCACCACGGGTATTTGGTGAACGTGAGCAGGTTGGTGCCGATCACGTAGAGCCGCGCGCCCTGGATGTCGAACCGGTTGAGCAGCGTCGTGGGCACGTTGTAGGCAAACGTCAGGTTTTTCAGACGCAGGTACGAGGCGTCGTAGAGGTAGCGGTCGGAGTCCGCGGTGCCGTTGCCGAAGTACAGGCGCGCCTCGGGCACATCGGTCACATCGCCCGGCTCCTGCCAGCGGTCGAGCTGGTCGCGGAGCTGGTTGTCGAAGTAATCGCCGTTGGCGGTCTTGAAGCGCCCGCCGCCGTCGTAGACCTTGTTGCCCGAGACGAACTGCCAGAACATCTGAAGCTCGAAGCCCCGGTAGGTGACGGTGTTGTTGAACCCGCCCGAGAAGTCGGGGTGCGGGCTGCCCAGCACGACGCGGTTGGCCTCGTTGGGGTCGTTCGTCGTCGCGTCGGGGTTGACGAGGTTGCCGTCGGCGTCCGTCTCGTTGACGAAGTAGAGCGCGTCGCCGTTGGCGGGATCGACGCCCGCATACTGGTAGCCGTAGAACACGCCGATGGGCTGGCCCTCGATGGCCCGGTTGATGAAGCCGCCTTCGATGACCTGCTCGTTGAGGTCGGTGATCTCGTTGCGGTTGACGGAGATGTTGAAGCCCGTCGTCCAGGTGAGATCACGCCCGTCGAGCACGCGCCCAGTAACGGCGAACTCGACGCCCCGGTTTTCGAGCCTGCCCACGTTGCGCAGGATGCTCGAGAAGCCCGTCGTGCCCGGCACGTTGACGCTCAGCAGCAGGTCATCGGTGTCTTTGGTGTAGAAGTCCAGTTCGCCGCTGACGCGGTCGCCGAAAAAGCCGAAGTCGAGGCCCGCGTTGATCTGCGTCGTACGCTCCCACTTGAGGTCGGGGTTGGCGACCTGCGTGGGCAGGATGCCCGGGCGTCCGTTGAAGCTGCCCGCGCCATAGAGCCCGAGCGAGGCAAAGTTGCCGATGGACGCGTTTCCCGTCTGGCCGTAGCTCAAGCGCGCCTTGAGAAACGACAGGCCGGGCAGGCCCCGCGGAAGAACGCCTCCTCACTCAAGACCCACGCCGCCGAGGCGGCGGGGAAAAAGCCGTACTGGTTGTCCTGTCCAAAACGCGACGAGCCATCGACGCGGCCGCTGAGCGAGAGGAAGTAGCGGCTCTTGAAGTCGTAGTTGGCACGTCCGAAATAGCCCAAGAAACGGTACCCGGAGCGGGTCGCCGAGCCCGCCGTGATCTTGGCTGCGTTGGCGATCTGCTGAAAGTCGTCGTTGGGAAATTCCTCGCCCTGCACCTGCGTCGTCTGCTGATCCACGTCCTGGAACGACATGCCCGCTGACCGCTTCGAGGTTGTGTTCCGTCGAGAAACGGCGGGCGTAGGTGAGGTAGTTGTTCGTCGTGTAGTTGACGACGCGGTTCCAGGTGTTCACGCCGAGCCCTTGCAGCGCACCCGTATTCTCGGCGACGCGGCTGTTGTAGTACTCGTCGGCGTTGTCGTCGAGCACGTCCACGCCGAATTCCGAGCGGAAGCGGAGGTTGGGAGCCAGCTTGAGGTCGCCGAAAACGTTGCCCACGTTGCGGTAGGTCGTGACCTCGAAGCGGGTGTTGCTTTTGTAGAGCAGGCCGTTGAAGTACAGCGTGTTCGTATTCAATTCTTCCGTGCCCGCCTCGTAGATGGGTGAGATGGGGGCCTGCGCGATCAGCTGCAGCGGCGTAGCAAAGCCGTTGTCGGTCGAGAGGCGGTTGTTGAGCACGCGCGACAAACTCAGGTTGGCACCCAGCGTAAAGACGCTGTTGAGCTCGTGGTTGAGGTTGAGGCGGCCCGTGATGCGGTCGTACTCGTCGCGGATGAGGATGCCGTCTTCCTCGCTGTAGCTACCCGAGACGTAGAACTGCGTCTGCTGGTTGCCGCCGCGCGCGCTCACGTCCACGTTGTAGCCGCCGCCGTCCTGGAACGCCTCGTCCTGCCAGTTGGCGTCGATCTCGCCGTCGCGCCAGTCGGTGCCCTGCGCGAGAAAATCGAACAGTGCCTTCCACGTCGCCGACGTAGTATCGTAGCTCGGGGTCGAGCCGAGCCGAGTTTTCGGCGGCTTCGAGCAGCAATTCGACGTACTCCTCGGCGTTGAGCAGATCGACCTTGTTGGTGGGCCGCGTCGATGCTGCGGCGCACGTCGACGTTGAACTGCGTCTTGCCGTTGAAGCCGCTCTTGGTCGTGATGAGCACGACGCCGTTCGAGGCGCGCGCGCCGTAGATGGCCGACGCCGAGGCGTCTTTGAGGACCTCGATGGAGGCGATGTCGCTCGGGTTGATCTGCGCGAGCGGGTTGGTCTGCGCGTCGTTGGTCGAGAGGTTGTCGGTGGTGACGGGGATGCCATCGATGACGTAGAGCGGCTCGTTGCCTGCCGTCACGGAAGCGGCTCCACGCACGCGCACCTGGATGCCCTGGCCCAGCTTGCCGTTGTTGGTCTGCACCGTCACACCAGCAGCGCGGCCCTGCAAGACCTGCTCGAACGAGTTGATGACGGCGTCTTCGAGTTCCTGCTCGCCCACGCGCGCCACGCTGCCCGTGCGCGCCAGCTCGCTCGTGGTGCCGTAACCGACGACGAAGACTTCTTCGAGCCCGAGCAGGTCTTCTTCGAGCGCGATGTCTACGTTCGTCGTCTGGCCCGACTGCACCACCACGGGGCGCGTGGCGCGCCGGTAGCCGACAAACGTCGTCAGCAGGTTGTAGTCGCCAGGAGGCGCGGTAAACGAAAACGTGCCGTCGATGTCGGTGGCGGTGCCAAGGGCGGTGCCTTCGAGCACGACGTTGACGCCGGGAAGCGTTTCGCCGGTGCGGGCGTCGGTGACGCGGCCCGCGACGGTGCCGACTTGCGCCCACGCGGGCGCGGCCACACTCGTCAACAGGGCGGCCAGCAGTAGGGCTTTTTTCATAGCGCTGCGGATGGGATGAGTACAGAAGGGTGTGCGCCGCCATGGCGGCGCACAGATGGTGTGCGTCAAAGCTACTGCACGGCACCTTCTTCCCCTACCTTGAAAATGCCCGACGCGCCTCCAAACCGCCCGGATCGTTTGTTTCCGCAGGTGAATGGAAGGGTTGGCCTTTTCCGGGAGCGCTTTTATTCAAACTGTCTCCTGAAAGCGGCGAAGGCTTCTTCGAGCGCGTCGAGGCGCGACTTGAGGCGGTCGACCTCATCCGCCAGCGTGCCCGCGAGGCTACGCTGCCCGGCGGCGGTGGGGGCATCATCGTCCGCCACGGGCTCAGGCAGCGGGGCGAGCGTGTGTGCGTAGGTAGGCTCGCGCCTGCCGGGCGGCGGCGGGATCTCGGCGACGAGTGGCGGCTCGCGTTCGGCCAGCGCGGCGAGTTCGGCCTGCACGGCGTCGAGGCCGTCGAAGGCGTGCATCCGTGCGGTGCGGGCGCGCAGTTCGCCCGCCGTCTGCGGGCCACGCAGGAGCAGTTCGCCCATCAGCGCTTTCTGCGCCTCGCCGAGGTCGAAGACGCCGCCGAAGAGCGTGCGGTACTTCGCCACGCGGCTGCCCATGCCCGTCTGCTCGGCGACGAGGCGTTTCCGCATGAGCGCGTCGAGGGCGGCCATCGCCTCGGCTTCGCCGTAGTCCACGACAGGGTCACGGTTGGACTTCTGGTTGCAGCCCGCCACCAACTGGTTGACGGTCAGCGGGTAGTACTCGGGCGTCGAGAGGGCTTTCTCGATGAGCACGCCGAGCACGCGGCATTCTTCGAACGTGAGCGTGGGGAGGCTGTCGGTCATGTGTCGGGATGGGAGAGGAAATGGCTCGATCCGAGCGATGTGGGAGGGTGGAAAGACGTTTCCGACCTCCCGCGAACGTGCTGCTGAAGTTTAAAGCGTTCGGCATAGCGTCCGCATCGTTCGCGCAACCCGGCGCGCGTCCCCTTCGAGGGACCCTAGGCGACGCGCAGATCGGTCATCTGCTCTGGAAACGATTCAGCAAAATTCACCCGAATCGAGCGTGATCTATCGCTGCCGTTAACACGCACGTAACGCCCTGCTGCTTTTATTGAAGCTGTTCCTTTTTTACTCTGCACGAAACTTAGCCCCTGACTGCCATGATCACCCGGAAAGCCAGCGCCAAGACGAAGAACGTCAGCGTGACCTTCGGCCTGCCTGCCGATGCCGCCAGCGAGAGCGTCGCCATCGCGGGCGACTTCAACGACTGGAGCGAAACCAAGCACACCATGAGCCGCGACAAGAAGACCGGCGACTGGAAAAAGACCGTCTCGCTCAAGCCGGGCCGCTACGAATTCCGCTACCTCATCGACGGCGAGCGCTGGCAAAACGACAGCGAAGCCGACAGCTCCGTGCCGACGCCGTTCTTCTCGGAGAACTCCGTCATCGAACTGTAAGGCACGCGCCGAACACGTTGGTACCGAAACGCCCCCGCCGGTTTCTGTTGGCGGGGGCGTTTTGCTTTTCACGCGAACAGCAGCCGGACGACATAGACAGCCAGCAGCATCGCGGCGAAGTCGGCGATGAGGCCGACGGGCACGGCGTGGCGCGTTTTCTTGATGCCGACGGCCCCGAAATACACGGCGATCACGTAGAAGGTCGTCTCCGTCGAGCCGAACATCGTGGCGGCCATCTTGACGAGGATCGAGTCTTCGCCGAACTGGTTGATCATGTCGAGCACGATGGCGGCGCTGCCACTGCCGGTGAGCGGGCGCACGATCATCATGGGCAGCACTTCGGGCGGTACGCCGAAAAAGCCGAGCACGGGCCGGAGGCCGTCGATCAGAAAATCCATCGCCCCCGACGCCCTGAACATGCCGATGGCGAACAGGATGGCGACGAGGTACGGGATGATGTTGACGGCGATGGTGAAGCCTTCCTTCGCGCCCTCGACGAACTCCTCGTAGACGGGCACCTTTCTGTACAGCCCGTAGAGCGGGAACGCCACGATGAGCGTGGGCAGCACGAAGACCGACACGAGGTCGAGCAGGTTGCGAAACGTTTCCATCGGAAAGATCGGAGGCAGGAATCGGAATCGTAGGGACGCAAGTCATTGCGTCCGGTGCGTGAGGCATCCTCAGGAGGTGGGCGGCGCGTCGGGTGGCGGCAGCCCGGCGGTGGGCGACGTGGCGCGGTAGCGGCGCATCCGCGCCATGACTTTCGCCGTCACGATGGCAATCGTCAGCGAGCACGCCGTCACGATGAGGATCGAGAAGAAGAGCTGGTTGATCTGCAAGCCCATGATGGCCACCAGCAGCACCGGCGGCACGATCTGCACGCTCGCCGTGTTCATCGCCAGCAGCATCACCATATCGTCGGTGGCGGTGTCGTCAGTGGGATTGAGCGTTTGCAACTCCTCCATCGCCTTGATGCCGAGGGGTGTGGCGGCGTTGCCCAGCCCCAGCATGTTGGCCGACAGGTTGAGCACGATCACGCCGAGCGCGGGATGGTCGCGCGGCACGCCGGGGAAAAGCGGGCGGATGACGGGGTATACCAGACGCACGATGCTGTTGATGAGGCCACTCTTTTCGGCAATCCGCAGCAGCCCCAGCCACAACGCCATCACGCCGATGAGGCCGAGGGCGATGGTGACGGCGGTTTCGGCGAAATCCAGCGCGGCCTGCGCGATGGCTTGCAGCTTGACGAAGCGCACCCGTCCGAACGTCACCGCCGTGGCGATGGCGGTGTCGCCCGGTGCGGCGGTGAACGCCACAGGCCCCCGCAGATCGTGGTCGCGCGAGGAGGTGACGTCGCGGATCGTCGAGAGCGGCGCGGGCAGGTCGGCCCCCTCGGCGAAGCGAAGCTGCCGCCCTTCCTTCGTCTGCACGAGTGTGCCCGCGTAGGACGCCGAGGCGGCGACGGGCTGGCCGTAGAAGGCGCGCAGCCGGGTGGTGTCGAGCCGCACCTCCACGTCGATCCGGCGGGCGGCGGGGTCGTAGCCGTCGGGGAAGACGACCGTGACGGGCAGCGGCTGGTGGTTGCGGTACGTGTCGCGGGTGAGGTCGCGCACGTCGGCGATGAGGGCGAAGACGAGGCTGAAGATGATCAGCCCCGCCCAGATGTAATTGAGCATGGCAACGAGGTAGAGACGCCGGAAGGCGCGCTGAACATACGACGCGCGCGCCGGGTAGAGGCGGCACCCATCTGCCCTTGCCGCCATGCCCGCTCCTGCTCCTTCCATCGCCGACTCGCCCCACCTCGCCCACGTCGAGCGGCTGCGGCGCGTGTCGCGGTGGATGGACGAGGCCGTCGGCATTCCCGGCACGCGGGCGCGGCTGGGCCTCGACGGCGTGCTGGGCTTCGTCGTGCCGGGCGCGGGCGACGCCGTGGGCGGGGCGGTGTCGATGTACGCGATGTACGCCGCGCTGCGCCTCGGCGCGGGGGCGTCGGTGCTGGCGCGCATGGCGCTCAACGTCGCCCTCGACGCGCTCGTGGGCGTGGTGCCGCTGCTGGGCGACGTGTTCGACTTTGTCTTCAAGGCCAACCGTCGCAACCTCGCCCTGCTCGAAACCTACGTCGCCGATCCCCGGCGCACGCGCGCGAAAAGCCGCGCGACCGTCTGGCTCGTCTTCGGCGTGCTCGTCGCCGGGCTCGTGGCGCTGCTGGCCGGGGTCGTGTGGGGCCTGACGTTCGTCGCCGGGATGCTCAACACGCTGGCAACGGGCGGCGCGGGCTGACGATCATCCGGCAGGCGGGGCGAGAAAGGCGAACGCGGCGGTGTTTCGCAGCACGAAAAACGCGAGCGTGAAGGCGACGAGCGCGAGCAGGCCGCCCGTCCGCACACGCAGCGCCCGCCCCGGCTCTCTGAAGTGTTGCCATTCGAGGTAGCCGACGAAAGGCAGCATCGTCACCAGCAGCGCGTTGTGGCGCAAGGCCGCGGCTCCATCGAGGTGCAGCAGCGCGTGGACGGCGCGTTGCGCGCCGCAGCCGGGGCAGAACAGGCCCGTCAGCGCGTGCAGCGGGCAGCGCGGAAAGAATGCCCACGCGGACGGGTCGAACGCGAAGAGCACCACGCCCGCCGCTGCCAGCGCGCCCCACCGGGCCAGACGGCGCACCTCCCTCCGGCTACTCACGACTCGACGACGACCGTGCCGCGCTGCATGTCCATGCCGCAGACAAACGTGAACGACCCGGACGTGCCAGGGGTGAAGTCCACCGCCACGGGCTCGCCGATGGGCAACTCGGTCGGCGGGATGCCGAAGGCGGGAATCTCGACATGGCTGCTGCACGCGCTGTCGACGGTGCGGGTGAAGACGACGCGAGCAGGCATCCCGGCGCGCAGCGAGATCGAACGGGGTTCGTAGCCCATCGGCCCGGCGGTGACGTTGACGATCTGGACGCCGTTCTCGATGGTCGGCTCACCCGAAAGCGACTCGGCCATGTCGGCCGTCGGTGTCGTGATGGTGGCTTCGGGCGCGGGCGCCTCGGAGGTACACGCGGCGACGGCGAACAGGCACAGCGCCAGTAAACGAAGAGGCTTCATAGAGACGGTAAGGAAGAGTAAGAGGCAAAACGACGGAGTGCCCCGCAGGATTCTGGGGTGCCCCCGTGCGGGCGCATCGTATGTTGACGTGTTCCTTTCCCCTTTCGCAAACGCTCTGCGCCCGCCATGCCGTGCCGCGTATTTCTGGTAGATGACCACCCCGTCGTGCGCGAGGCCATGACGGAACTCGTCAACCTGTACGACGACTGCGAGGTGGTCGGCGAAGCGGCATCGGGACAGGCGGCGCTCGACGCGCTCGCACGCACCGAAGCTGATATCGTCGTGGCGGATCTCTCGCTGCCGGGCATGGACGGCCTCGAACTGACGCGCGCGCTCCTCACTCGCGACCCTTCCACGTGTGTGCTGATCGTTTCGGGGCACCAGGAGGCGCTGTACGCCCGGAAAGCCCGCGAGGCCGGCGCGCGCGGCTTCGTGACCAAGACGGAGATCGTGTCCAGCCTCCTCCCCACGCTGCAGGCGCTGATGCAGGGCGAGACCGAGTTCATCCACGCCTGACGGTCAGCCCGTCTGCGTGTCTATCTGGTAGTGCGCGGCAATGCGGCGGGCGGCGGCTTTGCCTGCGACCTCCGCGAGCGCCTGCTCATCGGCCTCGCGCACACGCCTGACGGAGCCGAAGGCACGCAGCAGCTTGCGCGCCGTCACCGCGCCCACGCCGGGGATGTCGAGCAGTTCGGTGTTGAGCGTTTTGAGCTGCCGCTGCTTGCGCTGGAAGGTCACGGCAAAACGGTGCGCTTCGTTACGGACGCGCTGCAACAGCTGCAAGCTCGCGCTCGCGCGCGGGATGAGCACGCTGTCGGTGTCGCCGGGAAAGAAGACTTCTTCGAGGCGCTTCGCCAGCCCCACGACGGGAAATTTGCCGTACACCTCAGCCTCCTTCAGTGCCGCCACCGCGCTCGAAAGCTGCCCCTTTCCGCCGTCGATGACGACGAGACCGGGCCACGGGCCGTTTTCTTCGAGTAGCCGCTTGTACCGCCGCCCCACGACCTCGCGCATCGACTGGAAATCGTCAGGTTTGCCTTCTTCCACCGTGCGGACTTTGTAATGCCGGTACGCGCTCTTTTTGGGCACGCCGTTTTCGAAGACGACGCACGAGGCGACGGTCCCCGTGCCCCCGAGATGCGAGATGTCGAAACACTCGATGTGGCGCGGCAGCGCGGGCAGCTTCAAGTCGCGCCCGAGCGCCTCGACGGCGTGCGGCACCCGGTTCTCGTCACGCGCCTGCTTCTGCTGCTTCCACTCTTCGAGCAGCAGCCGGGCGTTGCTCTCGGCCATGCCCATCAGCCCGGCCTTGTCGCCGCGCTCGGGGACTTTCAGCGCGACCTTCCGGCCCCGGTGCTCGCGCAAAAACGCCTCGATGATCCCGGCGTCCTCGGGTGCCGTCGAGAGGAGCACCTCGTCGGGAAAGAACGCGGCCTCGGTGTAATAGCTCTCCAACAGCGTCTGCATGAGTTCGGCTTCGGAGCGCCCTTCGAGGCGGCGCAAATAATGGTGCTGCCGCCCGATGACGGTGCCCTCGCGGATCTTGAACAGCACGCCGCAGGCCACGTCCTCCTCGCGGTCGAGGCAGAGCGCGAACACGTCGCGGTCGCCGCCTTCCGCCGACACCACCTTCTGCTTCTCGCTGTACACGTCGAGCGCGCGGATCTGGTCGCGCCGCTCGGCGGCGTCCTCAAAGCGGTGCGCGGCGGCGAGGCGCTGCATGTCGTCGGTGAGCAGCGTTTTCAGCTCGCGGGTGTGGCCGTTGAGCAGCTTCTCGATGCGCGCGATGGTCTGGTTGTAGTCCTCCTCCGACTGCTCACCGATGCACGGGGCCGCGCACTTTTTGATGTGGTACTCGAGGCACGCCTGGTACTTGCCCGCCGCGATGGGCTCGGGCGCGAGGTTGAGGCTGCACGTCCGCAGCTTGAACATCGACCGGATGGCGTCGAGCACGCGGTGCATGTTCTTGACGTCGGTGTACGGGCCGAAGTACTTCGAGCCGTCCTTGACGACGCGCCGCGTGGGGAAAATGCGCGGGAAACGCTCGTTCTTGATGCAGATCCACGGGTACGTCTTGTCGTCCTTGAGGTTGACGTTGTAGCGCGGCTTGAGCTTCTTGATGAGGTTGTTTTCGAGGATCAGCGCCTCGGCCTCGGTGTCGGTGACGATGATCTCTACGTCTGCGATCTTGCGGACGAGCGCGGTCAACCGGGCATCGCGCGGGCGGCCCTCCTGGAAATACGACCGGACGCGGTTGCGGAGGTTTTTGGCCTTGCCGACGTAGATCGTCTTGTCGTCGGCGTCTTTGTGCTGGTACACGCCGGGCCCGGTGGGCAGGTGGGCGAGCTTTTCCTGGAGTTCAGGCGTCATCGGAGGCGCAACTGGTGGCCTCTGTCAACGATGTGCGGGGAGGCGGGTTCAGCAACGAAAAAACCCGACGGGCCCTGGAGACCCGTCGGGTTTGAAACCGAATCCACCTGCGTCAGCGCGTCAGCATGGCCAGGTTTTCGGCGCGGCCCCACAACTCCATCGCCTGCTTTACCACGTCATCCGCTGGCATCACGATGGGATAGAAAAACTCGCTGCCGTAGAGGTTGCGCGCCAGGTAGCCCTTGATGCGCGCTTCGAGTTCGGCGCGGTGCGTGGCGAGCTCGCTCCTCAAATACACGCCCTTGCGCGGGTTCACGTCGGCCTGCGTGTCGGTGAACGTCAGCCGGTCTTCGGCCTGGAGATACGTCGTGAAAGCGTTCCAGATCTCGGGCGACACGGTGAAGTCACGCACGAAATGGTCGGGGTCGTCGCCCCACGTGGCGCGCAGCGCCTTTTCGTGCTCGTCGAAGTGCGCGCGGGCAAACTGGAAGTCGAACGCCCGGTTGCCCACGCCCAGAATGATCGACGACGTGTCCGGCACGACGACGAAGTCCGGCAGGATGCCGCCGCCGCCAAAGACGGTGCGCCCGTGGTCGGTTTCGAACTTGAGCGAATCCGGGACGGACTCGATGTAATCCGTCGGGCTCAACATCGACTGGTTGAGGCTGGCGTACTTGTCCTCGTAATACTGCTCGAAGCCTTCGCCCCGCGTGTAGGGCGTCTGGATGAGGCGGCCCACAGGCGTGTAGTAGCGCGAGATCGTCATCTGGAGCACACTGCCATCCGACAGCGGAAACTGCGCCTGCACGAGCCCCTTGCCGAACGTGCGCCGCCCGACGAGCAGGGCGCGGTCGTGATCCTGGAGGGCACCCGAAACGATCTCCGAGGCCGACGCCGACCGCTCGTTGACGAGCACGATCACCGGCTCGTCCTCGAACATGCCGCCTGCGGTGGCGCGGTCGATGTTGTTGTACTGCGTGTTGCGCGAGCGCGTCGAGACGATGACCTGGCCCGCGTGCAGCATCTCGTCTGCCATGCCAACGGCCGAGCGCATGACGCCGCCGGGGTTGTCGCGCAGGTCGAGGACGAGGCGTTTCATGCCCTTGCTGCGCAGCATCTGCATCTTGTCGCGGAACTCGTCGTGCGTCGTCTGCGCGAAGTGGTTGATGCGGATAAAGCCCGTCTGCTCGTCGAGCATGAAGGCGGTGTCGACGGTGTAGATGGGAATGCGGGCCCGCGTGATGTTGAACGAGAGCGGCTCGCGCACGCCCGGGCGTGCCAGCGTCACGCGCACCTGGGTGCCCACGTCGCCTTTGAGGTAGAGGCGGATGTCGTCCTCGTCGAAGCCGACGGCGCTGGTGTCGTCGATGCCCACGATGCGGTCGCCGGGCATGATGCCGGCCTTTTCGCTCGGCCCGTTGGCGACCGTCGTGATGACGCGGGCGGTGTCGTCGGGGACTTCGAACATGATGCCGACGCCGCCAAACGATCCCTGAAAGCCTTCCTGGACTTCCTTGAGGTCTTCCGCCGAGATGTATGCCGAGTGGGGGTCGAGGCGTTCGAGCATCCCTTCGATAGCGCTCTCGGCGAGCTTGTCGGCGTCGACATCGTCCACGTATTGCTGGTTGACGACGAGGAAGGCGTCTTCGAGCTTGCGGAGCTGCTTGAGCGCGTCGGGGCTCGAGCGGTGCGATTCGAGGGTCATGCCCACGATGGCTCCGAGACAGAGCAGCAGCAGGGCGGGGAGCGCGTAGCGGACGAGAGGTTTCATAAACGTGAGGTCGGCGGGCGAGGACCGGGACGGGTGCAAAAGTCGCGCCCCAAGATAGCCGCTACGAAGAGCGGGTGAAGCGTGAATGCGTGGCGCGCGCATGGGTTCGGACGGTGCGACTACAATGTTGCACGTATGTCCCTGTGCGCGCCTCGTTTAGGTGTAGCTTTCCCGGCTCCTCTCACCCATCTCCTGACTCATTATGACGGCCCCTTCCGTCGTGTCCGCGCGCACGCCCGCCTTTGACGCCGCCCTCCCTTCCATCGCGCAAGCCGTGCAGGCGGGCACTGGAATGTGCCTGCTTTTCGAGGATGCCTCCGAAGAAGCGCGGCAGCAGGCGCTCGGGCGTCTCAAAGAGGCGACGAAGCTGTCGCTGCATCAGGTCAGCCTCGACACCCTCTTCGACGAGCGCCCGATGGCCGTGCAGGGCAACCTCCGCGAGACGTTCGACGCGGCGGGCGAAGCGCCGTCGATCCTGTGCTTCGACCACGCCGACGCCTTTTTCCGCAAGGACGACCGGCAGGGCGAGGCCGACGACCGCGACCACGATGCCCTCACGCCCATCACCTACCTCTTCGACCGCATCGAGGCGTTCACGGGCGTCGTAGTGCTGTGCATGAAATCGCCCGCGTACATCGAAGAAGCCCGCCCCAATGCAGACGTGGTGGTGACATTTTGAGGAGCTGGGGACATTTTCGGGCGCGCGAAAGCCAGAAGCACGCTACCGCCCTCTCCGACCGTCATGTTGCGCGGAGGCCGCAGGCCGCAGTCGAAACATAACGGCCGCCTGCTGACGAGAGCGCTGGTGGCCAGCCCCTTCGACCCACGTTGCTCGCTCAGGGTGACGGTTTCAAGCGGCATCGGCAGAGGAACCCGGATTTCTCCCTACCCGAACCCCACCCTTCTTCACAGCCCTTCCATTTGCCCCCTACGGGCCTCCGCCGTATCATAGGTGTTCAGATCGCGGGGTGGAGCAGAGGTAGCTCGTCGGGCTCATAACCCGAAGGTCGGGGGTTCGAATCCCCCCCCCGCCACTCAGAAAGGGCCGGTACCGTGCGTACCGGCCTTTTTTCGTTTACCCTTTTTCCGCCCCGCCATGTCTACCTCGCCATCCGACCCCACGCACTACCGAATGCCCGCCGAGTGGGAGCCGCACGAGGCCACCTGGTGGTCGTGGCCGCACAGCGAGGACACGTGGCCGCACGAGCTGCCCGAGGTCGAGAAGGCCCTGGCGCTGGCCGTCAAGGCCCTTGCCCGCCACGAACGCGTGTGCATCGGCACGCTCGATGCCGCGCACGAAACGCACATCCGCGCGGTGCTCGACGCGGCGCAGGTGCGCGGCGAGGTGGCCTTCTACCCCGTCCCCACCGACGATGCGTGGGCGCGCGACCACGGCGCGATCTTCGTCACGCACCGCGAGACCGGCGCGCGGGCGGCGACCGTGTGGGGCTTCAACGCGTGGGGCGACAAGTACCCGCACGCGCTCGACGCGCAGGTGAGCCGCCAGATGGCCGCGCTTTTCGACGCGCCCATCCTCGACGGCGGCATGGTGCTCGAAGGCGGCTCCATCGAACCCAACGGGTACGGCGCGTTGCTGACCACGCGCGCCTGTTTGTTGCACCCCAACCGCAACGACGGGCTGGGGCAGGACGAGATCGAGGCGCGCCTGAAAACGTACCTGGGTGCCGATCACATCCTCTGGCTCGGCGACGGCATCGCGGGCGACGACACCAACGGCCACATCGACGACCTGACGCGCTTCGTAAGCGAGGACACCGTCGTGACGGTCGTGGAGGACGACAAGGAGGACGTGAACTACGACGCGCTCCAGGAAAACCTCGAACGCCTCCACACCATGACGCTCAAAGACGGGCGGCCGCTGAAGGTCGAGACGCTGCCGATGCCGCGCCCCGTCGTCACGCGCGGCGTGCGGCTGCCCGCCTCCTACGCCAACTTCTACGTGGCCAACGGCGTGGTGATCGTCCCCACCTACGACGAGAAGACCGACGGCGCGGCACTCCAAACGCTGTCGCGCTTTTTCCCCGACCGCGAGATCGTGCCCGTGCCGTGCCGCGACGTCGTGTGGGGCCTCGGCGCGCTGCACTGCCTCACGCAGCAGGTGCCCGCCGGGCGCTGAAACCCGCAGTCGGTTACGTTTTTGCATCGGAAAGGGATCGGGCGACAGGTGGCACCGCTGCCGCGTTTCGCCCCCTCCTCCTTGCCTGCCCCGCCGATGCTGTCCATCAAACGCTACACCTTCCTGCTCGCCGCGCTCGTCGCCCCGCTGGTGGCGCACGCGCAGACGGCGCCGCCTGCCCAGCGCTCCCTGCTCGACGACACGCTCGTCCGCTTCCAGGCCGAGCGGGGGCTCGACGCCCTTTACAACCTCGACTTCGACCGGGCCGATCAGCACTTCCGCTCTATCGCGCAGCGCCACCCCGACCACCCCATCGGGCCGTTTCTGATGGCGCTCACGACGTGGTGGGAAATCCTGCTCGACCTCACCGACACGAACCACGACGCCGCGTTTTACCAGCAGATGGACGACGTCATCGCCCGGTGCAACACCCTACTGCGGCGCGACCCGAACAGCTTTGATGCACGGTTTTTCAAAGGCGCGGCGCTGGGCTTCCGGGGCAGGCTGCGCTCCAACCGCGGCGAGTACGTCCGGGCGGCCTCCGACGGCAAGGACGCCATGGACTACGTGCTGGGCGCGGCGCGCTCGAACCCCGACAAGGCCGACTTCCAGTTCGGCAAGGGTATCTACGACTACTACGCCGACGTCGTCCCGAGCCGCTACCCGATTGCAAAGCCGCTGATGGCGTTTCTACCACGCGGCAACTCCGAACGGGGGCTGCGGCTGCTCGAAAAGACGGCGGCAGAGGGCACCTACCTGAAAGCCGAGGCGCACTATTTTCTCGCGCAGATCTACTACCTGTTCGAGCAGGATTACGGCAAGACGCGCGAGCACGTGACGTGGCTGCGGCATGCCTACCCTGCCAACCCGTTTTTCCACGCCATCGAGGCCCGCGTGTACGCCCGGTGGGGCTACTGGGACGAGGCGCGACAGGCGTTTGGCGAGATCCTGCGGCGCTACAAGCAGCGGCAGAAAGGCTACTCGCCGGGCGTCGCCGAACAGGCACTCTACTACCTCGCGCGCGGCGAGAGCGTGCGCGGCGACCACCGGGCCGCACTGGGCTACCTCAACCAGCTCGAAGCCCTCTCGGCGCGCACGAAAACCGACACGTATTTCAAGGTGATGGGGCGGCTGCGGCAGGGCCTTGCCTACGACGCGCTCGGGCAGCGCAAGCAGGCCATCGCCCGGTACCAGCAGGTGCTGAAAATGCGCGATGTGGGCCGCAGCCACGAGCAGGCGCGGCGCTACCTGGAGCAGGCGTATCGGTAAAGAGGGCGGGTAGACGCTCGCTGCGCTCGCTTGTGGTGGGCAGTTGGTGGTAGGTTGCGGGTCGAGCAGGGCCACTCCCCTCTCCCCTACCAACGACAAGCCCGCGCAGCGAGCGTCCACCAACGACCCACTACCCCCGTGAAAATCACCCTCAAACCCGGGAAAGACCGCGCCGTGCGGCAGGGATACCCCTGGGCCTTCCAGAACCAGATCGCCCGCGCCGATGGCAACCCGCAGACGGGCGACGTGGTAGCGCTCCACGCGGCGGGCGGCGACTTTCTGGGCCGCGGCTTCTACCACGCCACCTCGCTCATCGGCGTTCGCCTCGTCACACGCGACGCCGAAGTAGCCATCGACCGGGCGTTTTTCGAGGAAAAGCTGCGGTCGGCGCTGGCGCTGCGCGAGGCGTTCTTCGCGGGCAGCCAGCACTACCGGCTGGCGTATGGCGAGAGCGACGGGTTGCCCGGCACCACGCTCGACCGCTACGGCGACGTCGTCGCCTTCACGACGCTGTGCTACGGCATGGAGCAACGCCGCGAGATGCTGCTCGACGCGCTCGAAGCCGTCGCCGGCCCCCTCACCATCGTCGAGCGCAACGACCATCCGCTGCGCGCCAAAGACGACCTGCCACAATCGACGGGGGTGCTGCGCGGCACCTACGGCGGTCCGCAAAAGGTGGAAGAGGACGGCGTGGTGTACGAGGTGGACGTGCTCGGCGGGTTGAAAACGGGCTTTTTTCTCGACCAGCGTCTCAACCGGCAGATCGTGCGGCGGCTGGCGAAGGGGCGGCGGGTGCTCGACGTGTTCTGCGCCGACGGCGGTTTCGGCCTGCACGCGGCAAAGGGCGGCGCGGCGTCCGTGCGCTTTCTCGACAGCTCGCAGGACGCGCTGGATCGGGCCCGCCGCAACGCCGAACTCTCCGGCCTCGACGCGTCCACGCTCGCCTTCGAGCGCGCCGACGCCCTCGAAAAGCTGGGCCGCATGGTGGACGAACAGCAGCACTACGACCTCGTCGTCCTCGACCCCCCCGCCTTCGCCAAGAGCCGCCGCCACGCCGATGAGGCCATGAAGGCATACCAGCGCATCAACATCACCGGCTTCCAGTTGCTCGCGCCCGGCGGCATCCTGGCCACGGCGTCGTGCTCGCAGGCCGTCAGCGAGGCGGATTTCCTGAAGGCCGTGCGCTACAGCGCGCGCAAGGCAGGCGTGGCGCTGCGGCAGCTCTACCGCGGCGAGCAGTCCCCCGACCACCCCATCCTCGACGCGATGCCGGAGACCGAGTACCTCAAATTCTACGTGTTTCAGGTGGTGTAGGCGCAAGCACGTAACATGCGCCACGCAACACGCGCGCCGGGTACCGCGTGAGCAAACAGGTTGTAGTACGTATCTGATGCCCGCTGATGTCCTGGTTTAGCTCGAGCCCCAAGGTTCACGTCAGCATGAAGCGCGCGCTCGTGGGCGGGGCCGTCGCGGCAGGGATCACGGCGTCGCTGTCGGTCGCCGTCGGGCAGGTGAGCGCGTGGGAGGCCGAGGCGCTGTTGCAGGCCACCCAGCCCACGACCCGGTTTCTGTGCTCGGCCATCATGACGGTCTCGGCCACGATTCTGGCCCTCATGCTCACCGTCATCGGCATCAGCCGCAACACCGAGCACCCCATCCAGCGGTCGTTCTACCAGCGTTTGCAGCAGGTGGCGCTGCTCGACGTGATCACGTTCGTGTGCGCGTCCATCCTGCTACTCTCGCTCATCATGCCGTTTGGCGAGGACACCGAGATTCCGCAGGCGTGGTACGTGGCGATCTACTACACCGTCACCGTCTCGTCGGCCCTCATCGGCGGCCTGCTCATTTCCGTCGTGCTGATGCTCTACGGCGCCGTCCACGACATCGTGATGCTCTTCTGGAGCGACGACAGCCCGGCCCTCGACCGCGAAAAGATGGAAGCGCAGCAGGAAGAAGAAGCCCGGCAGCAGGCCGACCGCGCCGAGGAAGAAGCGGAGCAGGCAGAGGCCGAGGCCGACCGCGCCGAGCAGGAAGCCGACCGTGCCGAGCAGGCATGACCGCTCACCGTGGAAAATCCGAGCGCTGCGTCACGCGACGAGCCTGCGCGAGGTGGCGCATCTCGTGGCCCGCGAGCGCTTCGAGAAACGCGCCGAGTTGCAGCCGCACCACGGGCAGCAGCGGCGACGCCAGCCGGATGCGCCGCAGGTCGAGGCCGTCGGCGCGTTTGCAGAAGCGGATGAACGTGGCCGTCACCTCGCGGAACGTGGCCATCACCGTTTCCACGTCGCAGCCCGAAGCGTCAGGCGTAATCGACGCGAACGTCTTGATTTTGCGCTTTCCCTCGGGCGACGTGGCGTGGATAAACTGCCGCCCGAAGAAGCCGTAGCGGAACGGCGGTGCGCCGGCAGGGCCGCCCTTTTCGAGCGCCTTCTCGAATACAGGCAGGTACGCCCGCCCGGTTTTGTTGAGGTGGTCGATGCACTCGGCCACCGACCACTCCTCCGACGATGGCTTCCAGTTGAACTGCTCGGGCGTGAGCGGTTTTACGAGTGCTTCCGCCTCAACGAGCGCGTCGCGGTAGGCGAGGGCGTACGCCGCTGCCGAGTGGGGGGCAAACGTCATGGAGATTTCGGAGGTCGGATTTCGGATTTCGGAGGATGCAGAGGCACGATACCCCGCTTCACCCACCGACGCGGCGCGCCTCAACCCGCGCGCCGCAGCCGGGCGGCAAACGCTCCGTCGATGGCATCGCGGTGGGGCAGCGCGGCATAATAACCCTCGGGCGTGACGAAGCGCGCATCGACGAAGGGCGCGGCGCTTTCGACGGTAAAGTCGGGATGGGCGGAGAGAAAAGCCTCGACCTGCGCCTCGTTTTCTTCCGGCTCGATGGAGCAGGTGCTGTAGACGAGCCGCCCACCGGGGCGCACGAGCCGGGCCGACGACGCCAGCAGGCGTGTCTGGAGCGCCGCCAGTTCCGCCAGTTCCTCGGGCGTCCGGTGCCAGCGGAGGTCGGCCCGTTTGGCGAGCACGCCCGTTCCTGAGCACGGCGCGTCCAAGAGCACCGCATCGGCTTTTCCGGCAGATGTTTCGGCGCGCCTTTCCACGCCCTCGGCCACGGTTTCGACGATGGACAGCCCGTGTGCTGCCGCGCCCTGCGCCACGAGACCCAGCCGCGCCACGTGCAAATCCGATGCGATGATTTCTCCCTGGTCGTCCATCCGCGTGGCGGCGTAGAGCGTCTTGCCGCCCGGCGCGGCGCACACGTCGAACAGCGTCTCGCCTTTTCGGGGGTCGAGCACGCGCACGACGAGCCCTGCGGCCTCGTCCTGGATGGCGCAGCGCCCGTCGGCCAGCCAGCCGTTTTCGATGATCCCCTGCACGCGCGGCATCCGCACGAAGTCGTCGAGATACGGGCTGGGTGCGTATTCGAGATCGGCCTCGTCCAGCATCTCCCGAAACGCCGCCACCGGCATCCGCCGCGTGTTGACGCGCACGCCGTAGACGGGCCGGTCGTTGTCGTACGCGAGCAGCGCACGGGTATCGTCCACGCCGAAACGCACCAGCCAGCGCCGCACGAGCCACGTCGGATGCGAATACGCGATGGCGAGGTCGCGTCCCGCGTCGCCGGTATTCGGTTCAGGCAGCGCGTCGATCTGCCGCAGCAGCGCCCGCAGGACGGCGTTGACGAGCCCACCAGCGCCCTGCCGGACGCGCTGCCGGGCGAGCGCCACGGCCTCGTTCACAGCCGCGTGCGGCGGCGTGCGGAGAAAGAGGAGATCGTACACGCCGAGGCGCAGCACCTGCCGCAGGCGCGGCTCCATCGCCGCGAGGTCGCCCCGGTAGAAGCGACTCAGGAGAAAATCGAGGTAGCGGCGCTGCCGCGTCACGCCCGCCTCGTACTCCGTCGCCAGCCGGGCGTCGCGGGCGTCGAGCGGCGCGGCGCGGTCGGCCAGCCCCACAAAGGCCCCTTCATTTTCGATGCGGTCGAGGGCGTCGAGCGCGACGGCGCGGGCAGAAAGCATGGGGTGGCTGAGTTTGTTTGCTGGTTTTGCGGGTCGGCAACCATCAGGCAACCCAACCACCCAGCCCACCTGATCTCCCCGCCGCACGCTTTTTTCACGAGGCAAAGCGCTTCCACGCCCTCCGTGCCTGGTTCTCCGTTTGCATTTGACGCCCGACGCTGCCTAAACTTTTGACATGGCAACCCTGTTCACCTCCACCATCCGACGCCTTCGCCCTGTGCGACGCCTGCGACCGACCTTCCCGTCGGGGATGCACGGAGCCTGACTGCGTTTGCCGACGCCGCCCACCGCGGCTTTTTCAGACAGACCAGACGACCCGCACCGCGCCTCCCCGGCCCGGTGCGTTTTTCATTTTCCCCTGCCCCATGCCCGACACTCTTTCCGGCCCCATCGTCCTCGCCTTCAGCGGCGGCCTCGACACCTCGTTCTGCGTGCCGTACCTCCGCGAAACCTACGGCCAGCCCGTCTACACCGTCACCGTCAACACGGGGGGGTTCGACGCCGAGGGGCTGGCGGAGGTCGAGGCGCGATCCCGAGAACTGGGCGCGACGGATCACCTCACCATCGACGCTCGCACCGATCTGTTCGACGGCCTGCTGAGTTACCTCGTCAAGGGCAACGTGCTGCGCGGCGGCGTCTACCCGCTGTGCGTTGGGCCGGAGCGCGTGACGCAGGCGCGGCACGTGGTGGAGGCCGCGAAGAAATTCGGCGCGAAGGCCATCGCGCACGGCTCGACGGGCGCGGGCAACGACCAGGTGCGCTTCGACGTGGCCGTCCGCATCCTCGCCGACGGGCTCGATCTGAAGGTGCTCGCACCTATCCGCGAACTGGCGCTCTCGCGCGACGCCTCGGCGGATTTTCTGGAAGAGCGCGGCTACGCCGTCAACCGCGAGAAAGCCGCCTATTCCATCAACCGGGGCCTGTGGGGCACGACCATCGGCGGCAAGGAGACGCACGTCACCGACGGCGTCCTGCCCGACGAGGCGTACCCCGACACGGCCAATCCCGCCGACGCGCCCGACGCGCCGCTGCGGATCACGATCGGCTTCGAGAACGGCATCCCCACGTCGCTCGACGGCGAGGCGATGGCGCCCGTAGCGCTCATCGAGAAGCTGACCACGCTGGGCAACGCGCACGGTGTGGGCCGGGGCATGCACGTGGGCGACACGATCCTCGGCATCAAGGGGCGCGTAGGCTTCGAAGCACCCGCCGCCGCCGTCCTCATCCCCGCGCACCGCGAACTCGAGAAGATCGTCCTCACGCGCTGGCAGCGGTATCAGAAAGACCACCTCGCCGATTTCTACGGGATGCTGCTCCACGAAGGCCAGTACTTCGACCCGGTGATGCGCGACATCGAGGCGTTTCTGGACAACGCGCAGGACGTGGTGACGGGCGAGGCGGACGTGACGCTGTTCAAGGGGCAGGCGACGGTGACGGGCTGCCGCAGCGCGTTTTCGATGTTCGACACCGGTGTGGCCTCGTACGGCGAGGAGAACCGCCTGTGGGACGGGCGCGACGCGCAGGGCTTCACGCAGATCGTGGGCCTGCAAGCCTACCTCGCCCACCGCGCCCGCAAGGACAAGTTGGTCGGGTTGGCTGATGGTTGACCAAACCCGACAGGCACAGGCATCCGCTCCCCTTTCCGCGTTCCAACTTTCCACTTCCGACCTTCCCCTGATGGACACCACCCACGTCACCGCCGACCGCATCGCTTCGAGCACAGGCCCCTGCAAGCTGAGTCCGCAGGTGCGCCTGTCGTCGTACATCGTGGCGAGCGAAGGGTACTGCGTAGCCGTACGCGCACTCGACCGGAAGGAGACCTACAACCAGCTCGAAACCGCCGACGGCGCGTTCCACACCATCAACCAGGGCGACGTGCTCGTGGGCGCGCTGGGCGAGCGGCAGGCCCTCAAAGGCTACAGCGGGCGCGTGCCGCGTCAGATTTCGGTGGGCGATACGCTCAACATCCTCAACATGGGCGGCATCGTGGGGCGCTGCACGAGCGACCACCCCGACCTCGGCCCCGCGCTGCGCGTCGAGGTGCTCGGCGCGGTGATGGTCGAGCGGGGCGGGCAGGTGTGCCACGCGCGCATCCAGGACCACGCCATCGAGCCGTGCTACGCGCTCACGCACTCGGCCCCGCTCATCATGGTCAGCGGCACGAGCATGAACACGGGCAAGACGTACGCCTGCGCCCAGCTCATTCAGGGGTTGACGAAAGAGGGCCTGCGCGTGGCCGCCGCCAAGCTCACGGGCGCGAGCCTGATGCGCGACGTGCGGGCGATGCGCGACAACGGCGCCATCGCCTCGGCCACGTTCACCGACGCGGGCGCGGTGTCTTCGACGAGCAAGGAGATGGAGCCGCTCGCCAAGGGCATCATCGACCATCTCAACAACGCCCACCCGGATTGCATCGTGCTCGAACTCGGTGACGGGTTTATCGGCTATTACGGCGTGGACGAGCTGTTGCAGGACAAGGAGTTGCAGCGGTTCACCCGCTCGCACGTCGTCGCCGCGACGGACCTCGCGGGCGCGTGGGCGGCAGACCGCACGTTCCGCGACCGCTACCGCTGCGCCATCACCGCCATCACCGGGCCGGTGACGGACAACAACGTGGGCAAGCAGTACATCCAGAACGCGCTCGGCATCCCCGCCTTCAACGCCCGCACCGACGCCGACGCGCTCGTCGCCGCCGTGTCGCAGGCTGTCCGCACGCCGCTCAAAACGGTGACGCTGCGGGCGGTGTGAAGTTGATTTCGCTCCCCGCAAGGCGGGGAAGGCTGCTTCGCTCGCTGGTCGTTGGTTGAGAGCTGACTCAACCGACCCAACAAATCCAAAACGCTGTGCCTCCTTTCTCCTCATCCTCCCACCCCACGGCCATCCTGCACGGCGCGGGGTATGGCGGCGGCGAACTCATCCGGCTGCTGCTGGGGCACCCGGCGTTCCGTCTCGTGGCGGTGACGAGCCGGACGTTCGCCGGGCAGCACGTGGCGGTGGCGCACCCGCACCTCGCGGGGCAGACGAACCTGACGTTTTCGGACGAGGACGCGCTCGACCTCGCGGGCATCGAGGCCGTCTTCATCGCCGCCGAGCACGGGCAGGCGGCGCAGGCCGTGGCGCGGCTCGACGCCGCCGGATTCAGCGGGAAGATCGTGGACCTGAGCGCGGACTTCCGGTTTCAGGATGCCACGCAGTACCCGCGGCTGTTCGGCTTCGAGCACCCGATTCCGCAAAAGCTGCCGGATTTCGTCTACTCGATCCCCGAGATCCACGCGCTGCCGGAGGGCACGCGGTGCATCGCCAACCCCGGCTGCTTTGCCACGGGCCTCACGCTCGCGCTGTGGCCGCTCGCGCAGCACCTCTCCAGGCTCGAAGCCCACGTGACGGCGCTCACGGGCGCGTCGGGCTCGGGCGCGAAGCCCAAGAGCACCACGCACTTCCCCACACGCGACGGCAGCGTGCGGGCCTACAAAGTTCTCGACCACCAGCACCTACCCGAGGTGCTGGCCACGCTCGGCGCGCACGCGACGGTGCATTTCGCGCCTGCGAGCGGGCCGTGGGTGCGCGGCATCTGGGGCACGGCGCACGTGACATTGCCCGCAGGCACGCTCGCCGACGACGTGGCCGCGTGGTACGCCGACGCCTACCCCGAGGGCGGGGCCGTTCGGTTGTGGCAGAGCCTGCCCGAACTGCGTTTCAGCACGATGACGCCGTTCTGCGATCTCGGCTTCGAGGTCAACGGCCAGCACCTCGTCGTCGGCTTCGGGCTCGACAACCTCCTTAAAGGCGCGGCGTCGCAGGCCATCCAGAACCTCAACCGCGCCTGTGGGCTGCCGCTGATGCTGGGACTGTTGCCGGGCGTGTCGATGGCGGCGGCGCGGACGGATGCGGGGCGGGCGGCATGAATCCCGCCCCTACGATTTCTCTTCCACCCCTCGCGTCCGTAGAGGCGTAGCGCGCTACGCCCCCGCCGCCGGCCTATCGGCTGCCGACCTCCGAAATCCGCAATTCGAAATTTCCCCATGACCACCGCCGACATCATCCAGACGGAAGACGCCTTCCAGATCCCGACGTACGCCAAGCTGCCCATCGCGCTCGTGCGCGGCGCGGGGTCATACGTGTGGGACGCCGACGGGCAGAAATACCTCGATTTCTACGGCGGGCATTGCGTGACGCCGCTCGGCCACTGCCCGCCGCGCGTCGTCGAGGCCATCCGGCAGCAGGCGGGCGAGTTGCTGTTCTACTCGAACGTCGTCTACAGCCCCGTCCGGGCCGAGGCCGCGCGGCTCGTGGCGGAGATGGCGCCCGACGGACTGGGCCACGTCTTTTTCTGCAACAGCGGAACGGAAGCCAACGAGACAGCCCTCAAGCTCGCCCGCACCTCGACGGGCAAGCCGCACGTCATCGCGATGGACGCGGGCTTCCACGGGCGCACGCTCGGCAGCCTGGCCGCCACGCACAGCCCCACGTACCGCGATCCGCACCGCGACGTGCTGGCTGACGTGACCTTCGTGCCCTTCGGCGACGCGGACGCCGTCGCCCAGGTGCTCGAACAGCGCGACGACGTGGGCGGTTTGATTCTCGAACCCATCCAGAGCATGGCGGGCGTCACGACGGCGCCGGATGCGTACTTCCACGCCCTCCGCCGGCTGTGCGACGCGCACGGCGTGGCGCTGATCTTCGACGAGGTGCAGACGGGCGTGGGGCGCACGGGGCGCTTCTCGATCTCGCAGCACCTCGGCGTGACGCCCGACCTCATCACGATGGCGAAAAGCCTCGGCTCGGGCATCCCCGTCGGGGCCGTGCTGGTGCGGAGCGCGATAGCGAGCGACGTAAAATCGGGCGACCAGGGGACGACCTTCGGCGGCGGCATGGTGGCGATGGCGGCGGTCGTGGCGACGCTCGAAACCATCCGCGACGAGAATCTGATGGCACGCGCCGAAGTCATTTTCGACCGCATCGTCGAGGCCGTGGGCGACACGGCAGAGGTGCGCGGGCGGGGTTGCCTGCTGGGCCTCGACCTCGGCCAGCCCGCCGCGCCGGTCATCAAGGCGCTGCGCGCGGGCGGCGTGCTCACCGGCAGCGCCTCCGATCCCAACATCATCCGCCTGATGCCGCCCTTCAACACCACCGACGACGAACTGGCTGAATTCGCCAACACCTTCCACGCGGCGATGGAGAAGGTCGGAAGTGAAAACGCGGAGGTCGGAAAGCAAGAAACCTCCGTGGCGTAGCGGGCACGCAGGGTTTTGTGCAGGATGTGCCACCCTTCGACTGCGCTCAGGGCAGGCTGGCACGTCCCTATGGCCTTTCCGCCTTTCCAACTTCCGCAAATCCGACCTCCTCCGAACCCGAAATCTCCATGACCGATCTGCTCGACTGGCACCTGCACTCCGACGCCACGTGGCGGTGGGCTGTGGAGCGGGCCGTGTGGCACAAAACGCATCCCGGCTACACCGACGCCGCGCGGGGTAAAAGCCTCGGCATGGTGTTTTTCAACAACTCGCTGCGCACGCGCACGTCGATGGAACTGGCCGCCACGCAGTTAGGTGCGCACGCGACGACGCTGGACGTGGGCCAGGGCGTGTGGGGCTTCGCGTGGGAGCCGGGCGTCGTGATGGACGGGGCCGAGGCCGAGCACATCTCGGAGGCCGTAGGCGTGCTCTCGCGCTACTACGACGCTCTCGGCGTCCGCGTCTTCGCCACGCTGAACGACCGCGCGAAAGACGACGGCGACGTGCTGCTCCAGACATTCGCCGCGCACGCCGCCGTGCCCGTCGTCAACCTCGAATCGGCGCGCTTCCACCCGTGCCAGGCCCTCGCCGACGCCGCCACGCTGTTCGAGACGTTCGATGGCGCCGTGCAATCCCGGAAATTCGTGCTCTCGTGGGCGCCGCACCCCCGCGCCCTCCCCCGCGCCGTGCCGCACTCGGCCCTGCTCGCCGCCACGCGCCTCGGCCTCGACGTGACGCTCGCGCACCCCGAGGGCTTTCCGCTCGACGCGGGCGTGATGGAGCAGGCGCACGCCTACGCCGGGGCACACGGGAAAACCCTCACCGTCTCCCACGACGCCGACGCCGCCTTCGACGGGGCCGACGTGGTCTACGCCAAGGCCTGGTCGTCGCCCACCGTCTACACCAACCCCGACGCCGACGCCGCGCTGCGCGCCCAACACGCAGACTGGCGCATCAGCGCGGCGCGCATGGCGCGGACCCGCGAGGCGGCCTTCATGCACTGCTTGCCCGTGCGCCGGGGCGTCGTCGTGGACGATGCCGTACTCGACGGCCCGAACGCCATCCACCTCGACCAGGCCGAATTCCGCCTCCACGCGCAGAAAGCCATTCTGGAAATGATCTGGGGATTGACTGAGAGGTAAGGAGTGGAGAGGCCAGCGTGTGCCTCTTTCTTCCCTGCCATCTTCCCTTTACCCTTCACCTCACCCATGTCCGAAAAACCCATTACCCTCGTCAAGATCGGCGGCGCGCTCGTGGCGGATGCCGAGCGCATGACGCTCCTGTGGCGCGGGCTGCGCGAGATCCAGGCCGAGGCGCGCGTCGTGGTCGTCCACGGCGGCGGGCCGCAGGCGACGGCGCTGGCCCAACGACTCGGCCACACGCCCCGCCTCGTCGACGGACGGCGTGTGACGACGGACCTCGACCTCGACGTGGTCAAGTGGACGATTCGCGGCGGCGTCAACGCCGACCTCGTCGCGGGCGCGCGGGCGCAGGGGCTGGATGCCGTCGGGCTGTGCGGGGCCGACGGCGGGATGGTGCTCGTGCGCCGCCGACCGCCCGTGGAGATCGACGGCGAGGAAATCGACTTCGGGCACGTGGGGGACATCGCCACCGTCTCGCCCAAACTGCTTCACGTGCTGCTCGACGGTGGCTTTGTGCCCGTCGTCACCAGCCTCAGCGCCGATGCGTCGGGGCAACCTGTACAACGTCAACGCCGACACCGTCGCCTCCGCCCTCGCCGAGAGTTTGTCAGCCGCGCGCTTTCTCCTCGTCACCGAAACCGGCGGCGTGCGCTGGAACGCGGACGATCCGCAGACGCACATCGAAACCCTCGACGTCTCCACCTACCAGCAGGGCCTCGCCGACGGCTGGATCCACGGCGGCATGAAGGTCAAGGTCGATACCGCCTTTCTCGCCCTCCGCCTCGGCGTCGCCGACGTCCGCATCGTCTCCCCCGCCGACGTGCTCGCGGGCGAAGGCGGTACGCGGGTAGTTGTTTGAGGACGAATTGAACAGCCACCCTTCCTCCGACATCCTCCGCGCCCTCGTCCGGTTTCCTTCGCTGTCGCACGAGGAAGGGCCGGTGGCGGATTTCGTCGAGGCGCTGCTGACCTCGCACGGCATTGAGACGGGGCGGCTGGACGACAACGTGTACGGATGGATCGGAAGCGGCGACGACCTGCTCCTCCTCAATTCCCACCTCGACGTCGTGCCGCCGTCTGCCGAGATGCCGCACGGCGCGTTCGATGCGTACGAGGAAAACGGCATCCTGTGGGGCCGCGGCACCGTCGATGCCAAGGCCAGCGGCGCGGCGATGCTGGCGGCGCTGATCGCGCTGAAAAAGCAGGGCTTCGAGCCGAAGAACGGCACACTCATGGTCGCCCTCACGGCATGCGAGGAAACCGGTGGACAGTACAACGGACTGGAAGCCCTCCGCCCGCACCTGCCGCCCGTGCGCGCCGCACTCGTGGGCGAGCCGACGGAGATGCAGCCCTGCACGGCGCAGAAAGGGCTGCTCATCCTGAAGTGCGAGGCGCGCGGCCAGACGGCCCACGCCGCGCGCGCCCACCTCGGCGACAACGCCATCCTGAAAGCCGCTCGCGACCTCGTCACACTCGGCAGCTTTGCCTTCGACCGGCACGATCCGCTGCTGGGCGCGCCCACCGTCACGCCCACCGTCGTCAGCGGCGGGACGGCCTCGAACGTCGTCCCGGATCGGTGTGGGTTTACGCTCGACATCCGCTCGACGCCCGCCTACACGCACGACGAACTCATCGCGCTGTTCGACAGAGCCCTCGAATCTGACGTGCATGTGCATTCGAAGCGCATCGTGCCCGTCCGCACCGACCACGACGCCCGCATCGTGCAGGCATGCCAGCAAGCGCTGCCCGACGCCACGCCCTTCGGCTCGCCCACGACGTGCGACTGGATTTTCCTGAGCGACGTGCCGACGGTCAAGATCGGCCCCGGCCCCAGCGAGCGTTCCCACACGCCCCACGAGCACATCGCGCTGGCCGACGTGGAAGCGGCGGCGCGAGGTTACGAGGCCATCGTGCGGGCCTATTTTGGGGGATGAAACGTTTTTGCGGGGTTGCTACGCCGAAGCCCGCGACGGTCGTCCAGGCTCCACTTCTTGTAGCATCATCCCCGCGAAGGCGGGGATCCAGCGTGCGACGGTACGTGGCCTGGACGAACTGCGTTTGCTTGCGCCCCTGCGTGTCCTGCCTTGACGGGAGGGAATGACAAAGAAATCTTCATTCACCGGGTTTACCACCCGTCTTCGGCGTGGGTCTACCCGGCTCGATAACCACCCAACCAACTAACAAACCCGACCATGCCCTCTCGTCTCTGGAGCAAAGGCCAATCGACCGAAGACTGGGTGATCCGGTTTACCGTCGGTGACGACTACCTGTGGGATCGGTTGCTGCTGGCCTACGACGCGCGCGGTACGCGGGCGCACGCGCGCGGCCTCCACACCATCGGCGTGCTCTCGGACGGTGAGATGCGCGACATCGACGGGGCGCTCGACGCACTCGGCGCGGCCATCGACGCCGACGAGATCGACATCACGCCCGAGGACGAGGACGCGCACACCGTCATCGAGCGGTTTCTGACGGAACGGCTGGGCGACACGGGCAAGAAGATCCACACGGGCCGCAGCCGCAACGACCAGGTGCTGACGGCGCTGCGGCTGTTTATCAAAGACCAGGTGCGCGCCCTCGGGCGCGGCGCGGCGAGCCTGGCCGAGGCGCTGGCGGGATTGTCGGAGCGCTACGAAGACGCCCTCCTGCCCGGCTACACGCACTTCCAGCGCGCCATGCCCACGACCGTGGCGCTGTGGGCGCTGGCTTACGCCGAGACGCTCGCCGCCGACCTCGACGCGCTGCACGCCGCCTTCGACCAGGTGGACACGTCGCCCCTCGGAAGCGCCGCGGGCTACGGCGTGCCGCACCTCGACCTGCCGCGCGCCGCAAACGCCGAGGCGATGGGGTTTGCGCGCCTCCAGCTTCACGCGCCCGCCGTGCAGCTTTCGCGCGGCAAGATGGAGTTGCACGTGGCCCACGCCTGCGTGCAACTCGGCGCGACGATCAACCGGATGGCGTCGGATCTGGTGCTCTACAACAGCGCCGAGTTCGGCTTCGTAAAGCTGCCCGAGGCGTTCACGACGGGCTCGTCGATCATGCCGCAGAAGCGCAACCCCGACGTGCTCGAACTGGCGCGGGCGCACTACCACCGCCTCGTGGCCGAGATGCACGTGCTCGTGACGCTACCCGCCAACCTGCCCAGCGGCTACCACCGCGACTTGCAGTTGACGAAAGAGGCCGTGATGCGCGCGGTGATGCTGGCGGGCGACCTGCTCGCGGCGATGAACGCGCTCGTCCCCGCGCTCGTCTTCGACCGCGAGGCGATGGAACGCGCCCTCTCGCCCGACCTGCTCGCCACCGCCCACGCGCTCGCCAAAGTCAAAGCCGGAATGCCGTTCCGGGACGCCTACCGCGAGGCCGCGCGGGAAATCCCCGACCTCGAAACCCCACCCTCCGCCGATATCCTGTCTGCCTACGGGACGCCCGGAACACCCGGCCACGGCCAGCCCGCCGCCGTACGCGACGCCGTCGAGACGCATCGCGCCGGCTGGCTCGCCGCGTGAGGGCGCGGGTTGATTTCGCTCCCCGCAGGGCGGGCAGGCTGCTGGTTGTTGGTAGAGATGCGGTTGATGCCACGATTCCGAACAACCACAAGCGCGCGCAGCGCCCGTCAACCACCTAACCGCGAACGAAGTGAGCAAACTCCACATCCTTCTCGTCGGCGGGGGGCACGCGATGCTGCCTTTGATTGCGTCCGCGGAAAAACTCACGTCGCGCGGCGTGCGCGTGACGCTTCTGACGGATTGCCCGCTGCTCTACTACTCCGGCATGGTGCCCGAGTACCTGGGCGGCGTCTACACGCACGCGCAGGTGACGATCCGCCTCGCCCTGTGGTGCGCCCGTGCGGGCGTGGCGTTCGTCGAGGGCACAGCTGCCGCGCTCGACGCCGAGGCGCGGACGGTGACGACGGCAGACGGGCGCGTGGTGGACTTCGACCTCGCCGCGTTCGACATCGGCGCCGTCAACCCGCAGCGCGACGCGGCCCCGGACGCCGTGCTGACCAAGCCCCTGCACCACATCGAGGCGCTGGAACAGCGCGTGCGGGCGGCCCTCGAAGCCCCATCGGGATCGCTGCACGTCGCCGTCGTGGGCGGCGGCGCGGC
Organism: Rhodothermales bacterium; assembly: GCA_963829705.1. GTDB lineage: Bacteria > Bacteroidota > Rhodothermia > Rhodothermales > BA12 > CAWHJN01. The sequence goes on from CAWHJN010000003.1 coordinate 100,959, forward strand.
GGGTGTCGAGGTCGCCTTCAACCTGTCGGCGCGGGCCCTCAGCGGACGCCCCGGCGCGCTGCGGCTGACGATCCTCGAACCGTCGGCGGCGCTGCTGCCCGGCTTTCCCGATGGGATGCAGCAGTACGCGCACCAGACGCTCGCCGCGCGCGGCGTCACGATTCGCACGAACGCCGAGGCCCGCAGCACCACGCCGGAGGGCGTCGTGCTGGCGTCGGGCGACGTGCTCGCCGCCGATGCCGTGCTGTGGGCGACGGGGTCGAGCGGACCGCCGCTGTTCGCGCAGGCGGGCCTTCCGACCGACACACGCGGCTTCGTCCGGGTCGAGAAGACGTTGCAGGTCGAGGGACATCCGCACCTGTTCGCCGCAGGCGACTGCGCCGTCGTCGAGGGCCACGAAAACCTGGCCCGCATCGGCGTCCACGCGGTCAAACAGGGGCCGGTGCTGCGCGACAACGTGATGTGCATGACGGCGGTGGAAGACGCCTCGCCGTCGCGATTACGCGCCTTCACGCCGTACCCCATCGCCCCGCTCATCCTGTCTACCGGCGGGCGCGAAGGGCTGTGGACGACGGGCGACCGCTGGTTCAAAGGCCGCCCCGTGCTGCGCCTCAAACACGCCGTCGACCGCCGCTGGATGCGGAAATACCTGCTCGACGGCCGCTACGACACGCTCTTCGACGCCCGCGCCGCCGGGGAATAGCGCCTGGTGGCTGGAAGATCATCCGATTCACCGTCTTCTATCCTCGATTTGCCCTCCGCCATCTCCCCACGCCCTTCTGCGTTTCGACTGCCACTTTCCGCGTTTCAGAAAGCTGCCTCCGTCGCGTCGGTCTTCTTCAAGAAAACCTGCGTGAACATGAACAGGATGGTAAAGATGATGAGCGACAGCGCCGCCGCCCAGCCGAAGCGGTACATCGAAAACGCCGCTTCGTAGACGTACGAGACGAGGATGTGCGTCTGGTCGTTGGGCTCGCCGCCGTTGGAGACGAGCCAGACGACGTTGATGTTGTTGAACGTCCACACCGTGCCGAGCGTGATCGCGGGGATCATGACGGGCTTGAGCATCGGCGCGGTGATGTGCCAGAACTTGTGCCACGCGCTCGCGCCGTCGACGTCGGCGGCCTCGTAGAGCTCGCCCGGAATCGACTGCAGGCCACCCAGCGCCACGACCATCATGAAGGGAAAGCCCAGCCAGATGTTGGTCAGGATCGCCGCGGCGAATGCGTTGAACGGGTCCGTCAGCCACTCGACGGGCGACATCGCCAGGAATTTGGTGATGAACAGGTTGATCGACCCGTACTCGTAGTTGAACATCCCGCGCCACGTCAGCGCGGTGATGTACTGCGGCAGCGCCCACGGCAGAATCAGCAGCACGCGCCACGCGGGTTTGCCGACGACGTACTTCTGGTTGAGCACGACGGCCAGCAGCACGCCCAGCCCGACGTGAAACACCACGTTCACCGCCGTCCACACGAGCGTTTTGAGCAGCACCGTCCAGAACGCGGGCTCTTTCACCACGGCCACGTACTGCTGCAACCCGATCACCTCCCAGTCGCGGATGTGGTACAGGTTCATGTTGGACAGCGACAGCACCGCGTTGTAGAAAAACGGGTACGCCACCACCGCCAGCACGATCACGACTGTCGGCCCGAGCAGGGCCAGCAGAAACAGGTTGACGCCCAGCTTTTCGCGCCACGGTTTCCGCGCGGCCGCCTCGGCCCGCGCCACAGGCGTCTCCTGCTCCGTCCGCACGCGCGTTTCGATACCGGCCAGTTGGGGATTCTCGTCCATCTTTGAAAGTCGGAAGGGGGAACGCGAAGCGCGGAACGATGGGAACGTGGAACGTCGGGTGCAGAAGTCAGAAGGCGCGCGTTCCGACTTCCGCGTTTTCACTTTCAGAGGAACGTGTCGTCGATGCGCTTCTGCACTTCGCGCTGCATGAGGTCGGTGCCCTGCTGCGGCCCGACGGCTCCGTTCATCACGAGCTGGTAGGGGCCGCGCATCCCGTCCCACACCTGCCGCATCTGGGGTTCGAGCGGCATCGCGCGGCCCACCTCCACCTGCCGCATCGACGCGGCGAGGAGGGCGTTCGTCTGGATCTCGGGCAGGCGTTGCACCTCGGGCAGCACGGGGATCGTGGCGATTTCGAGCGCCATCTGGCGCTGCATCTCCGGCCCCGTCAGGTATTCGAGCACGTCGCGGAGGTACGGCAGCTTCCAGTCGGGCACGTTGACGTTGACGGAGTAGCCCTTCGACGAGACGACGGGTGCGGCCCAGTCGCCGGTCGCGTTAACGCGCGGGATGCGGGCGATGCCGTAGTCGATGCCCGCGTCGCCGTAGCCTGCCCACGCCCACGGCCCGTTGATGATGGCGGCGGCGCGGCCTTCCTTGAACAGCGTCTCGGCGACGTTGTAATCGCTCTCGCGCGGGATGACTCTGTACTCGTCGCGCAGGGCGAGCACGAACTCGATGGCGTCGGTCATGGCGGGCGTGTCGAGCGTCGGCGTGCCGTCGGCGTCCATCATCCAGCCGCCGTAGCCCGTCAGGAACGGGACGAAGAAGAACGGCTCGGTGTAATTCCACGTCAGCCCGTAGCGCTCGGGGCGTCCGTCGCCGTTCTCGTCCACGGTCAGCTTTTCGAGAAGCGGCACGAGTTCGTCCCACGTCTCGGGCACGGTGGGCAGGAGGGCCTTGTTGTAGACGAAGGCGAGGTGGTTGCCCACCTGGTCGGCGACGAGCCATTGTTCGCCCTTCCAGCCGAGCACGCCCGTCGAGTCGAACGAGGCGAGGAAATCACCCGGCAGCACGTCGGTGATGGGGCGGATGGAGCCCGTCATGGCGAGGATCGACATGTTGTCGCTCGGCCCGAAGACGAGATCCGGCCCCTGCCCGCCGACGCTCGCCATCACGAAGAGGTTGCGAAGCTCCTCGTTCTCGCGGTACAGGATATCGACGCGCACATCGTCGTGGGCCGCGTTGTACGCCGCGATCTTCTCTTCGAAAAACGTCCGCTCCGCGCCCGTCTTCTGGTGCCAGATGGTGACGACGACCGGCCCCTGCTCGGGCGGACCGTCCACGGCTGGGTCGCACGCGGCCAGCGTGCACGCCAGCGCCAGAAGCGGTAGAAAAAGCCGGAGGGATTTCATCGTGGCGCGGCTAGTTGGTGAGCACGAGGCCGGTGAGCGGCGCGATTTCGATGAGCAGCGCCGTGCCGTCCTGCTGCACGCGGCGCGGGCCGTCGGTGGTGGCGAACGTCAGGCTGTACGTGCCCACGTCGCCCTCAGGCAGCGGGATGCGGACGCTGTGCGCCTCGCCGGATCGGTTGAGGACGACGACGGCGCTGCGGTTGCCGAGAGACCGGCGGAAGGCGAAAATCTGCGTGTCGTCGCTGCTGAACAGCGCCTGGTAGTCGCCGCGCCGCAGCACCTCGCGGGCGTTGCGGAGGGCGATGGCGTCGGTGTAAAAGTTCAGCAGGCTCGTGTCCACGCGCACGGGATCGGGCGTGCGCGGACGGCCCAGAGGGTCGGTTTTTTCGGCGTCGTACGTCAGGTCTGCCCACAGCATCGGCTTGCGGTCGTCGGGGTCGTCGCCGCCCCACATCCCGGCCTCGTCGCCGTAGTAGATCATCGGCGCGCCGACGTACGTCATCTGGAACAAGGCGACGAGTTTCTGGATGTCGCGCTCGCGGGCATTCGGGGCGCGCACGCGGTACGTCGTGTCGGCGCGGGGGCTGACGCGGCTGCCCCAGTCGTAGTCGAAGCGCGACGCCTCCGCGTAGCCGCCGTCGCGGCTCGCGTTGACGATCATCGAGGCGAGGCGGTCGGTGTCGTGCGAGTCCATCAGGTTCTGCATCGCGTACTGCACCGCCTCGGGATGCGCGGCGCGGCGCGTGGTCGAGCATCTCCGAAAAGGCACTGGGAGCCAGCGTGCCGTCGATCAGAAAGCCTTTCACCGGGAAGGCGAAGGCGTGGTAGTTCATCGTGGCCGAGAAGCCGCCCTCCGCGAGGAAGTCGGCGGCGTCCTCCCAGATTTCGGAGACGGTGTACGCCTCGGGGTTCAGGGTCCGCACGTGTGCGTTCCAGTCGCGCCAGAACCGCACGGGCACCTCGTTGGCCACGTCGAGCCGCCACCCGTCGATGCCGTCGGAGGGGTCGCCGTCGCCGTCGGGGTCCATCCAGCGCGCCGTCGCGTCGAAGACGTACTGTTTGGGGCCGGCGTGCAGGTCGGCGCCGTCGGGCGTATCGGCAAACTCGGGCAGCGTCTCGACGCCCCACCAGCCTTTGTAGGTAAACTCGTTCGCGGACGTCGCCGGGTCGTCGAAGCGTTCGACGATGTACCAGTCTTTGTAGGCCGACGCCTCGCCCTTCTCGCGCAGGTCGTCGAACGCGAAAAAGTCGCGCCCGGTGTGGTTGAAGACGCCGTCGATGACGACGCGCATCCCGCGCGCGTGCGCCTGCTCGACGAGCGCGAAGAACAGGCTGTCCGCCGCCGTCACGTGCCACGTCGCCGGGTCGCTCGTCTCCAGTTCCATCAGCGCAAAATCGCCCTCGGGGTCGGGCCCGAAGTACGGGTCGATGTGGTGGAAGGTGTTGCCGTCGTACTTGTGCATCGACCGGGCGTAGAAGACGGGGTTGAAATACAACGCGTTGACACCCAGATTCTGGAGGTAGTCGAGCTTGTCAATGACGCCCTGGAGGTCGCCGCCGTAGCGCCGGTGGAAGACGCCGTTCTCGTAGAACTCCGGCCCCATCGCCTTTTCCCAGCCGTCGCGCGCGTACCAGTCGCCCGTCCACGGCGAGACACGCCAGCCTTCGCCCGGCACGACGGGCGTTTCCAGACTCGCGCGCGTGGGGTCGTTCGATGGGTCGCCGTTGCGGAAGCGCTCGGGGAAGATCTGGTACCAGACGGCATCGGCGGCCCACGATGGCACCGCCTCGCCGGGGGCATCGCCCAGCGCGTCGGCCACGTCGGCGTCGCGCGGCACGTTGCAGGCGGCGAGGGCGAGCAGCAGAAAGAGAGGAGAAAAGCGCATCAGCTATAAGGAAAGCCCTCGTCGCTTCACTCCGTGTCCCCCTCCGTGTGAGGGGGCCATCCGGCACGACGCAGGTGAAACATCAACGTACGACGGTGAGGGTTTGCGTCTGCGACTGCCCGGCGGCAACGAGGCGGACGAGGTAGACGCCCGAGGGCAGATCGTTTGTGTCGAGCGTGACGGCGTGCGTACCGGCGGCGAAGGGGCCATCGGCGAGCACGGCGACGTGGCGGCCCAGCGCGTCGAACACGTCGAGGTGCGCCTCGCCTGCCGTGGGCAGCGCGAACGTCAGCGACGCCTGCGCGCGGCTCGGGTTGGGGTACGCGGGCGAGAGCACGAGCGCGGTGGGCAGCGGCAGCACGGCGTCGTCCACATTCACGACGATGTTCGGCGGCGCGTAGCCCACGAATTTGCTCGTGTACAGCTTGAAGCCGCCGGGCGGCAGCGTGAGGGCGGCGTTCACGTCGGTGACCTGCACAGCCGTTCTGCCGAAGTACTCGAACCACGTGCCCGTCTGGTGAAACGCGGGCGTCACGGTGCGCTCTGCCACGTCGAAGTTGCCGACGACGACGACCTGCATCGTGTCGCGCGACAGCTTGATGCGCTTCGTCGCGGCGACGGTGCTCAGGTCCACCTGCGTGGCGGGGTCGGTGAAGACGTCGTACGACGTACGCAGCTTCAGGAGCGCGCTCCACGTCTGGTAGAGGGCGTAGCGCGACGAGTCGCTGCGGTAGGCCCAGCCGTCGTCGCGCACGCCGGTGCGGATGCCGGGGCAGCCGTCTTGCTCGGGCAAGCACTCGTCGTTGGCCGCGCCGTAGCCCAACTCGCCAAACTGCCAGACCATCTTGGGGCCGGGCAACGTGAAGAAGAACGCGCCCGCAGCTTTCATCCGGTCGAGTGCGGTGGCGGGATCTTTGACATCGTAGCCCATCGGGCCGGTGTTGCCGTACTGCGCGTTTTTCCGCATCAGCCGCTGCTCGTCGTGGTCTTCGAGGATCGAGACGGTGTTGGGCACCGAGAAGCCCTGACCGCCCGCGCCGAAGTACGCGCCCGCCGTGTTGCTCTTGCCGCCGTCGTGGTAGCCCATCGTGGCCTCGTTGAACGGCCCCATCATCTTGCGCCACAGCAGGAAGCCGGGGCGTCCCTCGTCGGTGCGGTAGGTGGCAAGCTGGCGCTCCTCGGTGAGGCCGGAGAGGTGCTCGAGGATGAGGAGCGCGTCGGGCGCGTAGCTCCACACCTCGTCCGCCATGCGCGTAAGGTTGGCGATGCGGCTGGCGTCGTAGCTGTCCCACTGGCTCTGGCTGTTCAGGCAGCCGGTGCCGCACTGCGTGAAGCCCTTCGAGAGGTCGAATCGGAAGCCGTCCACGCCGAAGGTTTCGAGCCAGTAGCGGTTGGCGCGGTCGAGCCAGTAGCGCGTGGCGGGGCTGTCGTGGTTGAGGTCGTTGAAGACGTTGAAGGGGTGCCGCGCCGTCACGTTGGCGTACGGGTTGTCGGGCGTCGGCGGCGCGCTCGGGCTGCCCGTCGGACTCGCGTTCCACAGCCGCACGAGCGGACTCTGCCCCGTCGCGTGGTTGTAGACGACATCCAGAATCACGGCGATGCCGCGGCAGTGGGCTTCGTCCACGAGGCGCTTGAGGCTGTCGCGCGAGCCGTAATAGCTGTCGACGGCAAAGTGGAAGGCCGGGTTGTAGCCCCACGACAGGTCGCCGTCGAACTCGCTGACGGGCATCAACTCGATGGCCGTGATGCCCAGACGGTCGAGGTAGTCGAGCGTGTCGCGGAGTGCGTCGAACGAGTGCGCGTCTTGAAAATCGCGCAGCAGCAGTTCGTAGATGACGAGGTCTTGCGGGCGCGGGACGTTCGTACGTCTCCAGCGCACCGCTTCCGTCGCTCACACCTCTTGAAGCAGGTCGTCGTGTGGCAGAAACAGTATGCCAACGGGATGCTCCGTTCTTCCTGCCGGGTATCCTGTTTCTCCCGGGTTGACGATCTCCTCGCTGTATGGATCGGCCACGCGAATGAGGCCGTCCACGAGGTACTGGAACCCATACTGACCGCCAGACATGAGATCTGGGAGTTCGATCCAGAAATACACGCTGTCGGCGTTGACCGAGTCGCGCTTCATGAGGTACGCCGGATCTACCTCCCAGTCGTTGAAATCACCCAGCACGTACACGTACTGTTTGTCCGGGGCGAACAGGCTCAGCGTTGCGCCTTCGCCTACGACGCCGTAGGTAATGCCGTCCTGCAACCCCTCCGGACGCTGCTCGTCGATCACGACGGGCGGAATCGTGCCGATGCTGCTCGTGATGACGCGGCCCCGGCTGTCGGTGGCGGTGATCTTAAAAAAGCTGCCGGGCGCGACGGGCGTGGGCAGCGTGTAACGGAACAGGCCGCTCTCGCCGTTCATGTGGAGGAAATACGGCAGCCCGTCACGCTCGACGCCGTTGACCTCGAACGTCAACGCGGTGATGACGGCGCTCGAAAAAATGCTGGCCGAGACGGCTTGAATGGCATCGGTGCCTTCCTGCTCGCGGGCGAGTTGAAACACCATCGGGTCGGCGACGGTGACCTGCGAGTCGTCGTTGTTGGCGGCCTTCTGCGGGTTGAGCGGGTCGGCGGTCCACACGAAGCCGCTCGCGCTGCTCTGGTTGGTGTTGGTGTGGTACTGGATTTTATAGTCGTACGCGCCGCCCACCTTCAGCCTTTTCGTGTACAGATACTCGCCCCGCCCGGCGTCGTAGGTCATGCGCGACGGGTGCGTGTTGGCGATGCGCGCTCCTTGCACGCCACTCACGTAGGGCTGCCCCCAATCGTTGAACGACCCCGGCAGAAACGCCTGCACGACGGGCGACGCGGGCGTGGCGGTGAGGTCGGGCAGGAAGCGGAACGTCACGTCGAGGCTGTCCTGGGCCTGCGCGGGCAGCGCCAGCAACGTGGCGGAAAGGGCGAGCAAGAGCAGCTTCGACATACGATTGAGAGGGAGAGTCAGAAGGAGAAACAGCCCCGCCATCCAGACCCGAAGCCTGCGGCAACGCGCCTCCGGGGAGGCCGCCGCCGCAGGCTTCGCGGGTCTGTCAGGCGTGCCGGGTTAGCGGACGAGCACCATCTGGCCCGTCCGGGCCTGCGTGGCGGACTGCACCTGGTAGAAGTACATCCCTGCCGCGAGGCCGTCGCCGTCGAAGGTGACGGCATACGTCGAAGCGGCCTGGAAGGCATCCACAAGCGTCGCCACGACGCGGCCCGTCACGTCGTAGACGCGCACGGTCACGTGCTGCGCCTGCGGCAGCGCGTAGGTGAACGTCGCCTGCCCCGTGAACGGGTTGGGCTGCGCCGCGCTCACGGTGAAGCCATCGGCGGGAAGGCCGAGGTCTTCGATGGCCGTCGTGGCTTCGCCGCCGCGCCGCACGACGGTCACCGTCAGCGAGTCGTTCGAGATGGCGATGTACGGATCGTAGACCGGACTGCGCTGGTGCCGCCAGGCAGGACGGGCCTTTCTGGTCAGTGAGCGGCCGTCTTCGGCGAACCGCGCCGAAGATGATCCGCACGCGTCCGTCGTTGTCGGCCGCCGCGCCGAAGTCGAAGTACGTGTCGCCCTGCACGACGGCCTCGTTGTCGAGCCCGTTGATGCCAAACTTGCCGATGATGGTGCGGCCCGTGCCGGGTGCGTAATCAAAGCTGATCGTGTAGAGCGAGTCGCCCGCCATCGTGTCGCCGTTCTGCCCGTCGTCCTTGAGCTGGCGGCCCGTCGGGACGTTGCCCCACGGCCACGGGTCGAGGGTATCGAAGGCGTTGGCCGCCGGCCCCATGATCACCAGGTTGTCGATGGTGTCGGCGGGGTCACCGCTCTGCGTGTCGAAGGGAAGGCGTCCGTTGTCCTTGAGGAAATACAGCGCCGGGCGCAGGTCGACTTCGACGGTCAGCGTCGTCGCCTCGGTGAACACCTGATCCGGGCCCACGTCGTTGTAATAGCGCGGCGACACTTCGATCTCGCGGTAGCCGTTGTTGTCCGTGTCGGTCTCGTTGCCGGTGATAACAAAAGTGCGGTTGTCGCCGCCCTCGTATCCGTTGGGAGCCGTCTCGCTGGGCTGGCCGATCACAAACTTGTAGCCAATCGTCCGCGTCTCGCCCGCTGCGGGGAGTTCGACATTGTCCCAGACCACCACGTTGCTGTAGAGATCCGGGTTGCTAAAGCCCTGGAAGAGCGTATCTGCCGACGTGTTCCAGCCGTTGATCTCGCCCGAGATCGTCACTACGTCCTCGGCAGGATCGAAGGTGGACTGCTTGAGCCGGGCAACGCTCATGTCGGCGGTAAAGGTGACCTCGTAGTTCGCCTTGTCGACGTTGCAGCCGTCGGTGTACGCTTTGTTGAACGTGGCGACGGGCAGCGTCTGCTCGGCGTCGGTGCCGACGGTGTACGAGCGGTTGCCGCCATTAACATAGTCCTCGTATTCGTTCGCGTAGAACTTGTAGGCGTAGGTCTTGCCCTGCTCCAGCTTGAGGGTAATGTCGTAGACCTGGTTGGCGTCGGAGTCGGTGAGCCCGGTGCCCCCGGCCCAGTCGTTCATCTCGCCGCGTAGTTCGGCCACGCCCGTGGCCACGTCGAAGCGGCACTTGTAGATGGCGTCGAGAGGTCTACCCGGAAGGTGACCAGCGAGGAGTCTTGAGCCCACGCCGGGCTCGCGGCAGCGAGCCGGGCACGGCCACGAGCAGCCATCTGGTAGCGTTTCTCATGAGGTTGAGAGGTTTAGGGTAGATGGAATCTAATGCCACAACAGTCCGGCGCATTCCGCCGGAGAAGGAAGAAGGTTGAATCAAAATGTGACGCCAAGCGAGAACGTCTGCGGCGTGCCGAAGGCCTGCTCGCGGAAGCCGTAGTCCGCCATGAGGTTGAGCGTGTGCCGGCGTAGCGCAGCCCGAAGCCGCGGCCCAGCCCTGGTCGTCGCCGTAGGAGGCGAAGGCCTGACGGTAGCCGCCGCGCACGAAGAAGAGGTCGCGGAAGCCGTACTCGGCCCCTACGTTGGCGCTCTGCGCGTTGTCGGCAGGGGCGAGGGCGTCCACGCCGACGGTCAGGCGCTGGTCGCCGAACTGCAGCACGTCCATCGCCACGCCCACGCGGAAAGCGAGCGGCATGCGCCCACGCGTCTGTCGAAAGCGCCCGGCAGTTGCGCGGGTTGTTGCCCTCGACGTTGGGGTAGACGTCGATGGCGCGGCGAGGTCGCGCCCGTTCATCTGCATGTCGGTGCCGAAGTTGGTCATCGCCATGCCGATCTGCAAGCCGCGAAAAGGCGTCGTGTAGCGCACGCCGAGGTCGAGGGCCGCGCCGAGGCGGGAGTTCCAGATGCGTCTCGCTGCACGTACTTGACCGTGCCGCCGACGGAGAAGCGGTCGGTAAAGGCCCTCGCGTACGAGACGCCGACGGCCAGGATCGTCGGCGTGAACGCTCGCCGGTGCCCTCGGGCAGTAGTCAATCGTGCGTACGTCGATTTCGCCGTAGCTGAGCGCGCAGAGCGAGAGCCGAGGTGGCCCGCGCCGCCGCCGTCGAAGCACGAAGCCGAGGTAGCTCAGCTGGGAATCGACGAGCCACGCCGTCGTCGAAAACTCGGCGTGCGTGCGTTTGCAGCGCCGTAATGGCGGCGGGGTTGTAGAAGAGGGCCGTCGGGCCGTCGGCGAGGGCCGTCTGCGTGTTGCCCATCGCCATGCCGCGCCCCCCCGCGCCGATGCCGAGAAACGAGGCGGCGGTGGTGCCCACTTTGTCCTGCGCCCGCACTGCGGCCCGAGCGGCACCAGCGCCGCGAGGGGGAGAGAGAGAAATCAGTCGTCGCATAGAGACGCTCCGCATGGGGTTACTTGATGAGCGCCAGCTTGCCCGTCTTCGACAGGCCGCCGGGGGCTTCGACGTGGTAGAAGTAGACGCCGTAGGCTACGTCGAGGCCCTCGCGCGTTTTGAGATCCCACGACACCGCGCCATCGTCGAGCCCGCCGTCGTGGACGAGCTCGCGCACGAACTCGCCGCGTGCCGAGTAGACGCGAACGACGGCCCGCGCGGCAGGTGGATAAAGTCACACGCCGCGGGCCGCGCCCGCTCGTCTGCGTCGGGGCAGCGGCGCTTCCCACGAGGCCGCGCCCACGTACGGGTTGGGCACCGCGGCAAGCGCTCCATCTGCGCCCGGGCCGCGTCGTTGATCGTCGACGCCTTGACGCCGAACGTGTACCGGTCGGTGGTCGAGAACGGCTTGAGAACTCGAGGCGTAGCGGCCCCCGCCGGCGGGCTCACGAACACCCGGTCGTTGCGGGCGTCGGTGCGCACGGCGGCGACGGGCGCGAGCGCGCCGCCGACGGTTTCGTAGATAAAGATCGCCTCGTTGTTGCCGCCCGCGGCGTTGAGCGTCCGTCGCGGGTAGCTGGGCCTTCGAGAAAGGCGAACGGACGGGCGGCCTAGCGTGGTAGTTGACGACGGAGAACGACGTGTCTGACCACCGCCGGGGCGCGGCCGCGCGTGCCGAGCGTGATGCCGCCGATCGACTGCGACGGCTGCCCGAAGCGGATCTCGTAGTCGAACGGCTGCGGCGAGCCCGGGAACGCCAGGGAACTGCGTGATGGAGAACGGCGACTGCACAAAGATGGTGTCGCCCTGTGTGCCGCCCGTATAGCCCGTCGCGTCGGGTTGAGGCGAAGCACGTCGTTGCGCAGGTCCATGCGCAGGCCGTCGAACACCGGTTCCCTCGGCGCGGGAAAGCGGAATGTCTTTGGCGAGGCCACGCCATCGCTCGCCGATACGGAGAACGCGTGGACCGTGGTTGTCGCCGCCGGGGTCGTTGAATGGTCACGGTGTAGCGCGCGTTGTCGGCGAGGGGGCGGGCGTCAAGGACTTCGACGAACACGTCGCCCGTACCCCTGTTGGCGTCGCCGGGCGAGATGGGCACGTCGAGGCCACCGCGCGTGAAGCCCGCCACGGGCGCGTTGGGCGTCACCTCGACGACGTTCGAGCCGGTGATCACGTCGCCTGTTTCGGTGACGGTGACGGCGAGGTTGTTCTCGGCGGGGTAAAATGCCTCGCTGCCCCGGTCGTAGGCTGCGAGTGCGTAGTAGTACGGCCTGCCGTTGTCCACGAGCGTATCCACAAAGGCGTGGCGCAAGCCGGTGTCGTCGCCCACGTAGTACGGCGTGCCGCGCGTGCGATCGACGAGGCGCTGGATTGACTTGATAAACTCCTGCTGAATGCGTAGCGAGTCGTCTTTGCTGGTCGCCTCGCTGTAGTCCGGGTTGGTGTAGGCAGGCCAGAACCCGCCCGCCCGTTGGAGAGGTCGAACTGCGCGAAAGGCGCCATAAGGGCTTTCGTGCCCACTCCATCGGTGATCACGTCGGGGTCGCGGAAAAACGGGTCGGTGCTCTTGTAGAGCTTGTAGCCCTCAAAGTCGCGGCCCAGAATGGGGTCTTCGCTTTCCTCGGCGATGGTATCCCAGTAGAGCGTCACGCGACCATCGCCAGGCACTGCGCTGAGTGTCGGGCGATCGGGCGGGCGGGCAAACTGGTAGTTACGGTTGTAGATCTCCTGGATCGTCTGCGTGTTGTTGGTGATGTCCTGAAGATCGTTGCCGAAGACGAGAGCCATCGTGAAGCGGATCGTCTCGCCGGGTTCGAGGCGGAAATAGCCCGAGCCGAAGATGAAGTCGCCGTCGACGCCGCCCCGGCTCTGCTGCTGCTGGAGTTCAGCGTTGGTGGTAAAAAAGCCCGGATTGAGAGCGTCCCAGATGCGCTCGTCATTGTTCATCTGGAGCGCGCCCGGCGGCGTGAAGTAGTAAAACGACGAGAGGCCCACCTGGTCGGACTCGCTCACGTCGAGGGCGTCGAAGCCGGGCTCGCCGGCGCTGGGCCTGCCGTCGCCCTCGCCCGCGTCGCCCGTGCCCGGCACACCGTCCGCGCCCACGTCGTCGGTCGAGGAGTTCCAGTCGTTGTCGTTGTCGATGCCGTCGTCGCGCCGCTCGTCGATCATGGGGTTCAAGAGGCCAAAGCGGACCGAGTCGGCGGTGGCGGGGGCGCGGCCCCGGACGGTGTTGCCGAAACCGACGTAGTTTTTGTAGCGCAGCGCAGGCAGGATCTGGATGCCGCCCGCGAGCGTCTGCGCGCGGCGTGTGAAGTGGAGGTTCACGTCCTCGTCGACGATGCCGTCGAAGTCTTCATCCAGCAGGTTGCGCGTCGTCACAGTCACGTCTTCGAGCTGCCCACGAATGACGCTCGTGGACTCCTCGACAATCTGGCCGGGCATGAGCGTGACCGTGCGACCCTGGCTCGTGACCGTCGTGCCACTTGCTTCGAGGTAGACAATCGCGCGCGTGCCGTCCGCGCCGATGGTAACGATGGGGTCGCCTACGGCGAGCGTGCGCGGCAGAAAGTCGGTCTGCTGGAATGTGTTATCCTCTCCCGCGAGCGCGGGGTTGACGAACGTGCGGCCCGTGATGTCGCGGCCTAGGTCAGTCGTCGGGTCGCCGTCGCCGTCGTCGTCGATGGCGTTGAGGGCATCGCCGGGGCTTTCGAGAAAGCCGTAGCCGACGTAGCCCACGTCCTGCCGCTCGTTGCCCGAGTTGTCGTTGTCGTACGAATAGACGATGCGGTTGGCCTGGTCGAAAAAGGCGAGGTCGTCCTGGCTGTCGCCGTCACCGCCTGCGAGGGTGCCCACGGTGAGACCCACGCTCACGCGCGGGTACGTCGTGGTGCTGGTGTTGGTGAGTTCGTAAAGAAAGAAGATGGCGTCTTGGGCCAGAAACTGGCTCCACTGGAGCGCGCGCACGCTCATCGCCAGGCCCAGCCCGTCGCGCGACGGGTCGGTGGCATCCGACTGGAAAAAGGGGAAGCGGGTGTTGAGTTCGGCGTTGTTGGCGTCGTCCACCCAGAAGTACGTCTCCAGGTCGGCATTGCGGATGCCACGCCCGAAGAACCCGTTCCACTGTGCGCGCCCCGTCGCCGGGTCGATCCAGTTGGGCTGGTCGGGCCAGCGGTCGGGCCACGTGGCCGGGTCGGTGGAGAGCGCGATGCGCTCGTTGGGCTCGAGGGCGGCAAAGCCGGGCTTAGGCTCGAAGCCCCAGAAAATGTTGGGGTTCGTGGGCGGGCTGTTGGTGCCCGCGCGCGGCCCACGCACCGTCACGGCGTGGCGGACGAGCGTGTCGGGGATGCCATCGCCTGTCAGGTCGACGGGCACTTCAAGGGCCACCACGGGCAGCACGTCGCCCACGTAGAAGTCCTTCGAGCCTTTGGGCCAGTTGCCGCGCACCTCGCCCACGCCCGCGAGCAGGCCCGTGTTGAAAGAGGTGATGGCAACCTCGTTGCCGTCGAGCGTGGCTTTTTTCTCGAAGTCACGCCGCGAGCGCAGGCTCGGGTCGAGCAGGAAGCTCGGGATGTCGTCGCGCGTCTGCGCCGTGGCAGCAGGCGCGGCGAGGGCGGCCACCAGCAGGGCGGCACCGAGAAGACGGATGGAAAAGCGCATAAAGAGAGGGTGACAAGGGCGCGGTGCGCCTGGCAAAACCATCAGAAGCTGACCTGGAGGCCGAGCACGACGCGGCGCGGCTCGCCGTAGAAATATGGGCGCTGGTACCAGCGGTCGAGCACGCTGGCATCGCCCTGGAAGGTGTTTTCATCCACGTTGCGTTGCAGCGAATACGTGGCCCGGCCCGTGTCGCCAAAGATGCCGTACTCGGTACGCACGTCGAAGACGTTGTCCGCGCGCGCAAAAAACTGCGCCTGCAAGCCACCGAGCTTCAGGTTGCGGTACACGTTGAGGTCGACGTTGTAAACGGACGGTTTCGTCTCGCTGTTGAGCGGGATGCGCCCGGGGATGATCTCGCCCGTCTGCACGGTCGACTGCGAAGGCGTGTAGGGCTCGCCGGAACCGTACGTGGCGATGACGCCGAAGCCCCACGCGCCTTTGGCGTCGTAGGACAAACTCACGTTGGCCGTGTGGCGCTGGTCCCAGCTGGTCGGCACGATCTGCGTTTCGATCTCGCCGCGCGCGGCGGCGGCGCTATAAGCCTGGCTGGGATCGCTCGCGTTGGCACGCGCCACCTGGAACGTGTAATCAAAGCTGGCGAAAAGGTCGGTGCCGATGCGCTGGTCGAAGCGCGCCACGAGGCCGCGCACAAAGCCGAAGTCGGAGTTGACGAGGCGCCCGTAGCGCGCGCTCGTGCCCCGAATGGTGAGCGGGTCGGTGGCCGTGCCCGTCAGGTTGCGGATGTCGCGGTAGTACGCCGTCAGTTCTACGGCGCTCGTGCGCGTGATCTCCTGCTTGAGCCCGATCTCGCCCGAGATGGTCTGCTCGGGCTTCAGGTTGGCGTTGCCGATGAGGCCGATGAGGCCCGAACCGCCCGATCCAAGCTGGAAAAACGGGTTCTGGTAGAGGTACGAAAACTGCGGCGTCTGGAAAAACTGGCCGTACGAGAAATGCACCACGCCGCCCGCGGTGATCGGAAAGGCCACGCCCAGACGCGGCGAAAGCTGCCACCGCGCCTCGGCATCCTCGAAATAGGCGTCGGGCGTGTAATCAAGGTTTCCGTCCTGCCCCGTTAGGCGGCGCTCCAGAAACACAGCGTCGGGGTCGGTGGGGTCGCGCAAAACGCGGCCGTTGGAATCGAAGTAATCCATCCGCACGCCGACGTTGATGACCAGACTGCCCAGCTCGATCTTGTCCTGCACGTACGCCGCCGCCTCGACGGGGCGGTACGTGTATGGGCCATTCTGTGCCACCTCGCGCGTGACGGGCTCGTTGGGGCGCGTCGTGACGGCCACGAACTCGTCGAGGTACGACAGCTCGTGCTGTCGCAACTCGACGCCTACCTTGGCGAGGTTGACGTTGTCGACCTGGCTCGTCAGGTCGGCTTTGACGAGCCACGTGTTCGTCGAGCGCTCGAAGCGCCCGTTGTTGGTGCCGCCTGCGCGAAAGCCTGCCGTGAGCTGCGCTTGAACTGAATCCGGTGAGGCTGTTGTCGAGATAGCGCTCATCGAGCGGATCGTCGTAGAGGCGGTCGTAAAAGGTGGTGTACGTGTTGGTCACGCCCAGGTCGAAAAACGTCCGGTTCGAGAGCGTCTGCGTGATCTTGGCGTAGGCGTTGCGGCTCGTCGAGCGGTTGTACGAGCGGATGTCCGGGATGAGCAGCAACTCGTAGCCCGCGCCCCGCCCGTCGTCCTGGCGCCAGAACACGTTGGCGGCGATGCGCGTGTTGCGGAGGGCGCGCCACGTGAGCTTGAACTGGCCGCTGAGGCGCTCGTACGGGTTGAAGCTGACGAGTGACGAGTCGCCCGAGCCGCCGGGGTTGAGCAGCGCCAGCCGCCCCTGGTCGTCGTAGCCGATGTCTTCGGGGCGGTAGACCTGCTGGCCCTGGAGGTAGCCGTCGTTGCCGAAGTAGCGGCCCGTGGCGAAAAACCACAGCTTACCAGGCACGACGGGGCCGGAAAAGTTGGCCTCGAGGTTGCGAACGCCCGTCGGGCTCACGTCGTCGATGCCGAGAAACAGGTCGGTGTCGGCAGAGAGGTAGTCGCCCGTCCAGGCGTTGACCGAGCCCGAGAACGTGTCGTCGCCGTCGCGCGTGACGATGTTGACGATGCCGGAGAGGGCCTGTCCGTACTCGGCGTTGAAGGCGCCCGTGACCACCTGGAGCTCCTCGACGGCGGTGTTCTCAACGCTCACGCCGAGGCCGCCGTTGTACACGTCGGTGACGGGCAGGCCGTCCACCCAGTAGCCGACCTCGCCCAGCCGTCCGCCCCGGAAGTGCCCGTTGACGACGCCCGCCTGCAAGTTGACGATCTCCTGGAGGTTGTCCACGGGCGCGGCGCGGATCTCGGCACCGCCCACCACCGACGTCGTCGCCGTCAGGTCGCGCTGCACGAGCGGGCGCTCGGCGGTGATGACGACCTCCTCGCCCATCAGGCTCTCCTCGCGCAGCGTGAAGTCGATCTTCGTCGTCAGGTCGATCTGCACGCGCACGTTCTCGACGCGCTGCGTATTGAAGCCGACGTACGAGGCCACGAGCGTGTACGTGCCGGGCCGCACGCCGATGATGACGTAGTTGCCGTCGATATCGGTGGCGGTGCCCTGCATGGTGCCCTCAATGAGCACGTTGACGCCGGGCAGCGACTCGCCGCCATCATCGGTGACGCGGCCCTGAATCTTGCCCGTCTGCGCCAGCGCCACGGCGGGCACGAGCGCGAGCGCGCAGAGCGAGAGAAAGCGGTGGATCATAAAAGGAGACGGGAAGCGTCGGAGTCGGTCAGAAATCCGGGGAAGGCCATCCAGGTGGCGTCAGGCAAAGGCACTGCTGGAAGCGCGGCAGACGAGGCCGGGCACGAACAGGTGGCGCTGCGCGGGCAACTCGGGGTCGTTGAGGTGGGCCAGCAGGCGCTCGACGGCCAGCGTGCCCATCTCGTACATGGGCTGGCGCAGCGTCGTCAGGCGGGCGTAGGCACTCACCTTGATGTCGTCGAAGCCGACGATGGCCATGTCGGCGGGGGCGCTCAGGCCGGCGTCCTGCATGGCGCACAGCGCGCCAAGGGCCTGCACGTCGGAGGCGACGAAGACAGCCTCGGGGCGCTCGCTGGATTCGAGGAGCACGCGCATGGCCTCGTAGCCACTTTCCTCGCAGAAGCCGATGGGGCGTTTGTCGGAGGCGACGATGTGCGTCTCCAGCCCGGCCTCGCGCATGGCGTGTTCGTAGCCCTCGCGGCGTGCGCGGGCCGGCAGCGGCTCGGGCCGGACGGTGATGTGCGCCACGTGGCGGTGGCCGAGCTCGAGCAGGTGGCGCGTGGCACGCACGCCGCCCTCGAAGTTGTCGACGAGGATCGACTCGAAATCAGGATGCTCGGCATCCACCAGCACGACGGCCTGCCGCGCCGAGAACAGACGCCGCCGGCGCTCCTCGTTGAGGGGCGTCGAGAACACGAAAAGCCCTTCCGAGCGCCCGCGCTGCAACGCGCGCGTGAGCTGCCCGTCGGCCTCCTCGGGCGTGGCGGCGGTGTAGACGATCAGGTCGAAGTCACTGGCCGTCAGCGCGTCCTGCACGCCGCGCAGGATTTCCATGTAGAAGTAGTTCGTCAATACGGGGATTACCGCCGAGACGAGGTTGGTGCTGCGGCGGGCCAGCCCCTGCGCCATCGCGTGCGGGCGGTAGCCCAGCGCCCCAGCGACCTTCTCCACCCGCGCCCGCGTGGCGTCGGAGACGCGCGGGCTGTTGTTGAACACCCGCGACACCGTGGCAATCGACACGTCGGCCTGCTCGGCGATATCGTAGATCGTGATGGCCACAGCGGAGAGAAGGATGTAAGCGCTTACAAGGTGCGGCATGTTACCACACTCGCCCCTCTTCCGTCAAGGGCATTCGCGGATGCGCCACAGGTTATTCACCGTGCCCGTCCGCCCCGAGCGCCTGCAGGTCGCGCAGCAGTAGCAGCAGGTGCGGAGCCACGGGCCCGGACAGCCCGCGCCGCTGCGTGTCGGTGAGGTGCTTGAAGCCGCGGACGTGATGCCTGCACGACAGTGCGCCGCAGTCGCAGGCGAACGGCTCGACCATGTTCCACTCGGTCGTCTCGTAGTCGTAGCGGAGCTCGTCGCCCGGGGCGAGGTCGGCCAGCGCCACGACGGTGCGGGTCGCCGTGTCGATGTACACGTTGGGCGCACAACTGTGATTGATGAAACACCACCTGTAATAATCCTCGATATCGCCGTCGGCCACGGCACGCAGCGGCGGCACGAGGTGTTCGGTGGGGGCAACCTGGATGGAATAGTGCGTCGGGTAGGCCTGTGCGATGCCGTCGAGCGCGCAGATGGTCTCGCCTGCTTTCCAGGCACGGGTTGCGTACAGACCGGCGACGCCCTCGGCGCGCCGCACGAAAACTCCATCGTCCATGAGACGAAGCCTCCACGTGATGCAATGAGCCAGACACCGCTCCGGATTGCCATCCTGAGCGACGCCTACGAAAACTCGGCGTCGCCTCTCAAACCGTACGATCTGCCGTGCGATCCACGCCCGTACCTCCGGGAGCACGATTGCGCGCTCTTTTTTTTGAGCCGCCCCACTGCCGCCGCTACAGTTGAAAAACTGGCCGCGCAAGGCTTCGACGTGTTCGTCAACCTGTGCGATGGCGCGGCGGACGAGGACCGACCGGGCATCGAGGTGGTGGAGGTACTCGAACGTACGGGGCAAGCGTTTACCGGCGCCACGTCGGCGTTTTACGATCCGTCGCGGGCAGAGATGAAGGCGGCGTGCGCGGCGTGCGGCATCGCCACGCCCGCCTCCGTACAGGTGCGCGACGCGGCGTCGCTCGAACGCGCCGTCGCGCTCTTGCCCGCCCCGCTCATCGTCAAGCACCCGAGCAGCTACTCGTCCATCGGCCTCACCCGCGACTCGCGCGTGGTGGACGAGGCGGGGCTGCGCGCGCAGGTGGCGCGTACCGTGGAGGCCTACGGCAGCGCACTCGTCGAGGCGTTCATTGACGGCCCCGAGTTCACCGTCCTCGTCGCCGAGAACCCCGACGACGCGGCCGCCCCCGTCGCCTACGCACCCATCGAGTACCGCTTTCCCGAGGGCGAGACGTTCAAACACTTCGAGATGAAGTGGATGACGCACGACGCGATGATGCCCGTGCCCGTCGCGGATGCCGGGCTGGATGCCCGGTTGCGCCGCCTCGCCGCACGGCTCTTTGCCCAGATGGACGGCGCGGGCTACGGGCGCTGCGACATCCGCATGGACGCTTTGGGCACGCTCTACCTGCTCGAGATCAACCCAAACTGCGGCATCTTCTACCCGCCCGACACCCCCGGCAGCGCCGACGCCATCCTGCTCCACGACCCTGCCGGGCACGTTGGTTTCACGCGGCAGATCCTCCGGGCGGCGCTGGCACGGCAGGCGCGGCGCAGGGGTTCAGTCGGCATTCTTTCGTAACGCTCCGGGGTAGCAAGCGGTGCTTTTTTCGTGCGCGGCGTGGGTGTCGTACTCTCTCTCCCGCTTTTTCTCCCCGCATGCCCATGAGCCACGCACACTCAGACGCCCCCAGAGGCACGTATCTCGCAGCCCTCTCTCTCGCCGCGCTCGGCGTCGTCTACGGCGACATTGGCACGAGTCCGCTCTACGCGCTCCGCGAGAGTTTCAGCGAACTCTACGGCGTCGCTCCCAGCGCGGAGAACATCCTCGGCGTGCTGTCGCTCATCTTCTGGAGCCTCATCATTGTCATCTCGGTCAAGTACCTGATGTTCGTCATGCGGGCCGACAACAACGGCGAGGGCGGCATCATGGCGCTGACGGCGCTCGTGACGCCGGACCGCAAGGCCGCGCCGGGCGGCGAGGCGGAGGTCGACGCCGGGCCGACCGTCGAGGCTACGCGGCGGCGCAACGCCCTCGTGCTCATCGGGCTTTTCGGGGCCGCGCTGCTCTACGGCGACAGCATGATCACGCCCGCCATCTCCGTCCTCTCGGCCATTGAGGGGCTGGAGGTGGCGACGCCGATTTTTGCTCCCTACATCCTGCCCATCACCATCGTGATCCTCGTGGGCCTCTTCGCCATCCAGAGCCGGGGCACGGCGGGCATCGGCAAGGTGTTCGGGCCGGTGACGCTGCTGTGGTTCGGCGTGCTCGCCACGATGGGGGCCATCCAGGTGTTCAGGCATCCGGGTGTGTTCGCGGCGCTCAACCCGCTCCACGGCATCCACTTTTTCATCGAGACGGGCGCGCGCGGCTTTCTGGTGCTCGGCTCCGTCTTTCTCGTCATCACCGGTGGCGAGGCGCTCTACGCGGACATGGGCCACTTCGGCATCCTGCCCATCCGCCTGACGTGGTTCGCCGTCGTGCTGCCCGCCCTCCTGCTCAACTACTTCGGGCAGGGCGCGCTCATGATCGCCAACCCCGCTGCCGTCGCCAATCCCTTTTTCCTGATGGTGCCCGGCCCCGACTGGATGATCTACCCCGTGGTGGCGCTGGCGGCATGCGCGACGGTCATCGCCAGCCAGGCGGTCATCTCGGGCGCGTTCTCGCTCACCCGGCAGGCCGTGCAACTGGGCTACTTCCCACGCATGGAAATCCGGCAGACGTCCGACCGCGAGATCGGCCAGATCTACATCCCGTTCCTCAACTGGCTGCTGCTCATCGCGTGCGTCGGACTCGTGCTCGGCTTCCGCTCGTCGAGCGCGCTCGCGGCGGCCTACGGCGTCGGCGTGACGACGGACATGGTGTTCACGACGATCCTCTTCGCCGTCGTGGCGCGGCGGCTCTGGGGCTGGTCGGTTCCGGCCGTCGTGGCACTCTGCGGCGTTTTTCTGTTCATCGACCTCGGTTTCTGGGGGGCCAACCTGCCCAAGATTCCCGGCGGCGGCTGGTTTCCGCTCGTCGTGGCGGCAGGCTTTTTCGGTCGTGATGACGACGTGGAAGAAAGGCCGCCAGCTCATCGCCGCACGGCTTTCAGAGACGACGATTCCGTTCGAGACGTTCATGCAGGACACGGGCATCGACACGCTGCCGCGCGTTCCGGGCACGGCGGTGTTCATGTCAGGTGATTTCAACCGCACGCCGTCGGCCCTGCTGCACAACATCAAGCACAACCGCTGCCTGCACGAGCGCGTGGTGCAGGTGACGGTGACGACCGAGGAGGTGCCCGTCGTGGACGAGGCCGAGCGGGTGAAGGTCGAGGACCTCGGGAGCGGTTTCTGGCGCATCGCGCTCACGTACGGATTCACCGAGACGCCGGACGTGCCCGCCGCGCTGGCGTCCATCCGGCGGCCCGAGTTGCCCTTCAAGCCATTGCAGACATCGTATTTCCTCGGGCGCGAGCGCATCCTGTCGACGCGGCGCAAGGGCATGGCGCGGTGGCGCGAGCAGCTTTTCGCGCTCATCTCGAACAACGCCCGCAGCGCGACGGCCTTCTTCAACATCCCCCCCAACCGCGTCGTCGAACTCGGCGCGCAGGTGGAGATCTAGCGTGGCACGGCAGAGATCACCGTGAGGGTGGCAGCGTCGAGCAGTTCGATGCCGCCGTTTTCGGTGGACAGCGTGACGCGGGCGCTGCCGCTGCCCATCGTGGCGCGGAAACGCCCGCCGGCGCCCTCGGGGTCGAGGCGCTGGCTGCGGAAGTCGAGGCCGTCGGTGCGGATGGCTCCCACGCCTGCCGTCGCCTCGATGCGCGCGCCCGCGTCAGCGGGCAGGCCCAGGCGGATCTGTCCGTTCTGCGTCGTCGCCTCGACGGTGGCCTCGGCGGGCAGCGCGGCGAGGGCCACGGTGAGGTCGCCGTTCTGCGCGCTGACCTGTACGTTCGACGCCGCGCCCGCCACCTGCACCGCTCCGTTCTCGACGCGGATCGTCAGCGGAGCCGTCACCTGCCGCACGACGACGTTGCCGTTCTGGAGCCGGATTTCGAGGCGTGTGCCTTCTGGCACCGTTCCGTCCACGTCCACCGACGTGTGCGCGGCGTCGCCGGTGCGGAGTTCGTAGCGGTACGATGCGTCGTCGCCCGATTCGCCCAGCGTGATGGCCTCCAGCGCCTTCCGGGCATCGTCGTTGTCGTCGCCCCGGCCTTTCTTGACGAAACGCAAGAGCGCCTGCGCGTCGTCGGTGCCGCTGAGGGTGATGGTGCCGCTGAAACCGTCGAAGACGAGCGTGCGCGTGCCCGGCACCACGCCCCGCTCGACGGTTTCCGTCTGCTCGACGGCCCCGAGCACGAGCGCGCCGTCGTCGCCCGCCTCGACGTCGTTGGACGAGTAGCACGCGCCGAGCGTGAGGGTAAAAAGGGCGATTGCGGGCAGGAAACGCATACGGGCGAGGGTTAAATCAGGCAGAAAGAGGGAGCGCTGCCTGCTGCTCCATCAGCCGGGCGATGCGCTCCTCAGTGGGCGGATGGGTGGCAAAGAGGCTTCGGATGCCGCCGCCGAGCCCGGCGAACGGGTTGACGATGAACATGTGCGCTGTGGTCGGCGTGGCGTTCATGGGCCGCGCCTCGGCCCCGCGCTCCAGCTTGGCGAGCGCCCGCGCCAGCGCCTCGGGCTGCCCGCTGAGGGTGCCGCCGTCGCGGTCGGCCACGAACTCGCGGGAGCGCGAAATGGCCATCTGGATGAGCACGGCGGCGATGGGCGCGAGGATGAGCATCAGCAACCCGCTGAGCGCGCTTCCCCCCGGTCGCGGTCGCCGACGGGCACGAAGTAGGCGAAGCGCGCCAGCAGCGTGATGGCCGCGCCCAGCGTGGCAGCAACAGACTGCGTGAGAATGTCGCGGTTCTTGACGTGCGCCAACTCGTGCGCGAGCACGCCCTGCAGTTCATCGGGTGTCAGCATCTGCACGATGCCACTCGTGACGGCGACGGCGGCGTGCGCGGGGTTGCGGCCCGTCGCAAACGCGTTGGGCTGCTCGGACGGGATGACGTAGACGCGCGGCATCGGCAGATTGGCCCGCTGCCGCAACTCGTCGATGAGCGCGACCAGTTCGGGTGCCTCGGCCCGCCCGACTTCGCGGGCCTTGTAGGTTTTGAGGACGATCTTGTCGGAGAACCAGTACGAGCCGACGTTGAGTGCCACGGCGACGGCGAAGGCGATGAGCATCCCCGACGGCCCGCCGATGGCGCGGCCCATCAGGGCGAAAAGCACCAGCAAAACGGCCATGAGCGCCGTCGTTCGCAGCCCGTTCATCATGGAATCTCAGGGGGTTGATTCGTCGATTTCGGGTGGTACGTCCAGTCCCGCACGCCGTTCATTTCCGAACGTTGGGTGCATTCTGTACTCCGAAAAGGGCGCACTGAATTGCGCCCTACGACCTTCCAGCCTCCGCGCCGGGCGTGCTCCGGCACGCCCCTACGAGTTCGAAATCCGACTTCCGAAAGCGAGGCTTCCCGCCGGTAAATCCGGATTTCAACTTCACCCGAGTAGCCCCGTCGTCACCAGCACGTCGTAGAGGGCATGCGTCCACGCGGCGATGCCGAAACCGCGCAGCAGGAAGACGCCGTTGAGCGCCAGCCCGAACAGGAAGCGGAACGTGAACGAGGCCCACGTGAAGTCGTCGCCGAGCGCGCCGGTGTAATGCACAGCGCTGAAGATCAGCGCGCCCACGAGGGCGGCGACGAGGTACGCCGCCGTCTTGTTCGCAAAAACCCGCCGCAGGCCCCAGAACAGCCCGCCGACGAGCAGCACGCGGAACACCAGTTCCTCGTAGATGCCCGCTCCGAGCGACAGCGCGAAGTTGGCGAACACGCCGGGCGGCACGGGTGCGATGCGCGCAAACAGCATCCCCACGGCCATCGACACGGCGAAGGCCAGCACGATGGCGTAGGCGAGGCTCTCGCCCAGCATCCATCCGAAATAGCGCGGGTGGATGCGGATCGTCCCGCTGCTCCGCCGCTCACGCCACACCACGACGATGCCGACGAGCACCACCACGAGCGTCAACGCCAGCGTGCCCCCCAGCCCCGCCGACGCCAGCAGCGTCTTGATCCACACGTCGGCTCCCACGCGCACCTGCGCGAGTTGCCCCTTGTTGACGAACAGGATGAGGCCTTCGTAGAGCACGAGCAACGGCAGCGCGGCCAGAAAGCTGTAGGTAGCCGTGCGCGTCAGCCTGACGTACGAATCGGACGGCGCGGCCTCTGGTGGCCGCCCCTGTGCCAGCGCCTGGATTTCTTCGAGTGGGGTCATAGGGAAAGTCGGACGGGAACGCGGAAGTAGGGCGTGCCGTGGCACGCTCAACATGGAAGTCGAGGCGTGAAAGATCGCAGGGTGCCCTCTGGAAACGCGGCAGGTAAAGGATTCGGTTGTCGGCACCACAAGTTGCGGTGGCGTCTGCCGACCCCCCGGGGTTCAGGGCGTGCCACGGGGCTCCCCACATCCGGCCTCCGCGTCTGCCCCTGCCCCCATTCGTCCTTCCCTCCCTTCTGACTTCCGCGTTCCCCCTTCGACTTTCAGTCTTCCTCCCATCCCATCTCCAGCTTGCTCAGCGCATCCTGCAACTCGGCGCGGGCGTGGAGGTCGCGGGCGTGCTGGGCCACGGCGATGCCCTCGCGGTAGACGGCCTGCGCGTCGTCGGTGGCACCCGTCGCGGCCAGCAGCTTGCCGAGGTGGTAGTAGGTGCCGACGTAATCCGGCTGCTCGCGGCGCAGCGCCTCGTAGTGGTCGAGCGCGGCGCGCGTGTCGCCCTTTTTGGCGTACTCCTGCGCCAGCGCGAAGCGGGTGAAGGCGTCGCCGGGGTCGTCGGCGAGAAAGCCGAGCAGGGTTTCGATGCGATCCATACGGCAGGGAAAGCGGGAAGGAAAGGGCGTGTCAGTCGCCGTTCACGATCCACAGGTGCGCGTCGGCGCGCTCGGCACTGGCAAACAGCCTCGCCTCGCCGACGACGGTGCCCGCGAGCGCGACGAGCGGCTTCAGCCATGCGGCATCGCCGACGACAGCGAAGCGCCCGATGTCGCGCGCGTGCTGCACGTCGAACTTCAGTTCTTTCCAGGCTGCCATGGGCGTGACGGCCTTCAGGTCGTTGACTTCGACGAGCAGCTGCACCGTACCGTGCTCTTCGACGGCTTCCCGGAGGATGGGCAGCACGGTGGCGTAGTCTTCACGCGTGAGCGTGCCGCTGGCCTGCGCGCGCACGACGCCCGGCGGGCTGGGGGTGATAAAGGTGATCATGGGTGGAGAAATGTGGGGAGCGTCCTGTAGCGGTTTTCCTCACGGCGCGGTTTCCACGCGTGGAGATCGTCACACACGAACGTGCTCACCAGCCGCCGCCCGCGCCGCCGCCGCCGAAGCCTCCCCCGCCGCCCGAGAAGCCGCCTCCACCGAAGCCTCCCCCGCCGCCAAAACCACCGCCGCCCCCGAAGCCGCCTCCGCCGCCCCAGATGATCACCGGCGGCCCACCGCCCGACGAGCGGTAGCGGCGTCCGCCTGGCCCGCCGCCGCCACGGTGACGCAGCGCGCGGATGACGAAAAAGAGCAGGATGAGCAGGATGAACAGCGTCGCCGCGTCGATGCCCTGCGCGTCACCGCCCGAGGGCTCCTCCTGCGCGTCGTACTCGCCCTGCGCGGCAAGCATGAGCGCGTCCGTAGCGGCGTTGAGGCCGTCGAAAAAGCGTCCTTCGCGGAAGCGCGGCGTGATGACGTTGCGGATGATGCGCCCCGCCGTGATGTCGGGGATGACGCCTTCCATGCCGTAGCCCGTGGCGATCTGGATCTTG
Organism: Rhodothermales bacterium; assembly: GCA_963829705.1. Lineage (GTDB taxonomy): Bacteria > Bacteroidota > Rhodothermia > Rhodothermales > BA12 > CAWHJN01. Next base: position 127,165 of record CAWHJN010000003.1, read on the forward strand.
CGGTCGTCGCGCGAGACGAGCAGCACGACGCCGTTGTCGAACCCGGCCTGCCCCACCTTCCACTGTTCGCCGATGGCGAGCGCGTACTCCGCCGGGTCTGCGCCGCCGAGATCCGGGACGGTCACGACGATGATCTGCGTCGAGGTCGAGTCTTCGTAGGCCCTGAGCTTCTCGTTGAGCAGGCTCCGTTCAGACGCCGACAGCATCGCCGCCGCGTCCGTCACCCACTGGCCTGAGGGCGTGGGCAGGTTGAAGCGCTGCGCGTGCAGGCCGGGGGCCGCTACGAGGACGGCGAGCACGACGCCGAGCCACCGCCCGGCACGAGAGGCGAAAGGCACGATCTCAGCTCCCGAAATCGACCTTGGGAGCCGTCTCCGCGCCTTCGTCGGCCTCGAAGGGCACGCGGCGGTCGAAGCCCATCACGCCCGCGAACAGCGCGGCGGGAAAGCGGCGCACCGACTGGTTGTAGTCCTGCACCGCTTCGTTGTAGCGCAGCCGCTCCGTCTGGATGCGGTTCTCGGTGCCTTCGAGTTGCGTCTGCAAGTCGCGGAAGGCCTCCGTCGCGCGGAGTTCGGGGTACGCCTCGACGCTGACGAGCAGGCGGCTGAGTGCGCCCGACAGTTCTGACTGCGCCTGCTGATACTGCTGCACCTTCGCGGGGTCGTTGAGATCGCTCGCGTCGAGGTTGATGGATGTGGCGCGGGCCCGCGCATTGGTGACGGCTTCGAGCGTGCTGCTCTCGAAATCCGCCGCGCCGCGCACGGTGCTGACGAGGTTGGGGATGAGGTCGGCCCGCCGCTGGTACTGCGACTCGACGTTCGACCACGCCGTGTTGACGGCTTCGTCTTTGGTGACGAGGGTGTTGTACGTGCCGCACCCCGCGCAGCCTGCAAACCCGACGAGCAGCAGAACGACGACGAGAACGATGAAACCGGTGCTACGCATGGTAGAGAGAGGTCAGAGGGGAGAAATCCGTGCCCTCTACGAGCCGTGCGTGCGGTGGTTTCTGGTAGCGCGTGATGAGGATCTCCGCCCGAGGGCGTAGCATCCCGCGAGGCGAGGACAGCTGACGCGCCTCGGCGTCTGAATCCAATCCAAACCCCGCGTGGGCGCAGCGCGCTCTGCCCGGATCCTCGCTTTTCTCCTGAGCGCGATGCGGACTTCCGCGCTCCCCTTTCGGCTCACTCGTTCCAGAACACCGGGTCTTTTTCCATCACCGTTTTCAGAATCCCTTCGAGGTCGCCGTCGAGACGGATAAGGACGAGGTTCTCGCCGTCGAGCACCGCCAGAAACATGTTCTCGATGCGGTCGCGGTGCTCGCGGTACATGATCCAGACGTGCTCGGCGTCTTCGCGCGCGCCGTCCGTTTCGCGCACCCGGACGGCGGTTTCCCATCCGTCCCGCTGGAAGCGGCGCAGCCCCGGCACGTCGTATTGACTGTAATCGGGCGTTTCGCCCACGATCTCGTAGACGCCGAGTTTGACGCGGCGCACGTTTTCGAGCAGGTTCGAGGCGAAGCGAGCATCCTCGTCGCGCACCAGCCCCGTCACCCAGCGCGCGAAGCCGAGTGAGCCGGGGCCGAAGCTCATCACGAACTCCCGCTTGAGGTGGAGGTCCGGGTACGCCTTCTCGATGTCGCGGCGCGTCTGCGCGATCTCGCGCGAGTAGAGGCAGCCCGAGGTAGTCAGCGTCACGAGCAGCAGGGCGAGGGGCAGCAGGCGAGCAGAGCGGGTGTGCATGGTCAGCGGCGGTTGGCGGTGCGGTTGAGGACGTCGAGGTCGAAGCGGCTGCCGAGCCGCCCCACCTCCTCCGGGTCGATCTCGCCGACGATGTTGATGAAGACGACCTCATCCTCGTCGGGCGAGATGACAGTCACCATCATGCCCATCACCCGCTCGCCGCGCATCTGGAGGTACATGTCCACGTCCTCCTCGTCGCGCACGCGGACGATGGTTTCCCAGCCCTTTGCTTCGAGCGTGCGCGCGAGCCCGTCGGTGCGGCTCGTGAGGCGGGCGCGCTGGCCCGGCACGTAGCGGAAGGTGCGTACCTGGATGGCCTTGAGCCGGGTCAGCATCGCGGCGAGCGTGGGATCTTCGTCGCGCGTGGCGGCGGCGGCCATGCGGAGCAGCGCCCCCTTGACGTTGACCTCCACGGTGGGCGATTCGTCGAACCACGACGCGAACGTCTGGAGGTCGACGTAGCCGGGGTCGCGTTCGAGGGCGGTCTGGGCGTGCAGCGGAGCCGCGCACGCCACGAGCAGGGCGCAGAAAAAGAGGATAGAGCGGGTCATGTCAGTCAGTGGGAGGTTTCAGAAAAAGAAGACGCCAGCGCCCGCTGGACGGGTGCGACGACGTGTGGCGCGAGCACCTCGTCGCGCACGCGCAGGCCGGTCTGCTCGCTCGCGTGGCTGAGGTAGGCGAGGGTCCACTTCACGTCCTCGACCGACGCGGCGACTTCCTCGGCCGTCGGTTTCGGGGAAGGCGCGGACCACACGGCGACGGTCACGAGCACGGCGGTGGCGAGCGCCAGCGCGGGTTGCCACACGGGCACCCGCAGCGCTGCGCGCAGACGCTCCCACAGCGAAACCTGCGGTGCGTTCGTGGCCTCGCGCTGCTCGATCGCGCGCATCACAGAGGCGGCGAAGGCGGGCGGAGCCTTGGGGGCGGGCGTGGTGTGGAGCGCGTTCTGCACGCGCAGCGAGGCCCGCGCGGCACGCGCCCACGCGGCGTGCTCGGCCACGGCGGCGGCCACGCGCTGCGCCTCGTGGGGCGGCAGGTCGCCGTCGAGCCACGTCTCCAGGCGCTCGTCGGGCGCGTCGGGCAGCAGCGGTGAGAGGGAATCAGGCGTACGCACGGGTCTGTTCGAGGTAGGCGGCGCGCAGCATCTTGCGCGCCCGGTGGAGATAGACTTTGACGGACGTGAGCGGCAGGTCGAGCGCCTCGCCGATCTCGTCGTAGGACAAATCCTGTAATTCGCGCAGCACGAGCAGGCTGCGGAACGGCTCGCGTAGCGTGTCGAGCGCAGCGTGCGCGTCGGCCAGGTCAGCCTGCTGCTCGGCATGGACGTCGGGCAGCGGGGCCAGGTCGGGCGTGGCGTCGGGTTCAGCGTCGGCGTCGCAGCGCGCCCGTTTGCGCGCCCGCAGGTGGTCGATGGCGAGGTTGCGCGTGACACGCATGAGCCACGCCCCGGCACGGTCGGCTTCGACGGTTTCGCGGTGCGTCCACAGGCGCACGAAGGCTTCCTGCGCCACGTCCGCCGCCGCGTCGGCGTCACGGGTGAGGTAGAGCGCCAGCCCGTACACCGCGTCCTGGTGCTGGCCCACCAGCGCCGAAAAGCGCTGCTGGGGGCGGAAGAAACCGAGCGAATGGGCGAGCGACACGGGCGGAGAGCGTTGCGACACCCAGCAGACGAACACGCCCGGCGGGATGTTACAGGTTGGATGACTGGTGAAGGGTAATGTGACTGGCAGAGAGCGTCTCTGCCGTCTGTCGTCTCCACCCGTACCCTGCTTTCTTGAGCCCATCACCCTTCACCCATTTCCCACTTGCATCCACTGGCCCTCTGGTATTAAGATTCATTCTAAGAAAGCGCCCTCCTCTCTGTGCTCAATCTCCCCATTCTGCCTGCCGACGGTGCCGCGCCGCTGACGTGCTTCGGGCGCGGACAGCAGGTGTGCATCGCCGCGATGGCGGTGGACGACGACGAGGCTACGCGGCTGCGTGAGATGGGCCTGTGCGAGGGTGCGTGCGTGCGCCTGATGACCAACGCTGCTCTGTGCGTGGTGGGCCTCGGCGCGTGCCGCATCGCACTGCGCCACGAGGTGGCCTCGCGGCTGTTCGCCACGGAAACGTCGTGACCACGCTGGCAGATCTCCGGCCCGGCACGCGCGCCGTCGTGGAGGGGTTTGCAGGCGGCGACGTGCCCGCGCGCCTGCTCGAGATGGGCATCCTGCCCGGCACGCTGGTCGAAGTGGTGCGCCGCGCGCCCCTCGGCGATCCCATCGACGTGCGCGTGCGGGGTTACCACCTGTCGGTGCGGCAGCACGAGGCGCGGCTGGTCAGAGTCAACGAAGGGTAAGAACATGGACGTGGCCACCGAAACCGCCGTCCGCCGCATCGCGCTGGCGGGCAATCCCAACGTGGGCAAGACGACGCTGTTCAACCGCCTGACGGGGTTGCAGCAGAAGGTCGGCAACTACTCGGGCGTGACCGTCGAGCGCAAAAGCGGCGCGCTCAAGAACCGCCCTGGCGTCGAGGTCATCGACCTGCCGGGCACTTACAGCCTCAGCCCGAAGTCGCTCGACGAGAAGATCGCCTACGACGCGCTCACGGGGCGCATCGCAGGCGAAGCCGCGCCCGACCTCGTCGTGTGCGTGGTGGACGCGACCAACCTCGAGCGCAACCTCTACCTCGCCACGCAGGTGCTCGACCTCGGCCTGCCGACGGTCCTGGCGCTCAACATGACGGACGCCGCCGCGCAGAACGGCATCACCATCGACGTGGCGGCGCTCTCCGAAGCGCTGGGCGCGCCCGTGGTGCCGATTGCCGCGCGGGCGGGCCAGAACATCGACGCACTGCGTGCCTTCGTCGACGCGCCGCCGCCGCCGCCGCCGCCGCCCGGCTGGCACCTCATCCCCGCCGCCGAAACGCACGTAGCCGAACTCGCCGAGGTGCTGGCGGGTGAGCAGCCCGGCGTACGCACGCGCCTGCTCCGCAGCGACGCGCTGGGGGCGCTCACGAGCGACGCGCTGCTGAGCGGCTGGGAGGCACGCGCGCCGCGCTTCGTGGCCGCCGTCCGCGAGGCCCGCGCCGCGCTGGAGGCGCACAAAGCGCCCTACAAGCAGGCCGAGATGATGGGCCGCTACGCCTGGATCAGCCAGGCCACGCGCGGCGTCGTCACGCGGCAGCAGGACGAGGCCGCGCACACGCTCTCCGACAAGATCGACGCCGTGCTGACGCACCGCGTGTGGGGGCTGGTGCTGTTCGCCGCGCTGCTGCTCGTCATCTTCCAGGCCGTGTTCTCGTGGGCCACCCCCGCGATGGACGCCATCGAGGCCGTCGTCGGGTGGATGGGGTCGGGTGTGCGCGACGTGCTGCCCGAGGCGTGGTACACCGATCTGCTCGTGGACGGCGTGCTCGCGGGCGTCGGCAACGTCGTCGTGTTTCTGCCGCAGATCCTCCTCTTGTTCTTCTTCCTCGGGCTCATGGAGGACACCGGCTACATGGCGCGCACGGCGTTCCTGCTCGACCGCGTGATGCGGAAGATGGGCCTCAGCGGCGCATCCGTCGTGCCGCTCCTGTCGTCGTACGCCTGCGCCATCCCCGGCATCATGGCCGCACGCACGCTGCCCAACGAGCGCGACCGCCTCATCACCATCATGGTGGCGCCGCTGATGACGTGCTCGGCCCGTTTGCCCGTCTACGCGCTCTTTATCGCCGCCTTCATCCCTGCGGGCGCGCTCTTCGGCGTGCTCGGTTACCAGGGCCTGACGATGTTCGGCTTGTACGCGCTGGGGACGGTGATGGCGTTCGTGGCCGCGTGGATCCTGCACCGCTTCGTGTTCAAAGGCACCGGCTCGTCGTTTGTGATGGAGCTGCCGCCCTACCGGATGCCGCAGCCCGTCTACGTGCTCCGCCGGATGCTCAACCGCGCCAAGATGTTCTTCGTGCGCGCGGGCAAGATCATCTTCGGCGTGTCCGTCGTGCTGTGGTTCCTGGCCAACTACCCTGCGCCCTCCGCAGAGGCGCTGGCGCGGTCGGAGTTGCAGGCCACCACCGAGGCGCGCAGTGTGACGCCCGAAGGGCTGGAAGAAACGCCCATCGCGCCGTCCACGCGCACGCCCGAGTCCATCCGCGTCGAGAACAGCTTTATCGGGCGCTTCGGGCGGATGCTCGAACCCGTCATGCGGCCCCTCGGCTTCGACTGGAAGATCAGCGCGGGCATCGTGACGGCGTTCGCGGCGCGCGAGGTCATCGTCAGCGCGCTCGCCACCATCTACAGCGCGGGCGACGGCGAGGGCGACCCGATGCTGCTGCGCGACGCGCTCAAGAAAGACCGCTACCCCGACGGCACGCCGGTCTACACGCCGCTCGTTGCCCTCAGCCTGATGATCTTTTTCGTCTTCGCGCTGCAATGCGTCAGCACCCTCGCCATCGCCCGCCGCGAAACCAATACGTGGAAGTGGCCCATCGTGATGTGGTGCTACATGTTCGTGCTCGCCTACACCTCGTCGTTCATCGTCTACCAGGGCGGGAAGCTGCTGGGATTCGGCTGAGGTTCGACACATTTGATGCAGGTTCTTCGTCATTGGCTGATGACGAAGAACCCTTACCCGACGCCCATGCTTTCCGCGCTCGTTTTCGACCTCGATGGCACGCTGATCGATTCCAACGGTTTGCACGCCGAGGCATTCGTGCAGGCGTTTGCCGACGAGGGCTTTCGGATTCCGCTGGACCGCATTCTGCCCGAGATCGGCAAGGGTGCGGACAAGCTGATCGCGTCGATTCTGGGCGACGAGGCGGCGAAAAAGCACCGCGACGCGCTCACCGACGGGCACGAAAAGTACGTGCTGGCGCTGATCGAGGAGCAAGGCGTCGAGCCGCTGCCGGGCGCGGAAGCGCTGCTGAAAAACGTGCGGGCGCGCGGGCTGAAGATCGCCATCGCCACGGCCTCGCAGTCGAAGGTGCGCGACGCGCTGGCCACAGCGGCAGGCCTCGACCTCGAAAAACTCGCCGATGCCATCGTCACCGACGACGACGTGGACCGCTCCAAGCCCGCGCCCGACACCGTGACGGCTGCCGTCGAGAAGCTCGGCCTGGCGCGCGGCGTCTGCGGCTTCGTGGGCGACACGCCGTACGACGCCCTCTCGGCCCGCCGCGCCGGACTCGCCGCCGTCGCCATCGCCAACCCCGCGCAGCCTACCGACGACATCCGCCGTGCCGGGATGCGCGCCATCTACCGCGATCCCGCCGACCTGCTCGACCACCTCGACGCCGCGCTCGAAACGCTCTCGCCCGGCCCGCACCGCCTCACCGATGCCACGCTCGACATGCTCATGGACGCGGCGCTGGACGAGGCCCGGCAGGGCGCGCAGGACGGCGAAATCCCCATCGGGGCCGTCGTGGCGCGCTACGACGGGACGATTCTGGCGCGCGGGCACAACACGGCGCGGGCCACCGGCAGCCTCCTCGCGCACGCCGAGATGGCGGCGCTGCGCCACGCTGCATCCCATCTTTCATCCGGCACGCGCGACACTCTCGTCGTCACCACGATGGAGCCGTGCGTGATGTGCCTCGGCGCCATGCTCCAGGCGCGCATCGACACAGTGGTGTTCGCCCACGAAGCGCCCGCCAACGGCGGCCTCGAACGCCTCGACCCCATCGACGGCGCAGATGCCGTGTGGCCGCGCAGCATCGGCGGCGTCGGGCGCGAAGAAAGCCGGGCGCTGCTGCACCGCTACGCCGACGCCCACCCGGAGGCCACGTTCGTACACGCCCTGCTGGCCAGCACGCCGGGCGCGTAGTCTACACGCGCGCGGCGGGATAGAGGTGGTAGGTGCCCACCAGCGAGGCCTGATCGAGGATGTGGCCTTTCATCGCGGCCAGCGCGTCGTCGCCCGAAAAGTCGCCGTCGAGGCCGAGCGTCGGCACGTCGAGGGCATAGACGGTGAAGCGGTAGTGGTGGACGCGCTCGTCGTTCCACGGTGGGCAGGGGCCGTCGTAGCCGCCGTAGATGCCCTCCATCTCGTCGTCGTCTGCGAAATACTCGGTGTAGCTGTTGCGCCCGCGCCTGCCGTGCGGCGTGGGGCCGGTGTCTTTGCCGCGCGGCATGACGCCGTTGGAATCCTGCGCCTCGGCGAGCACACTGCGCGCAGGCGGAATGTCCACGAGCACCCAGTGGTAGAAATCCGTCCGCTCGCGGTCGTACTCGATGGTTTCGCCCGGCGTATTGGCTCCGTCGCTGTGCGCGGGCACATCGCCGTCCACGCACACGACGGCCAGCGACCGGGTGCCATCGGGCACGCCCTCCCAGGCGAGGTGCGGACTCATGTTGCGGCCCAACTCGACGGGCGCGTCGCCGTCGGCGGGGATGCAGAAGGCGTACTGCGGGTCGATGGGCTGGCCGTCGGCGAGGGAGTTGCTGCGGAGTTTCATAGGTCGATGAGGACTGAGAGGCAGAGCACCTGACACGCCGCCGGGTGCCTCGAAGGTTTCCAGACCCTGCACGTCATGCTCGATATGGCAGGCCGAATGCGCTGGGGGCCACCTCGGCCCGTGCGAACCCGCTCCCTCACATGCGGGCGAGCGGGAGCGGAGCAGACGAGGGGGTCAGAAATCCACTCGCCCGCGCAGCGCCTTCGTCTCGCCACGTCGTTTTTTGGCTTCGAGGCGGCGTTTGCGCGAGCCTTTGGTGGGTTTGGTGAGCGTGCGTTTTTTCTGCGGCACCATCGCGTCCTGGATGAGCCCGCGCAGCCGGTCGAGGGCGTCTTGGCGGTTGCGCTCCTGCGTGCGGTGGCGCTGCGCCTTGAGCACGATGACGCCATCGCTCGTGATGCGGCTGTCGGAAAGGGCGAGCAGCTTCTCCTTGTACACCTCCGGCAGCGACGACGCGCCGATGTCGAAGCGCAGGTGGATGGCCGTGGCGACCTTGTTGACGTTCTGCCCGCCCGCGCCCTGCGACCGCACCGCCTGCAGGTCGATCTCGGCGTCGGGCAGCGTCACCTTGTTGGAAATGCGGAGCATGGCGAAACGTCTTCGAGAAGGGCACAGGCGCGAGGCATGCGTACGGAGCGAGCCCGAGACGCGATCCCCGCCGCGTCACTCGGGCAACCGGATGCGGTAGAGGGCCGTCGCGGCGGTGACGTAGAGCGTCTTGTCGTCCTCGCCCCAGGCGATGTTGGTGGTCTGCTCGGGGATGGCCACCTGGTGCAAAAGCGTGCCGTCGGGCGCGTATATCTCGACGCCCACGGGCGCGGTGACGTAAACGCGGCCATCTTTTCCCGTCTTCAACCCGTCCGTCGCACCCTCGCCCTCGGAAGCCGCAAACAGGCGTCCATTGGAAAGCGTGTGGTTTTCTACGTCGTAGGCGAGCGTCGTGTGCGTATCCGAGGTCGTGACGTAGAGCGTCTCGAAGTCCGGCGAGAACGCGATGCCGTTGGGGCGGCTGAGACTGTCGACGAGCAGCGTGAGCGTGCCGTCGGAGGCGACGCGGTAGACGCCCTGAAAATCCAGTTCGGCTTCTTCGGGCGGCGTGCTCCAGCCGGGGTCGGTGAAGTAGATGGAGCCGTCGGGGTGGACGGCGAGGTCGTTGGGATTGGTGAGGTGCTTGCCATCGTAGTGCGAGGCGAGCACGGTTTCGGTGCCGTCGGGTTCGAGGCGGGCGAGCACGCGCGCACCGTCCTGCGCCATCAGCAACCGCCCCTCGGCGTCGAAGGCGAGGCCGTTGCTTTTCTGCGACGGGGTGCGGAAGACCGTCACGCTGTCGGCCTCTGTCCACCGGTAGATGGTGTTGGCGGGGATGTCGCTGAAGTAGAGCGCGCCGTCGTGCCAGACGGGGCCTTCGGTGAACTGGAACCCGTCGGCGAGGCGTTCGAGCGTGGGTTCGGCAGCAACGGGCGGCGCGTCGGGTGCGGGCGGCGCGCAGGCGGCGGCGAGCAGGGCGAAGAGGGCAACGAGGCGCATGGGGATTTCTGGATTTCGGAAGTCGAAAGGGGATTTCGCAGGTCGGAATCGTAGAGACGTGCCGCAGCACGTCCTGGCGTGTGGGCACACGCTGCCCACAAGGATACCACGCGGCGCGCGAGGCAGCGTGGTGCAGTGCGCGTATTTTGGTGCATCCCGCACTGTTTGTCTGGAATCCCATGCTCCACGCCGTCGTCGAACGGGTCAGCACCCGGCTGCTCGAACGCCTTCCCCCCGACCGCACCTACACGCTGCCCGCCCTCGGGCAGGCAGGGCTGCCCGGCCCCATCGCCCACTTTATCGCGCAGACGCTCCAGCGCCGCCTCGAAGCCGAGGTACAGGCCCTCGCCGACGCGCGCACGGCGTGGTTCGAGCACGGCCACGCCGACGTGCAGGCGGCGCACGAGCGCTACGTCGAGGCGCTCTCCGAGCACGCCCAGGTACCCGCCGAGGAGTGGGAGCGCACGCTGCGGCAGGCCGTCGAAGGGGTGGTGCCGTTTCTCGTGCAGCCCGCCCGCACCCTCGGCGCGTTCGTCTTCCCCGAAGGGCGCGACGTGCTGCCCGCTGCCGTCGTGCTGCGGCGGATGCGGTATTTCAACGCGTATCCGTACCTCGGCGAAGTCGTGGCGGCGTACGTGCAGCGCAAAAAGCTCGCCGACGTAGACCGGGCGACCTTCGTGCCGCTCCTCCACCGCATCGAGCACCGCACGCCCGGCGAGTACGACCCGGAAGGCTGGCTCACGCTGCTGAAGCCGCTCTACTACGCGCTCGGCGAGGGCACGCCGCCGCGTGTGGGCGCGGACCTGCTGGCCCGCTTTTTCAGCGACAAAGGGATGCGCGCTGTGGCCGAGAAGCTGGAGCAGACCGACGCACCCCTCGACGCCAACGCCCTGCGGACGCTGCTCGAACACGCGACTGCGCCGGAGCCGGCGCCAGAAGCCGCGCCGCAGCCCGACCCTACTCCGCACCAGGCTGCGCCGGTACCGCCTGCCCCAGCACCGCCCCCCGCCGCCGCACCATCTCCCGCGCCCGCGCCGCCTCCGGATACCGCTTCCGCCTCGGGTGCCGTGCCGTTGTGGCAGCGCTACCAGCAGAGCGGCGGGCGCCCCTCCACACCGGCAGCACCACCCGCCGCCCGGCCCGGCCCTACTGTCGTGCAGCAGCCACCGCCGACGCGCCCCGCACCGCCGGTGTCCCGACCGGGGCCGCACGACAAGGCCGCGCCACTGTGGCAGCGCTTTCGTGGCGGCGACCGCCCCGAGCCCGGTGCCGAACCCGACACGCTCGACACGCTCGAACACGCCGTGCTCGGTAAGCGCGCGCGGCAGCAGCGCCCCCAGTTCGTGCGCGCGCTGTTTTCCGGCTCGCCCGAAGCGTACCGCGCGCTTCTCGAAAAGCTGCGCGACGCACCCTCGTGGGCCGAGGCATCGCGCCTTATCGCCGAAGCGTTCCGGCAGCACCACGTCAACATCTACCAGGAGGCCGCCGTCGCCTTCACCGATCTGGCCGAGGCGCGGTTCTCGTAAACAGAAAGCCCCGGCAACCGCGAAGGTCACCGGGGCTTTTTTGTCTGAACGTTGGCCGATCAGCGTGCGATCACGACCGTTCGCGTGAGGCTCGCCGCGCCTGCCTCGACGCGCAGCACATAGCTGCCCGAGGCGAAACCGCTCACGTCGAGCATGAACGCGCCCGACACGTCATCCTGCGAAGCCACCTTGCGGCCCAGCGCGTCGTAGAGCGTGACGCTCGCCGTCTGCGCCGACGGCACCGAGAGGCTGCCACGGATGGCGTCCGTGGCAGGCACGCCGTAGAGTGCGAGCGCGAGGCCGTCGGCGTCGAGCGTCAGTTCTACTTCGGGCGAGTAGTCGAAGGCCCCGTCGAAGTCGATCTGCTTGAGGCGGAAGACGTGCGTGCCGGGTTCGAGGCCGGTGGCGGTGTGAGCGTAGCGCGTCGTTTCGAGCGTGGTGCCGTGGCCGGGAGCGAAGCCGACCGAGCGGAAGGTGTCCGTGCCGGAGCGGTGTTCGATGTCGAAGCCGCTGTTGTTGGTTTCAGAGACGGTCGTCCAGCGCAGCAGCGCGCCGTTGCCGTCGAGGGTAGCGGTGAAACTCACGAGTTCGACGGGCAGCGTGCTGCTGACCGGCACCGTAATGCCCCAAACACTGCTTGCTCCAGTGATAAAGTTGGCGTCGGCGTTGGTGCCGTTGAGATTGGCGCGGCCAATTTTGCCACCGGAGCAACCCCAGTACACATAGTTGTCGTCTGTGTCCACTCCAGCGCAGTAGCCACCCAGGGAGATAAAGCTCTGATCGGCACCTGTGCCGTCCAGATTTGCCCGCCCGATGGTTGAGGAAGAAGAGTAGTTTGTCCAGTACACGAAGTTTCCGTCAACCGCCACATGGTACGGGCTAACCGGGGTGGTGATCAGGTTCTGAGTGACGCCCGTGCCGTCGAGATTTGCTCGCCCAATGCCGTTGTTATCGGCCCAGTAGATGTGCGTGCCGTTGATGGCCACTCCCGTAACGGAGTTCAGACCGGTGATGAAGTTCAAGTTGACGTTCGTGCCGTCGAGATCGGCACGCCCAATTTTGCTGCCGCCCGCCCAGTAGATATAACTGTCGCTGGCGGCTACGGCATAGTTGAAACCCGTGCCGCTGATAAAGCTGAGGTTGGCGTTTGAGCCGTCTGGATTGGCCCGGCCGATTGCGGTGCCAGTTGTCCAGTACACATAGTTTCCGTCTGTGGCCACGCCAATGGGTGAGCCTGCGCTGGGGATGAAAGTCAGGGTAGAGCCGGTACCGTCGACGCCTACCCGTCCGATTGTGCCACCGTAATTCGCCCAGTATATGTAGGGCTGGGCGGCGAGCGGGGCGGCGGCGCAGAGCAAGCCGAGGAGAGCAAGGAGGGTGTAGCGTTGCATCGTGTAGAACAAGCAGGAGGTTGGAGATAAAACAGACACTCCTGCCGAGGTGCAGAAAGCGTGGTGCGCGCCCTGCTAACCAGTTCCATGCCACGCATTCGAAGGTGCTTTGCACGCTGTTCTATGCTCCTGCCGTAGCTTGGTGGCACGTTTTGCCCGGCACCTTTTTCCCCGCCTCCCACGCTGTCCATGCATACCCCCGACGAACTCTTTCACGACCTCGACCAGCGCCGCCAGCAGTCCCGCGAGGGCGGCGGCGAGGCCCGCATCCAGAAGCAGCACGACAAAGGCAAGCTCACCGCGCGCGAGCGCATCGACCTGCTCGTGGATCGCGGCTCGTTCGTCGAGATCGGCGCGTTTGTGCGCCACCAGGCCACCGCCTTCGGCCTGGCCGACGACCGTCCCTACGGCGACGGCGTGATCACGGGCTGGGGCACGGTGGACGGGCGCACCGTCTACGTCTTCGCGCAGGACTTCACCGTTTTCGGCGGCTCGCTCGGTGAGGCGCACGCGCAGAAGATCGTCCGGTTGATGCACCTGGCGATGGAGAACGGCGCGCCCATCATCGGCCTCAACGACTCGGGGGGCGCGCGCATCCAGGAAGGCGTGGCAGCGCTCGGCGGCTACGCGGATATTTTCCTGCTCAACACGCTCGCCTCGGGCGTCGTCCCGCAGATCTCCGCCATCATGGGGCCGTGCGCGGGTGGGGCCGTCTACAGCCCGGCCATCACCGACTTCGTGTTCATGGTCAAAGGAACGAGCTACATGTTCGTCACGGGCCCGAACGTCGTCAAAACCGTGACCAACGAGGAGGTCACGCAGGAAGAACTCGGCGGCGCGGACACGCACGCGAGCAAGAGCGGCGTCGCGCACCTCGCCTGCGAGAACGAGGCCGCCTGTTTGATGAAGATCCGCGAGTTGCTCTCGTACCTGCCCTCGAACTGCGAGGACGGCGCGCCCCGCAAACCTACCCCCGATCCCATCGACCGGCAGGACGCCGAACTCGACGCGCTCGTCCCGACGAACCCCAACAAGCCGTACGACATCCACGAGGTCATCACGCGTGTCGTGGACGAGGGGAAGTTTTTCGAGATCCACCCGGACTTCGCGCCCAACCTCGTCGTGGGTTTTGCGCGGCTGGATGGGCAGACCGTCGGCATCGTCGCCAACCAGCCTGCCGTGCTCGCGGGCGTGCTCGACCTGGCATCGGGCGTCAAGGGCGGGCGCTTCGTGCGCTTCTGCGACGCCTTCAACATCCCGCTCGTCGTCTTCGAGGACGTGCCTGGCTTCCTGCCCGGCACCGACCAGGAGTGGCGCGGCGTCATCCGCCACGGCGCGAAACTGCTCTACGCCTTCTGCGAGGCCACCGTGCCCAAGCTCACCGTCATCACGCGCAAGGCCTACGGCGGCGCCTACGACGTGATGAACTCCAAGCACATCCGCGCCGACCTCAACCTCGCCTGGCCGACGGCCGAGATCGCGGTGATGGGACCGAAAGGGGCCGTCGAGATCATCTTCCGCAAAGAAATCGCCGCCGCTGACGATGCCGCCGCCGAGGAAGCCCGGTTGACGGAAGAATACCGCGACCACTTCGCCAACCCCTACGTCGCCGCCGAGCGCGGCTACGTGGACGACGTCATCCGCCCATCGGAAACACGCCCCCGGTTGATCGCGGCGCTGAGGATGCTCAAGAACAAAGTCCAGACGCTGCCCCGCAAAAAACACGGCAACATCCCGCTGTGAACCGTCTGCCCCGTCGGGCGTGCGCCACGGATGCCTGACAACCGCCGCTCCGACCGCTCCTCTCGCCGTGACGACCGACGTGCTGCCGAAGACCTGACGCTCGGCGAGCGCTGGGGTGCGCTGCGCAACCTGCCCGCGCTGTTCCGGCTCGTGTGGCAGACGAGCCCCGCGATGACGCTCGCCACGCTCGTGCTGCGCCTCGGGCGGGCGCTCTTGCCCGTCGCCCTCCTGTACGTCGGCAAGCTCATCATCGACGAGGTCGTGGGCATTGTCGATGCGGGCTACGCCTTCGGGACGTTCGGCGCGTGGTGGGAAAGCGGGGTGCTGAGCACGCTCGTCACGCTCGTGCTCGTCGAGTTCGGGCTGGCGATTTTGTCCGACCTGCTCGGGCGCGGCGTGGCGCTCCTCGACGCGCTCCTCGGCGACCTGTTCACCAACACGACGAGCGTGCGCCTCATCGAGCACGCCGCCACGCTCGACCTCGCGCACTTCGAGGACGCCGAGTTCTACGACCACCTCGAACGCGCCCGCCGCCAGACGACGGGCCGCATGACGCTCATGGGGCAGGTGTTCGGGCAGGCGCAAAACCTCATCACCATCGTCTCGTTCGGCGTCGGCCTCGTCGTCTACGCGCCCTGGCTCATCCTGCTGCTCGTGCTCGCGCTCGTGCCCGCGTTTATGGGCGAGACGCATTTCAACGCGCGTTCGTATTCGCTCAACTACCAGTGGACGCCCGAGCGCCGCGAACTCGACTACCTGCGTTTCATCGGCGCGAGCGACGAGACGGCCAAAGAAGTCAAGATTTTCGGGCTCAACGGCTTCGTCTCGGAACGCTACCGTACGCTCGCCGATGCGTTCTACGACGCCAACAAGTCGCTGTCGATTCGCCGGGCGGCGTGGGGCGGGGCGCTGGCGATGGTGGGGTCGGCGGGCTACTACGCGGCCTACGGCGTCATCATCTACCGCACGGCGCGGGGCGATTTCTCGATCGGCGACCTGACGTTTCTGGCGGGTTCGTTTGCCCGGATGCGGTCGCTGCTCGAAGGCATCCTCACCTCGTTCTCGACCGTCGCCGGGCAGGCACTGTACCTCGACGATCTGTTCTCGTTTTTCGAGATCCAGCCGCGCATCGCCTCGCCCGAAAACCCGCTGCCGTTTCCCACGCCCATCCGCGACGGCTTCGTGTTCGAGAACGTCGGCTTTCGGTATCCCGGCAGCGAGCGGTGGGCCGTCCGCGAACTGTCGTTCACGCTGCACGCGGGCGAAGCGCTGGCGCTCGTGGGCGAGAACGGCGCGGGCAAGACGACGCTCGTCAAGCTGCTCGCGCGCCTCTACGACCCCGACGAAGGACGCATTCTGTTGGACGGCCACGACCTCCGCGCCTACGCGCTCGACGACCTCCGCGCCAACATCGGCGTCATCTTCCAGGATTTCGTCCGCTATCACCTCTCCGCCGCCGACAACATCGCCGTGGGCCGCATCGACGCGCGCGAAGACCGCCCACGCATCGAAAGCGCCGCCGCAGCGCTCTCTCGCCGACACCGTCATCGCCAAGCTGCCCGGCGGCTACGAGCAGCGCGTGGGGCGGCGTTTTCAGGAAGGCGTGGATCTGTCAGGCGGTGAGTGGCAGAAGGTGGCCCTCGGGCGGGCGTACATGCGCGAGGCGCAGGTGCTCATTCTCGACGAGCCGACGGCAGCCCTCGACGCACGCGCCGAGTACGAGGTCTTCCAGCGCTTCAAAGACCTCACGGCAGGCAAGAGCGCCGTCCTCATCTCGCACCGCTTCTCGACCGTCCGCATGGCGGATCGCATCCTGGTGCTCGAAAACGGCAGACCCCTGGAAATCGGCACGCACGCCGAGCTGCTCGCCGCACGCGGCCGCTACGCCGAACTGTTCGAACTCCAGGCCGAAGGCTACCGGTAGCAAAGGTTCAATTCTCGGGGCCAGACCCGACCCCGTGGCCTCGTTCCATTCTCCCTCCGGCGACGGATCAAGCGCATTCATGGGGCGTGCCGTAAACCCCGTCAGCTTTCGCCTCCGTGATTCCTCCCCTCACCCTAGATTTCGAGCAGGTCTTCAACGCCTCGCCCAACCCGTACATGCTGCTCGACCGGGAGCTGTGCTACGTGGCGGTCAACGACGCCTACCTCGCTGTCACCGAACGGCAGCGCGACGACCTGATGGGCCACTGCATCTTCGATGCGTTTCCCGGCAACCCTGACGACCCCGACGACATCAACGTGCGCCTGCTCAGGGCGTCGTTTCAGCGCGTGCTCGACCGAGGTCGCCGGGACGAACTGGCGGTGATTCCGTACACGATCCCGCGGAGGCACGGCGACGAGGTCGTGCATGAGGAGCGCTACTGGAGCGCCACGAACACGCCGCTGTTCGACAGCGACGGGCAGGTGGCGTTCATCCTCCAGCACACGGTGGACGTGACCGAGTTGCTCCGCACGCGCAGGGCACTGCACGTAGCCGAGTCGGCGCTGGCGCAGCAGGCCGAGGAGGGCATCCTCCAGCGGACGCGCGCTGTGCAGCAGGCCAACCAGGTGCTCGACGCCGAGCACGCGCGGCTGCGCCACCTCTTCGACCAGGCGCCGGGGCTCATAGCCGTGCTGCGCGGCCCCGAGCACGTCTTCGAACTCGCCAACCACGCCTACGACCGGCTCGTGGGCGGGCGAAGCCTCGTCGGCAGGCCCGCCAGAGAGGCGCTCCCCGAAGTGGTGGCGCAGGGCTTTATCCAACTGCTCGATCAGGTGTACACGTCGGGGCAGGCTTTCGTGGGGCGCGGCGTGGCGGTGTCGCTCCAGCGCAAGGCGGACGCGCCGCTCGAGGAGCGCTACCTGGATTTCATCTACCAGCCCATCGTCGAGGCCGACGGCTCCACGTCGGGCATCTTCGTCGAGGGCCACGACGTGACAGAGCAGGTAGAGGCGCAGGAGCAGCTGCGCGCGCTCAACGCGACGCTTGAGGCGCGCGTGGCCGAGCGCACCGAGGCGCTGGAGCGGCGCAACCAGGAGCTGCAGGATTTCGCCTATGTGGCCTCGCACGACCTGCAAGAGCCGCTCCGCAAAATCCAGTCGTTTGCCGATCTGCTCGCGAGCCAGGAGAGCCTGCAACACGATCCCGAGGTGCTGCACTTCGCGCGGCGTATGCAGGCCGCCGCCGCCCGCATGAGCCGCCTCATCAAAGACCTGCTCGCTTTCTCCCGCATCGCGGCGCGCGGACTGCCCTTTGAAACCGTCGACCTTGACGCCGTGCTCGAAGGGGTGCTGGGAGATCTCGAACTGCGCCTGCGCGAAACGCAGGGCCGCGTGGAAGCCACGCCCCTCGGCACCGTCACCGCCGACCGGGTGCAAATGCATCAGGTGCTGCTCAACCTCGTCGGCAACGCACTCAAGTTCCACCACCCCGGCACGCCTCCCGTCGTGCAGATCCGGCGGGAAGACACCGACAGGAGCGTCGTGCTGACGGTGTCGGACAACGGCATCGGCATCGACGCGAAGTACTTCGACCGCGTCTTTTCACCGTTCCAGCGGCTCCACGGCATCGGGCAGTACGAGGGCACCGGCATGGGCCTGGCCATCGTCCGCCGCATCGCCGAGCGCCACGGTGGCACCGCCGAGGTCACCCACAGCCCCGACGGGGGCACCCGGTTCACGATCACGCTGGCGCAGGGGCTGGAAAGTCGGAACGCGGAAGTCGGAGCGCGACAACCGTAGGATCGCCATTCATTGCGCCTGGCACGGAGGCCGAATGATGCAGCGCGCCGCGCTCATGCTCGCCCCTTGCTGCCTTTCAGGCCCGACAGGCTGCGCGCCGACAGCAGGTTGACGTCGTACGAGCGCACACGCCCGTTTTTGCTCACGTGCCGCGCCCGCGCCACCTCGATCATCTTTTCGACCAGCGCGGCGAACGGCACGCCCGACGGCTCCCACAGGTAAAAGGAAAACGAGCCGGGGATGGTGTTGATCTCGTTGAAATACACGTCGCCCGTCGCCTCGTCGATCATGAAGTCGATGCGGGCCACACCCCCGCACTCGAACAAGCGGAAGATCTTGACGGCGAGGGCCTGGATTTCCGCCGTCTGCTCGGGCGCGAGCGGCGCGGGGATGAGGCGGTCGAGCGAGGCCATGCCCTCGGCACCGGGTTTTTTCTGCTTCGCGCCGCGCGCCTGCGGAGCCTTGCCCTTCGCGCCGCCCCCGCCGCGCATGTACTTCTCCTGAAACGTCAGCAGCTTCTCGCCGCTGGTGCGGATAGGCTCCTCAATGACGCTCGCCACGGCCTCGTTGGGATCGCCCAGCACCGAGCAATTGACCTCGCGGAGTTTCTGGACGGCGTGCTCGACGACGACCTTCTCGTCGTAGCGCAGCGCTTCTTCGATGGCCGCGTCGAGTTCCTTTCGGTCGTCGGCCTTGGCGATGCCGATGGACGAGCCCAGCCGCGCGGGCTTGACGATGACGGGGTAGCCGAGTTTTTGCTCGCACCGATCCAGCCAGTCCTCCTCGTGCCCGCCCCAGTCGCTCTCGCGCAGCGCCACCCAGTCCACCACGGGAATGTGCTGGTCGCGCGAGACGATCTTGGAGACGACCTTGTCCATCCCCAGGGCCGATCCGAAGACGCTGCTGCCGGTGTACGGCACATTGAGCGTTTCCATGAGCCCCTGAAAGCCGCCATTTTCGCCCTCGCCGCCGTGGAAGCCGAGAAACGCCACGTCGGCCTCGAAGCGCCTCGGTGCCGGGCCGAAGAGGCGGGGCGCGCGCTGCTCCACCAGCACCAGCCTGCCCGACGGGCCGGGCACGGGCGCGACGCGCACGGCGGCTTCGCGCAGCGCGTCGAGGTCTTCATAGCGCGCCGGGTCGGTGAGGCCGTCGCCAGTGTACCACATGCCGTCTTTGCCGACGTACACAGGCAGGGCGGTGTAGGCGCTACCGTCGAGCGCGTGGATGGCCTGGAGCGTCGAGATGACGGACACTTCGTGCTCGGGCGAGACGCCTCCGAAGAAAAACGCGACGGTCATGGAAAGGTCGGAAATGAGAAGTCGGAACGCGGAAATAGGGGCGCCATGCATTGCGGCGCTGACGGAAACGCGGCACGCATTCGTCGGAACGCGGTGCGCGGGGCGGCATGCAACGGGGCCACCTGCCGTGCCGTAAGTTCGGGCAGCAGCCGGGCTTTCACCGCTACGATTCCGTCAACCTCCCCCGTCGTTTGCGCCTCGCCATCCTCTCCGACATCCACGCCAACGCGCAGGCGCTCGAAGCCGCGCTCGCCGAAATCGATCGGCGGGGCGCGGACGCGCTCGTGTGCCTGGGCGACACGGTCGGCTACAACGCCGACGCGCAGCTGTGCCTCGATCTCGTCCGCGAGCGCTGCGCCGTCGTGCTGCGCGGCAACCACGACGAGGCCGTTGCCACGGGCAACACGCGGGGGCTACCCCGAGACGGGGCTCTCGCCGCGAAGCTGCACCACGAGCAACTCAGCGAAGCCGACCGCACGTGGCTGCTCGACCTCCCGCTCGTGGCGACGTTCGAGAACACCACGCTCGTCCACGCCACCCCGCAGACGCCCGAGCGCTGGCTGCGCGTGGATTCCTACCAGGTAGCGCACGCACAGTTCGCGCACTTCGACACGCCCGTGTGCTTCGCGGGCCACACGCACGTGCCCGCCGTGATGGGCGAGAAGATCGGGCAGTTCACCGTACGGCCCGGCAGCCGCTTTCTCGTCAACGTCGGCAGCGTGGGCCAGCCCCGCGACGGCAACCCGCGCGCGTGCGTCTCCTTTTTCGACACCGACACGTTCGCCTACGAACTCGTCCGGCTGCCGTACCACGTCGAGGAGGCCCGGCGGCGCATCGAAGAAGCCGGACTGCCGGAGGGCCTCTCCATCCGGCTCCGCACGGGGCGGTGAATCAGGCCGCTTCGGCTCTGCCCGCGCCTGCGATGGAACCTTCCGCCACCCGCTCCTTCCGGATTCTGAATTCACGCATCCACTTCCGCCTCTCCCCTCACCCCACCCGCATCAGCGCCACGTCGCGGCGTTCGTAGAGGCGCAGGTAGTCGTGGCGGATGGCCGCGTGCTCGGGCTTCTGGAGGCGCGGATCGTCGGCGACGATCTCGGCGGCGGCGCGGCGAGCGTCCTGCAAGATCTCCACGTCCTCCGTCAGATCCGCGATTTTGAACGAGGGCAGGCCGCTCTGCCGCGTCCCGAAAAAGTCGCCCGCGCCGCGCAGCTTCAGGTCGATCTCGGAGATCTTGAAGCCGTCGTCGGTGTCCACCATCGCCTCCAACCGTTCGACGGCCTCGGCGGACTTCTTGTAATCCGCCATGAGGATGCAGTAGCTCTGCTCGCTTCCGCGCCCGACGCGCCCGCGTAGCTGGTGAAGCTGGCTCAGCCCGAAGCGCTCGGCGTGCTCGATGACCATCACCGTCGCGTTCGGCACATCCACCCCCACCTCGATGACCGTCGTGGCGACGAGCAGGTCGGTTTCGCCCTCCTTGAAGCGCTGCATCGCCTCGTCTTTCTCGTACGACAGCATCCGGCCGTGGACGAGGTCGGCGCGGTACGGGCGGAATTCCTCCTGGAGCTGCGCGAAGCCACTCTCGGCGTCCTTCAGATCGAGCTTTTCGCTTTCCTCGACGAGCGGATAGACGACGTAGATCTGCCGCCCCTCGCGCATTTTCTCTTTGAGGAAGGCATAGACCTCGCCGCGCCGCGCGTCGGTGCGGACGGCGGTTTCGATGGGCTTGCGGCCCTTCGGGCGCTCGTTCATCAGCGTTACGTCGAGGTCGCCGTAGAGCGTCATCGCGAGGGATCGAGGGATAGGCGTGGCGGTCATCAACAGGACGTGCGGCTGCGCGCCTTTGTCGAGCATCGCCGCGCGCTGCATGACGCCAAAGCGGTGCTGCTCGTCCACGACCGACATCCCGAGGTTCTGGAACGCCACCTTGTCTTCGATGAGCGCGTGCGTGCCCACGGCCACGTGCGCCCGGCCCTCGGCGAGGTCGCTCAGGATCTCCTCGCGCAGCGCTTTCCGCTGCCCACCGATGAGCAGATGCACCTTCAAACCGAGCGGTTCGAGGTATTTCTGGAGGTTCGAAAAATGCTGCTCGGCGAGGATTTCCGTCGGCGCCATGAACGCGCCCTGGTAGCCGTGGTCGATGGCGTGCAGCATGGCCGCGACGCCCACGACGGTTTTGCCCGATCCCACGTCGCCCTGGATGAGCCGGTTCATCTGCCGCCCCGTGCCGGTGTCCGCCACGATGTCGCGGATGGCCCGCTGCTGCGCGCCGGTGAGTTCGAACGGCAGCACCTCTTCGATAAAGCGCTGGACGAGGGGGCCGGGCTTGCCGAGCACCACGCCCGCCTGCTCCTGCCGCGTCTGCCGCGTGCGGAGCAGCATGAGCTGGAGGTAGAACAGCTCCTCGAACTTCAGCCGGACGCGCGCCTGCTGCAACTCCTCCATCGACTTCGGGAAGTGGATGGCCCGCAGCGCCACGCGCCCGTCGATGAGGTCGTGGGCGGCGCGGAAGCTGTCGGGGAACGGGTCTTCGAGTTCGAGACCATGCTCTTTGAAGATCCCGTAGAGCAAACGGCGCAGCACCCGGCTCGTCAGCCCCGCCCGGTCCATCGCCGCGCCGCCGGGGTACAGCGGGATGATGCGGCCCGTGTCGAGCGCCGCACCTTCCTCGTCGAGCTTGTCGAAGTCGGGGTGCGTGAACGAGAACGTCCGCCCGAACTTCTGCGGCCTGCCGTGAAACGCGATGCGCTCGCCGACCTTGAACACCCGCTGCATCCACTGCACACCCTGAAACCAGACGCACTTGAGGCGGTGGCCGGGTGCGTCCTCGACGAGGACTTCGAGCCGCTTGCGCCCGCCGGCGGCACCACGCCTGCCACGCGCACGGTGCCCACGACCGTCACCGACGGCATCTTTTCGTCGAGGTCCTTGATGGCGACGATGGTGGAGCGGTCGAGGTAGCGGCGCGGGTAGAAGTGCAGCAGGTCGCCGGGCGTGCGGACGCCGCTTTTGGCCAGCGCCTCGGCCCGGCGTGGCCCCACGCCAGGCACCTCGGCCAGAGGGGTGTCGAAAAAGCTCATGGAGAAAAGGTAGGTCGTGGATCAGTACGCTCGCTGCGCTCGCTCGTTGTGAGTAGTCGGTCGTGGATAGAAAATGCGGCCAAGCCACTCGTCTAACCCCGGCCTACTACAAGCCTGCTTGCGGGCATCAACCCACTACCTACGTCCCCCACTCCCGGTTACGCTGTTGCAACGCCGGATCCGGTGGGCGGCGCAGGCGATAGAGGGCATCTCTCCCGCTCTCAACCCGATCTTTATGGAAAGCCCCACACAGCAGGCGCGCGCGCTTGAAGAAGCCAAGCAGCGCCTCGAAGAAAGCCTCGTCGAGTGCGTCAACAACCACCTGAGCACGCACCCCGACGCCCTCGAACTCGATCTGTCGTTCGATAAAAACGGCAAGGAGACGGCCAGCGACGTCTCGACGCACGACGAAGGACTCGTCACGCAGGTAAAATCCCTCGTGGACCTGTTCAACCACCACGAGGCCGTGAAAAAGAGCGGCGTGCAGGTGCGCCACGTCACCGCCATCGACTCCAACGGCGACGGGCAGGCGGCCGTAAACGTGCGCTACGTCTACCCGGACGAGGGGTGAGTTGGTTGCTATCCACCAACAAACTCTACCCTCACCAGACCGCTGGATTAGCTGTGCATTCTCCTCTTCGTCGCTCCCGCGCAGGTGGGGATGAGTTGAGTTGAAAGGATGCCTGGCAGACTCCAGGAACGGGTATAACCATCGGCAAACATCGAAAAGCCCGGCTTCGCGCGCTGCGAAGCCGGGCTTTTCTGTGGTTGGGATTCAGAATCAGAACAGCGGCCCCGCCGGGTCTTGCGGCGTGTTGGCAGGGTTGGTATCGCGCTCGGTTTGCGGATACGGGTAGAAATTCCGCGTGCGCTCGGCGTTGACGGCATCGTCCGCGCCGGGGCGATTGAAGCGGCGGCTGTCTTCCAACCGCGTCGGGAACAGGTACAACTCGAAGAGGCGGTTGCGGTAAATCTCCGTCAACACCGCTTCCTGCGTTACCGGACCGCTGTACGGAGCCAGCCCCGCGTTGACGCCGAAGATGTCGTCGGTGTCGGTGCGGACTTCGTTGAGCGCGGCGATGGCCTGCGCCAGCTGCGCCGGATTCTGCCGCGCGTACGCCTCGGCCTGAATGAGCCGCATCTCATCGGGCAGGTAGATGGGGATGGCGACCGCATCGGCGTTGTAGAAGCCCGACACGCGCACGGCGGCGTTGGGATTGCCAAGATAAAATTGCTGCCGCAGCGTGTCGGCGGCTTCGGGCGCGAGCGCGGCAGGCACACCGAAACCGGCGACGCCACCCACGACGTTGGCCGTCACAAAGCCCGACCGGTACGCCGGGTTCGGGTTGAGCGCGTCAAACTGAAACACCGACTTCACGGTCAGGTCTACCGCATTGGCAGCGGTGAGGGCCTGGCTGTAATTGCCCAGCATCAGGTGGTAGCGCGCCAGCAGCGCCTGCGTGGTGTTTTTCAGGTTGATGCTCCCGCCCACACGCGCGGTGAACGCCGCGCTCGGCACGCCTGCCCCGTTGACGAGCGGCGCGGCGGCATCGAGTAAGCGGACGGCCTCGGCCAGCGCCTCAGTACGGCTCACAAACGTCGGGCGCTCGCCTTGCAGGTACTGCGCCGTCGAGATGCTCTCGATGGGCACCTGCTGGAAAAACGTCGCCAGCGTACCAATCGACAGCGCTTTCATCAGGTGCGCGTAGGCGACCAGACTGTTGCGCGTGTTCGCGTCGGGCACGTTGTCGGCGTTGTCGATGATGAGGTCGGCGTTGCGGCGGACGACGTTGCAGCTCGACCACAGGTTGCTCGTGATCGCATTCGACGCGCCGAGCGTCGAACGTCCGGCTTCGACGGCAGCCAGATCGCCGTTACCGGTGTTGATGACGTAGAGCCCACGCGTGGTGAGCCCGTCGGACACGATGGCGTTGTAGAGGCACGACGTGCCACCGATGGTAAACTCTTTGCGCAGGCCCACGGCCATGCCGAGCAAGCCGTCGGTGGAGGCGAGCACTTGCGTTTCCGTCGCCGCGTTGGGGTTTTCGTAGTCCACCACGTCGCACGCGCTCAAAAGCACGGTGGCGCAGAGGGAGAAGATGAGATATCGCATAGGAATAAGTTGGCTTTAGGAGACGCGCTCAGAAGCGGACGTTGACGCGAAGCTGGAGCGTGCGCGGAATCGGCGTGTTGCCGAAATCGTCGCCGCGCACGCGGTCGCTCTGCCCCGCCGAGTTGGTTTCGGGGTCGAAGCCCTCGTAGTCGTCGATGGAAAACAGGTTACGCCCGACGACGCTCACCGTCACGTTCTGGAACCACGGCCCGACGCGCCCGGCGCGGTACGACAATCCCACTTCGCGCAGCTTGATGAACGAGGCGTCCTCGACGTGCTCCTCCTGGATGCGCTGGCCCGTCACGCCGCCGGCGATGGAGGCGACCGTGCCGCGCGGCACCTCGCCCTTCAACTCCTGCTCAGCGATCTTGCCGTGGCCGACGTTGTTGCCCGTAATGCGGTTCCAGTTGTAGATCTCGCCGCCAAACGAGCCGTCGAACAGCACGTTGAGACGGAAGCGTTTGTAGCTCACGTCCGTCGTGAACGAGCCCGTCCAGTCGGGGTCGGGGCTGCCGAGGACTTTGCGCAGTTCCGTTCCCGAAGGCTGGCCGCCAACGCGCTGGGCGCAGGCCGTCTGGTCTTGGGTCGAACACGCATCCGTGATCGTGCCGCGCTCGGGCTGGCGCAGGCCGTCAGCGGTGAGCAGCAGGTTGCCCGCCTCGTCGCGCGCGTAAAAGCGCCCGTAGAACACGCCAAAGGGCTGTCCGCTGACGACATACTGCGGCCCGTCGCCGCCGCGCAGCGCGATGACGCCTTCGATGCCGCGCACGACGTTTTCGTTCGAGCCGTAGATGATGCCCGCGTTCCAGTCGAAATCGCGGCTACGCGCCAGATTGGCGTTGAGCATCACCTCGACGCCGCGGTTCTGGATGTAGGTGCCGTCGTCGCTGAGGTTGGTCACGATAGACTCGCCGCCGAGCGATGGCGGCACGGGCCGGAACAACAGCAAATCGCGCACGCGCTGCTGGTAGAGGTTGAAGCTCAGGCCCAGCTTGCTGTTGAAAAACGCCGCGTCGAAGCCGCCCTCGATCTCGGTCATGCGCTCGGGCTTGACGTCGGGGTTGGCAAACGAGCGCGACGGGTTGATGGCCGACAAGCCGCCGAGCGTCGAGAGCAGGTAGTTGTTGTACCGGTCGTAGTTGCCGATGCCCGTCAGGTTGCCCGCCTGCCCGTACGAGCCGCGCAGCTTGAAGGTGGAGACGGTCGAGCTCAGCGAGTTCTCTTTCCACAACTCCGAAATCACCCACGACGCGCTCGCCTTCGGGTAGAACTGCTGCTGGTTGTCTTCCGAAAACGCCGACGCGCCATCGACGCGGCCCGCGAGCGTGATGAACACCTGGTCGCGCCAGCCCACCGTCTCTTGCAAAAACGCACCCGCGATCATGCGGCGGCCCAGCGACTGCACCGGCGGGCTGAAAAAGTTGCTCGCCGCCCGGATCGTCTGCACAAACGGCGCGAGGTCGCGGCCTTCCTGGGCGGTGTAGTTGTTCTCGTTGTACTGCACGCTGTAGCCGGTCGTCGTCGTCGAGCGGAAGTCGCTGTTGAGCATCCGGTCGTACGAAGCCGTGAGGTCGGCGTTGAGCAGGAGCACGTTGTCTTTCGCCACGCTCGCGTAGCCGTCGGGGAAAAACGTGGCGGCCACGTCGTTGTAGGGCACGCGCGGGTGGAATTCCTGCCCTTCGAGCGCGTACGTGTCCACGCCCAGCACGCTCGTCACCGTGAGGCCTTTCACGGGGTACAAACTCAGGTTGAGGTTACCCGTGGCGCGGTTCGTCGTCTGCGAGATCTTGAACGTCTCGATCACCGACAAGGGGTTGAGGCGGACTTGCTCGACAGGCAAGAGGTTGCCGTTTTCGTCGCGCTCGGTGATGTCCCACACGTTGTCGATGATGTAGACGGTCGAGACGGGGCTGAAAAAGTTGTTGCCGTTGGGCATGTCCTCGCTCGCCGAATACGTGTAGGCGAGGCCGACAGACAGATCTGCCCACGAAGCGAGGTTCTGGTCGAGACGGACGCGCCCGGTGTACTTGTCGAACTGCGTATTGCGCACGATGCCGCCGTTCGAGAACATCCCACCTGAGACGTAATAGCGCGTTTTGTCGTTGCCACCCGAGACCGACAGGTTTTGCTCGACGCCGTACGACGTGTCGAAAATCTCGTCCCAGTAGTTGTAGCGCTCCACGTCGTACGTGTCGGTGATGAGCAAGCGCCCACCGGGTTTGGCGAAGCCCACGCCCTGCTGCTGAAGCTGCGCCTCGCTCAAACCGAGTGTGAGCAAAACCGTGAGGCGGTCCTGCGTGGTACCGAGGCGCGGGCTGCCAGGCACGCCGAAGCGCTTGCCGTACTCGCTCAGGTAGGGCTGGCTGCGCAGGGTGCTCTGCGTCACGCCCACCGTGTAGTCGATCACGGGACGGCCCACACTGCCGCGCTTGGTGAAAATCTGCACGACGCCGTTGGAGGCGCGTGAGCCGTAGATGGCCGACGCCGCCGCACCGTTGAGTACCTCGATGCGGTCGATGTCGTCCGGGTTGAGATCGACGAGGCGGTTCTGCCCGGCCTGGAACGCCGTCGCCATCGCGTCGCCGCTGAGGTTGATGACGTTCTGCGACGAGTTGTCCACAATCACGCCATCGACGATGTAGAGCGGATCGGACGAGCCGGTGATAGACGACGCGCCACGCAGCCGGACGGACACCGAGCCCGCCGGGTCGCCGCTCGTCTGCGTGATCTGCGCGCCCATGACTTTGCCCGAGAGTGCGGCAAGCGGGTTGGGCGTGGGCGTGTTCGAGATCGCGTCGCCATCGACGACGGCGATGCTCGAGCCGAGTTGCCGCCGCGTGGCCGTGGGCGAGTTGCCCGTCACCACGACGTCATCGAGGTTGAGAATGTCGGATTGCAGCGTCACATCGGTCGTCACCGTGCGGCTCGCGCCGAGCGTGATCTCGCGACGCAGTTGGCGGTAGCCGACGTAGGTGAACTCGAGCGTGTACGAGCCAGGCTGCACGGGTGCCTGAAACGTATAGTTGCCGTCGAGGTCGGTGGCGGTGCCAAACTGCGTGCCCGCAATGCGCACGTTGACGCCCGTCAGGAGTTCACCCGTCTGGGCATCCGTGGCGGTGCCGGTGAGGGTGTAGAAATCGACCTGTGCGTAGAGGGCAGGAGCGCCCGCCAAAGCGAGCAGCGTCAGGAGCCAGAAACGATGCCTCATAGAAGTCCGGGTTGAGGTGAGAGAGCGCCGCAAAACTACGCATCTTCAAAAGCGCTTTCAGGGCAATCTGCTCCACCTCCCTACCGCCGCTTTGCCCGGTTCGTCGGTGTAGCGTCGAGCGGATTTTCAGGCCAGGGGTGTTTCGGATAGCGGCCGCGCAGGTCTTTCCGCACGTCGAAGTAGCCGTCGCGCCAGAACGAGGCGAGGTCGCGGGTGACCTGCGCGGGGCGGCCCGCGGGTGAGAGCAGGTGCATCACCACCGGCACACGCCCGCCCCCGACGCGCGGCGTGTCGAGCAATCCAAAAACCTCCTGCAACCGCACCGCCAGCACGGGGGCTTCGGGATCGGCGTAGTCGAGCGGGATGCGCGAGCCGCTGGGCACGTCCACGTGGGAGGGTGCGAGCGTGTCGAGATCCGCCCGCGACGGCGCGCCAGGCAGCCCGAACAGCACGTCGAGGAGCGAGAGGCGAGCCAGATCCGCCCGCTTTTTCATGCCGTAGAGGTAGGGGCGCAGCCACGCGAGGTCGGCGGCGAGCACGTCGTCCGACACGTCCGGGTGCGTCTGCGGGTCGAGGTGATGGAGAAAGCCCATGCGCGCCTGCACGCGCCGCGCGTCTTTCGACCACGGGAGCGCGTCGAGGCCGTCGGCCATGAGGCCGACGAGAAAGGCGTCGAGCACCTTTTCGGGATCGGGCTCGGCGAGCGGTGCATCGGCCAGCACGAGGGCATCGAGCGTCTTCTGTCGCCGCGCCACGACGCGCCCGGCGGTGGCGTCCCATTCCACAGATTCGGCTTCCGCGAGCCGGTCGCTGTGGTCGAGCATCAGGTCGTCGGCGTCGAGCGGCGCGGCGAGGGCGATGCGCGGCGCGTGCCCCGGCCCGGCGAGGTGGGCGACGGCCAGAAACGGCGCGGCGGCGAGTGGGCTGTGTTCGTCGAGGGCCACGCGCTGGCCCGTCGCCATGCGGAAGCGTGTGTCGGTTTCGCGCTGCGCGATGCGCTCGGGGTACGCCAGCGCCGTCAGCCGCCCCGTCGCGCCGGGCTCGGTGGGCGACGACGCCACACCCAGCCGCCGCGCGAGGTGACGCGCCACGTGCTCGACCCTTTTGAGCGCCTGCCCGTCGAAGCGCGCCGCGCCGGTGAGGGGCCGCCCGCCCGCCAGCTTTTCGAGCCGCAACCGCAGATCGGGCGGTGCGAAACGATCCGGGCCGCGCAGCACGTCGCGTTCGGCCAGCAGCGCCACGAGCGCGCACGCCGTCGGACCGAGTCCGAGGCTTTTGCCGCGCGCCAGCACGTGCGCGAGGCGCGGGGCCACCCCGAGGCCCGCCATCGCCCGCCCGTGCGGGGTCACGCCGCCCGCTGCGTCGAGCGCGCCGAGGTTGTGGAGGAGGTCGCGGGCCTGCGCCATCGCCGCGCCCGGCGGGGCGTCGAGCCAGCGGAGGGCGTCGGCGTCGCGCACGCCCCACAGCGCCAGTTCGAGGGCGAGCGCCGACAGGTCGGCATCGAGGATTTCGGGCGTGTCGGCGGAGGGGTGGCGGGCGTCGTCGGCGCGTGTCCACAACCGGTAGCAGACGCCCGGCGCGAGGCGTCCGGCGCGGCCCCGGCGCTGGTCGGCGGCGGCCTGCGAGACGGCGACGGTGGCGAGCGTCGTCAGGCCCGTGCGCGGCGAGAAGCGGGGCACGCGCGAAAAGCCGCCGTCGATCACCACGCGCACGCCTTCGATGGTCAGGCTCGTCTCGGCAATCGACGTGGCGAGGACGACCTTGCGCGTTCCCGGGCGCGCGGGCGCAATCGCGGCGTCCTGCGCGTCGAGCGGCAGGTCGCCGTAGAGCGGGTGGACGGCGGCGGGCAGCGCGCCACTTTTCAGCTTCTCCTCCACCCGTTTGATCTCGCCCACGCCGGGCAAAAACACAAGCACGTCGCCTGCGTGCTTTTCGAGCGCCTCGCGCACCGCCGGGGGCACCAGGCGTTCGAGGCGCTGCGCGGGGTGCCGATCCTCGCCTGCCGACGCCCGCGCGTCGAGAAAGTGCGTCTCGACGGGAAAAAGTCGGCCCTCGCTCCTCACGAGCGGCGCGTCCAGCCACGCGGCCACGCGGCGGGCGTCGAGCGTGGCGCTCATCAGCACGACGCGCAGATCGGGCCGCAGCGCGTGCTGCACGTCGA
Organism: Rhodothermales bacterium; assembly: GCA_963829705.1. Classification (GTDB taxonomy): domain Bacteria; phylum Bacteroidota; class Rhodothermia; order Rhodothermales; family BA12; genus CAWHJN01. The sequence continues at coordinate 157,088 of CAWHJN010000003.1, forward strand.
GCGCGAGGGCGAGGCCGAGGTCCGCCGTCAGGCTGCGCTCGTGGTACTCGTCGAACAGCAGCGCGCCGATGGTTCTCAGTTCGGGATCGTCCTGCAACAGCCGCGTCAGGATGCCCTCGGTGACGACTTCGATGCGCGTGTTGCGGCCCACCTTCGCCTCCATCCGCACGCGGTAGCCGACCGTCTCGCCGATGCGCTCACCCAGCGTCTGTGCCATGCGGTGCGCCGCCGCCCGCGCCGCCAGCCGCCGCGGCTCCAGCATCACGATTTTCTGGCCTCCGAGCCAGAGCGCATCCAGCAGCGCGAGCGGAACGCGGGTGGTTTTACCCGCACCCGGCGGCGCTTCGAGCACCAGCCGCGTGTAGTTGTCGAGCGTCGCCCGCACGTCGGGCAGCACGGCGTCGATGGGCAGCGGGGTAGAGAAACGCACGGCGGGCAGGCGAGTGGAGCGTGCCAACGAACGGGCGGCGCGGTGCGTTCGCGGCAACGAAAAAGGGCCGCGCCTCCCGAGAGGAGCGCGGCCCCGAAGTCAGACCCTGAGGGTTTTCAAAACCTGTCAGGTCTGAACAGGCACATCAGAACGTGTAGCGTGCTCCCAACTGCAACTGCCAGCGCGAGGCGAGGTCGCTCTTCTGGAAGAGGTTCTGCTTCTCGTCCTCCCGCAGCCGGTCGAGCGCGCCGTCCGAGAAGGCGATGACGTCGTTGCCGTTGGCGTCGGAGCGGCGAAAGCTCCACACGCGGAAGTTGTCGTTGGTCGTGAAGTAGGCCTGGCCCCAGTCCTTGTTGAGCAGGTTGAGCACGTTGAAGATGTTGGCCGTCAGTTCGACGCGCTGCCCGCGCACCGTCATGATCTCCTGCGTGAAGCGGAAGTCGAGGCGGTTCTGCCACGGCGTGCGCGCCGAGTTGCGCTCCACGACCGAGCCGCGCGCCTCGTCGAGGTCGTCGAAGGCGGAGATGAAGCGGTCGAGTTCCTCCCACGTGCCGCCGCCCTCGATGGTCACGTCGGTTTCGCTGGCCGGGACGTACACGAGGTCGTTGTCGTTGCGCGTGTCGTTGTTGGCGTTGCCGTTGTAGATCCACGAGAACGGCGAGCCGGAGCGGCTTTCGAGCACGAACGAGAAGATCGACGTAAAGCGATCCGCCCAGCGCAGCGCGTACGACGTGTTGGCGAGGAATCGGTGGCGCACCTCGAAGTCCGCCGTGCCCAGTTCCGCCGCGTTCACGTCGAAGTTCTCGTTGAACTGCCAGTTCGAGATCGCCCGGCTGGACGTGCCGTTGTTGACGTTCTCAGCGCGGTTGTACGTGTACGACACCGACCCGTCGAGGCCCATCGTAGCACGCCGCTGCAGCTGCGCCGTGAGGCTGTAGTCGTAGCCCTCGTCGGTGTTCTTGAGCAGCAACGCGTTGGTGAAGCGTGGGTCGCGCCGCGCGCCGTAGATGGGCCGCCCGTAGGCGCTCGTGCCCGTCTGGACGGCGTTCAGGTTCTCGTAGGTGATGTCGTTCATCGTCTTCGAGTAGATGCCTTCGAGCGTGGCCGTGAGGCCGAAGAACGGAAGGCGCTGGTCGAAGGCGAGGTTCGTCCGCACCACCTGCGGAAATTTGAAGTCCTCGTCCATCAGGTTGATCTCGGAGGTCTGGCCTGTCGGCAGAAGCTGCGCCGCCGCCACCTGATCGGCGGGGTTGGCGCTCGGCACGAAAAAGCCGACGTTGCGCTCGTCCACGCGGGCGAAGTCCACGCCGGTGTTCGAGAACTGGTTGGAGATCCACACGAAGGGCGTGCGCCCCGAGAAGATGCCCACGCCGCCGCGCACCTGCGTCTTCTGGTCGCCGCGCACGTCGTAGTTGAAGCCCGCGCGCGGCGAGAGCAGGATGTTGCCCGTGGCGATGTTCTGCGTCGAGCGCCCGAAGGCTTCCTCCGCTGCCGCGCTGGCGAGCGGCTCGTCGCCCACGAGCGGCATGTCGGCGCGCAGGCCGAGCGTGAGCTTGAGGCCCGGCGACACCGTCCAGATATCCTGCACGTACGCGCCGAGTTGGAGCGCCGTGAACTCGGCTACGGGCGTGTCCTCGCCCGGTACCTGCGAGTACGACAGGTAGTAGCGGCGCGCGTTGCCGGCGGCGAAGTCGTTGATCGAGTCGAACTCGTAGCCGCCGTAGTAATCCTGGATGAACAGGTTGGTGAAGCGGAAGAGCTGGTTGCTCGTGCCGAGGAGCAGGTTGTGGTTGCCGTTGATCCAGGTGAAGTTGTCCGTGAACTCGAAGAGGTCCTGGTCGAGCGAGTTGGCCTGCGAGAACCGGTCGATGCCGAGGTAGACGTCTACTGTGCTGGTCGGGTCGGCGGGGTTGGCGACGTCGATGTTGACGTAGGGGAACGGGTTCGAGACCACGTCGCGGCTGTCGCGGATGCGGGTGTAGACGAGGCGGGCCTCGTTGAACATCTGCGCGCCGAAGGTGGTGTTGAGCTGCGCCACGGTCGAGTTCTGCGTGCTGGCAAAGACGTACTTGCGGTTCGAGAGGTCGAAGCCTGTCGCGCTGCGGCTCACGCCCGTGTCGTCGTCGGCGTCCACGTAGTTGTGGCGCAGCGTCAGGCGGTTGTTCGGGTTGATGTTCCAGTCGAGCTTGGCCAGGAAGCTGGTGGAGTTCTCATCCTGCGAGAACGAGTCGAAGCCGCCGGCGTCGTAGCCGTACTGGTTTTTGGCGATGTCGATGATGCGCTGGAGCGAGTCCGCGGGCAGGGCAAACTGCACGGCGGCGTTGCTGCCGTTGACGCCCGCCGAGAGCGGATCGCTGCGCCGCCGGAGCTCGCCGTTGACGAAGAAGAACACCTTGTTTTTGACGATCGGCCCGCCGAGGCGGAAGCCGGTGAACGACTCGCTGAAGTCGTCGAACGGGAGGCTCACGTCCTGGCCGCCCTGCACGCGCTGCAAATCACCCACGAACGCCTCGTTGCGGCCGAGGTAGTAGAGCGAACCCTCGAAGCGGTTGGTGCCCGAGCGCGTGATGGCGTTGATCTGGCCGCCGGTGAAGCCGCTGTTGCGGATGTCGTAGGGCGCGATATCGACGTTGAACTCCTGGATGGCGTCGAGCCCGATGGGCTGCGCGCCCGCCTGCCCGCCCGGCGCGCCGGTGCCCGAAAGCCCGAACACGTCGTTGAGCGTAGCCCCGTCGATCTGGATGTTGTTGTAGCGGTTGTTGCGCCCCGCGAGGCTGCTGCCGCCGGTCGATTGCGGCGTCAGGCGAGCAAAGTCCGCCAGCGACCGCGAGATCGTAGGCAGGCGCTCGATGGTCTGCTCCGAGATGTTGGTCGACGCGCCCGTGCGGTCGCCGTTGAGCAGCGGATCGGAGATGCCAACGACCTCGATCTCGCCCGCCTCGATGGCCTCGTCGCGCAGCGTGAAGTCGAGCGTCAGGTTCTGCCCCAGCGCCAGGTTGATGTTCTGACGCCGCTCGGTGGCGAAGCCGATATACGAGACCGTAACGGTGTAGGGCCCGCCGACGCGCAGCGCCTGCAGGCTGTACCGGCCATCGACGCGCGAGGCCACGCCGTAGGTCGTGCCCGTGGGTTCGTGGACGGCCACGACGTTGACGCCCGGCAGGGCCTCGCCCTGCGCGTCGGTGACGACGCCGCTGATGGCCGCCGTAGTGACGCCCTGCGCGAACGCGCCGGGAACGAGGCCCGCGCCCAACAGGCATACGAGCGCGAGCATCCACCGAGTAACTCGATTCATGAGGTTGGGGATTTGTGGGAAACCGGAGGCCCGTAGAGCGCGCGACAAAGTCAAGCGCGCGACAAAGAGGTGCGAGGGCCTGTGTGCTGTGATGTGCCCCAAGGTACCGAGTGCGCCTGCCTACCTTCCTACTTGCCATGCCATGTAATGATGATTTAACCCTGCCTTGCGAGGGGATTCACGCTGGGTTGACGCTGCCTTCACACGGGGCGGCGCGCGCCGCCCGCCCGGCGCTTCCATCACATCTTTACCCCATCTTGCCAGCACAACGCGCGCGGCGCGTTGACGCAGCCCACGCGCGGCGGTAGCTTCACCTGTTGGCGCGCCGCGCCACGCCTTCACCCACTTCCCCTCCGCGATGCTCTCCCAGTTCATCCCGCTCTTCCTCATGATGGTGATGGCCGCCGGGCTGTCGATGACGCTGCTCAAGGGCGCGGAGATCCTCGGCCCGAAGCGCCCGAACAAGATCAAGCAGAAAGCCTACGAGAGCGGCATGGACCCCGTGGGCACGGCGCGCGACCGCTATTCGATCAAGTTCTACCTCGTCGCGATGATCTTCATCGTCTTCGACGTCGAAGTGGTCTTTCTCTACCCGTGGGCCGTCTCGTACCACGCCTTCCTCGACGCGGGTGCCGGCCTGGGCGTGCTCGGCCTCATCCTGTTCTTCATTGCCGTGCTCACCGTCGGGCTCGTCTACGACATCAAGAAGGGCGGGCTGGAGTTTTGAGTGGAGTAGGGGGTAAAGGTTGAGGAGTCAGAAGAAGGCTCATTCCTCCCCCTCACCTCTTACCCATCTCCCCTCCCCCCGAAACAGCGCCTCCTTTGCCGGGGTACGGTTTAGCGACACACCTGAACACCATTATGGCCTCTGAAAGTGCTCTCCAGGAGGGCTACCTCACCACCCGCGTCGACGCCGTCGTCAACTGGGCGCGGTCGAACTCGCTCATGCCCATGCCCATGGGCCTCGCCTGCTGCGCCATCGAGATGATGGCCTTTGCCGGTCCCAAATACGACGTGGCGCGCTTCGGCTCCGAGGCGATGCGCTTCTCGCCCCGCCAGGCGGATCTGATGATCGTCGCGGGCTGGGTGACCTACAAGATGGCCCACGCCATCCGCCGCGTCTGGGACCAGATGGCCGACCCCAAGTGGTGCATCGCCATGGGCGCGTGCGCCTCTACGGGCGGGATGCACCGCTGCTACGGCGTCGTCCAGGGCTGCGACAACTTCCTGCCCGTCGACGTCTACATCTCCGGCTGCCCGCCGCGCCCGGAGGCCGTCCTCCACGCGTTGATGGACATCCAGGAGAACATCCGCAACGACTACTCCGTCGCCGACGACCGCGCCTTCGGCAAGGCCCTCACCGAGAAGCGCACCGTCGAGATGCCGCGTGTGCTCTCCGAAGACGGCCAGCGCCTCGTCACGCCCGTCGCCCTGTACGACGAACAATAGAAACGCGGAAATGGGAAGTCGGAACGCAGAAGTGTTCCATCCTGCTACACGGTTCCTTTCTCCCTTTACTTCCGCATTTCGATATCCGCGTTCCCACTTTCATGAAAGAGACGCTCAAATTCCGGTTCACGCCCGTCGATGCGCCCACGCCGCTCGACCCGCCTAACCCGCACGTCCAGGCGACGACGCGGATGCCCGAGATCGTCGAGGCCATCAACGCGCAGTTTGGCGGCGGCGTCGAGGAGGTGACGGAGTACGCGGGCGAAACAACCGTGCGGGTGGCCAAAGACCACCTCGTGGAGGTGTGCCGCTTTCTGCGCGACCAGCACAGCTTCACGTACCTGTCGGACATCGGCGGCATCGACCGGTTCACCGAGGAGGACCGCTACGAGGTGTTCTACAATGCCATCTCGATGCAGAACGCCAAACGCATCCGCCTCAAGGTGCGCGTGGACGAGAACGAGATGACGGTGCCCACCGTAACGGGCGTGTGGATGTCGGCCAGCTGGCCCGAGCGCGAGACCTACGACATGTTCGGCATCCGCTTCGACGGCCACCCGGACCTGCGCCGGATGTACATGCCAGAGGACTTCGAGTACTACCCGCTCCGCAAAGAATTCCCGCTTCTCGGCATCCCTGGCTCGCTTCCCCTCCCCGCGCAGACGCCCGGCGGCGACCTCAACTACGACCCCTTCCCCGCCGCCCACGGCTCGCCCACCGTCAAGAGCTACCAGGAAGCCCGGGAGGTAGAAGGGGGTGAAGAGTGAAGGGTAAAGGGTAAAGGGCCGCCAGTCGCCGCCCTCCCGTTTCTTCACCAGCCACCCATCACGCTTCACCAGCCACCGTTCACCCACCATGAGTATTGCCCCCACCGTCGCCTCATCGGCCACGCTTGCCGAGCAGGAAAACGTCTTCACGTTCTGGCCGCGTCACCAGGAGGCGATCTACAAACGCCTCGAGAGCAAGCACACGTGGCTCGAAGACCGCCACGCGGGCGGCGACGGCGCGCTCGTCGAGGATGTGCCGCGCGACCCGCTCGAGAGCGAGATGGTGCTCAACCTCGGCCCGCAGCACCCGGCCACTCACGGCGTGCTCCGCTGCGTCATCAAGCTCGACGGCGAGCTCATCGAACGGTGCGTGATCGACATCGGGTACCTGCACCGCGGCATCGAGAAGATGGCCGAGCACAAGACGTACCAGGAGTTCATGCCCTACACCGACCGCATGGACTATCTCGCGCCGTACTCGAACAACGTCGCGTGGTGCCTGGCCGTCGAGAAGCTGGCGAGCGTCGAAGTCCCCGAGCGTGCCCAGTGGATCCGGACGATGATGTGCGAACTCGCCCGCATCTCGAGCCACATGCTCTGGATGGGCGTGGGCCTGATGGACGCCGGGGCCGTGTCGGTTTTCCTGTGGACGTTCCAGGGCCGCGAGGACATCTACTCGATCTTCGACGAGGTTGCCGGCGCGCGCTTCACTGTCTCGCACAGCCGCATCGGCGGCGTCGCCAACGACCTCACCCCCGCCGCCATCGCCCGGCTGCGCGACTTCGTGGACCGCTACCCCAAGATCATCCAGGGGTGGATCGACCTGATGTCCCGCAACCGCATCTGGGTGGACCGCAACATCGGCATCGGCTACCTCAGCGCCGACGATGCGCTCACGATGGGCATGCGCGGACCCAACCTGCGCGGCTCGGGCATCCCGCACGACATCCGCATTTTCGAGCCGTACCTGAAATACGCCGACGTGGACTTCAACATCCCGCTCCGCACCGAGGGCGATTCGTACGCGCGCTACCTCATCCGCATGGAAGAAATGCTGGAGTCGTGCAAGATCATCCGGCAATGCCTCGAAAAGATGCCCGCCGGACCGATCCGCAACGACAACGCGAAAAAGGCCTATCCATCGAAAGACGAGGTCTATTACTCGATGGAGGGCATGATTCACGACTTCATGTACACCGACACGGGTGTGGCCCCGCCGAAGGGCGCGCAGGCCTACCACGCCATCGAGAGCCCCAAGGGCGAGTTGGGCTTCTACCTCGTTTCCGACGGCACCGGCAGTCCGTGGCGCGCGCGCATCAACGCACCGTCATTCGCCAACCTCCAGGGTTTGGAACACATGATGGAAGGCATCCTCATGGGCGACACGGTCATCGTCATCGGCACCGTAGACCCGGTGATGGGCGAATCCGACAAGTGAAAGGGGGAAGTGGGACCTCGGAACGCGAAAGCGAAAGCCTCTGCGACTGACACTTCTGCCCCGGCATCCTACTTCCGCGTTCCGCACTCCTCATTCCGACTTTCCAATATGTCCAACATCCACCAGGAAATCTCGCCCCTTCCCGACCGCACGCCTGCGCCGACGTTCACGCCCGACCAGCTCGTGTGGACGAGCGAGGAGCAGGCGCTCGTGGACCGCTTCAAGGCGCAGTACCCGACCACGCAGGCGGCGGTGATGAAGACGCTGTGGCTGGCGCAGGAGAAATTCGGCTGGCTCGCGCCCGAAGTCCTCGGCCTCGTGGCGGACACGCTGGCGCTGCCGCGCGCCCACGTCTACGGCGTGGCGACGTTTTACACGCAGTATTACAAGCACGACCTCGGCACGCACGTGCTCGACGTCTGCACCTGCTTCACGTGCCAGGTGTGCGGCGGCTACGACATGCTGCACCACCTCGAAAAGAAGCTCGGCATCCACGCGGGCGAGACGACGCCGGACGGCCTCTTCCACGTGCGCGAGGCCGAGTGCCTGGGCGCGTGCGGCTCGGCCCCGATGCTCCAGGTGACGAACAAAGAGTACGTCCACAACCTGACGAAAGAGAAAATCGACGCCCTCATCGACGGCCTCCGGGCAGGCGAAATGCCCGTTTTCGAAAGCGTGACGCTGCCGCAGGACGAGGAGCAACTCGACGGCAACCGCCGCACGGACGCGCCCGCCACCGAGCGCTACGTCGCCCCGCCCGTCGCCGCGCACGTCGAATGATTCTACCGTGGCCAGATGCCTTGAATTCCACCGATCTCGATACCGCCCCTGCTGAAGCCATCCGCTGGCGCTCTACGCCGAGGCGAGCATCGCTGAGTCCTGGATCGTCAACCTGCCCGGGTCCGTTGTCGAGGTCTACCGCGATCCGCGCGGGACGACCTACGGTGCGAAGCAGACCTACAGCGCGGGTCAGCCGATCACGCCGCTCGTGGCCTCCGAGGTGACTATCGCCGTCGCCGACCTCTTGCCCTGAATTCTTTCTATCGCCTCCACATGGAAGCTCCGCAGAAAACCAACCCGCAGACCAAAGCCGGCGACTGGCGCAACTACCAGCGCGTGCTGCTGCCGCCCATCCAGAATCTGCACCTGCTCGACGTGTACCGCGAGAAAGACAACGGGTACACTGCCCTCAAGAACATCCTGACTTCGGGTGACTGGGACCCGAAGAAAGTCACCGACGAGGTCAAAGCCTCCGGCCTGCGCGGGCGCGGTGGCGCGGGCTTCTCGACGGGCCTGAAGTGGAGTTTCATGCCGCCCGTCAAGGAGGGACAGGCGCGCTACCTCGCCTGCAACGGCGACGAGAGCGAGCCAGGGACGTTCAAAGACCGGCAACTCATGGAGTACAACCCGCACAGCGTCTTCGAGGGGATGCTGATCGCGTGCTACGCCATGCAGCTCGGCACGGGCTACCTGTACATCCGCGGTGAGTACGCCTCGTGGATCACCCACATGGAGCGCGAACTGGAGAAAGCGTACGCCGCCGGGCTGGTGGGCGACAACATCTTCGGGTCGGACTTCTCGTGCAACCTCGTCATCCACAAGGGCGCGGGCGCGTACATCTGCGGCGAGGAGACGAGTCTGCTCGAATCGCTCGAAGGAAAGCGCGCCTATCCGCGCATCAAGCCGCCGTTTCCCGCGCAGAAAGGCCTGTGGGGCAACCCGACGACCATCAACAACGTCGAGACGCTGGCGTGCGTGCCGTACATCATCAACCGGGGTGCGGCGTGGTACGCGGCTATCGGCGCGGAGAAACACCCCGGCCCGGTGCTCTACGGCATCTCGGGGCACGTCAACCGTCCGGGCGTCTACGAGTACCCGACGGGGATGCTCATCACCGATCTGCTCAACGACGTGGCGAAGGGGATGCGCGGCGGCAAAAAGCTCAAAGCCCTCGTGCCCGGCGGCTCGTCCGTGCCCGTGCTGCGCGCCGACATGATCGACGGCGTGACGATGGACGCAGAAACGCTGCGCGACGCAGGTTCGATGATGGGCACGGCGGGCATGCTGTTTCTCGACGAAGACACCGACATGGTCTCGTTCCTGCGCCGCATCACGCATTTCTACCACCACGAATCCTGCGGCCAGTGTACGCCGTGCCGCGAGGGCACGGGCTGGCTCGAAAACCTCGTCACCCGCATCGACGAGGGGGAAGGCTACTTGCGCGATCTCGACCTGCTCCTCGACCTCTGCACGCAGATGGAAGGCCGCACCGTCTGCGCCCTCGCCGACGCCGCCGCGTGGCCCGTCCGCAACACCATCACGCGCTTCCGCGAGGAGTTCGAGGCCAAGTGCAAGCCGAGCGTCTTCACCACAGGCGACGGCGCAGCGGTCGTCGTTCAGCCAGTGTGACCGTGGCCCGGCCCACCTGACGCTCTCCGCCCTCTATCAACGCATCTCCTTCGACACATGAAACGTCTTCTGCTGATCCTCCCCCTCCTCCTGCTGGCCGCGTGCCAGGGCGAAACGCTCGAACCCGTCGCGGACGCACCCGCCGCTGTGGACGACTACGACGTCTACGGAGCCGCCTTCACGCCCGAAGACGCGGTGCCCGTCGAGGCTGTGCTGGCCGAGGCGGACCGCTACGCCGGGCAGACTGTCAAGCTCGAAGGCGACGTGGCCGAGGTGTGCCAGATGCGCGGCTGCTGGGCCACGCTCGTCACCGACGCGGGCGATGTCCGCATCCAGATGCCGCGTCTGGAGGACGACAGCGACTACGTCTTCACACTGCCCAAAGACATCTCAGGCCGCCGCGTCGTAGCCGTGGGCACGCTCGAAGCGCGCACCATCCCCGCCGACGAGCAGCGCCACTACGACGAAGACGCGGGCGAGGTCAAAGACGCCTACGAGGACAAAACCGAACTGCGCCTCGTGCCCACGGGCGTGCTCGTCCAGAAATCCTGATCGCCCCGCGCTCCCACCCCTTTTCCCTTTCGTTTGATGGCGACCCTCACAATTGACGGGCAGACGCTCGAATACGACGGGCAGCACAAGCTGCTCCAGATGTGCCTCGACGGCGGGCTCGACCTGCCGCACTTCTGCTACCACCCGGCCCTCTCGATCCCGGCCAACTGCCGCCAGTGCCTCGTCGAGATCGGCACGCCCGTCATCGACCGGGAGACCAAGCAGCCCAAGCTGAACGACGACGGCACGCCCGTCATCCAGTTCATGCCCAAGCTCATGACCTCGTGCTCGGTAGACGTGACCGACGGGATGGTGGTCAAGACGCACCGCACGAGCGAACTCGTCGACCGGGCGCAGAAGGACAACCTCGAGTTCCTGCTCATCAACCACCCACTCGACTGCCCCATCTGCGACCAGGCGGGCCACTGCCCGCTCCAGATCCAGTCGTACAAGTACGGCCCGGAAGGCTCGCGCTTCGAGTTTCGGAAAGTCCACAAGCCCAAGCGCGTCGTGCTCGGACCGCGCGTCATGCTCGACGCCGAGCGGTGCATCAACTGCACCCGCTGCACGCGCTTCGTGGACGAGATCAGCGAGTCGCACCAGCTCTCGATCATCAGCCGGGGCGTCAAAAACTACCCGCTGACGGCTCCGGGCGAGGTCTTCGACGAGCCGTACTCGATGAACGTCATCGACATCTGCCCCGTGGGTGCGCTCACGAGCATCGACTTCCGCTTCAAGGCGCGGGCGTGGGAAGTGTCGCGCACGCCGTCGATCACGGTGAAAAACGCCAAGGGCTCGAACTGCGAGTACTGGGTGCGCGACAACCTCATCGTCAACGTCGCGCCGCGCCAGAACCTGGAGGTCAACGACTACTGGCTGCCCGACGAAGACCGCGGCGACCTGGAGCATTTCAACGAGAACCGCCCCGAGGGGCCACAGGTGCGCCGGAACGGCATCCTCGCGCCCGCGACGTGGGACGATGCCTACCACCGCGCCGCCCAGATTTTGCAGGAGGCGGGTTCAGATGTCGTCTTCCTCGGCTCTGCCCACGCGACGGTCGAGGACAACTACTTACTCCTGAAGCTCGCCGAAGCCGTCGGCGCGGATGCACCCCAGTACGTCCCACACATCGAGAAAGGCGCGGGCGACAACTGGCTCATCACCGACGACAAGACGCCCAACGCGCAGGGCTGCGAGCGGCTCGGCATCACCCCCGTCGATGGCGCGCTGCTGGCCTCGCGCCTCGCGGGTGCGAAAGCTGTTTACGTGCTCGAAGACGACCCTGTCGCCGCCGGTGTGCTCTCCGCCGCCGATCTCGCGGGCGTGCCTGTCATCGTCCACACGCACCACGCGACCAACCAGACGCTCGCACACGCACAGGTGGTGCTGCCCGCCGCGATGGTCGTCGAAACCGTCGGCACGTACGTCAACTGCGACGGCCACGCGCAGCGCGTCGTGCCGGCGAAAGCCGTGCGCGGCGTCAACCGCACGCTGATGATGGCGATGGGCCAGACGCGACAGGATCAGCACGGCACGCCGTTCGACAGGTGGCACAACGAATCGCACCACGTGGACTGCCACCCGTCATGGGAGATGCTGCCCGAAATCGCACGGCACATGGGCCACACGCTCGACTACCGCGGGCCCAAGCAGATCATGGCCGAAGTCTCGGCGCGCTTCCCCGCACTCGCCGGGGCCACCTACGACGCGATGGGCCTCTCGGGTGTACGCTTGCAGGACGTGGGCGAGGCCGTGTAGGCACTTCCTACTTCGGCATCCAAACCTCAAAGGTCTCGAAGATCTTTGAGGTTTTTGGCTTTGTTACGCCTCCGGCAAGACCCGCGCGCCGCGCAACTCGGGACGCTCGCTCCGGGTGTAGAAGGGCGAACCAACCCCGACGTACGATGAGCGACAAAAAGAAAGACCAACACATCGGCGGCCCCGATTACGGCAGCAGCAGCGGCTTCAGCGGCGACGTGCCGCAGTCCGGCATGGTCGAGGGCGACGAACACGCGCCCAACCGCCCACCGACAGGTGGCGGCATCGAGAACGGCTCGCCCTCGCCGGTTAAGCCTGCCGCCGCCCCCGACGACGAGAACGCCAACACATCCCAGTAAACAAGATGGCCAACGCCGACCAGCCCAGCCAGCGCACCTCGCACCCATCAGGCATCCCGGATGCCTCGACCTCGCAGGAAGACGCCAACCTCAACGAAGACCGCGTCGTCCGTGAGGAAGACAATCCCAAAAAACGCATCGACGGCGGCTACGTGCAGAGCGCGAGCCCGGCGTACGACGACGACCGCGACGGCGGCACGCGCACGTCACGCCCCGATGGGCGCTCGGGCGTCAACGAAGGCAAGCCCAATCGCCAGAACGACTCCGGCGAACTCGCCGAGCGCGGATAGCCGCTTCGTTCTCGAACAGAAAAACGCCCCGGCCTCTCGCATGGAGAAACCGGGGCGTTCTGTTTGCCGCCGTCGCCGCTACTTCTTGCTTTGAAGCTCCATCACCGCCGTGCCGTTGCCCATCTGCGCGCCGAGTTTCGAGGTAGCCTTCACCACCATGTGCGGCGCAGACTGCGTGACGTAGTACGTCGAAGCGCCCGCCTCATTGCCGTCCTGCGGCGTCGTGGTGACGACGAACGTTTCGAACTCGCCTGCGGGCGTCGTGACGGTTTCCATGCCCGTCACCTGCACCTGCGTCATCCGCAGGGCCTGCATCTGCGGGCTGTAGACGGCGAACGTCTCGTCGAAGCCATCGGCGAGCGCGAGGCCCGCCAGGTAGAGGTCGAACGCGCCGCCGTCGCCCACGAGCGTCACGCCGGTGTACATCGTGTCGATGTCGACGGAGCCCATCATCGAGGCCATGCCGCCTTTGACGTGGCTGCCGTGGTAGTCGAGGGTGAGCGTGCCGCCCATCGACGACGACGCGCGGCGCGCGGGCAGCAGCGTCCCGGTTTTGACGTCGAATGTGTCGACTGCCGTGCCGCCACCGGCCATGTCCGGCAGCGTCGCGAGGTCCACGATGCGCCAGACGCCGTCTTCTTTGGTGACGGTGCGGGTGATGGGCACGACGAGTTGCTGCCCCATCACGTTGAGCGTCATCCGGTAGTCGAGCGACGCATCGGCGAGCTTGGCGTCAGAGGCGGACTGCGCGAAGGCCGGGCTGCTGATCAGCACGAGCGCCAGCAGCGCGAGAATGTTTTTCTTCATGTACCTGGTTTTGTTTGACTTGGTGATCCTCACAAAGATACGGGCTTGCCCGCAGACTATGCGAACCGGAACGCGCAAAGTTTCCCACACACGCGGCGCATGAAGCATCCCGGAAAGCCCCTGCGCGGTTTGCACGCGCGCCCCCTCTGCGGCTACTTTTGAGGTCTCACTCGCTCCACCGCACGCGCATGGACATCGCCCTCTACTGGATTGCCCTCATCGGGTTCGTCGTCATCAACGTGATGCTCATCGGGGCGTCGGTGCTGGTCTATGCCGAGCGCAAGGTGTCGGGTTACATCCAGAACCGCCCCGGCCCCAACCGCGTCGGGCCGTTTGGCTTTTTGCAGCCGTTCGCGGACGTGGCCAAGCTGATCTTCAAGGAAGACATCCAGCCCACTGCCTCGAACACGTTCGTCCACTCGCTCGCGCCCGTGCTGATGGTGATGATCGCCATGACGACGGCCTCGCTCATCCCGTTCGCGCGCGGCGTGGTGATCGTGGACGTGAGCGTGTCGGCCCTCGTCGTGCTCGCGCTCACGTCGATCTCGGTCTATGGCATCACGCTGGCGGGGTGGGCGTCGAACTCGAAATACTCGCTCCTCGGCGGCCTCCGCTCGTCGGCGCAGATGATCTCGTACGAGTTGTCGATGGGCCTGGCGGTCGTGTCGGTGGTGCTGATCACGGGGTCGCTCCGGCTGGTGGACATCGTCGAGTTCCAGAGTTCGGGGATGGCCATTCTGGGCTGGAACGTCTTCCGCAACCCCGTCGGCGCGATCCTCTTTATCGTGACGGCCTTCGCCGAGACGAACCGCGCGCCGTTCGACCTGCCCGAGGCCGAGCAGGAGCTCGTGGGTGGCTACCACACCGAGTACAGTGGCATGAAGTTCGGCATGTTCTTCCTGGCCGAGTACGTCAACTTCTTCATCGCCTCGTTCTTCATCGTGACGCTCTTTTTCGGCGGCTACCTCTTGCCGTTCGAGCCGTGGCTGCTGGCGACGTTCCCCGCCCTCGAAGGCAGCATCCTGCTGGGCGCGCTGCAAATCCTGACGCTGTTCCTCAAGACGGCGTTCTTCGCTTTCCTGTTCATCTGGGTCCGGTGGACGCTGCCGCGCTTCAAGTACCAGCAGCTCATGACGCTGGGCTGGAAGGTGCTGCTGCCCATCGCGCTGGCGAACGTCGTCCTCTACGCCTTCGCGCTGGCGATCCTGCACTGAGCCACGTAGCGGCAGGTGCGGGGGTGGGCCTCGAAATCACTCGCCGTTCGACACTCGCAACTCGACCCTCCCGTGCTCCTCGCCGCCTCTATCCTCTCGTCTGATTTCGGACGCCTGCGCGAACACGCGCTCGAAGCGCTCGACGCCGGGGCAGACTGGCTGCACATCGACGTGATGGACGGGCATTTCGTGCCGAACATCACCATCGGCCCGCTCATCGTCGAGGCGCTGCGCCCGCTGAAAGAGGCACGCGAGACGACGTTCGACGTGCATCTGATGATCGAGAACCCCGAGCGCTACGTCGAGGCGTTCGCCCGCGCGGGCGCAGATGTGCTCACGGTTCACGCCGAGGCGTGCCCGCACCTGCACCGCGTGGTGCAGCAGATCCACGAGGCCGGGATGCGCGCAGGCGTCGCCCTCAACCCCGCCACGCCGCTGTCGGCGGTGGAAGAGATCGTGCCGTATGCCGACATGATCCTCGTGATGAGCGTCAACCCCGGCTTTGGCGGGCAGCAGTTCATCCCGACGTCAACGGCCAAGCTGCGCCGCGCGAAAGCGATGCTGCGCGGCACCGACGTGCTCCTCGAAGTCGATGGCGGCGTTTCACCCGCGAATGTGCGCGAGGTCGTGGACGCCGGCGTGGACGTGGTGGTAGCAGGCAGCGCCGTGTTCAGGGGCGATGTGGCGGAAAACGTGCAGGCCTTCCGCGACGCGCTGCGGATCATCGCCTGAGCGAGCCGGGCACCGCCGCCGCTCGCCGCCGTTCGGCCCTGCCATTCGCTCCGTTTTCGTGCTCGTCCGCGTCGCCCTGCCGCTGCCCCTCGACCAGACCTTCACCTACCGGGTGCCGGAGGCGCTGGAAGAAGACATCAGCCGGGGCAGCCGCGTCGTTGTGCCGTTCGGGCGGCGCGTGGAGACGGGTGTGGTGGTGGACAGAGGCGACGAAGCCGACGCCGAGCGCGTGCGCGACCTCCTCGACGTGCTCGACGACGGAGCCGCCGCCACCGACGAACTCCTCCGCCTGACGCGCTGGGTGGCCGATTACTACGTGTGCGGCTGGGGCGAGGTGCTACGCACCGCCCTGCCCACCGGCCTCGACGTGTCCACCGAGCACCGCGTCACGCGCACCGACGCGCCGCCGGGCGATTGGGCCGTGCATCCCAAAGGCGCGCCGGTGCTGGACGCGCTCGAAAAACACGCCTCCCTGACGCTCACGGCACTTCGGCAGCGGGTGCCGCACGCCACGCTCGCCCTCGTGCGCCGCCTCGAGCGTGACGGCCTCGTCACGCTCGACAGCGGCACGTCCGCGCCGCGCGTCGCCATCCGCTACGAGAAAGCCGTCCGCCCTGCGTCCGCCTTCGCCACGGCTGCCGCCCTGCACGACGTGCGCGCGCAGGTGCGCGGCGCGAAGCAGCAAGCGATCCTCGACGCCCTCGCCGAGTGCGTGTCTGAAGGCGACTCCGCACCTTCGCAGAAAGCGCTGCTGGAACGCGCAGGGGCTTCGGCCAGCTCGCTCAAATCGCTCGTGTCGATGGGCGTCGTCGAGGGATTCGAGCGCGAGTCGCTGCGCCGCGATGCCTTCGACACGCCGCTTCCTCCCGCGCCACCCGTGGCACTGCATCCCGAACAGGAAGAGGCGCTCGCCACTATTCGAGCGCGCATCGCGGCGCGGGCATACGGCACGTTTCTGCTCCACGGCGTCACCGGCAGCGGCAAGACGGAGGTGTACATCGCCGCGCTCAAAGACACACTCGCGCAGGGGCGGACGGCCATCGTCCTCGTCCCCGAGATCGCGCTGACGCCCCAGACGGTGCGGCGCTTCCGCCAGCATTTCGGCGATCAGATCGCCGTGCTCCACTCGCGGATGAGCATGGGCGAGCGCTACGACGCCTGGCGGGCGCTGCGCGACGGGCGCTTCCGCGTGGTCATCGGGCCGCGCTCGGCGCTCTTCGCGCCGCTCGACAACATCGGGCTGATCGTCGTCGACGAGGAGCACGAATCGTCGTACAAGCAGTTCGACCCTGCGCCGCGCTACCACGCCCGCGACGTGGCCGTTCTCCGGGCGACGTTTCACGACGCCGTGTGCGTGCTCGGCTCGGCTACGCCCAGCCTCGAATCGTGGCACAACGCGCAGACGGGCAAATACACGCTGTTGTCGATGCCCACGCGCGTGCCCCAGGCCGACGGCC
Organism: Rhodothermales bacterium; assembly: GCA_963829705.1. Taxonomy (GTDB): domain Bacteria; phylum Bacteroidota; class Rhodothermia; order Rhodothermales; family BA12; genus CAWHJN01. The sequence goes on from CAWHJN010000003.1 coordinate 174,045, forward strand.
GCCGCGCCACGCTGCCGCCCGTCCGCGTCGTGGATCTGACGCTCGAACAGAAGAAACACCGCCTCGACGGCGCGCTGTCGGTGGCGCTCGCCGAGGCCATCGAGGACCGCCTCGCCAAAAAAGAGCAGATCATCCTGCTGCAGAACCGGCGCGGCTACGCGCCTGTGCTCGAATGCCAGAGCTGCGGATGGACGCCCTTCTGCCGCGACTGCGCCGTGACCCTGACGTACCACAAGACGCAGCGCCACCTGCGCTGTCACTACTGTGGCCTCACGCAGCGCCGCCCGCACGCGTGCCCGAAATGCGGCGCGCAGGATTTCAGCCTGCTCGGCGTCGGCACGCAGCGCATCGAGGAGGAAATCGCGACGCGCTTCCCCACCGCCCGCCTCGTGCGAATGGACCTCGACACAACTGGCACCAAAGACGCGCACCACCGCCTGCTGGATCGATTCGGGCGCGGCGATGCTGACATCCTGCTGGGCACCCAGATGGTGGCGAAAGGGCTGGATTTCCCGCGCGTCACGCTCGTCGGCGTCGTCAGCGCCGACAGCGGCCTCCGCCTGCCGGATTTCCGCGCCGAGGAGCGCACGTTCCAACTGCTCACGCAGGTGGCGGGCCGCGCCGGACGCGCCGACCTCCAGGGCGACGTCATCCTGCAGACGCGCAGCCCCGACCACGCCGCCCTGCGGTTCGCCTGCGCGCACGATTACAGGGGCTTCGCCGCGCACGCCCTCGCCGACCGCGCCGCGCTGGGCTACCCTCCATACGGACGCATCGTGGGCATCGAATTCCGGGCGCGCACGGAGGAGGCGACGGCCGCGCTCGCACGCGACTGGACGGCGGTGCTCCGCCGTCATGCCCCGCAGGCCTTCGAGGTACTCGACCCGCAGCCAGCCCTCGTGTCTCGCCTGAAACGCTACTACCGCTACCACACCGTCGTGCGGATTCCGCCGGGTGCGCCGCCGGTGCAGCCCGTCCTGCGTGCGGCCGTCAGCGCCTTTGGTCACTCGCCGCCGCGCACCCACATCGCCATCGACGTGGACGCCGTGGGCCTTTACTGAACCGTGGCCGTCCGCCGGTCCCACACCCACCGCAGCGCGGCGACGCCGAGGTAGCGCGCGCGGTCGAGGAGCGAATCCTGCGTGTGAAGGTGCAACCAGAAGCGCTTCTCGAAATCCGTCACCTCGAGGCTCATCGACGAAAGGCGCTCGACGACGGCATCCCGCAGTTGCCGCACGAGCGCGTCGTTCTGCAGACGTTCTGCGACCTCGGGCGGCAGCGGCGCTTCGACCAGCGTGTGCGCGAGCAAAAGCCCGAGTCGCACGATGCGGTGCATGTGCGTGTCCTCCGCGCGCCGCATGACCTCCTCCCAGTCAAGATCCGGGTGCGTGGTGATCACCGCTGCGATGTCGGCCACATACTTGAGGAACTCCCACCGGTTTTTCTCGCCGTGCAGGCACAGCAGGATCAGCGTGTCCACCGGCCCGAACGTACGGACCGTGTGGCTGCCGAGTGGTAATTCCTCTCCCCGCTCGAACAGCGCGTCGAAATCCGTCGGGTAGGCGTAAAGCGGCGGAGCGAGGCCGATGTGTACGTCGAGGTGGATGTGGTTGCTGCGGTGCACGAACGTCGCCTGCTGCGACAGATACAGGAAAAAGCGCCGACGCAGGCCGTACCACCGCTGGAGTTTCGACCCTGGCATGAATCCGTTTCCCGTAAAGACGCCGCCCGCGCGCGCGAGGTCTTCGGGTTTGACGAGCAGGTCGATGTCGCTGCACACCCGAAGCGCGAGATTTTCGTAAGCCTGCAACGTCAGTACCGGGCCTTTGAAATGCATCACCGGAACCCCTGCTTCCTCCAGCCACCCATGCACGACCTTGAGTTGCTCGACGAGGATCATGTTCTGCAGCGCCACGCCTCGCGCGTACGCCTTGAACCCCTCGCTCACCTCGTCGGGTAGCTTGATTCCGAGTTGGTAGAGGTGGTGCAGCACCACGGGGAGCACCTGGTGATGCTTACCCAGCCGGCCCACGAGCTTCCAGTCGAGCGGCTGCTGCGCGAGACCGCGCAGGATCTCGAGGCTTTCAGACGACGGTCGAAGCCGCGCGCCTCGTGTGATCAGGCGCAGTTCGGGAGCGAAAGACTCGGCAGCGAAGGCCACTACAGGAAGAGATTCAGGGGAAAGAAAGCGTCGCCGTCAGGGCCTCACAGCCTCGGTGGGATGATCGTCCTCGCTGTGCTGCGCTTCCCACGACGCTGCGTAGAAGCCGCTCTGGCGCAGCAGTTCTTCGTGCGTCCCCTCTTCGATCACCTGTCCGCGCCGCATCACGAAGATAAGGTCTGCCTGCATGGCTGCCGAGAAGCGGTGCGTGATGATGACCGCCGTTCGGCCTTTGACAAGCACGCGAAAACGCTCCAGCCAGGCCTGCTCCGCCCACGAATCCATGAAGCTCGTCGGCTCGTCGAGGAGGAGCAGCGGCGACTGCTGCAGGAACGCGCGGGCCAGTGCGATGCGCTGCCACTCGCCGCCGCTCAATTCCGTGCCCTCGGCAAACAACCGCCCGAGCATGGAATCGTAGCCTTTGGGCAGGCGCAGGATGCGCTCCTCGATGCCCGCGCCCTGCGCGGCCGCCCGCACGTCTTCGTCCGTCGCCTGCTGTCCGATGGCGATGTTCTCCGCCACGGTGGCCTGATACTGCACCGGCGCCTGAAACATGATCGAGATGGCGCGGCGCAACTCGTCCTGCGCAAAGTCGCGCAGGTCGTGCCCGTCCCACGTGACACAGCCGCTGTCGGGATCGTAGAAGCGGCACAGGAGCTTGGAAAGCGTGCTCTTGCCCGCGCCGTTCTCGCCCACGATGGCAACCACCTTGCCCGCCGGGATGTGCAGGTTGAAGTTTTCCAGCGCGGGATGATTGCCACCCGGATAGGTGAACGTCACGTCGTCGAACACGATACCAGACTGCAGCGGACGTGGCACCGCGACCGGCTCCTCGGGATCGCGCAGCACAGATTGCTGATCCAAGAACTCGAACAGATCTTTCAGGAACAGCGTGTTCGTGTAGATCTGTCCCGTGCTGCTCATCAGCGATTGCATGAGCGACTGTCCCTGGTTGAACGCCTGGTAAAACAGCGCCAGATCGCCCAGCGTGCCCATTCCCGTCATCGCCCGACGAAACATCCAGACCATCGAGCCACCCAGAATCACCAGCCCTCCGATGGCTGCCACGAACGAGCTTACGAGTTGCTTCCGCATCAGGCGCAACCGCTCCGTCCGCAGCCGCTTCCTGAGTTCGGCGTAGCGCTCCCGAAAAACGCCACTTGTCTGGAGCATCCGCACTTCTGCGGCAGATCCTCGTTGGGTCAGAAGGCCGTTGAAATACCCTGCCCAGCGGTGCAACGGGGTCGTCCTGCGCCACCAGTTGTGGTAGATCCGGTTGTGCCGGAGCACCACGCTGAGGGCCGGAAGCGTGCTAAGTACCAGCACGAGGGGCAACCAGAATGTGTACTGGATCAGCAGCGCCGCAATCGAAAGGAGCGTTACGGAATTCGAAACCAGAACACCCACGTTCTGGATGAGCCCGAGAATACGCTGACTCGCCTGACTGTCGGCCCGCATGAGCATGTCGAAATACTCCGACTGCTCGTAGAACCCGTAATCAATCAGCGACGCCTTTTCGTGGATCAGGTGGCGCACGTGATCCTGCACCAGTTCACTCTGCGCCGTCGATATCCACGCATTGACTGAACTGAAGATGCGAAGGAGCAGGAAGATACCTGCCAGCAACGAACCATAAAAGACGACCGGCTGAACGTTCTCAGGCGAAGCCCCCTCGGTGAGCACGACCGCGATCGCGTCCACGATCCACTTCGAGATGGGCAGCACGGCGGCAGGCGCAAGCCCCTGCAACACGAGAAGCACGAGGTACGCCACGGCCCATTTGCCTGCGCTCTCGCGCACCAACTGCAGCCCACGCCCGACCAGACGCAGGCGGGAGAACATCAGAGACAGATTGGGCAACGAACCAGCCATACAGCGCGCGACGAAAGAAACCGGGAGCACAGGGTACGAGCACGTACCGTGCCCAAGTCCCTGCTACGCCGACGACGCCGCAAGATCCTGCTCCACGACCGAGAGGATCTCTGCAAGGGCCTCCAGGTCTTTCTTGCGTGCGAGGCGCTTGACGGGCACCCGTTTTATGAGTTCTTCGGTCTGGCGCAGGTGGCGTGCCTGCACGTCCGGAGCCTTCATCACGTTGGTGACCCGGGAATGGCGGATGAGTTCTAACAGCGCATCTCGTGGGCGAAGGTCTTCGACGGCGGACGTTTCCCGCCCAAACCCTTCGAGCACATACAGGCGCGCGAGCGGCACTGCCGAGCGCTGAAACCCTTCAAACGGAATGGTGACTCGCTTGATAGAGCTTTCGTGGAGCGGGCGAAGCGTGTCAAACCGCTGCCCGAGCCACTGCTCTGCCTCGGGCCTGAACTTGATCTGGGGGTGGCCCGGGATCACCTGTACCGGTTCGGTGGAGAGATCGACGGCCAGCACGTCGTCGTTGAGAATCTGGTAGCCCTGTTTGACGAAGTAGCCTGCCAGCGTGGATTTCCCCCATCCGGAGTCGCCCACGAAGGCGATGGCGCGTCCATCTTTGCTCAGGCCCGAGGCGTGCAGCACGTAGAGCCCGCGCTGCCGCAGCAGGATCGACATGAGCACGCCGAGGACGAACACGCGGATTTCCGCGTCCTCCACCGGGCGCATTTCGTCGAACAGGATGTGCGTCCCATTCTCGACAGAGAAGCGCAGAACATCGAGAACGCGGCCTGCAATACGAGTTTCGCCATTGCTAAAAGCGTCAGGCCCTTCGGTAGGAAGGGCCTGACGCTTTACGTAAACATCCGGATGCCCAGAAGAGGGCAGGAGTTCAGGCAACTCGATGTCAGACGCCACGGTCAGCCCGTAGGCAGTGTACGTATGCATCAAGGCGCGGCTCGTATTAGGCGCCCGGCGTGGGATCCGTGCAGTTGGAGCCTGGAACCGGGGTGTTGGCCTCGCAGGAGTCACGCGAGCCGAGGCCCTGCAGCGTGATATCCGAGTTGGGGCCGGTGTTGAAGGCCGAGTCGGTGCGGGCGTTGTCGAAGGAGAACTTCGTGAGTTCCTCGACCGAGCCGAACGTAGTCAGCGTGGGGAGAACGTAGGTTTTCATGGTACTTGCGTAGTTGATTGGGAAAGAGATTGTCTTAGAGACAGACGGCGGGGCCGGGTTCGGTTGCACCGCCGGTGAAGATGCACTGGTCGATGGAGCCTTCGCTCGTGGGAGCCCCAGCGACGATGGTGCCGTCACGGAAGACGCTGTCGGTGCGCGTGGGCACACCCGAGAAGCGCGTGAGCTCTTCGACGGCTCCGAAGATTTCGAGGGTCGGCTGCTGGTAGGTGTTCATGATTCGGGTGGTAGGTTTTTCGTGAAGAGGTAACTGCTTTTATAAGATCCGAAACGGAGGGAAGTCAATCAATCGGTAAAGCTACAGTGTTGGGTGCGCTTTTGACTCATTCCACCCCACTCCATCGCTCGCGGCGTCTCTCACCTCCTTCCTCACACACAGACAGCAGGAGAGTTCGGATCTCCCTTACCACCGGTGAAGATGCACTGGTCAATGGAGCCTGTGCTGGTTGGCGCGGCAGCAATGACGTGGCCGTTGAGGAAAACGCTGTCGGTGCGCGTGGGCACACCCGAGAAGCGCGTGAGCTCTTCGACGGCTCCGAAGACTTCGAGGGAGGGTTTCTGGTACGTGTTCATCGGTTGGTACGACGATTGGATTGAGGAAGGATCCAACCTTAGGGGTGATGTTGGAAGCGGTTAGACGAAAGGTACTCTGGTCTTTCTAGCGCAGGTGCAACGACTCTGTATCCAAAGGGTGCTTCCCCTCAAGATCATCAGAAATGCACGGCGATCCACTCCCGTAGCGAAGCCATCTGTGCAATGCGAATTGCGTCTTTGTCCCACTCCTCAATGGGCTTCGCCACCACCGCGCGCACGTTCGCCACATCGACGTATTCGGCGAGCAGGCCGGGCGCGTCCATGACACTCCGCAGCTTTTCTGCGTCTACGTTGACGATGGACTCGTCCGAGCTTTTGGCGAAACTCGTCTTTCCCGGACGCCTACGCACTTTTTCAGGGAGGATGCCCTTCATGCCACGGCGCATCACGCCCCGGCTCCATCCGTCACGAAAGCTCTGGTCGATGGGGAGCCGCAGGCAGAAATCGACGAGGTCGCGGTCGAGGAACGGGTAGCGGCCTTCGAGCGAAAAAGCCGCCGCGTAGCTGTCCAGCGCTTCCACGGTCCGCAGGTAATTGGGACCGTGCAGCACGTCGGCCTGCAAGGCACGGGCATCGACGGGCCACTCTCTGGGTCTTTCTGCCTGTGCCACCCGGTCACGCAGCGCGGTGCGTTTTACCAGATCCGCCCGCAGCAGCGGCGATACGTCGAGGTTTGCGCGGCGCTGTCGCTCGGCAACCCACGCGGGCACGAGAAAATGCGGGCCGTAGAGCCGCAGGTATTTCTTCCGCGAGAAGCCGTACGATTTGTGGAGCCCGGCGAGGATGCGGCGGAAATCGCCGAGGGCCCTGTGGTTGGCTGCTCGCTCCAGCGCGCCCGCGCCGTAGGAAAGCACGACGCCACGCGCCGCCATGAACACCTGGTCGCCGGGACCCGACCCGCCCTCGTACATGTGCCGTTCGTACGCCTCGGCGTTGTCGTGAAACGTGCTCCACTCGCCACGGCGGATGAACTCGTAGTACCGATCGAACCCGTGCCCGACGGTCGTGTCGCCGTCGTACCCCGTCAGCACTACGTCCGCGCCGAAACTGGAGGCGAGTTCGAAGCGCATCCAGACGTGGTGGTGGTTGCCGGCCACGAGGCTCGGGTCATCCATCACCTTGAACACGGCGTCCAGATCGCTCAGGCTGCTGCGCGCGCTGCCGATCACCTCGTGCGGAGCAAAGTGACCGGTATCGAGCACCGCCTGGATGTACTCCCCTTCGTCGGTGTGCGCATCGCCGGGGTAGCGCAGCGAGATGGTGTCGAGCGGGGCAGCGTCTGCCTCGCGCTGTACGTCGCGTGCGACGCACGCGACCGACGACGAATCGAGGCCGCCGCTCAGTTCGGCGGCGGGCTTTTTCGCGCCCCGCATCCGCCGGCGCACTGCCCTGCCGAAGTGTTCGCGGAAGGCTTCTGCGTACGCCTCGTCGTCCTTCATTACGATCTCGCCCGACGAGTCGGGCTGCCAGTACGGAAGCATCCGCAGGCTCTGTGCTGTTGCCACGAACCCGTGCGCCGCTGGCACCCCGCGGACGCCCTCGAACATCGTGCGGGTGGCGTCCGTGTCGATGAGTTGCAGCGTTTCGGCGAGCCGGACTTCGTCGATCTTCTTCTGAGGCTCGGGATGGCACCAGAGGCCCTTGATCTCCGAACTGACGATGAGGTGTTTGGACGGCGCGTGGTGGTAAAACAGCGACCGCGTCCCGAAAGGGTCGCGCGCGCCCACCAGACGCTGCTCGGTGGCGTCCCAGAGCACGAACGCGAAGTCGCCTCGGAGGTGACGGGTGCAGTCGGCTCCCCACTTCCGGTACGCGGCCAAGATCAGCGGGCCGTCCTGGTCGGGTGGCGCGGCGATGCCGAGCGCGCGCTCCAGGTCCTCGCGGTTGTCGATGCGAGCGTCGGCGACGAGCACGAGGTTTCCGTCGTCGCTGACGAGCGGGTACGCGGTGTGGTCGGCGAGGGGGTTGAGGCCGTGACCCAATCCGACGTTCGCCTTCGTCCACACGTCTTTGCGGCCTGGCCCACGGTGGTTCTGGACTTCCAGCATCTGCCGCAGCGCCCCGGCGTCTACCGGGCGTCCGTCGAGGTTGACGCGGGCGACGATGGTGCTCATGCCGAGACGGGTTGCGAATGAAAGGCTTCTTCCAGCACGTCGACGATGCGCTCGGCGGCCTGCCCGTCCCACAGCGGCGGAATCTGGCCCGTCGCGCCGTCGTCCAGGAAGCGCCGGACCTGTGCCTCCACCACCGGCGGATCGAGGTCCATCAGCACGTTCGTGCCCATCGTGATCGTGATGGGGCGCTCGGTGCTCGGGCGCAGCGTGATGCACGGCACCTGCAGGTACGTGGTCTCCTCCTGCACCCCGCCCGAATCCGTCACGACGACGGCCGCGCGCTCCATCAGATGCAGGAATTCGAGGTAGCCCTGCGGCTCCAGGAGGTGCATGTTTTCGATGGCCTCGAACCGCTCATCGAGGCCCGTTTCGGCCAGCCGGTTGCGCGTGCGGGGGTGCAGCGGCAGCACCACAGGCCGGTGTGCGGCCAGCTTCTCGACGAGTTCGACCATTTTCGTGAGCCCGTCCTCGTTGTCGACCGTCGCCGGGCGGTGCATCGTCATCAGGATGTATTCCTGCGCGCCGAGACCGAGGTCGTCGAGGACGGTGCTCGACGCGGCTTTCTCGCGGAAATGCACGAGCGCGTCGATCATGCAGTTGCCGACGAAGAAGACCTTGTCGTCGGGCACGCCTTCGGTTTTCAGGTTGTCGAGGCCGCTCTGCTCGGTGACGAAGAGGAAATCCGAGATGCGGTCGGTGAGGATGCGGTTGACCTCCTCGGGCATCGTCATGTCGCCCGAACGCAGGCCGGACTCGACGTGCGCGACGGGCACGAGTTCTTTGGCCGCGACGAGGCTGCACGCGAGCGTCGAGTTGACGTCGCCGACGACGAGCACGAGATCCGGCTTCTCGTCGCGCAGTACTTCTTGAAACGCCAGCATGATGCGGGCCGTCTGCTCGGTGTGCGTGCCGCCGCCGATGCCGAGGTACACGTGCGGCTCAGGCATTTCGAGCTGCCGGAAGAAGATGTCGCTCATGCGGGCGTCGTAGTGCTGGCCCGTGTGGACGATGCGCGAGGTGATGCCAGGCCGCGCGTCCATGGCCCGGTGCAGCGGGGCCACCTTCATAAAGTTGGGACGGGCACCGACGACGTTGAGGATTTTCATGCGATCAGATTGTGATTGTTCAAGATACGGGCGGAATGCAGGCAAGAGATCGGAAGTTGGTTTCTCCTCCAACCTCTCATCTCTATCCTCCGATCTCCTTCAGGCCACGGTTTCACGCGCCGCCTCGAGCTCGGGCGTAGGCGTGCGGCCCTGTGCTACGTCCTCCAGGATGCGCCAGTAGCGGCGCGCGAGGGTTTTGCGGTCGTGGTGCGCCCGGACGTACGTCGCCCCGGCCTGGCCGAGGCGGGCGTAGCGCGCAGGGTCGTTTTTGAGCGCCATCACGGCGTCCGCCAGCGCCTGCGGACTTTCGGAGGCGACGCACACACCCGCTCCCGACGCCTCGACGAGTTCGCGCGCCTCGCCCTGCACGCCCAGCACGATGGGTTTTTCGAGCATCATCGCGTCGAAGATTTTGGAGGGCAGCACCGTGCGGAAAACCGGCGTGTCGCGCAGGTGCACGACGCTCACGTCGCTCGCCGCCAGAAACGCCTGTGCTACAGCGCGCGGCTGCTTGTCGAGCAGGACAAAGTTCGGCAGGTTGCGCTCGGCAGCGCGCTGCGCCAGCGCCTCGCGCTCGGCACCCGTGCCCATCACGGCGAAGACGACGTCCGGGTCGGCGCAGCGCTCGGCGGCTTCGAGCAGGATGTCGGCGCGGTGCGCCATGCCGATGGTGCCGATGTACGAGGCGATGAATTTGCCCTTCATCCCATGGGCCGCGATGAGCGCTTCGGCTTCTGCGGGATCGGGCGCATCGGCCTCGAAGGCGTCCAGATCCGCGCCGTTCTTGATGATCGACACCTTCGCCGGATCGACGCCTTTCGAGACGACGTGGTCTTTGAAGGCGTGCGTGACGACGACGATGTGGTCGCTGTGTTTGTACAGGTATTTTTCGAGCCATTCGAGCGCCCGGATCACCGGGCTGTCGCGCATCGCGCCAACGGCCAGGATGGACTCGGGCCACAGGTCGCGCACTTCCAGCACGAACGGCACGCCCAGCCGCCGGGCGAGCACGTAGCCTCCCAGCGCGCAGAAAAACTGCGGCGACGTGGCGGCGACCACGGCGGGCTTCTGCCGCACCTTTTTGCCCCACCACGCTGCCGCCGCGCCGAACGACATATAACTCAGCGTGCGGCGGAGCATGCCCCGGTTCTCGGCAACGTACATCGGCACCCGCGTCACCGCCACGCCCTCCTCGACGGTCTGCCCGAAGCGGTTGTCGAAGCCGTCGTAGATCTGCCCCTCGGGGAAATTCGGGTTGCTCGCGAGCACCTCTACGCCGCCGCCGTCGGTCACCCACGTGCGGGCGTGTTCGTAGAGGCGCGTGGCGGGCGGGGTGACTTCAGGCGGGTAGTAGTTGCTGACGAAGAGCAGGTTCATGCAGGCGACGGGAAAGCGCGAAGACAGCGGTGCGAAAGGTCACGTGCCGCCGTGCAAACCCTATACCCGTATCAGGGCGAGAAGGAGAGATACGCCGCTTGGGCAGCATATACCCGGTATGCTCTTCCCGGCTCGAATGTCCTGAGCGTGCTCGCCTCGTCGCCGGGTTCATACACGTTGCCGCGGTCGTCTTCGACACGCACCAGGATGCCCGGATACGCAGCGGCGACAGTTTCGATGCTGAGGGGCTCGGTGTAGACAAAAGGCACGAGATTCCACCCTTCCTGCACCTCGATGCCATCCATGTGCAAGGGTCGGCCTTTGAGCACGATCTCTGCGGGTTCGTCTGCTAGCACGCGATACGCGGTGCGTGCGTCCCACGTGCGGATCTCCCGGATGTCGAACCGGGCGCTGTACGCATCTCCGTTCACGTCGCGCACGAGCGCCACACCCGGGTGCTCGCGCAGGAGGGAATCCGGCGAAATATCGCCTGGATCAACGTTAAGCGAAATCAGATTGAGTCCCTGCTGAAGTTGAATCCGCTGTTCAGCCTTCTCCTGCGTGAAGATGACGCCCGGCTCCACACGCCCGGCAGTCCCGCCCTCGTGCAGCGCGGGCGCGCACGCATACTGCCGGTACGCGCTGACCTGGGGGTATACCACGTTCGTTGTTGCACGAAACGTCACGCTGAAGCGCCCCCACCCCGCATCCTCTCTGTTGTAGGGGGCGAAAGATGCCAGTCGGTTTCCTTCCACGTCAGCCACGCTCACGCCTCCTCTGCCACTACTGCTTCTGCCCAGCAGATACGCGCTGAACGTGTAGACCTGCCCTGGTACCACTTCCACTGGAGGCCCAGTGATACCAAACATCCCTTTATCATACAGTGACGTCACAGGCACACCATCGACAGGACAGGTCACGGCAGACGTTGCAGATGTAAACACTTCCTCCCCACGTTTCCACATGCCACCTGACAGATTGAGTGAAGCGAGCATGTTGGGTGTCGGTACGGGTTCAAAGTCGAATGTGTAATCCACGCCTTCGACAAACGGGACCGTGTAATAGGTGCCCGTCTCACGGGGACGCACGACGACTCTCTCGCCGGTATCAACCCCATCACGCAGTACGCGCACCTGAGCAGCGGGCCACTGATCGGGATTGTTGGTAATCCGTTCTACTGCCACTCGATACGTGACTTCCGTACCGTGCCGCAGACCTGTAGCGATGATTCCCCGTCCCTCCGACAACCGACCTTTTTTTCCTAATTCGTTTACGTTTTCTCCTGACCACTGCAGCGCTTCAGATGTGACGGTGTAACGTGGCGAGGCTGTTCCAATTTTGGCATTTACCTCTTGGAGGAGTTTCTCTACAAACCCATCGAGTTCATCAGTCGAATGGTCGGTGTCGCTGTAAGTGCGGCTATTCCAGTACAGCAGCGGATCAGCGTTCAGCATCAGGAGATGGCGGATGTTTTCTTCCCAGAAACGGGTTGGGCGTGTGAGATGCGGGCGCTCCGGGCGAGACGCGCCAATCAATGTTGCGGTTGCCGCTGTAGCAGATCCACGGCTGGATCGGAAAGCCTGACCTCACCGAGGCTCGTGCTTTGCGCTGTTCGAACATCAACGTGAGCCAATCAGACTTGTTACCCAGATCACGCATTCCAATGGATGCATCTTCTACCTGGATAAGCCATCCGTAGTAGTAATCAGACGAGTGTGTGCCGGTAATTTCTGTCTGATAAAACTGCCATCCGTAGGTCTCCAGCGTCGTGTCGTGTGCACGGCGTGCGTGATGCTCGTAGTTGGAGCCTTTCAGATCCGGGTACACGGTTCTGAAGACATCGAAGACGCCGTTCGTAAGTGCGCGGGCCTGTTGCGCCCACATGTAGGCATTCCAGGCATGCCCGTCCACCGTGCTGCCCTCGAAATCGAACGTGGCGGTGGGATCACCGGTAGCCGCTTGCTTAAGTGAATCGAGTACTGGTTTGGCCTTCGCCCAGCGAGGATCTACCTGAATAGCGCGCCGCCACGCCCCGTTCAATTTGAGCCAGTCGATCTTGCGACTCCACGTCGAAGATCATGAAGTCCAGATCAACCTTGTTTGCGACGAGATCATTGACGAACGGCTGTAGGCGCAGCTTCTCGTTCGCTACCCAGCCGTCGAGCCAGGGGCAGGAATACCCGGACGGTAGCCCATCGCTACCCGTCGCGTTTTTGTACATCCCGCTGCTCTCTTTAGGGCTCTGCGACAATCCGTCGAGCGACCCGTCCGAGGCTCGGCATCGGTCGTCCGGATACTTCCAGATGGAGTTGTGCGGATGCGTGACGACGATCGCGCGCCGTCCTTCGGGATGCCGCTTGAGCATGCTGATCCATCCGCTCTCTCCCAGCCGCACCATCGCCGTCTGATAGGCGAAGCGACTCGGATCGCTGGGGTCACTCCACTGCAGCGCAAACAGTGGGGCCTCTTGCGCGGAGAGATGCGGAGCAATGAACAGTAGCACCAGAGGAAGCAGCCGCAGAGCTTTGCGAATCGTCGTCATGGGGGGAAAACCGTTGAAAATGTATCCTTCCCCATCGACTGACCCTTCTCCGTGCTTAAGTCTGGTGCTGCAGCAGAAGCCAGAGGGAGGCCGCGAGTGGGCCGTCGTGTGTGAGCGTCAGCACCGGGCGCGCTTTCCGGGTGCCGAAACGCGGGCAGTACCCGCCTTCTTCAATTTCCAGTGTATCCGACGCGGTCACGCGGAGCCGGATCCCGTCGCGCTCCAGCCAAGCCGCATCGTCCTCGACGCGCACCTCAACCTCCGGGTGCAGCGTCAGGCGCGACACGATGCGGTGTGTGCCCTGACCCTCCACGCGGTCCTCGATTCGCAGCGCGCCTGCCTCGGCGTCGAGCGAAAAGGTGCGCCGGTGCAACAGCGCATCGCCGATTTGCTGGGCGTATCCATCGAAAACGCCTTCGACCCGCAGCGAACCGGACGTGCGTTCTGCGCGCACGTCGCGCGGCGCGGCGCGGCGCCCCACGCGGAAGCTGCCCCACGTCTCGACCTGATTCACGCCGTCGATTTCCAGCGTGCTGTGCGCGGCGGTGCTGCGGACGTAGTCGCGCGCCGGGCCATTCGCGTACGAGTACACGCCGGTATCCACGATGAACGGCACACCGCCGACCGACAGCTCGAACGAGAACACGTCGGCATGGGCGTGGGCCATGAGGTAATCGGGGCCGACAGGGCCCGCGTCGGCGACGAAGTACCAGTGGGCGTCGCGGTAGGCGTGGTAGCCGGTGTCGGGCAGGTCGAGGCGCGGGGCGGGGCGACTGCCGAGGAGCGCGTCGGCGTAGCCAAGGAGCAGGTCGGGGGCGAGGGCGATTTCCTGGGTGCTGTCGTTGAAGAGCGCGAGCGAACCGTCGGGGTGGATGAAGGACTGGAAAGCCGCCGTCATCCGCTGGCATGTCTCCTCGAAAAACGATGCGTCGGGATGGTTTTCGGGCAGCAGGTTCAGCACGTCCAGATACCCTTCGAGCATCAGCGCGTGGTACATCGGCGAGCGCTCGAAGTGGCCGCCGTCGGGCAGGATCTGCTCGGGCGTCTGCGTTCTGAAAATACCGAGTCCCTTTTCGAGCCACCGTGGAGCCTCACCCTGCCCCTCGAAAAAGCGGCCCGCGTAGACGAGCGCGCGGGCGTTTTCGAGCAGGTGGTTGCCCATCACGTGGGTTTCCAGGTTGCGGTAGAGGTGCGCTGCCTGGCGGTAGAGGCTGTCCTGAAGGTCGGCGGCCTGCACATCAGCCCGGCACCAGTTGACGATGCGCAGCGCCGTCGGGTAGGCGTGCCACGCGGGCTGTGTGCCGGGCGAGTTCGCGGCGATCCAGTCGCGGCACAGCACGTCCTGCTCCTCGCGTTCGAGCAGGTGGAGGTAGTGGAAATAGTGGAGGTTGAAGCGCCACAGCAGCGGCTTCTCGCGGGCGCTCCACCGCACCGGATTCCGCAGGTCGGCGCTGTCGTTGAGAAAGCAGAAGTGCCGCAGCCGCAGCGCCTCGGCGGTATTCCACGGGTCGTGCTGCGGGATGGCGACGCGCGCGGGCAGCGCCCCTTGCAGGCGGCGCGGCGGATCGGGCAGCCGGACGGGCAGCCGCGCGCGCACGGCTGCCACCACGCGCCCGGCGACCTGCCAGAAGCGCAGGTGCCGCAGCGTCCGCGCCATGCGGCGTGCCTTCGCCAGCCGACCCGGCGGCGGAGTTCCAGCCTCGAACAAACGGCCTTTTTCCACGCTCACGCCTCGACGGCCACGCCGATTTCCACCGGCGCACCCGTTTGCAGCGACTGCCGGGCGGCGAAGACGGCTTCCATCACCCCGAACAACTCGGCGGACGGGATCGGGCTGGTGCCTTTGCGGAACGCCTCGACGGTCGCGGCGATCTGGGCCGACTGGCCTTTGTCCTGGTTGGCGGCCTTCTTGCGCGTCTTCTTGGCACCCTTGGTGATCTCGAGCGTGCGGAAGTCGTCGAGGGCCGCGGCCACGCCGCCACCGAAGACTTCGAGGCGCTCTTTCGAGAACGCCTTGTCGCCGACGGTCAGTAGGCCAGCACGCCCGTCGAGCCGCCATCGAAGGTGACGGAGATGGTGAGGTTGTCCATGTCGGAGAGGTCGGCGCGGCCCAGCGCGAGGGCCTGCGCGTAGACCTTCACCGGCATCTCGCCCGAGACGAACGCCATCAGGTCGAGGAAATGGCACATCTCGCCGACGAGCATCCCGCCGCCTTCGGCGGCCTCGTGCAGCCACGTCGAGGTGGGCAGGTAGCCGCTGTTGACGCGGTAGAGCATCTGCTTCGGCCCGGTCGCCAGCGCCTCTTTCATCGTCTGCACCATCGGCGCGAAGCGGCGGTTGAGGCCCACCATCAGCGCCGAGCCGGTGGTGTTTTCCAGCGCCGCGCGCACGCGCTGCAACTCGTCCTCGTTGGTGACGAGCGGTTTTTCGACGAACACGTGTTTGCCCGCCTCCAGAGCCCGTGCGGCGAACTCTGCGTGCGTGCTGTGGCGCGTGGCGACGAACAGCGTGTTCACGTCGGGGTCGTCGAGCAGCGCCTGGATGTCGGTCGTGCAGTAGGCGAAGCCAAACTTGTCGGCTTTCTGCTGCGCGTTGAGGCCCGTCGCGGTGACGAGGCCCTTCATCTGCACGTGCGCGCTTTTCTGGAGGTGCGGCAAGAGGTGCAGCGCGGCGTAGTTGCCCGCGCCCACGAAGCCGACGCCGAGCGCGTCGCGCGGCGTCCCGGCGGCGTCGAGCTTGAGGCGGACCACCGGCCCCTGCTCGCGCTCGACGTCGTACTGCAGCACGATGCCGACGTACGGCTCGCTGCCCTCACGGATGAGCGTGTAGGCGTCGATGGCCTTGTCGATGGGAAAGTGGTGCGTCGTCAGCGGCTCGACCTTCAAAAAGCCGCGCGCCATCAGGTCGAGCACGGCTTCGAGGTTGCGCTGCTCCGTCCAGCGGACGTAGTCGTACGGGTAGTCGATGCCGCCTTCCTCGTACGAGGCGTCGTAGCGGCCCGGGCCGTACGACATCGAGATCTTGATTTCGATCTCCTTTTTGTAATAGAGATCGCGCGGGATGTCCATGCCCACGGCGCCGACGGCCACGACCTGCCCCTTGCGCCGCGTGATCTCGCCCGCGAGTTCGACGGGGCCGTTGCTCTTGGTGGCGGCGGTGATGAGCGTGTGATCCGCGCCGCGGCCACCGGTGAAGCGCTCGACGGCAGCGGCCACGTCGCCGCCCGCCGTGCCATCGTCCATGCCCAGTTTTTTGGCGAGCTCCACCTTTTTGGGGTCGAGGTCCGTCCCGAAGACGCGGCAGCCGTTGGCTTTGAGCATCTGCACCGTCAGGATGCCGATGAGCCCGAGCCCGATGACGACGACGTTGTCGCCCAGTTCGGGTTTGGCGAGCCGGATGCCCTGGAGCGCGATGGCGGCGACGGTCGAGTACGAGGCGTCTTCAAACGAGACCCCGTCCGGGATTTTGGCGACGAGGTTTTTGGGGACGAAGCAGACCTCGGCGTGGTTGGCGTAGCCCGCCCCCGCCATCACGACGCGGTCGCCCACCTGAAGGTCGAACACGCCCTCACCGACGGCCTCGACGATGCCGGCGGCGCTGTAGCCCAGCGGCATCGGGCGCTCCATCTTCGACTGCACGTTGCGCAGCGTGTTGACGATGCCCTCTTTCTGCATCTTGCCCAGCACCTGCTTGACGAGGTCGGGCCGGGCCTGCGCCTTGCCCATCAAACTCTTGCTGCCCAGGTCGATGAGCATTTTCTCGGTGCCCGCCGAGATGAGCGAGGCAGCGGTGCGGACGCGCACGCCACCGGGCTGGAGCGCGGGCGGCGGCACATCGGCCAGCGTGAGATCGCCGCTCTTGATGTTCTGGAGGACTTGTTTCATCAGTGGTTGGTCATGGGTCAATCGTCATCGGGTACGTTCTACCGCGTGTCCCGACAACCTGGAAATTCTGTGAGCGCGGATACGCAAGAGCCGTGCGCGCTGCCTCCACCGAGCGGCGGCTTCACCATTTTTACGCCCGCCGCGCCACGTCGGCGATGAAGGCGAACGTCTGCCGGGCGCAGCGCTGCCCACGAGAACGCCTGCGCGGAGGCGTAGCCCTCCGCGGCTTTCTGCGCGCGGAGGTCGGGATCGCGGAGGTAGGTCTCCAGCGCCTGCGCGATGCTGGCGGGGTCTTCCGGCTCGAAGTACAAACCGTCGTCGCCCAGCAGTTCGGGCATACACGAGCGCGCCGAGCACGCCACGGGCAGCCCTGCCAGCATCGCCTCGACGAGGATCTGCCCGAACGTCTCGCACGACGAGGCGAAGACGAACCCGTCGGCGCGGTGGTACGTGGGCGCGAGTTCGGTATACGGGATGGCGTCGTGATACTGCAGAAACGTCCGCTGCGGATCGAAGCGGTCGAGTGTGGCGGTGAGGGTTTCGAGGGCGGGGCCGTACGCCGGGCCAACAAGGTCGAGCGCCACAGGCAGACCCTTCTGCCGCAGCATCGCCACCGCCTCGGCCACGCGGTCTTGGTGCTTGTACAGGTTGACGATCGACACGTAGAGCCACCGGAACGGCGCGTCCATCGAATAGGCAGAGAGTGGTTTCGCGTCTCGCGGCGCGCAGTCGAAGTCCGGGTTGACGCCGTGGTAGACGACCGCGCCGGGCGTCTCCAATCCGCCCAGATGCCCCTCGACGACCCCTTTCGCGTAGTGCGTCATGTGGATCACTCCGGCCGATTTGCGAAACGCGCTCGTCTGCGTCTTTTCGAGCACGTGGTAGCGCGCCCGGGTGGGTGTCAGGCCGAAGCGGGCGCGCTCCTTCACGTCGAACGGCAGCAGGTTCTGCGCCATCGTCACGTACGGGCGGAAAGAGCCGCCGAACGAGCCGCCGGGAATGAAGAGCACGTCGCACGCCTGCTCGCGGGCCACCTCCGAAAGCCGCGTCCGCTGCCACCGCGTCCGCTGGAGGGCCGAACCGTCGAGCACGGGATCGTACGCGGGCCGCAGCCACGGGCGGGCTGGCAGCGCCTCCAGCGTCACCGTCCCGCCCCACACGATCACCTCGGCGATGCCGTGCGCCGCAGGATCGAGCGCGGCGAGCACCTCGATCAGATGCGTGAGCCCGCCCCCCCGCCGGATGTTGGACGCATCGATGCCGATGCGGATGGATCTGAGACTCATAAAAACGACGCGAGGGCGAGGCGGATGAAAAGCATCAGCGCGTGTGCAAGGGCTGTGCCGCGCGGGCCGTCGGAGGCCAGTCCGCCGCCGCGCGCGGCGTCACCCAACGCGCAAATACGGGCAGGCCGAGCAGCCAGTGCGCCAGGGCGTAGGACACCGCCACGGTGATCGAAAAGAGGAGAAGGCCCACGCCCAGGCCCAACTCGGCGCCCAGCGCCGTCGTCCCGCGCAGCAGGGCCTGAAAAACGAACGAGTGCAGCAGGTAGACGATCAGCGACGCGCGTCCGAGTGACGCCAGCCACTCTACGCGCCCCAGCGCCGTCGTGCAGAGCGCCGCCAGCGCCACGAAGGCCGCCAGCATGTTCACGTCGTGCAGCAGGAGGCGGCCGGGCCGGTCGAGGCCGAAGAGGCTGAGTTCGCCGATGTTGAACGGCGACCGGACGTGGTAGATGTACACGCTCGCGGCCATCCATACGAGCGCGGCCCCGACGCCCCAGGCGCGCAAATGTGGGGCCACGTAGCGCGGCCATCCCCACGCGAGGAGTACGCCGAGGGGAAAGATGAACAGCGCGATGGGCAGCCCGAAGGGCACCCACACCCGCAGAACCTCGGGCCAGCTTCCCACGCTCAGATGCACGGCCAGCGCGAGCACCAGCACGCCGATAGACGCAGCGCGCCCGGTACGTGCCGCGCTGCGGAGCAGCGTCAGCGTGAGCAGCGATGGCAGAAACCAGAACAGGCTGAGGCCGCTGCCCGCCTTCACCGTATCTGCCGACCCCACGAGTGCGCCCGCCAGCGCGGCGACGAGTTGCCCCACATCTACACGCCCGAAGGTGAGCGCGAAGAGCACACACGCGCTCAGGTAAAACACGTAGTGCGGCACCAGATACCGCACCGCCCGGTCACGCGCGAGTGGCCACGAGAGTTCGGGCACGCCGAACCAGAACGGCAGGAGCAGAAAACCCGTCACGTGAAAGCTGTAGAGCACCTCGAACAGGCCGGGAAACGGGACGGTCAGCAGCGGGTTGTGACCGGCTATGATGAATAGAATGAGCACGCCCTTCAGCACGTCGATGCCGGTAGACGTAAGACCCGTGGTGCGTATAACGTTCATCTCTTGCTCTGTAAAGGGTCGCGCAGATGGCATCGTCCTTGCACAAACTACGCACCACGCTTCTGCCTGCGCGGCGCGCGCGCCCTGGTCTTCATGATTCCCCAGCTGCAAAAAAAGACATTCGTCGTCCTACTCGTAGCGTGTGTGCTCATCGCAGCCGCCTCGCCCGTCCGCATCGTCCTCATGGGGGTGCTGGTGCTGCACGCGCTGCGCGGCTCGAGGCAGACCATCGAGGCGTACGCTATCGGCATGTTCCTGCTGTACCTCAACACGGGCACGTTCGGCAGTCTGTCGCTGGCCTCCACCATCCGGTGGCCGCTCATCTTCGCCGGCTTCGGGCGCGTGGTGTGGGAGCTGGCTCATCGGCGTGAAGGCTTTTTCAAGAGCCCTGCGGTGCCGCTCATCCTCACGTTCAGCGCCTGCGCCGTCTTTTTCGCCCCCATCGTGAGCGAGTTTCCGCAGATCTCGTTCATGAAAGCGATCACGTTCTTCGTGGCGAGCTTCACCATCCTGACGGCCTTCCACCTCAACGCCGACCAACGCACGCACTGGGAGGATTTCTTCGCCACCATCTTCGCTTTCATCGTACTGGGCAGCCTGCCCTTTTTCGTTCTCCCGGGCGCTTACCTCGGTGGGCTGTTCAAAGGCATCGTCAACCACCCGCAGGCCCTCGGCACGTTTCTGATTCCGTTCACGGCGTGGATGTCTGTCGTGCTCATCCGGGCCGAGCGGCGTCCTATCGTCTTCGTGATCACGACCCTGCTGGGATGGTATCTCATCTATCTATCAGGATCCCGAACCGCCTTCGTGGCGACGGCCGGGGCTATCGCCGTCGCGTGCGCCGTCGGAATTCTGCGGCGAGGTGAGCAGCAACGCAGTAATTCTGCATGGGCTGCGCCGTATGGTGCTGCCCATGCTGCTGCTCATCGTCATTGCTGGCGCGCTCAGAGGACCGCAGCTGGTGGAGGGCTTTCGCAACTTCGCCTTCAAGGGAGACGAGGTGGAGTCATATGGAGAAGCGTTCGACAACTCGCGTGGCTTCTTCATCCAGCAGCAGATGGCCAACTTCCGCACGTCGCCGCTGATCGGCATCGGCTTCGCTGCCCCTTCCGAGCAAGGGGATCTCAAAATCAAAGACAGCGGGTTTCTGGGGCTCCCCTCAGGAGCCTCTATCGAGAAGGGATTTCTGCCGTCTGCGGTGCTGGAAGAGATGGGTCTCGTGGGTGGTCTGCTGACGCTGCTCATCATGGGGGTACTGGTGCGAGGCGCAGTGCGCCAGCCCGACCCCGCGCTGCTGGCCCTCGTGCTGGGAGGATTGCTGATCAACGTGGGCGAGATGGTGTTTTTCTCCCCTACCGCTGCGGGCATGTACATGTGGCTGTGCGCGGGCCTCGCCACACTGCCTGCTACCACCGCGGTCGAGCAACGCTACGCGCACCGCGTGGTGTACCGCAAACCCCCTTCGCACTTCGCCTCGCAGGCGGCGTAGCACGTACGCCAGATCAGGATCGTAGAAACGCCTCGTACCAGCGGGTATAGGCCTTGTCGTCGAGGAGGACGGTTTCCAGAAATGAAATGTAGGCGCTGGGATCTCGCTTCTTAAGGCGTCTGAACAGGATACGATGCAAGGTCTTGACAAGCAGAGCCGCGCGCATTTGCACCGCGTGCTCTACTCCCGCAGCGTCAGGGTGGGCACTCAGCGCCTCTGTGTAGGCCCGCACCATCGGTGCGTCCAGCCCTGAGGGATCCCCTTTGCTGGCTGCCAGTGCGACGATGTCCTGGTAGATCCAGCGCCGACTCGTCGTGGTAGCAGCAAAATCGAGCAGCACAACGTTTTCCTGGCGATCAACGAGCACGTTGCCTTTGTTGAGGTCGTGGTGAACCGTAAAGGGGCGCGGCAACCGAGGCTGTTGCATTTGCATCCGGGCAACTGCCGCCACGATGCGTCTTCGCGTAGGGCGCGACAGGACAGGGCCAAGCCTTCGGGCAAACCGGTAGAGCGAGAACATGAGTCCTCGTGGTTGCCGAAGCTGAAACATCCCCCGTCCTCTATCGAGCGGGGTGGTCTGGAAGGCCACTAGCGCATCTACCGTGGCCTGCCTGTCGGCCCCGGTCACGTCGGCAGGCCGGCCTTGAACGTACTCGAGTAGCAGGAAATACCGATCGTCTGTAAAGACGAGTTCTGGCACCCGGAAAGAGGACGCAGAGGCGCGTTCGAACGCCCGGTACATCGAGGCCTCGTTTACGATCTCTGGATGCCCCAGGAGACGCTGAGCAATCTGCCGCGCTTTGTGTTTGGAAGGAGCCTTGCTTTTAAGCACATACTGCTCATCTCCCAGTTTGACGAGCGCCACTTCGCGAGGCCGCGAGGGGTGCAGAGGCGAAACGACTTCTATGTCGCCTAGGGTCTGTCTGGTGAAGGGAGCAGGCGCAGGTAGCGCTCGACAAACGCCCACTTGACCATCGCCAGGTAACTCTCCGCCAGTTTCTCGTAGCGCGTCCCGATCCGACGATGCTCCTTCAAATGCCCGATCAAACGCTCGACCACGTTGCGCTGCCGGTACCACGACCGGTCGAAGCTCAGCGGACGCCCTCGCTTGCGGCTCCGTCTCGGGTTCGGACGGATTGTGGCCTTGATGCCTCGCTGGCGCAACCAAGCCCGTATCCGGCCTGCGTCGTAGCCACAGTCGGCCAGCACGCGCGCTGGGCGGCTACGCGGTCGACCCTGCTCGCCCTGCACGCCTACGGTGTCCATGACGGCCTCGAACTGCTTGGATTCGTGCTCTTGGCCTGCCGTCACAAGGGCACCGAGCGGGACACCGTTTCGGTCACAGACGAGGTGAAGCTTGGTCGTAAAACCGCCGCGCGAGCGCCCCAGCGCCATACGCGCCGGGGCGCGATCGGAGGCCGGCCTGGCAGCGCCCCCCCTTTTCGGGCTCCTGCGGAAGCGCGGGTAGCCCGGATGTGGGTGGCATCGACGCAGAAGGCCGACCAGTCGATGAGCCCGTCGCGGTCGAGGTCACGCTGGAGCCGGGCCACGACCCGGTCGAGTGTGCCGTCTCGGCGCCAGCGGGTGAAGCGCTCGTATGCGGTTTGCCAGGGGCCGAAGCGCTCGGGTAGGTCGCGCCAGGCAGCGCCGGTTTTCATGATCCACAGGATCGCGTCGAGCATCGTGCGATGGTCGCGCCACTGGCCGCCTTTACGGCGCGGCTGGTCGAACAGATCGGCGATGCGCGCCCACTGGGCGTCGGAGAGGGCATGTCGGCGGGCCATGGTAGCAGAGAACGATGGCGCCCGACAACGCACCAACGCTCAACCTCGCCTCACCCCGCATTCACCAGACAGTGCTTAGGCGTGCGAGTGCAGGAGGAAGCGTGAGGGTCATGCAGGATACCAGGCCTATCGGAGGGTTGCAACGCCCTCGGCCAGCGTCGCCGCCCAGCGCGAAGGCGTGTACTGCTTCGACAGTTCGAAGCTGTGCTGCTGGTAGGCGTCGAACCTTTCGCGCGGAAGCGTGGCGACGTGGCGCAGCCCCTCCGCCAGGTGAGCTGCGTCGCCATTCCCGAACAGGAAACCGTTGAACCCGGTGCGAAGCAGATGCACCGCTGCGCCCGAGGCATCGGAGCACACGAGGGGCAGGCGTGCGGCGGCGGCTTCGTGGACGACCACGCCCCACGGCTCCCACCGGCTCGGCAGCACGAACGCACCCGCGCTGTGCATAAGCGCAGGCAACTCGGCAGGCTGCACGAAGCCTCTGTCCTCGACGCCTTCCACGCCCTTGAGGAGGTGCGCGAGCGATCCCGTTCCCGCGCACCACAGCGCCCACGGATCGGTAGTCGTAGAGCGGTAGCGCGCGTAGGCATCGAGCAGTACGTCGAGGCCTTTGACCTCAATGTACCGCCCCACGTAGAGAAAGGCACGGGATCGCTCTGCCTGTGCGGGGGCCGTGAAGGCCTCCCAGTCGCACGAATACACCCCATCGAGAACCTGCTTTCCGGAAAAGCCGAGGTGCCGGGCGAATTGCCGCTGCCGCTCGCCGGACACCCACAGCGCGTCGATGGCCGGGTGGAGATACCGCTTCGCCGCCAGCGCCGCGGCCTGTTGCCGGAGTGTACCACGCCACTGCGTATCGCACCCCGCCACGACGGGAATGCCCAATGCGCGGATACGCCGTGCTGCTGCCAGGTACGTCTTGTCCATCCAGCCCGACATCAGGACGGCATCGGGGGCGAAGGCGCGCACCCTTTCCGCGATCTCGCCAGCCGATTGGTCTTTCTTGGTGATGGCCTCGTCGATAAAGGCGAACGTGTCCGGTGCGTACGGCGCATTGGCGGCGATGGGCCAGTGGTAGACGAGCAGTTCGGTGCCGTACTCGTCTTTGAGCGCGCGCAGGCAGGCCGCCGTATACCCGGCCAGGTTGGAATAGAGAACAGCGAGTCGTTTCACCAGGGGTGGGGCTTTATGTCTATCAACATCTAAATCTGCCTTCCTCGCCTTGGTGGGAGATCAAGGCTGATCGAGCAAAGGAATGGAAATGGATCCCCACCAGAGGCGGTCCGCTTTCAAGGCGGCGAGAACACAAGCACCCTGACGGGACGATCAGCCCCCGAAGTACCCTTTAAAGTTGGCGGTCTGTTCTATCAAATCAACCTCGCTTGCAAGGCGTTGCTCGACGGGTTTGCCAACCTTACTGAGCCTCCGTGTCACGGCTCGGAGGTAATGAAAGGTGACGTATCCAATGCTCTTGAACCTGATTCCTCCCGTACGGCGACGCAGGTGTCCTCTACTCGTACCGAGGCGGTGCGCGCGATTGCACACCCACTCTACGGAGCAGCGTTCTTCAGGCACGTAATGCCACACGAGCGCCTGCTCCACATACACGGCCCGCGCCCCTTGCTCGCGCAGTCGCCACTGCATCTCCGACTCCTGACCCACACTCACCATACCCGGGCCTAGGTTGACGTTGAAACTGCCGGCCTGCCCCAAGTCGCGCGCAAACGCAGCCCAGTTTGCTCCTAAGAACCCGAAGCGGTGCAGATCTGCTTCGCTCTTTGGCCTCCATCCTTTGCCCGACGGTGGCAGCAATCGGCGCACATGCTCGGGCGGGGGCGTCTGGTAATCCACCTCAACCGGCCCTCCGAAGTAATGACCCGGCCCTTTCTCTTCTGCCGCCTCGGCATAGGCCGTGAGCACCTCGGGGGCAAAGCGCACGTCGTCATCGAAGAAAACGACGAAGGCGTTCTCCGGTAACGTCTTAATGGCCTCGTTGAGCGCATTGCTCTTGTTGGCTTTCTCCACATGCATATACCGCGCCCGCACCCGCCTATCGGCAGCGGCGACGATGGCTTCTGCACCGGACTTCGGCCCGTTCTCGACCACGACCGTCCCCGCGTAGCCCTCGGGCAACGCGCACTCCGCCAGCGACGCCAGCGTCCGGCCCAGCAGCGGAGCCCGGCCATGAGTTGGGATCATCACATAGATCTCTTCCTGAATCATCGTTAGATGCGGTCGTCGTTATGCAGGCGCAAGCTGCTTCTCAGCGTGTTTGTTCAGCCAGCGCTCGATGTTCTGGCGCGTCGTGGCAGCCACCTGAGGCCACAGGTAGCGCGCGCGCACCCGGTCGAGGGCGTGCTGTTTCTTCTGCTGCAAGTCGGCGTCGGAGCAAGTCACCGCTGCGCGGAGGGCGCTGGCCAGCGCCTCGGCGTCGCTCGGACGCAGCATCCAGCCGCACGTGTCGTCCACCATCGCATCGACAGCGCCCACCTGCGTGGCCAGAATGGCGAGGCCCGACGCCATCGCTTCGAGGATTACCGTCGGCATCCCTTCGGAATAGCTCGGGCACACGAGAATGTCAGCTTCGCGCAGGATGCCGCGCAGCTTCTCCGGCTCGCGCACCATCCCCCAGTACTTCACCTGCGGATGTGACAGACGCATCTCGTCGGGGATAGGACCCACAAACTGCATCTCGTAGGGAGATCCGCTCGCGTCGAGGGCCGTCAGCGCCTCGTGGAGTTCTTCAACGCCCTTGCGACGCTCGTAGCGCCCCACAAACACCAGCCGCCGTGGCGTGTGGGGTTCGGAAGGATGATCGGCCATCCACTCTTCGCCGACGCCGTTGGGCGATTCGATGACGCGAAACGCTTCCGTCCCGGCCAGGCGAATGATGTTCCCGAGGCCGCCGCCCAGCGACAGCGCCACGTCGGCCTGGCGCAGGTGACGGGTGACGGCGGGCCGCAGGAGTCGCTGCTCCAGCCAGCCCCGGTTGGAGGCCACACGCTGGTACATTTCCAGGCCATGCTGGTTGACGCCGATGGGCGGCAGCATGGTTTTGCGCTCCGGGTGGTCGAGGGCCGCCCAGCCGGTGAAGCCCTGCGTGTAGAGAAAATCGGCCGGCTCGGCAGCGAGGTAGGCGTCGAGCAGGCGGTGCGAGATCTCGCGCGACTGCCACAGGTAGTGACCGGGGAAATACGGCGGTGCCGGCCGCGCCACGAAGCGGACGGTCACGTTGGGCTCGGGCGCGTCGTAGAGTCCTTTCCGCCACGCCTCCGTCACCTGATCGTGGGGAACGGCGGCGTAGAGGTCCACCTGCACGCCCTGCCTCCCCAGCGCACGCGCCAGCTCGTAGGAGTGCTTTTGGAGCCCTCCCATCACGTAGGGATAGATGCCGTCGGTGAAAAGTGCAATGTGCATGGTTCAGGCGTTCGCAAGGAAGGTGCCGTACAGGTTCTCCAGCCACTGCGCGGCGTGCGACGGACTGTGCTGTTCCTCGATCTGGCGCAGCGCACGGCGGCCTCTGTGTTCGACGAGGTCAGGGGCGGTGGCGATTTCTTCGAGCGCACGGCGCACCCCACGTTCGATGGCAGCAGAAACCTCGCCTCGGCTCTTCTCTGTGCCAATCGCCGCGTGCGCTTTCCACGGGTGATGCGGCACAGGCACCACCCACCCTACCGCGTCGCTGTTGATCTCGGGCATCGCGTTCACGTCCGTCGTGATGACGGGGCACCCAGCCGCCTGCGCTTCGAGGGCCGAGTATCCGAACGTGTCCGACCACGTGAGCAGCAGGCCGACGTGTGCGCGGCGGTACACGTCGAGCACCCGGGCGTACGGGAGCGTCTCGTGGTGTTCAATCCGGCTCGTATGGCGGGCCATGATCTGCCGCGCTTCCTCCGCGTCGGCTGCTGTGGCACGCGAGGCGTAGTCGCCGTGCTCCATTTTGGAGACGACGGTGAGGTGGAAAGGCGCGCCGCGCGTCAGCATCTCGTCAAAGACACGGAGCACCTCGCGTCCTCCTTTGCGAAAAAAGTCGTGCCCGACGAACGCGAAGTGGATGAGGCCATCGCCGGGCAGGGGCTTGTCCTCGTACCGCTCGACCAGTTTGGCCTGAGGGGGTAACAGGACGTGAAGCTTCGCGTCGAGCGCGGGTACGGTTTCGGGCGCGTGCTGCTCTGCCACGCGCAACTGCCGGAGGCGGGCGGCTTCACACTGGGCAATCAGCGCTTTGCAGGTGGAAGACGCCGCGCGCTTCAAAGCCGAAACCACTCCTCTGGCGTCGGACGCGATGGCCCAGCGTGGCAGAAAATCCTCGAACGACGAGATCCACGGCGCCCGCCCCAGGCTGATGCCGTTCCGCAGATGCACGAGCGGGTACTGCCCCCGATCCCACCAGAGGTTGTGCAGCATCAGCGGTGTCTTTCCGGTCGCCCGGTGCACAATGGCATCGGCGAGCTTGAACGGGATCGATTTTTTTGACCACCCGCGTGTGCTCGAAGGGCAGCTCAATGAAACTGCGGCGCGCAGCATACCCGCTGTGGTTCGTGACGACGGTGAGCATGAGCGGGCGTTACGCAGAGGCGTCCACACGCGCTGCAATGTTCAGCGTGCGGAGGCTCTGTTCGATGGTGGTGGCGAGCGCGTCGAGCGAGTACCGCGTGGCGACGGCTTCGTGCAGGTTCACAGCCAGCGACGCCCGACGTTCCCGGTCCGCCAGCACCGCGCGCAGCGTGCGCTCGAAATCCTCGAAATCGCCGTGGCCAAAAAAGGCAACCGCTTCTGGCGAGGCCATCGACGTGATCGACGGCAGATCGGGCGCGACGACGGCCATGCGTTGCGCGCCGTATTCGAGCAGCTTGAGCGGACTCGTCCACCACTTGTGGTTGGTGATCACGCCCACGTCGAAGCAGGCGAGGTAGCCGGGCACCTCGGCGTGCGGCACGCGCCCCGCGAGGGTGTACCAGCCAGCGGGCGTGTCTGCCAGCATCGCGTCAATCCTCGCGCGTTCCGGCCCGTCGCCCACGAGGAGCAGGTGCAGATCGGGCACGTCGGCGCGGATGCGGCTCGCGGCGGTCACGAGTTTGTCGAGCGCATACCACGGCGAGAACCCACCCACGAACCCCACCACGAGGGCGTTTTCGGGCAGCGCCATCGTGCAGCGCGCTTCGGCGTTGCCCAGGTCGGCAGCGTTGGGGACGACGTGCACCGCGGGCGTTTCCCCGCCGATGAGCGCGCGCAGCTTCTCGGCCAGCGGCTCCGAGACGGTCCACATCAGGTCGGCGCGGCGGTACTTCTGCTGCTCGAACCGGCGACCGGCGGCGCGCAGCAGCGAGTGCGAGGCGTCCTGCATCGAGTCCTCGATGAGCGTCTCGCTGTTGAGGATCACGGGGATGCCGCGCGCCCGGCCCCACCGCATCGCCGCGTCGTTGAAGTAGAAGTTGTAATCGACGATGAGGTCGGGGCGCGGGCCGGGCTGCGCGTCCAGCAGCGCGTCGTAGGAGGCGTTCAGCGGCGGTAGTTGGCGTCTTTGAGCGTGGCCCACAGCGTGCGCGGGGCGAGGCTTTTGACGCGCTCTTTGGACCCCTCCGCTCGGCGCGCTCGTCATGTTGCCCGAGGCTGCCGGCTCGGGCCCCAGGACTGCCCGCGCCGTGACGATCCGCACCTGCCAGCCGAGCATCTCGAAAGCCCGGCGGATGATCTTGAGCCGCACCATGTCGCCGATGGTGTCGGACTCGGCCATGCCGGGGTGGGAAACGGTGATCCAGACGAGAGGCATTGCAGAAAGAGTCTCAGGAACGGACGCGCTTGAGCCACGCGCTGACGCGCTGCGCGCCCTCGAAGCCCAGCAGACGATACAACACGGTGTAGAGCACCGACGTTGCCGCGCTGGGACGAGGGCGATAGTGAGAGGGCAAGTAGCGGTCGAAGGCTGCGCCGACCGGCACTGAGGAGACCGACTATGCAATCCCCGTACCACCCCGAACAGCAGCATACTTCTACAGCGGCATGCATGCGATAGGGACAGGGTCTGCGTCGTGAAGATACTCGGCGCACCTCGCCGATGAACGCGAGCATCCGCTCATCGTTGGCATCGGCGGTGGTCGAGATCGACGTGGGCTGCTGGTATACGTCGCACCAGGCACCGGGTCGAACGCGACCGAGGCTCCGCTGCTGAAGCATCCTGTACAGAAGAGATCGTACTCCTGGTGGCTTTTGAGGCCCGGCGTCCACCCCTCGACTGCCTGCACCGAGCGAGGTGTCCGAAACAGGTTGGCCGACGTGATGCCGAGGCGCGTCCACACGAGCGCCTCCCACGGATTTTCAGGGCGTGCAATGCGCTCTGTCTGCCGCCCATCGACGAAATACCGCGTGTAGCTGCCCACCACGATGTCGGCTCGCTCTTGCTCCGCCAGCGCCACCTGCCGTTCGAGTTTGCCGGGCAGAAGCGCGTCGTCGGCGTCGAGAAACTGGATGTATTCGCCCGTCGCGGCGGCAAGGCCCGTGTTGCGCGCGCGAGGTGCGCCGCCGTTTTCCTGTTCGATGACGTGCAGGTCGGGATACTGCGTTTGCAGCCGCGCCAGCACGTCCCGCGTTTCGTCCGTCGAGCCGTCGTCCACGCAGAGGACTTCGAGCGGGCGGTGCGTCTGCGCGAACGCCGAGGCCACGGCGCGTTCGACCACGGCGGCGGCATTGTAGCAGGGGATGATGAGCTCACCGGCACGACCATGTTTTTTCTGGCTCAGGTGGAAGCTCCCAGGCGAAGGCCGTTTGTCTGCACCGGTCTCGATTAACCCAGGATGTGACCCAGGGTATTGAGCATGCTGTAGTGTGTCGTAAAAAACACTTTCGCTTCTTCCGACCCCAGGTAGTCAGTGGTAAATACGTGGCTTTCGACAACGGCCAGCAGAGGAGTAGGCATACGTCGTTTCCGCAGCGCGTGCAGGATATAACGGCATCGAAACCGTAATGGCTGTGCATGGCTGTCGTAGTCGAAGACACGGATCTTCCCATCGTCGCTGCTCTGGATGAGGTTGACGGTGCCGATGTCCATGAGCGCTCCGCACTGCGGCAGCGCCATCTGCCGCGCCTGCTCCTGCACGGCCTCGATCTCGCTTCTCAACGCGGCGTCTCGCGTGAGCACGTTGCGAACGCGGCGCACCATGCGCCCTTTTCGTCCGTACCGGATATGCCCCATTTTTTTGAGCACGTAGCGCAACACGAGTTCTTCTATGTCCTCGGGGTACATCTTCTGCCCCGTGGCCATCTGAAGGCTCCATTTTTTGAGCCGGTCGAGCAGAGCAATCACGGGAGCGACCTCGAACTCGTCAGGTTTCAGGCTGGACAGGCATCGCCCTTCCGTCCATGCTTCCAGGGTGTAGCCTGCTCGCGCCCGGTACACACGCGGAAAGAGGTCTTCCCCCGTGTTCTGCACGAACTGGCTGAGGTGAAGGTTGGCCTGCGCCTTGAAGGGGTCGCGCGTCGCCATCCACGACTTGATGGCCACCCGCCCGAACACCGGATGCACTCCGGAGGCCACGCACCGCCCATCGCTACGCACTTTGATGAGATTGAACTGCGTAATCCCTTCGTCGGCTACCAGCCTCAATAGTTTCTGCCTGGCCAGTGCGTGGGCATCGTAGACGCGGCCCATCACCATACGCCCTGCCACACGCTTGTTGAGCGACACCAGCAATCGCTCCAGGGTTTTCGACAGCACGTTGAGCAAGGCGAACAGTAGGAGATGAAGCCGGGTCAAACGACGGCTATGTCTGTCAGTGCCGCTGCGTAACGGTCGAGGGCGACATTCCACGAAAAGCGAACCGCCCGCTCTCGCGCCGCCACTCGCATCCTCTGCACCTGATCGGGCGCGTTCAACAACCCTGCCAGCGCTGTCGGCCAGCGCCGCCACGTCTTCCGGTGGGACGAGCCGCCCCGTGCGGCCTTCGTCTACGACGTCGGGCAGTCCGCCCACCGCCGACGCGACGACGGCGGCCCCGGCCGCCATGGCCTCGATGGCGACGTTGCCCAGCCCTTCGCTCCGTGACGGCACCGCGACGACCGAGGCCGACTGGTACGCCTGCCGCAGCGCCTCCCGATCCACCCATCCCGGCATTTCCAGGTCACCAGCAACTCCCAGCCGTTGCGCCAGCGCTTCCAGCGCCGCCCGCTCTTCGCCCTCGCCGATGATGCGGAGCCGCGACGCGGGAACGCGGCGGTACACGGCGGCGAACGCCTCGATCAGCACGTCGAACCCTTTGACCGGATGCAGCCGCCCGGCCGCGACGATCAGGGGTGCCGCCTCGTCAGGTTCGGCGACGCGCATGCGCCAGAAGTCGAGATCTACGCCGTTGTGGATAACCGTCACGCGCCCTTTCACGTCCGGGCAGAGGGCAACTGCCGCGTCGGCGATGGCCTGCGAGAGCGCGACCACGTGGTCTGCCCGGCGAAGGGCCAGCGGCAGCAGCCTCCGGTGCCGTTCGCTCTCACGCGGCTGCACGAGCACGTCGCTCCCGCGCGCGTTGAGGACGAGCCGGAAGCCCAGCAGCGGGCGTAGCGCGGCGAAGTACAGGCTGCTCAGGTCCACGAAATGCACCACCACCACGTCTGGACGCAGGCGGCGCAGCAGGCGCGCGAGGGGCATCAGGTGCCGCACGAACGTCCACACAGCGCGCGGCGTGGGCAGGCCCCCGCGCAGGCCGATCCACGGCAGCGACAGGCGGTGCTTTCCATCTGCCGCGCCACCGGTTTCGTTGTAAAGGCGCTGCACCTCGTGCCCACGCTCGGCCAGCCCGTCGGCGATGGCTTCGAACGACGCTTCGGCCCCGCCCCTGTTTGTGCTGGCGGCATTCGAGAACAGCAGAACACGCATCGCCTGCACATGTCTCTTTTCCATACCGTCAGGTATAATGCGGTGCCCTCTTATCAGTTGACTCCGAAACGGGACGGTCACCCCGTTCCGCCCATATAAGTCTTTGCCTTAATTCCTCACCCTTGATCCCAGCTATCAGCACGAACAATTGTGTCATCGCTTTAGACATATCGAGGAAATACCGCGACAACTCCGGAGTTTCAAACAGTCCGCTTTCAAAAACCGAAGCAGCGATCATGTCGCGACTTTGATCTGCTCCACTGGCTGTCATATATGCTACCAGATAAGCCAGGCCAAACCCAAAGTGACCCACAGTTACATGCTCATGATCTATCACCATCAAGTCACCTGTTATAAAATCAAAAATTATATTATCAGATGACATATCGCAAAAAGAGAAAGTTGGTCGTATATGTATATTATCTGACATTTTTACCATCGCGTCTATCACCGCGTTAACTTCGCCCTTTATTTCATGTACGCGTCTCAGATACGACAACTTGTGAGTCAAACTGTGTCCACGGTCAATCTTATTGGTGATTTTCTCGACGTACCACCTCACTGTCTCTTCCAACTCGGAGGCCGACATGAATCGATCCTTCTCCAAACTGGAGGCCCAAGCCTTTACGTGGTTGAGAAACGACTCAACTGCCTTCTCTCGGCCTGTCAGGCTCATTTGACTGAGAGACTCGCCTTCCAGCCATCTCTCTATGGAGTATCCTATTCCAAATGCATACACTTCTGGAAACAGAACCCCTTCATAGTCGCCCATGTGGTGAATGATCGCATGGCTGGACATGGCCAACCAAGGGCTGCTGGAGGGGACGGAAGTTTTCAGCGCCACCTTGCCAAATTCGGCATGCTTGCACAACGCCACGCAGCGAGTGTCTGACCTGGCCTCAAGTACCTGGACAACCTCCATGTTGAGGGACTGCGCTACCGAGTACAGGTGTTTACGTGCGGTCTTTCTCACGTTAAACGCCTTTCCGTAGATGGAACGTCTCATCTGTCTCTTGAGCAGAACGTGAACCATGTCCCTCAATCTGCTATTTATAAAACCAGTCATCAATAGGATAGTTCGGAATAGATCATAAAACTCATGTAATGCTGCGCTATTGTGATACTCTCTGTCTTAGTAGAGTCGGCGCACCTCGTCGCGGCCAGCCCGGCGGTGGCTTCGAACGACGCTTCGGCCCCACCTCTGTTGGTGCTAGCGGCATTCCGAGAACAGCAGTAGGCGCATCGGCTTAGCACTCCGCTGGCGGCTGCGGGGCGATGTCAAAGTAGGCTCAGCCTCTGCTTCCAAACCGGAAACGTGTACGTTCGCCAGCCCCCCTTCTTCGAGCCCGTACAATCCTCCTTCCCCCCGGACGAGGAGCCCATGATCTGCCTGCAAACAAAGAGCGTCGGCAGAGCGACGAACTGGCCTACGCAAAAGGCGATGCACCCAGAAACTGCGCGCTTCAGCGAGAAGTTAATATCAGGCTGGCGAAAGGCCGCCCTTGCCATTACGGAGAGCTTCTCGGGTCAGTTGCACCCTCCACGTGAAATTTCGGTCCAGCCTTGACCTCGTGTTCCATTGCAGCGCAGGCTTCGCGAGAATCCAAAGAGACCCTCGCATGTGCACAGGGGGTAGGCGCAGAATTTGCGGAGAAGGATCCAGATCTATTTTGCCGCTGACCTCCTCATACTACGCGCACCCGTTCTATGCAGACCCCGAAGATTATTCTGCGAAAGGAAGTTCGCAAAGTTGTCCTACAACATCCCAGACCTGTTCGCCTCATTCGCTCAATAGTGCAGCCGCGTGCGTGCCATGTATACTGTGTAGGAGCTCCAAGACTAGGAACGAGTCTGTAGCCAACATCTTCAAGCCCAATTTCAGATCACGACACGAGCCGTGGGGTGGCCCTACTATCAGTAAACTAGAGGCGAGGCAGAATGAAGCTGGCGATATTCAGGGAACTCTCGCGCTGGCTACGAGGCCGCGATGCCGTGCTCTGGCTCGAGTGCGAAGCGTTTCATGCTACCGCCTAGAAATTTGCCGACCTGCTTACCAAGGCGTTTCCAGATGCCCGATTCATCCTTACCGTTCGAGACTGCTACTCGTGGCTCGACTCAGTGATCAACCAGCACCTCAACATCAAGGTGAGCCCTCCTTTCCAGCAGCTCCGCAATCTGTACCACGCCGACCCCGTGCAGCGCGAAGTAGCCGCTCTGGAAGTAAAAGGGTTGTATTCGCTCCAGGGTTATCTGTCATACTGGGCGCGGCATAATGACTTTGTGCTCAATGCCGTTCCTTCCGACAAGCTGCTCGTCGACGTTCCGACCCGTGGACTCTCCGAACATACCGACGACATTGCCTCGTTTGTCGGGGTGGATCACAGCTCGGCTCAACCACGAGCGGTCGCACTCGCACAAGTCTCCGAAAAAGCATGAAGTACTGAGCCAGATCGACCACAGTCTGATTGCTGAGTTCATCGGAGTTTGCCTTTGCCGACCCACCATTGACCGGTTAGGCCAGCGTGACTTTTTACAGGGGTACGACCTCGCTGGCTACTGAGCCCCCTGTACACGTGGGGTGTACCATGCAACACCTAACCGACTGAAGCTTCATGTATGTCAAGTCGCCCCTGCGGCAGCTTGCCGAGCCGCGCGCGCTCCCCTCCTCATCACTGAGGTGTAGAAATGCGGCACCAGTTCGCTCTATGTGTGCCTCTGCGAACTGCCCAGCGTGCGGTCGCTCTGTACGAAGACGCCGCGCTCAGACAGCATCTGCGCAAGCTATTCTACGATCCCAAAGAGGCCATTTATGCGCTTACCGGGCAACGGTACCGATGGGCATAACATGAATGGTTTTCTTTGCAGCATTTATTGCACGCCTTCTGTAGGCGGAGCATCGTCCTTTCTATTCTTCCAAGACCATGCAGATTCCTCCAGGTAAGCTGCGCGATGCAGTCCGAACCGTGCTCAAACCTTTTCCTGCTCCCATAAGCCTAGTACGCTCGGTGGTGCAGCCGCGAAACTCACCTGTTTTGTGTAGGCGCTCCTAAAACAGGTACGCTGTCCGTCGCTAGCGTTTTCGGGTCTCACTTTCGGTCGACGCACGAGCCCGACATCGACCTCACTGCCGACATGCTGGAAGCGCGTCAGCAAGGCCACGCCAGTGACAAGAACCGTGCAATGGCTAAGGCAGCGGGATTCGCTCCTGTGGCTGGAATGTGAGGCTACGCACGCGATGGCGTGGTTCTCCGATCTCATCGCGCCGACGTTTCCTGAGGCACGGTTTATCCTGCCAGTGCGCGCCTGCTATTCCTGGCTCGATTCTATTCTCAACCAACACCTCAACGGAGGAGGGGTGCGTCCACCATACTTTAAGCTTCGAGACCTGTACCATGCCACGACCGTCGCGGGCACGAATCCCCGCTACTCAAAGCGCGCGGATTGTATCCCCTCGAAGGTTATCTGTCATACTGGGCACGCCACAATGACTTCGTATTGGACCACGTATCGCCCGATCGTCTCCTCGTCTTGCCTATCAAGCAGCTTTCGAACCTTGACCTCATCGCGTCTTTCGCCGGGGTAGACGTAGGCAAGCTGGATGGCGACGCGGCACACTCACCAGTCACCTAAAAAGCATAATTTGCCTGTACAACTGGGCCACGACCTGATTGCCGAACAGATCGAACGTCATTGTCGCCCCACCATCGACAGGCTAAGCCAGTACGAGCACGTGAAAGGCTACGATCTCTTGGGGTTGAAGTAGCAATCGCCAGGAAAGCTCTCGTTCTAAAGCCTTGGTTTCGTGAACATTCGGGATGAGGGTTTGCCCAGGCGATAGCGTAAAGATTGCCCCGTGAGAGGGCACCAGTGGAGTTGGCCTTACCCCTTTTCCTGAGCCATTCGGGACTTTAGCCCGCGAGCTTCACGCCGGTCTTCTGGTATTGACCCGGTAGAGTGGACAGATATTTACCTGTCTCCAACCAAGGTCATCATTCCCAGAACACACCCCGCCTACCCGGCCGAATTCCGCGAACGCCTACTCGAGTTGCACCGTGCCGGGCGCACCGCCGCCCAACTCGCCGCCGAGTTCGAGCCCTCTGAACAAACTATCAAAACCTGGATCGCTCAGGCCACCGAGACGGAGCCCCCCGATGTTGTAGGCACTTCGCACGACGAGCGGGAGGAACTCAAGCGCCTGCGCAAAGAGGTGCGCCAACTCCGCTTGGAGCGTGAGATTCTCTCAAAAGCCGCGGCCTGGTTCGCCCGGGAGAGCAACGCCCTTCCCGGCAGCTCCTCGAATTCGTGAAGGCGAATCAGGCCATATTTCCTGTCAAGACGATGTGCCGCGTGCTCGGCCTCTCGCGCAGCGGTTTCTACGCCTACCGCGACCGCGTTCCATCGGCCAGGAGTCAACGAGACGCCGCCCTGACGGCCCAGATCCGCACGATCCACGCGCAGAGCGATGGCACCTACGGAGCACCTCGCATCCATGCCGAGTTGAAAGAGGCTGGCCAGGCCATCGCGTGCAAGCGAATCGCTCGTTTGATGCGAGCAGCAGGCGTGAAAGGTGTCGGCGGCCGCAAAGGCCCTCGTACGACGGTTCGAGGCAGTCAGGCATCGAGCGCGCCGGATCTGGTCGAGCGCAACTTCACCGCCGAGCGACCTGACGAACTCTGGGTGGCCGACATCACCTACGTGCCAACGGCTTCTGGTTTTCTCTACCTGGCCGTGTGTATGGATGCCTTCAGCCGACGCATCGTCGGGTGGTCGATGCAGCCCCATCTGCGCACCGATCTGGTGCTCTCGGCCCTTGATATGGCGCTCATGCAGCGCAAGCCCGCATCCGTCGTCCACCATAGCGACCACGGCTGTCAATACACGTCTTTTGCCTTCGGCGCGCGTTGCCGGGAGGCAGGCGTCAGGCCATCGCTGGGATCGGTGGGCGATTGCTTCGATAATGCGATGTGCGAGAGCTTCTTTGCCACGCTCGAACGGGAGCTCCTGGATCGTCGGCGCTTCCAGACGAAGGCCGAGGCACGCATGGCCGTCTTCCGTTTCATCGAGGCGTGGTACAACCCGCACCGTCGGCACTCGTCGCTGGCCTACCGCTCGCCCATCAAACACGAAGCGCACTACTTAGCCACGCGGGCACTCGCAAGCCCGTAAAGTGTCCACTGGAACGGGTTAATACCACTTCCGGTGGTAGAAGTGCCCCTCATACTCCGACGGTGTCAACCCGCCCAGTGACCGATGAGGCCGGTGGTCATTGTAGTCTATTCGCCATGCTTCGATCAAGGCCGTTGCCTCTTCCAGCGACGCAAAATGATGCTGGTCTAGACATCCGCACGAAGCTTCCCGTTGAACGATTCGATGAACGGATTGTCGGTTGGCGTGCCTGGACGGCTGAATTCGAGCTGCACGCCTCGCCGCTGCGCCCAGTCCTCCAGGGCATGACTCGTGAACTCTGTCCCGTTGTCGACTGAGATGCAGCGGGGTACACCGCGCTCGGTTGCAAGCCGTTCCAGAACAGCGACGACATGCCGCCCGGTCAGGCTGCGTCCGACCTCGATGCAAGGACTCACGCCGACTGATGGATCCATCAGTCATGTAAAGTTAGTCACTATGGTTAAACACCTGAAGCGTCCGCCGCTGGCGAGTTGGTCGTGTACGAAGGGACTCATCGATCGATGAGTCCCTCATGCTCCAGCGGGCGTTGGGCTCGGTCGCCGCCGTGCGGACGATGCGGACTGCCCCGAGGCGTTTGCGCCGCTTGACGAGCCGTATTTGCAGCCCTTCCTAGCAGTAGAGCCGGTGAACGCGCTTGTGATTGACGTACCAGCCTTCACGCCGCAGGATCGTGTGGATGCGCAGGTAGCCGTAGCGAACCCGCATGGAAGCCAACTCCTTGATGCGCATGCGCAGCGGTGTCTGATCCTTCGCCTGACTGCGGTAGCGGTAAGAGGCGCGGGCCAGGCCGATCAACCCACACGCCCGCCGCTCGGAGACCCGGAACTGGCTCGCGAGATAGGCGTCGAGCAGGCGCTTCTGGCCCAGCGTCAGAGCTTTTTTCTGATCACCTCCTGGAATACAGACCATGTGTTGTCGAAGGACAGGTCGGCGACGAGCTGTTTGAGTTGCCGGTTCTCCTCTTCAAGCTGCCGGAGTCGCCGTAGCTCAGACACCCCCAGCCCGGCGTACTTCTTCTTCCGGGCGTAGAACGTCGCTTCGCTGATGCCCATCTCGCGACAGACCTCGGTGGCCACCCCACCGTGCTCGACCTTGCTGAGCGCGTGGGTGATCTGCTCCCTTGCGCACCTATGGTGCGCAGTGAACTTGGATTTCCTCATGGTCTCCTCGTGGTTGTAAAGATTGCGAAGACGATTGCACCGTGAGAGGGCACCGGTGGGGCCGTTCTATTGCTTGTAAGCCTGCCAGAGCTGACGGTCGACGCCGTACGACTTCGCAGGTCTTCCTTCCCATCGGCGTATGCTCGAGCTACGGCTTCCCACTCTGGCACTCGCTCGGCTACCTCGCGCAACCGGGCTACAGGCGTCCGGCCTCCGATGCCCCCGTGAGGGCGCACCTCGTTGTAGAAGTGCTGCCACGTCTTGAGTTGCTCGCCCAGTCCAGGGTCTCGCATGTCGCGGTCGCATAGAGGGAATCTTAGGAGATTCCCCTTCCATCCAGTCGGTGCGCTGCGAGCGCTCCGGTGGATGATCGGTCATCCACCTTTCCCGTTGAGGTGTGGACTGTACGGCCGGATCGGACGGAACTTGATGCGCTCCTGCATCAGCGCCAGTTGGAATTCCATCCCGAAGAACTCGCCCCCTCGATCGAGGGAATCATCGGTGATTCCCGTCTGGATGCGCTGGATGGGGAAGGGGAATTCCTTCAGGACGTGCTCGTGGAGGAATGCGGCACTCACATCTTCGCCGTGCGGCGCGGATAGAGTGCCAGCACCATAGGTGCGTGCTGCACCCGCATTCGCGTGCAGTCGTCCGTGGCCGTGTATTGAAAGAGCCCCTTGGCCACCTTTACGACTGATGGATCCATCAGCCTGTCGATCTGCACGCGGTCACCGGGTAACAGGGCGACTGTAGGACTTGGGTGTCAGGGGCTTTTTTACGCGCTTGAGGTACCTCCACCCGTAGCGGCAGAGCACCTTCCAGATGGTGGCTGTGGAGAGCGAGGGAAGGCGGATCAGCTCGGCCTGAAAGCGAAGCTTCCTGAAAGAATGCGGTGGGAGCCGAGCTTGCGTTCGAGGCGCATGTGCCGGATTCCTACGGGAAGCTGCGCTTTCAGGCAACGTGCTCCTTGCCGAACGATCGTTCGGCAGAGTCACCTTGTATCGGATGTTGTGGGTCCGCTGGCTGCGGGTGTGCAGCCCCGCCTCTCCCTCGGCCTTGTAGCGGTGTGCCCACTGGCGCAACGTTGGCTCGGCTGATGGATCCATCAGCCGGACATGCCGCACCGGCGGCAGGTGAGCCTGGCGTTGCCGGTTTCGAGGAGGGTCTTAACCCAGCGCAGGCGGGCGCGGAGGACGTGGTCGGAGTCTTCCATGGCGGTTGGAGGTTGGTTGAGTGCCAGTGTAGGTCAGCACAACCATCTCCGCGACCGTAACAGTACGGGTTGGGGGTGGCAAAACGCCGTGGCAGCGATGGAATGAGGTCGAGGGCAAGACGCCAAGCCGAGAGGAGAGCAAGGCACGGTATGACCCAGCAAAAGAACCAACGAGCCTCCCGTTTGGAAAGCGGTGGTGGCTAACGACGAGGTGAAACGATCTTCTCGAGCTTCACATAGCAACGGATCTTTTTTAGTAAGTATAGCTGAACATCTCAATTTCACGTTCACAAACTTTTTCGACAACCGCTCTAGATTGATCTGAAAGAAGATCTCTGTAGTCTTTCTTCTCTTTGCGCACCTGTCCTTTAGCGCGAGGCAACTCCAATGGATGCGGCAGACCGATGCGGTTACGGATGAATTCCAAGTCTTCCTTTAGATTTTCAAACCGACCCACGAAATCTACGATGAGTTTACCGTTGCCGGTGTAGAGATGCCAGTTCGATAGGAGAGTGGGGCTGACTGCAGCGAAAATAATCGTCCATGGGCACGCTTTTTTTGAAACCTGCCATGTCCCAGAAGTACCGGCTCACCGCTTTGTCATACGGGTTGCGTTCGAAGCAGAAGACGAAATATTCGTCCCACACTTTTTTGCCCACGTACCGCTTGATACGCTGGGCCTGGACGTGATGGAAAAAGACTGTATCCTCCGCCTGTTTTTGAGTACGCGCAGCCAATCGAGTGCACCGTATCGACGGAGCCGGACCTTGGAGCTCTTGAGGCCCCTGAAAAACTGAATTCTGCTCGGGTCTTCTCGTCGGCAGAGATGATGGGTGTGATGACGTCCTCCGGCCCGAGAAACTCGGACAGCGCTATTTCTATACTAGTGCCGGCGGTCTTGGTCGTCTTGACGAAAATGAATTTATGCTTGTGGCTGATGATCATGGCCTGCTGAGCAAAAAGCTTCTGTGTCTACCAAACTACGTGCGCAGATCTACAGAATGCCTTGCTCGCTGAGTTCATCGGCAAGGCGCTGCACGATTTCGTCCACCCAATGCCCCTCCGTGTTCAGGGTCATCTCGGGGTTTTGCGGGACTTCGTACGGCGCGCTGATGCCGGTGATGGCGGATCTCACCGCGCTCGGCCTTGGCGTAGAGCCCCTTCGGGTCGCGCTGCCGCAGCGTCTCGAGGTCCGCGTCGACGTGGACCTCGAAGAAGCGGCCCTCGGGGAAGAGCGCCCGCACGCGCTCGCGGTCCTCGCGGAAGGGGGAGACGAAGGTGCAGAGCACGATGGCGCCCTGCTCGAAGAAGAGGCGGGCCACCTCGCCCACGCGCCGGATGTTCTCTCTGCGGTCCTCCGCGCTGAAGCCCAGGTCGCCGCAGAGCCCGTGGCGCACCTGGTCGCCGTCCAGGAGCATGGTCTGGCAGCCCTGCTCGAAGAGCTGCCGCTCCAGCGCCCGCGCGATGGTGCTCTTGCCCGCCCCGGAGAGCCCGGTGAACCAGAGCACGGCGGCCCGGTGGCCGTTGCGCGCCTCGCGCTCCTCGCGCGGGACGTTCCACTCCTCCCAGACCACGTCGGGCGAGATGCCGTTCTGTGCCTGCTCGTCGTCGGCCGCGGCGCTTCGCTTCACCTCGCCGCGGATCATGCCCGCGGCCACGGTGACGTTGGTGTGCGGATCGATGAGGATGAAGCTGCCGGTGCGCGGTTTTGCTCGTAGGGGTCGAAGAAGAGCGGCTGGCCGGTGGTGATCTCCACGCGGCCGATGTCGTTGAGCCCGAGCGTCGGCACGTCCTCGCGGTGCAGCGTGTCCACGTCGATGCGGTAGAGCAGCTCGGTGACGTACGCCTGCGCCTGGCGCGTGGTGTGCATCAGCACGTAGGCGACGCTCGGTCCAGCGGCTCCTCGCTCATCCAGCAGAGCGTGGCGTCGAAGCGGGTGCCACCACGGGCAGGTTGCTGCGTGCGCACCAGCATGTCGCCCCGGCTGACGTCCACCTCGTCCTCGAGGGTGAGCACCACCGAGTCGCCGGCGACGGCCTCCGCGAGCGGGCCCTCGGCGCGTCTCGACGTGCGGACCCGGCTGCGTGCCCGCCCGGGAGCACCACCACTTCCTCGCCCGGCGTCGATCGTGCCCGAGGCGA
This sequence comes from Rhodothermales bacterium, assembly GCA_963829705.1. Taxonomy (GTDB): domain Bacteria; phylum Bacteroidota; class Rhodothermia; order Rhodothermales; family BA12; genus CAWHJN01. The sequence goes on from CAWHJN010000003.1 coordinate 215,124, forward strand.
TCCGGCCCGCGTAGCCGCGGTAGTCCTGGTGCGGGCGGATCACGTACTGCACCGGGAAGCGGAAGTCCACCAGGTTGCGGCTGGCGCCCGACGTTGACCGTCTCCAGGTGGTGAGCAGCGTGGCGCCGTCGTACCAGGGCATGTGCTCGCTCTTCTCCACCACGTTGTCGCCCAGCAGCGCGCTGATGGGGATGAAGGTGAGGTCGTGCACCTCCAGCTTCTCCGCGAACTCGCGGTACTCCGCCACGATCTCCTCGTAGACCTCCTCGCGAGAAGTCCACCAGGTCCATCTTGTTGACCGCGACCACCATGTGCGGGATGCCGAGCAGCGAGGCGATGAAGCCGTGGCGCTTGGACTGGGTGAGCACCCCCTTGCGCGCGTCCACCAGCACGATGGCCAGCTCGGCCGTGCAGGCGCCCGTCACCATGTTGCGCGTGTACTGCACGTGGCCCGGCGTGTCGGCGATGATGAACTTGCGCTTCGGCGTGGCGAAGTAGCGGTAGGCCACGTCGATGGTGATGTTCTGCTCGCGCTCGGCCCGCAGCCCGTCGGTGAGCAGCGCCAGGTTCACGTAGCCCTCGCCGCGCTGCTTGCTGGTGCGCTCGACGGCCTCGAGCTGGTCCTCGAAGATGCTCTTGGTGTCGTAGAGCAGCCGCCCGATCAGCGTGCTCTTGCCGTCGTCCACGCTCCCGGCCGTGGTGAAGCGCAGCAGGTCCATCTCCAGGAAACGGCATTGCGGCCGCCAGCTTCGGTGAGCGGCTGCGACGGTGACCGGCGGTCGTGTCAGAAGCGTTCATGACGATGCAAGCGGATCGATCATCTAGAAGTACCCCTGCCTCTTGCGGTCTTCCATGGCGGCCTCGCTGCGCTTGTCGTCGCTGCGGCCGCCCCGCTCGGTGACCCGGGCGGCGGCCACCTCCTGGATGATCTCCTCCAGGGCGTCGCGTCGCTCTCCCACACGCCCGTGCAGGTGATGTCGCCGATGGTGCGGCAGCGCACCCGCGCTCACCTGGCCTCTCGCCCTCGGCGAGGCGGTTGTTCTCGCCGACGGCCAGCAGCACGCCGTCCCGCTCCACGACCTCGCGCTCGTGCGAGAAGTAGAGGCTGGGCAGGGCGATGCTCTCCTGCGGCGATGTACTGCCAGACGTCCATCTCGGTCCAGTTGGAGAGCGGGAAGACGCGGAAGTGCTCGCCCGAGCGCCTTGCGGCCGTTGAAGAGGTTCCAGAGCTCGGGGCGCTGGTTCTTCGGGTCCCACTGGCCGAAGGGGTCGCGGTGGCTGAAGAAGCGCTCCTTGGCCCGGGCCTTCTCCTCGTCGCGGCGCCCGCCGCCGAAGGCCGCGTCGACCTTGAGCTCGCGCAGGGCGTCCAGCAGGGTGACGGTCTGCAGGGCGTTGCGGCTGGGGTTCGGGCCCGCTCTCCTCCCGGACGCGCCCTGGTCGATGGAGTCCTGGACGGTGCGCACGAGCAGCTCGCAGCCCGGCTCCTCCGCCAGCCAGTCGCGGAACTCCATCGTCTCGGGGAAGTTGTGCCCGGTGTCGATGTGCAGCAGCGGGAAGGGAAACCTGCCCGGCCAGAACGCCTTCTGCGCCAGGTGCACCATCACGATCGAGTCCTTGCCGCCCGAGAAGAGCAGCACGGGGCGCTCGAACTGCGCCGCCACCTCCCGCATGACGATAGATGGCCTCGCTCTCGAGCTGCGCGAGGTGGCTGCGGCGGTACGAAGCGCGCCTCCGGACCGGAGCCGCTGGTGTGTTCGAGCTGCGTGCATCGGAGAGTCGTTGCATGCAGAAAGGCCAGAAGAGGGGAACGAAGAGGAGGATCGTCACAGCACCACGAGACGTGAGCGGCAGGCCGAGGCGGACGAAGTCGCGTGAAGCGGTAGCCCCCGAGCCCATAGACCATGGTGTTGGTCTGGTAGCCGATCGGCGTCAGGAAGCGACGCCGAGGCGGCGATCGCGATGGCGATGGCGAAAGGGCGGCGGATCCAGATTGAGACTGCGGGCGGTCGCGAGAGCGCATGGGAAAGAGCAAGCACAGCCGCGGCGTTGTTGGTGATCAGCTCGGTCAGGACGCATCGTCGCCAGCGTGACCGCCAGCAGCGCCGCCACGGGCCCCACACGCCGATGTGGGTCACAATCGCCGTGCCCAAGAGCGCGGCCAGGCCGGACTGCTCCATCGCCGCTCCGATGCCGAAGGTCCCGCGATGACACCAACGTGTTCAGGTCCACCGCGCGGCGTGCCTCGGCAGGACTCAGCACGCCGGTAAGCACCAGCACCACGGCCCCGAGGAGCGCGGCCTGGAGGATCGGCATCAGTCCCGCACCGGCGACCAGCACGACGGCGACCGTGACGCGCAAGAGCAACTCCTCCTTTGCGCGATGACACCGGAGGCCTCCCGCCGAGGTGAGAGACAAGAAGGAAATCGCTGCGGTGTCGCCAGCGCTGGCCAAAATCCGCGTCCGCTACGACGAGGAGTACGTCTCCCGCCTGCAACCGCACTTCTCCGAGTTTAGCGTTGACCCGCTCCCCTGCTCGGTGAATGGCGAGCACAGCCGCCTGGTAGCGCCCTCGGAAACCGATCTCCTTGAGCGTTTTCCCTGTCAGTTCAGATGCTTCGCTCAACACAACTTCGAAAAACGTGTGCTCCGCGCCGTCGAATCCGTGTCTTTCGTCCAGTTCCCCGTGTGCGAGCCCCCGCATCGCCTGCAGGTCCCGCACCAGATCGACGCGCCCAACGAACGTAAGCCGGTCGTTTCCGCGTAGCACGGTGCTGGGTGAGACCGGAGCCAGCACCTGTCCGTCGCGCTCAATCTCGACGAGGTAAACGCCCTGAAGCTCACGCAGGCCCGCTTCTTCTACCGTTTGCCCGGCCATCGGGCCTGCGGCAGAAACCGTCATGTGCACGACGTATTCGCGGAGGTTGGCTTCAAAATCCGCCCGGATGGCGCGGCGATCCGGGAGCACCCGGCGAGACAGAAAAACGAGCAGCACCAGGCCCAGCGCCGCCACTGGCAACCCCACACGTGTGATCTCGAACATCCCCAGCGGTGCCATCCCATGCTCGTGCAGCAGCCCGGAAACCACCAGATTGGTCGAGGTGCCGATGAGCGTGAGCATGCCGCCCAGAATCGTCGCGAACGAAAGCGGCATCAGGTACCACGATGCGGGCTGTTCCCGCTTGGCGGCCCAGTCGGCCACCTGCGGAGCGAGCATCGCCACGATGGGTGTGTTGTTCAAGAACGCCGATGCACCTGCTACGGGGACGAGTAGCCTCGCCATGCGCGTGCCCTCGCCGTTGCCCAGCATGGCTTTCACGAGCGGCTGAAGCACCCCCGTCTTCTCGACCCCTGCAGCTATGATGAACAGGGCTGCTACTGTGATCGGTGCCGGGTTGCTGAATCCTGCGAATGCCTGTGCGGGCGTGATCACGCCGATGACGAGGAGCACGATGGCAGACCCGAGAATGGAAATCGCGGGCGCCATCCAGTCGCGGGCGAGCATCACCACGGTGACCGTTACCACCAGCAGGGTTGCCCACGCGTGCCAGTTCATTCGGCACCTGATCCTGAAGCGGATGTAAACGCCTTACGCGTGGTAGACACCACGGCCTCCCTCACATTGGCAGCGCATACCACGAGGCCGCTGGGCTGGGATGGAACCCGCTTGTTGTATTGCAAAGAGGCCCCCAGGCAGTCAGACACCATCCCTCCCGCCTCACGGACGATCACCTCGGGCGCGCACGTGTCCCACTCTTTCAGGTAGGGGACGGGATGCACGTACACGTCGCGCCGCCCCTCGACGATGCGCGCGCACTTTACTCCCACCGAACCACACGGCTCGACGTCGGTGATGCCGAGTGCGCGTTGAATCTCAACCAGAAGAGGATCGGGGTGGCTGCGCGAGCCTACCATCCGCAAGGCTGTCTCGTCTGCAGGCTGGCACACGAGCCGTGTCCGTTCTCCTGCCCGGTGCCCGCCACGCGCCATGGCCTTTCGAGGCCGAATACAGCACGTCACCTTCCGGCTGGTACACTACACCCACGACCGGCTCGCCACCGTCGACGAGGGCTACCATGACCGAGAACTCCCCGTTCTGCGCGAGAAACTCCTTCGTCCCATCCAGAGGATCGACAATCCAGACGCGCTGTGCCGAAAGTCTCACAGCAGAGTCTTTCGACTCCTCGGAAAGCACAGCGTCTTCAGGAAAGGAGGCGGCCAGCGCCGCCAGGATCACGGCGTTCGCGGCGTGATCCGCCTGCGTTACCGGCGATGCATCTGGCTTGTCTTCCGCCACCACGTGCCCGTAATGCAGCATGGCGGCTTTTCCAGCCTCCCGTGCCGCCTGCTCTGCTACGCGCTGCTCGCGTGAGTACAACCAGCCCACTGTTTCGATATGTTAGTAAGAATCACAAAGGACAGGGAAATACGTCACATCTGCACCGCGCCGGCAGTGATTCCCTTCCGATGATCTACCCAGTCGGACGTACAGAATCGGACATCATGGTCATCTTCCCTATGGGTATGAGTGGACTCCGTTTTCATTCAGACAATACCTCGAAAACGCCACACGTATCGACGTCCTGGCGTACTAGCAAAAACGCGCTTAAGTGGAGCAATGCCATTCACCAGTTTCCCCAGCCCGCTCATATCTGGCACCTCATCGAGCCACTGAACGCCGCGCTGCTGGAGAGAAAACTCCCATACCGCACGGTTTTTCATGTAGCTGTTGGCGATGATTGTCGTCGGTTTCCCCAGAATCGAGCCGACAATGGCCGAATGAAGCCGGTTGCTTACGATGCGGCGAGCACGCGCATGAACACGTAGCCAATCCTCGAACTTCGGCGTATCGATGGCCGGGTCCATCCACGGAACCGTCAGGTCCATCGCAGATTCGCCCGGCGCCTCTTTGTCGCGGCGGATGACGTAAAGCGTGTAAGATGCCACCTCATATGGCGTCAGATCAGACGGCTCCAGATTCAGCGCCGTATCGTGATCGAGGCCGAGTTCGACCCATGCTGGCAGCACGCTCTTCATGATCTCGTGCGAATACCGCTCCCGGCTGAACATGTACACCTTCTCGGCCCGAGGATTTTGAATCCTATCGACGACGCGCTCCTGAAGAAAAGCCTTGTCAGGGTGGTACGTCTGCGGCCCCTGAATGACGACGCCAGAATGGCTCATCACAGCCTTCTCGAACTCGTCCATGGGCTTACCTGACCACCATGGGTTATATCCCCCCCCTCCATGGATGTACACAACCGTGTCGGGGGACAGCGTCGATTCCATGAATGCATCGTGCCCGAGCGTCTTAGCATTCAACCCACACACACGCCCAAGCTTGTCACCGCCGTGCCAGATCAGGTGGTCTCCCGCGTTACCTCCAGGCCGCACAAAAACAAATGGGCGATCCGCATAACGGTTGAAAACGGTAGACAAGCCTTCAGAAATGAGCATGAGAAACAGTTGTAGAAACGCAAGTAACCTCTCGAAGGGAGGCACCAGGATAGTTGACGCCTCTGGGCACATGGCTTACGCCACTTCCGCCATCTCCCTGAACTCGTCGTGCGTCATCACCAGCTCGTCGTACGTGCCGCTGGCCTGCACCTCGCCGTGCTGCATGAAGTACAGCGTGTCGCACTTGCGGACGGTACTCAACCGGTGCGCGATCATGATGAACGTGCGGCCTTCTTTGAGCGTCTCCAGCGCCTCCATGACGAGGTTCTCGGTCTTGTTGTCGAGCGCACTCGTGGCCTCGTCCATCACGATGATCTCGGGGTCGTGGTAGAGCGCCCGCGCCAGCCCGATGCGCTGCCGCTGCCCGCCCGAGAGCCGCACGCCGCGCTCGCCCACGATGGTCTGGTCGCCTTTGGGGAGCGAATGCACGAAGTCGGCCAGCTGAGCGGCCTCCATGGCGCGCTCGACCTTGGCGTCGTCGATCTCGTGGTCTTCGAGTCCGAAGGCGATGTTGCGGCGGATGCTCTCGTCGAGCAGGTAGATGGTCTGCGGGATGTAGCCGACGTTGTCGAGCCACGTGCGGAGGTCGTCGTGGATGTCGCGCCCATCGACGGTGATGCGGCCCTCGTCGGGTTGGAAGAGCCCGAGGAGCATGTTGACGAGGGTGGTCTTGCCCGACCCCGTCGCCCCCACGAACCCGACGGACGCGCCTTTGGGGATGCGGATGCTCACGTTTTTGAGCGCGGGCGTCTCGACGTTGGGGTAGGTGTACGTCACGTTCTCGACCTGCACGGCCTCGACCAGCCGCACCGGATCGGCGCGTTTGCGCTTTTTGGCGAGGCGCTCTTCCCGCTCGACGTGGCGCTCGAGGAGGTTGAGGTCGTCCAGCACGGCGGGCAGCGCGGCGGTGCTGTACTGCATCTGGTTGAGGATGCTCACGATCTGCGAGACGGAGCCTTTGAGCTTCACGATGGCCGCGCCGAACATGGCGAGGATGGGCACGATGGTCTCGAAGGCCACACTCGACGCCAGCAGCGCCAGCACGATGATGAACAGGCCCGAGAGCGCCAGCAGTTCGATGATGTTGGGCGAAGCCTGCGCGATGACGCCTTTCATCCGGTTGACGCGGGCAAACTCGGTGATGCTCCGCTCATACGTCTCGTTGAACCACGACTCCCGCCCCAGCACGCGCGCGTCGAGAAACCCGCCCAGGCCCTGGTTCACCGCCCGGATGCCTTCCTTGCGCTCGTGCTTGGCAATCTGCCCGTATTTCCGCATCCGCCCTTTGGTGAGCTTGAGCACGAGCCAGCTTCCCACGAGCACGATGAGCACGCCGACGAGCACCTCGACGGGCATCGTGGAGACGACGAGCCACACGATGCCGAGCGTCGTCGCCACCTGCAGCACGAGCCGCATCGACGGGTTGACGACGCCGGTGATGATCTCGTTGGTCTCGGTCTGCACGTTGCGGAGCAGTTCAGCCGAGTTGCGCTGCAAATAAAAGGCGTACGGTGCGCTCATGTACGCGCGAAACAGGCGCGACGACAGGCGCACGCGGTGGTACTCGCTCACCCGCACCAGCGTGTTGAAAACCCCGATGGCGTAGACGTTCTTGATGACGAACACCACGACGAGCGCCGCGCAGCCCCAGATGGCCAGTTCCTGCGGCGTCTCCAGCCCCAGGTACTGCACCACCGGACCGGCGTAGCGATGGTTCATCACCTTCTCGGGTACAGAGAGGGTGGCGAAAAACGCGGGCACAGCGCCCACGCCGATCACCTCGAAACCCGCGCTGCCCACCATCAGGGCAAACACCCCGATGTAGAGCAGCTTGTCCTTCCGGGTAAAGAGCGGCCGGAGCCGGTTGAGTTGTTCAAGCATAGGGATGAGCGCTCAGTACGTTCAGCGCACCAGTAAAAGCAGCACGCATTACCTGAGAATTACCGACGGCTGAAGTTGATAAGGCCCAGCCGCCCGGCTAGCAGCAGCACGCTCGACACGCCCGAGACGATGGACACGGCCTCGCGCCACGTGAACTTCTGCTTCTGCACCGACTCGATCATGATGACGTCGCCTTCTTCGAGCGCGGGATGGCGCTCCGGCTCCTGCACGAACTGCTCGATGCGGGCGCTGTAGATGGGCTCGCTGCCCTGCCGGGGGCGCACCACCGAAACGCGTGTTGCGCGTGATGGTGCGGTCGACGCGCACGGGCGGGGCGAAGCCCGCGACGGTGATGAGCTCCAGGAGCCGCGTGTCCGTCCCGATCTCGTAGATGCCGGTGCTGCCGGTGCTGCTGATGAGGAATACCTCCATCGTCAGCTCGCCCTCGGTGAAGAACCGCTTGTACGATACGCCCTGCGCCGTCAGCGTCGGGGTCGGCGATCTGGGCGTGCGTGTCGGGGGCGCTCAGGAACGCGAGCAGCAACAGGGAGAAAGCGAACAGTCGGGACATGCGATCAGGCTTTCGCCTTCGGTTTCGGGGTGAGGTCGTAGCCGTAGCCGTAGTAGCCTTTGCCCGCGTACTTGCCGTAGCGGTAGCGGTAGCCGTAGGCCATCGTGATCTTGAAGCCGTTGAGGACGGCCCCGGCGACGTTGGCTTTGGCGCGCTTGAGGCTTTCGAGCGCGGAGGTGAGTTCGCCCGCGCGCGTCACACCCGCGCGGCACATCACGAGGACGGCGTCGACGTGGCGCGACATCACCTCGGCATCCGAGATGGCCAGCACGGGGGGCGAATCCACCAGGATCATGTCGAAGTCGTCTCGCACTTCGTCGAGCAGACGACGGAAGCCCTCGCCCTGCAACAGTTCGGTCGAGATGCGCGACGACGTGCCGGCGGGCAGGATCGTGAGGTTTTCCACCCCGATGTCGGCGAACGCGCTGTAGGCGTTGGCATGGGCATCGGGCATCAACAGGTTGGCGAGGCCGGTCTTGTTGGGCACTCCGAAGAGGTTGTGGACCTGCGGGCGGCGCAGGTCGCCGTCGATGAGGAGCGTGCGCTTGCCGCTGCGGGCAAAGAGACCGGCGAGGTTGGCCGTCGTGACGGACTTGCCCTCCCCCGGGCGCGAAGACGTGACGAGGAAAACCTTCGAGTCGGGCTGGGTGAATTGCAGGCTGGCTTCGAGCTTGCGGAGTGCCTCGACGTACGGCCCGTACGGGCTGAAGAGCGTCAGCACCGCCGCCGACACGTCGAAGCTGCCCACGGTAATGCGCTTTTTGCGGTTTTTGTCGCTGAGGACTTCGGTGTACGGCAGGAAGTCGAGCACGTTGACGTTGAGCTTCTCGACGTCCTCCTGTTTGTAGAGCCGGTTGCTGGAGAGTTCGAGCACGACCGCGAGCCCGCCGCCGAGCAGCAGACCGAGGAAGCCACCCAGCAACAGCGTCTGCAGCGCGTTCGACGGGATGGGCTGCGAGGGCACGAAGGCCGGCTGAATCACCTGCACGTAGCCACCTTCGGTGCTCTGCTGCAAGTCGTTGCCGCGCAGCGTGCCGACGGCGTTGTTGTACTCGTTTTCGCGCAGCTGCACTTCGCGCTGCAACTCGGCCAGGCGGCTCTGCTGCGTGGGCAGCGCCCCGAGGCGGCGGCTGTACTCGCCGAGGTTGCGCCGCACCGAGTTGAGGTTCTGCTCCTGCGCGCTGATGCGCCCTTCGAGGTCGCGGATCTGCTGCTTGAGGGTCTGCACGAAGCCGACCTCCCCTTCTGGCCCAACGACGCCGCTGGACTCGAAGAGCGCCTGCGTGTACTGCTTGTTGAGCGTTTCTACGCTGGCGTAGAGCCGCTCGTACTGTGTATCTAACTCGCGCAGCCGCACTACCTTGTCCTGCGTGAATGCTGATGGATTATCGCGAATGCCCCGATAGGCATTGAGATGGGCTTCGCGTGCCCGAGTAGCCTCCTGCAGTCGACCTTCCTCAGCGCGCAGCGCAGCCTGGAGGCGCGCCACCGTCATGTCGCCGATGCTGGAGCGGGCGAGCTGCTCGCGCTCGCGCAGGCTCGCCAGGTCCGACCGCATCTCGACGAGGGTGCGTTCGAGCTGCTGCTCCTGCGCTTCGAGCGTGAATACCTGCTCGTTGAGCGACACGCCGCTCGAACTCAGCGACGCCGTTGGGTTGGCTTCCAGATAGCTTCGGAGCGCACCCTCGGCAGTGTCGAGGTCGGCCTTGCGCTGGTCGACGAGGCTCTGCAGCGCGTCCTCGGAGCGCGATGCCTTCCGCAGGCTCACTTTCTGCGTGATCTGCTCGTAGGCCTGCGCGTAGCCGTTCGTGGCCAGCGCCACTTCAAAAGGCGACGGCCCTGTGCCGATCACCCGCACCATGTTGGTGGCCAGCTTCTCGCTGGCAAAGCCCACCAGCATCCGCGCCCGCTCGCCGATCTGCATGGGCGTGAGGTCCTGCGGGGCCTGCCCGCGCAGCAAAACAGGGTATTCGGCGTTGGCGCGCGCGCCCTGCTCTTCGAGGCGCTTCTTGATGACCTCCCCCGCCTGCCGGGTCAGCGGCTCGGAGACGCGGAGCATGAAGAGTTCGTCTTCCAGGCCCGTGCCACTGCGCGCGAACAGTTCGTCGGGGTCGTCGGAGGCCGTAGGTACCGTCACGGGGATGCGGCGCACGTCGGCGAGTACCAGGCTGCTCGTCGTAAACACGCGGTTCTGCATGGCTTTGTACGCCATAAACCCTGCCACCGCCAGCGACAGCGCGAACACCGTCAGGATGATCCACCGCCGCCGGAACAGCATGTCGATCCCAAACTCAATTTGAGATGCGCCGCTCTCCGGCTGCACAGACGATCCACCGGCGGACCAGGTGCGCCCGGCGATACGCCCGCGGGTAGAGGTTCCGTTCTGCGAAGCCATTCGGCAATAAAGATATACTCGGGAAAGAAAACGCGGGGCGAAGGGCGTTCGTGCCAAAGGTATGCCAGCTTGCGCGGGAGCACGCCGCCGGAGGCGAGAACTGTCCACGAACTATGCCCCTACCGCATCCTTTGTAATGTAAAGTGTTGCGATCCGCAAAGCAATCGTCCGCGAGGAACGTGGCGCTTTGCGCTCGCCGCTCACACGGCGCAGCGCAGGTGCTCGCGCACCATGAACGACGACATGCGCCGGGAGAGGTAGATCTCGCCGTTGACGACCGCGCGGATGGCCTCGACCACCTCGTCGGGACTCTCGCTCTTCATCAGATACCCCGACGCACCCGCACGCAAGGCACGCTCGGCGTAGATCGTCTCGTCGTACATCGAAAAGACGACCACCTTCACGTCGGGATACACCGCGTGCAGGCGCTGCACGAGATCCAAGCCGTGCGCGTCGCCGAGCGCGATGTCGACGACGGCCACGTCGGGGCGCTCTTTCATGACGGCCTCAAAGGCTTCGTCGGCAGAGGCCGCCTTGGCCATCACGTCGAGGTCGCGCTGGGCGGAGATGGTTTCGTTGAGTGCGTAGCGGATGGCCGGATGGTCATCCAGAATCAACACGCGCGTTGGGGCAACAGCGAAGTGGGGCATGGCAAAAGGGAAAGAGAAGGCACGCCCACGTGCAGGAAGGGAGGAGTGTGGTGGGTACTCCAAGAGAAAACGGGTTGGCGCTCCAGGCAGAAGCAGAGAGGAAGGGAGACAGATTGACAATCTGCTTCCCTTTCAGCCCGGCAACAAGGGATCAAACGAGCAGGCCGCATCCACTATTGGCGCAAAACCTGTAGGTCGATGCGCCGCACCTCGCTGCCCTGACAAGCAGCGCGCCTCCTACTGCCCCTCTTTTCGCCTCAGATGGAGCCAGCAAGAATCGGGAGTCGGAGGTATTTAGATTTTCGGCCTTCCGTCGATAGAAGTTCTACCGGATTAATTCACATCGACCGTAAAAGCAAGCCCTGGCGGGGCAGAGGAGCCTGAATGCGCGGTAACGACACGCACACATCTGGCAAGGGCATTCCAGCGTGCCCTTACCCACCGGGAGATGCAACCGACAGGTGTAACCCCGGTGTAACGCCCCTTGCAGCGAAACGCCACCGTTTTCCTGCGCGCCGCGCGGGTGCTGCCGCCTTGCCACCTCGGAGTTCGCTTCGTCTACCGGAATTTTTTTCCGGCCCCGATGCTGCTCAGAGGTGGCGCTGTTTCACGGCATCGCTTCTTGACACGAGCTTTACAGAAGACCTGCACCCGCCCTCCCTTCACCCTGAGACCCTGCCAGGCTCGCGCTCCGGCCCCATCCTGCTCCCGTCACTATCCACCCGACGCGGCCACACGCTCCACGCCCCGGAACGTCTGGTACAGGCTTCGCCCCGCACCGTCTCATTCCGTTCACCCTTTTCTACTCCGTCAACATGTCCCACTATCGAGGCCTGAATTTCTGCCTCTCCCTCCGCATTGTTGTGCTTCTGGTCCTGGCGCTCACCGCGCCCTCGCTGCTGAGGGCCCAGTCGGTGCCCAACCTGACAGGCTCGGCCAGGCTGCTGGGCAATCCCATCCAGCAGTTCTATACCCGCACCTCGGACAAAGCCGGGGCTCAAGACCTGCAGATCTTCCAGGACCGGCTCTATATCGGCCACGGAAGTACGTCCTCGAGCCAGAACACCAAGATCATCTATTATGACCTGACCAAGGGAACGTTCGATTACGAACGGGACGCATCCGGCAACACCCTGTGGATGCAGAGCGAGCTCCTGCGAAACATGCGTGTGCAGGATGGAGAGCTCATCCTGGAGGATTACGACCCGCACAGCCGCTCCCGGTTCTACCGGAAATCGGCGGATGGAAAATGGACTGTGCGGGACGTGGGCCAGGACGCTCATGCCCGTGACATGATCAAATTCGGCAACGAGTACTTCACGAGCTACGGCATCTCTACCGCCCCCTTCCCCTCTGTCCGGTACTCGCCCGACGGCGGCCAGTCGTGGCAGAACATAGACCAGCGATCGCTCTACAACGGCTTCTCGCTCGTCTACGACCGATTCTTCGAGTTCGATGGCAAGCTGTACCTCAGCGGTGTTCTGCGCGGCTACGACCCTTCTACGAAGACGATCGCTGATTCTCCTCAGCCGTTCATGCTGCGCTACGAGGGCAACGGCAAGTTTGCCACCGCGTACGCTCGCCGGTCCGACTTCATCAGAAGCAGTGGCAACGAGTTCGTGGAGCACGCCAACCCCATTGGCCGCAAGCTCATCTTCAAGTGGGGAAGCAAGGTGTACCTGGCCACCTCCATCGAGCCCGCTCGCGTTACCGAGGTCGCCCTTCCTTCGGAAGACGTGAACGACATCATCGTGAAAGGCACCAGCGCTTTTGTGCTCACGAAGCGCTCCATCAGCGGCGGCAAGTACCGCAGTTCGGTCTACCGGGTGGAGGAAAACGGGGCCGTCAGGGGCGTCTTCAGCTTCGACTACAACGGCAACTACGCAGCGTCGCTGGAAATGCAGGACGGCACATTCTACCTCTCCGTGAGCGGCGTCAACGTGTACGCGGTGCAAACGAATGAAACCGTCGGCGCGGACACCGGCAGCCAGCCTGAGCCTCCCGCCACCGACCTGACGGTAGACCTGAAGGTGCTCCTCCAGGGACCGTACGACTCGAGCAGCAAGTCCATGCGGTCCGTCATCAAGAACTATCTCCGCGTCGAAGACGCCTTCGCGTCGCTGCCCAGCCAGACCTACGGCGGCACGATTACGTGGGAGGTGGCCCCGGAAGCCCTGCAGCGCGACGTGGTGGACTTCGTCGTCCTCGAGTTGCGCTCGTCAACGGCGCTGTCGTCGAAGGTCTACCGGCGCGGCGCACTGCTGATGAGCGACGGGAGCGTACGCGGCTTCGACGGCACGTCGCTGCCCGTCGTGCGCGGCGTACCCGCAGGGAGTTACTACGTGGTGGTGCGCCACCGCAACCACCTCGACGTCATGAGCGCGGCCAAAGTGGACTTCAGCTCGGGCAAGGGCACCTACGACTTCACCACCTCGGCCAACAAGGCATACGGATCGCAGAGCCAGGTGCTGCTCTCCAGCGGCCAGTACGGCCTTTACACCGGCGACATGAACGCCTCCGGGCGCGTGGACACGCCAGACATCTTCACTGTGTGGAGCCTGCAGAACGGATTGGCCGGCTACCGCGGCGGTGACGCCGACCTGTCGGGCTTCGTCAATGCCTTCGACCTGCTGCGGCTGTGGCTGCCCAACGCCGGGCGCAGCTCGAACGTGCCCGACTGACCTGCCCGCTCTAGAAAACCTGTCAGGGAGAACGTCGTACGTTCTTCCCCGCCCCTACCCCCCTGTTTATGAAAACCTTACACCTCCTCGCTACCGTTGTCGCCGTGCTGCTGTGCGGCGCGACGGCGGGCCAGGCCCAGCCTACCTACGACCTCCGGTTTCTTCCTTCGGTCAACACCACCCAGGACACGCTGACGCTGCGGGTGCAGATCAAAGTGGATGAGGGACAGCACGAGTTGGGTAGCTCCAACCTGGTGTTCACGTACGACACATCTGTGCTCGCTTTTCCCAGCCAGGGAAATGCGGTGGAAGGGACCGATTTCGTCTTCTTCAACTTCGATGACTCGGTGAGCGGAGACTACAATGCCTCCACCGTGAACCAGCCGACGACGGGCTCGATCTCCGTCAATATTGACGCGGGCTTCGATGGGGGACCGGGCACTCCGGTGGGCACGAGCTTTATGGACGTGTGCTCCGTTCGTGTAAAGATCCTCGACAAAAACGGCACGAGCAGCTTTGCCTGGGACGGGGCCAACACGTTCGTGTTTGGCACCGCGCAACCTCCGGTGGAGTGGACGCAGGGAACGCTGTCCAGTGAGACGGACGTGAACCTGCCCGTCGAACTGACGGCTTTCGAGGCGGTCGCCGACGGCGGCAGCCTGCAACTCAACTGGACGACGGCCTCCGAGACCAACAACGTGGGCTTCGATGTGCAGTACGCCCACCGCGACAGCAGCACGTTCCGTTCGGCGGCGTTCGTCGAAGGGCAGGGCACGTCGAACACAGAAACCGCCTACGCCTACCGCTTCGCACCGGGCACCCTCGGAACGTACCGCGTGCGCCTGAAGCAGGTCGATTTCGACGGGGCGTTCGTGTACCTCCCCGAGGTCGAGGTCACCGTCACGCAACTCGAAAACGCCGAAGGTGCGCAGGTCGATTACTTGCTCGGCGCTCCCACGCCCAACCCGTTCACCGGGCGCGCGACGCTGGTGCTGCAAACGGCGACGGCGCAGCACGTCCGGGCCTCGCTCTACAATACGCTCGGGCAACGGGTGCAGACCGTGCTGGATCGCCCGCTGGCGGCCGGATCGGCGCAGGTGCTGGCGGTGTCGGCCAACGGGCTGGCGGCGGGGCTGTACATCCTGCACGTCGAAGGCGAGACGTTCTCCGAGACGCGCGAACTGGTGGTCGCCCGCTGACATTTCTCACTTCGCAAAAGATGCGCTGCGTGGCGGAGAGTATCCGCTACGCAGCGCTTTTTTGTGTTCATCGTGGACGGCGTTTTTCCACGTCACCGATATTTTCGCGTATTAAACGGCTGCGCGTAATTTCACTTAAGCGACGCGAACCGCGCTCCGATAGAGAGGACACACTCTTCTCTACCGGATCATGTCTTCGGCCTCCTCTTTCGCTTCCCACTGCCGTGTTGCAGTCCTGACATTTCTGGCGCTGTGCAGCGCCACCGGCGCGTACGCCGAGGGACCGCCGACGCTGACGTGCCCGACAGCCACGGGCCGCGAGGCCACCATCGTGCTGCCGCAGGGCGAGGCTACCCGGCTGCCCGCAGGGGCGACGTGGCTCGTCGTCTCCACCGAAGCGGCGGGATGCGTGGGGCAGGCCGCGTGGCACCCCGGCCTCCGCACCCTCACCGTCCACGGCGACGACCCGCTGACCGCCGAGGTCGACGGTGCGGCTCCCGGCGAGACGCTCGAATTCGAACTCTACGACGCTGCCGGGCTGCTCGTGGCCGCGTCGTTCTCGCTCACCCTCGACGAGGAGGCGTGCCACGGATGCCAGCGGACGTTCACCTACGTACACGACGGCATCTACGCCATCGAGAACATCGAGGGGCGCCTCGCCACCGACGTCGCGCCGGAGGCTACTGCGCAGGAGGCCCGCGTCGGCGTGCCGTTTCCGTCGCCCACCTCCACGCTGGCGCACGTAGACGTGTACCTGCCCGAGGCGCAGCACGTGCGCGCCGTCGTCTACGACGCGCTGGGGCGCGAAGTATACCGAGTGCACGACGCCGTGATGCCGTCAGGATCGCAGCGTCTTCTCCTTCCCGCAGAGCGTTTGCCGAGCGGTTCGTACCTCCTTCGCGTCTCCGCCCGGTCGCTCGCCGAAACCCGCGCATTCGTCGTCGCTCGCTGACGCGGCACGCACTCCCGACCGCAGAACGGACGCTGCCCCGCGAGGAGGAGCGTCCGTTCTGCGTTGTGGCGCATCTGCCCCGGCAGGCGTGACCGCGCGCCGAGGGCCGTATTTTGCCCGTTCATGTGCGCCCCGATGTCCGCCCCTGCCCCTGCCCTTCCCGGCGTCCCGACGCCCGACGTGTCGGTCGTGATCGTCAACTACAACGTGCGGGCGTTTCTGGCGCAGGCGCTCCGCTCGATCGAGCGCGCCTCGACGGGCCTCTCGGTGGAGACGTTCGTGGTGGACAACGCCTCCGTGGACGATTCGGTGGCCCACGTGCGCCGCCACTTTCCGCGCGTCCACGTCATCGCCAACGACGCCAACGTGGGCTTCGGCGTGGCCAACAACCAGGCCATCCGGGAGGCGCGGGGGCGCTACGTGTTCGTGCTCAACCCTGACACCATCGTGCAGGAGGACACACTCCGCACGCTCGTCGGCTTTCTCGACACGCACCCCGAGGCGGGAGCCGTCGGACCGATGATCCTCAACCCCGACGGCACGTTCGCGCCCGAGAGCCGCCGCGCCTTCCCCACCCCGGACGTCGCCTTCTACCGCATTACGGGCCTGAGCCGCCTCTTCCCGAAAAGCCCGCGCTTCGGCCGCTACAACATGACCTACCTGCCGCGCGAGGACGTGGCCGAGGTGGACGCGCTATCGGGTTCGTGCATGATGGTGCGCCGCGAGGCGATCTTCGGCAGCGCGGAGACTCCCGGCGCGGGCCTCTTCGACGAGGATTTTTTCATGTACGGCGAAGACCTCGACTGGTGCTACCGCATCCAGAAGGCGGGGTGGAAGATTTTTTATGTGCCGCAGACGCAGATCATCCATTACAAGGGCGAAAGCACCAAGAAGGGCGAACTGCGCTACGTGCGGCTCTTCTACGGCGCGATGCTGCTCTTCGCGCAGAAGCACGTGGGCGAAGTGCAGGGAGGCGGGCTGCTGGGCGCGGCCATGCGGGCGGCCATCTGGGGCCGCGCCGCGCTGGGCGTCGCGCAGCGGTGGACGGCACGCCTCGCGCCGGTAGTCGCCGACGCCGTGCTGTGCGTGCTCGCCCTCGTGCTGGCGCACGCGCTGCGCTTCGGCGGGAGCCTCTCGATGCTGGGGCCGCGCTTTTTCCTGACGGTGGGCGTGCTGTTTCCGCTGTTCACGGTGGCGGGGACGCTGTCGCTGGGCGGCTACCGCTGGCTACGGACGCTGCGCCGGTTGCCGCCCTTCCTCGGCGCGACGGCCAGCCTCGTGCTCGTGGCGACGCTGTCGTTTTTCGTCAAGGAGATCGCCTTCTCGCGCCTCGTGCTGGTCGTCGCCTACCTCCTCGCCATCGTGCTGCTGGTGGGATGGCGCACGGCTGCGCAGAAGAGCCGACGCGCGGCGGGCCGGGCGGTGTTCGTGGGACCGCGTCACGAGGCCGAGCGCCTGCACGCCGGGCTGGCCTCGCACCCGCGTCCGCCGTTCACGCTCGCAGGCTACGTGTTCGACCGGCACGGGCGTGGGCCGGTGCAGTACCTCGGCCCGCTCCGCAACCTGCGCGCCTACGTCCGCTTCGAGCGCGCCGACAACGTCGTGTTCTCGCCCGACGCGCTGCCTGCCTACGCCATCTTCGGCCACATGCGGGCGCTCTCGGATCTGCCCGTGCAGTTCAGGATGCTGGCCCCGGACGGCCCCTACGTCATCGGCAAGGCGTCGGTGGATGCCGTGGCGCTCGTCGAGGCCGAGGCCATCCTGGGGCGCGGGCGCAGCCAGGCGGCGCGGCGCGCGTTCGAGATCGTGCTGGGCCTCGGCCTCGTGGCCCTCCGCCCGCTGGCCCGCCTCCGCGCTGCGCACGACGACCGCTGGCAGCGCGTGTACGCGCTCTCGCGGGGCGGACGCGACGTGCTGTGGGGCCGCCGCGCGCCCGTCGGCTACGACCCGGAGGCCGCCTGCCCGCCGCCCGCCTCCTGGGGCCTGCGCCCTGGCCTCGTCCAGCCGCCCCTCGGCGACGACCCCGAAAAAGGCTACGGCTACTACGCGCAGCACGAGAGCGCCCGGCTCGACCTCCGTCTCCTCGCCCGCCACGTGTACGGCGCGGCGTAGCCCTCTCCCTCACAGCCGCACGACTACCTGCCGCGTGGCCGTGAACGCCTCACATCGAGGCACACGCCACTTGCATGCGCCACGTCGAGCGTGAGCGGCAGATTCACGCCGCCGTCGAGCGTTCCCTCGAACAGCGTGTGCAGGTGCCGCCCCATCACGTCGAACACCGCCACGCGCACGGGCTGCGCCTGGCGCACCTGAAGCGCGAACGCGCTCCGCTGCTGCGCGGGGTTGGGCGCGAGAGCCGTCAGGTGGAAGGCGTCGCCGAGCGTCACGGTCGCCTCGACGATGGCCGATACTTCCGCAAGTACGCGCGCACAAACGAGAAGCGCAATCTCCTTTTCCCCGTTTGTACGCTCTGCTACGCCGTCCGCACGTGGCGCAGCAGCACGGGTCGCCCGGCCGTCGCCACGAGCACGAGCGCGCCGAGCACCCCCAGGGCGACGGGGTTCGTCTGCGCGAGCCGCACCGTCAGCGCCAGCGCAGCACCCGCAGCCCCCAACGCGCCTGCCCCCGACACCCACCGGCGTTTCACGCCCGCACGCCACGCCAGCACGTTGACCGTGGCGAAGGTGAACAGAAAAATGAGGCTCGCCGCCTCGACGAGCGTGCCCAGCGACCCGATGACCGCCAGCGCCGCCCCCAGCCCGCCGATGAGCAGCACGGCCCGGTCGGGCACGCCCGACCCGTTCTCGTGGGCAAACGCAGCAGGCAGTTCATCGTCCTTCGCCACCGTCTCGGCCAGGCGGGCGGTGGCGAAGAGCGTCGCGTTGATGGCCGACGCCGTCGAGAACACCGCTGCCACCGTCGCCAGCACGAAGCCCGTGGTGCCCAGCGCCGCGCGCCCGGCCACGGCGAGCGCCACCTCCTGCTTTTCCACAACCGTCTGCGCGCCCACCAGCATCGTCGCCCCCAGTGTGACGACGACGTAGACGCCGATGACGACCACGATGGCGCTCAACACGGCGCGCGGCATGGTCTTTTTGGCGTCGTCGATGTCGCCATAGTCATAGGCGAGCAGTTGAAAGCCTTCGTAAGCCATGAACACCGACGCCGCGCCCTGGAGCGCACCTGTCCAGCCGCCCCCGCTCACCCCCTCGGCCAGCTTCTCCGGTTGCCAGGCGTACAGCCCGAAGGCCGCCAGCCCGACGAGAATCGCCAGCTTACCCCACACGGCCACGACTTCGAGGCGCGACGCATCGCCGACGCCGCGCAGGTTGAGCCCGACGAGCAGCGCCATCACCGCCACGGCGCACGCGCGCGGCAGCCACGCGCCCGCGCCGAAAACCTCGGCGAGGTAATGGCCGAACGTAAAGGCGTACACGCTCAACGTGAGCGTGTAGCCGATGACGAGCACCCACGACAGACTGCCCGCGAAGCCGTCGCGGTGGATCTCGCGCAGGAACCTAAAGGCCCCGCCGCCTTCTCCGTATTGATCCGCCAGGCGGGCGTAGCTGTGCCCCGTGGCGAGCGCCACCAACCCCGCCAGCACGAAGCTGACCCATGCCCATGCCCCGGCCACCTCTACCACCACACCCAGCACCGAGAAGATGCCGCCGCCCACCATGCCCCCCACGGCCATCGCCCAGGCGGCATTGAAACTCAGCGTGTCGTTTTTCGCAGCGGCCACGGCGCGGGGATCGTTGGATGGGATGCAAGCTGTGGCAGGAGCGTGCGCCGCGCTACCCGGCGGCGCACTCGTTGCAGCAACGCCACCAGCGTCACGCGCCCGCGATGGTACGGTAGCGGGCGTTGAGGAGGCAGTAAAGGCCGTAGGCGACGAAGCCGAGCGCGACGATACCGAGCACCCAGCCGCTCATCGTGTCGAGGACGCCGTTGAGGCCACGGGCCTCGCTGGGGTCGGATTGCAGGGCGGCCTGGATGACGAAGTAGCCGATAAAGCAGAACACGACGCCGCGCGCGGCGAGGCCAAACCGGGCGATCTTCTCGCCCCACGACCGCTCCGCCGAACTCATCTCGCCTGTTTTCCACTTGTCGAGGAAAGAGGCTTCGTAGGCCCGGTAGAACTGGAAAAGCCCCACGCAGATGGCGATGACGCCCGCGAGGCCCACGAGCCACGGCCCGGCGGGCTGCTCCATCAGGCGGGCCGTCCACGTCTGCGCCCCCGACGACCCGCCCGAGCCGCCGCCGTTGCCGAGGAGCGTTTTGAAGACGGAAAACGCCAGCGCCCCGTAGAGCACGCCGCTGCCCGCCAGCGCGATGCGCTTGACGTAGCCCTTCGCATCGTCGTCGTAGGCTTCGACGTTGAGGATCGACTGAGCGAAGCGCCAGAGCGTGTAGCCCACCAGCCCGATGCCGACGATCCACAGCAGCACCTGCCCAAAGGGGCTGCCCGCAATCGTGTCGATGGCACCACGCGAGCCGGTCGTCTCGCCGCCCATGCCGAAGGCTGCCTGGACGGCGAGCACGCCCACGAGGCCATAGACGACGCCTTTGACGGCGTAACCGAGCCGGGCGAGGGTTTCGAGCGCTTGGTGATGTGCGGCGGTAAACGAAGAGGAAGCCATGACCGGGTAGTGTGGATAGGTGAGCGGCCCTGCCTCTACAAGCCGCGCGACGCGGGAGTTCGGCAGCAGCAGGCGCGTCACGGATTCGTTTCGGGCCAATGCCCGGACGTTTCCTCCGGCACCCAGCACGCGGTGGCACGTTCACTGCGCCTCACCAGGCCCGCTCCTGTGCCCTCCGATACCGCCTCGCTCAACACTCTCTGGGCCACGCTCCTCGTCGAGGAACTCGTGCGGCACGGAGTCACGTTTTTCAGCCTCGCCCCCGGCTCGCGTTCGACGCCGCTCGCCCTCGCCGTGGCGCGCAATGGCAGGGCCGATTTCAGCGTGCATTTCGACGAGCGCGGAGCGCTGTTTCTCGCCCTCGGCCACGCCCGCGCCACGGGCCGCCCCGCCGCCTTCGTCACAACGAGCGGCACGGCGGTCGCCAACGCCCTGCCTGCCGTCGTCGAGGCCGACGTGGACGGCGTGCCGCTCGTCCTCCTCACGGCGGATCGCCCCGCCGAACTCCGGCAGACGGGCGCGAACCAGACCATCGACCAGGTCAAGATTTTCGGCGACAAAGTCCGGTGGTTTTTTGACCTGCCCGCGCCGACAGGCGACATCGACCCGGCCTTCGTACTGACGACGGCGGCACAGGCGGTTTTCCGGGCCTCGAACCCCGCACATCCTGGCCCTGTACATCTCAACATGCCGTTCCGCGAGCCGCTCGCGCTGCCCGCCAATGCGCCGCCGCCGGGCCTGCCCGAGGCGCTGCGAAGCTGGCACGCGGGCGACGCGCCGTACACGCAAATTCGCCTGCCGCACCCGTCGGGCGCGGCGCTCCTCGCGGGTGAAGGGCGGAACGAACGCCCGCCGCGCGGCCTCATCGTCGCGGGGCGCTTGCGGAGGGAAGAAGACGCCCGGTACGCGCGCGAGTTGGCCGAGGGGTTGGGATGGCCGCTCCTCGCCGATCCACTCTCGCAGGCGCGCTTCGGCCAAGCGTCGCCCGTCGCGTGCCCGCGCTACGACCTCGTGCTCGCCTCGCCCGCGTTCGCCGATGCCCACAGGCCCGACGCGGTCGTGGTGGTGGGCGATCTGCCCGTCTCGAAGCGGCTGTTGACGTTTCTGCGCGAGAGCCGTCCGCGTCGCTGGATTTCGGTCCACGACGGCCCTGCCCGCGTCGATCCGTTCCACCGCGTCACCGATCAGGTGCAGGGCGTGGAGCGGACGGCCACGCTACTGCGCGCATGGGGCGACGACACCCGGATGGCACCCGACGCATGGACGCAGGCGTGGATCGACGCCTCGGCAACCGTCGAGGCCCTGCTCGCCGAAACGCTCGACGCCCCGGACGCCCTCAGCGAGCCGTTCGTGGCGCGGGCCGTCACCCGGCTGGTGCCCGAGGGCGAGGCGCTGTTTCTGGCCTCGTCCATGCCCGTGCGGGACGTGGATGCGTTTTCCGTGGCTCACCGGGGCGCACTCCGCACAGCGGCCAACCGGGGCGCGAGCGGCATCGACGGCACGGTGGCGTCGGCGCTGGGCTTCGCGCGGGGTCATCAGACCGGCGCGACGCTGCTCATCGGTGACCTCGCGCTGTTGCACGACCTCAACTCGCTCGCGCTCTGCCGCTCGTCGCCCGAACGCCTCGTCGTCGTGTGCGTCAACAACGACGGCGGCGGCATCTTCTCGTTTCTGCCCGTCGCCCACGACGCGCCGGACGTGTTCGAGACGCTCTTCGGCACGCCACACGGGCTGGAGTTCCGGCACGCCGCCGCGCTCTTCGGGCTGGACTACGCCGCGCCTAGCACGCCGGAAGGCTTCGCGGAGGCCTACCGCGCCGCCCTCGCCCGCGACGCCTGCACGCTCATCGAGGTCAAAACCGACCGCGCCGCCAACGCCGACCTGCACCGCCGCCTGCTCGATGCCACGCGCGCCGCCCTGGAAGGATGACGCTGCCCGCCGCTGCATTCGGCCCCGCCGACGGCCCGCCCCTGGTGGCGCTGCACGGTTTTCTGGGTCGGGGGATGGACTGGCAGGACCTCGCTGCCCGCCTGCCCGCCGTACACCTCGTCGCGCCGGACCTGCCCGGCCACGGCGCAGCGGCACACCTGCCCGACGGCGTGTTTCCGATGGAGTCCGCCGCCACTGCCGTGCTGGACACGATGGACGCGCGCGGCATCGACCGGGCCGCCCTGCTCGGCTATTCGATGGGTGGGCGGCTGGCGCTGTTTCTGGCCCTCCACGCGCCCGAACGGTTCACGCACCTCGTGCTCGAATCCGCGTCGCCCGGCCTGAAGACCGACGCCGAGCGTGCCGAGCGCCGCCGCCTCGACGCCGACCGTGCCGCTGAGATCGCAGCCGACCTGCCCGGCTTTCTCGAACGCTGGTACGCGCTGCCGCTGTTTGCACAGACCCCCCACGAAACCCGACACCGCCTCGTGCAGCAGCGCGCGCACAACGACGCGGGCGGGCTGGCACGGTCGCTGGCGCTCATGGGCACAGGGGCACAGCCGAGCCTGTGGCCGCACCTGCCCGCCCTGCGCGTACCCACCACGCTCGTCGTGGGCGCGCGCGACGCGAAGTTCGTGGCCGTCGCGCAGGCGATGGCGGCGGCGAACGCGGGCCTCCGCGTGGCCCTCGTGCCCGGAGCGGGTCACACCGTCCACCTCGATGCGCCCGAGGCGTTTGCGGCGCTCGTGGCGCAGTCGTTACCCGGCTGAGACCCGCTCGCGCACGGGCTGCGCCGTCCGCGTCCACACGTGCCACAGCCAGTACGCCGGCAGGGCAACGGGACCGAGCAGGGGGAGTGCCACCATCCAGATCCTCTGCTCGCGCGCTGACAGGCGCGGGTTGTGGAGCGCGTGGAGGACGTAAAAAACGCTCAGTGCCATCCACACGAGCAGCACCAGCACTTGCACCGCTACGAGCGAGGCGAGCGACGAGCCGCCCGGTTGCCACAGCGCGTCGGCAAAACGCCACTCGGCGTACTGGAGTGCGACGAGGTCGGCGGAGGGCCAGAGCGAGAGCAGCCCGAGGGCCGCGCGTTCGCTGAACGTGAGGGACATGGCAAGGGAAGAAAATCTCCCTTCTGCTATCGTCACGCCGCGGCAGATGTTAAGCGCCCAGAACAGTCGGCGCGGCGCGCACAAAAAGGGAGCCGGGGCAAAACTCACCCGGCTCCCAGGCGCGGCATCCGCATACTCAAGATGTCCGCACCTATCTGGAAGCGAGGGGCGCGATGCACTCCCGTCTCGTCCGCCTCGCTGATGCGCGCAAAACGGAGGCTCGGTGCAGCAGCACCCTCGGGGCCTCCGTTAAGCAAGGCAGGTTACCTCGGCACGGGCGCGGGCGCTATACCGGAATCCTGCTAAACGCGACCGGTCTACGCGCCGGTCGGGACATCTTTCGGCAGCACGTGGCTGCGGCACCAGGCCACGGCGTAGCGGCCCAGCAACGCCGACGATTCCAGGTTCAGCTTTTCTTTGAGGTGCTGCCGGTACACCTCGACGGTGCTGGGGCTCAGGTGCAGCTTATCGGCGATGTGGCGGGGTGCGTAGCCCTCGCCGAGCAGCAGAAACACCTCCAACTCCCGGTCGGTGAGCAGGGACATGAGGGAGAGGTGCAGGTCGCCTTCCAGCGCTCCGTTCTCGCGTTGCCGGAGCGCGCCGCTGAGGTAGATGCGCCCGGCGAGCACTTCGCGCACGGCGTGGACGACCTCGGCACCCGAGGCGCGTTTCATGGCGTAGCCCTGCGCGCCCGCGCGCAGCGCCCGGTGAGCGTAGAGCACCTCGTCGTACATCGACACCACGAGGCCATGTGGGCGGAAGGGAAACCGCTGCATGGCGCGCAGCACGTCGAGGCCGCTGCGGTGCTCCAGTTCCAGGTCGGTGACGACGAGTTCGGGGCGGAGCGCTTCGATGCCGTCGAGGGCCGAGGGCACGTCCGCCGCCTCGCCGCACACCTCCAGGTCGGATTCGTTCTCGAGCACCATCCGCAACCCCTGCCGGGCAACGGGATGGTCGTCTACGAGGAAGATCCGGCGGCGCATGAAAGCGGATGAGAACGGAGATAGAGTGCCACACGTAATACGAGTGGCGTGCCTCTAAGCTCCCTCGGGCAGTTCCACCGGCAGCGACACCCTCACCCGGGTACCTTCTCCCGGCGCGGAATCGATCTCGATGTGGCCGCCCACCATGCGGAGGCGCTCGCGGATGCTGTTGAAGCCGAAGCCGCCCGTCACCTGCGCGGCGCGCAGCGCCTGCGGGTCGAAGCCATCGCCGTCGTCGCGCACCAGGATGTGGACAGATCCGCCTTGCTGCCACGCTTCCAGGTGCGCCGCACCGACGCCCGCGTACTTGGTGACGTTGAGCAGCAACTCGCGCAGGATCTGGTAGAGTAGCACGCGCAGCCCGTGATCCGGCAGGGTACACGCGCCGCGCATCTCCACGTGTACGTGCAGATTCCGCTGCTCTTCCTCGCGCAGCGCGAGCCAGTGCAGCAGGTCGTCGAGGCGCTCGCTTTCCATCACCGGCGGACTCAGTTCGGTGGCCAGCGTGCGGGTGAGGTGGATGGCCTGGTCGAGCGTGGTGGTGACCTGGCCGGTCAGCTTCTCCTTCTTGGCGGCATCGCCGACGCTGCCCAGCAGTTCCAGCATGACGCTCATGCCATAGAGCTGCTGCTGGAGGTCGTCGTGGAGTACCTGCGCGATGCGCTGCCGCTCCTGCTGCTCGGCCGTCGCCAGGCGGCGGGCCAGGTGCAGCACCTGCGCGGTGCGCTCCTCCACGCGCGTTTCCAACTCGTCGTTGAGGGCCTGAAGGGCCTGCTCGGCTCCGGTGAGGGCGTCGACGTCGGTGATGGAGCCAAACCACTGCACCAGCGCGCCGTCGGCGTCGAGGAAGGGGCGGGCGCGCACGATGACCCAGCAGTACGTGCCGTCGCACGTGCGGAGCCGGTAGCGGAGTTCGTAGGCCTCGCAGCGCTCGACGGCTTCCGCCCACGCCTGCTCGGCTCGCGCGGCGTCGCCGGGGTGGAGGAGCGCGGGCCACATGCGCGTGCCGAGGAGCGCCTCGGGCGCCGTGCCGGTGAGGTCCTCCATCTGCTGGCTGACGTAGTCCACGACGCCGTCCGCAGTGGCGGTGAAGAGCACGTCGGGCACCGTCTCGGCCATCGCGCGGAAGCGCGCTTCGCTGGCGCGGAGCATCGCCTCGGCCTCTCGCTCTTCGGTCACGTCGAGGACCACACCAACGGCGCGCGTGGGACGGCGGGCGTCTCCTTCGCCTTCGAAAAACACTTCCGTCTGCCCCAGCACCCACCGCACGGTGCCGTCGGGGTCCACGACCCGGTGCGTCTCGCTGAGCGTCCCGCTGCCGCCGGGAGCAAGTGCCGCGGCGCTCGCGGCCTCGAACGCCCCCGCGTCGTCCGGATGCACGTTGGCGGCGACCTCCTCGGGAGATGCACATTCCTTATCGAACCCAAAAACCTCGCGGGCGCGCTCATCCAACCGGATGATGTTGCGTCCGACGTCGTAGGCCCACGTGCCCATGCGGGCAACGGTGAGGGCCTGGCGCAGGCGCTCCTCGGAGGCGCGCAGGGCGTCTTCTACCTGCTTTCGCTCGGTGTTGTCGCGGAGGACTTTGGCAAAGCCGCGGAGCGTGCCGTCGGCCTCGCGCAGCGCCGTCATGACACCGCTGGCCCAGAACCGGCTGCCATTCTTTCGGAGGTGCCAGCGGTCGTCGTCGGCGCAGCCCGTCTCTGCGGCCTGCGTCACCTCGGCCTCGGGAGCGCCTGCCGCCCGGTCTTCCGGCGTGAAGATCAGCGCGCCAGGCTGCCCCAGAACGTCCTCCTCGGCGTAGCCGAAGATGTGCTCGGCTCCCTTGCTCCACGAGACGATGTTGCCGCCGGGGTCGAGCGTCATCATCGCGTACTCGGTGGTGCTCTCGACGAGCAGGCGGTACTGCTCTTCGCTCTGGCGCAGCGCGTCGGCGGCTTCGCGCGTGTCGGTCACGTCCTCGTTCATGCCCACCCAGCCGCGAACGTCGCCCTCGGAGGTGAACAGCGGCACGGCGCGCGCGCGCATCCACCGCCAGCGCTGGCTGGGCGCGTGGCGCAACCGGAACTCGGTCTCGAACCCCTGCGCCCCGGCCACGGCGCGCTGCCACTTGTCTACTACCGCGGCGCGGTCTGCGGGGTGGATGGCCTGTGCCCACCCGTCGCCCTTCCACTCGTCGAAGGACTGCCCGGTGAAGGCGCGCCACGAGGGCGAGTCCTCCACGACCTTCCCGCGCGCGTCTGCCGTCCAGATGATCTGTGCCGACGCCTCGACGAGCGCGCGGAAGCGCGCGGCGCCCTGCTCGAGGGCGGCCTCCTGCTTTTTGCGCTCGGTGATGTCCATGAACGTCACCACGACGCCCACGATGCGGTCTTCGACACTGCGGTAGGGGCGTACCTGGACGAGGTGCCACGCGCCGCCCTCGACCTCGACCTCACGCTCGCGCACTTCGAGGCGTTCGAGCACCGTCTGGGCGTCCTCGACGAGCCGGACGCTGCCGAATTTCTGCGCGAAATCCGCCAGGGGCCGCCCGGTGTCAGAGGCGCGAACGTGGAAGTGGTGGCGCACGTGCGGCGTGAACCACTGGATGTGCAGCTTCTTGTCCAGAAACAGCGTAGCGATCTCGGTGGCGGCTATGAGGTTTTCGAGGTCGCCTTTGGCCCGCGCCAGCTCGTCGACTTTGCCTTTGAGTTCGTCGTTGACGGCCTGCAACTCCTCTGCCATCGACTGCGCCTCTTCTTTCGACGTCTCCAACTCCTCGGCGGTCGAGCGCAGTTCTTCGTTGATCGACTGAAGTTCTTCGTTCTGCGCGAGCAACTCCTCGCGGCTCGTCTCGAACTCCTCGATGGTCAGCTGGAGTTGTTCGTGTGTTTCGGCCACCTCTTGCTGGAGCACCGCGGCGCGTGTGTCGGGGCTGTGCGCCGTGGACGGAGCCTCCGGCGCGAGCGGCTCGGCCTCGAACACGAGCTGCGTGTAGCCGGAGGCTTCCGCCGCCACCACGCGCAACCGCACCGACGCCTCCGCGCCGTCGATCTCGACGTGGACGGGGCCGGAGGTGACGGTGCCGCCGTTGCGCCGCACCTGGAACAGGGCCGCCTGCACGGCTGGGCGCAGCGCGGGCCGCACCAGGCGGAGTACGTTCTGCGTGGGCTCGCCGCCGCCCATCTGGAGAAACGGCGCGACGGCGTCGGAGAGGTGGACGACGTTGTGGGCCTCGTCGACGAGCACGCTCGGCGGAGCCATGGCGGCGCGGAGTTGCTCGTGCAGCGCCGCCACGGGCATCGGCCCCGGTGCGTCGTCTTCCACGGGTGGAGGCACGGGTACGCCACGCAGCCGCGTCACCGGAGGCACGCGCGACAGCACCGCCTCCGTCTCGCGGCTGCGGTAGAGGCGCGCCTTTTTGTCCACGAGTGTGAACAGGTCTTTGGCCGCGTCGGCGGTTTCGCTCGAGCCCAGGAACAGCGTGCCACCGGGGCGCAGCGCGTAGTGGAACAGTTCCAGCACGCGCCGCTGCAAGGAAGGCTGCAGGTAGATGAGCAGGTTGCGGCACGCGACGAGGTCGACGTGCGCGAAGGGCGGGTCTTTGAGCAGGTTGTGCGGCGCGAACAGCACGCGCTCGCGCAGATCTTCACGTACGCGGTAGCCCGCCCCCGTCTTGCGGAACCACGCCTGCAACCGCTCCGGCGTCACGTCGGCCTCGATGGATTCCGGATAGACACCCGCCCGCGCCGTCTGGATGGCGTGTTCGCTCAGGTCGGTGGCGAACACCTGAAATGCCGAGGGCTCCGTGAGCCCGGCAGCGTGCTCGGCCAGCAGCATCGCCAGCGAATACGCCTCCTCGCCCGTGGCACACCCAGCTACCCACACCCGTATGTTGCCTCCCGCGCTCTTGCCCTCGAACAGGCGGGGAATGACCTCCTTTTCGAGCGCCTCGAACGTATCGGGGTCGCGGAAGAAGTTGGTGACGGAGATGAGCAGGTCTTTGAGCAGCTTCTCAGCCTCGCCCGCGTGGCGGCGGAGGTAGTCGTAGTAGTCGGTCAGCGAACTCAGGCCGGCGACGTGCAGCCGCCGCGCCAGCTGCCGCAGCACGGTGGGGCGTTTGTAGAGCGCGAAGTCGTGCCCGGTGCGCGTGCGGAGTTGCCCGAGGATACGCCGGACCGTCTGCACGTCGTCGACGGGCAGGCTGTCCGGGTGGCTTTCGGGCAGGCGAACGCGGTGCAGGTGCTCAGCATAGGCGATGACTTCGTGGCCCAGGCGGGCCGCCGTCGCCACCTGGTCCACCTGCCCCGACGTGATGGCGCTGCGCGGCATCTCGTCGAAGGCCGCCTCGTCGGGGTCCTGCGCCAGCACCAGCCCGCCGCACTCCTTGATGCGGCGCACGCCCACGGTACCATTCTGCCCCGTGCCCGAGAGCACCACGCCCACGGCGTGCTCGGCGTAGGCCTCGCCAAGGGTGCGGAAGAAGTGGTCGATGGGACGGCGGCGGCGGCGCTCGTCTTCGAGCGGCTCGAGGCGCAGCTGCCCATCCTCCATCGCCAGGTTGCGGTTGGGTGGGATGACGTACACGTGACCCCGCTCCACCTCGACGGCCTCAGTGACCTGCGTGACGGGCAGCGGCACCGACCGCCCGAGGATCTCCGCCATCTCGCTCTCGCGGCTCGGGTCAAGGTGGATGACGACCACGAACGCCGCCCCGTCCGTCTTCGGCAGCGCACTGAAAAACGCCTCCAGCGCCTGCAACCCTCCCGCCGATGCCCCCAACCCGACGACGACAAACGGGTCCTGCTGGGATTTCGAGACGCTGCTGTTTATGTCCGGCTGCTCTGCGTTCAATGCGGTTTCTTCGTGGTTCATGGAGTGGGGCTCCATGGAATCAGGCTCTGTGGGATCGGGGGGAGGCGGGCGGCCCATCGCGGTCGCTTCTTCAAAGGCGGCACCGGGGACGAGCACCGAAAGGACAGCCAAGTTACATAATTACAACGACACGCACCTTAGCAGAATCGCACTACCGTTGCGCTTTGGCTGTTGGATCCTGTGTAAACTTCGCCTCCATCCATTTTCTCTTTCACGACCATGCGCACTGAAGGCCGCCGCCGCTCCTCCAACATCGACGATCGCCGTGGCAGCGGGGGCAGGCGTGGCCTCGCCATCGGCGGCGGGCTAGGTGGGCTCGTGCTCGTGCTCATCGCCAGCTTCCTCGGCATCGATCCCGGCGACATCCTGCCCCAGGGCGGCGCGCCGACGGCGGGCGTCGAGCAGTCCGGGCCGTACCAGGAGTCGCCCCGCGAGGCGCAGATGCGCGAAACCGCCGAGGTGACCCTCGCCGACACCGAGGAGACGTGGGGCCG
The DNA here is from genome assembly GCA_963829705.1 of Rhodothermales bacterium. Classification (GTDB taxonomy): domain Bacteria; phylum Bacteroidota; class Rhodothermia; order Rhodothermales; family BA12; genus CAWHJN01. The sequence goes on from CAWHJN010000003.1 coordinate 244,922, forward strand.
CATCTTCCGCGAGGCGGGCTACACCTACCGCGAACCCACGATGGTGTTTTTCAGCGGCCTCGACCAGTCGGCCTGCGGCACGGCGCAATCGGCGATGGGGCCGTTTTACTGCCCGCTCGACCAGCGGGTGTACATCGACCTGGGCTTCTTCGACGAGCTGGCCCGGCGCTTCGGCGCGCCGGGTGACTTCGCGCAGGCCTACGTGATCGCGCACGAGGTGGGCCACCACGTTCAAACGCTTCTCGGCATCTCGGAGCGTGTGCAGGGCATGCGGCAGCGCGCCTCGCAAACCGACGCCAACGAACTGAGCGTTCGCATGGAGTTGCAAGCCGATTGCTTCGCGGGCGTGTGGGCGCACTTCGCCGCGACGGAACGCAACCTGCTCGAAGAAGGCGACATTGAGGAAGGCCTGCGCGCCGCCGCCGCCGTCGGCGACGACACCATCCAGCGGCAAACGCAGGGGCGCGTCGTGCCCGAGTCGTTCACGCACGGCAGCGCCGAGCAGCGGATGTCGTGGTTCCGCAAGGGCCTCGAAACAGGCGACGAAGACCAGTGCGATACGTTTGGTGGAGCGTTGCGGTGACCTCCATGGCCTGGGGCCGGCTCCCTCGTGTGAGGCGGACCGGAAACGAGGCGAGCGAGGGAGGTTAGTTGGCAACCCGAGCGCGCCCGGCGGGGTTCAGGGCGTGTTTCCACTCATCTCCACGACATGAATCCCATCCAGCCCGCCCTCGACTGGCAGACCGCCGCCGAATTCTCCGAGATCCTCTACCACAAAGCCGAAGGGATCGCCAAGATCACCATCAACCGGCCCGAGAAGCGCAACGCCTTCACCCCGACGACGGTGAAGGAGATGATCAAAGCCCTCGACGACGCCCGCGACGACCTCGACATCGGCGTCATCATCCTGACGGGCCAGGGGCCGGAGGCCTTCTGCTCGGGCGGCGACCAGACCGTGCGCGGCGACGCGGGCTACAAGGAGCAGGGCTCGGGCATGGAACGCCTCAACGTGCTCGACTTCCAGCGGATGATCCGCTCGTGCCCCAAGCCCGTCGTGGCGATGGTGGCAGGCTGGGCCGTCGGTGGCGGCCACGTGCTGCACGTCATGTGCGACCTCACCATCGCCGCCGACAACGCGCAGTTCATGCAGACCGGCCCGCGCGTGGGCTCGTTCGACGGCGGCTTCGGCGCGGCGTACCTCGCCTCTATCGTCGGGCAGAAAAAGGCGCGTGAGATCTGGTACCTGTGCCGCCCGTACAGCGCCCAGCAGGCCCTCGACATGGGCCTCGTCAACACCGTCGTGCCGCTCGCCGATCTCGAAAAGGAGACTGTGCAGTGGTGCCGCGAGATGCTCCAGCACTCGCCCATCGCGCTGCGCTGCCTCAAGAGCGGCTTCAACGCGGCCCTCGACGGACAGGCGGGTGTGCAGGAACTGGCGGGCAACGCCACGCTCCTGTTCTACATGACCGAGGAAGGCCAGGAAGGCCGCAACGCCTACGTCGAAAAACGCAAGCCGGACTTCGGCCAGTTTCCCAAGCGACCGTGAGAGGGAAAGTCGGAAGTGGAAACGCGGCACGCGGAAGTGCGAAGCCGAATGCCACGGAGGATATTCGCCGTCGTTCCGCGTCCCGCGCTCCGCGTTCCACCTTTCACACCTGGTGGCTCGCCGCCCGTCCCAAAACGCTGCTGGCCGCCGTCGCGCCCGTGCTCGTCGGCACGGCGATGGCGTACGCGGACGGGGGGTTCCACGCGCTCGCGGCACTCGCGGCGCTGCTCGGTGCCGTCCTCATCCAGATCGGCACCAACTTCTCGAACGACTACGTCGATTTCCTGAAGGGGGCCGACACCGACGCGCGCAAGGGGCCGATGCGCGCCACGCAGGCGGGCCTCGTCGCGCCCGAGACGATGAAGCGCGCCACGATTCTGGCCTTCGGGCTGGCGTTCGCTGTGGGGCTGTACCTCGTCTGGCGCGGCGGCTGGCCGGTGCTCGCCATCGGGATCGCGTCCATTGCGGCGGGCATCGCGTACACGGCGGGCCGCCACGCGCTCGCCTACCTCGGCCTGGGCGACGTGTTCGTGCTGCTGTTCTTCGGGCCGGTGGCCGTCGGCGGCACGTACTACGTGCAGACGCTCACCATCACGCCCGTGGCGCTCGTGGCGGGGCTGGGGCCGGGCCTGCTGTCGGCGGCGCTGCTCGTCGTCAACAACCTGCGCGACGTGGACGAGGACCGGGCGGCGGACAAGCGGACGCTCATCGTGCGCTTCGGCACGCGCTTCGGCGCGGCGCTCTACGCCTTCACGATCCTCGGCGCCGCGCTCGTGCCGGTGGTGCTGTGGGCGTGGACGGGCGCGCACGCTCCGGCGATGGCGGCGTCTGTGGTGGCCGTGCTGGGCTGGCCCGGCATCCGGACAGCGTGGCGCACCAACGCCGCCGACGCCCTCAACCCGCTGCTCGGCACGATGGGAAAGCTGCTGTTCGTCTACAGCGTGCTGTTCGCGGTGGGATGGGTGCTGTGATGGAAGTCACGCTTATTCCGTTCCGCGCGCCTCTCGCCGCCCCGCTCACGCTCGCGGGCCGGACGTACACCGAACGAGAAGGCGTGCTGCTGCGCCTAGAACAGAACGGGTGCGTGGGGTGGGGCGAGGCCGCTCCGCTGCCCGGCTTCAGTCCCGACACGCTCGCCGAGGCGCGCGCGGCGCTGGCCTCCCTCGCGCCCACACTTTTCGCCGACGCCCTCGCCGTTTTTCAGCCCTCCGCTCCGCTCGTTTTTCCGAAACAGCCGCCCGCCGCGCATGCTGCCGTCGAAAGCGCCCTGCTCGACCTCCACGCGCAGCACCGGGGCACCACGATGGCCCGGCTTCTCGATCCAGATGCCGCCGAAATCGTGCAGGTCAACGGCCTTATCACGATGGAAACCCCGGACGATGCCGCCACCGAAGCGCGCCGCCTCTATCGGCAGGGGTACCAAGCCGTGAAACTCAAAGTGGGCCGCCGCCCGGTTCAAGACGACGTGGCGCGGGTGCGGGCCGTGGCGGACGCACTCGGCCCGACCGTCGCACTGCGCCTCGACGCCAACCGCGCCTGGTCGCTGGTCGAAGTCAGAACGTTTGCGGAAGGCATCAATGGGATCGCCCTCGCGTACGTCGAAGAACCCGTCGCCCGCGCCGCTGATCTGCCGGATGCCGCCCGCCTGCTGCCCGTCGCGCTCGACGAAACACTCGTCGGAAGCACGCCCGACATGCTGCGCGCCCATCCGTATGCCCGCGCCGTCGTGCTCAAACCCATGCTGCTCGGCGGCGTGCTGACGGCGTGGCGCTGGGCGCTAGCCGCGCGTGAACGCGGCATGGAGGCCGTCGTGAGCGCGGCCTTCGAGACGGGCGTGGGGATGCGCGCCAACGTGGCGCTGGCGGCGGCGCTGGGCGGCACACCGCCCGCCGGACTCGACACCTACCGCCGCATCGCCCGCGACGTGCTGCCGAACCGACTTCCGCTCGATGGCCCGGAGATCGAAGTCGCTCCCGTCCTCGCGTCCCTCCCCGCTGACCTGCCCGATGCCTGAACCGCTGCGCCTCTCGTCCGATAGCCTGCTGCGCGCTTCCGAGAGGATGGCGGGCGGGCTGCGGGCGGCAGGCATCCGCGCGGGCGACGTGGTGGCGCTGCGCCTTGGCCCGACGCCCCACGCCGCCGCCCTTCTCGTCGCGCTCTGGCGGATGGGCGCTGTCGCCGCGCCGCTGTCCACCCGCCTGCCCATCAGCGTGCTGCGCGACGCGCTCCGACTCGTGGACGCCCGTGCGCTCGTCGCTAATGAGGCCATGGAAGTGGGCGTGCCGCTGCTCGACCCCGCCGCGCTTGACGCCGCGCCCGCTGCCCTGCCCGCGTGGCCCGACCTCGCCCTCGACGCGCCCGCGACCTACGTGTTCACCTCCGGCTCCACGGGCACGCCCAAAGCTGCGTTGCACACGCTGGGCAACCACGTCTGGAACGCGCGCGGCGCAGCCGTCAACATGCCGCTCAGCCCCAGCGATGCGTGGCTGCTGGCGCTGCCGCTCTACCACGTCGGCGGGCTGGCTATCCTGTTCCGGGTGCTAGAGGCTGAGGCGTCGGTGGCCTTTGGGGCGAACACCTCGGCGTTCGCGCCCGGCATCAGTCACGTGTCGCTCGTCGCCACGCAACTCGCGCGGTTGCTGCGCGAGAAAACGCCGCCTCCGGCCTCGCTGCGCGCGATCCTGCTCGGCGGCAGCGCCATCCCCGCCTCGCTGCTGGACGAATGCATCGCGCGCGGCCTGCCCGTCCACACTACCTACGGCCTCACCGAGATGGCCTCGCAAGTGACGACGACCCCGCCCGGCGCTTCCCGCGATGCGCTCCGCTCCTCGGGCCGCCTGCTGCCCCACCGCGACCTCCGCCTCGCGGGCGGTGAAATCCACGTGCGAGGCCGGACGCGCTTCGTCGGCTATCAAACACCCGGCGGCCTCGTCGCGCCCTTCGACGCCGACGGCTGGTACGCCACCGGCGACCTCGGCCACCTCGACGCCGATGGATTCCTGCACGTCGAGGGGCGGCGCGATTTTCTGTTCATCTCCGGAGGCGAGAACATCCAGCCGGAGGAGATCGAGCGTGCCCTCGCGCACGCGGGCGTAACGCAGAGCATCGTCGTGCCCGTGCCCGACGCGGAGTTCGGCTTCCGCCCCGTCGCCTTCATCGCGCCGGAAAACCTGCGTGGCGTAGCGGCGCTTCGGAAAACGCTCGAAGCCGTCCTGCCGCGCTTCAAAATTCCCGTCGCCTTTCTCCCGCTACCGGAGTCCGACGGCCTCAAGCCAGATCGGAAGGTGCTGACCGAACGGGCTGCCCGGCACCGTTCCTGATCCTCGCGTGCAGAATTGGCGTGCTCAGTCCTGGCGTTTGAGCCAGAAGGCGAGGATGTCGTCGGTAAAGGTGCCGTCGGCCGTCTGGTCGCGGAGCGTCTGCGTGAGTTGCCGGAGCGGCTCGGGGTTGTTCTGCACCTGCCGGGCCACCTGCATCAGGCCGCGCTCGCCCACCATTTCCCCCGAGGTCAGGCGCTGCTCTAGCAAGCCGTCGGTGTAGGCAAAAAAGGACATTTCCGGCTCGATCGTGATCGTGTGATCGACAAACTCGGTTTCCGGGTGCAGGCCCAGCACCATGTCGCTCTCGGCCACGACGGTCGCGCCGCGCGGCGAGGCCGTCACGGGGCGGCAGTGGCCGGCGTTGCAATACGTGATGTGGTGCGTCTTCGAGTCCCATCGAAAGAGCAGCAGCGACGCGAACGTCTCCTCCATCACGGCGTCCTGCATGAGGATCTGGTTCACGCGCGTCATAAGGGCGGCGGGCGAGTCCACCTGGCGCATCATGGCGTGGATGGTGCCGCGCACGTAGGAGAGGAAGCTGAAGGCGTAGAACTTGGCCTGGATGCCCTTGCCCATCACGTCGCCCAGCGTGAAGAGGAACACGCCCGGCTCGATCTCGACCCAGTCGAAAAAGTCGCCGCCGCCCTGCTCGCGCGGCAGGTTGAAGTAATGGATGCCGTAGCCGTTCACCTGCGGCATCTGCCGCGGCATGAGCTTCTGCGAGAAATCCTGCCCGATGCGCCCTTCGAGCTGCGTCTGGTAGAGGTGCGTGCGTTCGAGCAGCCGCTGGATGCGGACGAGGAGCTGCTCGATGTCGAACGGCTTGGTGATGTAATCGTCCACGCCCGTGCGGAGGCCGCGCGCGCGGCTCTGCTCATCGGCCTTGGCGGTGAGGAAGATGAACGGGATGATGCGCGTGTGCGGCTCGCCCTGGAGTTCGGCCTGCAACGCGAAGCCGTCCATCTGCGGCATCATGATGTCCGAGACGATGAGGCTCGGGATCTCCTCGCGCACCTGGTCGAGCGCCTCGCGCCCGTTGGCAGCGGTACGCACGCGGTAGATCTTGCCAAGCCGGTACTCGAGCAAGCGCCGCAGCGTCTGCTCATCTTCGACAATCAGGATAGAATGCTCGGGCTCCACGCGCTTAGAACGGAATATTCAGGGTTTTCTCCCCTTCATCGGAAACGACGAAGCGGAGCATGTTCTTCCCCTCACGGTGACGGTCGTAGTGGATTTCCCGAGCACAGGCGAAGAGGATGAGCAGGCCCATCCCCCGCTCGGGCAGCGGGTTGAGTCCCTCGCGCCGCTTGCGAAGGGCGTCTTCGAGGTCGAAGCCGTCCGAGTTGTCCTCCACCACGCACACCACGGCCTCGTCCTGCTCGTCGATGGCGAGCGAGATCTCGGGGCTTCCTGTGGGGAAACGTGCGTGCTGGACGAGGTTCGCCAGCCACTCGTGTACCGCCAGTTGCAGGTGAAGCATCATCGAGGCCCGCACCGGCCCGGCCGCATCGGACAGGAGAGGCTCGAAAAAAAGGTGTGCTTCTTCTACGACGGTGTCGAGCGCGCTGAACTGGTATGTCAGAGCCACCATGAAGGGGAGATGGGAGAAAGCCGGCTCATGCAAACGCTTCCTGCGCCGCGTCGACGGTGGGATACTGCTTGAAGACCTTGTAGGTGCGCGTCAGCTGAACGACGACCTGCACAGGCCGCGACACCGAGGCGAAGACGACCTGCCCGCCCTGCGGCGACACCTGCCGGTAAACCGAGAAGATCGAGCCGAGGCCCGTCGAATCGAGGATACCTGTTTCGGAAAAGTCGAGAATGAAGTTCTGCGTCCCCTGCTGCAGGTGCTCCTGACAGAGCGCCTTGAAGTCGGATGCGTTGCGAAAATCGAGCGCCTTGCCGACACGGATGATGGCGAGGCCCGGTGCCGGGTGTTCGGCCGTAAGGCTCATAGCGTTGGGGGACAGCGTGTGGTTCCGGAGTTCCATGGATCACCAGTAAGAGTGGGAAGATAATACGCTTATCGACGTGTACCGTGGTGGCTTAACCGGGGAGACGCAGAGAAGGCACGATCGTGCTGCTGCTTTCAGCATACGGTACAACGACCGGACGTACCCATCCAAAACCCGTGCCTTTCCGTGCTATGCACCGCTTCCGAGTAGGAGCAGCGCGGCGACGGCGCAGGCGAGGCCCAGCCGGTTGCGCCGCCCGATGGGTTCGTTCCACACCCAGCGCCCCAGCAGCGCACTGCCCACGACGATGGCGATGTTGTTGAGCGGAAACACGACCGTCCCACGCATCCGCGCGACGGCTTCCAGCAGAAATACCGCCGACCCGTAGTTGACGACACCGAGCGCAGCGCCCGCCACGTACACGCGACTCTCCGCCCGCGACTCGGGCGCCGCGCGCCGCAAGAGCCCGGCGCAGCCGATGATACATGCCGTGGCGAAGACGAGGGCCAGGTAGGCGGCATCAGGCACGTGCGCACTGAACTGCTCATCGAACGTTTTGAGCAGCACATCCGCCACGCCGCCCACGGCGAAGAGCCCCATGAGCACGTACCCCGCGCGGTGGCCGACGGTGCGGCCGGCACGCGCGGGCCACGCGAGCAGCAGCAGCGCCGCGCACGCCACCACCAGCCCGGCCTGCTGCAACGGCGTGGGCACCTCGCGCCACACCGACCACGACACCGCCACGGGCACCACCACCGACAGCCGCATTACGCCGAGGGCGAGGCCCATGCCCGCGCGCTCGGTGGCGAGGCTCAGTAGGAAGAAGCCTCCGATGAACAGCGCGCCGGTGAACAGCCCCAGCCCCAGCAGCGGCAGCGACATCGCGCCACGTGCTTCTCCTGCCATCCACAGCAGCAGGGCCAGCACCGCGCCGGTGCCGTAGTTGACCGTCAGCAGGCGAAGCCGGTCGAGGTGGCGCAGCGCGGCCCACTTGAAGACCATGCCGATGGAGAGGCTGCACGCCACCGCGAGCGTCAGAAAACCCATTACTGCCGCCCAGCCTGCACGGTGTAATAGCCGACCGTCGCGGGCGTGACATCGACATCGCGGATGAGGAGGTTGTCGGGCAGCACGAGGGTGGGCCGCAGGCGGTTGGTGTTGTCCCGCCGGATGTCGTCGAACGACACGAAGGCCCGGATGTCGGCGTCGAGGGCTTCGCGGTACTGCGAGAGCAGCACGTTGAAGCGCACGCGCACCTCGGCGGGCGTCAGCCGGGCCACCTGCTCGCTCGGACGGGGCGCTGCTAATGGTGACCTCCACGACGCGCTCAACTTCGGTAAAGGCGGCCACGCCCACACGAACGTGCACTTCTTTCGGCTCAACCGTGACGTAGCCTTGCAACGTATCGACGAGCGGGATGGTGACCTGGATCGAGTCGCGCAGGTTGGTGAACGAGCGCACCTCGCTGGGCCAGGAGCGGAGCCGGTTAACCACGCGCGCCGCGCCCGCCACCGTCACCGAGTCGGGCGTGTAGCGGACAGAGTCGGCATCGGTGAAGCTGTACGTCGTGGCAGGCCGGAAGACGGCGCGCAGGTCCACGGGAATGCGGCGCTGCACGAGTTCGTCGGTTTCGAGTGAGAGCGTGCGCGGAGTGAGACTGAGCACGTCCACGCTGCTCGGCAGCGTGTTGGCCTGATCCATCAGGTCTACGCTGGAACTCGACGCGCGCAGATCGATGCGGGGGGTGTTGAAAAAGAGCTGGAGGATCTGGAAGCCGTCGCCCTCCACCCGTCCCGTGACCTCCTCAGGCAGTGGTGCGACGAGTGCCTCGCCGGGCGGTGGGTTGAGCAGCACCACGCGGAACGGCAGCGTGGCGGTGTGCGGCTCGCCCATCGTGAGCAGAAACCAGATGACGATGGCCGCCAGCAAGCACAGGAGCGCGGCCCGGCCCGCGTGGGGCGGCCTCCCCGCGTCGCGGTCCGACGCGCCGGGCGTGAAGAGCCGGCGCATCGACTCCCACAGGCTGGCGCGGCCCACGCCCATCATGGCCGCAGCGCGTCGAGCAGCTGTTGGCGCGTGGCACGCGACAGCGCGCGGCCCTGGAGCGGACTCTCGGGCAAGGCGCGCACCAGGCGGCGCAGCTCCTGCACCGTGTGATCGTCTAGCGAGGCGTGCGTGGAACGCACTTTCACCGGCGTGGCCGACATCACCTCACGCACCGATGCCGCCGGGCGTGGGATGACGTGCGCGCCGACGACCTCGCCCACGCGCGCCGCCGCAGCCCGCCCGGCGTCTACCGCCGCGCGCACCGCCGCTACGGCTCCAGAGATCTGCACCGTGATGAGGCCCGCATCGACGCGGGTGCGCGCCACGAGCCGCACGTCGGCGGTTTTGAGCATCGCGTCGGCGGCTTCGAGGGCGGCCACCAGGCCGCGCGTCTCCACCATGCCGTAGGCCGCGTCGTCGTAGTCCATGGGAAGCCGGACGTTAGCTTCCCGGCAGAATCACTTCCACGTCGGCGTGCGGGCGCGGGATGACGTGTACCGACACCAGTTCGCCCACGCGCTCGGCAGCAGCGGCCCCGGCGTCGGTGGCGGCCTTCACCGCGCCCACGTCGCCCCGCACCATGACGGTGACGTAGCCGCCGCCGATCTGCTCTTTGCCGATCAGGCGCACGCGCGCGGCCTTCACCATCGCGTCCGCCGCTTCTATCGCACCGATGAGGCCTTTGGTCTCGACCATGCCGAGCGCGGTTCCGTAGTCTGATTCTGCCATGTCGAAAAAGAGGAGAGAGGAGTCAGAAGAAGCTCCCGGTGCGCGCAACGGCGCGGCGAGAGGCGTGCAGGAGCAATTTAGACGCCCCCCTCACCCAAGTCAACCAGCGCGCGGGCGGCACCCATTTGTTGGATAAACCCGGCGTAACTCTGCGCGAGAAGGCTCGTCAAGGGTGCCCATTCCCTCGCCCTATCTCTCACCGATCATGAAAAGGTCTTTTCTCCTCTGCTTGCTGGTCGCCAGCCTGATCCTGCCGGCACGCGCGCAGCAACCTGCTCCCGGCGTGGTCGCGGGCGCTGTTACCGAAGCCGCGACCGGCTCCCCCATTCCTTCGGCAACCGTGTCGCTGTGGAGCGCCGCCGACTCCAGCCTCGTCACCGGCTCCATCACCGATGCCGATGGACGTTTCCGTATCGAAGGCGTCCGCATGGGTGCGTACGAGTTGCGCGTGAGCTTCGTCGGCTTCCGCACGCTGCGCCAGAACGTCGAACTCACCGCCTCCGCCCCCCGCGTGGATACAGGCACGCTTTCGCTCAGCGAAGACGCCGCCCAGATGGAAGGCGTTGAGGTCGAAGCCGAGCGCGAGGCGATGGAAGTCGCCATCGACCGGACGATCTACAACACCAAAGACCAGATCGTGGCCTCGGGTGGCAACGCGACGGATCTCTTGCGCAACATTCCCTCCGTTGAGGTGGACGCCGAGGGCAAGGTGAGCCTGCGCGGCAACCAGAACGTGGCCATCCTCATCAACGGCAAGCCTGCGCCCGTGCCCGCCGAGTTTATCAGCACATTTTTGCAGCAGCTTCAGGCCGGCACCATCGAGCGCGTCGAGGTCATCCCCAATCCGTCTGCCAAATACGAACCCGACGGCATGGCGGGGATGCTCAACATCGTGCTCAAGCAGAACACGAGCCTCGCCACCAACGGGACGATCATGGCGGGGGCGGTTTCAAACGGATCGTACAACGCCTCGGCCAACGTCAACACGAACCCGGGCAAGTGGATGCTCTCGGCGACCTACGGGCTGCGCAGCGACGCCCGCCATTTCGGCGGCAACATGTTTCGCGCCAACGTCGGCGATGCCACGCCGATTCTCCGCCAGGAGGACACGTCGGACATGCGCATGGCCAACCACACGCTCAACGGCTCGGCCGACTACACACTCAACAGCCAGAACAGCCTGTATGCCACGGCCCTTGCCGCGCTGCGCGGGGGCGGGCGCGACGGCCTCTCGGCCAGTACGTCGGACGGTTTGCGTACCGCGCGCAACACCGACATCGACACCGACGCTTTCACGATGGACTTCGCCGCAGGCTTCCGCCGCGTCGTCACGCCTTCGCAGCACGAGTTGACGGCGGAAGCACGCTTCAACCAGTCGCGCAACGGCGACCTCACCCGCTTCGACGACCTCCGCTACGATGCGGCAGACGTGCTCGCGGGTCGCTTTATCGCCCGCGACGACAAGGACAACCTCAACCGCGAGGCGTCTTTCCAACTCGACTACACGCGACCGCTGCCGGGTGAGATAAAGCTCGAAATGGGGACTAAGACGACGTTCCGCTGGCTCACCGACGACACCGTCCGGGACACCCTGGCGGGCAGCGCCTATGCCGCCGACCCCCGGCGCTCCTCGACGTTCGACTACGACGACCAGGTGTACGCGGCCTACGCGCAGGTAGGCGCGCAGCGGGGCAAGTGGAGCGGACAGGTAGGTCTGCGCGCGGAACAGGCCACCCTCGGCTTCGACGCGGCAGGCTTCGAGCAGTCCAGTGCCGTCTCGCGCGACTATTTCTCGCTCTACCCGAGCGCGTTTCTCCAGTATAGCCTCACGCAGGCGCAGCAGGTGAAGCTCTCCTACTCGAAGCGCGTCAACCGCCCGCCCACGTTCCTGCTCTCGCCCATCCTCGTCGAGATGGACGACAAGATGGGTCGCCGGGGCAATCCGGATCTCAAGCCTGAGTACACGCACGCCTTCGAGGCCACGTACACGGCGTTCGGCCAGGGCCGCACGTTCACCTTCACCCCGTTCTTCCGCCGCACCGTAGACGCGCTGCGGCCCAAAATCGAGGGCAGTGGCATTGGCGGGCAGTACACGCAGACGATCACGAACGCCGACCAGAGCGATTCGTACGGGGCCGAGGCCATCGGGACGCTGCGGGTGGGCCAGAAGCTCAACCTCATGTCCAACGTGAGCGTGTACCGCATGGTGACCGAGGCAGGGGCGAGCATCGAAAGTTCGCTCGGCAACGACCTCGTCGCGTGGACGGCGCGCGGCTCGGCGTCCTACACCCTCCGCAAAGGCACCGACCTGCAACTCTTCGCGTTCTACCGCTCGCCGATGGAGTTTAGCCAGATGCGCATGGAAGGAATGCTCATCACCGACTTCGCCATCCGGCAGGCGCTCGGCGAAAAACTCAGCCTCAACCTGCGCCTGAGCGACCCGATGGACTGGGCCGAGATGAATTACTACGGCGAAGTGCGCACGGATCAGGAGAGCGTGTTCCAGGAAGGCCGCCGGTACTGGGGCCAGCGCCAGGTGTCGGCCACGCTGACGTGGAATTTCGGTCGGCAAGGTCCTCGCCCGCAGCGCCGCCCGCAGCAGACGCCCCAGCCGCAGCAAGACGGCGGTGGTTTCGGCTTCTGAGGCGGCTTCGGCAACCGAACCTACAAACCTCCGGCGTCACACCGACGCCGGAGGTTTTTTCGTGTAGCCCAGCATCCGCCGCAGCATCTGCCAGCCCTCCATCACCTCGCGCCAGCGGTAGACGCCCAGCGCCAGCACCACGAGCGGATAGGCCACCATCAGGACGGCGCGCGTGCCCAGCCGGACGGCGGGCGCGGCGTCTCTGCACCGCCTGCCCGAGCGCGTAGAGCGCGACGATGGCCGCCACCAGCTTCACGAGCACGGGCCACGGAAAACGGAAGTTTTCGAGCCGCTGTGAGAGGACGGCGGCACTCACGGCCAGCACGGCATACGCCGCCAGCGTGGCCAGCGCCGCGCCTGCGAGGCCCATCACGGGCAAGAGCAGCACGTTGAGCACGGCGTTGAGCACGGCAGCTCCCACCACCCCCAGCGAGACGTGCCGCGTGTAGCCGTGCGCGTAGAGCGTGTTGACGCTGATAGCATAGAGGCCGTACGCCATCAGCCCGAGCGCCAGCGGGAAGATGAGCGGGGCCGCTTCGAGGTACACCGGGTTTTCCGCCACCCACCGGATGGCGTCGTAGGCGAAGAGCGACAGCCCCAGCACGAAGCCGCAGCCGACGACGCTGAAGTGCCGGAAGGCCCTCCGGTGCAGCCGCGCGCCCTCGCCCGCGCCCAGCGTTTTGAGGCCGATCACCAGGAAGGCGCTCTGGAAACCCTGCACCAGCACCATGTTGACCACGCCCGCCACCTTTGCCGCGGCGGCGTAGACGCCCAGCTCGTCCGCCCCGAGCATCCAGCCGATCAGAAAGCGGTCGCCGATGTGGAGAAACGGGAATGCCAGCGCCGCCAGCACCAGCGGCACGCCAAAGCGCAGCAGCTTCACCACCACGCCACGCTCGACGCGCCGCTCCACCTGCCGGAGCATGCCCGTGCTCAACACCGCCGCGCTCGCCGCCGCGCTCAATGCCAGCGCCCACAGCGCCCCGTGCAGGCCCATTTTCATCCCCACCACCAGCACCACGTTGCCCACGATGAGCAGTGCGAATTCGCCGAAAAGCGCGAGGCTGTAGAGGCCCGCCTTCTCACGCGCCTGCAGATACGTCATCGGAATCGCGCCGATGGTTTTGGCGGCGGCGTAGACGACAAGGAGGCGCACGGCCAGCACGGGGTCGGGCATCTCGCCCAGGAACGGCCGCGCGAGCGGGGCCGCGAGCGCCAGCACCACGGCGGCGCTGCCCGCGCTCACGCACGCCGCGCAGAAGGCGGAAAAGGGAGCCGTGCCCACCCGCGCGGCTGCCATCTCCCGAACCAGCCCCGACGCGAGGCCCAGGCCCAGCACGGGAATGAGCAGCAGCGCCGCCGACTGGAGGCCGTCGAGGTAGCCGTACGCGGCGAGGCTCAGGTACGCCGGGTTCCAGTGGATAAAAGCCAGCACGATGCCGCTGGCCTTCACGAGTGCGCTGCCGATGGTATACAGCCCGCTCTGCCTGACCAGTCGAAGCAAGGCTCCCGGCTCTTTCTTCATCGGGCACGCAGGTAGAAGGCGGCGGTGTCGCCCTGCCCGGCGGCGTTGAGGTCGCGGGCCTGCGCGTCGAAGGCGGCGATCTCCTCGGCGGTGAACGGCGATCCGGCGGGATTGAGAAAGTGGGAGCGTTCGGCGTCCATCAGCGGGATGCCCGCGCGGTACTGCTCACTCGTCCACAGCGTGAAGGCGTAAGCATCGTACACGACCTCCTGCTCACGGAGACCGGCGTGCTCTTCAAGAACGGCCATGCTGCTGCGCGTCATCAGGAACAGGTGGCGCGGCGCATCCAGCGCGTACCAGTCTGCGCCGTAGTGGTGCCGCGCCCACGAGTCGGCCAGCGGGATGCGGACGAGCAGTACACCGCCGGGGGCCAGCAACCGGCGCATGTGCTGGAGCGCATCGAGCGGGTCGCGCATGTGCTCGAGCGCGTGGTGGCACATCACGAGGTCGAACGTGCCTTCTACCTCGTGGAGTTGGCGTTTGAGCAGGGGAATGCCCTCCGGCGTCTGCGTTTCGCGTTCGATGAACGGATCGGCGCCGGTGAGGTGCGTGAAGCCGCTCCAGTGCATCCGGCGCAGCAGCATGCCCTGCCCGCACCCGACGTCGAGGATGCGGCTGTCGAGGCGTGCACCGGCGTGGCGCACCCACTCGGCAAAGTCAGGGATGCCCAGTTTCCGCGTCAGCAGCCGCCCGAGCGGCGTGGGCCGCGCCAGGTGATGCCGCGCCCACACGCGGCGCAGGTACGCCCGCAGCGCATTCGGCGCGGCGAGGTGGCGGTAGGAATAGTACTCGGGCGGGTAGTAGGGGCTGAGGTCGCCGGGCACGTCGAGCAGCCACAGGCTTTCGCAGGCCGCGCACGCGCCGTAGGTGAACGGCTCGCGCGTGCCGAACATCATCTCGCGGGCGTCGAGCGTGGTGTTGCCCTCGGCGTTGCCGCAGAGGGGACAGCACAGGGAATTGGAACGGGTCATGCGTGGGGGCGAAGAGCGCGCGCCAGCCGCCGGACGGGCCGCGGGGTGAGCGAAGCGGCGAGAAACGTCCACGCCACCCGGCTTCGCGGGTCGAGCCGGACGGCGGCGCGGAACACCTTGCGCGCACGCCGCGCGTCGCCCCGTTGCAGGTGGAGTCTGCCCACGGCCACATGTGCGGCAGCCTGTGCCGCGCCGCGCAGGTGCGGAACACCCGCCCGCGCGACCGCATCGCCGAGCATGTCGAGGCGATGCCGGAGCGCGTCGTCGAGGTTCATGCGCTGCGTGGCCTGCTCGCCGTGCCATCGGTAGCGCAGGAGCGGCTCGGGCACGTAGCCCAGCGGCTCGTCGGCGGCCAGGCGGAGCCACAGGTCCCAGTCGTCGATGTGGCGGCGTTCCGGGCGCTCGTCCAGCCCGCCGTAGGTGGCGAACAGGTCGCGGCGGACGAATGACGACGAGAACGGGATAAAGTTGTTGAGCAGCAGCGGGCGGAAGACGCGCCCGCTGTGCGGGGTCGAAAAGTCGCGGACGCGGTGCAAGTCCTCGCCCGTGCCCGAGTCGAAGAAAACGGCATCGGTGTAACTCCACGTCAGGTCGGGCTGGGCGCGGTGGAGCGCCACCTGACGTTCAAGCTTGTCGGGCGTCCAGAGGTCGTCGTGGTCGAGGAAGGCGACGAACGCGCCGCGTGCAGCCGCGATGCCTGCGTTCCGTGCCGACGGCGCGCCGCCGTTTTCTTTCTGGACAAGGCGGACGCCGCCATAGCCACGCACAATCTCCGCCGTGCCATCGGTCGAGCCGTCGTCCACGACGATGTGCTCGAACTGCCTGAACGTCTGCGCCTCGACGCTCTGCAGCGTCTCGCCGATCCACTGGGAGGCGTTGTAGGCCCCGGTGACAATGCTCACCACAGGATCATCAGGTACCGTCATGCCACGCGGCGGATGTGGTCGAGCACGGCGAGGAGTTTTTCTTCCCGTTGCGCGCGCGAGAACGCTGTTTCGATGCGCCGCCGGGCCGCCGGGCCGAGCGTCGCGGCCTCGTCCAGCCCTTTTCGCAGCGCCGCCACCACGTCGTCCATCAGCGGCGTCTTCACCACCACGCCCGCCTCGCCGATGGCCTCGGGGATGCCCGCAACCTCGCTGCCCACGGGCGCGCAGCCGCACGCCATCGCCTCGCAGAGCACGTTGGGCAGGCCCTCGGACCGCGAAAGCTGGGCGTAGACGCGGGCGCCGCCATAGGCCGCGACGAGCGCCTCGCGCGGCACGGGCCCCTCGACCTGCACGTTGGCGGGGATGGCATCCTGCTCGCGCAGCCGGGCGGCAACGGCCGCGTCCATCCCGATCACGCGAAACGGAACGTCAGGCATGAGGCGGGCGGCGTCGAAGAACAGGTCGAGGCCCTTGCGCCGGAACGTCCGCTCGTCCGGCACGAGGCCCACCGTCAGCACCGACGGCGGGCGCGGGTGCGGTGGGGCCGTCCACACGGTCGCGTCGAAGCCGAAGGGGACGACCTCCACGGGCGTCGAGAGGCGCGGCACGTGGGCGCGGATGCCGTCGGCGTGGCGTCGGGGCCACGCGCCGAAGTGGTTGACGGTCGAGACGAGCGCGTGCGCCACGGGCAGCAGCACCGACGCGCCGCGCAGCACGAAGCGCGCCAGCGGCGCGCGCCACGCGCTCAGGTACACGCCGTGCCCGATCTCGGGCAGCGTGTTGGCGTCGAAGCCCGCGAGCGTCACGGCCACGGGCACGTCTGCGCGGCGCGCCATCCACACGGGCAGCACGAGGTGGTAATCGGCAAACCAGCCGAAGACGACATCGGCCTGCGGAAGCTCGCGGCGCAACCACTGCCCCTGCGCCCACAGCATCGTCGCCATGCCGCCGACCGACTTCGCCCGCGTGGCGTCGAAGTGGAAAAGCTGCACGTCGTAGTGCGCGCGCAGCACCTCCAGATCGTCGCGCACGAACGCGCTCGGCGAGAGGTAGATGAAGAGCAGGCGGGGCTTTTTCTGCGGCACAGCGGCGTTCGGAAGAGGAGCGCGGCTAACGCGGGTCACGTTCGGGGGTGCCTGGGGCCACGAGGGCGTCGAGCATGCGCGCCACCGCCTCGGCCTGCCCGACGCGGCTGTAGGGGCCGAGGCGGTCCACCGGGGCGCCGTCGGCGGGGGTGCCTGCCTGCCACGCGGCGTAATGTGCTTCCAGCAGCCGCGCCACCGCGTCGGCATCGTCCCAGTCCACGAGCGTGCCGCCGTGCGCGTCACGGAGCGCGTCAGCGGCGTCGCCGCGTGCCGGGCCCAAGCCGAGCGTCGGCCGCCCGGAGGCGAGGTACTCGAACACCTTGCCGGTGAGGATGCCCTCGGCTCCGTCGACGCGGTTGACGACGAGCAGCAAAAGCGCGCTCTCCTGCATCAGCCGGACGGCCTCGCTGTGCGGCACGTAGGGCTGCACCTCGACGATGCCCGCCACGCCATGCGCCTCGGCCTCGCGCTCTACGATGGGGTCGATGGCGCCGACGAACCGCACGCGCAAGCGCGGCATCGCGCGCGGCGCGTCGAGGCGTTGCAGCGCCCTCCACAGCACCACCGGGTTGCGCGCCGGGTTGATGTTGCCCACGTACGTCAGGTAGAACACGTCGCCATCGACCTGCACGTCGTCGCCGGCGAAATCGGCGGGGTCGTAGCCGTTCATCACCACGTGGTAGTCGCGCGCGTGGCGGCGGCGCAGGCCGTCGGCGAGGCGCGGGCTGACGGCGGTGACGGCGTCGGCGCGTCGGAGAACGGCGCGTTCGAGCGCAGCGTCGAGGCGGGCGGCGAGGGACGTCTGCGGCAGCTCGGCGCGGTAATCGATCTCCGTCCACGGGTCGCGGAAGTCGGCGAGCCACGGCAGGCCCGTCTGGCGGGCGAGCAGCCACCCGGCGAGGTGGGTGGAGTGCGGCGGGCCGGTCGTGATGAGCGCATCGTGCGGCGTCTCGGCGAGGACCCGGCGGGCGGCGCGGACGGCGAACGGCACCCATCCCACACGGGCATCCGGCAGGAAGACGTTGGCGCGCATCCACCGTGCCACGCGCTCTTTCCACGACGCCTCCGCGCCGCCGAAGCCGACGCCCACCGCCTCGTGTTTGGGCTTGCCCACGAGCGTTGCGTACGCCGCGTAGGGGTCCCACGCGCCCGTGCGCTCGACGTGTGCGCTGGGGGGAATCTCGCGCAGCAACTCGGCATCGAGGGCCGGGTACGCCGCGGCATCCGGCTCCACCGTCACCACCGTCGGCTGCCAGCCCGCTGCCGGCAGGTAGCGGCTCCACTTCAGCGGGCGCTGCACGCCCGGCCCGCCCGACGGCGGATAGTAGTAGGTGAGAAAGAGGACGCGGCGCACGAATCAGGCGTTTTCGACGAGCACGACCTCGCCCTCACGCCGCCGATCCCACACGAGCAGCGCCACGACGCCGCCGTAGACGAGCAGCGTGAACAGCCAGCTCAACCACTTGCCGAGCGCGTGCGAGGCGGGCGCGAACGTCATCTCGACGGTGTGCGTGCCTGCGGGCACCTCCACGCCGCGCACCAGGTGGTTGACGCGGTGGATGGGTACCTCGGCCCCATCCACGCTGGGCGGTCCACCCGGCGGGGTAGTAGACTTCGCTGGCCACGAGCAGGCGCGGCGCGTCGGTTTCGACGTTCCACGCGATGCGGCGCGGCCCGAAGGTGTCCAGGGTCACGGTGGCCGTCGAGGCCGAATCGAGCGGCGTCGTCGTCACGGTTTCGTCGGGCGTGACGAGCGCTGTCGCGCGCGGGTCGAAGGTCGGCTCGTGGACGCGGCGCCACACCGAGGGCGCGTCAGGCAGCGTTTCTACTTCGCCGACGAAGTACGCGCGCGCGGGCACGGCGGGGTCTTCGAGCACCAGCATCCCCGTCTGCTCGTCCTGGAACGCGACTTCGTAGCCGGGCAGCGTGCCCCCCGCGACGACGAAGCGCGTGGCGAGCAGGCGCAACCCGTTGGGTGAGATCTGGCCGTCGGGCGTGGCGAGGAGGTGGTCGTAGAAGTCCTGAAAAAGCCGCAGCTTCGCCCCGTGGTAGCCGTTGAGGGATTCGTAGAAGTACGCCGGGCGGGCGTTCTGCGACGGGTTGCCTTCGAGCGAAAGCACGCGGAAGTGCCCTGCTCCCCCGGCCTGCTGCACGCGCTGGAGGAGGTAGTCGTCGAAGGGATACTTCGCGATCTGCGACTCGGGGTCGGGCGAGCGCGCCAGCGTGGGCGTGTCGCTGCTGAGGTAGCGCCGCCCCACGCCGTAGAGATCGACGGTGACGAGCAGCGCCAGCCCGGCGAGCATGGCCCAGGCGGGGATCTTACGCAGCCGGTGGAGGGCGATCAGCCCCGCGCCGAGGAGCAGAAAGAGGAACGTCCGGAGCGCGTCGGCGCGGAAGAGGTCGGCGCGTTCCGTCCGGAAGCCGTCGATGGCGTTCTGCGCCGCGTCGCGCACGCGCGGGTCGTCGGGGCTGACGTTGTTGGCCTGTGCGATCTGCTCGACGGCGCGCTGCAATTCGCCCTCTTTCGAGAACGACAGCATCGACGGGCCGACGGCGTAGGCGAGGAGCGCGAGCCCGAGCGCCACGCCGACGATGCCGAGGAGCAGCCGGGTATTTTTCTGTGCCGCGTCCGCCGGCACGTCCTCGCGGTGCGCCAGCGTCGTCGCGCCCAGCCCGGCGAGCACGGCCAGCACCAGCGCGGCCACGCTCAGCCACGTCTCGGGCACGCGCCACGACTTGAACAGCGGGAAAAAGTCGTACATCAGCCGGTTGAGCGGCTCGAAAAACTCGCCCAGCGAGAAGAGCAGCATCAACCCCGCCGCCACGCCCAGCGAGACGGCGAGCGCGCGTTTCGGCCACCGGAAGAGCGCGACGATGGCCAGCAGCAGCACGATCCCGCCGACGTAGTGCGGGCCGCCGGTAAAGACTTTCGGCCCCCAGTAGGTGCCGCCCCCGCCGCCGTAGGCGTTGGCGATGGCGAGCGTGAGGAGTTCGCCCGGCGCGTGGCTCCACGCCATCGCGTAGCGGAAGGCGTCGTCCGCGCCGCCCGCCACGTCCGACGTGGCCCCTCGGATGGTGTAGTCGGCGTACTCGGCCTGTTCGAGGTACGGATACGCCACCATCAGCGCGGCCAGCACCGTCCCCAGCGCCAGCAGCGCCGTGGCCTTTCCGTAGCGCGGCAGCGCCTTTGTTCGGAAGGCCGAAACACCCTCCCCGATCCACCAGACGCCCATCGTGAAGAGCACGTAGTAGGTGATCTGCGGATGCCCGGCGCGCAGGTTGAGGGCCATCGCGGCGGCGAAGAGCAGCGCCGAGAGCAGCGTCCCGCGCCGCAGCGCGTAGATGAACGCCAGCAGCAACCACGGCGCGAAGCACAGCGCGATGTACTTGGAGTTGTGCCCCGACGCGAGGATGATGGGGATGTAGCTCGTCAGCCCGAAGCCAACGGCGGCGAGCACGCCCGCCAGCGCGTGCCCACCCAGAAACACGACGAGCACGTAGACGCCTGCCAGCAAAAACAGGAAGTGCGACAGCGGCCAGATAACCTTCCGCAGGTACGTGGCGACGGTGTCGATCTGCGGGACTTCACCGAAGCGGGTGATCATGTAGCCCGGCATCCCGCCAAACGGGTTCGTGCTCCACAGCGGCTCCTCGCCCGTCGCCTCGTGGTGGTCGATCATCGACGCCGCCATGCTGCGCCACTGCACGGCATCGCTCGCCACGACGGTCTTGCCCGTAAACAGCATCGGCGAGTAAAACGCGACGGCCACGACGAGCAGCACCAGCAGGCTGATGCCGTGGCGCGTGCGGTCGGGCAGCCCGTCCCACCACGAAGGACCGGTCAGGCGTTCGGAACGAAGAGGTGCCGCCGCGCGGCGCGAAGGGCGCTTGACCATGTGGTGAAAGGCGGAAGTGAGAATGCGGAACGCGGAAGTAAGGGCGCAGCGGCCTGTGCCGCCATACGGAATGCTACGCCCTGCGAAGAGGGAGTAGCGGTGCCCCGTTAGCAGGGTTCTACGCCCTGTTCAGGCGTCTGTGTAGGAGTGCAATAATGAAGTGCGTCCTCTGGAGCGGCACGTCCCCATCACCCGGGATCTCCGTCATCCGATCACCTTCGGCACGCGGAAGTACGTGCCGTCGGTGTCGGGCGCGCTTTCGAGGGCTTCGTCGCGGGTGATGCGCGGCGTGGGTACGTCGGCGCGGAAGACGTTTTCGAGGTCGTGTACGTGGTGGAGCGGCTCCACGCCCGTCGTGTCCACCTCGCGCAGCAGATCCATGTAGTCGAGGATGGTCGTCATCTCCGACGCCAGCCGCACTTCTTCTTCGTCCGAAAAGCGGAGGCGGGCCAGCCGCGCGAGGCGGCGCACTTCATCGACGGAAACGGACATGGGGAAAGTGGGAAGGGGGAACGCGGAACGGAGAGTGCGGCGGGAGAAAAATACGGTGTCAGGCGGGATGCGCCCGCTCGTAGTCGGCGAGCGAGGCGGCCAGCGTCTCGCGCACGGTGGCGACGACAGCGGGCAGGTCGCGCCGGCTCACGCCGTCCATCGAGACGGGCGGGTGGAGCACTACGCGCACTTTTCCAGGTCTGAACAGAAAACGGCGCTCGTCGAGCAGGCGGTACGCGCCCAGCACCGACACGGGCACGAGGGGCACGCCCGCCTCGGCGGCGAGCACGAACGCGCCGCGCTGAAACGGCAGCAGACCGCCGCTGTACGAGCGCGCGCCCTCGGGGAAGACGAGCACGCTGGTGCCCGCCCGGATGCGCTCGCCCGCCTCCTGCACGCTCCTGACGGCGGTGCGGGCGTCGCGCTTGTCCACGAACACGCTCGGCGAGTGGCGCAGCGCCGTGCCGATGAGGGGCGTTTTCTCCAGTTCCGCCTTCGCCACGAAGCCGTATGGATACGGCACCGCCGCGCTGAGGATGAGAATGTCGAGCGCGTTCTGGTGGTTGGCGACAAAGATGCACGAGGTGCCCGCAGCGAGGTGGGCGCGGTCTTCGGTCTCCACCGTGACGCCCGTCGCGCCGAGGATCCACCGCGCCCAGCGGCCCGACCAGCGGTGGAACGTGCGCGCCGACGGGTCGCGGCGGTGGGCCAGCACCTGCGCGGGCGCGGCCACGAGCGTCGAAGCGGCCACCACGAGCGCCATCCACACGAAGCCGAGCACGCGCAACACGCCCGCGCGCAGCACATCCGTCGCGCGCGGCACAGGCACGTCCTGCGCGGGCGGCTGGGCTTCGAGGGCGATGTCGGTCATGGAGGGCACGGGGGAGAGCCTTTGCGCGTGTGGAGGCGGGGCGTAGATTGCCCGCTTCTCGCTTGCGCGCGTGCAGAAGATACCGTCCATGTCCACCGTGCCCCGCATCTTTCCCGCAATCCTCGCGCTGCTGACGCTGGTGCCGGGGGTCGGCGCGCAGTCGTTTTCGGGCGGCCTCCGCATCGGCACGAGCGTCTCCACGCTCCGCACCGACGGGCCGCTGGAGATGGGGCTGGCCGCCGGACTGTCGGGCGGCGTCTCGGTGGACGTGCCGTTTCGGGGCGGGCTGTACCTGCAATCCGGCATCAACTACCTCAGCGCGGGCGCCCACGCCACCGCGCGGGCAGGCGACGTGTTTGACGACCCCATCGATCCCGAGCAGAAGGTGCGGCTGCGCTTCTCGTACACCTATTTGCAGGTGCCACTGCTGCTGGCCTACGAACCGCCACTGCGCCGCACCCTCTCGCCGCGCGTCTTCGCCGGTCCGTACGTCGCCTTCAACCAGGATGCGTTCGTGCGCTATGGCGTGGAGGGCGGCACGCTGGGCGGGGCCGAATCGGATGACAAGGTCAACGGGCGGGATTACGGCGTGGCCTTCGGCGGGCAGGTGAGCTTCGACACGGGCGCGTACGGACGCTTCGCCCTCGGTGCCGAGGCGTCGGTGGGACTGACGGATATCCGCGCCGCGCCGATCACGGCCTCTTCCAACGTCCGCACCACCAACGTCGGCGTGCTGCTGTTCGTCGGCGTCGTCTTCTGACTTTTATCCTTTCTCTATGCCCGCACGTTTGCTGCTCGCGCTCGTCTTTTCGAGCTTCACCCCCGCCCTGCTCCACGCCCAGACGGGCCGCGTGTACGACCGCCTCACGCTGCCGAGCGCCATCCTCGGCGGCGAGCGCGCCTTCGCCGTCTACCTCCCGCCGGGCTACGACACCTCCGAGCGCTCCTACCCCATCCTCTACCTGCTCCACGGCTCGGGCGACGACCAGACGGGCTGGGTGCAGTTTGGCGAAGTGCAGCACATCGCCGACGCGGCCATCGGCGACGGCAGCGCGACGGCCATGATCATCGTGATGCCGGATGCCGACACGGGCCAGCGCGGCTATTTCAACAGCCTCGACGGCGCGTGGCGCTACGAGGATTTCTTTTTCGACGAGCTGATGCCGCACGTCGAGGGCCGCTACCGCGTCAAGTCCGACAAGCGCTACCGCGCTGTCGCGGGGTTGTCGATGGGTGGCGGCGGCTCGTTCATGTACGCGCTCCACCGCCCCGACCTGTTCTCGTCCGCCGCGCCGCTGAGCGCGTACGTCGGCCCGCTGACGATGGAGGCGATGATGGCGCGTCTGCCCGAGAGCGCCCGCGCGCTGCCTGCGGCCCAGCGCGAAGCCTATTTCGAGCGTCACAACGCCGTCCGCCTCGTCGAGAACCTGCCCGACGAGCAGAAAAACGCCGTCCGCTGGTACATCGACTGCGGCGACGACGATTTCCTCTACGAGGGCAACGCGCTCGTTCACATCGCCATGCGGAAAGCGGGGGTGCCGCACGAGTACCGCGTCCGCGACGGCGGCCACACGTGGACGTACTGGCGCGAGTCGTTGCCCGACGTGCTCGCGTTCGTGTCGCAGGGCTTCCGGCAGTACTGAGCCGGGCGCTACCCGTTACGGCGGGCCGCACGCAGCGCAGCGATGAGGCTGGCCACGGCGCGCACTCCCGTCTTCGGCTTCGGTAGCACGCGCACGTCGAGGCTCACGGGGCCGTCGAAGCCCTGTTTCCGCAGCGCCGCCAGCTGTGCGGCCCAGTCGATCTGGCCTTCGCCGGGAATGGCCTCTTCCCACGCCTCGCCCATCCCCTGCCCGTCGCGGTAGCGAACGAGGGACACGCGCGAACCGAGCGCCGCGAGCCCGTCGGCCACGTTTTCGCCGTTCTGGAGCGCGTCGGCGGGGCTCCATGCGGCACGCACGTGCGGGTGGTCGGCGCGTTCGAGCAGCGTTGCCAGCGCCGCGCCGGTGGGGTGGGCGCTGTCTATTTCGTTGAGCACGGCGAGGGTCCGCCCCGCGCGCGCGGCCGCGTCGCCTGCCCGCCGCAGCACGTCCACGGCCTTCTCAGCGTCGAAATCGTCGGCGGCAAACGCCGACACCACCACGAGCGGGCAGCCGATACGGGCGGCGAAATCCAGCGTCTCGCGCAGCGCCACCACCTCGTTGAGCCGTGCCACGCGGTCGGTGGCCGCCCCCTCGAACACGCCCGGCACGATGGCCGCCACGTCGAACTCCATCTCCTCCAGCCGGCGCCGCAACTTCTTCTCGTTGACGAACGGCACCCGCTCGCCCGCGCCGCCGACGGTACGCAATTCCACCGCCTCCACGCCCCACAGACCGGCGTAATGCAGCGCCCGGTCGAGGTCCGGCGTGACGGTGTCGGTGAGGAGCGCGGGGGTCATGGAGGTGTGGAGATTGAGGTTGAGAGTTGAGGTCGGATGCGCTTTCAACCCTCAACCTCCAACCGCTAATGCAACGCCACGCGGCGCACGAAGCGGCGCACGGCCAGCAGCGAGCCCAGCCAGCCGATGACGATGCCCACGAGGACGATGCCGCCTGCCGTGGCGAGCGACGCCAGCGAACTGAGCAGCTTGAACTGCGCGGGCACGACGAGGTAGAGGCCCCACAGCAGCGCCCCCGCGACGAGCCCGGCCACGAGCCCCTGCAACAGCCCCTCTATTACGAACGGGCGCTGGATGAAGGCGTCCGTCGCACCGACGAGCTTCATCGTGCGGATGAGCAGACGGCGGGCGTACACCGTCAGCCGGATGGTGTTGGAGACGAGGAACAGCGCCGCCAGCACCACGAGCGACGCCAGCACGATGCCGATGAGCGAGACGACGCGCAGGTTCTGCGTGACGCGCACGAGCAGGTCTTCGTCGAAAAACACCTCCTCGACTTTCGGGATGGCCTCAAAGCGGCTTTTGAGCGTCCGCAGGCTGTCGCGCTCGGCGTAGCGCGACGCCACGCGCACGCGGATGGAAGCGGGCAGAAACTCGTCAGCGTCGAAGAGCGACGCTTCCTCGCCGAAGTCCTCGGCAAACACGCGCCGCGCCTCTTCCTGCGAGATGTACGTCACCCCCGCCACGCCCGGCATGGCAGCGATCCGCACGGTGATGACCTGCGCCTCTGCTTCGCCCACAGGCGCGAGAAACACCTCCATCTCGCCCACGCGCTCGCGCAGGTACTCGACCACCACCTGGTATTCGTACGTCACGAACGCCACCACGCCGATGAGCACGAGGGCCACGACGAGGGCGCTCGTGGAGGCAAAAGCAGCGAACGGCGCGCGGCGGAATCCGGCGATTCCTTCGCGGAAGGTGTAGGCGAATGACACGGAATGGAGGTTTTCCCGCAAGATAGGGGAGGCAATAGGATTGGAGGTTCGATCCTCTTTCAAACCTCCGCTCTCCACCCTCATCACGCCCCCACGGCATACGAACCCAGCACGCGCACTTCTTCGGTCAGCTCGCCGATGTGGCCGAGGGCGCGGGCCAGCGTCTCGTCGGTTTCGCGCCCGGCCACGTCGAGGTAGAACAGGTAATGGCCGGGGTGCCCCACGAGCGGGCGGCTCTCGATCTTGTACAGGTCGATGTCGCGCAGCGCGAAGACGGCGAGGCTTTTGAAGAGCGCGCCGGGCACGTTGCGGCGCAGGCTGAAGACGAGACTCGTCTTGTGCGGCGCGTCGGTGGCCTCGGGCAGCGCCTCGCCCGGACGTGCCAGTGCGAGAAAGCGGGTAAAATTCTGCTCGTCGGCCTCGATGCCCTCGGCGAGCACGTGCAGCCCGTAGACCTCGGCGGCGTGGCACGACGCGATGGCAGCCACGTGGCGCAGCCCTTCATCTCGCAGAACGCGCGCCGCGCCTGCGGTGTCGTGCGCCGGGACGGCCTGGGCGTGCCGCAGATGCGCGCGCAGGTACGGCGCGCATTGTCCCAGCGCCTGCGGATGCGACCGCACCTCGCGCAGGTCGTCCACCGTCACGCCCGGCAGCGCCATCAAGCAATGCCGGATGCGGAGGGCCGTCTCGGCTACGATGTGCGCCTCGTGCGCGCGCAACAGGTCGTAGACGGCGTGGACGCTGCCGAAGAGCGAATTCTCGACGGGCACCACGGCGCGGTCGGCGTCGCCTTGCTGGAGCGCGTCGAACACGTCAGCGAAGGCCGGGCGCCCGGCGGGCGTGCAGCCGGGATAGAGGCGCAGCGCGGCCTGCTCGCTGTACGCCCCCGGCTCTCCCTGGTAGGCGACAGTGAGCACGGGCGAAGGGTCGGGCATGGGGCGTGGCGAGAGGGCGTTTCAAGATACGCCGCCGCTCAGCCTCTCTCAGTTGAGCACCAGCGCCTCGGGGCGCCGCCGGACGCTGCGTTCGAGCGCGTCGAGACTGTAGCGCAGCCGCGCGATGCGGATGTCGAAGGCGGCGTGGTCGGAGGCGAGCAGCACGTCGAGGTCGCGGGCGAGCAGCAGATGCGCCGCCAGGTCGTTGAGGTGCGCCCGTGTCAGGCGGACGGCACCGGGCAGTGACAGCGCGGCGCTCGTACAGCCCCGCGCGAGCGTCGAAGGCAGCAGCAGCGCGGCGTGGCGCGTCGAAGTGGCGAGGTCAGCCTGAAACCACCGGACGGTGTCGCGCAGCACGTCGATGGCGAGGGTGTGGGCCTGCTGCCAGGCCCGGAGGGTGCGAAAGTCTTGCATGAGGGCGGAGACGTTGTAGGCTCCTCAAGACCCATTCACACGCGCTGCATAACCCTGGAGGTGCGAGGTGCAATCCCCGCTCGCCCCTCACATGCTCTCCGGCGCGCCGATGCCCAGCACGCGCAGGCCGTTGGCCAGCACCTGCCGCGTGGCGTCGGCGAGGGCGAGGCGGGCTTCGGCGACGGCATCCTCCTCGCCGATGATGCGACACGCACCGTAGAACTGGGTGAACGCGACAGCGACTTCGCGCAGGTACACGGCCAGCGTGTGCGGCTCGCGCGCCTCGGCGGCGCGGGCGATAGCCTCTGGCAGCGGCAGCAGCGCCTTGACGAGCACCGACTCCGTGTCGTGCGTGAGGAGCGCGAGGTCGGCGTCGGCGCGCAGCGACAGGCCCACGTCGGCGGCCTTGCGGAGGATCGAGCAGATGCGGGCGTGGGCGTACTGGAGGTAGAAAACGGGGTTCTTGTCGCTCGCCTCTTTGGCCAGGTCGAGGTCGAATTCGAGGTGCGTGCCGGGGGCGCGCATGAGGAAGAAAAAGCGCGTCACGTCCACGCCCACCTCGTCCATCAGTTCGTCGAGCGTGACGTAGTTGGCCTTGCGCGTGCTCATCTTGACGGGCGCGCCGCCGCGCACGAGCGTCACGAACTGGTAGATGACCACGTCCACCCGGTCGCGGTCGTAGCCGAGCACCTCCAGCCCCCGCAGCACATCCGGGTAGGTGGCGATGTGGTCGGCACCGAACACGTCGATGGCGAGGTCGAACCCACGGTCGAACTTGTCGATGTGGTAGGCGATGTCGGGCAGGCGGTAGGTCGGCTCGCCGGTGGACTTGACGAGGACGGTGTCGGCGGGCTCGCCGTCGGAGCCGACTTTGCCCAGCTTCGACGTGAGGAACCACACGGCCCCGTCACGCTCCTCCACGAAGCCTTTTTCGCGCAGCTTCTCGACGGTCTGCCACACGGCGTCGCTCGCGTAGAGGCTGTGCTCGTTGAAGTGCGTGTCCATCACCACGCCGAGGTGTGCGAGCGTCTTCTCGATGTCGGCGAAGATGGCGTCCTGCGCGGCTTTCTTGAACGGCTCCTCCCCCTCCGCACCGTCGAGGGTATCGCCGTGCTCCTCGAAAAGCGCCCGCGCGATGTCGCTGATGTAGCCGCCGAGGTAGCCGTCGTCGGGGAAGCTTTCGGGGACTTCGACCGTCTCGCCGTCGCCCACGTCCAGCATCTTCGTCGGCATATCCGGATGGACGAGGTGCTCGTAGCGCGCCTTCACGCTCTGGCCGAGCACGCGCATCTGCCGCCCGGCGTCGTTGAAATAGTACTCGCGCGTGACGTCATAGCCCGCCCATTCGAGCAGGCTGGAGACGGTGTCGCCCAGGACGGCGTTGCGTCCGTGGCCCACGGTGAGCGGCCCCGTCGGGTTGGCGGAGACGAACTCGACGATCACCCGTTCGCCCTTCCCCACGTCCGAGCGGCCATACGCCTCGCCCTGCGCGCGAATCTCGGCCAGCGCCTGCGCGAGGTAGCGATCCGAGAAGCGGAAGTTGAGAAAACCCGGCCCGGCGACTTCGATGGCCGCGATGCGGTCTGAATCGACACGGGCGCTGAGGTCGGCGGCGAGGGCGTCGGCGATCTGGCGCGGGGCCCGTTTGAGCACCCGGGCCAGTTGCATGGCCGCGTTGGTGGACACGTCGCCGTGGTCGGGATTGGCGGGCGTCTCGAAGCCGGGCGTGAAGTCGGCGGGGACGCCGAGGGCGTCGAGGGCGTCGCGGAGGACGCGGTCGAGGTAGTCTTTCATCGCAGAAAAGTGGGTGCAGGGCCGAAACTACGCACCGCGCCCCGAGGGGTTGGGCGCGCGGTGTGGGTTGTTGGTGGAATCGCAGAGTCGGCCTCGCGCGGCGCACCATGCAAAAGGGCCGAGAAGCAACCGCTTCCCGACCCTCTACTTTCAACTTTCCATCCTCTCCTTATTCCACCGTCACGCTCTTGGCGAGGTTGCGGGGCTGGTCCACGTTGCAGCCGCGCATGACGGCCACGTGGTAGCTGAGAAGCTGGAGCGGCACCACGGTGAGAAGCGGCAGCAGGTGGTCGCTCGTGCGCGGAATGCGGATGACGTACTCGCAGAGCCGGTCGAGGTCGTGGTTGTCCTCGTCCGTGATGGCGATCACCGAGCCCTGCCGCGCCACCACCTCCTCGATGTTCGAGACGACCTTGTCGTACGTCGCGTCTTTCATGGCGATGAAGACGACGGGCATGAAGCGGTCGATGAGGGCAATCGGGCCGTGTTTCATCTCCGCCGCCGGGTAGCCCTCGGCGTGGATGTAGGAGATCTCCTTGAGCTTCAGCGCGCCTTCGAGGGCCACGGGGAAGTTGTAGCCGCGCCCGAGGTAGAGGAAGTTCGACGCGAAGCGGTACACGCGCGCCATCTGCTCGACGGCCTCGTCCTGCTTGAGCACCTCGCGGATGAGGTCGGGGATTTCGCTCAACTCGCGCAGGGCGGTCGCAAAGGCGGCATCCGTCATCGTGCGGCCCTCGGCGAGACTCAACGCGATCATCGTCAGCACGGTCACCTGCGCGGTGAAGGCTTTCGTGGACGCCACGCCGATTTCCGGCCCGGCGTGCAGGTACACACCCGCGTCGGTTTCACGCGCGATGGTGGAGCCGACGGTGTTGACGATGCCGATGACGGGAATGCCCGCTTCTTTGGCCTGCCGCACGGCGGCGAGCGTGTCGGCGGTTTCGCCCGACTGCGAGATCACGAACACGACGTCGCCCTTGCGGAGAATCGGGTTCCGGTAGCGGAATTCGCTCGCGTACTCGACCTCGACGGGGATGCGCGCCATTGACTCGATGAGGTACTCGCCCACGAGCGCGGCGTGCCACGACGTGCCGCAGGCGCAGATCACGATGCGCTCGGCGTCGCGGATGGTGCCGATGACCTCGTGGAGGCCGCCCAACTTGATCTGGTTATCCTCCAGGTTCACGCGCCCGCGCATACAGTTTTCGAGCGCATCGGGCTGCTCGACGATCTCTTTGAGCATAAAGTGCTCGTAGCCGCCTTTCTCGATGGCTTCGAGGTCCATCTCGAGTTCCTGCACCTCTTTCTGGAGCGGCACGTTGTCGATGGTGGTGACGTGGTAGCCGAAACGGCGCATGACCACCATCTCGCCGTCGTTGAGGTAGACGACCTTGCGCGTGTGCTCGACGAGCGGAGCGGCGTCGGAGGCGAGGAAGAACTCGTCGTCGCCCACGCCCATGATGAGCGGGCTGCCCTTGCGCGCGCCGATGAGCACGCCGCCATCCGCCCCGGACACGAGCGCGATGCCGTAGGTGCCCGTCACCTGCGTGAGCGCCTGCTGCATGGCCTCAATGAGGTCCAGGCCCGTCTTCTTGCGGACGTCATCGATGAGGTGGACGAGGACTTCGGTGTCCGTCTGACTCTTGAAGGTGTAGCCGTCGCGTTCGAGGCGGGCCTTGAGCGTGGCGTAGTTCTCGATGATGCCGTTGTGGACGAGCGCGAAGTCGCCCGCGTCGGACGTGTGCGGGTGCGCGTTGGCGTCCGAGGGGAAGCCGTGCGTGGCCCAGCGCGTGTGCCCGATGCCGAGCGTTCCTTCAATGCCGCCGCTGGACTCGAGCGTCTGCGCGAGCACGCTCACCTTGCCTTTCTGCTTGCGAACGTTGAGCGCCCCGTTGAGAACGATGGCGACGCCCGCCGAGTCGTACCCGCGGTATTCGAGGCGCTGAAGCCCCGTCAGGAGCACACCGTCCGCACGTTTGTTACCGATATAGCCGACGATACCACACATAAGTCTGGGAAAAATCTGAAGTGAATTGAAATTGCCGCTGCACCTGCCTGCCGGAGCCTCTCCCGCCTCGCGGGAAGCCGAGCAGCGGGGCACGCCGATTTGGAAGACCAATATATCCGGCAAGAACCACGCCCATCGCCGCAGGCACGTGAAATCCTCGGGAGCGCTTCGGAGCAGCGCCGGGGTGAATACCCGCTCCAGGCGCGGCACACCCAACCGCCCGTGCTACGGCACCACGCGCGCGGACAGCGCCGTGCGCACCGCCCGGATCTGCGCCATGAGTTCCGAAAAATTCGCCGCCTCCACCGCCAATTCCGGGTACACGTCGAGGATCAGCCCGTCGGCCCCGGCGGCGGTGGCGGCACGCGCCATCGCAGCGACTTTGCGCGGCTGGCCTGTGCCGTAGCCGGGATCGACGAGGATGGGCAGGTGGCTGCGCGCCTGCACGGCGGGGATGCTCGACAGATCGAGCGTGCGGTGCGTGGTGGTCTCGAACGTGCGGATGCCGCTCTCGCACAGCATCACCGGCGCGCTGCCGCCTGCCAGGATGCGGTCGGCGTGCATCAGCCACTCCTCGACGGTCGCCGCCGCACCCCGGTAGAGCACGACGGGGCGCGGTTGCCTGCCGAGCGCGTCGAGCAGCGCGACGTGGCCCATGCGCGCCGGGCCGACGACGAACAGGGCAGCCCCGTCACGCTTAAGGTCCGCCACGTCGAACACCTCCTCGGCCCGCGCCACCGACGGTGGCCATGCCGGAGCATCGCCGGGCGCTTCGGGGAAGGTGCGGCAGCCGGTGAAGCCCAGCAGCACACTTTCGCGCTGCATGGCCGCGAATGCCTCCTGCGGGCGCGCGCGCACCACGCCGATCAGGCCAAAGGCCCCGCCGCCGAAGGCCGTGGCCCCGACGGCTACCCGCGTAGGCTCGGACTTCCACAGGCGTGAGGCAAGGCGATACCCCCGGCTGACGCGGTGAACCTCGGCCACGCCGTCGAGCGCTTCTACGGCGCGGGCGTCGAAGCCCGGCTGCACGCCGATGGCTCCGATCACCACCTGCTCCTCTCCGCTCGACCGATGCACGTCGAAGCCGTGACGGCTCAACACGGCGATGACGTACTCGACCTGCTGAGGCGAAGCGCCGGGCTGCATCACGACGATCATGGCAAAAACGGGGTTGATGAGCGCGCTCGTACGCACAGGTGGGGCCGCAATATCCCGCGTCGCGCGGGGTGTTTCACTCTGAGACCGGGGTTTCAAAAGCGCTTCCCGGAGCAGCAGGCAGCGCCAACGAACGTCCTACACCCCCGCCAGGTGAAGGCGGCACAGCGTTTGAGAACACAGTCCGCGTCCCCACACCACCCAGACCGGCGGGTCGATGGAAACCGCATTCACCACCTCTGCTCCCGTTGTGCCCGGCTACGTGCCCAGGCTGCTCACCGGCATCGACCCGCTCGATCAGTCGTGGGGCGGGTTCTACCGGGGCGGGTCGTACCTCGTCTACGGACGGGCGACGAGCGGGCGCGACCTCATCCCGCTGCGCTTTTTGCAGGTCGGGGCCAGCATGGGCGAGAGTGGCCTCGTCATCTCGCCGTCGCGCCCGAAGGATCTGATGATCCAGTCGGCCTCCATCGGCTTCAACCTGCGGCAGGCGTACGAGCAGGGCACGGTGCGCCTGATGCGGATTCCGCCTGTGCTTACCTCGCCCGGCGACGACGACAGCGGCCTCTTCAAGGCGCTGCGCGACCTCGTCGCCCTCATCCGCCAGCACCGGCCACAGCGGCTCAT
Organism: Rhodothermales bacterium; assembly: GCA_963829705.1. Taxonomy (GTDB): domain Bacteria; phylum Bacteroidota; class Rhodothermia; order Rhodothermales; family BA12; genus CAWHJN01. The sequence goes on from CAWHJN010000003.1 coordinate 277,236, forward strand.
CATCAACGACTTCATGCCCTTCGTGGCGTTCCGGTCGTACGATCACCTCCGCACGGCGTTCGTCGAAATGCTCGAGCAGACGGACGTGCTGGACATGACGATGGTGCTGGTGATGCCGCAGCCCGCCAACGCGCAGTCGGGCAAGGTCATCGACTTCATGCGGAGTCAGATGACGGGCACGGTACACGTGGAGATGGACGCCGATCACCCCGAGAGCACCGAGCGCCGGCTGGTGCTGCTGCCCAACATCGGGCATCTCCAGCGCCAGACGGTGGAGCCGTGGGATTTGCAGGACATCGTGGAGACCGCTCCGCCGCGCACGTGGGCGGGCAGCCACCGGCTGACGCCGTCGCCACCGCCCCCCACCCCGCTCCCGACCGTAACGCCGACGCCGCTGGGCGACACGGCGGCCGCTCCCGCGCCCTCTCTGGCAGCGCCTCCCGTGCAGGGCTTCGCCCCCGTTCCGCTGGGCGCGAACCGCCGGATGCAGGCAGGCGCTTCCTCCGGCTCCGAGCCCGCTCGGCTGGGCAGGCCGGAAGCCCGGCCAGCCGCGCCCGTCGCGGAAACGCCGATTCCCCTCGGCGCGCGCGCCACGCCGCGCCCGTCATCCGCTCCGCTCGACCTGTCGGGCAACTACATCTCGTCCTCGGAGCGCGGTGCGCGGGCCGTGTCGGCGCCCGCCGCGCCTGCCGCGCCGTCGTCACGGGAAGCTTTTGCCGAGAAGCTGCGTCCGTATTTCCAGCAGCGCGGCAGCGGAGGCAGCCCCTTCCTGCTCGTCGGGATGCGGATCAACCCGGACGCGCGGCAGGGGCCGTTCGACTTCGAGACGATCTCCGACATCGTCGGGGAGGCGTTGCGCCCGAACGACCACCTGTTCATTGACGCCGCCGGTGAGCGGCTCGTGGTCGTGCTCGACGGTACGGCGCCCGAGCAGCAACAGACCTTTTTCGCCGGGTTGAAGGCCCGTTTGCGCGAGCAGGTGCCCCATCAGGCGGAGAGCTTGCTCCAGGCGGTGTCCGCTTTCGTCGTGCCCAACGGGCACCCATTCGACACGGCAAGCGACTTCCTCACCTACGTGCTCGAAGCAGACTGACGCGGCGCGCGTTTACACCTACATGCGCCGCTGGAAGCTCATCAGCAGCGTGCGTGCGCGCCCCGCGAGTGCTTTCTTGAGCGCGTCTGGGGCGTCGGGGTAGACGAGCGTGTGGAATGCCGGCTCGGCCTTGATCACCTCGTCGCCACCGCGAAAGCCCATCGTCCATTCGGCGAAGTGACGCTGCTCGACGGGCCCGTGGTAGAGCTCGAGGATGTCCCGGTGCCGCGCGTCGGCTTCGATGCGGAGGCGCAAGCGCTCGGTGGCGTCAGCAGGCCCTTCGAACGCCTGCATGAACGTGCCGCCGTGGTAAAGCAGCATCCCGGTGATACCGTCGCGGGCGTTGTTGGCGCGAGACTTTCGCAGGAGCGCGGCTAGCTCATCCGGCTCGAAAAGTCGGAGGGCTGAACTCACGTATACCATCTGATGAAGCATGGACGTATAAATCCTGCCCCTTCTAGCGTGTTCCACGTTGGATCATCAGCCCCTCATGCGGAACGGCGAGGCTACCGGCGTGTGGCCCCCAGGATTTGCCGGGCACGGGGCTCGTCCGGGCGCAGTTGCAGTACCTGCAGGGCCAGACGCGCGGCATCTTCAGGGCGGTTCGCCTGCACATGCAGCAGCGCCAGGTTGACGAGCGCATCGACGTAGCCCGGGTCGAGGACGATGGCGCGTTCGAGCAGCGGCTGGGCTTTCTGCGGCTGCGCGGCGTTGAGGTAGTAGGTGCCGAGGTTTGCCAGCGCCACGGCGCTCTGCGGCGCGGCTTCCACGGCGGCGACGAACTGCGTCTGTGCCTCGGCGTCGCGCCCCTGACTCGCGTAGAGCAGGCCCAGGTTTCCCCGCGCCTGTGCGTTGTCGGGGTCGAGGTGGACAGCCTCGTTCAGCGTTTCCTCGGCCCGCGCGAGCTCTCCCTGACGCAGGTAGGCAGTGCCAAGGTTGTAGTGCGCCGTCTCCAGCGCGGGCTGCTCGCGGGCAGCCTGCGCGTACTGCGCTGCCGCCGCGTCGAGGCGCCCGAGTTTTTCGAGGTAGCGCCCGTAGTTGACGCGGATCTCCGCCAGCGCGGGCTGGATGCGAAGCGCCTCCTCGTAAAGCGCCAACACCTGCGCGGACGCGGCACCGGTGGCCTCGTAGGCAAGGGCCAGCGTGTTGAGGCGCTCGGGGATGCCCGGCCCCAGCGCGCGCGCCGCCTCCAGGGCGGGCAGCGCCGCGCGCACCTGGCCAAGCTGGTAGCGTGCGAAGCCGAGCAGGTACCGCGCTTCACCGTAGCCCTCACGCCCAGCGAGGGCCTCATCGAGCCGAGCCGCGCCGCGCTCCAGCGCCGCCCGGTCGGCCCGCTGCTGCCCGTAGACGACGTAGGCCATGCCTTCATAAATCGCGGCATCATCGCCGCTGCGATCCTGCGCGTAGTACGGCACCAGCGTGACGCGCTCCACACTGTCGGGCGGGGGCGCGGGCACCTCGCGCACCACCCGGATCCAGTGGTCGGTAAACGAGGCGTGGGGCGCTTCCACCGACTCCACCTTGGGCATGTGGCACGAGAAGCAGTTGCTCGTTGGCTGGTGGGTAGCGGCCTGCGGCGTGCCCGCGAAGCGGTCGGCGAGGGCTACCGTGCTGTGGCACGTCAGGCAGGTGTCGTTGAAATAGGCAGGGCCTTTGTCACGGAAGCCCTCGTGCGGATCGTGACACGTCACGCAGTCCATGCCGCCGCGCGCCTGCGAGGCGAGGAAACAAGCGCTCTTCTGCATCCGCTCGCCGTGCGAGATCACGCGGATCTGCCCTTCGTTTTCCGGCACGTCAGGCGCGAAGAGCGCCTGGTAATCAGCCAGCACGTTGCCGGGGCGGAAGCCGAACGCCTCCTGCCCCTCGCGTAGCATCGACACAGCAGATTGCAGGTGGCACTGCCCGCACACGTCGAGGCGGCGCTCCAGCGTCAGGTGCGCCGGGTTGACGATGGTGTAGTCTGTGTCGGCCTCGGCCTCCATGCCCGAGAGCTGGGCGTCGACGTGCAGCGCGCCCGGTCCGTGGCAGCGCTCGCACGAGATGCCGAGGGGGACACTCGTGTACTTCCCGTCGGTGAACGGGACAGCGTCCGGGTAGGCGTTGTGACAGGCCATGCAGCGGTCCGGCACGATCCGGTCGAAGCGCGCGTTGGCGGCGCGGTAGCCGGGGCTCAGATCCCAGCGGCGCTGCTGCGTGTACCACGTCAGCGGGAGCTGGTAGTGCCAGCCGTTTTCCACGGTGATGTACGTGCGTGCCGCCGAGCCGCTGCCCATCACGTACTGCATTTCTCGCACGAGGTGATGCGTGCGCCTTCCGGCCTCGTCGAGGCGGTACTCCTCCTGGTAAAATGCCTCGCCTTCGCGGTAGGCGCGGTAATACAGGTTCGTCGGCGCGTGGTAGACTACCGGGCCGGGCCACTGCTCGACAGCGTTGGCAGCGGTGAGCGGGTAGTACGACTGCGCCATGCCGTGCGTCTGGTAGCTCTTCACGAGTTCGCCGTGGCACTGCGCGCACGCGGCGTCGCCCACGTACGCCACGTCTTCCGCGGTGTTGAGGAAACGGCTCGGCTCGTCCTGCTGCACGGGCGGCGGTGCTGCCGGTCGGCACGCCACCACCAGCATGAGCGTCGCAAAGAGAAACCGGTACGTCTGCCTCATGGCCTGAAAATACGTTGGACGGTGCGCGGCGGAAACACAAACGGCGGGACGACCCGTGCTGGATCGCCCCGCCGAAACGCGCTGTGCGTGTGCTTGCTTACAGCGACAGGCTGGCCGTGACCATCTGTACGCCGTCGAAGAAATCGGTCGGACGGTAGGCGTAGTCCACCATCACGGCGGTGCCGTTGAGGTTCAGGTTCAGGCCCGCACCGAAGTTGGAGCCTTTGTAGAACGACTCGTCGATATTCTCCTGAAGCTGGAAGCCCCCGCGCAGGTAGAGCACGTCCATCAACCCCACTTCGAGGCCGCCCGAGTACTGGTCAGGCGAGAACGAGTTCGAGCGGAAGTTGCCGATGGCCGTCACGTCGACGCTCGAGGCGAGCTGCCGCGTGTAGGCCACGCCGAAGTTGAGCAGCGAAGGCAACTCGAAGTCGGCTCCCTCGATGAGGACGGCGTTGGGCGTGGCGTTTGGCTGCTGGTTGCCCAGCGATTCCAGACGCACGAGGCCGTTGCCGCCGTAGCTCATCTGCGGGCCGAAGTTCTTCAGGCTCACGCCGAAGCGCAGGCCCGACTCGCCCACCGTGTACGTCATGCCCGCGTCGAAGGCGACGCCTCCGGCGTTGGTGTCGTCGATGCTTTCGGCGAGCAGCTTGACGGTGGTACCCGCCGAGATGCGATCCGTGAACTGACGCGCGTACGACACGCCCGCGACGATGAACGACGCCCGCCAGGTGCGCGAGTCGATCTGCGGCTGCGCTTCGGTCTGCACCGGGATGTCGCCGAAGTCCCACGAGTTGAGCGTGAGCGCGATGTTGTTCGCGCCGAAACGCTGTGCGATGCCGAGGTAGTTGACGCCGATGTCGGCTACATACTCCATGCGGCTGAAGAGCACGTTCGAGCCCGTGTTGGCAGCCAGCGCCGCCGGGTTGGACACGAGCGCTTCCACACCCGACATGTTGGCCAGCCCGGCCGTTGCGCCGACGCCCAGAGACGTGGTGCGGGCCGTCAGCGGGATGAGCAGGTATTCCGCACCTGCCGTCCCTTTGCGGTTGCTCTGTGCCGTGGCGTCTCCTGCTACCAGGAGGACGACGAGCAGGCACAGGCTGAGAAATTTCCCTTTCATGGTGTAAACCTCTTGAGAGTAGTCGTTAGGGTGTAGGTGGGCTTAGAGCAGGTCAAGCTGGATGCGCTTCTTGATGACGCCAAACTTGATCACTTTCTCTCCCACTCCGGGCACCTCAACGTGGATGAGGTAGATACCGCTTGCGATGGGCAGCGCATCTTCGGTCTGGAGATCCCAGTCGAGGAAGCGCGACGGGCCGCTCTTCTCGATGGTACGGATGAGCGTACCGCTGAGCGTGAAGATGCGGATGGTGGCCCGCTCCGGCAGGTTTGTGAAGCGGGCGACGTCCTGCAGGTTCGAGACCTCGTAGGCCGACGCGCCCTTGTACGGGTTCGGGACGATGCCGATCTGGTCGATGTTAGCCGTCGCCACCGAGTCGCTGCCCACAACCGGCGCGAAATTGGCCGTGTTGATGGCATAGACGTCGTTGGCTTGGTTCGGCTTGAAGGTCTTGATCTTGAAGATCGTCCCCGGCTCCGGTACCGTCAGCGGGTACGGCGCGGTGCCGTCGCCAAAGCCCCAGCCCATCAGCGCGAAGCGTCCAAAGACCTCTCCTCCTGTGAGCGCGTCCGAGGCAGCGGTGACACCATTGGCCAGCACTTCGGCTTCCCACGCTTTGTAGCCCCCTTCACCCGGCGACGTATCGGCCGGCTCGAAGACGTAGACGGCGTCGGTGATCGGATCGTCCGCGCCGCCCGAGAGCGGGCTGTCGCCGCCGATGTCGAAGACCTCGTTGGCAGGCCCACCCGCGCCACAAGCGGCTTCGCAGATCCACGGGATCAGACGGAAGTCGTCCTCCGTGCCGGGGCTCGTGCCCACGTTCCACAACTCGAACGGCACCGTCATGGTCGCGGCACCGGCGTCGCCGAAGGGCCGCTCGGCAATCGACGTGCCCGTGAAGCGCCACTCGAAGTCGTTCGGGAAGATGCGGTCTTCCGCCGCAGCGCTACGCACTGTGCGGCTTACCCAGCTGCTGAACGTGTTGTAGTTGCCGAAGGTGAAGATGCCCCAGCCCTTCGAGGCGGTCAGCCCACCCGTCGTCTGCTGGCGGCTGCCGTCGGGGCGGTCACCGGTCGTCGGATGCGGGAAGCCGCTGCTGTTGAAGGCAAAGGCTCCGTACTCCGGCGGGTCGAGCGGCCCGGCGGCGTTGGCGACGGTGAGGAAGTCTTTGAAGCCGTTGGGCGGGCCCTGGACGTTGAACTCCAGCCCTTCCGCCACCACGATGGCGTTGCGCTGGTCCACCGGCTCGCCCGTGGCGGCGGCGATGGCTTCGCCGTCGAGCACCTTCTGACCTGTCGTCGTGTTGACGATGTTGTAGGTGATGAACGGGTCGCTCCCATCCGTCGGCGTGTACTCGACGAACTTCACTTCGTAGGTGGCACCCGTCACTTTCGTCGGGTCGAGGATGCGGGCGTTGATGACGCCTTCGCCGTTGGCCACGACGGCCTCACCGGGGATGACGTTCGTGTAGAGCGCCTCGTCAAGGATGGTGCCCCCGCCTGCGGCGCTCACCGGCGACGGCGTGACGATGACCTTGTTGATCGGGCTCTCCAAGACCTTCAGGATCTCGGTGTTGCCGTTGTAGCCGTAGGCCTGCACACCGAAGTAGTACTGCGTGTAATTGGTCAGCCCGGTGATCCGAATCGAGTTCTGGATGCCTTCGTCCTTGCCGTCGGCCACGATCGTCGTGAGACCCTCGGTGTCCGTCTCGATCACGCGCTTGACGCCATTCTCGAGGTCGTAAATGGCCACGAGTTCCGCATCATCCTGCGTGAATTGCTCCGTCGGGTACCGGTAGACCCGGTAGCCCTCGAAGTTGTACGTGCGGTCGCCGCCGTTGTCGAACGAGAACGGGTTGAAGGCTTCGTAGCGCTCGAGGTAGTTGTTGTCCTGCGGCAGGTAATACCACGACAGGATGACGCTGCCATCGAGCTCAGCCACGTTCAGGCGCGGCATGGCGGGCGGCGGCGCGAGGTTGAAGTTGTTGTCGTAGGCCGACTGCGCCACGCCATCGTCGAGCTTCATGCGGGCGACCGAGTCGAAGTTGTCGTCGCCTTTAGCCCACACGATGCCGTACACGATCTCCTGCACATCGCCCGGCTTGATCACGAACGGGCCGGTGGAGGCGAGGAAGCGGCGGTCGTTGGCCGGGTTCGGGTTGCCCACGCCGTCGAAGTTGCGCTCGCTCCAGAAGTCGCCTGCCACCGGGTCGCCCGGCCACATGAACTTAGTGGGCTTGGCCGCTGCCGCACAGGCGAGGCCGCTGGGGTCATAGCCGTCGCCGCAATCGACCATCGGCTTGTCGTCCTGCCAGATGCCCTGCAGGTACTTGTACCAGTCGTCGGTACCCGTGCGCGGGTTGCCGTTGTTCGTGGTGGTGTTGTTGTAGTACATGAAGACCGTCGTGCCGAGGCGCGTCATGTCCTGGTGGACCGTGCTGTCGGGATCGATCCACGTCTCGCCCGGCGCGTCGACGAGCGGCCCCTGGAAGAAGTCGTAGCCCAGCGCAGGGGGAGCTTCACCGTAGCCATCCGAGCTTTCATCGAAGTTGTCGGCGTTGTAGACGAAGGCGAGGCCACTCGTCGTATCCGACCCCACCCAGTCGTCGGTGGCGTTGCCGAGGTCAGGATCCGACCACACGCCGAAGTAGGCGTTGGTCAGGTCGGCGCTGCCCTTGTAGATGAGCTTGTATTTGTAGAAGGTGGTGTTGCCCAGCGCTCCCGCAAGGTTGAAGGCAAAGGCCGTCACCTGCACTTCCATGCCCATCGGCTGCGTACCCGTGGTGGCGTGCGCGCCGCCCACGTCGTTCATGACCCAGAAGGCCATCTGATCGCCGAGGAACTTGGGCCGTTCACCAGCCGAGAGGTCGATCTTCTGATCCCGGCTGGTCGCCACCACTTCGGGCTCTCCTTCGTCGAAGGTGCCGTTGCCGTTGAGGTCGGTATAGGTGGGAGCGCCCAGTCCTACGGGCCATGCCTCGAGGTCAGGTGTGGAGACGCCGTTGGCATCGTAATCCTTCACTTCGTCTTTAGAGACGACGAAGATGCGGTCGTATTTCGAGCAGTTGTTCGCGTCAGGCAGGTTGCCGCTGTCGTCGAGCGGGCCGGGCCACAGTTCCCAGTTGCCGTAGGCTGCCGCCACGACGCGAGGAGTGCCGTTGACTTCGCCACCGAACCAGATGCCGGAAGCGAAGATCGCATTGGGGGTGAGGGGTTGGCCTGGCTGGACTTTGGGCACGTTGTACACGTTGCCTGCGCCTTTCCAGAAGAGGCCGCCGTTGTTAAACAGGCGCGCTCGGACGTTGTTGATCTGCAAATCTGCCGAGGCAGAGCCGAGCGAGCATTTACCCGTCGTTATTTGCGCCGAGGCCCAGGGGGTCAGCGCAAGGGCCAACAGGCTCAGCAGCGCGAGGCGCAAGGGGAGTCGTTTGGGAGACATTTCTCTCTACGTTTGGATATAGGAACCCCAGCCAGGCAGGCCCGCGGCACCTCAAGGTGCGGTGCAGGCCTGCCTGTTGGTAGTCTGGCGATCAGAAGTTGAGCCGGAAGCCGACGCGCGTCGTCCGCGGGATGCCGTAGTTGTACGGGTAATCGATGCGGTACTGGTAGTACGACCGCCCGATGGTGCCCACCGGAAACTCGCTCAACCCGTCGTCGGTGTCGAGGTAGCCGTCGTTGTTGGCTTCACCCGTGGCCTGGTACACGCTGACGACGTTGTCGCTGTCGAGCAGGTTCTCGATCTCGACGAAAGCCGTCATCGTGGTGTTCTGGTTGAACTTGAAGCGACGGTCGATCTTGAGGTTGACGAGCGTGGAGGCGGGCAGGTTCTGCCCGTTGATCTCGCCTTGCAGGCCCGTCAGGCGCACGCTGGCGTGCCGCGGGTACGGCGCCAGGATGCGCGAGTACGGCTGGCCGCTCTTGAACGTGGCAATCATGTTGACGCCGAAGTTCTCGAACAGCTTGGCCCCGAAGAGCTCCGGCCCTTCTTCCTCACCGAGGCGGTAGTCCACCAGGATGTTCGCCGTGTGGCGGCGGTCGAAGTCCAGCGGCGAGAGGAAGTTCGGAACGAACGGGTTGGCCTCGCGCAGCCAGAAGATGTTGCCCGTCGTACCGGCATCCGAGCCGGTGCCTTCGGCAAACGACAGCGTGTAGTTCGCGTTGAGCTGCACGTTGTTGGTGCGCCGCAGGTCGAACTCCAACTCGACGCCCTTCACTGTCCCGAAGTCCACGTTCTGATACGTGGAGTAGTTGTTCGGGAAGACGTTCTTGAAGGCGCGAAGCTGGATGAGGTCGTCGATCTGGCGGTAGAAGCCCGAGAGCTGAAGCGCCGCGTTTTCGCCGAGGCGCTGACGGAAGCCGAGTTCGTACTCGGTCGTCTTCTGCGGTTTCAGGTTCGGGTTGCCCAGCGAGCCTGCGCCCTCCAGCCGGAACTGGTAGTTGTCGAGCGTGGCAAACTGGTTCGACGTCGGACGCTGCGCGAGCACGTCGTAGTGCGCGAAGAACAGCGCCCGATCGGTCACCGGGAAGGTGACGCCGATGCGCGGCTGGAACGTCACGCTGGGCTTGAAGTCCTCGAAGACCTCTTCGTAGAGGATCCCGGTGCTCTTGCCATCCTGGAGGCGCACCTTGCCACGGTTGGCCACTTCACCGGGCCCGACCTGCTGGCCGTTGGTGTCGTAGAAGTTGCCTCCCGTATCCCGGTAGCCGACGATGTCGTTGCCGTTGTAGTAGACGGCGTAGTCGGCTCCGATGAGGTCGGTCGCTTTCCCGGCGGTCCCTGCGCGCTCGATGGGCAGGAGGGAGTACGGATCCTTGAGCACGCGCTGGTTGCTGTCGTAGACGTCCATACGCGCGCCGAGCTGCACCACGAGGTCGCGGTACTCGATCTTGTCGGAGATATAGCCCGCGTAGTAGATCGGCTCGAAGGGCGCGATATTGGGGTTCGAGCGGTCGGAGAAGCCCGTGATGTCTTCGTCGTCCACCTCTTCGGTGCCGAGGAAGTTGTAGCCACGCCACGAGGCGAGCGTACGCATACGCGCAAACGGCAGGTCGGCGTAGTTTTTCACCGCCGGAAACTCCGTCGTCTCCGGGCTGCCGTCGTCGTAGAGCTGCGCCAGGCTCGCGCCCGAGATGCTGAACGCACGGTAGGTGCGCTGCTCGTACTCACCGCCGAACTCGAGCTGGTGCACGCCCAACTGCGTCGTGGCGTTGGCCGAGAAGCGAAGCTGCTGCGTGCGGCTCTTGCCATACCCACCGGGGGTGGAGCCGGGCAGCGCGAACTGCGACGCTACGGCCGTGCCCGAAGGAAGGATACCATCGGAGTACTGGCGCACCACGACTGTATCGACCACGGGGTTGGTGGCCGTGCCCGACCCACTGAGCGGCACGAGGGTGCCGTCCTGCAGCTTGAGGCGCGGCAACTTGTAGCGCGCTGCGACGGCGTTGGACGGGTCGTCGATGTCGCGGTAGAGGAGCACGTCTTCCACATCACGCGAGAACTCCGGGTTGTAGCTCCACGCCCGGAAGTCCGAGTAGTCGAACTGCACCTGGTAGAACGTCGTGTTCGACAGGTTGTGCGTCCACGTCAGGTAGCCGCGCCCAGTGATCTGGTCGTTCTGCGTGAAGTTCTCCGGGTTGAAGATCGAGGCGGCCGTCGAGTAGCTCGTGAAGTCGCGCGTGACATACTGACCGCCGACCAGAACGCGGATGGGACGAACGGGGCTGATGTTCAGCTTGCCCGACAGGTTCACGCCCGACAGGCCGGCGTTGGGCTTCGCGTTGGAGAACACAAAGTCGTCCTCGGTGAGCGTCTCCGGCAGGTTGGTGAACCCGCGAAGCTGGTCACCCGGCTGCAGAAGCCCCTGGATGCTGGCCCCTGGCGCCAGGTCGCCCGGCAGGTCGCGGTAGACGGCGTTGCCGTCCGCATCGAATACAGAGATCTTCTGCGGGCTTTGGCGAGCCTGGTCGAGCAGGCCGTCCCGAAGCTGCGGTGCCTTGATCGCTTTCGGGTTGGAATCGTCCTGATTCTCGTACTGGGCGGCAACGAAGAAGCCCACACGCGAACCCACGATGGGGCCGCCGAGCGTGATCTGTCCCGAGCTGTAGCCGTACGAGTCGAGGCCGCGCGAGGTGAGGCCTTCGAGGCTTCCGAAGAAGCGCGTCGCGCCCGACTTCGTCGTCACCGAGATCACACCTGCCATGGCATCGCCGTAGCGCGCGGGCAAGCCGCCGATGAGCATCTCCTGCTCTTCGATGGCCGACTGCGACACGCCGAGGCTACCGACGACTTTGACGCCGTCCACGTAGTAGATCACCTCTTCACCACGGCCACCACGGACGTTGAGCGTTCCAGAGCCTTCGTTGTTGACGACGCCCGACTGCAACGCAGCCACGTTGGCCACGCCGCGCACGGGCAGGTTCTGGATCTCTTCGCCCGTAACCACACGCGGTGCCCCGAGGGCGTCCTTCTGGATGAGCGGACGCTGATACTCCACGACGATGTCCTGAAGCACCTGCCCTTCGCTCAACTCGAAGTTCAGCTCACGGGTGTAACCCGAGTTGATTTCCACGCCCTCGTACGTCTGAGGGGTGAAGCCCACAAAAGAAGCCTGAATGTCGTACCGACCGACGGGGATACCCAGCAGGGTGTAATTCCCGTCGATGTCCGTGGCAGTACCGATCTGGGTACCCTGAATGATGACGTTTGCGCCTGGCAGCCCTTCGCCTGTAGCAGCATCTGTGACGCGTCCGGTAAGTTTACCGGAGCTTTGCGCCCATGCAGCGACAGGCATCAAAAGCGCCAAGAGTACCACTGTACTCCATTTGCGATACATGATGACCTCCTTTGGTGATGTGATGGAAACGTGGGAGAGCGCTGCGTACTTAGCCCGCGCAGGAGACTCTCGTTGGGGAAGATGGGCCTTACGTTCGTCCTACCAGACCCTTACCTGATCCTACCGGCGATGGGGACGCCGGACACTCGCAATACACGGCACCGTACCGAGCGCCCGCTGCCTGTACGAAAGGCGGGCACGTAGAGTGGGGCAGGGTGCGGGCGAGCGTGTGTAGCAAAGAGCAGCGTAGAGGGGGGTGTGACGATAGCGACACGATCTTTGTCTTGCTGAGACGAATATAGTCCCTTGGCCAAAAAATTGTCAAGGCACTGTTAAAGGCCCTCTTCCTGTTACCCCTGTGCCCCTTCTATCTTAAACAACTTCCTGCTTTGGACGATAACTCCCTCTTTTTCAACGCCTACGGCGAAGGTCCCGGTGCACTCGTCATCCTCCACGGGTTCCTTGGATCGAGTGCCAACTGGCACACGCTTGCGCGCACAATCTTCGCAAAAGACCGACGCGTACTGACCTTTGACGCCCGAAATCACGGGCGTTCGTTCCACGACGACGGCTTCTCCTACCCGCTCATGGCGGATGACGTCGTGCGCGCGCTGGACCATGAAGGCATCGAACGGGCCACCTTCCTCGGCCACTCGATGGGTGGCAAAACGGCAATGCACCTCGCGCTCGAACACCCCGACCGCACCGACGCGCTCGTGGTGGTGGACATGGCCCCGCGCGCCTATCCCCCGCACCACCACACGATCCTCGACGCGCTGAACCGTGTCGATCTCAGTCTGGTGACATCGCGCCAGGAAGCCGAGGCGGCGCTCGAAGCCGGCGTACCCGACCAAGGCGTGCGGCAGTTTCTGCTCAAGAACCTCGTCGCGCAGCCTGGCGGCGGCTACCGCTGGGCCATCAACCTGCCTGTGCTCACGGCACGCTACGCCGAGGTCACACGGGCTGTGGAGAGCGACCGGACGTACGACGGCCCCGTACTCTTCGTGCGCGGCGAGCGGTCGACGTACATCCGAGATGCAGACGTTCCGGGTATCGAGAAGCTGTTCCCCGCAGCGCAGGTCGTCACCATTCCCGGCGCGGGCCACTGGGTTCACGCCGAGGCCCCACAGGCCCTCGCCGGTGCCGTCGTAGCGTTTATGGACGCGAACGTCGGCGCTTGAGCGTCAGGCGCTCCGCAGCGCTTCCACGGGTTCGAGGCGGGCTGCGCGGCGCGCAGGCACCAGCCCGGCCAGGAGACTCACCACGAGCGCCACCAGCAGCACGCCCGCGACCATCGACGCGCTCACGGCGAACACACGAACGTCGGGCAGGTCGCGGGTGGCGAGGTAGGCGCTCACACCTGCCTGGATGAGCAGCATCAACGCCAGGCCCGCCAGCACGCCTGCCGCGCCGCCGAGCAGCCCGAGTGCGCCGCCCTCGACCACAAACAAGCGCTGCACGTCGCGCTCGTCGCCACCAACGGCCTTCATCACCCCGATCTCGCGGCGGCGCTCCATGACGTTCATCATCATCGTGTTGGCGATGCCGATGGTGGCCACGAGCAGCGCGATGATGCCGATGATGCCGAGTGCGAGGTCGACGATGGTGAAGATGCGTTCGAGCTGGGAGAACTGATCGCGGAAGCTGTCGGCGTGGACGCCCATACTTTCGATGGCGTTGCGGACGGAGGCGTGCGCGTCGGCGTCGGCGAGTTGGATGCGCGCGGCGGCGTAGCCGCTCGTGCCGGAGCGCCGGAGGAGGAGGTCGATGGTGGAGAAGAAGGTCACCTTTTGCAGGCGGCGCGCCACGTCGAGGGGCAGCAGCATCCGAAAGAAGGCCGACACGGGCTGGCCGTCCTCGGGCAGCAATCCCGCCACGCGGAGGCGGTAGCGGTGCTCGCGCAGCGGCACGGAGCCCAGCCCCATCGACATCGCCTGCACGGACGCCTGCATGGCGCGCACGTCGAGTGAGGCGGTGACGAGCGTGACAGTGTCGCCGACGATGCTTTCGGGCGGGTCGAAGCCCAGCCGTGCCGCCATCGTCGGGGCAATCAGGAGAGCAGAATCCCGCGCCGTCTCGAAAAACTGCCCCGTCGTGGGCTGGTAGGCGGACAGGCGCGCGAAGTCCATCGGGATGGCCTCGGCGTTGCCGACGACCTCGCGCGTATTCGCTTCGAGCTTGGCGGGAAAGACGACCTCGGGGTACGCGGCCAGCACACCGTCGAGGGCGGCAATGACGCGCAGCAAACTGTCGGTGACAGGCACCTCGGGCAGCGTGTCGGGCGCGGCAAGGTCGCGGTAGGCAAAATCTCCGAGCGCCCCGAAGGGGTTGGGCTGCGACGTCACGCGGAGCGTGTTGTAGAGGTCGAGCGCCTCGAACTCGCCCCGCGCGTTCTGCTGCAACCCCGCGCCATAGGCCAGCAGCGTCAGCAGGGCGGCCACGCCCACGGCCACGCCCGTGCCCGTCAGCAGCGAGCGCGAGGCGTTGCGCCGCAGATTGCCCAGCGCCAGCCGGACGAGGTCGGAAAAACGCATGGGGTACGTGGCAGGATAGAAAAGGGAGAGTGGAAGATGGAAGCCAGGCCTGATCTGAACGGCTGACGTCAGCTCGCCAGAACATCAGCGCACCCGCCGCCCGTCGGCGAGTTCGATGTGCAGCGTGGTGGCCTGCTCGACTTCGCTGAGGTGGTGCGTCACCACCACGACCGTCCGCCCCTCGTCGCGGTTGACGCGGGCCAGCACGTCCACGATCTGCGCGGCGGTCGCGGAGTCGAGGTTGCCCGTCGGCTCGTCGGCCAGCAAGATGGGCGGATCGGCCACGAGGGCGCGGGCGATGGCCACGCGCTGCTGCTCGCCGCCCGAGAGTTCACCGGGTCGATGCCCGCTCCGGTGCGCCAGCCCCACCATCGCCAGGCACGTCCGCGCCCGCTCGGCGCGCACGCCGGGCTGCTCGCCCGCCAGGATGAGCGGCAACGCCACGTTGTCGAGCGCCGTCATCGTGGGGACGAGGTTGAACTGCTGGAAGATCATCCCCACCATCTCACGCCGGTAGCGCGCCTGCGCGTGCCGGTCGAGCGTGGCGAGCGCCCACGTCCCCACCTCGATCTCACCCGCCGTGGGCACGTCCATGCCCGCCAGCAGGTGCAGCAGGGTGCTCTTGCCCGACCCGCTCCGCCCTACGATGGCGGCGAACGACCCCGGCGGAATGTCGAGGTCGACGTCCGCGAGCGCGGCGACGGCCTGCGCGCCGGATCGGTACGTTTTCGAGACGCCCCGCAGGGCGATGTCCACCGAACCGCGTGACGGGGTGAGAACAGCCTTTGTCGTACGGGAGAGGGCCACGCGGCGATAGGTTTCAAAGCGCTCCAAGACGCGCGGCACCGCGCGCTGATCCACCCCAGACCTTGAACTTCATGCGTAGCCTCCTCCTGCTTTTTCTCCCCGTCGCCACCTTTTTCGGCGGCTGCGTGCCCTACGGCGTCGGCACCACGGCCCGCCCGGCCCCCCGCAACGAGGTCGCCGTCTCGTCGCTCATCTCGTTCGTCCCCGGCCTCGAATACGACGACACCTACGCCGAAAACGCCGACTCCGATGACGGATACCACAAATCGTCTCCTTCCGGCGCGGGCCGATACCCGCTCTTCGACACCGAGGTACGCTATGGCCTCGACGAGCGGTCGGATTTCGGCGTGCGCGTGACGAGCCTCAGCGGCATCGTGGCCACGTACAAACGCCTGCTCGCGGGCGGCGAGGCCCCGGCGCAACCTGCGCTGGCCGTCGTGGGCGGGGCAGGTTTCGTCAATCTCGGCAACCACCTGCACGGCGAAGTCACGCTCGTCGCCTCGGGAAGCGAAGCGGGCATGGTGACGCCCTATGGGGGCCTCCGCGCGATGCACGACCTCGCGCTTTCGACCGGGTTTCCGCGCGACACGCCCACTCTGGGCGCGTTCGCAGGGGTCCGGCTGGGAACGCTGGATCTGGGCGTGAGCCCAGAAATCGGGGTGTTCTACGACGAGAGTGCACTTGGCCTGCGCTCGTCGAGTGTGATCGTCGTGCCCACCATCGCGGTCCATGGGCGCGACCTCCTCCGCACGCTGTTCGGCAGATAACGGCGGACGCGCCACGCCTCTTGCGGTTTGCACGGGGTTCGGGGATATTGGAGCACGCTTCCTGTTTTTCGCGCCGCCTGTTTTATAGTTGATGCGGTCACCACGGCGAAGGATGCGCTCACCGGATGATTTACGCGTCAGCGGGTGCAACCATGCTGGGTACCCTTCCCCACGCACTCCAGAAATTCTTCGGCTTCGTCGGGGCTTCGCTGACGGGTATCACTGCCCTCTTCACCGCGATGGGCTTCCTCGCGGAGCGCGCTCGCCTGACGATGCTCGGTCTGCCCGCCACGGCCTTCGACCTGCAACAGTACCTCGAAACGGGTGCGCGGATGTTCGCCTTCCTGCCGATCTACCTCGGCACCGCGCTGCTGCTGACGATCTCCGACCTCCTCGGCCTCGGTCTGGAAAGCGTCGTCGCCACACCCGAAGCGGCCCGATCTGCCGTCGAACCCGCGTTTGCTCCGCCGCTGCCGCCCAACGCACAGACAGGTGCCGTCGCCGAGACGCTGCACGTCGGGACGAGTCGCGGATTGGACGGGAGCACGGCCACGTGGCTCGTCGTGCTCCTGACACTGTCGGCGGCGATGGCGCTGCTGTGGAAGTACCGGGCGCAGTGGCAACCGTCCGGCGGGCTCCGTCTTCGCAAACGTGCAGCCGTGGCGCGGACGGCTATCGGCGCATTTGCCCGTCGGCATCGGACGCTGTTGCTGCTCTTCTTTCTGCTCGTGCAGTTTGGCGGCGCGTGCCAGCAGGCCCGAACGATCCGCGTCCACGATCTTTTGTTTGAAGCAGCGCCCGCCTATTCGACTCAAACGCCTACCCCTCTCCTGTTTATCGGCACCGATACGCTGGAGCGGTGGGTGCGCGGAGGCCACTACGAGCCGTCCGTTCAGTACCTCGGCGCGCTGTTTCTGCTCACCCTGCTGACGGCGTGGGGACTCTACCGGGTGTTCAGAGTCTTCGACCGGAGCACGACGGGCACGTGGGAGCGCGCCTGGATGGTGGCGAGCCTGCTCCTGCTGGTGTCGCAGGTCACGCTGCTGCCCATCAACTACGGCATCCTGCTGTCGTCTAACCGCTTTCCGAGCGTCTGTGTGGACTACGGTGCGCGCTCGTCAGAGGCCGTGCTCCCACCCGACGAACGCATCGCACTCGTCCACGAAACCGACAACGGGTACTACCTCTACGCCCCACCGCAGCGCCGGATGTGGTACGTGCAGCGCGCGAGCGTCGAGGCCCTCCGCTATTTCGGGATGACAGACGTGCTGGCTGCTGCTCCCCTCCCTCAACCCTGCCGCTGAGATGAACCAGACGCTGCGCGTGCTCCTCGTTTCCACCGCGCTGTTCATCGGGGGCGTGGCCTCGGCGGCTCGTGCCCAGACGCCTGTGGGCGAGATCGCCCGTATCGCCGAGCAGCCGCGCAAGCCCATCGACCAGACCACCCGCGCGCAACTCTGGCGGGCGCGCGGGCAGCCCATCCACAAAAACGCCGTCCTCGTCGAGGACGACCGGCTGGAGTTGAAGGGGCCAGTGTGGATCGACCTGCACGTGCAGCGTGCCGACCTCGAAGCCCGCGTAGTGCTCGCGGCACTCGAAGAACCCGGCGTCTACCGCATCGAGGCATCCTCGGTTACGCGCCTGGGCGGACTGCGCCTCGCCGTCGAGCGCGGGTCGATGCTCATCGAGCTGCTGCACGGCGAACTCGAAGCCCTCGCCGCCGACGTATCCATGATCGTCCACGGCACGACGGTGCTCCTTGAAGCCGACTCTACCGGCGCGTACTGTTTTCTGCGCGAGGGGCACGTCAGCTTTCCCGCTCTACGAATCGGGTACGCGGGTGAAAACCAGCTCTGGCGGCTCGAAAACGGCCAGCGCCCTCGAATCCTCTCCCTCGACTCGGCGGAGATGGAAAGCTGGCGGGCGCGCACCCGCGCCACCGAACTCGCCGTGCGGCCCCTGCCCGATCTGGAAAAAGCCTGCCTTCTGGCTCGGCGCTGCCGCCGTGGCAGGCGCGGCCACCTACCTGCTCTGGCCCGACGGCGGCGGCAGCGTGCGCGGCACGGTCGTGCTCCCCATCCCCAACTAGACGAGGTCGGCCATGACGAGAACACTTGCGCGAATCCTGCTCGGCGGTGTGCTGCTGCTGGCGGGTTGCGACGGTCAGTCGCCCGAGCGGAGCATGGCGCAGGTGCTGATCGACGTGCGCCCCCTGTTCCGCGCCTCCGACGTAGAAGCGGCCGCCGTGTGCGCCTCGGTCGCCCGCGAGGTGGTGGTGCGGGTCAAGGACAGCGGCGGCGAAACCCGAACCTACCGGCAGCCGCTGACGCTGGAAGAGACGAGCCTCCGCGTGGACGTGGAGGCGGCTCCGGGCGAGGCACACTTCGACGCCGAGGTGGTGAGCACCAACGAAACGCTCCTGTATTCGGGCGAGGCCACGGCCGATGTCTACGATGGTTTTTTGGTGACGGTGCCGCTCGCCAAGCGCGCGCCGGTGCTGCAGGTGTGCCCCGCCTCCGTGCTCCTCGGCGTCAACAGCGCGTCGGGCGAGTTCGTCGTCGGCAACCGGGGCGTGGGCGTGCTGCGGTGGCAGGCGCTGCCGCCCGCCACGCCATGCGGTCAGAGGGCCTGCCTCGCCTTCGACGCCTCCTCGGGCTCGCTCGCGGGAGGCACTTCGGTGCGCGTGTTCGTCGTCGCGGAGCCCCTGTTCAACGCAGGTGTCGCCGAGATTCGCTCGCCTGAAGGCTCCGTGTTCATCGATGTGCGCCGCCAGTAGGATGCGGCTTGGCGGTTTCGGTCGTGGGCACCGAGGAAAGCGGCGGGCGTACGGGCAACCCGTTTACCCCGTACCGATGCCGCACGCCTCCCCCCTCCACGACGCCCTCGCCCGCCGCATCCTGATCCTCGACGGCGGCATGGGCACGATGATCCAGCCGCTCGGGCTCGAAGAAGACGACTACCGGGGCACACGCTTCGCCGATCACAGCACGGCGCTCAAGGGCAACAACGACCTGCTCTCGCTCACCCGTCCCGACGCCATCCGCGACATCCACCGGGCGTACCTCGAGGCGGGCGCGGATATCGTCGAAACCAACACCTTCAGCGCGACGACGATTGCACAGGCCGAGTACGACCTGGGCGACGAAACCGTCGTGCGCGACCTCAACGTCGCCGCCGCGCGTCTGGCCCGCGAGGCCGCCGACGCTTTTTCCACCCGCGAGAAACCGCGCTTCGTGGCGGGCTCCATCGGGCCGCTCAACAAAACGCTGTCGCTCTCGCCCGACGTGTCCGACCCCGGCTTCCGCGCCGTGTCGTTCGACCAGGTGCAGCGTGCCTACCGCCACCAGATCGACGCCCTCCTCGACGGCGGCGTGGACGTGCTGCTCGTCGAGACGATCTTCGATACGCTCAACGCCAAAGCGGCCATCTTCGCCCTCCACGAAGCGTTCCGGGCGCGCGGCGCACACGTGCCCGTGATGCTCTCCGGGACGGTCGTGGATCTGTCCGGGCGCACGCTGAGCGGGCAGACGCCCGAGGCGTTCTGGATCTCCGTCGCCCACACGCCGCACCTGCTGTCGGTGGGCCTGAACTGCGCGCTCGGTTCGAAGCAGATGCGCCCGTTCATCCGCGCGCTCGCCGACGTCGCCACCGTCCCGATCTCGCTCTACGCCAACGCGGGCCTGCCCAACGCTTTCGGCGGCTACGACGAGACGCCTGCGTACATGGCCAGTCAGATGGCTGCGCTCGCAGAAGACGGACTGCTCAACATCGTCGGCGGCTGCTGCGGGACGACACCCGACCACATCCGCGCCATCGCTACAGCCGTCGCGCCGTTTGCGCCACGCCGTGCTCCCGAGACCAAGCCGATGCTCCGCGTCTCCGGCATTGAGCCGTTCGTCCTCACGCCCGAGACCAACTTCGTCAACATCGGCGAGCGCACCAACGTCACCGGCTCACGGCGTTTCGCCCGGCTCATCAAGGAAGGCGACTACGACGCCGCCCTGAGTGTGGCGCGGCAGCAGGTCGAGAACGGCGCGCAGATGATCGACGTCAACATGGACGAGGGGCTGCTGGATGCCGAGGCCGCCATGACGCGTTTCCTGCACCTCGTCGTCGCCGAGCCCGACATCTCGCGCGTGCCCATCGTCCTCGATTCGTCGAAGTGGAGCGTCATCGAGGCCGGGCTGAAGTGCGTGCAGGGCAAGTGCATCGTCAACTCGATCTCGCTCAAAGAGGGTGAGGAGGCGTTCCGGGAGCAGGCACGGCTGTGCCGCCAGTACGGCGCAGCGGTGATCGTGATGGCCTTCGACGAAAACGGGCAGGCCGATACACTCGACCGGCGCACGGCTATCTGCGCCCGCGCCTACCGCATCCTCACCGACGAGATCGGGTTTCCGCCCGAAGACGTCATCTTCGACCCCAACATCTTTGCTGTCGCCACGGGCATTGAGGCGCACAACGCCTACGCGCTCGACTTCATCGACGCCACGCGGTGGATCAAAGAGAACCTGCCATACGCGAGCGTGTCGGGTGGCGTCTCGAACGTATCGTTCTCCTTCCGCGGCAACGACACCGTCCGCGAGGCCATTCACGCCTGTTTTCTGTACCACGCTGTCGGCGCGGGCCTCGACATGGGCATCGTCAACGCGGGCCAACTCGAAGTCTACGATGAGGTAGCACCCGAGCTGCGCGAGGCCATCGAAGACGTGCTCTTCGCCCGCCGTGAGGACGCCACGGAACGCCTCGTAGACCTGGCCGAAGAAGTGCGCGGCACGGGCCGCGAGACGGCGGAGCAGGCCGAGGCGTGGCGCGATGCTCCCGTCGGAGAGCGCCTCACCCACGCCCTCGTCAAAGGCATCGACAAATACGTGGAGCAGGACGTCGAGGAAGCGCGGATGCTGGCAAACACCCCGCTGGACGTGATCGAAGGGCCACTCATGGACGGCATGAACGTCGTGGGCGACCTGTTCGGGGCGGGCAAGATGTTTCTGCCACAGGTGGTCAAAAGTGCCCGCGTTATGAAGAAAGGCGTCGCCTACCTCATCCCGTTCATCGAGGCGGAGCAGCAGGCAGGGGGCGGGAGCATCCAGCGGCGACCAAAGGTGCTTCTGGCTACCGTCAAGGGCGACGTACACGACATCGGCAAGAACATCGTGGGCGTGGTGCTGGCCTGCAACAACTTCGACGTGATTGACCTGGGCGTGATGGTGCCGCCGCAGAAAATCCTCGACGCTGCCCGCGAGCACGACGTGGATGTGATCGGGTTGTCGGGCCTCATCACGCCGAGCCTCGACGAGATGGTGACGGTGGCGAAGGAGATGCAGCGGCAGGACTTTACCGTGCCGCTCCTCATCGGCGGCGCGACGACGTCGAAGGTGCATACCGCCGTGCGAATCGCGCCGCAGTACGCCCGCGAGGTCGTCCACGTGCTCGACGCCTCGCGCAGCGTGCCCGTCGTGCAGCGCCTCATTTCGGACGAAGGGCGAGTCGATTTCGCCGAGAAGCTTCGCGCCGAATACGACGAGGTCCGCGAAGGCTTTGCCCGGCGACAGCGCGCCATCGACCTGCTGCCACTCGAAGACGCCCGCGCCAACGCCTTTTCGAGCGATTGGAACTCCATACCCGTCACCCCGCCCGCCCGGCTGGGCCTGCACACGTTTCCCGGTGTGCCCATCGAAACCGTGCGCCCTTACATCGACTGGACGCCGTTTTTCCTGTCGTGGGAACTCCGAGGCAAGTTTCCCCGCCTCTTCGACGACCCTGCCGTGGGAGCCGAGGCGCGCAAACTCTACGACGATGCCAACGCGCTGCTGGACGAACTCAGCGCTCGACGCGCCCTCCAGCTCAACGCCGCCTTCGGCCTGTTCGCCGCGCAGTCGGACGGCGACGACATCGTTCTTTTCAGCGACGACACGCGCCAAACATCCATCGCCACGCTGCACACGATGCGGCAGCAGACGCGCAAAGCCGCGGGCAAACCCAACCGCGCGCTGTCGGACTTCGTCGCTCCGATGGGCAGCGGCGTACGCGATTACGCGGGTGCGTTCGTCGTGGGCGTCCACGGAGCCGAGGCGCTGGCGCGTCAGTACGAGGCGGCGCACGACGATTACCGTACCATCCTCGTCAAGTCCGTCGCCGACCGGCTGGCCGAGGCGCTGGCGGAGTGGCTGCACGAGAAAGTGCGGCGCGAGGAATGGGGCTACGCAGCGGACGAATCGCTCACGAACGACGACCTCGTCGCCGAGCGCTTCCGAGGCATCCGCCCTGCGCCGGGCTACCCTGCCTGCCCCGATCACACCGAGAAAAAGACGCTGTGGAGTCTCCTCGACGCAACGCGCAAAACGGGTGTGACGATCACCGAGCACCTGGCGATGCACCCGGCGGCGAGTGTTTGCGGCCTGTACTTCGCCCACCCCGAGGCCAGCTACTTCAACGTCGGCGAGATCGGGCGGGATCAGGTGGAGAGCCTCGCCGCGCGCAAAGGGATGCCCGTCGAAGAGATGGAGCGCTGGCTGGGCACGCGGCTGGCCTATACACCCGAGGAGGCGACGCCGGCGTAGGGGGAGGTCATTGGTTCAAACGACGAATGGCTCATGACACATGAGTGCCGACGAAGCCTCCCGTTTAAGCATAGCCTCCGCCGGTCGATACCTTTGAGGATCTACCCACGGCACCCATGCACCGCCTGCTCGACCACGCCGATTTCGTCCTCGTCGCCTCGGCTTTCTTGGCGATCTTCACCGCGTCGGTCGTCGCCGCCTCGCTGGGCATCGACTCGCGCGGCGTGGCATTTTACACGCTCGTGGCCGTCGGGGTCGTGCATGGCGGGCTCCACCTGCTCGTGCAGCGGCTGCGCCGGGACGCGACCGGGCGGCCCACCGAATGAAAAAAGGGTCGGACGCCCGCTGGCATCCGACCCTCTGAACCTGATCGCAGGCCGTTACATGGTGGGCTGGCGCTGCACCGTCACCTTCAGGTCGCCCTCGTACTGCGTGCCGAGGATGAGGTTGAAGGGCGCGGCAGGCGTGGTGAAACGCACCTGATTGTTGGGCAGGATCTCGTAGTCGAACGACACGCTCGTCGTGGCCGTCGTGCCCGGAATGGGGATGCCCCGAATGGTGAACGTCTTGGCCGACTGGTTGACCGAGTACCCACCGGCGAGGGCCACGTCGGTTTTTCCTGCGGCTTCGGCGAGCGCGTTGTAGTCGATATTGAGGCTGTACGTCTCGTCAGCGCGGACGACTACGGTGAAGGCGTTGACGATCTGGGCAAACGTCGCCGTCTGATCGCCCGCATCGTCTTCGATCTTGACGGCCATGTGGTTGCCGATGAGTGCGTCGAGGTCGGACGCTTCGTCGTCGTTGGAGTCGCAGGCGGCAAATACCAGCAGCGCGAGCAGCGGAAGGAGGAGCAAACGAGTTTTCATGGGACGTATGGTGTCTGTGGGTTGGGAACGAACGTGCGCCTAACGTCGCCAGGGAAACAGGGTTGCCAGGCGCGCGGGCTCCGATAACGTTGCGTGAAAGGACTTTCGGGTTGCTGCGTGCGGTTTCGGGATGTAGTACCTTTGAGGCTCCACGTATCCCCGCACGCCCGATGACCCCGCTGGCTCTCCACTCCCCGTCCGCCGCCGCCGTCGACACGCTGCGTAGCGACCGCGCCTCGGCGCTCACGCAGGTACTTGGCATCGTCGGGTTCGCGCTCCTGACGGTGCTGGGCGCGAAAATCCGCATCCCGCTGTGGGAGGTGCCGATCACGCTGCAAACGCTGATGGTCTACGGGGCGGGTCTGTTTCTCGGCGCGCGCAACGGGATGCTCTCGCAGGTGCTGTATCTGAGCCTCGGGCTGTTCCTGCCCGTGTTCTCGGGCGACACCTTCGGCACCGCCTACCTCGCCGGAGCCACAGGCGGATACCTCATCGCGTTGCCCTTCGTGGCGTTCGTCGCGGGCACGTTCTCGCAACGCTGGAATACGCTGGCGGGCAGCATGATGGCACTTCTCGCGGGCAGCGCCGTCCTGTTCACGTTCGGCGTGACGTGGCTGCACTTCGCCGCCGGACACGACTCCTGGGGCACCTCCATCGTGCGCGGCTGGCTGATGTTCGTCGTCTTCGACCTCGCCAAGATCGGCCTCGCCTCGCTGTTCTACACCGGCGCGCGGAAGGTCGGGTGATGACTGGTTTGTTGATGGTTGGGTTGGTTATCTGACCAACAAACCCAGCAAACTTATCTCCCCGCCCGGTACGTCACCTCGGCCCGGTCCACCGTGCCGCCCACGGGCGGGTTGTGCTTGCGGACGGTGACTTCGACGCGCGCGACGTTCGGGTACAATTCCAGCGCGCCTTGCCCGATGAGGTAGGCGAGGCGCTCGATGAGGTAGAACTTGTTTTCCGTGACCACGCGCCGGGCGAGGGCGTAGACCTTTTCGTAATCGACGGTCTGATCCAGGGCGTCGTGCCGGGCGGCAGCCGTCACGTCGAGGTCCAGCGCCACGTCCACTTCGTAGCGCCCGCCGATGCGGTGCTCTTCCTGCATCACGCCGTGGTGGGCGTAGAAAACGGCGTTGACGAGGCGGACGGTGGAGAGCATGGGCATGGGGGTCAGGTGATTTCCTGGAGCTTTTTGAGCAGTTGGATTTGCCCGGCGTGATACACGTCGTGCGAGGCGATGCCGACGAGCACGTCTTCGAACGTGTAGTCTTTGTAGGCGGTGGTCGGCAGGCGGTCGGCGTCGAACATCCGCAGGGCGGCGAGGAGTCGGGCGTGCCACGAGCGCAACCGCGCCACGTCGTCGTCCCAGCGGTCTTCGTCGCGCGCGTCGCGGTCGAACCAGTCGGCATCCTCCTCGTCCGCACCCGGTTCGTCGAAGCGCGCCTCGCTGTCCGCGATCAACTTCCAGACGCGGTACTTCCAGTAGGCGCAATGCACGACGATCTCGTGGATGCTGTGGCGTTCTTCGCCGGGCCGCCACGACGCGCGTTCGGGGTCGAGGCCGCGCACGCTGCCGTAGAGCGTGGTGCCGTGCCAGGCCTTGCCCTCGAAGGCCTGTTCGAGCGTGCGGGCGAGAAAACGGAGGGAGACGTCAGCCATTTTTGCATTGCGGATTGCGGATTGCGGATTGCGGATTGCGGATTGCGGATTGCGGAAGATGCGGTTGTTTTCGAGCGGGCGAAAGCGCGCACTGCATCGCCCTTCCGGGTCGCTGTGCTCCCACTGCGTGACGGTTGCAACAAGCGGTGGCAGGGGATGCTGGCTCGGCCTTTTCCACCCTCCGCCCTCACAACTCCTCCACGCGCCACAGGGCGAGGCTTTTGTCGGCAAAGTGGCCTTCGCCTTCGGTGCAGCCTTCGACGATCAGCGTGTGCGGCGGTGGGAAGACGAAGGGCGCATGTTCGAGGTTCAAGAGCCGCCAGTCGCCCGAGACGATGTCCTCGTTGACGGCGTGGCCGGGGAACGTGGTCGTGAGCAAGTATTCGATACCGCTCGCCCGCACGTTTTGCAGCACGCGGCGGATGTCGGCGAACGAGAGGTGGACGAGCGCGTCGCGGCACAGGAGCACATCGGCGCGCGGCAGCGGATCGCGCGTGAGGTCGAGGCAGACGAACGCCCGGCCCAGCGCTCCGAAGCGCGCGGTGTTCTCCGCGACGATCTCCGGCACAATGTCCGCGCCGGTGTACGCGATGCCCGTCAGGTCGACGTGCTGCATCCACGAGAAATCGCCGCAGGGCGCGTCCAGCAGCGACGTGGCCCCGAGGCGGTGCAGCAGGGCGGGGATTTCGCGCTCGAGCGTGGCCGTCTGCTCCCGCGCCGCGCCCGCACCCGACGGCGACGCGCTGCCCTGCCAGTGGTGCGCCCGGTAGATGTCGCCGAACGTCGCGGCCAGCGAACGGATGGTTCCGGCCGCCTGCTCGCGCTCGAAAAAGCGCGGGTCGAACGGGACGAGGTCGCGACGGTCGGGCATGATGGTTTGCGTTGGGCGGCAGGGGCAGGCGCGGTCGTAAAATGTACCGCTCTCTCGCCCACCTCCGAGCCATGAAAACCATCATCGAGCCGTTCCGCATCAAGTCCGTCGAACCCATCCGCATGACGACGCGGGCGGAGCGCGAGGCGCTGATCGAAAAGGCGCACTTCAACCTGTTCGCCCTCCACTCCGACGACGTGCTCATCGATCTGCTGACGGACTCGGGCACGTCGGCGATGAGCGCCAACCAGTGGGCCGCGTTGCAACGGGGCGACGAGTCGTACGCGGGCTCGCCGTCGTTCTACCGCTTCGAGGCGGCGGTGCAGGATCTGATGCCGTTCAAACACGTCATCCCGACGCACCAGGGGCGGGCGGCGGAGAAGATCCTGTTCAGCGTGGCGGCGAAAGCGGGCGACCTCGTGCCCTCGAACACGCACTTCGACACCACGCGCGCCAACGTCGAAGCGGCGGGCGCGACGGCCCTCGACCTGCCCATCGCCGAGGGCCTCGAACCGGCGACGGAGCACCCGTTCAAAGGCAACATGGACGTGGACGCGCTCGAAACGCTGCTCGCCCGGCAAGGCGCCCACGTGCCGCTCGTGATGCTGACGGTCACCAACAACAGCGGCGGCGGCCAGCCCGTGTCGATGGCGAACCTGCGCGCCGTGCGCGACGTGTGCGACCGGCACGGCAAGCCGCTCTTCCTCGACGCCTGCCGCTTCGCCGAGAACGCCTATTTCGTCAAGCAGCGCGAGGAAGGCTACGCCCAGAAACCCATCCGCGACATCGTGCGCGAGACTTTTTCGCTCGCCGACGGCATGACGATGAGCGCCAAGAAAGACGCCCTCGTCAACATCGGCGGGTGGCTTGCCCTCAACGACGACACGCTCGCACAGGAGGCGCGCAACCTGCTCATTCTCACCGAGGGCTTCCCGACCTACGGCGGACTCGCCGGACGCGACCTGGAGGCCATAGCCGTCGGGCTCCAAGAAGTCATTGACGAGGATTACCTGCGCTACCGCATCGTCTCCACGCAGTACCTCGGCGAGGCGCTCACGCGGATCGGCGTGCCCATCATCCGCCCTGTCGGCGGCCACGCCGTCTACCTCGACGCCCGCGCGATGCTGCCGCACATCCCGGCGCTCCAGTATCCGGGGCACGCGCTGGCGGTGGCGCTCTACGAGGCCGGTGGCATCCGAGGCTGCGAGATCGGCTCGGTGATGTTCGGGCAGCAGCCTGACGGAAGCGAAAAGCCCGCCCGCCTCGAACTCGTCCGCCTTGCCATCCCGCGCCGCGTCTACACGCAGAGCCACGTCGATTACGTGATCGAGGTGATGGAGGAGGTCTACCGCGACCGCGAGAGCCTGCGGGGCTTCGAGATCGCGTGGCAGGCCCCGTCGCTGCGCCACTTCACCGCCCGTTTCCAACGGTTCGGGACGTGAGGGTTGTTGCTCTCCCCTCCGTCGCTAGCTCCTCGCCTCCTCTGGGGGGCGACATCGACGTCGAAGACGGCGGCGTGCTGGACGAGGAAACCGGCATCGTCCGGTGGACGCGCACGCTCGCGCCGGGCGCGTCGGCGCGGCTGCGCTTCTCGTACCGCGTCCGCTACCCACGCGGGCGGGAGCTTCGGCTCTGAAGCGTGGACGGAGGCGAGCGCAGGGCGTGGACTCAGTTCAGCGCGGGAACCGGCTCCCGCACTTTGAGCACGACAAAGGTGATGTCGTCCTCGTTGCCCAACTCCCGCGTCGGCAACTCGTCCTGGAGTTCTTGGCCATCCACCCACGCGATGGCTTGCGCCATCAGACGGCGAATGATGACCTCGGGGGCTTGCTCGGCGACCGTGGCAAAGAGGGCCACCATGCGTTCGTCGCCGAGCATCTCACGCTCGGCGTTGAACAGTTCCGAGAACCCATCCGTCATCAGGAGCAGCACGTCGCCTGGTTCTATGGCCACCGACGTGGCGCTGTACGGATAGCCTGCAAAGCCGCCGAGCGGCATTCCTTTGAGGGGGATTTTCTCGACCAGCCGGGTGCGGGCGCGGTAGAGCAGCGCGGGTGGCATCCCCCCACCGACGAACTCGACCTCGTGGTCGCGCACGCGCACGAGTGCGAGCGCCATGAACATCTTCCGAAAGCGCATCTGCTTGAGCGCTTTGGTAGCCTTATGCATGATCTCGGCGAGGTTTGACTGGCCCGCGAGCAGCAGAAACAGCCCTTTCGTGGCTGTCACGACGGTGCCTGCCGCCGCCCCGTGGCCGGTAGCATCCCCGATGGCGATGGTCAGCACGCCATCGTCCCCGAGGTGCCAGTCGTAGTAGTCGCCGCCGACCTCAGTAGCCGTGCACATGTAAGCGTGGATGTCCACGGCGGAATGCTCGGGGAGGTGCGCGGGCAGCAGCGAAAGCTGGAGTTGCCGGGAGCTTTCGAGTTCCGCCGTTTTGCGCTCGTTGTCGGCGTTGAGATAGTTGGCCCACGCCTCGGCCGTTTCGAGGCGGAGGGTCTGCTCACGCTCACGGGCACGTATCCGCTCTCTGTTGATGAGCCGCCGCCGCTGCACCCGGTCAATGGCGAACACGGAGGCGGCGAGCAGCAGCGCGTACAGCCCGAACGCCCACCACCGCAGCCACCACCGCGGCTTGACGTAAAACGTGTATTCGAGCGGCGACGGCGTCCAGACACCGTCGCCGTTGGAAGCCAGCACCTGGAGCGTATAGCGCTTGGGCACGAAAAACGCCGACAGGTTGGTGTACCGCAGGCGCGTGTCTAGGGTGGGGGCCGACCAGTCGCGGTCGTAGCCGAGCAAGCGTGTCCGGTACTGCACGCGCCGCTCGCTGCTGAAGCTCAACCCCGCGTACTCGAAGGCCACCTCGCTGCGCCCTGCCTCGTTCTCCGTCTGCTCAAACGCCGTAAGGTGGAGACGAGGCGGAAGCGGGTTCGGCACGTCCCGCGCCGGGTAGTAGATCACCACACCCCTGGCCGTCCCGTAATAGACCACCCCGTCAGGCCCTACGATCACCGAGCCGTAGAACCAGACCTCGTTGTCGAGCAGGCCGTCTTGCTTGGTGACCGTCCGCAAGACTGTCCGCGTGGCGGGGTCGATTTCAGCGAGGCCGCCGTTCGTGCCCACCCACAGATGCCCCGTCACGGGCGAGACGGCCACGCTCGTCGCGTTGCTGGCCGGAAGGCCCTCCTCCTTTGTCAGCGTAGCCACAGGCGCGACGGCGTCGGCGTCGAGCGCGACGAGGCCTTCTGGCGTGCCGATCCACAAAAGGCCCCGGTGCCACTTCAACGTCTCGATCTGGTTGGAAGGCGCGCCTGTGTCTGCCGACCACACGGGCGCAAACACGGGCCCTGTCTCGGCCCCTGGCAGCAGCGCGCGCAGCGTAAGCGGCCGGGTGCTCCGGTAGAGGCCACGGTCGCGCGTACCCACCCACAGGTACCCGGCCCCGTCAAATGCTGCCGCGTGCAGGATGGCCTGCGGAATCCCCACCTCCGCTCCTAGCGTGATCCATGTGTCGCCCGAGAGAATGTAGAGCGCGTGGTACGCCGGAAAGAGCACGACCTCTACCGAATCAGGCGCGCCCGGGGCTTCCGGCAGGGTCCCCGTCGTCACGGCGAGAATGCTTACCGAGGGGTAGCCGACCAGCCGGGCCCGCTCGCCGAGGAGGGTCACGGTGCTCTGCTGCGTGTATCCCGGCGGCATCGGCTCTCCGCCAAAGGCCAGGCCGTTGATGCCACGCGCCGTGCCTATCCACAGGCGACCCCGCGCATCGTAGGCCAGGCCGTTGGCCCAGTTGCTCCACAGGCCGTGCGTGCGGTCTACGTACGCCGACTCCGCACCCCGGACGCAGCTGATGCCCCCTTCCGAGGTGCCCGCCCACAGCGCGCACGGCGTATCCGCGCCGCGCCCCAGCAGTACCGCATTGACCGACGGCGACGGCAACAGGGGAGGGCCACCTTCGCGGGGCTCGCTCGTGATGCTCTGGAACGCCGCGAAGGTGCTCCGCAGCTTCGACACACCTCCCGACTGCGCGATCCAGACGTTGCCCTCGCGGTCCTGCGACAGGTTGTAGACGTTGTCGCTCAACAGCCCGTTGGCCCGCGTGAGGTGGCGCGGCGCGGCCCTCCCCGCCGGGTCCAGTTCGAGAATGCCCGTGTTTTCACTGGCCACCCACACCTCGCCGCTGCGGAGTTTGAGAATGTGCGAAACGTTGGCCGTCAGCGAGCGGTCGACGGTGACGACGGACATGCTCGTGCCGCTTTCCTGAAGCCGCCATACCTCGCCGTTCTGCCGCCCGCCCCACAACGTCCCCTGCGGCGACTCGTACAGCGCGTTGGTCGATGGCCCCTCCGGCAGGGGCACGACTACCCCCACGCGGCTCCCCGGCGCGAAGCGCAGCAGCGTGCCGCCCAGCAGCGACGCCCACACCGACCCGTCGCGACGCGCGACGAGTGCGCGGACGGGGATGTCGCCTTCCTCGGAGCCCACACCTGGGGTTCGAAGCGTATCGGCTGCGAGCGTATCCGCCGCTGACACATCATAGCGCACAATGCCGCCCGATCCGTCGGTGCCCACCCAGAGCTTTCCGTCAGCATCGAGGGCCATACGGTTGTAATTCACCGCCACGTCCAGTAATGGCACGCCGTGCAGGGTGGTCGTGAAACGAACCCGCTCACCGGTTGCGTACGCGCCCAGTGGCTTTTCCGACACCGACAGCCCACCGTTGGAAGCTACCCACAGCCGGCCTACGGGATCTTCCAGCACGTCCCACACCGCCACGTCGCGCAGGCCGTCGGCCACGTTGTAGGTGAGCATCCGGTGCCCGTCGTAGCGGACGAGGCCAGACGAGAAGATCGCCATCCAGATGAATCCCTCCGCATCCTGGTACACCTCGTGCACCTCGGCAGATGGGAGGGCGTTCAGCTCGTTCTCGGTCGTGTAATGCGTAAACGGCAAGGATTGCCCCATCGTGCCGGGTACCCAGCCCAGACACCAGATCGTGAGGGATACAGCGACGCGGAAAGAGGTCTTCATGGGCGCAATGTAAGGAGGGGAAATCCGCTCCGCCCCGCCCGAACGCGGTGGCCCAAGGCGGGCGCACACCTCCTGACGGGCTGCCTGTCAGACCAATTGAATTTCGACGAGGCGCCCCCTACATTTGCGGGATGACGCCTTACTATGGCGGGCGTCCGGCACAGGTAGCGTGCCGATGGTTAACTATTTCGATCCCTCCCAAAAGCACGTACGTCGCTCGCTGCCCGTACTGCCTGGCGTGCTTCCGTTTCCTTCATCACCTCCAACGAAAACTCTATGCGCCCCCCCCTCCCTTCCCCCCTCTGGATGCTTGCGGGCATCCTCCTGCTGTCTGCCTGTGACGGCGTCGACCCCACTGAAAACTCTGCCCCCTATCCCGCCTCGCTTCTCAAGGTTGAGACGGGTCCGGCCAACGCCAAGGCCGGGGCGGCTGGCGACTACGCCGCAACGGTGGTCTCGGCCACGCAGGGGCGCGCCGTGCCCTCTGGCACTATCGCGGCCAACCGCAGCATTCCCGAAAACGCCCTCGGCGCGCCGGACGCAGCCTTTTTCAGCCTCGGCTTCGACAACTCCACAACGGCAGTGGAAGAAGGAGCGGTCGTTCTCGCCTTCGGCGCCGGCCAGCGGTTTAAAGGGCTTACGCTCACCGTGTTCGAGGAATCCTATAACGGACGCAACGCGCCTCTCGAAAAAGCCGACGTCTTTGTCAGCGAGCAGGCCAATGGCCCCTGGGCATACGTTGGCACGGCGCGCAACGACGGCTCCACAGAAGACACCCGCTCCTCCACGTCGGCGCTCGAAGGGGCCTGCGTACGCTACGTACGCATCGTCAACCGTACGGACCCGGGCCAGTACTCGTCACGTCGTGTGGGAGATGGCTTCGACGTGAACGCCGTCGAGATCGAAAGTGACGGGGTGTGCCAGGACGCTTTCCCCGTCGACGGCACCGTGTTTGAAGACGCGGACGACGACGGAGTGCAGGACGTGACGGAATCGGGCCTGACAGACGTAAAGGTGCGCCTCGTCAGCGGCTCGACCGTGGTGGAAACGACGACGACGGCAGACGGCTCGTACTCGGCGATGGTGCCCTCCGGCACGTACACCGTTTCGATCCCGGCGGCTGCACCCGGGTTGTTCAACGCGCTGCTCTACGACACCCACACCTACCCGGGCGGTGGCGTGGCGCAGCGCACCGTAACGGTCGGCCCTCCGGCAGCCGACGTCGACTTTGGCTTTACTCTCGACGTCGATGCGGCAATCGCAGCGCTGAAGTCCGGCGCGATCGCCACGGAAGCGCACGACGACAAATTCTGGACGCGTCAGGCTCGCCATGCCTGCCTCGGCAGCCACGCTCGCGTGGATGTCTCCGCCAACACCCTCGCTGGCTACCTGACCGACATCGAGGGGTTGCTGCTGACCGTTCCGTTCCAGTTCAGCGACGGGACGTCGTTTTGCGAGGCGCGCGACTTCCTGGCACCGCCGGCAAAGGGAGAGGTCGCCGATTTTCTGCGTGAACTCCTCACGGCGGAACTGAACGTCGTCAGCGGCAACGGTTCGTCGTCGCCAGGCTTCGACCGGGCGCTGCTTGCCCTGGCCGAATCGGTCGCGGCGGAGCAGATCTACGGCATCGTCGGCACGTCGAGTGGCAAGTCGAGCGCGGCGGCAGCGTCGCTGTCGGAAACGCGCGAGTTGCTCGCCGCCTTCAACAGCTCGGGTGGCGGTGGCGGCGTCGGCGGAGCCCGCTGATCTCGCTGCTCGTTTTTCCAAACCGGCGCTGCTGACTCGGGTCGGCAGCGCCGGTTTGTGTTTTTGCGAGGCCCACCCGGCTGCTGGCGGCCGGAAACCGCACATAGGGACCGGGCCGTTGAGGAGGCCTCTTGCTTGTCACTCGTTTCGCCTCACCTCATGCACCTGCCCCCCTTTCCCGGCTTCTCCGAAGCCGCCTTCCAGTTTCTGCGCGATCTCAAGCAGCACAACGAACGCGACTGGTTCAAGCCGCGCAAGGAGACCTACGACGATGAACTTCTCTGGCCGCTTCGCTGCCTCGTGCAGGACGTGGCGATGGGCGCGGCGCAGCGCGGGTTGCCGCTCGCGGGCGACCCCAAGGCGTCAATCTTCCGCATCTACCGCGACACGCGCTTCTCGAAAAACAAGCTGCCCTACAAAACCCACGTCAGCGCCTACCTCTCGCCCTCGGGCGACAAGAAAGACCAGGGCGGCCTCTACGTCCACGTCGAGCCGGGCAATTGCTTCCTCGCTGCTGGCTTCTGGCATCTGGAAGGCCCTGAACTGCGCCGCTGGCGCCACCACCTCGCCGACGATCCCGAGGCGTTCCGGGAGATGGACGGGGCACTCGCCGAAAAGGGCCTCACGCTCAACGAGGACGACACGCTCAAGCGGATGCCACGCGGCTTCGAAGACCACGCCGACACTCCACTCGCGCCGATCCTCAAGCTGAAGTCTTTCACCACGAGCCGCCGCGTCCCCGACGCCGCGACGATGACGCCCGCCTTCACCGACGAGGTGCTCCTGTTTGCAGAGGACGTGCAGCCGCTCGTGCGCTACGGAATGCAGGTGGGTTGAGTGGGCTCGTTTGCCGGGTGGTTATCGCGTCTGGTAGCGAATCCAACCCTCGTAACCAACGCGACCCTCGACAAACCTGAATCTACACCGCCTCGACGCGGCGGATCTGCGGCACGCTGCGGCGCAGGGCCTGTTCGATGCCCGCGCGCAGCGTCATGGTGCTCATCGGGCACGAGCCGCACGCGCCCAGCATTTCGAGTTCGACGACCATGTCCGGCGTCACGTCGAGGAGGCGCACCGAGCCGCCGTCGGCCATGAGGTAGGGGCGGATGGAATCGAGGGCTTCCTCGATCTGCCGGTGCAGTTCGGGATCGGCGTGCGGGGGGACGGGCGTGAAGGTCTCGGCCATGACGAAAAAGGCGGCGGGATGGATGCCCGGGCCGTACGCCGCGCGTTTCAAAACGTTCAGCCCGTCGGGGCGAGGATGCGGCCCGCGAACAGGATGGCCCCCGTCGACACCTCGCGAAGCACGACGACGTACGGGCGGTCCACGACGAACGGCGGAGGCGTGGCCGGGGCCGACGTGGTGCCAACGCCCACCACTGTCACGGCGGCGGCCTCGGTGCCTTTCTCGTTCATCTCGACGAACGTGTTCTGCTTCACGAACGAAATCGCCAGGCCGCCCGCGCCGTTGATGCCCCGGAAGTCGGCCCTGTCCGAGAACGCGATGCCCATTCCCATGCGGACGAGCGGCTCGTTGAGAAAGGCGCTGGCTTCCAGCTTCAAACGCGGCAGTCCGAGCTCCACCTTCGTCGGATGCAGCCCGCCAAGCACGCTTTGCCACACGTCGGCGTCGAGCGACTGCGCGAGCGCGTTCACGTCGCGGCCCGCGTCGGGCAGAAGGACGGTGAGGGCGTAGAGGCTATCGCCGTACGGCAAATCGAGCGCCTGGAACCCGTCGCCCCGGTAGTGCGCGAACGTGCCTTCCCGGTGCATCATCTTGACCGTTTGGGTGCTGCCGTCGCGCCGCGTGAACGGCTCGTCCTTCGTGTCTTTCTCCTCGAAGGCATACCTCCAATCCGCCTTGAAATAGATCGCGTTCATGAGCGTCATCATCAGGTCGGGCGTGACCAGATCGGGCGTCATGATGTTGTCGATGCGGCCGTTGGTGTGCGCTTTCGCCCAGTCGTTCATCGTCTTCGCGGCGCGCTCGGCGTCGTCGAAATCCAGCGACTCGACCGTCGCGTCGAAGCTCTGCCGGTTCGTCTCGACGAACGCCTGTTCGACCGCAAAGCCCTCGCGGCTGAAGATGCTGTTGGCGACGGTGAAGGTGACCCGGCGGTCCAGATTCGGCAGCAGGTCGAGGAGGCCCCGGTAGCCCGTGTTGATCTCGTCGGGCGTCATGCCGGTTTTGCCGAGCGTCGTTTCCATCGCCGTGCGCGTGTCGCCCAGCGCGCCGTTCATCGTCATGCCCAGCGCCATCGACGCGCTCAGGGGCGATAGAAAGACGTTCTCGTCGGGTTTTTCAGCAACGGTTTCGGCAAGCAGCCCGAACGAAAACGCATTGTCGGCGGCGACGATCTGCGCCTCGGCTTTCGAGAGGGTACGCGGCTCAACGACCTCACGCGCATCGCCCGGGTCGGTCGTGTCGCACGCAGCGAGAGCGCAGGTGAGCAGCAGGCACAGGCAAATACGATACATGGCAGCAGTGAGGATGGACGGCCCACATTAGATCTGCATGCGGCCGCCTTCAAGGGCAGGATGAATTACTGCCCTACCGCGTGAGGTAGAGCGTATCCGGACCCGCGATTTTGTGCACGTGGCATCCGTCGAAACCGATGGTGAGCGTGTCCTGCACCTGCGCCGTCCCCCGCGTGGCCGTTATCACGAACGCCTCGCGTTCGCCCACTGGCACACCGTCGTTGACGACCTGGTAGCGGCCGCCGCCCGTCCCCAGTTCGCGGGAAGATGGCTCGATACACGCGTTCTCCTCGTCTCCAGTGCACACGATGGACCTACCCGTCGTGGCGCGCACCACGTCCATCTGCGCATCGGTCACCGGCGTTCCCCCGGCATCTACGACGCTCACCGAAATGGTGCGGAATTCCATCGTGCACATGAGTTGCTCGCTCGTGTCGGGCACGGCGGCAGCGTCGTCGGAGGGCACGGCGGATTGGGGCTGGCAGCCGACGGCGAACAAAGCGCCGAGCAAGCCGAGAGACACGGTAGGAGACATACGCATGAGAGAGGAGAACGCGACTGCGCAAGAATAGGCCACCCGGCCCATGCTCGGTTTCGACATTCGTGAGACCTTTGGGGTAGAAAGCGGCTTTGGCCGCTCGCTCAACTTCCCTACCCTTTGCCTCCCATGCGTGCCGCCCTCTGGCTCTGCCTCACCCTCGGCCTGACAGCCGCTTCACTCGCGCAGTCCCCACCTACCCGCCTGCCCGACGTGTTCGTAGCGCCGCACCCGGTAGCCTCCACCCCGGTGGCCTCTTGGGGCTCGGCGTCATTCCAGCCCGCTGGGTCGGGCGCGCTGTTCATCGGGCAGGGGCCCGTGGCCTACCACAGCGTGTCCATCGCGGTGGATGCGGCGGGCGGCCAGCACACGGCGTACGTCCACTACGCCGGCGGCGAAGGCGGCGCGATGCCCGTCTACTACGCCTACTGCCCGGCGGCAATGGCGTGCGATGACGCGACGGCGTGGCAACGCGTCACCATCGGGACGAACGAGACCTTCGTCCAACTGGCCCTCACGCCAGAGGGGCGCCCGCGCGTACTCATGCACCACGAGACGCTCGCCACGCCCTGGGGCGGCGGCGAGACGACGTACCGCTACGCCGAGTGCGACGCCGACTGCACGACGGAATCCGGCTGGCACAGCGTCCAGGTGCTACAGAATGCCTACGGCGGCTCGACCACCAGCGCCGACTACGCCCCGCACAGCTTCGCCCTCGACCCGCAGGGGCGCCCGCGCTTCGTGCACCAGCAGGCACTCGGCAGCGTAGCGGCCTACTACGTCGGCTGTGACGCCGCCTGCACCGACGCCACGCAGTGGTGGCAGCGCCGCCTCCCTCTCGACCACTTCGGCGACGGTCTCAAGCGCTCGGCGTTCACGATCAGCGCGGACGGCGCAGCCCACCTGCTCACGACGGTGTTCCTCACCCTCACGACCGAGGCCCTCGTCTACCTCTCGTGCCCCGCCACCTGTACCACCCCGGCGGACTGGCAGGTGTCGGCTCCGCTGCTCGACATCAGCGGCAACGACACGCACCGGACGTGGACCCTCGCCGCCGACGCCCTCGGACGCCCCCGGTTCGTCCTCACCTACAGCAACACGACCGCGTACGCGTGGTGCGACGCCGACTGCGACGAGGGCGCGAACTGGTACGCGCAACAACTCACGTTCGGCGCGCGCCCGATCCGCTATCCTGCGCTCCGACTCGATGCCCAGAGCCGCCCACGGCTGGCTTTCCAAGAGATGGAGCACACCGGACTCGGATACGCCTGGTGCACAGGAGCGTGCGAGACGGACGCGGCAGACTGGCGCTACGGGTTGGCCGAAGACGACGATCTCCTCGACCAGCAGATGCCCATCGCGCCGCTCGGTGGATGCACGCCGGGTGCCTGGTACGGCGGATACCGCCCCGCCCTTGCCCTCGACGCACAAGGCAACCCGTACCTGGCCTACGACGCTGAACACCTCATGCCGTGCTACCGCGACCCGCAGCACCCCGAGTACGGGAGCGACACCAAGGCGCGGTGGTGGACGAGCCGGATTGTCTACTTCCCTCAACCGGACGTTTCGACCCCGACCACCCCCGTTGAGCCCACGCCCGCAGGTCTCCGCCTCGACCCCGCCGTGCCGAACCCCAGCCGGTCGCAGGTGACACTGACCTTCTGGCTGCCCGAAGCAGGCCCTGTACTCCTCGCGCTCTACGATCCGCTCGGACGGCAGGTGGCGCTGCTCGTGGACGGCGTGCTCCCCTCGGGCGACCATCGGGTGCAGACGCCAACCTCCGCGCTCGCGGCCGGGGTGTACGTAGCCGTCCTCCTCGCAGGCGGGCAGCGGCAGAGCCAGGTCCTCACGCGGGTAAAGTGACGGTGTGCTGACCCGGCGGCCCAGACTCTCCCACGCGGTCAGCGGTACAGGATCTCCGTCGCCTGCGTGGGCGGCTGCTCGGCGAGGCGCAGTTCCAGCGCCTCCATCGTTCTGCGCGCCACGTCGCTGAGGGCGCGCGCGGCGACGCTCTCGGGGTGCGCTACCACGACGGGCTTGCCGTCGTCGCCGCCCTCGCGCACGTCCTGTTCGATGGGGACTTCGCCCAGAAACGGCACGCCGAGCGTCTCGGCGAGCCGCCGCGCACCGCCTTCACCGAACAAATAATACTTGCGATCCGGCAGGTCGGGCGGGGTGAAGTACGCCATGTTCTCGACGATGCCGAGCACAGGCACGTTCACGTTGCCGAACATCGCCACGCCCTTGCGCGCATCGGTGAGGGCGACTTCCTGCGGCGTCGAGACGATGACGGCTCCGGTGAGCGGGATCGTCTGCACGATGGTGAGCTGGATGTCGCCCGTGCCCGGCGGCAGGTCGAGCACGAGCACGTCGAGGTCGCCCCAGTGGGCGTCGCCCAGAAACTGGCGCACGGCGCTCGACACCATCGGGCCGCGCCAGATGACGGCGCGCTCCTCCTCGACCAGAAAGCCCATCGAAAGTAATTTGACGCCGTGCTTTTCGAGCGGCTGGATTTTGCGGTTCTCGTCCACGCGCGGCTTGGCGTCTTTGAGGCCGAACATCGTGGGGATCGACGGCCCGTAGATGTCGGTGTCCACCAGTCCCACGCGGTAGCCGTTCTGCGCGAGCGCGCACGCGAGGTTGACGGCGACGGTGCTCTTGCCCACGCCGCCCTTGCCCGAGGCGACGGCGATAAAGCTCGTCGCGTGCGGCACGCCCGGTTTGCGCTTGCCGCTGCTGCTGTCCAACAAATCCTCGCCCAGCGAAATCGGCGGCGTGTCCACGCTCACCTGCACGTCGAGCGCGGGGTCGATTTGCTCGTGCAGCACACGGCGGCACGCCTCGGCGACCTGCTTCTCGAAGGCCGTCCCCGCGCGCGGCACGACGACGGTGAAGGCGACGCGGGTTTCGCTCACTTCGAGTCCTTTCACCAGCCCGAGCCGGACGATGTCGCGTCCGCTCTGGGGCTCTTCGATGGTGCGGAGGGCGTCGAGGACGGTCTGGCGAGTAGGCATGGTTGAAAGTCGGAAGTGGGAATGCGGAGGGCGGGGCGTAACGTCATGCTGAACGAAGCCAGAAGATCATGGCGCCTGCTGGAAATCCCCGGCGGCGCGGTTGGTGCCCGGCTTCGTGGGGGTTTCAAACGACCTCTTCTGTCGCAGCGCCTCTCCAAAGGCCGAGAGGGTCAGCGTGGCAGAAGTCCTTTTTCCCTGAGCAACGACTCGAACTGCGCCCGGTCGGCATCGGAGGCGAAGGCGTCCATCGGAATCGAAAGGGCCTGCTCTTCTGCCGCAAAAAGCCGGTACGTCCCGTGCGACTCGTCTGCGTCGAGGATAAGGGGCCACGCCGTTTTGGAGGTAACGCCGTCCTCCGTTTCGCGTATCAACGCTTCTTCCGTAATGGTGTAGCGCCACCGTTGCGTACGCGCGTTCTCTGCGCGGGTCGCGTGCCGCCGCGCCATCAGCCGTGCCACCACCACGAAGCCCAGCAGTAGCGCGCCGATGATTCGAAACACGAGTGCGTCGAAAAACACGCCGTAGAGCGCGCTGATCATGCCGAACACGGCGGAGAGCACCAGATGCCGCTCGACCGTCGCCGTCTCGCGTTTTCCCGGTTCGGCGGCGTCGGGGCCGAAAAAGTGGGTAACGATGGGCGTCACAGCACTCGGTTCAGATGCCACCTGCTACGAGCAGTTCGATGTCGCGGTGCGGCATCCCGAACATCGTTGCCAGGCTCTTTTTCGTGAGGTGGCGGCGGTAGACGTACGTGCCTGTGCGGAGGGCGGGGTTGCGCCACAGCGCGTCGTTGACCGACGGGGCCGCGCCCAGTTGCAGCAGGTACGGCACGAGCACGTTGGTGAGCGCAAAGGTGGCCGTGCGCGCCGCGTTCGACGGGATGTTGGGCACGCAGTAATGGATCACGTCGTGGACGCGGAAGGTCGGCTCGGAGTGCGTCGTTGCGCGGCTCGTCTCCACGCACCCGCCCTGGTCGATCACGGCGTCCACGATGACGGCCCCGCGCCGCATCTTCATGACGAGTTCCTCGGAGATCAGCACCGGCGAGCGCTGCCCCTCGGCGATCATCGCGCCGATGACGACGTCGGCCTGCAACACGGCGCGGCGCAGGTAGTGCGGCGACGCCATCGCCGTGGTGACACGCCGGTCGAGGTGGTGTTCGAGCGAGCGCAGCGCCGTCAGGTTGTTGTCGAGCACGATGACGTGCGCGCCGTAGCCGAGCGCCGTTCGCGCGGCCCACTCGCCCACGACGCCCGCG
The DNA here is from genome assembly GCA_963829705.1 of Rhodothermales bacterium. Lineage (GTDB taxonomy): Bacteria > Bacteroidota > Rhodothermia > Rhodothermales > BA12 > CAWHJN01. The sequence goes on from CAWHJN010000003.1 coordinate 317,076, forward strand.
CCGAGGATGACGACGGTCGTGGGGGGCACGCCCGAGATGCCGCCCAGCACAACGCCCTTGCCGCCCGCCCCGCTTTCGAGAAACCGCGCGGCGATCTGGACGGCCATCGACCCCATGATCTCGTGCATCATCCGCACGATGGGCAGCGAGTCGTCGGCGTCGCGGATAAACTCGAAGCCGATGCCGGTGATGGCGAGGTCCATCAGCTTCTGGAGAAAGTCGCGCGTGGTGCCGCCGAGGTGCAGGGCCGAGAGCAGCACCTGTTTCTCCTTCATCAGCGCCAGTTCTTCCACGCTCGGCGGGCCGACTTTGGCGATCACCGAGCACGACGGATACAGCCCGTCGGGCGAGTCCACCAGCATCGCGCCCGCCTCGGCGTACTCGGCGTCGGGGAAGTGCGCCTGCTCGCCCGCGCCGCGCTCGACGAAGACGGTGTGGCCTTCCTCGACGAGCGCCTCGACGCCCGACGGCGCCAGCGACACGCGCCGCTCCTCGTTGGACTGCTCGCGCGGCACGCCGATCTGGAGCGACTGCCGGGGCGTGCCCGTGGCCTGGCGCTGCGCCAACGTCATCACGCCCCCCTCAATCTGGGGCTGGTGGGCGGACGGAATTTCCATGAGCAGGGGCGGGAAAAGAACCTGAAAATATAGGGACGAGGAGAGGGTGACGGGTGAAAGGCAGGAAGATGAACCTCATCCTTCACTCACCAGTCCCCATTTACCAATCCCCAGTCACCCACCCATGCATCAAGATGCCCGCGGCGACGGCGACGTTGAGCGACTCGACGCCCTGCCGGTGTGGTGTGCCTTCGATGGTGATGGCTTGGTCGAGAAGGGCAGTCACCTCTGCGCTCAGGCCGTGGGCTTCGCTGCCGAGCACGAGGATGCCAGGCGCGCGCGGCTGCCAGCGGCGCGCGGGCGTGCCGTCCATCGCGGCGCCGTAGACGGCAAAGCCTTCGGCGCGTTTTTCGGACAGAAAAGCGGCGAGGTCGGGCGCGCGCACGAGGCGCACGTCCCACAGCCCCCCCATCGCGGCGCGCACCGCCTTGGGGTTGTACGGATCGACGGTGCCCTTGCCCAGCGCGACGGCCTCGATGCCGAACCACGCGGCCGTGCGGAGGAGCACGCCTGCGTTGCCGGGGTCCTGCACGCCGTCGAGCGCGAGGATGGTTTTCGCGCCGCCCGCGTCGTCGTGCAGCGGCGCTTCGGCGACGGCCAGCACGCCCTGCGCCTGCTCGACGTCCGACCACTGCGCCAGCTCGGAGGCCGCGACCTCGTGGACGGGCACCTGCACGCGGCCCAGCAGCGCGGCCACGCGGTCGTTCTGGCGCGCTTCGGGCGTGACGAGCACCTCGACGAGCGCCGCGCCCGCCTCGACGGCGGCCTCGACCGAGCGGACGCCTTCGACGAGCGCCTGCCCGAGCGCTTCGCGCGAAGAACGGCGGCGCAGCCGAACGAGGTCTTTGCGGCGGTTCTGAGAAAGCATGAGGTTTGAACGTCGGAACGCGGAAGTGGGAACGCGAAACGGGCGAGGAGAAAGTCGGAGCACGGGGAACGGGGAACGCAGAAGGTGGCGCGTGGATTTGCTGCGGGCCTTTTCGTTCTGGACGCCGGGCGCAGGCTTCTGCAAGGGCGCACCGTGGTGCGCCCCTCCCACCGTCTTTGCAATCGGGGCGCAATGCATTGCGTCCTTACCTCGCCCTTCGCCCCGTTCCGCGTTCCCATTTCCCACTTTCAGCTATGCCTCAACGCAACGTCTACGACTCCTCCATCTTTGGCCTGCCTGGTAGCGCCATCGACCGTGAAAACCCGTTTCAGGACATGATGGACCGGTTCGACGTGGCCGCCAGTCTGCTCGGCCTCGACGACGGCATCTACCGCTACCTGTGTACGCCGCAGCACATCCACATCACGTCCGTCCCGGTGCTCATGGACGATGGGCGGATGGAGGTATTCGAAGGCATCCGGGTGATCCACAGCACCACGTCAGGGCCGGGCAAGGGCGGCATCCGCTACGCGCCTGACGTGACGGTGGACGAGGTAAAAGCCCTCGCGGCGTGGATGACGTGGAAGTGCGCCGTCGTGAACGTGCCGTTTGGCGGCGCCAAAGGCGGCATTCGCTGCAACCCACGTGCTATGTCGCGCGGCGAAGTCGAGCGCATGACGCGCCGCTACACGGCCAACCTCATCGACGTCTTCGGCCCCGACCGCGACATCCCCGCGCCGGACATGAACACCAACGAGCAGACGATGGCGTGGATACTCGACACGTACTCGATGCACGCGCGCCGCACCGAGTCCGCCGTCGTGACAGGCAAGCCCGTCGGGCTGGGCGGCTCGCTGGGGCGGCGCGAGGCCACGGGGCGCGGCGTGATGACCGTCACGATGCGCGCGCTGGAAAGGCTCGGGATGTCGGCGTCGTCGTGTACCGTCGCCGTGCAGGGCTTTGGCAACGTCGGCTCCGTCGCCGCCGATCTGCTGGCCGAGCAGGGGTGTACCATCGTGGCGGTGAGCGACTTCTCGGGCGGGTACTATAACCCGAACGGCCTCGACCTCGCCGCGCTGCACGCCTATGCCGCCGACCACGACGGCCTCCTCGAAGGATATCCCGATGCCGACGCCATCACCAACGACGAGCTTTTGACGCTGGACGTGGACGTGCTCGCGCCGTGTGCCAAAGAGGATCAGATCACCCGCCACAACGCGCACCAGGTGAAAGCCCGCGTGATCGTCGAGGGCGCCAACGGCCCCACGACCTCCAACGCCGACGCCATCCTGCACGACAACGGCGTCCTCGTCATCCCCGACATCCTCGCCAACGCGGGCGGCGTGACGGTCTCGTATTTCGAGTGGGTGCAGGACCGGATGGGCTACTTCTGGACGCTTGAGATGGTCAACGAGCGCCTCGACCGCATGATGCGCGACGCCTTCGACCGTGTGATGGCGACGGCAGAAAAGCACGACGCACCTCCGCGCATCGGCGCGTACGTGCTGGGCGTCGAGAAAGTCCACCTCTCGCTCAAGCTGCGCGGCATCTATGCGTGAGGGAGGCCAGAAGGTGGGATGGCAGAACGCGGCTTTCGGAAGGGCCGCGACTGGGCGGTAGGGGTAGAATGCACTCCGCGATGCGTAGCATAGTGTAGAACGGACGTAGGGACGTGCCGCGGCACGTCCCTACAGGCTCCTTGCTTTTTACCAATCCCCCCTCCCGATGCCCCGCCTCCTTCTTCTCGCGTTCGTGCTGTGCTGCGCGCCTGCCGCTGCGGCGCAGCACACGAACGCCGAGGCGCTGGGATCGCTGGCGGCGGACTGCCTCGCCACCGTGCCCGCGCCGGGCGCGTTCGCGCTCGTGGCCCCCGGCCTCGCGCCCTACCTGCGCGACGCGCTGGTAGCACGCTGGCAGACGGAGAACCGTCGTGTCTTTGCCGACACGTCCGCCTCCGCGATGCCGCGTCTCACCCTCGACGCACCCGCCGCCACCATCGGCTACACCCGCGCCGGGCGTCGCCGCTATGCCCGATCCGTCGGGCTGCGGATGGGCTACGTGCTGACGAGCGCCGAGGGCGAGGTTTTGCGCGCGGGCACGTGCGCCGAGGACGCCGCCGACACCCTCGACGCCCGCGACCTCGACCGGATCGAAAACCCTGCCTTTCCCGAAACCGTGGGGATGCGCCCGCCACCGGGATGGGTGCGGCGCTACGCCGAACCTGTCGTGCTGGGCGCAGCGGTGGTGGTGAGCACCGTCCTGTTTTTCAGCCTCCGCAGCCGATGACGCGCGCGCTGCTTTTCGTGCTGGCGTGCCTCGCTGCGTGCGCCAATCCCGTCCCGCCCACCGGTGGCCCACCTGACCAGACGCCGCCGTTTCTGCGCGAAACCGTGCCCGACACCGGAGCGGTACACGTCGAAAGCGGGGTGCTGCGGCTGACGTTTTCAGAAGCCATCGACCCCCGCTCGCTGGCGCAGGCGCTGACGGTCACGCCGGAGGGCGAGCGCCCGCCCGAGGTCACCGCGCGGGGCCGCACCGCCACCATCGACCTGGGCGAACTGCGCGCCCGCACCACGTACGTCGTCACGTTCGACAATGCCCTGCGCGACGCGCGCGGTGTGGCACTCAAAGCACCCATCGTCCTCGCGTTCTCCACCGGCCCGACGCTCGACCGCGGCACACTCGCGGGGGAGGTGATATCGCCCGAGACGGGGGCGGGCGTCTCCGGCGTGGATGTCTACGCCTACGCCGCCGCCGACACGGCGGGCGCGCTGCCCGAGCGTCCGCTCTACCGCACGCAGACGGGCGTGGGCGGATCGTTCACGTTCTCGTACCTCGGCGGCGGGCCCTTCTACGTGGTGGCCGTGCAGGACGCCAACCGCAATCGGCGCCTCGATGCGGGCGAAGCCTCTGCCGCGCCCCCGCGCCCGGCGCTCTCGCCCGACAGCGCTGCCGCCGACACGCCGTGGCTGTTGAACCGCGCCGACACGACAGCCCCGCGCGTCGAGCGGGTGCGGTCGTACAGTGCCACGCGCCACGCGCTGCGACTGGCCGAGGGCGTGGCCTCGGTCGAGGGCGACTGGCAGGTAACCGACACGATGGGCGGGAGCGTGCCCATCCTGGCGCGCTACCGCTCGGCGCGTGTGCCGCAGGAGGTCTTTTTCACCACCCCGCCCGTCGCCCGGCAGCGCCTCGTGCTCGGCTACGAGGGCGTGGCCGACAGCGCGGGCAACGTGCTGAAAAGTGGTTCAGAGCAGTGGACGGCCGCCTCCGCGCGCGACACCTTCCGCCTCGCCTTTGCCGGTTTTCTCCCTGCCGATGGCGTTCTGCGTCCGGGCGAGCCGGGTGCCGTCCGCTTCACTCTGCCGCTCCCCGACAGCCTCTCCCACGCCCTCGTCTTCGCCCGGCAGCCCGACAGCACCGAAACTCCACTCGCCCTCGAATCCACCGATGGCACCACGTACACGTTTGACGTGATGGACTCACTCACGGTCGTCGTCCGCGCCGATACGCTCGACGCGGATTCCACACCTGAAGTGCTGACGTTCCGCGCCGCGACGGGACGCGACGTGGGCGAGATCGAGGGCGTCGTGGCCGCAGCGGACGCCACCCGCGTGGTCGTCGAGGCGTGGCAGAACGGCGCGCGCATCGCCACGGTGCGCCCCGACACCTCCGGCGCGTTCCGCCTCGAAGAGTTGCTGCCGGGCGCGTACACGCTGCGCGCCTTCGACGACGCCGACGGCGACGGGCGCTGGAACGGCGGCAGCATCGCCCCGTACCGACCCGCCGAGCGGATTCGTTGGGTGCGCGATCCCATCGACGTGCGCGCGCGGTGGACGAACAACCTCCCCGACACGCTCTCGTTTTTCGCCCCTCCGGCCACGCTGCCTGTCCTCTCCGACCCGCTCGACGCCGGCCTTCCCACCGACACGCTGCGTGCGCCCCGGCCATGACCGACGCCTTCACCCGTCACCTTCAGCTTCTGCCCGACCCCGAAGCCATGCGGCACGCCGACGCCGCGGCGGTGGAAACGCTGGGCCTGACGGGCACGATGCTGATGGAAACCGCCGGTCGTGGTGCCGCGCGCGTGATGCTTGAACAGATCGCAGGCCTGCGCGGCAGCCGCGTGACGGTGTTCTGCGGCAAGGGCAACAACGGCGGCGACGGGTTCGTGGTGGCCCGCGTGCTGGCGGGCCGGGGCGTAGACGTACAGGTGTTCACGATGGACGGCGCCCTCAGCTCCGACGCCGCACAGCACGCGCGCATCCTGCGGAACGCCCTCCCCTACCTCGACGGTCGCCTCCGCATCGACGCCTTCGACAGCCTCACGCAGGTCGCCGCCACACGCCCGGCGGATGTGATCGTGGACGCCCTGCTCGGCACCGGTCTGACGTCGGCACCACGCGCGCCTTACGACGCCCTCATCGCGTGGATGAACCATCAGGACGCGCTCCGCGTCGCCCTCGATGTGCCCTCTGGCCTCGATGCCCGCACCGGTGCCGTGCCCGGCGAGGCCATCCACGCGCACCTGACGGCGACGATGGCGGCGCGCAAACCCGGACTCGTGCTCGGGCAGGGGAAAAAGCACGCCGGGCACGTCGCGGTGATCGACATCGGGACGCCGCGCGCGCTGCTGGTGGAGACGCTGGATGCCCACGGCGGCGCGTACCGCAGCACGGACGCGTGGGTGCGCACCCACCTGCCGCGCCGCGCCGCACACGCGCACAAGTACAGCGCCGGGCTGGTGCTCGCTCTCGCCGGATCGCCCGGCCTCACCGGCGCGCCCGTCATGACGTGCCACGCCGCCGCCCGCGCCGGTGCGGGCTACGTGATGTGTGCGTGCCCCGAGAGCATCCAGCCCGCGCTGGCGGCCCACTTCACCGAAGTCGCCACGCTTGCCCTGCCCCACGGCACAATCGGCCTCGACCCCGAGGGCGCGCTGGAGGTGCTGAGCGAGAAGCTGCCGAAAGCGGGAGCACTGCTCGTCGGGCCGGGCCTCGGCACCGGGAAAGGCACGCAGGCCACCGTGCGACGGCTGCTCAAAACCTTCGACGGCCCCGCCGTGGTGGACGCCGACGGCCTGGGCGCGCTCACGCCGGACTTCCTCGCCGAGCACGCGCGCGGGCGCTGGGTGCTGACGCCGCACGAAGGCGAGTTCGCCCGCCTCGCCGGAGACGTGTCCCTCGACGACCGCGTGGCGGTCGTCCGGCAGCACGCCATGGCGTGGAAAAGCGTGCTCGTGCTCAAAGGGATGCCCTCGCTCGTCGGGCTGCCTGATGGCCGCGTGATCGTCGGCGGGCGCGCCGAGACGGCCCTCGCCACGGCAGGCACCGGCGACGTGCTGGCGGGTCTGGTGGCGGGTTTTCTGGCACAGGGCTTGTCCCCGGCCACTGCCGCCCTGTGCGGCCTGCATGTCGGCAGCCGTGCCGCCCGGCGGTGGAGCCGCCGTCGCCATCCCAACACGATGCAGGCCACCGACCTCCTCTCGCTGATCCCCGCCACCCTGGCCTCACTCGCATGAAACTCCGTGCCGCCGCCCTCGCCTGGATGCTCGCCATCCTCGCGGGGATGTCCATCCCGGCTTCGTCGCTGCCCACTTCGGCCCTCTTCACCGCCGACAAGCTGCTGCACTTCGGGTGTTTTTTCACCCTCACGATCCTGTGGCAACGGGCGCTGACTGGCTCGTGGAAAAAACGCGCCGTGCTGGCACTCGTGATCGGCGTGGCATTCGGCGCTGCCACCGAGGTGTATCAGGGCCTCATGCCTATCGGGCGCACCGCTGACGTGTTCGACCTTCTCGCTGACACGGCGGGATGTCTGGTGGGACTGGCCCTCTACGGTTTCTTCTTCAGGCAAAAAGAAAAGCGGCTGAGCAACCCCGCGCCCTTCACGGTGTCTTAGATTAGCAACCCGTCTGCCGAAACGAACCGCCGCGCGCGTTGTTAACAAGGCAGAATCCGCCACCCCTCCCGCAAGCCACTACGACCATGGCCCTGCGTAAAACCAGCAAAGCCGACCTCAAGAAGGACTACCGCCTGTTCGTGCAGGTGGGCCTCGTCATGACGTTGCTGCTGCTCATCGGTGCCTTCAAGCTCAATATGGAGAGCAATGAAGTCCAGAATATCGCTGCCGAGGAGCAGGAGATCTTCGAGATGGAAGAGATCGTCCGCACGCAGCAGATCGAGCAGCCGCCGCCCCCGCCCAAGCCACCGGAGCCCATTGAGGTGCCGGACGAAGAGGAACTTGAGGACGTAGACCTCAACCTCGACGCCGAACTCGACCTCGACGCCGCCCCGGCCGACCTGCCGCCGCCGCCGCCGCCGCCCGCGCCGACGCCGCAGAAGCAGGAAGAACCCGAGCCGGAAATCTTCGTCGTCGTGGAGCAGCAGCCCGAACTCATCGGCGGCCTGCCCGAGCTTCAGTCGAAGATCAACTACCCCGAGATCGCCAAGCGCGCCGGCGTCGAAGGCCGCGTGATCGTGCAGTTCGTCGTGGACGAGCAGGGCAACGTGCGCGACCCGTTCGTGGTGCGCGGCATCGGTGCCGGTTGCGACGAGGAAGCCCTCCGCGCCGTCCGCACGGCCAAGTTCAAGCCAGGCAAGCAGCGTGGCAAGGCTGTGAAAGTGCAGATGACACTGCCCATCACGTTCCGCCTGCGCTGACCCCCACAGCACCAGAAAAGCCGCCCCGGAAGTCCACACGACTTCCGGGGCTTTTTTATGCCCGCGTCAGGTGGCTCACCCTGCCATCGGCCTCGCCGACGAGGATATCAGTGGTGAGTCCCAGAAACAGGCCGTGGTCGAGCACGCCGGGCATGGCGTTGAGTGCGGCGTCGAGCGCACGCGGATCGTCGAGGCCACCGCCGGACACGTGGGCGTCGAGCACCCACAGGCCCTGATCGGTGATGACCGGCCCGTCCTTGCGCTGCCCCATGCGGAGTTCGGCACGCAGCCCGAGGGTCGCGAGCTTCTGCGTAATAGGCGTGAGCGCCATCGGCACGATTTCAATGGGGATCGGCGCGTTTTCGCCCAGCCGGGAAACACGCTTCGAAGCGTCCACGAGCACGACGAAGCGCCGCGCCTGCGTGGCCACGATCTTCTCCCGTGTCTGCGCCGCGCCGCGCCCTTTGACGAGGTCGAGACTGGGATCGAAAGCATCCGCGCCGTCGAAGGCGAGGTCGAGGTCGGGCGTCTCGTCGAGCGTCGAGACGGGCAGCCTGTGCGCGCGCATCAGCCGCTCTGAGGCGAACGACGTCGGCACGCCGCGCACCCGCAGGTTTTCACTCGCCACCCGCCGGGCCAGCGCCTCAATGGCAAACGCCGCCGTCGAACCCGTGCCGATGCCGAGCACCATGCCATCGGTCACCATCTGCGCGACGGCCTCGCCTACGCGCTGTTTCTGTTCGTCTTGCGACATCGGGGAAACGCGGAATGCGGAAGGGGAAATGTGGAACACGGACAAAATAGCGCTCCGTTTCCTGCCTCCGGTCCGCGCGCTGCGTTTCCACTTTTCTCTTTCACTCGAAGCGCAGCGCCTCGATGGGGTCGAGCTGGGCAGCTTTCCAGGCGGGGTAGACGCCGAAGGTGAGGCCAAAGAACGTTACGCCTACGACGGCGATGGAAGCCCAGAGCCATGGGAAGACGAACGACGTCTCGAAGAAAATCGTGACGATGTTGCCCACGGCGATGCCGCTCAGGATGCCCAGCAGCCCGCCTACCTGGCACAGCACGATGGCTTCGAGGATGAACTGCCGCAGCACGTCGCGTTTGCGCGCGCCGAGCGACTTGCGGATGCCGATCTCGCGCGTGCGCTCCGTCACCGAGACGAGCATGATGTTCATGATGCCGATGCCTGCCGCGAGCAGCGTCAACAGGCCGATGCCCGCACCGCCAAGCGAGACGGCCGACGTGACACCGCCGAAGTCTTCGAGAAACGAGTCGTTGCTGTCGATCTGGAAGTTGTTCTCGTCTCCGATTCGTACGCGGCGGATGACGCGCAGATGCCCAATGACCTCGTCTTTCGTCTCTTCGATTAGCTTCTGCGACGGCGCGCGGACGGTGAACGACAGGTCGCGGTCGGGCTGGCCGTAGTTGCTGAAGAGCGTCGTGATAGGCGTGAGGGCCATCATGTCCTGGTTTTCGCCGAAGGCATCACCCTTTTTCTTGAACACCCCGATGACGCGGTAGCGCCCCCGGTCACCGACGATGTCTTTGCCGAGGGGCGTCTCGTTCTCGAACAGCTTGTCCGCCAGGTCGGCCCCGATGACGATGACGGGCCGGGCCAAACGCACATCGTCCGCGGTAAGGTTGCGGCCGAACTCGACCTCGTAGGCGTTGTTGAGCGCGTAGTCGTCGTTGGAGCCGTAGAGGCTCACGATGGGATCGGTGGTCGTCCCGCCGAAGCGGAACTTGACGCGGCGCTCGGACACCTCGGGGCTGTAGGCGACGGGCAGGTGCGTGCGCTCGCGGAGCTGCTCGAATTCGTCGTACGTCAGCGGCGGCGACGCCTGCCAGTTACGCTGGCCCCCCTCGACCTGGAGGTTCCACGAACGGTAGACGGTGAACGTCGAAGACCCGAACGACTCGACGGCCTCTGTCACCGACTGCGAGATCACCTCCACCGCCGTCACCGACACGATGATGGCAAACACGCCGATCACCATGCCCAGCAGCGTCAGAGCCGACCGCAGCTTGTTGGCCCCCAGCGCCGACAGCGCCATGCGGATGATTTCGGTGAATGACATGCTAATGGGTTAATGCGCCAATACTCAATTCGTTAGTGACTCATGGAAAGCAATCCGTCGTTGCCCTCGGGCATGGGCGAATTGAGCATTTCCACTACTCATACCGGAGCGCCTCGATGGGGTTGGCGCGGGCAGCGCGCCAGGCAGGCAGGATGCCGAAGATGATGCCCACGCCCACGCAGATGGCGAAGGCGATCGTGACGACGGTAGGCGACAGGTAGGCCGTGAACACGCTGTTGATGGCCATCGTGATGGGGATCGTGAGCAGGATGCCGATGGCCCCGCCAAGTAGCGAGATGGCGACGGCTTCGAGCAGGAATTGCAGCATCACCGCCCGGCGCGTGGCTCCGAGCGCCTTGCGGATGCCGATCTCGCGCGTGCGCTCTTTCACCGACACGAACATGATGTTCATCACCCCGATGCCGCCGACGACGAGCGCCAGCGTCGTCAGAAACAGGCCGATGCCGTAGATCGTCCCTTTCACGCCCGAGACCACTTCGCGGAACGCCTCCGAGCGGTTGATGGCAAAGTCGTCCTCGTCGAGCGCGTCGAGGCGGCGTACGACGCGCGTAATGCCCCGGATCTCGTCCTCGACCTGCTGCTGCGTGGCCCCCTCGACGGCTTTGATGTTGACCTCGTAGCTGCGCCACCAGCCGCCGTAGAGCTTCTGGTAGACCGACATCGGCACCTGAAACTGCTCGTCGAACGAGAACAGGCCCAGAAACTTGCCCTGCGCCTTGAGCACCCCGATCACCTCGAAGCGCTGCCCTCCGATCCGCACGTGCTTGCCGATGGCGTTCTCGTTGGGAAACAGGTTCTCCTTGATCTCCGACCCGATCACGACGACGTTGCGTGCCGTTCGCTCCTCGAAATCGGTGAAGTAGCGGCCCTCGTCGAGATCGACCTCGGCCACGCGCGTGAAACCGGGCACCGTTGCCTGTGCGAACGCCTGCCGCACGACGCGGTCACGGTACTGGATGGCCGAGCCGAAACCAATCGACGGCGCGGCGGCTTCGAGGTAACGCGCGTCGCGGACGGCCTCGGTGATGCGGACCGCCTGCTCGGCTGTCAGGCGCGGGCGCGTGCGGATTTTCCACTCCTCGCTGGGCGGCGAAAACCACGGTTGACGCTGCACATAGTAGGTGTTGTTGCCCAGCATCGCCATCGACTTCTCGAAGGCGCGTTCCATCCCGTTGATGGTCGTCATCGTCGTCGTCACCATCACGATGCCGATGATGATGCCGAGAGTGGTAAGGATGGCGCGCAGCTTGTTCTGCCAGATGGCGTCGAAGGCGTTGCGTAGCGCCTCGCGGAACTCGAACAGGAAGGTTCGCACGCGGAAGTCGGGATTGGGCGGTGCGAGCCTTACGAGATGCAATGGGTGGGGTTGCAGCGCGGCGTATCTTCCTGGCCTACCGAACGTCTCTCTTCGTCATGAGCAAACTGAGCGTGCTGGCCGAGTTCTGGCAGTTTCTGCGGACGCGCAAAAAGTACTGGCTCGCCCCCATCATCGTCGTGCTGCTGCTGTTGAGCGCCCTCATCGTCTTCGCCAGCGGCTCTGCCCTCGCGCCGTTCATCTACTCGCTGTTCTGAGCGCGGACGACGCCGCGGCACGTCACGCCTCGGCGGCTTCGGCTTCCTCCTCCTCTGCGTCGGCGTCATCCGCATCGTCACCATTCTCACTCTGCATCGTGTCGAGGTCGAGGGCGTCAGCGCTGTCGTCGTAGACGCCGCGTTCGATCTCTTCGCGTAGAAAACGCGCGGTGGCGGTGTCCTGCCGGGCGAGTGCCTCGGGCGTGCCCGCGAACAGAATCTTACCGCCTGCCGCGCCGCCCGTCGGGCCGAGGTCAATGACGTGGTCGGCGACTTTCACCACGTCCATCGCGTGCTCGATGACGACGACGGTGTTGCCTTTTTTGACGAGGGCGCGCAGCACGGCGAGCAAGTGGCGGATGTCCTCAAAGTGCAGACCCGTCGTGGGTTCATCGAGGATGTAGAGTGTCTGCCCGGTGCCAGGGCGCGAGAGTTCTTTCGAGAGCTTGATGCGCTGCGCCTCGCCGCCCGAGAGCGTCGTCGCCTGCTGGCCGAGCCGGATGTAGCCCAACCCGACCGAGTTCAGCGTGCGGAGCTTGCGTTCGATACGCGGCACGGCCTCGAAAAACGTCAGCGCCTCGTCTACGCTCATCTCCAACACGTCGGCGATGTTTGCGCCCTTGTAGCGCACATCCAGCGTTTCGGCGTTGTAGCGCTTGCCCTTGCACGTCTCGCACGGCACATACACGTCGGGCAGGAAGTTCATCTCCAGCTTCACGATGCCCGCGCCCATGCACGTCTCGCACCGTCCGCCCTTGACGTTGAACGAGAACCGCCCCGGCTTGTAGCCCCGGATCTTCGACTCGGGAAGCTGGGCAAAAAGATCGCGCAGGTGCGAAAACAGGCCCGTGTACGTCGCCGGGTTCGAGCGCGGCGTCCGCCCGATGGGGCTCTGGTCGATGTCGATGACTTTGTCGATGTGCTCCAGCCCCCGAATGTCTTTGTAGGGCAGCGGCACCACCTGCGACTTGTGGAAGTGCTGCGCGAGGATGGGGTAGAGCGTCTGGTTGATGAGGCTCGACTTGCCGCTTCCCGAGACGCCCGTGACGGCGGTAAACGTGCCGAGGGGAATCGTGAGCGTGTCGCCTTTCAGGTTGTGCCCGATGGCGCCTTCGAGCACGAGCGCTGCGCCGTTTCCGGGCTGCCGCGTGGCGGGGATGGGAATGTGGCGCTCGCCGTTGAGGTAGGCCGTCGTGAGGCTTTCGCAGCCGTTTCGCAGCGCCAGCGCGTCCGGCGGCCCCTCGGCGGTGACGTGGCCGCCCTGCTCGCCCGCGCCCGGCCCCATGTCCACCACGTAATCGGCACTCTCGATCATCTCGCGGTCGTGCTCGACGACGAGGACGGAGTTGCCCAGGTCCCGCAGTGCGCGCAGCGAATGGATGAGGCGGCTGTTGTCGCGCGGGTGCAGGCCGATAGAGGGTTCATCGAGCACATACAACACGCCCGTCAACTGCGTGCCGATCTGCGTGGCGAGGCGGATGCGCTGGCTCTCGCCGCCCGAGAGCGTCCGCGCCGTGCGGTCGAGCGTGAGGTACTCGACGCCCACGCCGATCATGAAATCCAACCGCTCTTTGATCTCTTTCAGGATGGGTGCGGCAATGGTGGCGGCACGGCCCTCCAGCGCCACGCCCTCGAAAAACGCCCGCAGCGTCACCAGGTCCATCGCCACGAGGTCGGCGATGCCTTTGCCGCCGACGCGGTACGACAGCGCTTCGGGCCGCAGTCGCCCGCCGCCGCACGTCTTGCACGGGAGCGGACGCATGAACGCCTCGGCCCACTTGCGCTGCCCCGTCGCGCCCGTGTTTTCGTACGTGTGCCAGATGTGGCCGTAGACGCCCGAAAAGCGGTGCTGGTACTTGACCTCGCGGCGCTTGTACGTGTAGACGATGTCGAACTGGCGGTCGCCCGCACCTTCGAGCAGCACCTGGAGTTGCTCCGGCGTGAACTCGCGCAGCGGCGTGTCGAACGTGAAGCCGTACGCCTGGGCGACGGCCTTGAGTTGCGAGAACACCCAGATGTCGCGCGGCTTGCCGAGCGGGGCCACCCCGCCCTGCGCGATGCTCTTGTCCCGGTTCGGGAGGACGAGGTCGATGTCGATCTCGCGTTTCGTGCCGAGGCCGCTGCAATCGGGGCACGCGCCGTAGGGCGAGTTAAACGAAAACGTGTTGGGCGACGCCTCACCGTACGACAGCCCACTCTCGGGATCGACGAGGTGGCGCGAGAAGAGCACGTCGCGGTTTTCTTCCGGCAGGTGCGCGATCAGCGAGCCCTCGCCCATGCCGAGGGCCGTCTCCACCGACTGCGCCACGCGCGGCCGTATGCCGTCTTTGACGACGAGCCGGTCCACGACCACCTCGATGTCGTGCGTCTTGTAGCGGTCGAGCTTCATGCCGTCGGCGATCTCGCGCAGCGTGCCGTCCACGCGCACGCGCTCGAAGCCCTGCCGGGCGATGCCCTCGAAGAGTTCGCGGTAATGCCCTTTGCGGCCCTTCACGACGGGCGCGAGCAGCATCACCTTCGCGCCCTCGGGCAGCGCCACGATGCCGTCGATGATCTCGTCGTCGCTCTGCTTCCGCATGGCGTTGCCCGTGAGGTACGAGTACGCCGTGCCCGCCCGGGCGTAGAGCAGCCGCAGAAAATCGTAGATCTCGGTGACCGTGCCGACCGTCGAGCGCGGGTTGCGGCTGACGGTCTTTTGTTCAATGGCGATAACTGGAGACAGCCCATCGATAAAATCCACGTCGGGCCGCTCCATCATGCCCAGAAACTGCCGCGCGTAGGCACTCAAACTCTCCATGTAGCGGCGCTGCCCCTCGGCGTAGATCGTGTCGAAGGCGAGGCTACTCTTTCCCGAGCCGCTCAAGCCCGTGATGACGACGAGTTGGTCGCGCGGCAGGTCGACGTCAGCGTTCTGGAGGTTGTGTACGCGCGCGCCGCGCACGGTGATCTGGTCGTCCATTCGGGCAGGGGAAATAACCCGTGCCAAACGGCAGCGCCTGCGTGTGCGTTCCTATGTGCGGGGCTGGTAAAGGGTGAAGAGTGAAGGGTACCCGGTGCACGGGGCAACACGTTACTTTACCCTCAAACCAGAATCCGCCGATGTCTTTTCCGATGCCTTCCTACCTCGACCTCGCCGCCCTCGACCGGCTCATCACGCAGGCGCTCGCCGAGGACGTGGGCAGCGGCGACGCGACGACGGAAGCAACCATTCCGCCGGAGACGCGGGCGGAAGCCCGGTTTCTGCTCAAGGCCGACGGCGTGCTCGCCGGGCTGAGGGTAGCCGAGCGCGTCTTCGCGCATGTC
Organism: Rhodothermales bacterium; assembly: GCA_963829705.1. Lineage (GTDB taxonomy): Bacteria > Bacteroidota > Rhodothermia > Rhodothermales > BA12 > CAWHJN01. The sequence goes on from CAWHJN010000003.1 coordinate 332,200, forward strand.
GATGACGGCGTAGAAGTGTCGTGGCACGCGGCGGACGGCGACGCAGCGGCGGCTGGGACGGTGTTCGGAGAGGTGCGGGGCGCGGCGCGGAGCCTGCTCGTGGGCGAGCGGCTCGCCCTCAACCTGTTGCAGCGGATGAGCGGCATCGCCACGGAAACGCGACGCTACGTGGAGGCCATCGCGGGCACAGGTGCGAAAATCCTCGACACGCGCAAAACCGTGCCGGGCCTGCGCGCGCTCGACAAGTGGGCCGTCGCGCTCGGCGGCGGCACCAACCACCGCGTGGGCCTCTACGACCGCATCCTCATTAAAGACAACCACATCGCCGCGCGCGGTGGCGTCCGCGAAGCCATCGAGGCGGCAGCTCGCTGGCGCGACATTCACCTCCCCGGACTGGAAATCGAATGCGAAGCGCGCACGCTCGACGAGGTACGAACCGCCACCGATACCGGCCTGCTCGATTTCCTCCTGCTCGACAACATGGTGCACGTCGAACACGGCGAGATCGACACGACGATGCTGGCCGAGGCCGTCGAAATCGTGGATGGGCGCGTGCAGACCGAAGCATCGGGCGAGGTGACGCTCCAGACGGCGCGGGCCATTGCAGAGACGGGCGTGGACTTCATCTCCGTCGGCGCGCTCACGCATTCCGTCGCCGCGCTCGACATCTCGCTCAAAATCGGCCTGGAGATCTGAGCACAGAAAAGGGCCAGCAGACACGGTCCACTGGCCCCTCTCGGGTTTGAGCAAATCGAGATTTACAGCACTTCGACGCGCACGTTGGCGGTGCCAGTATGCTCCATGCCGAGCACGCGAGCGGCAGCGTGCGACACGTCAAGCACGCGCTCCTTCGCGTACGGCCCACGGTCGTTGACGCGCACCACCACGGATTCGCCATTGGCGGTATTCGTGACGCGGACGACGCTGCCGAGGGGCAACGTGCGGTGCGCCGCCGTCATGGCCTCGGGGTCGAACGTCTCGCCGTTGGCGGTCGGGCGGCCTGCAAACTCATTGCCGTAATAGCTCGCCTCGCCCGTCTGGCGGACGACCCCTGTGCGCTCGGTGTAACGTTCCGGCGCGAAGTCGGCGGCGCTGGGCACCACAGAGGGCGCGGCAAGCGCTTCGGCATCGGCCTGTGCGGGCGTGAGCACGAGCGCATCGGTCGCCGGCACGGTGGCCATCTGGAGCGTCTGCTCAGGCGAGAGCAAACCGGCTTTCTGTGCGCCGGCACCGGCGAGCACCATCATGCTGCCCAGCGCGATCTTGCGGATCCAGCGCTTTCGACGCGAGGGTTTATAGGCGGCAGAAGGAAGAGTGGGTGATTGGGAACGGGAAAAGGTACTGGGATTGGATTGCATATAAAACCGGTGCCGCAGAGCACACCGGGGCAGTGATCAGGCTACGAAGACGGCGTTTGCACCGTCATGGCTCATTACCCCTATCCCCCGGCCTGCAATCCCGTTGCCATGAAGACGCTGCAACCCCGGCGTTACGTCTGCCCGTTTGTAACCGGATCAGAACGTGCGCCCTCCCCCCTCCTCACACGAAACGCATCAGAGCACGTCAATGCGGACGCGTGCCGTGCCACGCCCGCGCATCTTCAGCGCCTCAGCGGCGCCGCGCGACAGGTCGAGGATGCGGTCGCCCGAATAAGGCCCGCGGTCGTTGACGCGAACGACGATCTGGCGTTCGTTGCGCAGATTCGTCACCCGAATCACCGAGCCCAGCGGCAGCGTCCGGTGCGCCGCCGTGAAGCCGTCGGGGTCGAACGCCTCGCCGTTGGCCGTCGGGCGGCCTTCGAAATCCGCGCCGTAATAGCTGGCGATGCCCTCTTCGAGCGGGGTGCCCACCGCGTCCGCGAACTTGGCCGGGTCGAAGGCCGCTGCTCGCTTGATTTTCGTCGGTGCCGCATGGGGCTTGACGATGGCGAGCGCCGTGGCTCGCCGGGCGTATGCCTCGAAGGCGGGCAGAAAAGCCGGGCCGTGGTAGGTGCTGCGCTCCATCTCGCTCGTTTCGACGCGCGGCGAAACGTCTGGTGCAGGAACCGCCAGGCGGCTGATGCCGGCTAGAAGCGACAGGGCCAGCAGCCCGAACAGCGCGTGCTGCGCGAGGCGCTGGCGGCGGCGACGCTGCTTCTGGGCAGCAGCGAGGCGCTCTATCAGGGTGATGTTCACAGGCGTGGCAGCCGGTGGGCTGCATGGATGTGGAGGCCAAGCATACGACCCATCGGCCTTTCACGCCACCTACTAAAGTTCGACCGCCCTTCGCGCCTTCCGCACGTTCACGTCAGCCGCTGCAAGTCGAGCAACACGTCCGCCTCGTCGATGCCCCAGTCGTACCAGAGGGCGGGAAGCGGCTGGCGTGCCCAGCGGGCCATCCAGACGACCCCCGCGACGGCTGCGCCGAGAATCCCGCTAGACGTGAGGACGAGGAAGGTTCGTTGGGTACGCATGGCTGCACGAGGTTTGAGCAGCCTCAAGATAACACCGTTAACCTTGTCCACCACGCGCGTTGGATTACCTTTGCGAGAAGAAATACCGCCTTTCTGCTGTCTCCTCCCCAGACCGAAACCCCCCTGCGCCCGGCGCTTTGCTTCCCCCATGACCACCGACCTGCCCGACACCCTCGCCGCACGCGAGCGCGCCCTCGAAGAGGAGTTCGCTTTTTTCGACGATCCGATGGACCGCTACGAGCTGCTCATCGAGAAGGGTCGTGAGCTTCCTCCCATGCCTGCCGACGAGCAGGTCGAGGCGTTTCGCGTGCGCGGCTGCCAGTCGCAGGTGTGGATCGTGCCCGAGCGCCGCAACGACCGGCTGTTTTTCCGGGGCGATTCAGACGCGCTCATCACGCGCGGCCTCGTCGCGCTCGTCACAGGCCTGCTCTCGGGCCTGCCCGCCGCCGACATCGAACAGGCCGACCTCGGCGTGCTCTCGCGTATTGGCATGGACGAGCACCTGTCGCCGACGCGAAAAAATGGGCTGGCCTCAATGATCGCCCGCATGAAACGCTACGCACAGGCCGACGCCTGAACGCGCCTACCTGACCAGCCTCCAACCTCCACCTATCATGTCCACCCCCACACCCGAACAGATGGATCGCGCCCGGCTCGAAGGCCGCGTAATCGAAGTGCTCCGCACCATCTACGACCCCGAGTTGCCCGTCAACATCTACGACCTCGGCCTCATCTACACCATCGACGTCGACGAGGAGCGCGCCGTGTACGTGCGGATGACGCTCACCGCCCCCGCGTGCCCCGTCGCTGGAACGCTGCCTGGCCAGGTGGAGCAGCGTATCGCCGCCATCCCCGGCGTCAACGGCGCGACGGTGGAACTGGTCTGGGATCCTCCCTTCAGCCGCGACATGATCTCGGAAGAAGCCCGCCTGGAACTGGGATTGTTCTGAAGGTGCTCGGTGGTTCGGCTCGTTGGTAGTTGGTCGAGATGCAGTTGATGCCACGATTTCGACCTATCAAAAAGGTGCGCAGCGCCCATCAACCCACCTTTACAGGCCGATGCGGATGCCGAAGCTGAGGCGGTCGCGCATCACGCTTTCCTCGATCTGCGGCGTCGGCTGCTGGTAAAAGCCCACGTCGCCATAGGGTACGTACGCATCGTCGAACTCGGTGTGCATGTAGCCGATGTCGAGCGAGGCGTTGCGGTTGAGGCTGTAGCTGAGGCCCGCCGATGCCATCGTGCGCGCGCCGTCTGCACCCTGCACATCGTCCGCGAACACGTCGTCGCCCTTGCGGGCATCCGGGCGGTAGCCGAGGCCACCGCGCACGGTGACCGCGCCGAAGCGGTATTCGGCTCCCAGTCGCGTGTTGAAGACGCGCCGGTACGTGTCACGGATGACGGTGTTGGTTTCGTCGATGGCGTCGTAAAAACCGTCCGCGTCAAAGCGCATCTCCTGCCAGTTGACGGCCTCCACATCCGCCGAGACGAGCAGCGGGCCGCTGTCGAAGGCCAGGCCTACGCCAAAGCGCCACGGCGTGCTGAGCGTGTACTCGAACTCACCGAAGCCCGCCTCGTCTTCGACTCCACCGTAGACGAGCGGTGCGCCCTCGTCGAACGTCGTCTCCATCTCCGTCCCATAATCCTCGTTGATGGCGTACCACGTGGGCGATTCCACCGTCACGCCGACGCGCAGCGGCGCGTTCGACACGCGCGCCGACAACCCGCCACGGAAGTTGACGCCCAGCAAGTCGCTGCGGAAATAATCCGTCACGCGCAGCGACTCGAAGCCGCGCCGCTCGCCACCGTCGAGCAGGATGACGTAATCGTCGGGGCCGTTTTGCTGGTCGATGTCGAATTCCTCGAACCGCGAGGTGAAGTTGTAGCGCCCGAAGCTGATGTTCGTCGCCAGCCCCACCATCACGTCCTTCGACGCCTCCCAGGCTCCGCCGAATGCCAGTTCCTGCATGATGCCCTCTTCCAGCACCTGCCCCTTCTGCTCGATGTTCGTGCCCGCCTTGACGGCCTCGTAGAACGGATATTCGCCGGTGTCGAGGTTTTCCGGTAGGTACTCGATCAGCCCGGCGTTGTAGGCGATGAACGACGGATCGCCGAAGAAAACGGCGTTGTCGCTGTCGTTGATCTCGTATTCCGACGCACGCGGCAGAAAGCTGGCCGAGATGCTCGACTCGGTCGTCTCGTGGCGAAACGACAGGTTGCGGTCGAACACGTTGGTCTGCTGGTAGGCCGCGCCAAAGACGAGCGAGCCCTGCGCCGTCGGGACTTTGGAGATGAACGCGAGGTGGTCGAGGCGTGTGTTCTGGATGTCGGCGTCGAACATCGAGCCGTCGCTGCCCACCACGTACTGCGCATCGTCGGCGACGGAGGTGAAGCCGAGGGCACCCGAGAATTCGGAGCGGGCGTAGAAACCGAGGCCTGCCGGGTTGGCAAAGAGCGCGCCCGGATCGGCGAAGCCCGCCGTTCCCGCGCCGCCCAACCCGATCATGCGCGGCCCGACGGCCCCCGAGCGCTCGGAGAAACGCAGCGCGTCGGCGGCGGTCTGGGCGGCGGCAACACGCGGCAGCGCGGCGATCACGAGCGCCAGCACCGCCAGGCGAAGGGAGAGACGAAAAGGCGTCATGGGAGAAGGCGAAAGGTGGTGAGGAAAGAGTGAGCGGTATGTGGAACGAGCGTAGCTCGCCCTCCCCCACCCGCTGCGGGAAGCATGAACAGACCTGAAGACCGACGTGCTCAGTTGCCGCCGCGACGGCCACTGCTGCGTGACGAGGACGAACGCCCCGACGAGCGCGACTCGCCCGACGAACGGCTGGGAGCCGACCGCGTGTTGCCCCCCGACGAACTCGGCGCGGGCCGCGTGCTCTCGCTGCGTCCACTCGACCGGCTCGGTGCCGGGCGCGTGCTCTCGCTCCGACCCGAAGAACGGCTCGGCGTCGAGCGCGTCTCGCCCGACGAGCGGCTGGGCGCGCTCCGCGTGTTACCACCCGACGAGCGCGGTGCGGGGCGCGTGCTTTCGCCGCGACCCGTCGAACGGCTCGGCGTCGAGCGTGTGCGGCTGCCTGACGATGGCGGTGCCGAGCGCGTACCCTCGGTGCGGCCCGTCGAGCGCGTCGTCGAACGGCCCGTGGATGCGCGCGAGGCAGGAGCGGTGCGCGTCGTAGAGCGCGTGCCGGTCGAGCGGCCCACCGTGCGGCTCGCGTCGCTGCGGCCCATGCGGCTGCGGCCTTCGACGGTGCTGCCGCGCTCTGCCGAGCGACCCCTCGACGTCGTCACGCCTTTGCCCGACGTGGTGCCGCCGGTGCGGCCCACGCTGCGGCCCACGCCGTCGCGATCCGCCGTGCGGACGCTGCTGCGGCCGTCGGCGCGCGTGGCGGCGCCTCGGCCCGTGGTGCCCGCGATGCCGCGCCCCATCGTCGAGCCGCGCGGCGCGTAGTCGCCCCGGCGTACGGCATACGGCGCGTCGTAGCGGTAGCCGCCGTAGTAGGGGTAATACGTGTAGTAGTACGACGGGTAGTAGGGGCGGCCGTAGCCGTAGTAATACGGGTAGTAATGCCGGTAATACGGGCTGCCGAACCGGAAACTGATGCTCCAGAAAGGCTGATAGCCGTAGCCGTTGTACCACGGGTCGTAGTAGGCAGAATCGTAGTAGTACTGGCGGAAGTAGTTGCGGTAGTACGCATCGTCGTAGCCGTCCTCGTAGCCCTCGCGGTAGTCATCGCGGCTGCTGTAGGTGACGGTGCGCGATTCCTCGGCCACCTCGGCGCCTTCGCTGCCAACGACGTACTCCGTCGTCTCGTAGGCGACTTCTTCGGGCTCGGCCTCGGGGCGGTAGGTCGCCATCTGGGTGTAGCAACCGGTGAGCCCGAACAGCGCGAGGAGCACCGTCAGGAGGGGCAGGCGGAAGGATGAGGTCGTCATGGCGTCGGCGGGATTGGAACAGCACAAAGTAGTACGGCCTGCGAGGCCAGATGCTCCGTGCCGCGTTGGTTTGAGTACGCGCGTCAGGTTATCTTCCACGCCCTCGTTGACCGGGCACCACTCAGGCCCATCCTGTTCAGTGCCAGAATCGCGCCGAGGGGCTAAGTCCTTTATTTACGCACCTCACACGGCGGCACCGCGCGCAGGTGTCCCTTCCCGTGAACGCCCCGCTGTCCACTATGGCTGACGCTATCACCCCCCGCTCCCAGGACTACTCGCAGTGGTACCTCGACGTCGTCAAGGCGGCCAAGCTCGCGGATTACTCGCCCGTGCGCGGCTGCATGGTCATCCGGCCCAACGGCTACGCGCTGTGGGAAAACATGCAGGCCGCGCTCGACGCCATGTTCAAGGAAACGGGCCACGAGAACGCCTACTTCCCGCTGTTCATCCCGCAGTCGTTCCTGGCGCGCGAGGCCGAGCACGTCGAAGGCTTCGCCAAAGAGTGCGCCGTCGTCACGCACAGCCGCCTCAAAGTCACCGACGACGGCGAACTCATCGCCGATCCCGCGTCGAAGCTCGAAGAAAACCTCATCGTCCGCCCGACGAGCGAGACCATCATCTGGAACACCTACCGCGACTGGATCCAGAGCCACCGCGACCTGCCGATCCTCATCAACCAGTGGGCCAACGTCGTCCGGTGGGAGATGCGGACGCGGCTGTTTCTCCGAACGATGGAGTTTCTGTGGCAGGAAGGCCACACGGCGCACGCGACGGAGGAAGAGGCCGTCGCGGAGGCGCGGCAGATGCTCGACGTCTACGCGACGTTCGCCGAGGACTTCATGGCCGTGCCCGTGCTGCGGGGCGTCAAAACCGCCGCCGAGCGCTTTGCCGGGGCCATCGACACGTACTGCATCGAGGCGCTCATGCAGGACGGCAAGGCGCTGCAGGCGGGCACGAGTCACTTTCTGGGGCAGAATTTCGCGAAGGCGTTCGACGTGACGTTCCAGAATTCCAACAACGAGTTGGAGCACGTCTGGGCCACATCGTGGGGCGTCTCCACGCGTCTGATCGGTGCGCTGCTGATGACGCACTCGGACGATCAGGGCTTGGTGTTGCCGCCGAAGCTCGCGCCCACGCAGGTCGTCATCGTGCCCATCTACCGCAAGGACGACGAGAAAACGCTCGTGCTCGACCGGGCTGACGCGTTGATGCGCGAGATGAAGGCGGCGGGCCTGCGCGTCAAGATCGACGCGCGCGAAAGCTACCGGCCCGGCTGGAAATTCAACGAGTACGAGGTGCAGGGCGTGCCCGTGCGCCTCGCGCTGGGGCCGCGCGACGTCAACAACGGCACCGTCGAGGTCGCTCGCCGCGACACGCAGACGAAGGAAACCATCGCGCAGGACGGGTTGACGCAGCACCTGACGACGCTGATGGACGAGATTCAGCAGAGCCTGTTTGCCCGCGCCCGCGCCTTTCGCGAGGCCAACACGCACCGGGTGGACACCTACGACGACTTCAAGCGCGTGCTCGACGAGAAAGGCGGCTTCCTGCTCGCCCCGTGGGACGGATCGCCCGAGACCGAGGCGCAGATCAAGGAGGAGACCAAGGCCACCATCCGCTGCATCCCGTTCGATCAGGAACGGGAGGACGGCGTGGACATGATTTCCGGGAAACCCTCGCAGGGCCGCGTCGTGTTCGCGCGGGCGTATTGATTTCGGATTTGTGCGGTCGGATTTCCTTCGGGAAGCTTCGCTTTCGGAAAGAGAAATCAGCGTACGGACAACGTCCCAAATCCCACATCCACCATGCCCGACACGCTCCGCTACCCCATCGGCCCCTTCGCGTACGACGGTCCGCTCACGCCTGAAAAGCGGCAGCGGGCGCTCGACGACATCGCCGAACTGCCCCGGCGGCTCCGCCGCGCCGTCGAGGGGCTGGACGACACGCAACTCGACACGCCCTACCGCGACGGCGGCTGGACGGTGCGGCAGACGGTCCATCACCTCGCCGACAGCCACATCAACGCCTACACGCGCTTCCGGCTGGCGCTGACGGAGGACGCGCCGACGATCAAGCCGTACGACGAGGCCGCGTGGGCCGACCTCAAGGATGCGTGCGACATGCCCATCGACGTGTCGCTGACGCTGCTCGACGCCCTCCACGCGCGCTGGACGTACCTGCTACGCCACCTCGCACCCGAGGCGTTCGCCCGCACGTTCACGCACCCCGCGCACGGCAAGACGTTCGACCTCGACTGGATGCTGGCGCTGTACGCCTGGCACGGCAAGCACCACACGGCGCACATCACGAAGCTGGCCGAGCGCGAGGGCTGGGTGTGAGCAAGGAAACACGTCTCAAACAGAGTTGGGATGCCAACGCCGAGGCGTGGACGCAGTCGGTGCGCGAGGAGCAGATTGCGAGTCGCACGCTCGGCACCAACCGCACCCTTCTCGACGCGGTGGTGGCACTTAACCCGCGCCGCGTGCTGGACGTGGGCTGCGGCGAAGGCTGGCTCGTCCGGGACCTAACCGTCAAGGGCATCGACGCGCACGGAATCGATGGGTCGGCCAGGCTTGTAGAGGCAGCGCGGGCAGCAGGCGGATCGTTTGCGCACGTGACGTATGACGAGATCGAGCGCGGCGTGCGCGATGAAGCCATCGGCGGACCGTACGACGTGATGGTCTGCAACTTCGCGTTGCTGGGTGAAAACCTGCATGGGTTACTGACGGCGCTGCATCGACCCGTTCTTCGCGGTGGGCACCTCGTCATCCAGACGCTGCACCCGCTCGCGGGTGGCGACGGGCCGTACGCCGCGGGCTGGCGCGAAGAAACGTTCGATGCGTTCGGTGGCACGTATCCCGCGCCGATGCCGTGGTTTTTCCGCACCTTCAGCGACTGGGTGAATCTCGTCGGGGAAAGCGGCTGGCAGATCTGCGAGGCGCGCGAGCCGCTGCACCCCGAGACGCGCCGCCCGCTGTCGCTCGTGCTCGTCGCCCGCGCCGTCTGAGCAGCGCCGTGCGTAGTTTGGGGGGCTGATTCTTCTCCCGACCGCCATGCGCCTCCTCTCCCCCGCCCTGTTCGCAGCAAGCCTGCTCGCCTTCTCGGCCTGCACGCCGTCTGACCCCGACAATCCCGCCGTGCCGGAGAGCGCGCTCGCGGAGATCGACAGCCTGACGCTTTACACGCACATGGCCGAACTGGCCTCGGATACCTACGAGGGCCGGGGCACGGGTACGCCGGGCGAGTCGCTGGCCGTTGCGTACATCGCGGGAGAGATGCAGAAGATCGGCCTCGCGCCGGGCGCGCCGGACGGTACGTTTTACCAGCGCGTGCCGCTGCTCGGCTCGACGCCGCGCAACGTGAGTCCGCTCGTCTTTCAGAAAGACGGGCAGTCGGCCTCGTACAACTTCGTGCAGGACTTCACGCTCTCCACCGACCTCGACGCGCCCTCGGCCCGGCTCGACGGCGAACTCGTCTTCGTGGGCTACGGCATCGCCAACACGGGCTACGACTGGGACGATTTCAAGGGAGAAGACCTGACGGGCAAGATCCTCGTCGGCTTCGTCAACGACCCACCTGCCACCGCGAGCGAGCCGAATCTTTTTCAGGCCGACACGCTCACCTACAACGGACGGTGGACGTACAAGTACGAAGAGGCGCGGCGACGCGGCGCGGCAGGTGTGCTCCTGATCCACACGCTCGAAACGGCGGGCTATCCGTTCCAGGTGCTCGCCGCCAGCGCGGCCAGCGAGCAGATCCAGCTGGCCGATCCGCCTCAGAACCCACTCCAACTCAAAGGCTGGGTGACGCGGCCCGTGGGCGAGCAGATCGCCGAGATGGCCGGGACGACGCTCGACGCCTGGTATGCAATGGCCGCCACGCGCGACTTCCGCCCCCAGCCCACAGGCGTGCGCGTACTCGTGTCGGCGGATTTCGAGGCGCGCCGCTTTTCGGGCACCAACGTCATCGGTAAGCTCGCCGGCAGCGCCGACGCAGGCGAGGCCATCGTGTATACCGCCCACCACGACCACCTCGGTATCGACCCCATGCGCGAGGCCGCCGGGCAGGACGGCATCTACAACGGCGCCGTCGACAACGCCTCGGGCGTGGCGATGCTGCTCACCGTCGCCGAAGCGTTCACGCACCTGCCTGAGCGCCCCGCCCGCACCGTTCTCTTTGCCACGTTGACGGCCGAAGAGAGCGGGTTGCTGGGCAGCAGCTACTACGCCCAGAACCCCGCCGTGCCGCTCCAGAACACCATCGCCAACATCAACGTGGACAGCGGCAACACGGGCGGTAACACCGACGACATCGTGGGCATCGGCGCGGAGCGCAGCGAGATGCTGGGCCTGCTGCGCGACGCCGCTGCGACAGAGAACATGACCGTCACCCCCGACCCTGAGCCCAACCAGGGCTCGTTCTACCGCTCGGATCAACTGGCCTTCGCGCGTGGGGGCGTGCCCGCCGTGTTCATCGGCACGGGCAACCGGTTCACCGGGCGCGACGCGGACTATGCCGACGAGTTTTCCCGCAACTACACGATGACGCGCTACCACCAGCCCGCCGACGAGATGACGGACGACCTCCTCTTCGGGGGCATGGTGCAGCAGGCGCGCGTGGCCTTCCGCATCGGCTACCGCCTCGCCACCACCGCCCTCCGCCCTGCCTGGAACCCGAGCGAGGCGTTCGCCGAAGCACGGGGCGAGTAGCCTGATTTCGGATTTCGGCGGGCAGATTTCGGATGCAAAACCGCCGACGTAGTCGCTGTGCCTTCCGAGATCCGAAAGCAAAGCTTCCCGAAGGAAATCGTACATCCGAAATCGATAATGCCTGATCTCCGCCTCTACAACACCCTCACCCGGCAGGTCGAGCCCGTCGTGCCGCAGGAGCCCGGTCACCTGCGCTTCTACTCGTGCGGGCCGACGGTGTACTCGTACGCCCACATCGGCAACTTCCGCACGTTTCTCACCGCCGACCTCATCGTGCGCGTGGCAGAGGCGCTCGGGTGGAAGGTCACCTACGTCTCCAACATCACCGACGTGGGGCACCTGACGGAAGACGACGTGGCCGACGCCGGGGGCGAGGACAAGATGCAGAAGGCGCTCAAATCGAAAGAGGGTGAGGCGTTTGCGACCATCTGGGACCTGGCGCGGCACTACGCGCAGGCGCTCCAGCGCGACTGGCAGCGCCTCAACCTGCGCGAGCCCACCGTCCGCCCGCGCGCCACGGAGCACATCACCGAGCAGATCGACGCCATCGAACAGCTCATCCGCGACGGGCACGCCTACCAGACCGACGGCGGTGTGTACTTCTCCGTCACCTCGTTTCCCGCTTACGGCGCACTCTCCGGCAACACGCTCGACGCCCAGACGGCACAGGCCGTGCGCGACGTCGTGGTCGATGCCGACAAGCGCGACCCGCGCGATTTCGCCCTCTGGAAGCGCGATCCGGGCCACCTCATGCAGTGGTACAGCCCATTCGGCAAAGGCTTTCCCGGGTGGCACATCGAGTGCTCGGTGATGGCGCGCAAGTACCTCGGCGACACGCTCGACATCCATGCGGGGGGCGAAGACCTCATCTTTCCGCACCACGAGTGCGAGATCGCGCAGAGCGTGAGCCTGACGGGCCAGCCGTTCGCCCGCACGTGGGTCCACACGCGCTTTTTGCAGGTCGAAGGTGGGAAGATGTCCAAGTCGAAGGGCAACTTCTACACCGTGGGCGACCTCGTCGATGGCGAGGACATCGATCCGCTCGTGCTGCGCTACGCGCTCTTGTCGGGGCAGTACCGCAACACGCTCAACTTTACGCAGAAGAACCTGCACGACAGCGCCCGCACCGTGCAGCGCTACCGCGACGCCGCCGACGCCGTCCGGCTGGCGCTCGCCACGGATGCGCCCGGCGACGACGCCCTCGGCTCCGAACTGGGCGCGATCTACGACCGCACGCTCGCCGCGCTGTGCGACGACCTCAACACGCCCGAAGCCTTCGCCGCCGCACTCGAAGGCGTCAAAGCCATCGGCAGCGCCGACCTCAACGGCGCGGCTGCCCGCAGCGCGGAGGCGTGGCTCGAAAAGACCAACGCGCTGCTGGGCATCATCGCGTCGGACTACGACACCGACGCCGCACCCGCCGCCGACCCGCTCGCCGAAAAACTCGACGCCCTCAAAGCCGAACGCGACGAGGCGCGCAAAAACCGCGACTGGGCCGCAAGCGACCGCCTGCGCGACGAGATGCTGGCGCTCGGCGTAGAAGTACGCGACACGCCCGAGGGCACCGTCTGGAAGAAAACGCTGGGTTGACGCGGAGCGTGTGTTACCATCGCCGCGCAGCCTGCGGCTGATGGGGTGCAGTCACCAACCTGTACCTCGCCATGAAACGCTTTTTCCTTTTCATTTTCCTCCTGTCCGTCCTCGAAAGTGCTCCCGGAGCAGCGGCCCAGGTGCAGCCCGGCAGCCCCATTTCTCCCTCCACTCCTGCCCGAACACCTCGGCTGTGGCTGTCCGCCGGACTCGAAGGGAGCGAGAACGGCTTCGAGGCCGTCGGCGAACTCTCGTTTCGGTTCGACCATGCCCCCGTCGTCCTCTCGGTGCAGCACGCGCGCCAGCTACCTGATTTCATCGGCACGACCGACACGCCACTCGAAGCGTACCATATGACCAACGTGCTCGCGAGCGTCGTGGCAAGCAACCGTGTCGCGGCGGCGCGACTGTCAGCGGGGGTCGGCTACATGACGGGCATCGAGCACGTCGGATGGAGTGCGGACAAGCTGGTTGATGGCTTTTTGAGCCGCACGGGTAACTTTCCCGAACAGGCATTTTCGCACGTCAACCTCCCGCTGCGCGCCGATCTGCTCGTCACACCCTCCGGCGTCTTCGGCGGCGGCGTGTTCGTGCAGGCCAACGTCAACCCGACGCGGTCGTTCGTGAGCGCCGGGCTCCAGTTCGCCCTCGGCAACCTGCGCTGAAGAACCGCCTACTGCTCCTTGTTGAAGTTGACGAAGACGGCCACCTCGCGCCCGGCCTCCACCTTCGCAACGCCCTTCCACGTGCCCAGCACGGGATGGACGACCTTGACGGGATACGTGCCTGGTTCGAGGTGCGTCTGGAAGCGGGCGCTGACCTCGCGGTGGATGAGGCGGTCGTTGATGAACACCGAACCCCACGGTCGCACCTGGATGGTGAGCGTGCCGCGGTTTTCGTCCGGCTCCTCTCCGGCAGCTTCGGCCTGCACGTCCCTCGTGGGAATGGCACTGGCTTGAACCACGCGCTCCGGCACGTCGCGGCGTGTGCTCCGGCGCGGCCTCGTGGCACGCCGCGTTGGCGCTTGCCGCGACGCTGCCGCCCGGCTAGCAGAGGCCGATGCAGGCGGCGCGGGGCGCGTCTCCGCATCAGCGGTCGCCACGGTGGGCAGCCCCTCCCGCTCGACCGACGCGTAGAACTCCGGCTCCGGCTCTGCCTGCGCGGCAGGGACGATCACGGCGCTGCTGTCACGCGCGGTGGGGACCGACGCCACGGCAGGCGGCTCGACGGCCGCCGCGTGGCGCGCCTCCAGCGTCAGCACACGCGCGAAGAGCACGCCCGCGAGCATCAGCGTGACGCCGAAGGCCAGCCCGAAGGCGTGGTTCCGCACCCACAGCACCCGCCGCCGGGCAGCAGGCAGTTCCAGATCCTCCGGAGCGACGAGGTCGGGGAGTTCGTGCAGGTCAGGCATGGGACGCGCGGGCGGACAGACCCGTTGTTAGTCGAGGTTCAACTTAAACAACGGGTTCGGCAAAAGATTAGCGCGTTACCACAGGGTTGCGGCACATCCCCGTCTCAGCCTGCAAAGGGCGCGCATCGTTACACCTTCGGCAGCTTTCACCCGAGCGACGCCACGATGGCGTCGGCGACCTGCTCGGGCGTCGCCTGGCTCGTATCGAATGCGCGTGTGCCCGAGGGCACTTCGAGCGTCGCTAGTTGGCTGCCGAGCAGCGCCGGGTCGAAAAAGTGCTCCGGCCGGTGGCGCAGGCGGCGGCGCAGCATCTCCGGCGACGCCGTGAGCAGGCGGAACGCCACGCCGCCCACGTCAAGCGTGTCGCGGTAGGCCACCTTGAGCGCTGAACACGCCAGCACGCCCCCCCGCCCGGAAGCCCTCCACGTCTCCAGCAGCGCGTGCAGCCGCGCCAACCACGGCGCGCGGTCGGCGTCGCCGAGTGCTCTGCCACGCGCCATCTTCTCGACGTTGGAAGGCGGGTGGAAGTCGTCTGCATCCGCGAACGCGACGCCCAGCCGCTGCGCCACGAGCCGCCCGACGGTGGTTTTGCCGCTGCCGGAGACGCCCATGACGACGACGATGGGCCGCCCGGTAACCTGTTCAGGAGTTTCCATCCTGCAATATCGCCCGAACGCTCTGGAAAGCGCACCCTGACCCGGCGTGCGTCGGCTCTTCGATCCGTCTTCCGAGCGGGTTCTCAGAAGGCATGCGGGCGCGCAGTGTATTTTCCGCCTCCCCAACTTCTATCTCTATGTCGAAATCTCTCCGTGTGGGCCTGCTGACCGGAGGGGGCGATTGCCCGGGACTCAACGCCGTCATCCGCGCCGTCTCTAAAAGCCTCATCCTCCAGCACAACGCCGAAGTCCTCGGCTTCGAGGACGGCTTCCTCGGCCTCATCGAGCAGCGGATGCGCCCCCTCAGCTACAGCGACGTCTCCGGCATCCTGACGCGCGGCGGCACCATTCTGGGCACGAGCAACAAGGCCAACCCGTTCAACTTCTACAAACGCGGCGGGGCCGACGTCTCCCCCGAGGTCGTCAAATACTGCACCCGGACGCTCGGCCTTGACGCCATCGTCGTCATCGGCGGCGACGGCACGATGACGATTGCCGACGGGCTGGCGCAGCGCGGCCTCAACATGGTGGGCGTGCCCAAAACCATCGACAACGACCTCATCGGCACCGACCGGACGTTCGGCTTTTCCACTGCCACGGCCATTGCCACCGAGGCCCTCGACCGGCTCCACACGACGGCGCAGAGTCACCACCGTGTGATGATTCTGGAGACGATGGGCCGTTACGCCGGTTGGATCGCCCTTTACGCGGGCACTGCGGGCGGAGCCGACATCATCCTCATCCCCGAGATTCCGTTCACGCTCGACGAGGTCGTGCGCGTGTGCCGCGAGCGCGAGGTGGGCGGGCAGCGCTTCACACTCATCTGTGTGGCCGAGGGCGCGCGTTTCCAGGATGGCGACCTGGTGGTGCGGCAGGAAATCGCCGACAGCCCCGACCCGATCCGCCTGGGCGGCATCGGGCACGTGCTCGAAAACGCGCTCCGCACCCACGTCCGCAGCGAGATCCGCACGACAATCCTGGGGCACATGCAGCGTGGCGGCTCGCCCAATGCCTACGACCGCAACCTCGCCACCGCCTTCGGCTCCTACGCCGCCTCGATGATCGCGCAGGGCCAGTACGGGCGCATGGTAGCGCTCAACGGCGGCCGCCTGACGAGCGTGGCGTTCGCCGATGTCGCCGGAAAAACGCGCACTGTCCCCCCAGACGCCCCCATGATGGCCGCCGCGCTGTCGGTGGGCACGTCCTTCGGTGCGCGCGACATCACGGCGCTCTTCGGGGCGGAAGCCTCCGCCATGGTGGCGTAAAACGAGGCTCTCCATCACGTTGCCTTTAAGACTGATCTATCCGATTATTTTCGAGTTCATAGGCGGCGACACCTTTGCATATTCTTTATCAAACTGGGCTTTAATATAGCCTGCGCGTAACGGCCAGATTGCTCGAAACGATGTATACTTGGCGCCTGATCACGCAATGTGCGTCTGATCACAACCTCACCACTTACTTTTTGAAAACAAGATGAAGACCCTATTCTATTCGTTTGCGCTCGTGCTGTGCATCGGCCTTGCGGCGTGCGAAACCGAAACCCCCGCCGTTGAGGAAGACGTTGTAGTGGAAGAAACCCCGGTTGTGGGCAACACCATCGCCGACGTGGCCATGAGCGACGATCAGTTCTCGACGCTCGTAGCAGCCCTGCAGGCGGCAGACCTGGCCGGGACGCTCCAGGGCGAAGGCCCCTTCACCGTCTTCGCACCCACCAACGAGGCCTTCGCCAAGCTGCCCGCTGGCACGGTGGACTCGCTGCTGCTGCCCAAAAATCAGCAGCAGCTCCAGCAGATCCTGCTCTACCACGTCGTCGATGGCAACGTGAACGCTGCCGCCGTGACGGGCATGAACGAGGTCACGACGCTGCAGGGCGACAACCTCACGGTTGCGGTCAATGACGGCACCGTGATGCTCAACAGCGCCGCCACGGTCACCGCCACCGACATCGCGGCCTCCAACGGCGTCATCCACGTGATCGATACCGTGCTCATGCCGCCGTCGGGCATGTAAGATCCTTCGCGCTTCTGGGCGCTGAGGCCGGGTGTGGAATCCACGCCCGGCCTTTTTTGTGTCCGTTTGTAACCGTTGTGTGCGGCGCTACACGTGATGGAACGGAGCACGCCTCGCGCCTCTTTCGCGCCCATTCCACTCACTCTGCCCGTGTCAACGCCCCCCGTCTATCTCGTCCTCGGTGCCACCGGTGGCATCGGCTCCGCGCTTGTCCAGCGTCTCCACGGGCGCGGAGCACGCCTGGCGCTCGCTGCCCGCACCGCAGATCCGCTCCACGCCCTCGCAGACGGGGTGGACGGCCTCGCCCTCCCACTCGACGCCACTGACGCTGCGGCGGTGCAACGCGCTGTCGAGCACACCGTCAGCGCCTACGGACGCCTCGACGGCGCGGTGTGCCTGACGGGATCGATTCTGCTCAAACCCGCCCATCTGACCACGCCTGACGAGTTCGACGAGACGCTCCGCGTGAACCTCTACGCGGCGTTCTACCTCGTCCGCGCTGCTGCCCGCGCGATGATGAAAGACGGCGGCTCCATCGTGCTCGCCGCCTCGGCGGTGGCGCGCATCGGGCTGGTGAACCACGAGGCCATCGCCGCCGCCAAAGCCGGCGTAATCGGGCTGGCGCAGTCGGCAGCGGCCACGTACGCCAACCGCAACGTGCGCGTCAACTGCGTCGCGCCCGGACTGGTGGAAACGCCCTTGTCGGCGCGCATTCTCTCTACCGATGCTGGGCGGCAGCAGTCGGAGGCGATGCACGCGCTGGGACGCGTAGGACAACCCGAAGACGTGGCGACGGCAATCGACTGGCTGCTCGACGCCGAGCGCAGTGCCTGGGTGACGGGCCAGACCATCGGCGTCGACGGGGGGTTGGGCACGCTGCGTGCCCGCTGAACGCTTCGCCATGCCCCGCACCGCCCTCGTCTGGTTCCGCCGCGACCTCCGCCTGGCCGACAACCCTGCGCTCGCGCACGCCGTGGGTACCTACGACCGCGTAGTTCCTGTTTTCGTGTGGGCCCCCACCGAGGCCGGCGACTGGCCGCCCGGTGGTGCGCACCGCTGGTACCTGCACCACAGCCTGAAGTCGCTCGACGCAGCCCTCCGCGCGAAAGGCAGCCGTTTGATTCTGAGGCAGAGTGCGTCGCTCGACGCGCTGCGCGGCGTGCTCGACGAAACCGGGGCCGAGGCCGTTTTCTGGAACCGCCGCTACGAACCCGCCATCGTCGAACGCGACGCCAGGGTGATGACGGCACTACGGTCAGACGGGTGCGACGTGCTGGATTTCGAGGGCTACCTCCTCCACGACCCTGACGCCATCCGCACGGGCGCCGGCACCCCCTACCAGGTGTTCACCCCGTTCTGGAAGTCGCTGCAAACCCACCTGGAGGTGCGCGATCCGCTGCCCGTTCCGCGCATGGGCGAGACGAAAGCACCCGATGTGTGGCCGCGTAGTGAACCGCTCGAATCGCTGCACCTGCTGCCCGAAAAAAGCTGGGACGCGGGCTTCTACGACGTGTGGACACCCGGCGAAGCCACCGCGCAGGAACGGCTGGCCGCGTTCACCGAACACGCGCTCATCGACTACGCCACAGCGCGCAACGACCTCGCCGCCGATGGCACGTCGCGGTTGTCGATGCGGCTGCACTGGGGCGAACTCAGTGCGCGGCAGGTGTGGCAGCACGTGCGCGGCTGGCAGCAGAACGGCGCAATGAAACAGGCCGCCGACGCCTTCCTGCGCGAGGTCGCGTGGCGCGAGTTCGCCTACCACCTGCTCCACCACTTCCCGCACACGACCGGGCATCCGCTCAAGGAGAAATTCGCTGGCTTCCCGTGGGAAGACGACCCCGACGCACTCGAAAAGTGGCAGCGCGGGCAGACGGGTTTTCCCGTCGTGGACGCGGGAATGCGGCAGCTCTGGCAGACCGGCTGGATGCACAACCGCGCCCGCCTCGTCGTCGCCTCGTTCCTGACGAAAGACCTGCTGCTCCCGTGGCAAAAGGGCGCGCGGTGGTTCTGGGATACCCTCATCGACGGCGACCTCGCCAACAACACGCTCAACTGGCAGTGGAGCGCGGGCTCCGGAGCCGACGCACAGCCCTTTTTCCGCATCTTCAACCCCGTCTCGCAGTCCAAGAAGTTCGACCCGGACGGTGACTACATCCGACGCTGGGTGCCGGAGTTGGCTGCCCTCCCCACCCGGCACCTCCACGCGCCCTGGGAAGCGCCCGCCGACGTGCTCCGGAAGGCAGGCGTGACGCTGGGCGAGACGTATCCGCGTCCCCTCGTCGAGCACAAGGCGGCGCGGGCGCGGGCACTCGAGGCGTTCGCCGCCATCAAATAGTCCACGCGCCGCTGCATTCGTGTGCGTCCCGTAACACGGGCGCGCGCGCAACCGCCTACTTTTCCCTCTTCGCAAAACCTGTACAGACATGCATATCGGGATGGTCGGCCTCGGCAAGATGGGGCTCAACATGGCATACCGCCTTATTCAGGGAGGCCACCAGGTGACAGGCTTCGACCTGTCGGACGACAACATCCGCGAACTCACCGGCGGCGGCGGGACGGGCGGCACGTCGCTCGAAGACCTCGTCCAGAAGCTCGACGCGCCGCGCGCCGTCTGGGTGATGGTGCCCGCCGGCAGAGCCACCGAGAGCGTCATCCAGAACGTCGCTGCTCTGCTCGAAGAAGGCGACACCATCATCGACGGCGGCAACACCCGCTACATCGATACCGTCCGCCGCAGCAAGGCGCTCGCGGAGCAGAACCTGTTTCTGGTGGACGTAGGCACGAGCGGCGGCATCTGGGGCCTGAAGGAAGGCTACAGCATGATGGTCGGCGGCGAAAAGGAGCCCGTCGAGCGCCTGTTTCCCATCTTCGAGACGCTCGCGCCCGCGAAAGACAAAGGCTGGGGCCACGTCGGCCCGAGCGGGGCGGGGCACTTCACCAAGATGGTTCACAACGGCATCGAATACGGGCTGATGCAGGCGTACGCCGAAGGCTTCCACATCCTCGAAGCCAAGCGGGAGTTCGGGCTGGATCTGCATCAGGTCGCCGAAATCTGGCGGACGGGTTCCGTCGTCCGCTCGTGGCTGCTCGACCTGTGCTCGCTGGCGCTCGAACACAACGCCGACCTCAGCGGCATCGCGCCCTTTGTGCAGGACTCGGGCGAGGGGCGGTGGACGGTCTTCGAGAGCATCGACCTCGACGTGCCCGCGCCCGTGATCACGCTCGCGCTCATGGAGCGGCTGCGCTCGCGCCTCGACAACTCCTTCACCGACCGGATGCTGGCGGCGCTCCGCAACCAGTTCGGCGGCCACGCCGTGATGAAGGTCGAAGCCAAAGACACCCTCCCCGACTCTCCGCTCGAAGGCGGCGACGTGCCCCCGCCTCAGGACGTGACGCCGCCGGAGCATGGGTGAACGGGGCATGGGGAACGGAGAATGGAAGATGCCTCCGTTTTCGAGCGTGCGAAAGCCAGAAGGCAGAAGCAGGGGAGCCCTGCTATATCCACCCTCCACCCTGCTTCACGCTTGATGAAGCCGGCCTGCCCGGCAACTGGCGCGCGTGGCTCTGCCCTGCCTCGACGCACGCCAGCGGATCGTTCTGGTTCGAGCGACGTGCTTCCGCCGTATTGAGCGTGCCGAGCGCCTTCGGGCCGCAGCCGCGCCATTACCTCGTCAACTCCTTACCTCCGCCTCGACGGGCCGCGCCCGTTCGCCAGCGGCCCGCGCCTCGGGCGCTGAATTTTATCCACCATGCGTACCGCTCTGCTTTTGCCTTTGCTGCCCGTGCTCGCTCTGTCGGCGCAGGCGCAGCCGTCGTTTCTGTGGGAGGCCCGCTCGGACAGCGGCACGGTGTACCTGCTGGGCTCCATCCACCTCATGCGCCCCGACGCCTACCCGCTGCCGGACGCCATCGAACACGCCTACGACAAGGCAGATGTGCTCGTGCTCGAACTCGACATGGGCGAGATGCAGGCGGGGGCCATGACGCTGATGCAGCGCGGCCTCTACGCCGATGGCTCTACGCTGTGCAGCCACGTCGCGGATTCGACGTGCGCGCTCGTGGAAACGCGGCTGGAGGGTCTGGAGATGCTGCGCCCCACCCTCGAGCGCGCCGAGCCGTGGCTGGCGGGGATGCTGCTCACCACGACGACGCTCCAGCAGGCTGGCTACCGCGCCGACCTCGGCCTCGACCTGCACTTCTACACGCGCGCGATGGCCGACGGCAAGCCCGTGCGCGGCCTCGAAACGCTGAATCAGCAGATCGACTTTTTCGACACGATGCCGCCCGAGGCGCAGGAAGCGTTCCTGCACTACACGCTCGCCGAGATCGACCGGGCCGTCGAAGGCGTGGACGCGATGGCGGCGTGGTGGAAAGAGGGCGATGCCGATGCGCTCTACGCCCGCGCCGCCGCCGACCTCGACGCGCAGCCCGACGTGCGCGAACGGTTGCTGACGGCACGCAACCGGGCGTGGATCGCACCCATCGAAAAACTCGTGGCCGAGGGCCAGACGCCCCTCGTGGTCGTGGGCGCGCTGCACCTGTTGGGACCCGACGGCCTGATCGCGCTTCTTGAACAGCGCGGCTTTACGGTCGAGCAGCGCTGAAAGGAGGCGGGAAACCGCGTTCGCAAAAAACATCGGGGCTGCCCTTAACCTTTTTCTGGACTCCACCGATAGAGTCCTTGCAACAGGTTAACAGCCCCCGGTTGCCGGCGACTTCGCGGAACAGGCCACAAAGGGGCAGGCCGACTTCCGCCGCCGTTCAGCCGATGGGCTGATGGGGGGAGCGGGCAACACTTCACGGTGTTGCCCGCTTTTTTCGTTGCCACCGGCCCCGCCTGCCGTGCCCGAACCTCCCTCGCCGTCGTCCGTTGCCGCGCAGCACGTTACGCCGACCCTGTGGAGCCGACCACTGCCCCTCCCCCCTCCAGCAGCATCCTGACCGAGTACGAGCGCCCGCGACGCGAGCGCTACGGGCTGCACCTGCTCCTCTTCCTGCTCACCTTCGCCACCGTGACGCTCGCGGGGATGCAGTGGGTGGCGCGCGACCTGCTCTACGCGCAGGATGCGTGGTTCGTGCTGGGCGGCGAGGGCGGCTTTCCCATCGGCCCGAGCGCGCTCTTCGATGGGCTGCGCTTTTCTACGGCGCTGCTGCTGTTTCTGACCGTCCACGAGTTCGGCCACTACCTCGCCGCACGCCACCACGGCATCGACGTCACGCTGCCGTACTACATCCCGCTTCCGCTCGTCGCCATCGGCACGCTGGGCGCGGTGATCCGCATCCGCGAGCCCATCCCGAGCACGCGCAAGCTGTTCGACGTGGGCGCGGCAGGGCCGCTGGCGGGCTTTGTAGCCGCCCTCGGCATCCTCGTCTACGGGCTGGCGACGCTGCCGCCGCCGACATACCTCGACGCGATGTCGGGCCACGAGTGGGTGCAGGGCGTCGTGGCGCAGACGGGCGCGTATCCGGCGCAGCCGCCCACGGGCACGGATCCACTGTCGATAGGCGGCACGCTGCTGTTCTCGTTTCTGACACGCTTCTTCCCCAACGTGCCGCCCGCATTCGAACTCTACCATTATCCCGTCGTGTTCGCGGGCTGGCTGGGGCTGTTCTTCACCGCGCTCAACCTCCTCCCTGCCGGCCAGCTCGACGGCGGCCACGTGACGTACAGCCTGTTCGGGCGGCGCTGGCACAAGCGCATCGCGCGCGTGACGGTGAGCCTGCTGATGGTGTCCGGAGGCGTGGCGGCCGTCACGTTTTTCTCGCCCATGCTCGACGCCTACCGGCCCGGCCTGAGCGTAGCGACGTGGATAGCCGTGGCGGCGGTGTTCGGGCTGCTCGTGCAGCGCATGGACCGCTACCTGCCCGGCCGCCACCTGGCGCTCTGGACGGCCAGACTCGTCGCGGCGGTGGGGGTGCTCGTCGCGCTCGGGCCATCGGTGACGCGCTACAGCGCGGGGATGTGGCTGTTCTGGGCCGTGCTCATCGTGCGCTTCATCCGCGTCGATCACCCGCCTGTGCTCTACCCCGAACCCCTCACGCCCGGACGGCGCGTGCTGGGTATTTTATGCCTGTTGATTCTCGTCCTCTGCTTCAGTCCCCATCCCTTTTTCGGGACGATGTGAGGGCACGGTCGATCGTCACGGGTCACTCGTGAACAACCGAAAGCGCTGATTCGCTACGTCGATCTTATGAAGAATGACGACCTGACGAATTAGTCATTTACTATGCTTCAAGAGCAAAGTCGGCTGTTTCAGCGCATCCTCTTCTTCGTGGACTTCGCCCTGGTCGCAGTGGCGTGGGTGACGGCGTATGGTACGCGGTTTTACCTGCTGCCCGGCCTGCAACCGGCGTTTCCCGACGTGTGGTGGCTGACGCCCATCGAGTTCGTGCCGCTGTCGTTTTTCGCGTGGCTCTTGCCGTGGGTGCTCATCTCGGCGTCGCTCGTGTTCTACTTCTCGGGGCTGTACGCACCCGACCGCGCGCTGCGCTTTCTGCGGCTCGCCTACACGACGCTCAAAGCCGGGGCGCTGGCGCTGCTGGGCGTGGCGGCACTCTTGACGTTCTACCGCACGTTCACCGTCTCGCGCCTGTTTCTGGCCTTTTTCGGCCTCTACACCGTCGGCTTCATGACCGGGCTGCGGCTGGTGGCGTACCTGTGGCTGCGGCGGCAGCGGGCGCTGGGGCGCTTCCGCAAGCGCGTGCTCATCGTGGGAAAAGGCACCGTGGGCCAGCGCCTCGCCGCCGCCTTCCGCGCCTACCCGTGGATCGGACTTGAGGTGGTTGGCTTCGCCGACGACTACGCCTCCGACGCGCTCTGCACCACGGCGGACGTGGAAGCACTCGTGGACCGTCACCAGGCCGCGGGCACGCCCATCGACTACGTTTACATCGCCCTGCCCCTCTCGGCGGCAGAGCGCATCGAGGCCATCGTCAACGCGCTCGCCACGCGGCTACCGCACGTCTGCCTCGCGCCCGACCTGTTCGGCTTCACCGTGCTCAATGCCCGCGTGAGCGACGTGGACGGGCTGCCCGTCATCCACCTCATCGACGAGGTGCCGCTCCGGCTGGCGTGGGTGGCCAAGCGGATGCTCGACGTCGTGCTCGCGGGGACGTTTCTGCTCGTGATGAGCCCCGTGCTGATCGTTATCGCGCTGGCGGTCAAACTCACCTCGCCCGGCCCAGTGTTCTACAAACAGGAGCGGATGAGTCTCAACGGCCACACCTTCCAGATGCTCAAATTCCGCTCGATGCGCACCGATCAGGCGGGCGACGTGGCGCTGCTGACGTCGAAGGACGACCCGCGCGTGACGGCGGTGGGAGCCTTTCTTCGCAAGACGAGCCTGGACGAGCTGCCGCAGTTCATCAACGTCCTCCGGGGCGACATGAGCATCGTCGGGCCGCGCCCCGAGCGCACGTGGGTGGTCGAGGAAATCGCCAGCACGATCCCGCGCTACATGCTCAAGCACAAGGTGCCCGCGGGCATCACCGGCTGGGCGCAGGTCAACGGCTGGCGCGGAAACACGAGCCTGGAGAAGCGCATCGAGTACGACCTCTATTACATACAGAACTGGTCGCTCAAACTCGACATCAAAATCATGGTGATGACGGTGTGGAAAGGCTTCGTCAACGACAATGCCTATTGAACGTGTCTGTATATCGACCGCCCCATCGTAATCGGATGAAGGGTTACTTTTTCCAGAACCCGAATTCATCGGCGTGCACGTCGAGGTCGAGTTCGGCCACGCGGGCGTGCAATCGCTCCTGCGCGTCGCGGACGGCCTGGTTGTAGACGACGGGGCCGATCTCGGCGAGGAAAAAGTCCAGCAGTCCGCGCGCGGCTAGCCCGCCGAGTTCGTCGTCGAGATGCTCGCGGGCGTAGCGCTGAATCGAGGCGATGGCCTGTGTGCGGGTGTCGTCGGGCAGGGTGAAGGGCATGCGGCGGATGGATCAGACGAAAAGCGGCGTCAGGCGTCGGACGCTAAACCCTGAAGATGCTGGAGATTCAGGGCTTTCTCATTGCAAAGCCTGCTGCACGAGCGGCAGCGCGTCGAGGCCGGGCAGGATGCGCTCGGTTTCGCCTCTGCCCTTTTGCAGCGCTGCGTGGGCGTGTCCACACAGCCGGAAGAACGCGGCTCCCGCCATCGGGCGGTGGTGAAACAGCCACGTCAGCCGGACGGGCGACGCCTCGGCTATCGCGGGCTCGGTGCAGACGAAGCTCACGGGCACCCCCTCCGGGCAGGCCACAACGGCCTCCAGCATCGCCCGTTGCTCGTCAGTGCTCGCGCCGAACCACAGCACGGTTTCTCCCTGCTCGCGGGCGAGGCGTGCGGCAGCATCTGCACACCACACCACGACTTCGCCGGGCAGGTGGGCGGCGCGCAGCGCGTCGGCGGCAGCGGAGGCGTGGGCGAGGTGGAGCATGGAGGGGAAGGGCCTTGCAAAAACCCTGAAGGTCCTAAAGACCTTCAGGGTTTCTGAAGGGGCACGCTACAATGATCAGGCGCTCAACTCCACGGTGGCGGCGTACATCTGCTCGGCGTAGTCGGCCACCATGCGCTCGGCGCTGAACTGGGCGGGTAGCACGCTCATGGCGCTCCGCATCCGTTTGAGCCAGCCTGTCGGGAGGCCGTTCTTGTCGCGTTCGTAGAAGGCCGGGATCACCGACGTTTCCAGCGTCTCGTACAGAAACGCGGCATCCTGTTCGTCCTGTGCCTGCGGGTCCTGCCCCATCTCCGCCGATGCATCCGTGCCGATGGCCCATCCGGTGGTGCCGTCGTAGCCTTCGGGCCACCAGCCATCGAGGATCGACAGGTTGAGGCCGCCGTGGGCGCTCACCTTCTGGCCGCTCGTGCCGCTGGCCTCCATCGGGCGGCGCGGGTTGTTGAGCCACACGTCGCAGCCCGAGACGAGCATCCGGGCCACTTCCATGTTGTAGTTCTCCAGGAACAGCAGCCGCCCTTTCATCTCGGGAAGCTGGCTCATGGCGTAGATCTGCTGGATAAAGCGCTTGCCACCTTCGTCGGCGGGGTGCGCCTTGCCCGCAAAGAGCACCTGCACGGGGCGCTCGTCGCTGGTGAGGATGCGCAGGGCGCGCTCGACGTCGTGGAAAAGCAGCGTGGCGCGTTTGTACGTGGCAAAACGACGCGCAAAGCCGATGGTGAGCGCGTCCGGGTGGAGGTTGAACCCTTGCCGGAGCGTCTGCCGGGCGACGTGCTGCTCGGCATAGCGGACGAGCTTCTGGCGCAGCCGGTTGCGAAGGGCCCACAGGTCGGCATCGGGGGCGGTCTCGATCCCTTTCCAGTAGGCGACGGTGGCGCGGTTGAGGTTCCACGGGCCCAGGTGCTGTTTGGCAAACGCCTTCGCCTCCGGGGCCGTCCACGTGGGCAGGTGGATGCCG
This sequence comes from Rhodothermales bacterium, assembly GCA_963829705.1. Lineage (GTDB taxonomy): Bacteria > Bacteroidota > Rhodothermia > Rhodothermales > BA12 > CAWHJN01. The sequence goes on from CAWHJN010000003.1 coordinate 358,368, forward strand.
TTGGTGACGGAGCCGATGGGTACGTCCTCGACGGGCCGGTCGGGGTAGAGGCTCTTCCACTGCTCGCGGGCGACCTCGCCGTTGAGCTTCGAGACGCCGTTGGCGAGGCGCGACAGGCCGAGGGCGAGCACCGTCATCGTGAACCACTCCTGGTGGTCCTCTGCGTTGACGCGCCCGTAGGCCATCAGGTCGTGCTCGCTCAGGCCGAGGGCGTGGCGCATCCGCTGGAGTTCTTCGAGCAACAGGTGCGGCTCGAAGCGGTCGTGGCCGGCCAGCACGGGCGTGTGCGTCGTGAACACGGTGTGGTCGCGCACCCAGGCCTCGGCCTCTTCGCGCGTGTGCCCCGCCGCCATGCGCTCGCGCATCAGTTCGAACGTGACGAACGCGCAGTGCCCTTCGTTGAGATGGTAGACGTGCGCGCTCACATTGAGCGCCCGCAAGAGCCGCAAACCGCCGATGCCCAAGATGATCTCCTGCTGAAGCCGTACGCGGCGGTCGCCCTGGTACAGCTTGCGCGTGAGCGGTCGCAGCCATTCGACGTTGCCGTCGTGGTCGGAATCGAGCAGGTAGAGCACCGTGCGCCCGATGTGGACGCGCCACGCCTGAAGTTTGAGCGGCATGTCGCCCAGGTGGACGGTCACGCGGAGCGGGTCGCCGCCGCGCGTCGTCACGAGCGTCATGGGGTGGTCGTGTGGGTCGAGGACGGGGTACTGCTCTGTCTGCCAGCCCGACTGATCGAAGGTTTGCTTGAAGTAGCCGTCGCGCAGCAGCAGGCCCACGGCGGTGAACGGTACGCTGAGGTCCGAGGCGGCTTTGGTGTGGTCGCCCGCGAGGATGCCGAGGCCGCCCGAGTACAGCGGCAGGCTCTCGTGGAGGCCGTACTCCATGCAGAAGTACGCCGTCGGCGGCGTGTCGGCATGCGTACCGGGGGTTTCCATGTAGGTCGTGAACGCCTCGTAGAGCGCGTCGACGTCGGCGGCGAGCGTTTTCGACTTGAGCTTTTTCGGATCTGCCGCGCGCAGCGCCGCCACGGGGTTATTGGCCGAGGCGCGGAAGACCTCCGGGTTGAGCGATTCGAACAGCGCGAGGGCATCGGGACGCCACGTCCACCAGAGATTGGAAACGAGGGCTTCCAGCTTTTCCTGCGTAGTCATGCGGATATCGAAAGGGTTAGGTAAGCGCTTACAAGTAGGAAAGAAAAAACCTCCCCCGGAAAGAGCATCCGGAGGAGGGCGTCTGCATCTGAAAGATTACGAACTCCCCTTTCCGGGCGCAAACAGCCGCCCTGCAATCGCCGAGGTGACAGATGAGGGAAGGGCCGATGCAAGAGTCGCGCCGATCCGGTTGAGCGCGCCGCTGACGACGGTGCGTTTGCCTTTGAGCAGGGCGTCGAGTCCGTCGCGGGCCACCTCGTCGGCCGTCAGACCGCCGGCGAAAAATGCATCGCGCATTCCGGCGCGTTCGCCAAAGTCGGTCTTCGTAGGTCCGGGGCAGAGCGCCGTCACCGTCACACCTCGGTCTTTGCATTCGGCGTGAAGAGCCTCGGAGAGCGCCAGCACGTAATGTTTCGTGGCCGTGTAGACGGCCATGTACGGGACGGGCTGGTAGGCCGCTGTCGAGGCCACGTTCAGGATCCCGCCCGTACCACGTTCGAGCATGGCGGGCAGGAACAGCGTCGCCAGTTCGGTGAGCGTGACCACGTTGAGCTGTGTCATGCGCGCGTACGTCGCGGCGTCGTGCGTCTCGAACGGTCCCACTTTGCCGAAGCCCGCGTTGTTGACGAGTACATCCACGGCGTGCCCGTCGCCGGAAACGCGGTCGTAGAGGTTCTGCGCGGAGCCGGGCGCGCTGAGGTCGTGGGCGTAGACGTGCGCCGCGCTGCCTGCCGCCCGCACCTCCGCTGCCGCTGCTTCGAGCGAGTCTTCTGACCGGGCGGCGAGCAGCAGCGTCGTGCTCTGTGTTTTGAGATGCCGCGCCATCGCCGCGCCGATGCCGCCGGACGCGCCCGTGAGGAGGATCGTTTTACCGGTGTACGTATTCATCGGGCGTCGCAATGGGGGAGCCTCGGTAGGCGCTGCTCCCCCTTCAAGTTCCATCTTCCCCAAACCGATGCCACGTCTCGGAGCGTGCCTGCACGACGCCATCCATGCCCTCGAACGTGCCGGGGTGGACGACGCACGGCGCACGGCCGAGTGGATCCTCGAATGGGCCACGGGCTCGTCGCGTGCCCGCCTCTACGCCTTCGCCGAAACGCTGCTGACGTCCGAACAGACCGCGCAGATCGAGGCCGCCGTGCAACGCCGCGCCGGGGGTGAGCCGGTGCAGTATGTGCTGGGCGAGAGCGCCTTCTACGGCCTCCGCCTGCACGTCGCGCCCGGCGTGCTCATCCCGCGCCCGGAGACAGAGGAGCTGGTGACGCGTGTGCTGGAACTGCTGGCGGACAACGCCGCGCCTGCCGTCGTGGACGCGGGCACGGGCAGCGGCTGCATCGCCCTCGCGCTCAAGCACGAACACCCCGGCGCGCACGTCCATGCCTTCGACGTGAGCGAGGAGGCCCTATCCGTGGCCCGCACCAATGCAAGGACGCTGAAGCTGGATGTCGATTTCGCACGCGCCGATCTGCTCGCGCCCGCGCTCGACGGCATCCCGCAGGGCGTGGATGTGCTCGTTTCCAACCCGCCGTACATCCCCGACGCGGAAGCCTCCACGCTGGCACGGCACGTGCGCGATTTCGAGCCCCACGCTGCGCTGTTCAGCGGGCCGGAGCCCTACCGCTTTTACGAGGCGCTCGCCCGGCACGCGCTGACGCACGTGCGCCCCGGCGGCTACCTCGCCGTCGAGACGCACATGGATTTCGCCGATGGCGTGGCGCACCGCTTCACCGCGCGCGGTTTGCGAGGCGCGGAGGTACACCGTGATGTCTCCGGGCACCCCCGCATCGTCATCGCACGGCGGTAGTGGAAACGCGGCACCTCTGCGAGAAACGGGCGGTGGCCGCACGCCTGTGCTGCGCCAAGCTCACGCCTGGTCCGCCTCCTCCATCTTGCCCTTGATGTCCACGAACTCTGGGTACTGCTTGCTGATGCTCGCGTACGCCTTGTTGAACATCTCCTGCGGGCTTTCGGTGGACTGCCCCAGCGCCTCATGCTCGCGGTGCAGGCGCACGCAGGCATTCCAGATGGCCTTCCGCAGACCCCACTTGTCTACCGAGAACGAAGCCGTGCGGCGCTTGCGGTGGTCGCCCGTCCAGCTCAGTTGCACGTACGGCTTCTGGGTGCCGCTGCCGTCGTCTTTGGTACAGAAGCTCAGGCCCACGACGCCCGTTTTGCTGCGCGCCTGTGCCGATTTGATGGTGGGGTCGTCGGCCTCGGGGAGCGTCGGCATCAGCTCGTCGCGGTAGACGATGGAGGCGAGCAGCGCCTTCGCGCTTCCGCCGTGCTTGTCGTCCGAGAAGAACTTGGTATGCTGCACGCCACTGCGGCGGATGCGGACCTGCCAGCCGTGCGTGGCGTGGCGGTCGGGGAAGGCGTCGGACGGCTGGATGTCGATCCGGTAAACGTTGCTGGGCTTTTGCATGGTTGTGATCCGCGTGCTCCTCTGCGTGTGGTGGAGAGGATGAGATGGAGAAGGGATACGTAGTCGCCCGCCTGTGGGCGATCCTGAAAGGCGTAGCGCGTGGGCGAACGTCCAACTCAGCGTCCTGCTGACCGATTACTTCGCTCCCGCGCGTATCTCTCTCGAACCTTGACAGACAGACTTTCTAAACGGTACAACGCGGGAAAGCGGGGAAGTCGCACCGCCGTGTGCAAAAATACGCACCCACCATCAAGCTTCACGTAGTCTCCGTGAAAATTGGTCAGTCCAACCGATGTGCATGCCTCAGCGCAGCAGGAGCGCGGCCAGTTTCGGACCCAGCATCATCGCCATCGCCATCAGGCCGACGAGGCCCGCGAGGGCAACCGATTGCAGCACGTGGTGTGCGACGGCGTAGGGGCTTTCCTCGGCGGGGGAAGCAGGTGTGGTAGCTGAACGTTTCATGAGTCTCTCCGCGATCTGAATACTGTGCCTTCTATCTCGGGCAGAAGCCTCGCCCGTGCAGCAGGATGTATGTGGAAGGAGACACGAACAGGAGCCTCGCGTAACTCTTATCGGGACAGGAGGACGGCGGTGTAGGGGCCGAGGCTCACGCTCCCACTGTACGAGTATCCATCCTGCGGTTGCACTTCGGCAGTAGAATCCACCGAACGGTGGTTTCCGAAGGCCGAGCTGTAACCGTCCCAGTCCGAGTTGAAGCGGACGCGCCAGATGCCCTCGGCGGGCAGCCCGATGCGGTAGGCGTCGTATGCGACGTTGGCGAAGTTGAAGACGGCGATCGTCTCGTCGTTCTCGCCGCCTTCCATCCATCGGCGGAAGGCGATGATCTTGGCTGTGTCGTTGACGTGGAAGAGGTCGACGTGCGCACCTTTGAGGCCGCGCGTGGTGCCCCTCAGGTTGCGACGCAGGTGCGCGAGGTCGCGGTAGAGTTGGTGGATGCCGGGCACCTCGCCGAGCCGCTCCCAGTTGAGGGGCTCGGTGTCGCGGAACCACTCGCCCTCCAGCATCGCCTGCCCCTGGAAAATCATCGGGATGCCGGGGCTGGTGAAGACGAGCGCGGCCCCGAGCGTCGAGCGCTTCTGCGATTCCCACGAGCGGGCGTCGCCCTGATGGATGGACTCGGGCAGGCGCTGCCGCCCGTTGGCGACTTCGTCGTGGCTTTCGGTGTAGATCACCCGGTTGAAGGGGTCGCCGCAGTAGACGTGCCCGATGGCCTGCGCCACCTCCTGCATCGACCGGTCTGCGTCGTTCATCTGTTCGAGCGCGGCGCGCACGGGGTGGACAAAGGCGGCATCCCACTGCGCGCCGAAGCCTGCGCCACCGTCGTCGATCGACACGCAGACGGCGTCGTAGCGCTGCAAGTCCTCGGCGATGCACAGCTTGCCGGGGTGTTTCTGCTGGATCTCCCGGTTGACGTCCTGCATGAGCGTCCAGCCGTCGGGCAGGGCGTTGCCTTCGGTGAGGAAGAAATCCTTGTGGCGGATGAAGATGGTGCCGTCCCAGCGCAGCCCGTCGGCGTGGAACGATTCGATCCACATCAGCGCGTTGTCGCGGATAAACTGGCGCACCTCGCGGCGTCCGTAATCCGGGCGCGTCTCGCCCCACGGCGTCTCGGCGCGGTGGTCGTTGTAAAAGTAGATGCCGCCCTTATCGTTCTCACTCCACCCGTCGAACTGCCACAGGTCGAGGTCGCTCGGGCCAAAGTGGTTGTAGACGACGTCCACGAGCACGGCGAGGCCGCGCGCGTGCGCCTCGCGGACGAACTCCTTGAGGGCGTCCGGCCCGCCGTACGCGCCCTCGACGGCGAACGGAAACGCGGGGTTGTAGCCCCACGAGAAATCCCCTGCAAACTCGGCCAGCGGCATCACGCTGACGGCGCTCGCGCCGAGGTCGCGCACGTAGTCGAGCTTTTCGATGGCGCTCCGCAGGTTTCCCGGCCCGTCGGGGTTCTGGTCGTTGAAGGTACCCACGTGCAGCTCGTAGATGACGACGTCGTTCCAGGCAGGCATCTGGAAAGCGTCGCCCTGCCAGTCGTAGGCCGCATCGTCGTAAATCACGCTGTTGCCCACCGACGAGGTGACGAGGCGGGCATAGGGGTCGTTGCGGTGGAGGCGGCCCGAGGGCGTGTCGAGCACGAATTTGTACTCGTCGCCGGGCTTCGCGTCGGGCACGTCGGTGCTCCAGTAGCCGTCACCGTCAAGGGCAAGCGGGTAGCATTCCTCGTCCCAGCCGCAGAACGAGCCGGTGACGAAGACCGCGTCGGCGTTCGGTGCCCATACGCGGAACGAGACGCCGCCGTCGTTCGGAATGGCCCCCATGCCGGGGTGGATGGAGGAGGCGGGAGTAGTGGTGGCGGTGGACATGAATGGCAGAGGTACAGAGGGGTGAGAGGAGCGTTAACGTCCGCGTTTCCCTCTTGCACCGCGCGCGCTGTAACGGGGTGTTGACGAGTTTGGCGAAACGCGGGGTACGAGGCATGAACATCGGGCCTCTTCCCGTCACCCCTCGTCTCGAACGAAGCCGTGTGGTGTGCGTTGGCCGCGCTCTCCATCCAGCCGTTTTCCGTACGATGCCTGAGTCGAAAGCCGAGTGGTGGGCCAACTTCGAACGCCTGCTCGACGAGCAGAACGAGTGGCCCACGACCTTCCTGTTCAAATTCATCGTCCCGCTCGAACAGATGCCCGCGTTTCAGTCGCTCTTCGAGGGCGCGGAGATGACCACGCGCGCCTCGTCGAAAGGCAACTACATCAGCGTCACGATGCAGCCCGTCATGGACTCCGCCGACGCGGTGCGGGCGGTCTACGAAAAGGCCGGGCAGATCGAGGGCATCGTGTCGCTGTGATGCGCGGCCGCGCAGAGACGCGCCGCGGCACGTCTCTACAAGCGCGCCACGAACGCGTCCAGCATGGATTGCTGCGCTTCGATGGACTGGATGAGGGCGAACTGCGCGCGGCAGCGGTCGAGGTTGTGGCCGGGGCGCGCGGTTTTGTAGTACGTGTCGCCGTCGAGGTGATCCGTCAGAAAGCGCAGGGCCATGACGTAGGCCATGAACGCGCCGGAAAAGACGAGGTGCTGTTTTTCGGACGGCGTGAGGGCGCCGCGCATCGCGCGCGTGTAGCCGCAGGCCAGGGCTTTGAACAGCGTAGCGTCGAGCGCCATCGCAGGTAGCTCGCGGGTGTCCTCCGGGGCGGTGCTTGCGCCCGTCCGCACGAGGTCGCCGAAGTCGTAGAGGGCGAGCCCGGGCATCACGGTGTCGAGGTCCACGACGCACAGCGCCTCATCCGTCTGGGCGTCGAATAAAAGATTGTTCAGCTTGGCGTCGTTGTGCGTGACGCGCCGGGGCATCTCGCCACGCGCGTGCGCTTCAGCGAGAACGTTGGCGTAGGCAGCGCGCTGCCGGGCGAAGCCGATCTCGCCCCGCACGCCGTCGGCCCGGTTGCACACGTCTTTTTCCACCGACCGCTCGAAGGCGGCATAGCGGCGCGGCGCGTCGTGGAAGTGCGGGATGGTGTCGGCGAGCGGCGGGCCAGGCATGTCCGACAGGTCGCGCTGGAACGCGCCGAAGGCGTGGGCGGCCCTTTCAGCCTGCGCGGCAGACCTGAGCACGTCGTGCGCCACGGAGCCTTCGACGAACACGCACACGCGCCACGCCTCGCCCTGCGCGTCGCGGTGGAGGTACGCGCTGTCGCGTGTGGGCACGAGTGTCAGGACGCGGCGGTGCAGGTCGGGCGTGCCTCGTGCTTCCAGCTTCGCGCGCAGGTGATCCGTCACGCGGGCGATGTTGGAGGTCAGGTTATCCACATCGGGGAAAACGTGTGGATTGATGCGCTGCACGAGGTAGCGCAATCCGTCCGCCATCCTGACGAGAAACGTATCGTTGATGTGGCCGTCGCCGTGAGGCTGCACGCCAACGACCGCGCCCGGCAGCGCGAACGCCTCCGCGACGCGGGCCACCTCCGCCGCACCCGGCACCGTCCGCGCCATCTCAGTACGTGTCGTCGAGGGCGAAGACAGGGTCGCGGCTAAACCACTGGCCGCGCGTGAAATCCGGGAATGCCTGCGGCGCGCTGCCCGTCGCAATCGACATCTCGGACAGCGGCGAGATGGCGCTCCACGCGGCGGCGTCGTAGGCGTCGAGCGGCGTGGGCGCCTTCGCCTTGATCGCCTCGATGAAGGCGTGGCCGACGAAGAAATCCATCCCGCCGTGGCCCGCGCCCGTGGCCTGATCCGCGTACTTTTTCCACAAGGGGTGGTCGTAGCGTTCGAGGTACGGCGCAGCGGGCTCCCAGCGGTGCGCGGGGCTGCGGCCTTCGAGGTAGAGCGACTGGTTGACGTCCATCCACAACCCTTCGGTGCCTTGCACGCGGAAGCCGAGCGAATACGGGCGCGGCAGGTTGGTGTCGTGCTTGACGATGATCGTCTCGCCGAGGGCCGTCTTGATCACCGTCGTCACGATGTCGCCCAGCTTGAAGCGCACGTCGGCGTTGGGATGGTCTTCGCCGCCGTGATCGACGATGTACTCGTGCAGGCCGCGCGTTTTGGAACTCGTCGAGGTGAGCGACTCGAAGCGGTTGCCGCGGTTGATGTTGAGCCACTCGCCCACCGGCCCGATGCCGTGCGTGGGGTAGAGGTCGCCGTTGCGGTAGACCGAGTGGCGCGTGCGCCAGCGCGCCTCGGAGAAGGCGTTCTCGCCGAACTCGACGCCGCCGCCGTACGCCTGCGTCCCGTCGTTGAACTTGACCTCGCGCAGGTCGTGCTCGTAGCCGCATTCGAGGTGGACGAGCTCGCCGAAGAGCCCCTGCCGCACCATGTTGAGCACCGCCATCACGTCGCGGCGGTAGCACACGTTTTCCAGGATCATGCACGGCACGCCCGTGGCCTCGTGCGTGTTGACGAGATCCCAGCACTCTTCGAGCGTGTTGGCCGCCGACACCTCGACGCCCGCGTACACGCCGGCCCGCATCGCCGCGACGGCCATCGGGGTGTGCCAGCGCCACGGCGTGGCGATAAAGACGCCGTCGAGGTCGCCGCGGCCGAGCATCTGGCGGAAGGCCTCGTCGTCGCCCGTGTAGACCGCAGGCGCCTCGCGCCCGGCCTCGCGGACGAGCTTCTGGGCCTCGGCGAGCGCGGCGGGGTCGAGGTCGCAGAGGGCGACAATGTTCGTGTCCGCGCGTTGCAGCGCCAGGCGCAGGTGCTCGCGTCCGCGCAAGCCCACGCCGATGAAGCCGAGCCGCGCCACGCGGTCGTCGCGCCGCGTGAGAAACGCCGGCGCACCGAAAGGGCCGCTGGAATAGGCCGAGGCCACGCCCGCGGGCAGCGACAGGCTCGCGCCCGCGAGCGCGCCGGTTTTGAGGAAATCGCGTCGGTCCATCGGGTCGAAGGGGATCTGAAGACCCCCGGAGGCTACGGCGCGGCGCGCATGGATCCAACGGCAGCGGAAGGTTTTGCGCGGCTGAGGCAGGCCGCCACGTTGATGGCGCCTTCGGGGAAGGTGTTTTTCCGCGCATCGGCCTTCCCCCAGAACCCGTGGTACCGCCTTTTTGCCCCGCAAACGGTCCGGTGGCCGAACCCCGAGACTGAATCCCTCTGCACCTTCGCTGCGCCAGCCCCGTATCTTTCCTCGCCTTTCCGTCCGACCCTTTTCAGTCATGTCGAAAATCATCCGGTACATGCCCGAGTTGCAGGGCGACGAGCAGGTCTACGTCGCCACGCTCATCAAGGACATGACCGACGAGCAGGCCGAGCACTTCGCGCACGTCTACCGCACGCGCCGCAAAGAACCCACGACGACGCTCATCCTCGCGCTGCTGGGCTTTTTCGTCATTGCAGGCGTGCACCGCTTCTACCTCGACCGACCCGGCCTCGGGGTGCTGTGGCTGCTCACCGGCGGGCTGTGCTTCGTCGGCACCATCGTGGACGCCGTCAACTACAAGACGCTCACGGCCAAGTACAACATGAAGCAGGCCGAGGAAGTGGCCTTTCTCATCAAGGGCGCCATCGGCAACGAGCCGCCGCTGCTGCCGGAAACGTTGTAATTCACCCTTCGAGTTCGGATATTACCCGTCCGGGTGCCGCTGCGCGCTCTTTTCGTACACGCTGGCTCTTCCATTTCTTACCAGATGCAACACGATTCTGACGGCTACGGCGACAACCGCGACCGGCGCTCCGGCGACTCTTACCAGGACCGGGGCGGCTACGACCGGCGCGACAGCAACCGCGACGGCGGCAACGGCCGCGAGCGCGACGAGGTGTATTCCAAACGCGTCCCGGCGGGCAAGCGCACCTACTTTTTCGACGTGAAGACGACGCGCTCGGGTGAGGACTACTTTCTCACCATCACCGAGAGCAAGCGCAGCCACGACGGGCGCTACGAGAAGCACAAGATTTTCCTCTACAAAGAGGACTTCGGCAAATTCCTCAACGCCATGCACCAGGTCATCGGCCACGTGCGCGACGAGTACCTGCCTGACTACGAGTTCCGCTCGATGCCCGAACTGACCATTGTGGAGGAGGAAGAGGACGAGCGTTCCTACGAAGACGAAGGCTGATTCCCGCTCCTCCCATCAGGAGCCCTCCCAGCGCCCTGCCGCCTCGCGTGGCAGGGCGCTTCGGGTTTCTGGAGGGTTGGACGTTGGAAAGGGTGAAGCCACAGAGGCATCTTCCCGTTACTCTTCACCCGTCACCCTGATACCATGAAACTCGCTACCTGGAACGTCAACTCCATCCGCGCCCGGCACGACCGCGTGCTCGCCTTCCTCGACCGCGAGGTGCCCGACGTGGTGTGTTTGCAGGAGACCAAGACGACCGACAAAGACTTTCCCTTCGACGCGCTCACGGAACGCGGCTACCACGCTACCACGCACGGCCAGCGCACCTACAACGGCGTCGCGCTGCTGACGAAGGCGGAGCCGACGAACATCGTGCGCGGCTTCGACGACGGCGCGGACGAAGACCCACAGACGCGCCTCGTCGCCGCCACCCTCGACGGCGTGCGCTTCATCTCGGCGTACTTCCCCAACGGCAGCTCCGTCGGCTCGGACAAATGGGACTACAAGCTCGCGTGGATCGAACGGCTGCGCGGCTACCTCGAAAAACTTGACCCTCGGCAGCCCATCGCGCTCTGCGGCGACTTCAACGTGGCCCCCGACGATGCGCGCGACGTGGCATTTCCCGAAGGGTGGCAGGGCAGCGTGCTCACGCACGAAACCGCCCGCGACACCCTCGCCACGCTGCGCGCGTGGGGCTTCGTCGATGCCGTGCGGTTGCACCACCACGGCGCGGGGCCGATGACGTGGTGGGACTACCGCCGCCTCGGCTTCCAGCGCGGCGACGGCCTGCGGATCGACCACATCTACACGACGGAACCCCTCGCCCGCCGCTGCACCGACGCGTACGTGGACCGCGACGAGCGCAAGGGCGACAAGCCCAGCGACCACGCGCCCGTGCTGGCGGTGTTTGATGAGGCGTGAAGGGAGATGGGCGCATGAGGCTTGGGAAATGAGGAAGGTAGCCGGCACCTTCCAGCCTCGGGTGACAGGACATCGGCGGAATCACCGTCCGTTGACAATTGACGAATTGACCGGGGCGGGTTAACCATTCTGCCGCTTGTCGATTTACGCGCCCCTCATCATTTTCCGAAATCCATGCTGCCCATCGTTCCGCTCTGTGATGTCGAACGCCGCCTGCGCGCCGTGTTGAGCCGGGAGGCAGCCTTCAGCCCCGAGGTAGACGCCTCGGTGCAGGCGATCTTGGAGGCGGTGCGGGCGGAAGGCGATGCGGCCGTGCTGGACTTCTCGGCGCGCTTCGACGGCGTGCGCCCCCCGGCGCTGCGCGTGCCCGCCGAGGTGATGGAGGACGCCGCCGAAAAACTCGACGCCGACCTCCGCCGCATCATCGCGCAGGCCGCCGACAACATCCGGCGGTTTCACGAGCGCCAGCGCGAGACGTCGTGGTTCACCGACGAGCCCGGCGGCGTGGTGCTGGGCCAGCGCGTGCTGCCGCTCGAAAAGGCAGGCCTCTACGTGCCCGGCGGCACCGCCTTCTACCCGTCGAGCCTGCTGATGAACGCCATCCCCGCGCAGGTGGCGGGCGTCGAAGAGATCCACCTCGCCTCGCCGCCCAAAAAGGAGAACGGCGGCTGGCCGACGCCCCTCGTGCTCGCCACGGCGCACCACCTCGGGCTGGCGAACGTCTACGCGATGGGCGGCGCGCAGGCCGTGGCGGCTTTCGCCTACGGCACGGCGAGCGTGCCCCGCGTGGACAAGATCGTCGGGCCGGGCAATGCGTACGTGGCGTCGGCCAAGAAGCAGGTGTACGGCCAGGTCGCCATCGACTCGGTGGCCGGTCCGAGCGAGATCGTCGTGCTGGCCGATGCCGACGCCAACGCCACGTACGCCGCCGCCGACCTGCTGTCGCAGGCCGAGCACGACGCGCGCGCCTCGGCCATCCTCATCACCCCGAGCCGTGCCCTCGCCGAGCGCGTGCAAGCTGAGGTGACACGCCTCGCCGCCCGCCTCACGCGGCGCGACATCCTCGACGCCGCGCTGCGCGACTACAGCGCCTGCATCGTCACCGACACGCTCGGCGAGGCCATCGACCTCACCAACCGCCTCGCACCCGAGCACCTCGAACTGCTCGTCGCCGACCCGTGGGCCGTCCTCACGCGCATCCGGCACGCCGGTGCCGTTTTTCTCGGCCCGTACTCGTCCGAGCCCGTCGGCGATTACTTCGCCGGCCCCAACCACGTGCTGCCCACCGGCGGCACGGCGCGTTACGCCTCCGCCCTCGGCGTCCACGACTTCGTGCGGCGGCAGTCCATCATCCAGTATTCCGCCGACAGGCTGCGCGCAACGGGGGCCGACATCGCCGCTTTCGCCCGCGCCGAGGCCCTCGACGCCCACGCGCTCGCCATCGACGTGCGGATGGAGGATCTGCGAGGGTAGAGACGGACAGGATGGGCGCGTAACAGGAGCGCACAGGGCAGCGTACGAGCCGCTGCGTCTGTGCGGATGTGCCACGGTACATTTTACGCTCTCGCCTTCTCGTGCCGCGCTTCGGCTTTCCCAGGCGTGCTATGTTAGGCGACTCCCTTCACCCATCTCCGACCGCGATGCGCGCACGACTCGGCTTCGTCCTCCTCCTTTTCGTCACCACGAACGTCGTGCAGGCGCAGGGCACCCGGCTGGTGCGGCAGCCCGCGATGAGCGCGCAGCACCTCGCCTTCGCCTACGGGGGCGACCTCTGGATCACCCCGCGCGCAGGCGGCGAGGCGCGGCGGCTCACGAGCACGCCTGCCGTCGAGAGCGACCCCCACTTCTCGCCCGATGGCCGGATGCTCGCCTTCACCTCCGACCGCTCGGGCGTCGAGGCCGTCTACACCGTGTCCGTCGAAGGCGGCGCGCCCACGCGGCTGACGTGGTACCCGGCCTCATCGCGTGCGCGCGGATGGACGCCCGATGGGCAGCGCGTGCTCTACGCCTCCACGCGCGGCGCGGCCCCGACGGGCTACGACCGCCTCTGGACCGTCGCCGCGACCGGCGGCCCCTCGACGCTGCTGCCCGCGCCCCGCGCCACCGACGCCGCGTACAGCGCCAGCGGCGAGAAGATGGTCTATGACGGCGTCGCGCGGTGGGACGAAGAGTGGCGGGCGTACCGGGGAGGGCAGAACACGCCGCTGACGATCCTCGACCTCGAATACCCTCGACGAGACGCTGCTCCCCAACGAGCGCACCACCGACACCGCGCCCGTCTGGCTGGGCGAGACGATCTACTTTCTCTCCGACCGCGACTGGACGGCCAACATCTGGGCCTTCACGCCCGCCACGGGCGCACTCGAACAGCAGACGGATTTCACCGGAGCCGACGTCAAAACGCTCGCTGCAGCCCCCGGCGGCCTCGTCTTCGAGCGCGACGGCTACCTCCACTTTTTCGATGCGGCGACGAAAAAGGCCACGCAACTGAGCGTCACTGTGCGCGGCGATTTTCCGTGGGCCGAGACGCGGTGGGAGGACGTGACAGACGACGTGGAGTCGGTGTCGCTCTCGCCCACAGGCCAGCGGGCGCTGATGGAGGCGCGCGGCGAAGTCTTCACCGTGCCCGTCGAGCACGGCGACGCCCGCAACCTCACGCACTCGTCGGACGCCGCCGACCGCCGACCGCTGTGGTCGCCGAAGGGCGATCAGATCGCGTGGTTTTCGGACGCGGGCGGCGAGGGCTACGCGCTCTTCCTCGCCGGGCAGGACGGCCTGACGCCGCCCCGCCGCATCGCCATCGGCGAATCGAAACTGGCGTGGGAGCCCGCGTGGAGCCCCGACGGCAACCACATCGCCTTCGTGGACGACGACGTGCGCGTGCGCGTCGTGGAGCTGGCGTCGGGGCGCGTGCAGACGGTGGACGTGGGCGGCGTCAACATCGAGCGCGGCGGCATGGGCCTGTCGTGGTCGCCCGACTCGCAGTGGCTCGTCTACACCAAGACGGCCCCCAACAACTTCCGCCGCGTCACCGTCTGGTCGATGGCGTCAGGCCAGACGCACGCCCTCACCGACCCCCTCGCCGACGCCTCCGCGCCCGCGTGGGACCGCGACGGGCGGCACCTCTACTTTCTCGCCTCCACCGATGTGGCGCTGGGCTCGGGCTGGGCCAACACGAGCGCCATGCAGGCGCGCCCCGAGTACGCCGCCTACGTCATCGTGCTGCGCGCCACCGACCCGTCGCCCTTTCCGCCACGCAGCGACGAGGAGCCGTTCGAAAAGGAAAACGAGGACGAAGGCGACGAGAAAAAAGACGCGCCGAAGGACGAAAAAACCGAGGCAGCCGACGAGAAAGACGGCGACAAGAAAGAAAACGCCGTCACCGTCCAGATCGACCTCGACCGCATCGACCGGCGCGTGATCGCGCTGCCGATGCCGGAGGGTAACTACGCGATGACGCTCGCGGGGCCGAAAGGCACCGTGTTTATCGGCGAGTACGCGCCGGGCGGCAACGGCATGACGCTGCACCACTTCTCGCTCGAAAAGCGCGAGGCGGCGGAGTTCATGACGGGCGTGAATCAGGCAACCGTTTCGGCGGACGGGCAGAAGATGCTGGTGCAGAGCAGCGGGTCGTGGCGCGTGGTGGGCACAGCCTCGCCTCCGGGAACGGGCGGCGAGCGCCTCGACCTGAACCTGCGCACCAAACTCGACCGACTGGCCGAGTGGAAACAGATGTTCGACGAGGCGTGGCGCTACGAGCGGGATTACTTCTACGACCCGAACATGCACGGGCGCGACTGGAACGAAGTCTACCAGCGCTACGCGCCGCTCGTGCCGTACGTCCGACACCGCACCGACCTCACGTATCTGCTCGATCAGGTCAACGGCGAGCTCTCCGTGGGCCACAGCTTCGTCTTCGGCGGCGACTATCCCGAGACGGAAAGCTCGCAGGTGGGCGTGCTGGGCGCGGACCTCGAACGCGCCGACGGCGGCTGGCGCTTTGCGCGCATCTACACGTCCGAAAGCTGGAACCCCGACCTCGTCGCGCCGCTCGACCGGCCCGGCATGAAGGTCGAAGCCGGGCATTTCCTCGTCGGCGTCAACGGCGTCGCGCTGAGCGCGGACGACGATCCGTACCGCTTGCTCGACGGCACGGCGGGGCAGCAGACGATCCTGCACGTCAACACGCGCCCGACGATGGACGGCGCGTGGACGGAAACCGTGCAGCCCGTCCGCAGCGAAAACGGCCTGCGGCAGCGCGCGTGGGTGGAAGACAACCGCCGCCGCGTGGACGAACTCTCGGGCGGCAAACTCGCCTACGTGTGGGTGCCCAACACGGGCGGGCCGGGCGTCGTCTCGTTCAACCGTTACTACTTCGCGCAGCAGCACAAACAGGGCGCTGTCATCGACGAGCGCTTCAACGGCGGTGGTTTGCTGGACGATTACATGGTGGACCTGATGACGCGGCGCTTGCGGGCCGCCGTCACCAACGAAGTCCCCGGCGGCGCAGCGTTCCGGTTGCCCGCGGGCATCCTCGGGCCGAAGGTGCTGCTCATCAATGAACTGGCGGGCTCGGGCGGCGACTTTTTCCCGTGGGTGTTCCGGCAGCAGAACGCGGGACCGCTCATCGGCACGCGCACGTGGGGCGGGCTGGTGAAATCGTCCGTCCACTACGCCCTCGTCGATGGCGGCGCGCTGACCTCGCCCGACAACGCTGTCTTCGACCCCATCAACAACGTCTGGATCGCCGAAAACCAGGGCATCCCGCCCGACATCGAGGTGCGGCAGACGGCGAAGGCCGTGGCCGAGGGCCGCGACCCGCAACTCGAACGCGGCGTGCAGGAGGCGCTGCGGCTGCTCGAACAGGAAGGCACGCCCACCGTCACTCCGCCGCCGTTCTCGACGCCAGCGGTGCGGAAACAGTAAGGGACACCTCCGCCGGGGCGGGATTCATTCCGCCTCCACCTCGTATTTCTGACCCCGCGCTCCTACTCGGCCTGCGACACGCGCCACTCGACACTCTCCCATGCTCACCCGCCAGCAATACTCCACCAACACGCCGTGGGAGCCTGTCGTCGGGTACAGCCGTGCCGTGCGCGTGGGGCCGCACGTCTACGTCACCGGCACGACGGCCACGGACGCGGAGGGAACGGTCATTGACGGCGACGCCTACGCGCAGGCGGTGCAGGCACTCACCAACGTCCGGCAGGCGCTCGAGGCGCTGGGCGCGTCGGTCGAGGACGTGGTGCGGACGCGCATGTACGTCGTCGACATCGCCCGTGACTGGGAGGCCGTCGGCAGGGCGCACGGCGAGGTGTTCGGATTGATCCGCCCCGCCACGACGATGGTGGAAGTCCGCGCCCTCATCGACCCGAAAATGCTGGTCGAGATCGAGGCGGAGGCAGTTGTGGGTGAAGAGTAAAGGGTGAAGGGAGGGAAAGGGAGCCGCGTGAATACCTTTGCAGACCCGTCGCCAATTACCAGTCCCCCTTCGCCCGATCCATGATTCTCAATCTCAAGGCCGTCGTCGGGGTGCTGGGGGCGCTCGTGTTTTTTCTGGGCGTGACGCTGCTCGCGCCCATGCTGGTGGCGCTGGGCTACGGCGAGGCCGCGTGGTGGAGCTTCGGAGCGACGGCGCTCGCGTCGCTGGTGGTCGGGGGCGGCGCGTACTGGGTGTGGGGGCGCAATGCATCGGAGGGGCTGCGCGTGCGCGAAGGCTTCGCCATCGTGGCGCTGGCGTGGCTGGTGCTGTCGCTCGTCGGCGCGCTGCCGTTCGTGCTGGGCGGCGTGCTCGGCTCGTACACCGACGCCTTTTTCGAGACGATGAGCGGCTTCACCACCACCGGCGCGACCATCCTCGGCGGGGCCGCCACGCCCGCCATCGAGGACGTGCCCGGCAGTTTTCTGTTCTGGCGCAGCCTCACGCACTGGCTGGGCGGCATGGGCATCATCGTGCTCACACTCGCCATCCTGCCCATCCTCGGCGTGGGCGGGATGCAGCTCTTCAAAGCCGAGGTGCCCGGCCCGAGCGCCGACAAGCTGACGCCGCGCGTGCGCGAAACGGCCCGGCGGCTGTGGCTCATCTACGTCGGCCTGACGGTGGCGCAGGTGCTGCTGCTCTTGCCCGCGATGAACCTCTTCGACGCCGTCAACCACGCCTTCGCGACGATGGCGACGGGCGGCTTCTCGACGAAAAACAACTCCGTGGGGCAGTTCGGGTCGGCGTACGTGGACTGGGTGGTGTCGGCCTTCATGTTCATGGCGGGGATGAACTTCGCCCTCCATTACAAGCTGCTGCATCCCGGTCGGGAGCGGGTGTTCGAGGACACCGAGTTCCGCGTCTACACCGCCATCGTCGTCGGGGCGGCGCTCGTGATCGTGCTGGGCACGTGGCAGCCCGTGGTGCAGCTGCTCGGCAGCACGCTGGGCATCGGGGCGACGTTCGAGGGCTACCCGTCGTTCATGCAGGCGCTGCGCTACGGCGTGTTCCAGTCGCTCACGATCACCACCACGACGGGCTTCGCCACGGCGGATTACGAGGTGTGGACGCCGCTGGCGCAGAGCATGATCTTCGCGTTGTTCTTCGTGGGCGGCATGGCTGGCTCGACGGGCGGCGGCGTCAAGGTCGTCCGCGTCATCCTGATGCTCAAGAACTCGTTCAAGGAAGTCAACCAGCTCGTCCACCCGAAAGCGGTGATTCCGGTGCGGCTGGGCGGGCGCGTGGTGCCGCAGGAGGTGATGCGAAACGTGCTCTCGTTCATGGTGCTCTACGTCGGCCTCATCGGCGTGGGGACGATCCTGATGATGGCCTTCGGGCTGGACCTCGTGAGCGCCTTCAGCGCGACGTTCTCCTCGGTTGGCAACGTGGGCCCGGCCTTCGGGACGTTCGGACCGTCGGAGAACTACGCCTCGATCCCTGCCGTCGGCAAGTGGATCCTGAGCCTGCTCATGATGGCGGGCCGCCTGGAGATCTTCACCGTCCTCATCCTCTTCGTCCCCACGTTCTGGCAGCGGTAGGGGAAGGTCGGAAGTTGGAGGTCGAATTTCCTTCGGGCCGCTTCGTGTTCGGAGGTTCAACCGCGGTGTAGGGACGTGATGAATCGCGCCCTGCGTGGAACTAGTATGCAGCGTAGGGACATGCCCCGGCACGTCTGCGCGGGTTGCGGACTGGATGGAGTCGTAGGGGCGCGGCGTCATGCGGCCTGCCCCGCATCGTCTGCTCTGCCTTGCGAGGCGGAGCCGCCACCGAAGGAATCAGGAGCCAGCGCAATGCTCAGGCAAGCATTTGCGACGCTCAGGACAGCGGAAATGCAACGGAAAGGCTACCCTGGTGACGGTGCTTCTTCCCCGCTCACCTGCGCCCCGGCCTCATGGATTTCCCCTATCGCATCCTCGTCGTGGACGACGATCCGGACATGCGGGCCTACCTGCGGCTGTGCCTCGCCGCGCACTACGGCCTGAGCACCGTCATCGACGACGCTGCCGACGGCCTCGACGCGCTCGACGTGGCGCGCGCACATGCGCCCGACCTCATCATCACCGACCTCGCGATGCCACGCCTCGACGGCCACGGGCTGTGCCGCGCCGTGCGCGCCGACGCGCAACTCCGCACCACGCCCATCCTGCTCATCAGCGGGGCCGAGCGGGGCCCGGTGGGACCGGTGGAGGGCGAGGCGGACGCCTTTCTGTCCAAGCCCTTCAACGCGCAGACGCTCACCCGGCAGCTCCAGCCGCTGCTGCACCGATAGACCCTCTCGCCGTCCACTCCCCCCGACCATGAAGGCCTCCTCCACTTCGCACGCCCCGGCCCACAGGCAAGCCTCGCTGCGCGCCGCCCTGTTCGCGCTCTGCACGCTGTTCGTGCCCCTCGGGGCGCTGGCACAGACGGTATCGACCACGCACGAGGAACGCGTGGACGTGGCGTGGCCCACCGCGTGGACGACCGACCGCACGCTGTCGGTACACGTCTTCCGGCGCGCACTTGCCGATGCGGAAGCCCCGAACGGGACGCGGGGGGACCTGGTGATGATCGAGGCCACCGACAAGGGCACGTGGGCCGACCGCTCGGGCGTGCCGATGCAGCGCTACGAATACTGCGCCGTGCTCAAAAACCCGGCGGGAGCCGAACAGAACGATTTCTGCGCCGAGGGACAGCGCGTCATTCGCCCGATCCGGGATGTGGAAACCGGCTTCGCGCAGCCCATCGCAGCGGCGGTGCAGTTGAACTGGCGCAACACGTCCGCGCTGCCGGGCCGCACGACGCGCATCTACCGCAGCGCGCTGCCCGATGGCACACTCGCCTCGGCGGTGTTCACGGCAGACAGCCTCCTCGTCGAGGACCTATCGGCGGCGACGACGTCGTATCGCGACACGTCGGCCACGCCGGGCCTGACCTACGCCTACGCCCTCGCTACGGTCGTCCAGGGCGTCGAGAGCGAGCGGATGGTGGAGAGAGGGCAGCGGGCCGTCGTCCCGAATCCCACGAGCCTGGTGGCGAGCGACGGCACCGACCCCGCCGCCGTGCGCCTCGCGTGGACGCTCGGTGAGGCATTCGCCCTGACGCGCTTCGAGATCTCCCGCGACCTCGCCGACGGCAACCCCGGTGTCGTGCTCGGCAGCGTCGCCGCTACCGACCTGACGGCGGGCGCGGCGTACAGCTTCACAGATGCGACGGCAGACCCCACCGTGTACTACCAGTACTGCGTCACCGCTGTCATGGCCGACGGCACGGCGTCGGAGCCCACCTGCGACGTGGGCAGCCGGACCGGGCTGACACCGCCCACCGCCGTCGATGCCACGCAGTATGTGTGGGACGACCGCGTCGAGGTGACGTGGGCCTACGACGGCACCACCGCCGATGGCTTCGCCATCTTGCGTGCGTGCCTCAATTCCCCCACCGGCGATGTATGCCCACCCGGCCCGCCCGTGTTCGCAGAGGTGGGCCGCGTGGCAAAAGGTCAGCGGACGTATGCCGACCAGACCGCGATCCAGGGCGTCATTTACGGCTACCAGGTCGTTGCGTTTTCCAACCTGGGCGGCGTCTCCGCCATCGGAAACGCCCAGACTGCCGACGGCGTCCGCGCCTATGTGCTGGCCCCAACGACGGTCGCCGCGAGCGACGGCACGCTGGAGGACGGCGTGTCCGTGACGTGGCAGAACCCGGCCACGACGGCGCTCGTCTTCAACGTCACCCGCGACGGCACCGTCATCGGCGTCGTCTCGGCCGACAAGCTCTCGCTCGTCGACTCCGACATCGCCTCCGACCAGCCACACAATTACTGCGTGGCGACGCTGACCATTCCCGAGAACCTGTCGGCTGCCGCCGCTGCGGCGCTGCGGGCCGACGTGCAGGCCGCGATGGGTCGGTATGGGTCGACGGACGGCCTGCTCCTGGGCACATCCACCCAGGCCGACCGCGACCGCCTCGCCTCCGAGGTCGAACGCCTGATCGCCTCCACCCAGCGTAGCGCGCCGTCCGGCCAGGAAACCGCGCAGGCAGCTGGGCCGCCCGAGGTGTCCGCGCCCGTCTGCGACGACGGCTTCCGCTCGCTGCGCCCGCCCACGGCCGTGGCCGCAACGGATGCCGCCGACGGCGACGACGAGCGCTTTACGCGCATTACCTGGCAGGATGCCTCGCAGGTCGAGAGCGGCTACCGCCTCTACCGCCGGGAGCTATTCGACACCACGACCCCGCCCACGCTCATCGCGCGCACTGGCCCCAACCGCGTGCAGGCCCTCGATACGACGGCGGCACCGGGGGAGCGCTATCTGTACATCGTGCGCGCCTACGACGACCTCGGCCCCACGCAGACCGACGCGCTGGGCACCTGGGGCGGGCAGTCGCGCATCACCGACACGAACGACGTACCCCTCGACGGCCCGACCGACGAAGGCCGCCGCGAACTCAAGGCCGCCACGAATGTGCGCGCGACCGACGGACGCTACGAGGATCAGGTGGAGATCACGTGGAACGACAACTCGGCCGTCGTGAGCCGGGCGGGCTACCACGTCTACCGCTGGCCCGCGTCGGAGGGGATGACGCAGCCGCAGAACGCTGCGCTCGTGTGCACCACCGACCACCGCGCCACCTCGTGCATCGACACGCAGTTTGGCGCTGCGGACTACGGCGTCGTTTACACCTACCGCGTCGCGGCGTTTGATGCGTACGGCGAAGCCCTTCCCGCGCAGGGCGGGGCCGACCGCGACGCGGGCGGCACGGTGATCCTCCCCCCGCCGACCTCAACGCCTCCATCGGCTACGCCGACCAGGTGACGCTGGCGTGGAACGACGCCTCGCAGGTAAACACGGGCTACCGCATCACGGTGGACGGCCAGGCCCTCCTGGACGTGGGCGACGTGAGCACGCTTACACACGTCCCCGCGGACTACGCGCTCCACACCTACTGTGTGCGGGCGGTGGCCGGAGCGACGACATCCGAGTCCGCGTGTGCGAGCGGGCGGCGCATGGCCCCCACCGGGCCGGTCGTGATGAGTTCGTTCGGCCTCGAACTCACCTCCTCCAACACGCCCGCCGAGGTAGCCGACGGCGGAGGCTTCGGCCTCAACGTGGACGTGAACGCGGACGATCTGGTCGCCGGAGCCCCGGCGAATGGACGAGGGAACGCCTTCCTCTTCACCCGGAGCGGCTCGGGCTGGCAGCAGAACCAACTGCTGTCGAGTCCGACGGTGGGCTTCAACCAGTTCGGGCAGTCGGTAGCGCTCACCAACACACTCGCCTTTGTAGGTGCGCCCCACACAGGAGCCAGCATCATAGTGGAAGGAGGCTGGAAACTGTCTCAGGGGTTTGCAGGGCTCGACTTATGCCCAAACGACCCCTTCAACTTATGTGACTACCGCTCCGAAATCAGGCAGCGCGTCACGTATGACGACGGCGGCGTGTACGTCTACAATCTGGATTCGGGGGCAGTCGAGGGGTTGCTCCGCAGCAACGGCTACGTCCCTCTATTCACCCCTACTGAGGTCGAACAGTGCAATCTGACTTCTAGTGACCCCAACTTCTGCGGCCGCTCGGATCCGTCGCGCGTCGAATACCAGTATCGCTATTTCTGGAACTTCAACAACAGCGTGTATGCCCCCCCGGGCCCCTGGACGGGATACACGGGCTACACACCCAACCTGGTGCGGAGCTTCGCTAAGCTCGTGGCCGCCGAGGGGCGGTGGGCGTTCGTGGTTGCTGGCAAATCGACCGGGGCGGGCGACGACCTGTACATCTTCGAGCGGCAAGGCACCGGCTGGGTGCGGCGGCAGACGATTACGGGCTCTCTCCCGATCGAAGGACTGACGATTTCCGGGACGACGGCTGCGTGGACGGGCGGGAATGCCATCGGCGTTCACCTCTACACCTTGAGTGGATCGACGTGGACTGAACAGCACACGATTCTCAACCCCACCGCCTCGCGGTTCGGGAGCAGTCTGGCGCTCCGCGACGACCAGCTCGCCATTGGCAGCGCGGGTGGGATCCACACGTACCAGCGCAGCGGTAGCAACTGGTCCACGGATCCGGTCGTGCTCACCCCGCCGCAGGAGGTGACCAGCGTGGCGATGTCGCAGCAAGAGGGCACCTATTACCTCGTCGCAGGGAAACGAGCGCGCAGACGGGCGCGGGACGGACAACGGGGCAGCGTATGCCTATGCCCTGGAAACCACCGGGTGGACGTACCTCGGCGAATTGCTGCCCGGCAAGAGCGGCGACGACCTGAGCAACCTCGGCCTCGGACGCAGCGTCGCCCTCGATGGTAGTGCACCCATCGTGGGCGCGTACCGCCTCAACGGCAGTGGGCGCGGTGCGCTCTACTTCGGACGGCTCGGCCTCCAGCCCTCGGGCTTGACCGCCTCCGACGGCACCTACGACAACCGCATCCAGGTACGTTGGGACGACCGGACCGACATCGAGGACGGCTTCCGTATCTACCGCAGCAGCGACGCTGCCGACGACTCCTACGATCTCATCGGCACCGTCGGCGCGGACGTGGGGGTCTACGACGATTTCGACGCCACGCCGGGCGGCGCTTACGACTACTGCGTGGCCGCCTACACGCTCAGCGAAGAGGGAGAAGAGGAGTCCAAGCGCATCTGCGACATCGGCTGGCTACCTGCCGACGGGCGCATCGCCGGGCGCGTGGCCTCGCGCGACGGCGCGGGCGTGGCAGGCATCGACGTGTGCCTCGACCCCTCGCCCAACCGCGGTCTCCTGTTCGACGGGAAAGCAGGCGGGGGTATCGCAACCGACCTCGACACGTTGCCCGCGGCCTTTACGCTCGAAGCATGGGTGAAGCGCGATGTGGACGGGCGCAACCAGTTCATTTTCACCCAGGGCGAGACGTCCAACAACAACGGCCTGCACATCGGCTTTCGGAATACGGGCGGCTTCACCGTCGCCTTCTGGTACAACGACTACGAAGTGCCCGCGAGCGCCTTGCCGGCGGATTACAATGCCGAGGCATGGAACCACTGGGCCGTCACCGTGGACGGCTCGACGCGCCAGGTCTTCCTCAACGGCGTAGAACTGGCGGGCACGCCCTCGCCTGCTCCCGCTCCGTACGGCGGGCGCGGCCCGCTCCACATCGGCGCATCCGCCTTCAACCCCAACGAAGGGCTGGCTGGCCTGGTCGACGAAGCGCGCCTGTGGAAGGGTGTGCGCACGGCTGAGCAGATCCGAGCAAACATGAACAGGACGCTCAGCGGCGGCGAGAGTGATCTGGTGGCCTACTGGCCGCTGGAGCAGATCAGCGGCAGTGGTCGCACCCGACGTGACGGACGGACGCGCCCACCTGACGCTCACGAACGGCGCGTTCTGGGGCGGCGGCTCGACGGGCCTCGAAGTCTGCGCCACCACCGACGACGACGGCAGCTACACCCACGACGGCCTGCGCTACGGCGAGGGGGCCAAATTCCAGGTGCGCCCCCGCGCCGCGAACCGCGCGTTTCTACCGGCCACGCAGAGCGTCAACCTGACGCCCGAGAGCCAGGTCGAGAACCAGCTCAACTTCACCGACACGTCGGTCTTCACCTTCGAAGGCCAGGTCACACTCGGCGCAGGCGCGGGTGCGTGCCCCGCCGATTCGGTGGACATCCTCGTGGACGGCCTCTTCAAGACGACCACCAAAGCCGACGGCACATACACGCTCTCTGTCAATCCCACGAGCCCCGACGACCCCGAGAACCGCTCGCGGACGCTCACGGCACAGCGCAAGGGCAGCGACGGCAACACGCTGCTCTTCGCCTTCGCCCCGTCGATGATCGACACGACGGCCACGAAGAACCTCGACGGGCTCAACTTCGCCGTCACGACCGAGCGTACGCTGAGCGGGTTCGTGGGCGGCTCGTGCAATACCGAACTGGGCACCGTCACGCTGCGCGTCTACACCGAGGACGGCTGCTTTGACCGGACGGTGCAGGCCAGTCCCAACTACCAGCTCACGCTGCCGCCGCAGAAGTACCTCGTGGACGTGGTGGACGTGCAACTCGCCCAGAACTCGCCACTCAGCCGGGCAACGGTGCTCGCCTTCTACGACGCGCTCGGCACGCAGATCGTGGACCTGACAGGGGCCGACGCGACGCTCGACCTGCTCTACCGCGCCCCCGTCGAGGTCATCATCGCCGGGCTGCCCGATCCGCTCCAGCAGTGCACCGCCGGCATCACGGCCGACGGCCGCACACTCGACAACGTGCCGGTGATACCGGAATACGACCGCCTGCTGCTCACGATCACCGTGCAGGAGAACTACGGCGGCGGCAACGTGTGCGCCGTGCCGGACGCCGAAGTGCGCATCTTCGACGGCATTGCCGACAAGGCGGATCAAGCTCAGGTAGACACGACGGATGCGACGGGTAAGGTGCGCTACCGCACGTTCGCTCGCTCCCCCGAGATCACGTCTGGGGCCGTCGTGGACGGCGTCGACCGCTCGTACCAGAAATCGCTCTCGGCCGCTGTCAGCGTGCCGGGGCGCGGCACGACGACGGAAACCGTGTGGGCGATCGTGGAGGGCTACCGGGAGCGCGAGAGCGAGTTCGTCTCGGCTACGACGGCGGCCTTGCCGCTCATGGTGCTGCACGATCCGCCGGGCTCGAACTCGTACGCCTACATCGAAGAGGGCACCACGTCGTGCTCGCGCATCAGCAAGTTCCAGATGACGGGTGGCGGCGCAGGGCCGCTGATCGACACGTCGATCGGCTTCAAGAACGCCGCCGGCATCTTCATCACCATCGAAAACGGCGCGGCCCTGCTGCTACAGACCAAGACCATCTTCGGGCGCAACGACCAGCGCCTCGACGGGGGCCCGGACAGCAACATCGAGATCTGCGCGACGACGACCAAGCGTATCAGCACGTCGAGCGACGCCGGCTGGGTGGGCGAAGACCTCATGATGGGCACCGCGCTCAACCTCAAGTTCGCCCTCGCCGACGATCTCAAGGTCAACCAGTGCCGCATCGACTTCACCGAGAAGCTCGCCACCGACCTCGACGAGGCGCAGCCCTTTGCGACGACATATGTCTACGGCACCACCCACATCAAGCACTCGCTCATCCCCTCGCTCAAGAACCTCGTCGGGCTCAACGACGCGACGATTGAGGGCGACGAGCGTGAGGACGACTTGGGTGATCTCGAAAGGATCAAGCTCTCCGACGCGCTGGCGAACTGGCACCGCTACCTCGCGCTGAACGACAGTACCTCAGAGGCCTCCTTCACGGGCCGCGCACCTTACGAAAACCGTTCGTTCAGCGGCGCTTCCGAGTTCGAGTGGAGCCGCACGGTCGATACGACGCGCACCCTGCGGGCGGATGTGACGCAGATCTACATCGACAGCGACAACGCCATCGGAGCCGTCGCCACGATCGTGGGCTACGATTCGAAGTTTGCCGCCGCCTTCGAGGTCAATCAGGAGTGGACGACCGAGCGCGACTCGACGCAGCAGAACACCAAAACGGTTGGCTACGTGCTCGCCGACGGCGACGCGGGCGACTTCATGAGCGTCGACGTGGGCACCGACCCGACCTACGGCACGCCCACCTTCCGCACCGTCAGCGGACGCACCTCCAACCCCTGGGAGAGCAGCACGCAGCGGCGCGACTGGCCCGAGATCGCCATCAGTTCGCCCGTGCAGGCGCGGCGTGGCCGCCAACGGCGCGGCCTCCTTCGACGTGACGCTCAAAAACAGCAGCGAGAGCAAGGAGCGCCGCCAGTACATCCTCGGCCTCGTGGGTGAAGAAAACCGGGGCAACCTCGGCGTGAGGGTCAACGGCGACCTGCTGGGAAGCACCAAGGTGCAGCGCTACACGCTCGACCCCGACGAGTCGGTGACGATCAAGATGGAGGCCCTCCGCGCGCCGGGCAACGTCTACGACTACGACGACGTGGCGCTGATTTTCTACCCGCAGTGGGAGTACGACTACTGGCTCGGCGACACGCGCTTCCCGGCCACGATGATCGACACGGCACGCTTCAGCGTGTCCTTCACGCCACCGTGCAGCCCCATCACGCTGCTCCGTCCTGAAACGGGCTGGGCGCTCAACGCGGACGGCACGGGAACCCTCGAACTCTTCGCGCACGAGTTCGCCATCGCCGCGACGCCGGACAACCGCGTGGGCTTCGAGTACCGCCGAGATGGCGGCCCGTGGCAACTGGCGCAGGCACGGACGGGCACCCAACTCGCCGGGGCAACGGAGTACGCCTACACCTGGACGCCGCCGGGCGAGGGCACCTATCAGGTGCGCGCTTTCGCGCAGTGCAAGCTCACCAGCGGCGAAATGGCTCGCACCGAAACCGTCCCGGTGGAAGGCACCGTCAGCCAGACGATGCCGCAGGTGGCCGCTGCGCCGCAGCCCGCCGACGGCGCGCTCAACCTCGGCGACGACGTGGCCATCCGCTTCACGCGGGCCGTCGACTGCTCGACCGCGAAGACCGACGATGTGGGCGGCTACCGCGCCCTCGGCCTCCGCACCGCCGACAGCACGTTCGTACCGACCGACGCTGTCTGTGAGGGCAGCGCGATCACGCTCGTGCCGAAGAGCGCGACGTTCTGGGCCGATCACGAAGGGGAAGCCTTCACCGCCTTCGTCTCGCCGCCGCGCCGAAGCACGGTGCAGGGCGAGAACAACCGCGTGCTCGCGGGCCTGACGGACGCCGCAGGCAACCCGGTTGCCGAAGCAAGTGGCGACGAGATCACGTCCGAAATCGCGTGGGACTTCGTCGTGCAGCGCAGCGCGGTGGCCTGGACGCCGTCGAACGTCATGGCGACCGTCACGCCGGACGTGGCCACCACGCTCACGGCGACGCTCGCCAACGGGCGCGCCACCCCCATCGACTTCACCCTCGACGGGCCGCTCAAACTGGCGAAGCTCGATGCCAGCGGCGTCTCGACGGGCGATTCCGTGGCGGTTACACCATCGGTCACCGAAGGGGAGATCGTGTCCGGCGGCACACGGCAGGTGAACTTCGCGTGGCCGGGCGCGCTGGATCTGGGTCGCTACCGCGCCACCGTGCTCGCCGCGATGCGCGAGGGCACGCAGGCGCTCGGCAGCACACCGCTCGAACTGACCGTCGATGTCTCGTGTGCTCCCCCGCCGTCGTGGTCGTTGGCGCCGCAGTCGTACGAGTTCTCGATGACGGCCATGATGCAGCTCATGCTGGGCGGCACGGCCTCCACCGACGAGAACGACCGCGTCGCCGCCTTCGTCGACGGCGAACTGCGCGGCAGTGGGCGCCTGACGCGCTTCGACAACGGGGGGGGTGGGCAGGCCTATTTCGCGCCGCTCTCCATCCACAGCAACCGCGAGGCCGGCGAGGCCGTCACGATCCAGGTCTGGGACGACTCCGCCTGCCGCCTCTACACCGAGACGAGCGCCGCCTTCGTCTTCGTCGCCGACGCCGAGCGCGGCACGCCCGCACGGCCCTACACCATCTACGCGCCGATGGGGCCGGGCGGGGCGGCGCTGGTGAACCTGCTGGCCGGGTGGACGTGGCTTTCGACCAACCGCACGCCCCCGGATCCGGCCGTGAACGGGGTACTGGAGGATCTCTTCGTGGCCAACGGCGACCTCATCAAGAGCCAGACGCAGTTCGCGCTCTTCGACGAGGCGGCCGGATGGGCAGGCTCGCTCACGCAGATCGTGCCCGGCCCCGGCTACCTGGCGCACCTGACGGCCTCGAACACGCTCCTGCTCGCGGGCACGCCCGTCGACGTGGCCGCTACGCCGGTCGCGCTCTCGGCGGGATGGACGTGGGTGGGCTTTCTGCCGCAGGCCTCGTATCCGCTGGATCACGCCTTGCAGAACGTGACGGCACAGACGGACGACCTCATCAAGGGGCAGTTCGGCTTCGCGCAGTACCTGGCGGGCTACGGATGGGTGGGGTCGCTCGAAGAGATGCGCCCGGGCGAGGGCTACATGATGAAGATGCAGCAGCCGGCGACGCTGACCTACCCGAGTAGCCCGCCTGCACCCAGCGTCGCCGCCCGCGCGACCGCCACGGCTCCGGGCGGCGAGGCGATGAAGGCCGAGCACACCGAAGGCAATGCCATCACGGCGGACGCGCCGGCGTGGACGGTCGATGCGTCGCACTACGAGCACTCGATGTCGATCACCGCCACGCTCTCGGTCGAGGGCACCGCCGTGAGCGCGCCCGGCTCGATGGTGGCCGCCTTCGCCGACGGCGCGACCGGCGAGCGCGAAGTACGCGGCGTGGCCCAGGTGCAGTACGTCGAGGCGCTGCAGCGTCACCTGGTGTTCCTGACGGCCTACAGCAACACCGCCGAGGGCGACAAGCTGACCTTCACGCTCTACGACGCCGCCAGCGACGAGACGCAAGAGGCGGGCCTGGCGCTCTCGTTCGAGGCCAACGGGGTGGCCGGTACTCTCACGCAGCCCGTGACGCTCGACCCGTCGCGCACCACAGACGTGGAGACGGATCTCGGCATTCCGGCGGACTACGTGCTCTCGCCCAGCCAGCCCAACCCGTTCGCCGACAAGGCGGTGCTGCGCTACGGCGTGCCGCAGAGCGGGCACGTACGGCTCGTCGTCTATGATCTGCTCGGGCGCGAGGTGCGCCGCGTGGTAGATCGGGAGCAGGGGGCTGGCTACCACCGGGTGACCTTCGAGGGGAGCGATCTCGCCAGCGGTGTCTACGTGCTGCGTCTGGAGGCAGGCGGGCGCACCGAGACGCAGCGCATGGTCCTCGTCCGGTGAGTGCACGTATGTCCTTGCTGCGAGGCCCTCCTCCGGCGCGGGCGCCGGGCAGCGGTGTTGTGGTGGCACCGTAGCCCGGCGCTCACGCCGGTTCGTTTTCACGTCTGCTCGCGTGATGCGCCACTTCCGCTTTTTCTCGACGTCTGGCTGTCTGTGCGCGCTGCTGTTCGTGGCCGGAGAGGCCGCCGCGCAGACCCCGCGCTCTTCAACGACCCCGTGAGCGGCGAGGCGCACTTCTTGATCGAGTTGACCCTCACCCCCGCGCTCGACTTCGACCGGTGACGACGGCCTCCTCACCCTCGGACTCCCCTGAACCAGGGCCACGCAACAGGGCCTCCCCGCGTTCGAGAAGCCGCCTCAGAAATCAAAATGGTGTGCGTGCTATGCCGAAGACGCTCCACACAGCCCAAGAAACCGATCGGTACAGGTTGATGGGCCTTTCTCGAAACCAGGAAAAACATCTGCATCCTTGCAGCGGAAAGGGTACCCTGTTCCCGTGCGGTTCTCACCTCTTCCTCGTGAACCCGCATTGCCTTCGCACCGGCCGTTGGCCGCTCTCGCCGCCTTCTCGTGCTGGAGGGCGGATACGATGCGCGCCTGCCTCGGGGTGCTGCACCCGCGCCGGTGCCCGAGTACGCCCGGCCGCAGCATCCTCTACAGGCTGATCCCGGTTGGATGCACGCCGGCTCCTGCTTGATGTCGTTCCAGTGCCAACGCTCCCCTATCCCCAACGACCATGCAGACTCTCCCGCGCCACGCTCTACTGGACCGGACGCCTTCGTTGTGCGCGCTCCTGGTGTTCACGCTCGCCGGATTGACAACCGCCGCACCGGCTTCCGCACAGCGGCTCGATGCGAGCGATGGGCGGTTCCTGCACCGGATCGAACTCGCGTGGCCGGACTTCGCGCCAGGCGACGCCTACGTGGTTACGCGTGACGGCCATGCGCTTGGATCCGTAGCGAGCGGCACGACGCGCTTCGCCGACTCCGCCCCTGTCGCCGGGGTGATACACACCTACTGCGTGACGGCAGATGTGCCGGCCCCTGCGCCCCAGCTGTGTGACGACGGTAGCCTGGGCACCGTCACCGCAACGGACGGCCTGCTCGAAGACCGCGTCGAGATTCGGTGGCCGGGACCGGATTCTGAGGAGACTATTTTCCGCGTCTACCGCGCCTCTGAGGGGCAGGCGGTGGATCGGGCGACGGATCTGATCGGACTGGGGGCGAGCAACGAAACCCTGTTCACCGACCGCGCCGGCGATCCCGGCGTTCTGTACACGTACTGCGTCACGGCCAGCCTCAACGGCGACCTCGTCTGCGATACGGGACGTCGCATCCTGTTCGCGCCGACGGGCTTCCGCGCCTCGGACGCCACCTACGAAAACCGCATCGCCCTCACCTGGGCCGACCGCTCCGGCATCGAGGACGGCTACCGGCTCGCGCGTGCGGCGCAGGGCGTGCTCGCCTTCGACGGCGCGAGCGACCACCTGACGACGCAGGTAGCCGTCGATCTCTCCGGCTCGTTCACGTTCACTTTCCGCGTGCGCCGCACCCGCACCGGCGCGGAAACCGTGCTGAGTCAGGGCGGCGGCCCCGCCAGCGGACTCACGATCGGCTTCGACGCCAGCGACCGGGTGCGCGTCGGCTTCGGCGCGAACATGTTGCTCTCCGCCACCCCTCTGACCGACACCGACTGGCATCATATCGCCGTCACCCACGACGCGGCCACGGGAGACCGCGCCCTGTACGTCGACGGCGTGCTGGCGGGCAGCGACGTCGCCGGAGGTCCCTACACCGGACTGGGACCCCTCGTCTTCGGGACACGAGCCTGGGATGCTGGAGAATCTTTCGGCGGTGAACTCGACGAGGTGCGGCAGTGGAAGCGGGCGCTACCGGCCTCCGAGGCGATCCCCAACACGCTCCTCTCCGGCCAAGAAACCGGGCTGGTCAGCTACTGGCCGTTCGACACAGGCACCGGCACGACAGCCCTGGACGTCACGGGCGGCAACGACGCAGTCTTCGAGGGCGGCATGGACACCTCGGCGTGGCAGGCGGCACCGGCCTTCGACCTCATCGCGCTGCTCCCCGCCAACGCCTCCACCTTCCAGGACCAGACGACCGTCGCGGGCCTCCCGTACACGTACCGCGTCGAAGCCTTCGAGTACGCCGCGGGCAGCAGCACCGACTACTTCGTGTCCGTCGGCGCGACGGTGGCAGGCACGCGGGGCTTCGTGCTCCCCCCGCGCCTCTTCGCCGCCACCGACGGGCAGTACCCGGACCGCGTCGTGCTGACGTGGATCGACCAGACAGACGCCGAGACAGGCTACCGCATCACGCGCGACGGCGTAGTGATCCTCCCCGACGCGCAGACGGAAACCTTCGCGCGAAACACCACCGTCCGGTTCGAGGACACCGGCGCTACGCCCGGCGTGGCGCACACCTACTGCGCCACCACGCTGTCGCTGCTGGGCGACTCGCCCGCGGTCTGCGATACCGGCGGCATCGGCATTCTCCCGGCTCCGACCACCGTTGCCGCGTCGGACGACACGTTCGACGACCTCGTAGAGATTACCTGGGTGGACGACTCGACGACCGAAGACGGTTTCCGGGTCTACCGCGACGGCACGCTCGTCACCACCACGACGGCCAACGCCACCTCGTACCGCGACCGCACCGGCTTCGCCGGCGTGCCCT
Source organism: Rhodothermales bacterium (assembly GCA_963829705.1). GTDB lineage: Bacteria > Bacteroidota > Rhodothermia > Rhodothermales > BA12 > CAWHJN01. The sequence continues at coordinate 390,327 of CAWHJN010000003.1, forward strand.
ACACCTACTGCGTCGCCGCGTTGAGCACCGTCAGCGGGGGCGAGATCGAATCGGCGCAGGTGTGCGACACCGGCCGCCGCATTCCCGTGCTGGCCCCGACAAACGTGATCGCCAGCGACGGCGCGCACGAAGACCACGTCGAAATCGCCTGGGGCAACCCGTCGCAGGTAGGCACGCTGTTCGTGGTCGAGCGCAGCACCGGCGGCGGCGCGGCTTCGCCCATCAAGAGCCTGCCCGCCAACCAGCGCCTCTACTTCGACGCCGAGATCGCCTCGGAGACGGTCTACACCTACTGCGTCCTCACGATGGCCGTGATCGCGGCACCGAGCGCGAGCAGCGCGCCGAACCGGGCGTCGGACGCGGCCCTCGAAGCCTTTCCCGCTGACGAGGCGCTGCTCGCCGAGATGCGCGCGGCCGTGCTGGAGAGCCCACCTCCCGCCTTCCAGGCGCTTTCGGAGGACGAGCGCGCCCTGCGCGTGAGCGCCCTGACGATGGCCGATTTCGCACAGTCAGACCGCACCTGCGACACCGGCTTCCGCACCCTGCTCCCTCCCACCGACGTCGCGGCGACGTTCGAGGACAAAGAGGATTACGTCGAGATCACGTGGGAGATCGCCTCCAGCGTGGCAGACGGGCACAACGTCTACCGCGACGGCGTGCTGGTGGGCCAGGTGGATGGCGACCGCACCGCACTCCGCGATACCGCCGGAACGCCGGGCCAGACGTTCACCTACACCGTCCGGGCCTTCGATGACAAGGGCGAGTCGGCACCGAGCGCGGGCAAGACGGGCAAGCGCACCCTTCTCGCTCCCATCGACCTCGCGGCGAGCGACGGTGCGTTCGAGGACCGAGTGACGCTGACGTGGACGGACGAATCGCGCGTGGAGCGCGGCTACCGCGTCTACCGCGAACACGCCGACGGTACGGGCCGCGTGCTGCTGGGCACGGCGCCCGCGCGCGCACAGACGTACATCGACTCGACGGCCTCGCTGGTGTCCGGCACCGTCTACACCTACCGCGTCGCCGCCTTCGATGGTGCGGGCGAATCCGCCGCCGCCACCGACGCGGGCAGCACCGCCCTGCTCCAGGCGCTCTCCGTCAGCGCCTCGACGACCTACTTCGACCGCATCACGGTGACCTGGGTGGATGTGTCGGCCACCGAGAGCGGCTACGAAGTGACGCGGCGACGGCGGAGCGCGTCTACCATCGACAAGACGGAGACGCTGGCGGCAGGCAGCACCCAATTCATCGACACCGACGCCGCGCTCCTGCTCGATGCCGACTACGTGTACTGCGTGCGGAGCTTCACCACCGACGGGGGTGCGAGGGCCTACGGAGCCAACGTGTGCAGCACGGGCCGCCGCGACAGCAGCGCCGAGCCCATCGGCGAAGTGACCAACCCGCCACAGGTCGTCACCGTCGCCGGTACCCGCTTCCTGGGCGAAGCCGTCGCCGCGAGCGGGGCGGACGACATTCTGGCGACCGGAGGCGGCAATGCCGCCCGGTTCTTCAGCAAAAACAACGTGGGTACCTGGACGCTGGCACAGGCCGTGCTGCCCACCGACTTCCTCAGCGGAGTCGGGCTGGCGAGTGTAGGCGTCGGCATCGAGGGCGACTGTGCAGCGGTGGGCGCGCCGACCTACGAGGACGGCGCGGTGGCGTTCTACCGCCGCACCAACGGCACGTGGGTGTATCGTGATTTCGCCGAACCGGGTGATGGGGCCTTCGAGCGTGAAGCGTCGTGGGGCGCTGCCGTGGCGCTCGGAGGCGGGCGTGGCATCATGGGCGCACCCGACTACAACGACAACGACAACGACCGGGGGCGCGCGGGCGCCGCGCAGTTCGGCCTCCGCAACGCGGATTGCAGCTTCAGCGGACCCGTATGGGATGCGAGAGACGACGTCCTGGAACTCACCGAAAACGACTTCTTCGGGACTGCCGTGGACCTCGACGCCACCTATGCCGTCGTCGGCGCGCCGAGTGCGCGCAACGGGCTGGGCGATGCCTACATCTTCAACGGCAACACGCTGGAGGCGAAGGACATGCTGCCGTTCAACTTCACCGGCACGACAGGCTCCTTCGGCCGGGCGGTGGGCCTCCAGGGCGGCTACGCGGCCATCGGCGCCTCCAACGCCGTCTTCCTCTTCCGCCGCAACGACGACGGCACGTGGGTGCAGGTGGCGCGGCTCGTGCCGCCGGTGCTCACTGCTGGGGACGACTTCGGCGCGTCGCTGGCATTCGTAGACAACCACCTCATCATCGGTGCGCCCGGCTACAACAACGGGGAAGGCGCGGCCTACGTGTGGCAGCGCGACACCGACCTCGACGCGTGGTTTTACAGCCACCTCCTCACCGTGGACGGCGCGGGCATCGCGGTGCAGGGCAACGCGGGCGACCGCTTCGGCGCATCCGTCGCCATCGCCGAGGGCTGGTTCGTCGTGGGCGCGCCCAACGACGACGACGCGGGAGCCGACGCCGGGGCTCTCTTCACCTTCCCGTTCACCTTTATCCCGCCACCACCGCCGTCGTCTATCGTCCCGCCGGGCACCCTGACGGCGTCCGACGGGCTGGCGCAGGATGCCATCCAGCTCCGGTGGAACGACACCTCGACCGACGAGACGGGCTTCAACATCTACCGCAGCGACCAGGGCGGCTCCATCGCCACGGTCGAGCCCAACCAGGAGGCATACCGCGACTTCACCGCCGTGCCCGGCCGGGCGTACCGCTACTGCATCGAGGTGCAGACGCCGGGGGGCGTCTCGGAGCAGGTGTGCGACGTGGGGCGACGGCCCAGCAACGGCACCATCAGCGGGCGCATCGTTGCGCGCAGCGGGTCGGGCGTGGGCGGCTCCGAGGTGTGCATCGCCCCCAGCCCCAACGACGCGCTCTTGCTCGACGGCGTCGGCGGGTTCGTGGAGATCCCCAACCGCCCCGCGTTCAACTTCGACACCGCGGACGATTTCACCATCGAGGTGTGGCTCAAGTACAGCGGCACCGCGGGCCCCTCCGGACCTGCACAGGCCAGCATCCTGGAGATGGGCGACAACCGCGGGACGGCCATCCCCTTCGCGCTCCGCACGGGTCTCCGCTCTGATCCTGGTAAACTGGTGCTGCTGCGCGAGGGCGGCGGGATCATCCGCAGCGTCGGCTCGACGCGCAACGACCTCAACGACAACACGTGGCACCACGTCGCCGTCGTCCACGACGGCGCGGCGAAGTCTTTCACGATGTACATCGACGGCGCCCAGGATGCCACAGCGACCTACACGACGCTCGGCAGTACGAAAAATGCGTATCCGCTGTACTTCGGGCGGCGCGGCAACCTGGCCACCAGCTGGTACGGTGGACAGATGGACGAGGTACGCATCTGGAACGAGGCCCGCACCGCCGCCGACATCCAGGCCACGATGCGCATGCCCCTGGCCGGATCGGAAGACGGACTCGTCGGCTACTGGCCGCTCGAACTGCGTAGCGGCGACCTCATCGTGGACCTGACCCCGAACGCGAGCTACGGCACGCGCAAGGGCGGCGCGTTCTCCAGCGCCGACGGCGCGCCCCTCGACACCTGCGCCCCCACCGACGAAGAGGGCAACTACACCCTCAACCGGATCAGCTACGGGGTTTCCACCGACTTTCAGGTGACGCCCATGCAGCAAGACCGGGCGTTCGAGCCGGTCTTCAAGAGCATCACGCTGAGCACGGAAAACGCCGTGCAGAACGAGGTCATCTTCACCGACATCACCGCCGTCACACTCGCGGGCACGGTCGTCTACCCGTCGCCCTTCGACGCCTCGACGTGCCCTGTGCCGGACGTGGCGCTCTACGTCGGCAAGCCCGGCGAGGAGCGGCTGCCGCGCACGTCGACCGAGCAGGACGGGGCCTTCAGCCTCAACCTCGACCTGGGGCAGTACGTCGCCGAGCCCCGCTACGGCGAGGGGGCCGCGGAGCACACGTTCAGCCCCGCGTCGGCAACGGTCAACCTGTCCGGCGACGTGACGCTCGCGCCGTTCGAGGACCGCACGGTGCGGACGCTCAGTGGCTTCTTCGGCGGGAGTTGCGACACGCAGGTAGGCACCGCGGCGCTCCGCATCTTCACCGAGGACGGCTGCTTCGACCACGAGGTGCCGCTCGCTGGAGCCTTTACCGTCGATCTGCCCGCGCAGCAATACCTCCTCCAGGTCAAGAAGGTGAATCCGACGAACGACGACCTGCGCGTGGACATCCTGAACTTTTTCGAAGACTACGGCACCCGCGCCGTCGACCTACGCACCGACGACCAGTCCATCGACTTCATCTACCGCGCGCCGTTGCAGGTCGCCATCGAGGGCCTGGCGGGCGATCTGTGCCCGGCCAACGTCATCACCGAAGTAGACGAGGACGGCACGCCGCTGCGTACGCTCCCGAAGGTGCCTCTCATCCCTCCCGACGCCGTCCGCCCACTCACCATCCGGGTGACGGAAGACTACGGCGTGGCCGGCACGTGCCCGGTGGATACGGGCTCGGTAACCATCTACGACGGCCTCGCCGACCGGGCCGAGGAGCCCGTCACGCTCGCCATCACAGGCGGCACTGTGTCCTACGAGACGCGGGCCGGACAGCCCGACTTCTCCACGGGCCGCGTGATCGACGGCGTGGACCGGTCGTACCAGAAGTCCCTTACCGTCATCGCCCGGGTGGAGGGGCGGACGCCCACGACCGAAACGCAATGGGCCGTCGTGGAAGGCCTGAAAGCACGGCAGAGCACGTTCGTCTCGGCGACGACGGAGGAATTCCCCGTCCTCATCCTGCGCGATCCGCCGGGCAGCAACTCGTACAGCTACCTCGAAGGCGGCACGACGCATTGCCAGAGCTGGTCGAACACGCAACTCAGGGGGGGTGGAGCAGGGGCCGACATCGACCTGCGGCTGGGCTTCATCACCAACACGGGCGTGGGCTTCGGCGTCTTTACGATCCTCGCAGCCGGTGCGGGCGTCTCCTTCAAAACCCGGATCGTCGGCGGCCAGGATGTGACGCGCCTCCGGCCGGGCGAGCGGAATCTCGAAATCTGCGCCACCACCACGGAGCGCTGGTCTACCCCGAGCGACCCGACGTGGGTGGGCGAAGACCTGTTCGCGGGCATCGCGCTCAACCTCATCTTCGCCCTGGCCGACGAGATCTCGTCGGATGCACAATCGTGCAGCATCCAGGCGAAGGAAGTGCTCGCGATGGACCTGGACGAAACGGAGCCGTTCGAGACGACCTACGTCTTCGGCAAGAGCCATATCACCTATTCGCTGATCCCGGCCTTGGAGCAGCTCATTGCGTTGAGCGGTGCGGAGGCGTCGTTCGGCGATACGGACGCCGTGACGCTCGGCCACGCGCGGGACAACTGGAAGGGCCATCTCGCCCTGAACGACTCGCTGGTGGCGGAAGCCCTCCAGAATCCGGTGCAGAACCGTTCGTTCAGCGCGGGTGCCGACTACGAGTACAGCATGACGGCAGACACCACGACCGTCACGAACGCCACGACCACGCGCGTCTACCTCGACTCCCAGGGCGGGATCGGGGTGCTCCAGAACATCTTCGGCTTCGATTCCTGGAACGGCCTCGTGTACGAGGCGCGGTCGGAGCGGGTCACGGAAGAGAAGGCCTCGGAGGACACGACGAACGTGATGGGCTACGTGCTCTCCGACGGCGACACAGGCGACTTCTTCAGCGTGGACATCGGGACGGATCCGCTCTACAGCACGCCCGTCTTCCGCACCGTCAGCGGGCGCAGCTCGAACCCGTGGGAAAGCGGCACGCAGCAGCGCGACAAGCCGCGCGTCGAGATCAACCCGCCGCAGATCTTCGGGGCCGATCCCGACGCGGGGGCTTCCTTTGCCCTGACCATCACCAACGACAGCGAGAGCGCCGAACGACGCGAGTACAAAATCCGCGTGCCCGGCGAAGTCAACGCCAAGAACCTGGGCGTGACGATCACAGGCGACCTGCTGGGCGGCGACCGCCTGGAAACCGTCGTCCTCAATGCCGGGGCGTCGGTCACGCTGAACATGGACGTCTACCCCGCCCCGTCGGCGTTTACCTACGAAGACGTCGGCATCATGGTGTATCCCGACAACGAGTTCGAAATCTGGCGGGCCGATCCACGGCAGCCTTTCGCGCTGTCGGACACGGCGTTTTTCAGCGTGTCATTCACCGCGCCGTGCAGCGAAATCAACGTGCGCGAACCTGGAGATCACTGGACGCTCAACGCGGCTACTTTCCCCGGCGGCCTGCTGGTGAGCCTCGACGAGTTCGGACTCGACGTGTCGCCCGACGAGCGCGTCGACCGGCTGGGCCTCGAATACCGCCGCGCCGGCACCGACGATCCGTGGGCAGAGGCCTTCTCGGTGGGAGCCGATGACCTCCCCACCGAGGACGCCACGTTCTACACGCAAACGTGGGACGTGGCACGGGCCGGGCTGACGGGCGGGGCGTACGAGCTGCGCGGCTACACCGAATGCCCGGTGGGCGGCAGGGTCTACTCCCCGGCGATCTCGGGCGTCGTGGATACCGTCGCGCCCGTCGTCTTCCGAGCCGACCCCGCCGACGAAGTGCTCAGCCTCGGCGACGACATCGCGCTGACGTTCAACGAGCCCATCGACTGCCCCGCCGTGCTCGGCAAGGTCGGCTCGACGCCGACGAACCAGACCGTCTTCCTCTACCACGACGACGGCCCCGCCGCCGGAACGGAGATCGCCTCGCAGGCCCTCTGCAACGGCTCGACGGTGCTCGTCCAACTCGCCGACGTGACGAAGTGGCCGAGCCTCGAAGGCCGCCGCCTGCGCGCCGAGGTTCGCAGTCTTACCGACGCAGCAGGCAACCCGATGATGGCGACGGAGAACCTGCCCGACGGCACACCCCACGCGTGGACGTTCACGGTGCAGCGCTCTGCCGTGGCGTGGACGCCCTCGAACGCCGAGGCCAACGTGCCACCCGCGCAGGCGGCGGCGCTCACGGCGACACTCGCCAACGGGCGCGCCCAGGCCATCGACTTCACGCTCGAGGGCCCGTTCAAGCTGGCGAAGCTGGATGCGGGTGGCGTCTCGACCGGCGATTCGGTCGCCGTCACGCCGTCGCTCGTCGAGGGGCGGATCGTCCCCGGCGGGCAACAGCGCATCGACTTCGGCTGGCCCGGTGCCGCCGATCTCGGCACCTACCGCGCTACGCTCGCCACGGCCACGAAGGAAGGCACACGCGAGCTGGGCACCGTCCCGCTCGACCTGACGGTCAACGTCACGTGTGCCCCGCCGCTGTGGACGCTCCGGCCCGAGACGTTCGAGTTCAACATGACGGCGATGGCGCGCCTGATGATCGACGGCGTGGCCTCGCAGGACGAGAACGACCGCGTAGCCGCCTTCGTCGATGGCCACCTGCGCGGCCTCGGTAGCGTGACCGCCTTCCCGGGCGCGGGAGGCACCTCGGACTACCTCGCGCCGCTGCTGATCTACAGCAACCAGGAGGCCGGCGAGGCCGTCACGATCCAGGTCTGGGACGACTCCGCCTGCCGGCTCTACACCGAGACGAGCGCCGCCTTCGTCTTCGTCGCCGACGCCGAGCGCGGCACGCCTGCGCGTCCGTTCACGGTCTTCGCCCCCGACAACGGCAGTGGCCCCGGACAGGTCAACCTGCTGGCGGGCTGGACGTGGATCTCGACCAACCGCACGCCTGCCGACACGAGCTTGAATGCGGTGCTCGACGGGCTGTTTGTCTCCAACGGCGACCTCGTCAAGAACCAGACCTCCTTTGCCCTCTACGACGAGAATGCCGGGTGGGTGGGTTCGCTGGAGGGGATCGTGCCCGGCCCGGCGTACCTGACACGGCTCACAGCGAGCAACACGCTCGTGCTCGCGGGCACGCCCGTCGACGTGGCCGCCACGCCGATCCGGCTCAACGCGGGCTGGACGTGGGTGGGCTACCTGCCGCAGACGGCCTATCCGCTGGACTACGCGCTGCAAAACGTGACGACGCAGACGGACGACCTCATCAAAGGGCAGTTCGGCTTCGCGCAGTACCTCGACGGCACCGGCTGGATCGGCTCGCTCGCGGAGTTGCGCCCGGATGCGGGGTACATGATGAAGATGCAGGCCCCGACGACGTTCACGTATCCGAGCGTGGACCCGCCTGCGAGCGCGAGCGCTACGGCCCGCGCGTCGGTGCCAGCAGGAGACGCCGTGACGGCAGAGACCTCTGGCAGCGAAAGCGCAGCCCAGCAAGCCGATGTGCCCGACTGGACCGTTGACGCGGCGCAGTACGAGCACTCGATGTCGATCACGGCCACCCTCTCGGTCGACGGCGTGCCCGTGATCACGCCGGGGTCGATGGCGGCGGCCTTCGTGCCCGGCGAACAAGGCGGAGCCGAGGTGCGCGGCGTGGGTTCGGTGCAGTACGTGGCTGCGCTCGACGAGTGGCTCGTCTTCCTGACGGCCTACAGCAACGCTGCCGAGGGCGAGGCGCTTTCGTTCAAACTCTACGACGCCGCCAGCGATGCCACTCGTGAAGCGGCCCTGGCGCTCTCGTTCGTGGCCAACGGCGTGGTGGGTACGCTCACCAACCCCATCGTCTTCGACCCCTCGCGCGCGACAGCGGTGGAAGCGGGCATGGGCATCCCGGCGGACTACGTGATCCTGCCCAACCTGCCCAATCCGTTCGCCTCCTCGACGGTGCTCCGCTACGGCTTGCCCGAGGCCACGCGCGTGCGGCTCGTCGTCTACGACGTGCTCGGGCGCGAAGTGCGCCGCGTGGTGGATCGGGAGCAGGCTCCGGGTTACCACCGGGTGGGCCTCGAGGCGGAAGATCTGGCCAGCGGCGTCTACTTCGTGCGGCTCGAAGCGGGCGGGCGCACCGAGACGCAGCGCGTGGTGGTGCTCAAATGATCGCGCGCCCATAACCGGCGAGGGCGCCGGGTAGCGGAGGTATGGTGGCCCCGCTGCCCGGTGCTCGCGTCGGCGTTCGCGCCGCGCCTATCCTGATTTATGCGCCTGCGTGATGTGCGCGGCAGCGCCGCACGCCCTCGATCCCGGCTTCTGGAAAAAGTAGCCCTTCACCAGATCACGTCGAAGCCGCCGAGGACTTCTTGCGGATCGCCCCACTCTTCGTCGATGCGATCGACGGACGCCGCGCCCGGCCCGAGGTGGAGCGCGTCGAGCCAGGATTCGAGGTCGGCGTGATCGCCCTCGGCGTGCGCGCGCACCGTGCCGTCGGGTTCGTTGCGGACCCAGCCGATGAGTTTGCGCGCCTTCGCCTCGCTCCGCACGTAATCGCGGTAGCCGACGCCCTGCACACGCCCCCGCACGATGATCTCGACGCGCTTCTTGCTGGTCATGGAATCTTGGTCATTGGAGTTGAAAACGAAGGACGAACGACCAACGACGAATGGCTACCCCTCCAGCAAGCCCTGCGCGCGTGCCCAGTCGGTGAACTGCGCCACGAGGTGCTCGAACGATTCGAGCTCGAACAGCAAGGGCTGGAGGTGCCACACGTCGTAATCCTGCTCGGCCACGATGGCCGGGTCGTAGGGCTTGACCTCCACGTCGCCCGACAGCGCGTGCGTGACTTCGTTGGGCGACGACAGGATGCCGGCTCCGAAGATGCGGCGGCCGGCATCCTCCTGCACCAGCCCGAACTCCACCGAGAACCAGTGCAGCCGTTCCATCTGGATGCGCTGGTAGCCCGTCGCGTTGAGCGCCGCCTTGCCGAAAAGCTGGTAGAAATCCGCGAAGGCAGGCTGCGCGAGCATCGGCATGTGGCCGAAGATGTCGTGGAAGAGGTCGGGCGCGGGTGTGTAGTCGAGTTCTTCGCGGCCCCGGATGTAATCCGTCGAGGGGAAGACGCGGGCGGCGAGCAGTTCGAAAAAGTTCTTCTCGTGCAACAGCCCCGGCACCCGCGCCACCGTCCAGCCCGTCGCGGCGCGCAGGCGGCGGCTGAGGTCTGCGAGCGGCGGGATGCGTTCGCCGCCCATCGTGAGCGTCTGCGCGCCGTCGAGGTACGCGCGGCACGCCCGGCCCGGCAGAAACGCCATCTGCCGTTTGTAGAGGATGCGCCACGTCTCCTGGTCGATCTCGGAGTAGCCGGGGTAGAGGATCTCGTCGCCCGTGGGCGGCGGGCCGTCGAGCGTCTGCGGCACACAGCGCGGGTCGAGGTCTTCGGCTCCGGCTTTTTCGTAGGCGGAAAGGAGCGAGTCGGCGGCGGTATTCATGACGGCGGGGAGGTGAGCGCAGCGCGTAAACGAAAGCGCTTCCAATACGTCTGCGCCCGGCGCGCGTTTCCCGTCAGAAGCGCGGCAAGACGAGCGTGACGAGCATCACGATGACGATGACGACGAGCACGACGGCGACGATGATGGAAGCATAGCTGCGCCCGCCAGTGGCATCGTTGTGCGGGTCTTCGGGCTGGAACGAGGTGGCCATGACGCGAGGTGAGGTCGGTGAAGACCGTTCCCACCACCGGGCGCGGCAAGATGATTCCATGCACTCCTGCAAGCGGGCGCTCTTTCGGCATCGTTACGCCTCGAAACGCCCTTCACCGCTGTTGCCGTCGCCGCGAGGCCGGTGTATTCTCTGGCCGGTTCCACGCGCTTCCATGCTCGACGCTCTGTTCGCCGCTCCGCTGCTGCCCTTCACCGTCCCGGCGCTGCTCGCGCTCGTGCTGTGGCTTGTGGCGTCGTTCGGGCTGGTCTCGTTCGATGGCGACGCGGACTTCGACCTCGACCTCGACGTCGAGGCAGACGCGCCGTTTCTGTCGTGGCTCGGGCTGGGGACGGTGCCGGCGTTTTTGCTGGTCACGCTGTTTTTGTTCGCCTTCGGCTGGAGCGGCATCGGGCTCCACGGGCTGCTGGGCGGGCTTTTTGGACTCGACGGCTGGGCGGCCACAGGTGCGACGCTGCCCGTGGCGCTTCTGGCCGGGCTGGGTACGACGGGCGTGCTGAGCCGTCCACTCGGCAGGCTGTTCAAAACCGAGGAGGCTGCCAAGCGCAAAACGCTCGTCGGGCGCACCGCCACGGTGTCGAGCGGCACGCTCACCGACACGTTCGGCAGCGTCACGCTCCGCACGGCGTCGGGGCCGGTGGAAGTCAGCGCGCGGGTGGAGCCGGGTGTGTCACTTGCCTACGGACAGAAAGTGCTCGTCTACGAACACGATGAGGCGCTAAACCTCTATTTTGTCGCGCCCTACGCCGAGTAGCGACGGGCACCTCCGCTCCCTCCCCTCTCTCAAAAAACCGTCATGGAACTCACCCCGCAGATGTACTGGGTGGTCGGGCTCGTCGTCGGCGCTGTGCTGCTCGTCGGGTTCGTCATCTCGCTCTTCAACAAGTTTCTCGTCAAGGCCGCGCCGGGGCAGGCGCTCGTCAAAACGGGCTTCGGGGCCGACGCGCCGCGCGTGTACCTGTCGAGCGCCTTCGTGGTGCCGCTTTTCAACCGTGTGGACACCATCGACCTGACGGTCAAAACCGTCCGCATCGTGCGGCGCAAGTACGAGAGCCTTTCGTGCGCCGACGGCATCCGGGCGGAGGTCGAGGTGGATTTCTACATCAAGATCAACTCCATCGGCGAAGACATCGGCCACGTCGCCACGACGATTGGCTGCGGCCGCGCGAGCGACACCGAGATCCTGCGCGAGCTGTTCGAGGCCAAGTTCGCCGACGCGCTCAAGACCGCCGGGGCCAAGCTCACCTTCGACCAGCTCTACCAGAACCGCCGCCTTTTCCGCGACGAGATCCTGAAAGCGCTGGGGCAGGAAGGCGAAGGGGAGGTCGTCCTCAACGGCTACAAGCTCGACGATGTCGCCATCCAGTTTCTCGAACAGCTTCCGCTCGAGCAGCACAACGAGGACAACGTGCTCGACTCGCGGGGCCGCAAGGAGATCGCGCAGCGCACGTCGAGCGAGGTCGAGGCCGCCAACCAGCGGTTGCGGCAGAAAGAGGTGACGATTGCCGAGCAGAACCGCGAGGCGCGGCTGCGGCAGCTTCAGATCGAGCAGGACATCAAGGAGAAAGAGGCGGCGCAGAAGCGCGAGATCCACGAGGCCGAGGCGCGCGAGGACGCCGCCACGCAGCGCACCGTGGCCGAGCAGGAGCGCATGGCCGAGGAAGCGCGCATCCTCCGCGACAAGCAGGTGACGGTGGCGAACGAACTGAAGCAGCAGGAGGTGATGGCCGCCGAGATCGAGCGGCAGCGCGCCATCGAACTGGCCGACGAGCAGAAGCGGCAGCAGGTGGAGCAGGCGCAGATCGCCCGCGAGCGCGCCATCAAGGTGGCCGAGCAGCAGAAGATTCAGGAGGTCGAGATCGCCCGCATCCAGCGCGAAGCCGCCGAGGCCGAGGCGCTGCGCGAGAAGCTGAAAATGCTCGAAGAAACGGCCCTCCAGGAAGCCGAGAAAATCCGCGCCGAGGAAAAGGCGCAGACCGTGCGCGCGCTCGAAATCGCGCAGCGGCAGAAGTCCATCGAGGTCATCGAGGCCGAAAAGCGCGCGCAGGTGGAAAAAGCCATGCAGCAGGTCGAGGCCGACGTGTCGGCGTACGAGATCCGCAACCTGGCGCAGGCCCGGCTCGACGCCGCCGCGCTGGACTCGGAGGCTGCCGAGAAGCAAGCCCTCGCCATCGAGGTCGTCGGGCGGGCAGAGGCCGAGCGCGAGCGCCTGCGCCTCGACGCACAGAACGTCATCGGCGAACGGGCGCTGCTGGCGCAGACGCTTCAGCAACTCATCCCGCTGCTGCCGCAGCTCACAGCGGAACTGATGAAGCCCGCCGAGCACATCGATAGCATCAAGATCCTCAACGTGACGGGCATGGGTGGGCAAGGCGACGGCGCGCCGCAGCCGCACCCGGTGGCGTCGGGCGTGCTGGGCACGATCTTGCAGACGGGCATGGCGTTGCCGGTGCTCAAGGAACTGCTGGGCGCGCTCCAGGGCCGCGACGGCGTGACGGACGTGGCGCACGCGCTGCGTAGCCTCCCCGGCGGCCCCGTGCTCGCCGACGCGCTGCAGCAAGGGCGCACCGCCACGCCCATCGGCGACGGAGCCGCGCCACCCGTCGCGTGATCTCTTCGTTTGCCCCTCCCTCGACCCCGAGTATGCCTTTCCGACTGCTTTCCCTCCTCGTGCTGCTGGCTGCCTGCGAGGCTCCGACACCGCCCGCTGTACCGGCTCCGCCCACGCCGTTACCCACCGAAACGACTGCGATTTCCACCGACGACCGCGCCCTCGCCACAAAACCCGTCGCGCCGCTGCGGGTCGAGGGCGCGTGCCCGTTCGAGGGCTGCACGTACACGTCGTGGACGACGAGCGGCGAGACGGCGGTGTACGCGGTCGCGGGCGACACGTCGAGCACCGCGTTTATGCTTCCTGCGGGCACGCACATGGAGGCAGATCGCGGCTTCGTGCTGCTGACGCGCATCGGCGTGTACGTTGCCGACCGGCCCACCGAGGTATTCGTCACGGCGGACGAGACACACGCCGTGGCGGCGGGCGACACGCTGCTCGTGCTCGATTACGAGGGCGAAGGCAGCTACCGCGTCTGGCACGGCGGTGTGCTGGCGTTCTCGGGCGCAGGCGCCGACCTCCCCGTCCCCGGCCAAGGCACGCCCGCGCTGCGCCAGACCGTCGAACCCGCACAGCAGTGGTGGGCGCACGTCCACCTGGCCGACGGACGCGACGGCTGGCTGTGGATGGACGAGACGCCGCCTGTGGAGGGCGCCGATGCGTTTGGTTGAACGCCCGTCACCGTAGGGGTGTGGCGCGCTGCACCCCTACGGCACCGGCGTCTGGTTGGGGACACTTTCCGCAATTCGGATCCTGTTGGGGGCGCAAAAAAGCGCCCCTACATTGCCCTTCCGATCCGGGCGCAGCACGCTGCGTTCCTGCCCGTCACCCTTCACCCCTCTCCCTTCCCCATGCGCGTTTTCCCTGTGCTCCTCGCCCTGCTCCTCGCCGCGTGCGCCTCACCGGACGCGCCGCCCGCCCCCACGCCACCGCCGCCCGCGGCCACGACGGTCTACCTCGTGCGGCACGCCGAAAAAGTGGACGACAGCGACGATCCTGTTTTGTCGGAGGCGGGCATGGCCCGTGCACGGGCGCTGGCGGATTCGCTCGAAGGTGCGGACATCGACGCGATCTTCGTGACGCCGTTCCAGCGAACAGGCCTCACGGCGCAGCCGCTGGCCGAGCGGGTCGGGATCACGCCTGTCGTGGTGCCCGTCGAGGGTGGCACAGACAGCCTCACCATCCGCACGGCGCGGCAGATCCGGGCGTTGCCTCCGGGCAGCGCGGCGCTCGTCGTCGGGCACAGCAACACCGTCGGGGCACTCGTCGAGGCGCTCGGCGGCCCGCCCACGGCCAACCTGCCGGACTGCGAGTACAACACGCTGTTCGAGGTGACGATGGCGGATTCCGTGCGCTTCGAAGCGTACACGTACGGCGCGGCGTCGGAGGGCGAGGAATGCGTGATGCCGCCGCTCGACCTGTGAGCGCGGATCGCGGGGCGCGCCCGTGTATCTTGGCGGTTTCCAAGCTTTTCCTGCCATGACTTTAGGACGTGTCTCGGGCACCGTGTGGGCCACGCGCAAAGACGCGCAACTCGTCGGGATGACGCTGCAGATCGTCGAGAACGTCGGGCTCGACGGCACGCCGACGGGTGGCTTCGTCGTGGCCGTCGACAGCGTGGGCGCGGGCGTCGGTGAACTCGTGCTCGTCGTGCAGGGCTCGAGCGCCCGGCTGACGGAGCAGACCAAAACGAAGCCCGTCGACGCCGTCATCGTCGCTATCGTGGACAACCTCGAAGTTACAGGCTGATGCTGCTGGGAAAGGTCATCGGATGCGTGTGGGCCACGCGCAAACACGAGGCGCTCGCCGGGCAGCGGCTCTTGCTCGTGCAGGCCCTCGACGCCGATGGAAGTCCGCAGGGCACACCCTTCGCGGCGCTCGACACGATGGACGGCGGGCCGGGTGATACGGTCGTCTACGCCACGTCTGCCGAGGCAGGCATTCCCTTCCGTCCACGCCTCGTACCCACGGACGCGACGGTGGTGGGCATCGTGGAAAAGGTGGATGGATGACTGGGGACTGGAAGAGGCCCTCGTTTTCGAGCGAAGACCAGCAGCACGCCTCGGTGACGTGGGCGCTGGTGGCAACAGACCCTTCGACTTTAGCCTACGGCCTCCGCTCAGGGTGACGCTTCCGGGAGGATGCTGGGCAAGGAGAACTGGACTTTATCCCCGCTCGCACCTCGCACCAAAAACAAACCGGCCCCCGCGCCAGAGCACGAGAGCCGGTCTTTTTGGTCAGCCGTTGGCCCGGAAATCAGGTGACGGCAGCTTTGGCTTTGTGGTAGCCGTGGCGGACGGCGTCCTTCACGTCGTCCCACGCACTGTCGTTGTCCTTGCCGTACCGGCTGTCGTAGTCGGTGCGAAGGTCGCGCTCGACATCGGTGTAGTCGCGGTCGCGGTACGTGTTACCTGCCGCGTAGCCATATTCGTAGGCCGGGCGGTAGTAATCGTAATCGCGTCCGGCGGTGGCATAGGCCGTGTCGTAGTGCTGGCGGAAGCCGGTTTCCATGCCGCGCAGTTCGGCCGTGTCGAGTTTTTCGACCTCGATGCGCGTGCGGCGCACGTCGCCACCGACGGTTTCCTGGTGCGTCTCGACGTTTTTGCCAACAGTGACTTCGCCTGTCACGCGCGTCTCTTTCTCGACGATGGCTTCCTCGGCGCGTTCGACGAGTTCGATGGTCTTCTCCTCGAAGGCATCGTCCACCTCGCCCGGAGCCACCACGCGGTCCACACGCCTGCGGTCCACGTCTACGTGCTCCTCACGCAGTTGCAGCGTCTCCTCGACGCGCTCGGTATCCACATACTTGTGGACGCGCACGCCGCCGCGGACGACTTCGCGCTTGCCGATCTTGAGGTTTTCCTCGATCTCCTGCAACCGCTGCTGCCGCTGGTCGGCGAAGCGCTCGCGCTCCTCGAGGCGTTGTTTGTCGGTGTAGGCATCTGCCGAGTGGTCGTAGTCGGTGAAGCCTTCCTGCTTGTAGGCGTTCATACGGTCTTCGTAGCGCACCGGGTTGCCGCGCGCCATGATGTCTACCGCCTTGTCGGCGTCGTTGTCGTGCGCCCTCGTGATGACGAGCGTGCCGCCGCGGCGGACGGCCTCGGCGTAAAAGTGTGATTCGTTGTCGTCTACCTCGAAGCGCGAGAGCGTGTCGAGGAGCGAGTTGGGGTCGTCCATCTCGTAGCCGGTGCGGTTGGCGGTGTCGTGCGTGGCCACCTGGAGGTGGGCGTCGCCGAAGCCGGCGTCTTCGAGGTTTTTCACCACCGCTCGTGCAGTGCTGAGGTCGTCATAAAGTCCTACGATGGTCTTTGCCATGGTACTGGTTTGTTTTTGTTGGGTTTAACGAATAGAGTTGGACAGGGGGCTGTCCTTACGGGGTGGGCGGAAGCGGCGTGCGCTCGACTTCCACGTGCGTCCGGCGCAGCGTGACTTCTTGCGGATCGCGCGTTTCTTCGCGCCGCCGGACGATGCGGACCTCCTCCCGTAACAGGAGGCGCTTTTCGACGACGAGCACTTCTTCGTACACCGGGACGACGATCGTATCGCCTTCGTGGCGCACCGGAAGGCGCTCGTCCACGTACGTGCCGATGGGCACGCGGTCGATCTCGATGGTGTCGCGCGAGAGCGGCTCGTCTACAATCTGGGTTTCTTCCTCGACACGCGTGCTCACGCGCACCCGGGCGGTGTCGCGGGTTTCGGTACGTACACGGAGATGCTCCTCGGCCTCGGTGAGCATGGCTCGCCGTAGTTCGTCGAACGAGAGGTCGGCTCGGTAGCATTCGCCGTCCTCCCGGACGAGGGCAGTAGGCACGTCAATGCGCGTCCCGTCGTCGAGGCGCAGCGCGTGGGAGGCTGTCTGCGCCGGAGGGTCCTGGGAAAATGCGGCACGCTGGCCGTCGCGGTCGATGACAGGGCGGGAGGTGTTCACGCGCGTGTCTGGCCATAGGTGTACCCGTATTCGACAGCGGCGCGATCATCGTCGTACGTGCGATCGGGGTAGCGCGTGGCGTAGTCACGCTGCAAGTCCGTCTGCGCGTCGGCGTAGGAGCGGTCGCGGAAGGTTTCGTGCTGGCCGCGTTCGTAGCCGTAGGTATAGGCGGGCGCGTAGCGGTCGTAGTCATCGCCGCCGTAAGTGGTGGCGTAATGCTCACGGAAGGCGTCGGCGTAGGCGTCGGAGTCGAGTTCGCCGACATGCTCACGCCGGACGACGTGGCCGTGCTCGAACACCGTCACGGACGCGCCCGCTTCCTCGTCGGCGGGTGCCGTGAGGTAGACGACGCCGTCGCCAATGGACAGGTCACGGGCAGGATACTCGGTCCCATCCTCGAGCGTGACGGCGTCCACACGCTCTTCGTCGGTGTCCACGATCATGTCAGAGACGCGCCCCACCTCGTTGCCGTCGGCGTCGAGGGCTGTGAAGCCACGCACGTCTTGCTCGTCGAACTTAAGTTGCCAATCGTCGGTGGTGCTGAGGGGAATGCGGGACATGGGGGAATCTGGGATGGGTGAACAGAAATGGAAGCACCAGGCGAGCGGTGCGGGTAGGATTCCGGTGCGTGGTACCCAATGTCCGACCGGCGACCCAAAGGGGTTGATCCGACCGAATCTGACCGATCCGGCAAGAATGGCGAACAGAACCACAGCGTAACACAACCTTCTGTCTTGCAACGGCTTAACGGTCCAACCATCCCCCCGCACCGATGATCGAATCCGATCCTTTCGTGCTCTCCCTGCGCGGTCGCGTGCTCGACTGCCGCCCTTTCGCCGGGCCGCTCGCCTCGGCGGGCGCGCACGTGATGGGCATCCTCAACATCACCCCGGATTCGTTCTCGGACGGGGGCCGGCTGGCGACGGTGGATGCCGCGCTGCGGCAGGCCGAGGCGATGCTCCGCGAAGGCGCGCTGCTGCTCGACGTGGGCGGGGAGAGCACCCGCCCCGGCGCGCCTGCCGTGGACGAGGACGAGGAAAAGCGGCGCGTGCTGCCCGTCGTCGAGGCGCTGGCGGCGCGCTTCCCCGACGCGCTGCTGTCCATCGACACGTACAAGCCGGGTGTCGCCGAGGCCACGCTGGAACGCGGCGCGCACCTGATCAACGACGTGACGGGCCTGCGCGTACACCCTGAGATGGCGGGCGTAGCGGCGCGCTTCGGAGCCGGGATCGTGGTGATGCACGCGCTCGGGCGCACGGGCGGCCCGGCAGGACCGTCGGAGTACGGCGAGGTCGTCGAGGACGTCGCCGCGTCGCTCGGCGCGTCGGTGGCGGTTGCCGCAGCGGCGGGCGTGGCGAGCATCGTGGTGGACGCGGGCTTCGGATTCGGAAAATCGCCCGCGCAGAACATGGCACTCGTCGGCGCGACGGGCGTGCTGCGCGAGCGCCTGCGCCGCCCCGTGCTGCTCGGCGTCTCGCGCAAAAGCACCATCGGCGCGTTGCTGGGCCAGCCCGGCATTCCCGCACCCGTCCACGAGCGCCTCTACGGCACGCTCGGCGCGACGGCCCTCGGCGTGCTGCGCGGCGCCACGCTCGTCCGTACCCACGACGTGCGCCCGACGGTGGAGATGCTGCGGGTGCTGGCTTCGGGGGTGGGGTAGCGCAGAATGGAAGCAGGTACAGGGTACTTCGAACCCCATGCCTCAGCATACCAGTCAACAGCGAACGCAGTGAGCCCCTCCTTCCCCGTCGTACTTTGGCGCTGATCTTCAGCCCTGCCGCCCGTGACTCTGTTCGAATGGCTTTTCGACATCATCCGCCCGGTGGATGTGCTGGAGATCGCGCTGGTGGCGTTTATCCTGTACCGCCTCTACCGCCTCATGCGCGGCACGATTGCGGTTCAGATCGCGCTCGGGCTGCTGGCGCTCTTCGTGGTGCAGGTGGTCGTGGCCGCGCTCGACATGACGATCCTGACGGCGTTCTTCTCGTCGCTTTCGGGCGTGTTCGTCATCGCCATCATCGTGCTGTTCCAGCCCGAACTGAGGCGGCTGCTGCTGTTGCTCGGCCAGAATCCCCTCATCCGCAACCTCATGCGCCCACAGGCCGCCTACGACGTGCTCGACGAGGTCGTGGCGGCGGCGGTCGAGATGAGCGCGCTGCACATGGGCGCGCTCATCGCCTTCGAGCGCACCACGGGCCTGCGCTCCTACGCCGAGACGGGCACGCTGCTACGTGCCAACCTCGACCACGAACTGCTCGTCACCATTTTCTATGGCAAGAACCCCCTCCACGACGGCGCGGTGATCGTGCGGAACGGCCTCATCGAAGCCGCCCGGTGCATCCTGCCCGTCACGCAGCGCATCGACCTCGACGCCCAGCTCGGCCTGCGCCACCGGGCCGCCATCGGCCTGTCGGAGCAGACGGACGCCTTCGTGATCGTGGTGTCGGAGGAGACGGGGCAGATCTCGGTGGCGTGGAACGGCGAGCTGTTGCGCAACCTCACGGGCGAATCGCTGGGCGCGTATCTTAGCGAAGCCCTCGGCATCGAGCGTGCCGACGACCGGCCGGAACTGGTGAGCGAGAACGTGTGACGAGGCGCGCGCCGTTGGCTGAGGGTTGGTTTGTTGATGGTGGACCAACCCTGCCAACCAACACACCCAACTCCCCCGGTCCATGCAGGACGAGGATCTGTATTACACCCGGCGGCGCAAAGCGCTGCTGAACGAACTCCGCAAAAAGGGCATCGAGAACGAGCACGTGCTCGCCGCGCTGGCCCGCGTGCCGCGCCACCGCTTCGTGGACACCGCGCTGCGCCACCGCGCCTACCGCGACGAGGCCCTGCCCATCGGCCTCAACCAGACCATCTCGCAGCCCTACACCGTCGCCTACCAGACGTCGCTGCTCAAGGTGCAGCCGGGCGACCGGGTGCTGGAGGTCGGCACGGGCAGCGGCTTTCAAGCCGCCGTGCTCGCCGAGATGGGCACGCGCGTGTTCTCCATCGAGCGCCACGAAAAGCTCTACGTGCAGACGACGGCGCTGCTCGAAAAGATGGGCTACCGCATCGAGACGCGCTGCGGCGACGGCACGCTGGGCTGGCCCGAGAAGGCTCCCTTCGACGCCATCCTGGTGACGGCGGGCGGCCAGCACGTGCCGCAACCGCTGCTCGACCAGCTCCGGCAGCCGGGCGGCAGGCTCGTCATCCCCGTCGGTTCCGCCGAGCAGCAGACGATGCTCCGCATCACCCGCACCGGGCCGGACACGTTCGAGCAGGAAGCCCTCGACGCCTGCCGCTTCGTGCCGCTCATCGGCGAGGGATGAGCAAGGCGCGCCAAAGTACACCCGAGATTGGCAGTAATTTCACGAATATGCAGATGCCTTGGCGCCACCACCGAAGGTCTCGAATCATCACAAACAAACTTCACGAGCCATGAAGACCCTATCTGTCCTCCTTGCGCTGCTGCTACCCTTATTCTTGGATGTGGCACATCAACCCCGCCCATAATTGAGATGACGCTACCAAGATTGCTTTTATCTCAGAATATTTCAGCAGCGTGAACGATCTCACAAAATCGACTCGTCTCTCAATGCATTATTAGGTACAGACTTCATCTTTTTAATCAGTGGCGCAATACTTACTCTTCCAACCCGGATATGACACCTTTAATAGGCAAAAATTCTTCACTTGTCACCAATTCAGAATATGCCAACGTTTCGTCTCGAAAATCTAAACGGGTTTCTGAATCTCCTTTTCCATATTATATAAGTAGATGGGATAGCACATCCGATTCCTGTCAAGGCCAACGTGAGGCGGATGTAAGACTGAAAAGCACACTGTCCACGCGCCGCGTCACGGTGTATCCGGTGCTGACGTGCAAAGCCGAGATTCAATGGAGTCCATTCGTCCGCAACGCCGTGGTGGAATGGGATCTGACACTGACAAGTAAGCAGGCGACAGAAGTCGCTATCAAGTCGGGCGAGCGTTTGTCTACCGCCAGTTCACCCATGACACTGCTGGACACAACGAGTTGGTACAGCGCGACAGGTGCGGATTCCCTCTATTTCTTTCTACAGCGCCTGCACGTCCTCTGAAAACGGGTGTTTTCGCCGCCGTCGCGAAAGCGAGCGCTCACTTCCAGATGGCCACGGAATCCGGCGAGGGGTCGAGCGCTGAGTTTGGGGTCTTCCAATCTGACAGCGACATCTCATCCGACTGGATCGCGTGCGCGGTGGACCGCTGACCTGTTCTGCTGACTTCTGCTGTTCTACTTTGCTCTTATGAACACGCTTTACTGGGTGGCCCTGCTCGTCGGCGGCTTTTTCGTGCTGCTATCGCTTTTCGGCGGTGATGCCGACGCCGACGTGGACGCGGACGTGGAGGTTGATGCCGACCTCCACGGGCCGGGAGCCGGGGCCGGGCTCATCGACCTGATTTCGCTCCGGACGATCTTTCTGTTCGCCGCGTTTTTCGGGCTTACGGGCGTGCTGTTCGCGTGGCAGGACGCGGGCGAGCCGTTCACGGCTATCGTCGCCTCGGCGATGGGACTCGTGGCCGGGCTGGGCGGCTCGTACGTCATCAAGCGCGTCGCGCACGCGGACGTGTCGAGCACCGTCACGACGGACGATTTGCGGGGCAAGACGGCGCGGGTGCAACTGCCCTTCGAGCCGGGCGAGCGCGGCACGGTCACCGTTGTCGCGCGCGGCACCCGGATGAAGCTCATCGCCCGCCCGTTCGACGCGTCCGAGGGCGCGTTTGCGCCGGGCGAGGAGGTCGTGATCGTGCGGATGGACGGGCGCGTGGCCGAGGTCGTCCGCCCCGGCGGTGCGCTGCCATCGCTGCCTGAAATAGAATGAGCGCCGAGGCAGAAGCTCCCGCCTGCCCGTCGTGCGGTACGGCGTTTCGAGGCGCCTACTGCCACGACTGCGGCGAGAAAAAGCTGGACGAAGGCGACCGCACGTTCCGCCATTTTCTGGGCGACGCCTTCGGCACGCTCACCAACATCGACGGGACGCTGTGGCGCTCGTTTCGGTTGCTGCTCGTGAAGCCCGGTGCCCTTACGCTGGCCTACATCCAGGGCGAGCGCAAGCCGCACCTGACGCCCTTCCGTGTTTTCCTCTTGTGCAACCTGGTCTACTTTTTCGCGCAGCCATTCACGGGCTACAGCGGCTTCAACACCACGCTGGAATCGCAGCGCACGCGGCAGTTTTACAGCCAGTTCGCACACATCGACGCGCGCGTGCGGCACCGGATCGGCGCGGAGAAACTGGGCGAGGCGGCGTACGCGGCACGCTACGAATCGTACAAAGAACGCTTCGACGCGCGCAGCAGCGCGTACGCCCGCACACTGATTTTCCTGCTCATCCCGCTCTACGCGCTCGCGCTCAAGGCCGTGCTGCCGCGCCGCCTCTACGCCGATCACGTCGTGCTAGCCGCGCATTTTCTGGCGTGGCAACTGCTGGTCGTGATGTCGGCGTTTCTGTTTTTCTACCAGTTCGCGCTGTACGACGTGGTGGAACGGTTGCCTCCCTTCGTGGCCCATCATATCCACGAGCACATCGCATCCCTGCTGCTGGCGGTGTACCTGTACCTGATGCTGCGACGTGCGTTCGGGTTGCCGAGTAAAGCGGCGCTGTGGCGCACCGTCGTGCTGCAAGGCATGTCGCTTCTGCTGCTGCCCGCGCTGTTCGTACTCGCCACGCTCGCCTACCGCTTTCTGTTGTTCTGGGTCGCGTTTGCGACGACGCCGGTGCCGGGCGGCTGAAAGCGCGCAACTGCGCGCGAGTCCTGCCGTTGACGAATGTGTTACGTCGTTCCGGTTTCCGCGCAGACGTGCCACGGTACGCTCCTACTTCCGCGTTCCGACTCTCCACCTCCGACCTTCCCCTCATGGACATCCTCACCATCGCCGGCATCCTCATCGTTCTGATTCTGGTGCTCGCGCTCTTCATCAAGGCCAACCTCAAAATCTGCCAGCCCAACGAGGTGCTGATTTTCTCGGGCCGTCAGCGCACGTTGCCCGACGGCTCGTCGGTGGGCTACCGGGTCATCAAAGGCGGGCGCGGCTTCCGGATTCCCGTGTTCGAGGAGGTGGACCGGTTGCGGCTCAACACCATTCCCATCGACCTGTCGGTGACGAATGCGTACTCGAAGGGCGGCATCCCGCTCCAAGTGCGCGCCATCGCCAACGTCAAAATCGCCTCGTCCGAGCCTGAACTGAACAACGCCGTCGAGCGCCTGCTGGGCAAAAACCAGGACGAGGTGATGATGATCGCCAAGGAGACGCTGGAAGGCAACCTGCGCGGCGTGCTCGCCACGCTGACGCCCGAGGAGGTCAACGAGGACCGGCTGAAGTTCGCCAAAGAACTGTTGGACGAAGCCGACAACGACCTCTCTGCCCTCGGCCTGCACCTCGACACGCTCAAGATCCAGTCGGTGGACGACGACCGGGGCTACCTCAACGCCATCGGGCGGCAGCAGACGGCGCACATCATCGCGGCTGCCGAGGTCGTGGAGGCGCAGCGCATGGAGCAGGCGCGCGTGGCCGAGGCGAGCGCCAACAAAAACATCGCCGAGGCCGAGAACGAAGTCCGCATCGTGCGGGCGCAGCTGGCGGCGCAGTCCGAGGCCGAGGAGGCGCGCGTGGGGGTGGCGGCGAGCTTGGCGAAGGCGATTGCCGAGCAGGAGTTGGCCGAGCAGGAGGTGCTGCTGGCCGAAAAGCGGCAGCGTGCCGAAATCGTCGTGCGGGCCGAGGCCGAGCGGCGGGCGAAAGAGGAGAATGCCATCGGCGATGCCGCCCGCATTCTCGAAAGCGGCAAGGCCGAGGTCGAAATCCTCACCCGGAAACTCGAACTGTGGAAAAACGCCGGATCAGACGCCGAGCAACTCTTCCTCATCCAGATGCTGCCAGACATCATGAAGGAAGTCCTCAAAACCGTCGATCACCTCAAAATCGACAAGCTCACCGTCGTCGACAGCGGCAACGGCACGGGCGTACCGAACGTGATGCACCAGATCGCCGGCGCCACGCCCGCGCTCCTCGAAAGCCTCAAAGCCACGACGGGCGTGGACATCGCCGGGATGCTGAGCCGGGCAGGCGACGCGGCGGGCAATAGGCGCAAACCCATCGGTGACGGCGACGGCGAGGGATAGCCTTTCACCACAAATAGTCCACGACAGCGATGAACATCCGCGCGCAGGTCGTAAACGAGAAGGGCATCCACCGGGTGACGCTGGCGACAGACGAAAGCGCCCATGCCCTCGACATCCCGCCTAAAGCGAGCGGCTTCGGTTCGAGCGCCAACGGGGGCGAACTGCTCTTTCTGGCGCTGGCGACATGCTACTGCAACGACGTGTACCGCGAAGCCGCCCGGCAAAGCATCACCGTCGAAAAGGTCGAAGTGGAGGTCGAAGGTGCGTTTGGCGGCGTGGGCGAACCGGCCACCCACGTCACCTATCGCGCGCGTGTCGTAGCGCGGGGAAGCACCGAGGACGAGGTGCGGGCGCTGCTCCACCACACCGACAGCGTAGCAGAGATTCAGAACACCTTGCGCCAGGGCGTCGCAGTTCGGCTGTCGGGCGTAGACGTGGAGATCGTGCGCTGACCCACGACGGCGCGAAGCTCATGCGCTCACCTTGGCGTCATTGCATGGAGCACACCGCCGGTGACAGTCAGCGCCGCGCCAACGACGAGGGCGTAGCCGAGGTCAGGCTGCGCGTCGAGCATGAGGTTGATCGGCGTGTCGAACACCAGCGGGATGCCGATGACGAGCCCCGCCGAGACGCCCACGTCCCACCCGAGCTTCGCCCACGTCTTGCCGCCTCGTGGCACGCCGAGTGGCCGCCCCGCACCGTTCCACCGGTACGCCGATCTCCCGGCTCCGTAGGCGGACAACAGCAGACCCGCCAGCGCCCCCAGCCGCCACCAGACCTCTGCCGGTCGGGCCACCACGGGCGTGCCGCCTTCGAGCCACGTCAGCGCGCCGCTCGCGAGTTGGCGGTTGCCCGCGAACGTGTTGGCGTCCGCCACGACGGCGATGCCGTAGCCCCACGCGGGCACGTAGAGCATGGCGCTGCTGTACGTGCCGATCAGCCCGGTGTGCTGCACGACGTCGATGCCGTTCCACCGCGCCCGCCGCCAGCCCATCGCCGTACCCCAGCGTATCGCCGTTCCACGGCGTGCGCGACGCTTCGAGGAGGGCTGGCGAAATGCCCAGCCGCGCTTTCACGTTTGCTGTGTCGAGGTGCGCCGACAGAAACCGCCCCAGATCCATAGCACTCGACGCGATAAAGCCCGCTGGTATCGCAGCCTCGCGGTACGTCTCGTCGCCCGGCAGTGCCGGCCCGTACCAGAACCGGTGCCCCTGCGCCAGTTCGCCCCCGAATGCGCCCCGCGTGGCCGACGTGTGCGCCATCCCCAGCGGCACGGCGATGCGCTGTTCCACGTAGTCGGGCGAACGGCAGGCCCGACATTTCTTCGATCACCAGGCCGAGGATCGTGTAGTTGAGGTTCGAATAATCGAACTGCGTGCCAGGTGTGGATTGGAGGTGCACGCGCTCGAACGGTGCGGTGTCCCACGAAAACGGCTCCGGCAGCCTGAGAAATCCGTCTTTCTCCGCGATGCCGCTCGTGTGGTTGAGCAGGTGCCGGATGGTGATGCCGCGCCCTGCGTCACCTGCGAACCGCAAGCGCGGCAGGTATTCCGTGACAGGCGCGTCGAGGCCGAGCGCGCCCTGTTCGACGAGTTGCAGGACGGCCAGCGCGGTGAACGACTTGCTCATCGACCCGATCAGAAACGGCGTCTCGGGCGCGAGCGCGCGCCCCCTTTCGTTTGCCCGCCGAAGGCTTCCGCAAACACGACCGAGTCACCCTGCACTACGACGACCGCCGCGCCGGGGATGTTGGACTTATCGAGTTGCGCCCGAACGAACCGCGACAGCGCCGCGGCGTCGCCCGGTGCGGGCTGGGCGCGGAGCGAGGCGACCAGCAGGCCCGCGAGTGCGGCCCCGAGAAGAACGCGTTTCATGCGGAAAGGCGGTCGAGTTCGGTGAGGGTTTCGTCGGCCCACGCCACCGTGGCGCGGAGCACGAGGATGCCCTGGCGAGCGGTCATCTTCCAGTACGGCGCATCAGGGTGCAGGCGGTCTTCGATGCCTGCGACGGCGGCTTCGAGGTGCGCGAGGTGCACAGCATTCCGGGTTCGGTACTCCTCGACCTGCGCGCGCAGGACGCCCGGCGGCGCGTGCGGCGCAAAAAAGAGCTTCAGCAGCATCTCCTGTCGGGGCGGCTGCGGAGCGATGGCCTCCCCGAACCACCCCGACAGTGCCGCGCGCCCCGCGTCGGTGATGGCGTAGCGGATGCGCGGGCGCTTGCCCGTCGCCTCGGGCGGCAGCGCCTCCACGAGCCCCTCCCCCGCCATGCGTTTGAGCGCCGGGTACACCTGCCCGAACGACTCCGACCAGAAGTGCCGGATGCTGTTCTGGATGGTGTCGCGCAGTTCGGCACCGCTCATCGGGTGGGCGGCGAGCAGGCCCAGGAGGGCGTAATCGGTACGGGGTCGGTCTTTCATATCTGTCAGATACAATACGAGCCTTTTGAGGTTGGTTGCGTGGGAGGTCGAAAAAACGGGCGTGGCTTTTTCGCACGCCTCGCATCCTCAGCCTGAGGAGCCTGCTCTGCGCGAAGCCAGAGGCCGCAGTCGAAAAATCACGCCAGCGCGTGTTCGAGATCGGCAATCAGATCCGCCTCGTCCTCGACGCCGACCGAGAGGCGGATGAGCGAGTCGAAAAAGCCATTTTTGACGCGCTCCTCGACGGGGATCGAGCCGTGCGTCATCGAGGCCGGGTGCTCGATGAGGCTCTCGACGCCGCCCAGGCTCTCGGCAAGCTGGAAGATTCGGGTTTTCGTGATGACCTCTGTAGCGGCGTCCACGGTGTCGGTTTTGAGCGTGAACGACATCATGCCGCCGAAATCACGCATCTGGCGTGTGGCGACGTCGTGGCCAGGATCGCTCTCCAATCCGGGCCAGAACACGCGCGCAACCTTCGGGTGACGGTCGAGGAAACGGGCGACAGCGCGGCCGTTGGCGCAGTGCCGCTCCATGCGGAGGTGGAGCGTTTTGGTGCCGCGCAGCACGAGAAAGCAGTCCATCGGGCCAGGGACGGCGCCGGTGCTCTTGATCTGAAAGCGCAGCGACTCGTGCCAGTCGTCGCGCGAGGTCATGATGCAGCCCAGAATCACGTCGGAGTGGCCGCCGAGGTATTTGGTGGCACTGTGCATCACCAGGTCCGCGCCGAGGGCGAGGGGCTGCTGGAGGTACGGCGTGGCGAAGGTGTTGTCCACGGCCACGTCGGCCCCGCAGGCGTGGGCGACGTCGCAGACCGCCGCGATGTCGATCACGCGCATCAGCGGGTTGGTGGGCGTCTCGACCCAGACGAGCTTCGTCTGTGGCGTCATGGCCTTCTCGACGGCGTCCAGATTCGTCATGTCGACAAACGAGAACGTGAGGCCGAAGCGGGCGAACGTCTGCGTGAAGAGCCGGTAGCTGCCGCCGTAGAGGTCGTTCGTGGCCACGACGTGGTCGCCAGGGTTGAGCCCTTTCAGGATGGCATCCATCGCGCCGACGCCCGACGAGAACGCCATGCCGTACGTCGCGCCTTCGAGCGAGGCGAGGTTGCCTTCGAGCGCGACACGCGTGGGATTGTTGACGCGCGAGTAGTCGAACCCCTGGTTGACGCCCGGCCCCTCCTGCACGTAGGTGGAGGTCTGGAAGATGGGCGTCATGATGGCCCCGGTGGCGGGGTCGGGCACCTGCCCGGCGTGGATGCACCGCGTGCCGAAGCCGAATGAGGAAGCGTCGCGCATGGAAGAAACGGGTTGGATGAGGAAGGCAAGATAAAAGCCTCCGAGGCCATACAGGCCCCGGAGGCTTTTGAAGGTCGAAAGCGGAAAGTCGGAGGTGAAAAGCGAAGGCGACCGGAGCGCCTCTCGCTCAGCCAACCCGACTGTCAGCCAACCTGCCCGGCGTCAGTTGGTGTCGCCGTAGCCGGCGCACTCGGCGACGGCCTGCGCCTTTTCGGTCATGCGGGCGTTGGTGTACGCCTGGAAGAGCGCCTTGCAAGCCTCAGTGGCGGGCTCGCCGCTGAGGTCGGCCAGTTCGCGGGCTTTTTCGAGCGACGGGATAGCCAGGGAGAACAGCTCCGTGCGGCGGTCGACGAGACGGTCGAGTTCGGCCTCGCGCGTGCGGATCTCGTCTGCCGAGAGCGACGCGCGTTCTTCGCGCAGCTTGTCGTCTTTCTCGCGCACCTGGTCGTTGACGCTCACGGCCTGGTTGATGTAGGCCGCGCCGAGGTTGTACTGCGCGTTGGCATTCTCCGGGTTGAGGCGAGTCGCCTGCGAGAGCTGCTCGACGGCCTCCTCATAGTCTTCGGTCTGCAAGAGCAGCGAGCCGAAGTTGTAGCGGTAGAGCGCGTTGTCGGGTTCACGCTCGACGGCCTCGCGGTAGTAGTCCACGGCGCGGTCGGTCTGGTTGGCGGCGACGTAGGCGGCGAGCAGTTGCTGCTGCACGTCGGGGTTGTCGGGCATGACGTCGCGTGCGCGTTCGAGCAGCGTTACCGCTTCGTCGGTGCGCTGGCCCTCGGTGTAGAGCGAGGCGAGGTAGAGGTACGTCTCGGGCTGCTGGTCGCCTTTCTCGACGGCCATTTCGAGCGCCTCGATGGCCTCGGGCGAGCGCTGGGCGCTCACGAGCGAGTACGCCTTGTTGACGTACGCACCGGCGGAGTCGGGCTGGATCATGGCGGCATTGCCGAAATAGCCCGCCGCCGTGCCAAACTCGGCGTCGTTGGTCTGGCCGCGGTTGTAGGCTTTTACCCCCCGGTCGAACTCCTGGAGGTAGGCGTTCCGCAGGTTCATGTTGACGGTTTCGGCCATCTCCGGGTCGACCTCGGCGGCGCGGTTGAAGGCCGCTACCATGTCGCGGATGATTTGCGCGTGCGCCTCAGGGTCGGTGACTTCATCGGCCTGCGCCATCAGGATGCGGCCTTTGAGTTCGAGGGCAGCAGCGTTGTTGGCGTCTTTTTCGAGAGCGGTATTGACGTTTTCGAGGGCGCGGGCGTAGTCCTTGTTGCGAAGGTCGAGCTTGGCACCTTCGACATTCGGGTCGCTCGCGCAGCCGTCGGCGGCCACCAGCAGCAGCATGGTGAACACGCACGCGACGAGCGTGGATAGGCGTTTCATGACAGGTAGATGGGTAGTGAAAGAGCGGTGGAACGGGCAGGGGCATCCCCCCACAACAGAGTAAAATACACCCTGCCGGATGTTTGGTTTACCCCCTCGCACCAAGTTCTACCATCGTTACGGACGGAACTGAGGCCGCTGAAAGCGCTTTGCCGCCCTTTTCGCTCTGCCTTCCATGCCCGCTCCACCCGCCGAAAACGCCTCCGCCCGCCACGCGCTGCTGCACGACCTCATCGATTACGCCGGGCTGTTTCCACCCGCCGGGCTGCCGCTCGAAAAAGCTTTCCCGCTCTTCGAGCAGCACCGCGCCCGGCCTGAAGCGTGGATGCTGGCGCGCTTCGTGATCCCCGCCGCCCGGCTGAGCGACCTCGCGGCGCTCGGCTCCACGCAGCCCGCCATCCCGCACCGCCTCGCCGTGCTGGGAACAGGTGGCGTCACGGGAGCAGCCTTCCTGCGCGCCACGGCGGACGACCTCGAAGCCGCCCGGCGCTTCGAGGACAAGTATGCCGACCTGGCCACGCTGGACGCCTTCGAGGTGCCCCTGCCCACGTCGGTGCAGACCAAGGGCGGAGCCGCCGACCTGCTGGCCGTGCTGGCAGATGCCTTCCGGCAGGCGCGCTACGAAAAAGCATCCATCTTCCTCGAAATCCCCTTCTCGCCCGATGGACTCGCGGTGCGCCCGCACGCGCTGGCGGCGATGCGTGCTCACAACGACGCCGGAGGCGGCCCGCGCATGGGACTAAAGCTGCGTACCGGAGGCGTCACCGCCGACCTCTTCCCCTCGCCCGACGCGCTCGCCGAGGCGCTCGTGGAGGCGCGCCGGGCGGGCGTCCCCTTCAAGGCCACGGCGGGCCTGCACCACCCCGTGCGCCAGTACCGCGACGAAGTGGAAGCGCCCATGCATGGCTTCCTCAACGTCTTCGGCGGAGCCGTCCTGCTCCACACGCACGACCTCGACGCGGAAACGCTGACGCGTCTGCTCGAAGACGAGGACGCCAGCGCCTTCACCCTCACCGACGAGGCCTTCGCCTACCGTGACCTGCGAGCCACGGCAGCGCAGGTTCAGGCCGCCCGCGACGCTTTCGCCACCTCGTTCGGCTCCTGCTCGTTCGACGAACCGGTAGAGGAATTGGGATTGTGAGGTAGCGGGGCGGCGGGGCGTGCCGCAGGCGTCTCTTCTTCCGTCTCCATCTCCATCCTCCCCACCGCACGCACGCCCCCGGCCACCTCACAACCTCTCCAGGCGCTCCTTTGCACGCTGCGTGCGGCTGTCATCTGGGCCACGAGTGGCGAGGAAACCGTCGTAGCTCTCCTGCAACAAGCGGCGGGCTTCGTCGCGGCGGCCGAGGTCGAGCAGGCACGCGCCCAGGTCGCCTTTCGAGTCGAGGACGTAACGGTGGTCGGGTGCGTAGGCGGCTTCGCGGAGATCGAGCGAGCGGCGCAGGAGCGGCAGCGCAGCGGCAGGATTGCCCTGGCGACGGTAGACGGTGGCGAGGCCGTTGAGCGTGTGGGCGCGGTTGGGATGGTCGGCGTCGAGGACTTCGTCCTGCACGTCCATCGACGCTCGGAAGTAGCGTGCCGCTGCGTCCAGATCGCCCTTATCGAGGTTGAGAAATGCCAGGTTGTTGTAGGCGGCGGCGAGGCTGGGATGCGCGCTGCCGTAGACGCGCCCGAGGATGGCGACGAATTCTTCCATCGCCGCGCCCGCACGGTCGTAGTCGCCCATCTGCTGGAGCAGGAGGGCGTAGCTGTTGAGCGTGTTGGCCACCTCGGCGTGATCCTCCCCGTGCAGCGCCCTCCGCAGGGCGAGAGCTTCCTGGTAAAGCGTGTCGGCCTCGCCGTAGCGCTCGGTGTCGCGGAGCACGGCGGCGAGGTTTCGGAGCGTGCTGGCCACGTCGGGGTGCGGGGCGTCGTAGTGGGCGCGGAGCTTCTGGAGAGCGTCGCGCAAAAGCTCTTCGGCCTCGTCGTAGCGGTCCTGGCCGCGCAGCAGGTGGGCCAGCCGCACCTGCGCCATCGCCACGCGCGGGTCGGCGGCGGAAAAGGCGCGCTCCTCGACGGCCAGCGCCTCGCGGAACAGCGGCTCGGCGGCTTCGGCGTCGCCGTTGGTTTCGTGGAGGTAGGCGAGCGCCGTCAGGCTTTCGCTGAGGTCGGGATCGTTTTTTTCGAGCAGCGCGCGGCGTGTGGCGAGGGCGTCGCGAAACAGCGGCGCGGCAGCCTCCACGTCACCGACGTCTTGCAGGTTCATCGCCAGCGCGGTCTGGCTTGACGCCGTTTCGAGGTCGCGCGCGCCCAGGTGCTCGAGGCGCAGCGCGAGGGATTCCTCCAGCAGCGGACGGGCCTCGTCGAACAGGCTCAGTTCGCGGTAGACGTTGCCCAGCGTTTCGAGCAGCGACGCGCGCACGAGGGGCTGCCCGGCCAGGTCCTGCCGGATGCGGGCTGCACCGGCGTCGAGGAGTTCGCGCGCGGTGACGTCGCGCCCCTGCGCCTCGCCGGGTTCAGACATCTCGAAGATGCCGGTGAGGAAATCCGCCGTCTGCGCCGCCTTCGTCGCCTCTCGCCGCGCCACATCGCGCTCGTGCCGCAGCGTCGTGGTGTGGTAAAGTCCGAAGGCGACGACGAACAGCACTACCGAGGCGGTGACGAAGACGCCCGCTCGATGCCGGTCGATGAACTTGCGGACGCGGTACGGAGCCGTGCCGCGACGCGCCCGCACGGGCAGCCCGCCGAGGTGCCGCTCGACCTCGTCGGCCAGCTCGGTGACAGTGGCGTAGCGGTCGTCGGGGTCTTTCCGGAGCGCCTTCAGGCACACGGCGTCGAGGTCGCCGGTGAGGCGGCGGCGGAGGCGGTCCGGCTGCGTCTTGCGCGCCTTGCTGACGGCCTCGGGCGGCGCCTCCTCGGTCTGCCGCAGCACCAGGCTGGGGCGCGTGGGCTGGGCATCGAGCACGATCCGCGCCTTCTCCATCGCCCCCTTGCCCGCGAGCGTGTACGGGCGGTGGCCTGTTAGCAGCTCGTACAGGATGACGCCGAGCGTGTAGACGTCGGAGGCCGTCGAGACGAGCTCGCCGCGCACCTGCTCGGGGCTGGCGTACTCGGGCGTCATCACGGGCGCGCCTGTTCGGGTGAGGACTTCGGCATCGTCCTCCAGCAGCTTGGCGATGCCAAAGTCGAGCAGCTTCACCTGCCCTGCTGACGTGACGAGGATGTTGTCGGGCTTGAGGTCGCGGTGGACGACGAGGTTCTGGTGCGCGTAGCGGACGGCGTCGCAGACGGTCAGGAACAGCCGCAGCCGCTCGTCGATGGTCAGCCGGTGCGCGTCACAGTACGTGTCGATGGGAACGCCTTCGACGTATTCCATCGCGAAGAACGGACGCCCATCCTGCGTCACGCCGCCGTCGAGCAGGCGGGCGATGCGCGGGTGCTGAAGCCGGGCGAGGATCTGCCGCTCGGAGGCGAAGCGCCGCAGGATCTGCTCGGAGTCCATGCCGCGCTTGACGACCTTCAGCGCCACCTGCTGATCGAACTGGCCGTCGGCGCGCTCGCCGAGGTAGACGCGCCCCATGCCGCCCGTGCCCACGAGCCGCACGACGTGGTACGCCCCGATGCGCCCGTCGATGGGCTCGAAGGCGTCCATCTCGTCGATCCATGCGCCGAGGGCGAGCGTCTCGCGATCGAGCAAATCGTGCGTCTGCCCGTCGGCGTCGAGCAGGGCGCGCACCTCGCGGTAGAGCGCGTCGTCGCCGTGGCAGGCGTCGCGTAAAAACGCATCCTGCGTGCCGGCGGGCCGTGCGCTCGCCGCCTCGAACAACTCGCCGATGTGGGTCCAGCGCTGCGCGTCCATCGAATTCAGAGTGGGTTAATGGGATACGCCGGAAAAAGCGCTGGAAGCGATCAGGGAAGCCTGCTGCATCGCTGGTGGAGGGATGGCCGGTTTGCTACCCGGCTCGATAACCAGCCATTCCAACAAACTCAGCCAACCTCCCTCGCCAGCCACGCCCGCGCCAGCCGCCAGTCGCGGCGGACGGTGGGCACGGACACGCCCAGCACGCCCGCGATTTCCTCGTGCGTGAGGCCGCCAAAAAAGTGGTACGTCACGACGCGGCTCTGCCGCTCGTTGAGGAGCGCCAGCTTTTCGAGGGCTTCGTCGAGGGCGATGAGCGCCTCGGGCGGCGTCTCGTCCGGGTGGATCTCGTCGACGAACGTCACCGGGTGCTGCCCACCGCCGCGCTTGGCGGCGTTGCGTTTGTGCGCGTAGTTGATAAGGATGCGCCGCATGGCCACCGACGCCAGCGCATAGAAATGCGCCCGGTTCTGCCAGCTGTTCTCCTGCTGGACGAGCTTCAGATACGCCTCGTGGACGAGCGCCGAGGTATCGAGCGTGTGGCCGGAGCGCTCGCGCCTGAGCTGCTGCCGTGCGATGCCCCGGAGCGCGTCGTAGATCTGCGGCAGGAGCTGGTCGGCGGCGTCGCGGTTGCCGTCGGCGAGGCGACCGAGGAGGACGGTGATGTCGTCGGAGTCGTCGGGCATGGCGCGTCGTGGCCGGTGGAGAGAGCCCGGAAGTACGACAGGGGCGCGACGCAAAGATAACAGGATGGCGCAAACCTGCCCGTTCTGACAAAAAAACGACGGCCCCGTTATCACTTTCGTCCGGCAGTGCGGCGTGAAGGAGTAGAGACCTCACCCAACCGCCCGCTGCCATGACACGCTTCCGCTTCTTTCCCCTGCTGCTGACCGCGCTGCTGCTCCTCGCCACCGGCTGCGGCGACAACCCCGTCGATGGCGGCGAGCCTGGCCCCACGCCCGACGGAGCCACCATCGGCGCGTACGTCAAATCGCTCTCCTACGACGCCCGGGCGCTGCTCAACGTGCAGTCCGCCGGGGCCACCGACGAGCAGGAATCCCCCGGTGCGACCGAAAGCGACCCGCCCGTGCAGGACGGCCTCAACCTCATCCAGTGCGCCCGCACCGACTTTTCGCTCGCCAAAAACTTTGACCAGGTGTCGATTCTGCGCCCCACCACGGGCGTCGTCTTTCCCGGCGCCCTCGTCAAGGGCAACGGCTCGCTGCTCGACGGCGTGCCTGAGCCCTTGCCGCTCGACCGCGCGCCCGTCACGGTGCGGGTGAACCTGCCCGGCATGGGCACCAGCGGCACGCGCACCATCGATAACCCGTCGAACTCCAGCGTGCAGGCCGCCATCGACGACGCGCTCGAATGGTGGAACGCCAACGCCTACGAGGAAGGCTACGTCAACGCCGCGCAGTCGTCGTTCCAGCTTTCGCAGTCGTTCTCGTCCGAGCAGGTGGCGCTGAAGGTCGGCCTCAACGCGAGTTGGGCCACCGGCGACGCCTCGGCGCAGTTCAAGTTCAACTCGAGCGAGGAGAAGATGACGCTGCTGGCCGTCTTCAAACAGGCCTTCTACGACGTCACGCTCGACACGCCGCAGAAGCCCGAGGACGTCTTCGGTCCGAACGCGACGTTAGACGAGGTCAAGCGCCAGATCACCAACGACGTGCCGCCGGCCTACGTATCGAGCGTGACCTACGGGCGCCTCATCATGGCGCGCATGGAGACCTCGGCCAAGATGACGCGCGCGGAGTTCGAGGCGGCGGCGCGCAACGCCTTCACCGCCGTCGAAGTCTCGGGCAGCGTCGAGGCCTCGTACGAAAAGCTCAACCAGAACCTGAGCATCAGCGTCGTCACGCTCGGCGGCAACGCGGCCATCGCCACGCAGGCCATCAACACGTCGAGTCCGAAGGCACTCGTCGAGGGGATGCAGGCGGTCATCAAGGGCGACAACGCCGTGTATTCGCGCTCCAACCCCGGCATCCCGATTGCCTACCAGGTACGGTACTTGAAAGACAACTCGCTGGCCAAGCTCGGCTACACGACCGAATACACGACCACCGAGTGCAGCGTGATGAAAAACAAGAGCCGCGTCACCCTCACGCTCAACAAATTCCACGTCGTCAAAGACTGCGACGGCGTCGAGGGATCGGGGGATTTCCACCTGTACGCGGCCATCTACGACAACAGCACCGGCGCCAACACGCTGCGCACGGACAAAGGCTTCAACGGCCAGTACGACGACGGCGACGACGTCACCATCAACAAAAACTGGACGGTGGACATGCCGCACACCGCGGGCAAGCAGTTCTCGGTCTACTTCCGCAGCTACGAAACCGACAAGGACATTCTCGGCAACGTCTATAACGACTCCCGCATGGGCGACGCCCGGACGACCTCGGAGCACGCATGGCAGGCAGGCGGCTGGACGAACCTCAGCGGCGCCACCACCACGCGCACCCTCACCCATGGCTCCGGCGACTGCCGGGCGCAGTTGGAGTACAGCGTGTCGGTGCAGTAGGGGGTGTGGTTGGGTTGGTTATAAAGTCCGGTGGCAAATCAACCCTCCAACCACCAGCGAGCAACGCGAGCGCAACCAACCTCTTCTCCCCCGCAATTCCCCGTTTCTTTGTCGCCCGCGCGGGACAGGGAGGCGGGTTTTGCACGTTCTGCACGCATCCGGGCCGTACCTTTTGGCCTGCTTTTTCCGCGTCGCGCGGTCGCGCATTACCGCCCCGATTTTCAACACGATCCCGTTTTTATGGAAAGCATCCAGCCCGTCGGCACCGGCAAAGTCGTCCAGATCGTCGGCCCCGTCGTGGACGCCGAGTTTCCGGCCTCCGCCGTTCCCGAGATCTACGACGCCCTCGTCGTGCGCCGCCCGGATCAGGACAACGACCTCGTGCTCGAAGTGCAGCAGCACCTGGGCGAAAACCGCGTCCGCACCGTCTCGATGGACTCCACCGACGGCCTCACGCGCGGCGCGGTAGTGGAGAACACGGGCAGCCCCATCTCGATGCCCATCGGCGAGAACATCAAGGGCCGCCTCTTCAACGTCATCGGCGACGCCATCGACGGGCTGCCGCAGCCGGTCGCCGAAGGCCGCCGCGCCATCCACCAGGAGCCGCCGTCGTTCGACCAGCTTTCGACGAACGTCGAGATGCTGGAAACCGGCATCAAGGTCATCGACCTCTTGGAGCCGTACTCGCGCGGCGGCAAGATCGGCCTGTTCGGCGGTGCCGGTGTGGGCAAGACGGTGCTCATCCAGGAGCTCATCAACAACATCGCCAAGGCGCACGACGGCATGTCGGTGTTTGCCGGCGTGGGCGAGCGCACGCGCGAGGGCAACGACCTGCTGCGCGAGATGCTGGAAAGCGGCATCATCCGCTACGGCGACGCCTTCATGCACGCGATGGAAGAAGGCCACTGGGACCTCTCGAAGGTGGACATGGAGAAGCTCAAGGACAGCCAGGCCACGTTCGTCTTCGGCCAGATGAACGAGCCGCCCGGCGCCCGCGCCCGCGTGGCGCTCTCGGGCCTGACCATTGCCGAGTACTTCCGCAACCTCGGCGGGCGCGACGTGCTCTTCTTCGTGGACAACATCTTCCGCTTTACCCAGGCGGGTTCGGAAGTGTCGGCCCTCCTCGGCCGCATGCCCTCGGCGGTGGGCTACCAGCCGACACTCGCCACCGAGATGGGCGTCATGCAGGAGCGCATCACGTCGACGAAGACGGGCGCCATCACGTCCATCCAGGCCGTCTACGTCCCGGCGGACGACTTTACCGACCCGGCCCCGGCGACGACGTTCGCCCACCTCGACGCCACGACGGCGCTGTCGCGCCAGATCGCGTCGCTCGGCATCTACCCCGCCGTCGATCCGCTCGACTCGACGAGCCGCATCCTCGACGCGCGCATCCTCGGCGACGACCACTACAACACGGCGCAGGCGGTGAAAGAGCTGCTCCAGCGCTACAAAGAGTTGCAGGACATCATCGCCATCCTCGGCATGGACGAACTCTCCGACGACGACAAGCTGGTCGTTTCGCGCGCCCGCAAGGCGCAGAAGTACATGTCGCAGCCGTTCTTCGTGGCCGAGCAGTTTACCGGCAACCCCGGCAAGTACGTCAAGATCGACGACACCATCCGGGGCTTCAAGATGATCCTCTCGGGCGAACTCGACGAGTACCCCGAAGGCGCGTTCATGTACAAAGGCGCCATCGAGGAAGTCATCGAGGCTGGCCAGAAGATGCTCGCCTGACTTTCGGATTTCCTTCGGGAAGCTTCGCTTTCGGAAAGGGGGATTTCAGAAATGAAGCCCCCTCCGAACTCCTAAATCCGGAATCCTAAATCCGAACTCCCATCATGCTTTTCGTTGAGATCGTCGCGCCCGACCGCAAGGTGTTTCGTGGAGAAGCAGCCGGTGTGCAGGCGCCGGGCGTCGAAGGCTCGTTCGAGGTGCGGACCAACCACGCACCCATGATCGCCGCCTTCGGCATCGGGCCGCTCGCGCTGCGGATGGCCTCGGGCGAGAAGGTGTTCTACGCCACGAGCGGCGGTTTCCTCGAAGTGCTCGACAACCACGTGACGGTGCTGGCCGAGACGGCAGAACCGGCGTCGGAGATCGACACCGAGCGGGCGAAGGCCTCCGAGCAGCGCGCCCTCGACCGGTTGCACGAGGCCCGCGACCCCGAGGAGCGCGCCCGCGCCGAGGCCGCCCTCACCCGCGCCCGC
This sequence comes from Rhodothermales bacterium, assembly GCA_963829705.1. Classification (GTDB taxonomy): domain Bacteria; phylum Bacteroidota; class Rhodothermia; order Rhodothermales; family BA12; genus CAWHJN01. The sequence continues at coordinate 428,114 of CAWHJN010000003.1, forward strand.
AACCGCCTCCGCACGTCGATGGGCACCGTCTGATTTTCTGGGAGCGTTCCACCACGCCGCCGCGCCCGGTTCTCCACGTGAGGGCCGGGCGCTTTTGTTTTGAGCAGAGACCCTGAAGGTTTTCAAAACCTTCAAGGCATGGCCGCCGCCGCCGATAGGCGCAGAAAACCAATCCCAGCCCGCCCATGCGTTTTCTCCTGCTGTCTCTCCTCGTGCTCGCCGCCTGCCGCCCTGACGCCCGCTCCGCCAACGATCTCCTCGCCGCCGCACAGCAGCACGCCGACGCCGTCGAGATTTCTGACGCCGTCGGTCTCTACAAGAAGGCCGCTGCGAAAGGCTCGACCGACGCCATGTTCAAGCTGGACACTGCGTATCGCCACGGCACGCTGCACACGAGCGACGGCTGGGTCGCGGGCATGATCCAAAAAGACACCGCCGCCGCTGACCGCTACCGAACGCAGGCGCTCGACTCGCTCGAAGCGCGTGCCGAACGCGGTGATGCCGATGCGTGGGCGCGTTGGCTGGCGGCCACGTGGAGCGAGCGCCCCGGCCCCCGGAACGCAGCGACTATCCAGCGAGCCGCCGACGCGGGCAGCCCCGTGGCGATGGGCCTGAGCGCGCTCGCCTTGTACCGGCACGACGGGACACCCGAAACCGATAGCCTGTTCGCCGACCGCGCGCGGCGGCCGCCGAAGCGGGCGATCCGCTGGGGAAAGCTTGATGGCGCTGGCCTACCGCGAGGGCATGGGCGTCGAGGTCGATGCGGCGCAGCACCGGTTCTGGCTCGAACAGGCAGTGGCCTCAGGCGACGTGCCTGCTCGGCGTGAACTCGCGGCGCTGAATATGCGCGACGCGCGCTGACCCGAACGCGCGTCGCGCCAGGTCGTTGAGGACACTTTCCTCTCCTGCCATGAACCCGACGTACTTCACCCTGCGCGCCCTCGTGGCCGAGTGGCACGACCTGGTCGGCTACACCCTCGAAGAGGCGTTCTCGCAGCAGCGCGACGAACTCACGCTGGCCTTCGAGCGCGCGGACGGCCACGTGTGGCGCGTGCAGGTGGGCGTGCGGCCCGTATACCTGTTCCGGTCGGAAGGGTACAACCGCGCCCGGCGCAACACGGCCTCGCTGTTCGAGGCGGCAGCAGGGCGGCGCGTCGAGGCGGGTGTGGGTGGCTGAGCGCGACCGGTTCGTTCTGATTTCCCTCGAAGGGGGCGTGGCTTTGCACCTGATGCTGTTCGGGTCGCGGGCCAACGTGTTTCTGGTGGAAGACGACGGGCGCGTCGTGGAGGCCTTTCAGGCGAGCGCGGCACACGAAGGTGAACCGGCCCCGGCCCCACGCGCTGCTCCCGCCATCGAGTCGTACGAAGACTTCCGGGCGCGCTGGCCTCCGACGGGCACGCGCAGCCGACGCCTTGCCCGCGCCCGTCCCCTCTTCGACGCCACGCTCGCCGCCGAAACCCTCCACCGTGCCCATCTGCCCGACACCGACGCCGACCTCGACGAAGCGGCGCTGCGCCGCGTGTTCGACGAGACGCGCCTTTTGGACGACGAACTCCGCGCCCCTACTCCACGCCTCTACCGGCACGACGGGCGCGCATCGGTTTTCGCCCTCGTCGAACTCCGCCACCTCGAACAGGCCGCGTGGACGCCGGAGCGGTTCGAGACGACGGATGCCGCGCTGCGCGTGTTCGTGCGCGAGACGCTGCGCGACAGCCGCTTCCACCGCCGCCACGACGGGTTGAAGCAGCGCCTCGACCGCGCCGTCGAGAAGGCCACGCACCGCCTCGACACGATGCTGGATCAACTCAGCCAGCCCTCGCGGGCCGACGCCTACGAGCGCGACGCGCACCTGCTGATGGCGCAGGGCCACGCCCTCCCGCCCGGCGCGAAGACGGCCACGCTGCCCGATCTTTTCGAGGCCGGGCAGACCGTCACCCTCCGCCTCGACCCTGCCCTATCGGCCATCGAGAACGCGCAGAAGTTGTACGACAGAGCCCGCCAGTCGCGGCAGGCGCGCACCCACGCCGAGGCGCGGCTCGTGGACGCCGAGGCGGCGCTGAACGAAACCGCCCGCCTGCGCGACGCCCTCGCCGGGATCACGACGATCAAAGACCTCGACGCCTTCGCCGAGCGCGAGCGCGACGCCCTCGGGGCCGCCCGCGCCGACGAGGGCGACCGCCTGCCCTTCCGTCGCTACGACGTGGGGCACGGCTACGAGGCATGGGTAGGCAAGACGGCCCAGCAGAACGACGAACTGACGCTGCGCCACGCCCGCCCGTTCGACCTGTGGATGCACGCGCGCGGCGTGCCGGGCTCACACGTGGTGCTGCGGTTGCCGGGCCGCCACAGCCAGCCTCCGCCCGACGTGCTCGACCGCGCCGCCGCCCTCGCCGCCTACCACAGCAAGGCGCGCGGCAGCAGCCTCGTGCCCGTCATCGTCGTGCCGCGTAAGCACGTCCGCAAGCCGAAGGGTGCCACGCCCGGCAGCGTCACCGTCATGCGCGAAACGGTGCGGCTCGTCGCCCCGGCTCAACCCTCGTAGATCGGCAGGCCGTCGCTGCGGCTGTGCGCGAAGACGAGCCACGTCTCGATGCGGTCTACCTCAGGGCGCTCGGTGAAGGCCGTCAGCGCGAGGTCGCGCAAGTGGTCGGTGTCGCGCACGGCCACGTGGACGAGGAAATCCACCTCGCCCGCCGTGTGGAAAAGCTGGACGACTTCGGGCAGCGCCAGCGCGTGCGACGCGAACCGCTCGACGAGCGGGCGGGCGTGCTGCCGCAGCCGGACCGCCACCATCGCCTGCAGGTGCGCACCCACGGCCCGCGCTTCCACCTCGGCGTGGTAGCCCTTCACGACACCCAGCTCTTCCAGCCGCCGCACCCGTTCGAGGCACGTAGACGGCGCGATCCCGACGGCAGCGGCGAGTTCCTTGTTGCTCATCCGCGCATTCTTTTGCAGATGCCGGACGATGGTGCGGTTGGTTCGGTCGAGGACGGGATAGGACATGGATTTCCGAAGAGTGTTCGGGAGGTTTGGCGAATACGGGCGATGCCACGCATACTACCACTCTTTTCCTGAACAGACCGCCCACCCGACGATGGAGTTGCACCCGCCTTCCCCTGCCTTCCGCGATCTCCACACGCTCGGCGTCCACGCGGGCCGCGACGACCTTGGCGCACTCGGCGTCCACGCTCTGCCCATCGATCTGTCATCCACCTACCCCTTCACCGACCTCGACGCCGCGACGCAGAGCCTCGACGCACTCGTGGCGGGCGCGGCAACGGCGAGCAACGGCGTGTACGCCCGCCTGCACAACCCGACGGTAGCGCGCTTCGAGGTGGCGCTGGCGCAGTTGGAAGGGGCCGAGGCATCCGTGGCCTTCGCCTCGGGCATGGCCGCGCTGACGGCGGTGCTGCTGGCCGCCCGCGCCGACGGCAGCCACATCGTCGCCACGCGCCCCATCTACGGCACCACCGATCACCTGCTCACGTGCGGATTGCTGGGCTTCGATGTCACGTGGACGACGCCCGACGGCATCGCAGACTCGCTGCGGCCCGAGACGGCCCTCGTGCTCGTCGAGACGCCCGCCAACCCCACGCTCGACCTCATCGACCTCGAAGCCGTCGTGGCGCAGGCCGGTGCGGTGCCGGTGATGGTGGATTCGACGTTCGCCACGCCCGTATTGCAGCAGCCGCTGCGGCACGGCGCGGCGCTGGTGCTGCACAGCGCCACCAAATTCCTCGGCGGCCATGGCGACGTGATTGCAGGCGTCGTGGCCACGAGCGAGGCGTGGGCGCGGCGGCTCCGGCAGGTGCGTGTGGCTACGGGCGCGCTGCTGCACCCCCTCGGGGCCTACCTGCTGCACCGCGGCCTGCCCACGCTGGCGCTGCGCGTGGAAAGGGCACAGCAGACCGCGCAGAATCTGGCCGAGCGCCTGAGCGCCCACCCCGCCGTCACGTCGGTGCAGTACCCCGGCCTGCCCGGTGGCGACCCGCGCGGCCTGGTCGGGCGGCAGATGAAGGGACCGGGGACGATGATCGCCTTCGAAGTCGCGGGCGGCTACGAGGCTGCGACCGAGGTGCTGCGCCGCGTCCGGCTGATGACGCCTGCGGTGAGCCTGGGCTCGGTGGATACGCTCATCCAGCACCCGGCAGGCCTGACGCACCGCGTCGTGAGCGAAGAAGGCAAGGCGCAGGGACACATCTCCCCAGCGATGCTGCGCCTGTCGGTCGGGCTCGAAAATGCCGACGACCTGTGGGACGACCTCGCGCAGGCGCTGCACGCGCAGGTACAGGTCGAGGTTGGAGATTAGGGGTTGGAGGTTGGAGATTGCCTCTCTTTCCAACCTCCAGCCGCCACTCTCCATGACCCTCACTTTCTGGGGTGCCGCACAGACCGTCACCGGCTCCAAGCACCTCATCACCCTCGACGATGGCCACTCGCTCCTGCTCGACTGTGGCCTGTTCCAGGGTCCACGTGACGAAGCCAACCGCCGCAACAAAGACTTCGGCTTCGACCCGAAGAAACTCGACGCCGTCGTCGTTTCGCACGCCCACATCGACCACATCGGGCTGCTGCCGAAGCTGTGGAAAGAGGGCTTTCGCGGGAAGATCTACTGCACGCACGCGACCTACGACCTCGCCGCACTGCTCTTGCTCGACAGCGCGCACATCCAGGAGAAAGACATCGAGTACGTCAACAAGCGGCGGGCGTCGCGCGGCATGGACCCCGTCGAGCCGCTTTACGAAACGGCGGATGCCGAGCGCGTGCTGGAGCACTTCGTGTCGATGCCGTACCGGTCGGCCTTCTCGCCACTCGCGGGCGTCGAGGTGACGTACCGTGACGCGGGCCACATCCTCGGCTCGGCGACGGTCAACCTCGCCATCAAGGAAAACGGGCGGACGCTGCGCCTCGGCTTCACCGGCGACGTCGGCAATCCGGATCGTCCTATCCTGAAGGACCCCGAGAAGATGGACGACTGCGACGTGGTGATCTCAGAAAGCACGTATGGCGGCAAAGTCCACCCGCCGATTGCCGTGACGAAAAAGCGGCTGGGCGAGATTATCCGGCGGACGTACGAGCGTGGCGGCAACGTGCTGATTCCCGCCTTCGCCGTCGGGCGCACCCAGGAACTCGTTCACGCGCTGGATCAACTCGCCAACGAAGGCGCGCTGCCGCCGATGGAGATGTACGTGGACAGTCCGCTCGCCGTCAACGCCACGAGTGTGTTTCTGGCGCACCCCGAGTGCTTCGACCGCGCATTGCAGGACTACATGCGCAAGGACCCCAACCCGTTCGGCTTCGAGCTGCTTTCGTACATCCGCGAGGCCGAGGACTCGAAGGCTCTCAACGGGCGCGAAGATCCGATGGTCATCATCTCGGCCTCGGGCATGGTCGAGGCCGGGCGCATCCTGCACCACCTCCGCAACCACATCGAAGACCCGCGCACGACGATCCTGATGGTGGGTTACTGCGCCGAGGGCACGCTGGGCCGCAAGCTTATCGAGAAGGAAGAAGTCGTCCGCATCTTCGGCGAGGAGTTCGAGCGCAGGGCGGAGGTCGAGACGATGAACAGCCTTTCCGCTCACGCCGACGAGCCGGGCCTGGTGAACTTTCTCTCGAAACTCGACCGCGACAGGCTCAAACAGACGTTCCTCGTCCACGGCGACAAGCCACGCCAGGAGTTGCTGAAGGAGGCGCTGAAGGAGAAGGGCTGGGGCGAAGTCCTCATCCCCGCGCACGGGCAGTCGTTCAGGCTGTAAAAACAACAGACCCCGCGGGCTCAAAAGCCTGCGGGGTCTGTGCGGAGGGAGCGGGATTCGAACCCGCGGTACGCCTTGCGACGCACGCCGGTTTAGCAAACCGGTGGTTTCAGCCTCTCACCCATCCCTCCGGGACGGGGCCAACGGGCCGGGCGGCAAACATACGGCAGCACGGCGGCGGCTGTAAAGGCGCGTGCGTGAAGCCTTGTGAAAGGCGCAGCGTGCGTCTGGATGACCTACGCGTTCTCCAGCGCGTTTGCGCCCGAGACGATCTCGATGATCTCCGTCGTGATAGCGCTCTGCCGGGCGCGGTTGTAGGTCAAACGCAGGTTGCCGAGGAGTTCGGTGGCGTTGTTGGTCGCGTTGTCCATGGCCACCATGCGCGCGCCCTGCTCGGAGGCGTTCGATTCCAGCAGGATGCGCCACAGCTGATACGTCAGGTACTGCGGCACGAGCGCGTCGAGGATGGAGTCGGCGTCGGGCTCGAAGATGTAATCCGGGGCGACCTTCGACTCGGTGTTCGGCACCTGCGCGGCGTCACTTTCCATCACGGGCGTCAGGAAGGCTTCCGACGGGACCGGCAGGAACGGCTCGGCGATGCGGTTCTGCGAGATCGTGTTCTTGAACTCGTTGTAGACGATCACGACCTCGTCCCACTTCCGGTCGCGGTAGCCCTGCACGATGGTCTGCACCACCTCGCGCGCCGCCGCTACGTCGAGCTTGTCGAAGAGGCCGCGGAACGAGCGGGCGATCTGGTAGTCGCGCCGCCGGAAGTGGTCGTCGCCCTTGCGCCCGACGGTGACGAGCCTCAGCGTGCCGTTGGCCTGGTGGTCGGCGTACTGCTCCCGGATGGTCTGCTCGGCGGTTTTGATGGCGTTCGTGTTGAACGCGCCCGCGAGCCCACGGTCGGCGGTGACGACGACGACGAGCACGTTCTCGACCGTGTCGCGCGGGGCGAACAGCGGGTGCTTCGCCGGATCGACACGGCCCTGCAAATGCCCGATCACCTCGCGGATCTTGAAGGCGTAGGGGCGCGTGGCGAAGATGCGCTCCTGCGCCCGGCGCAGCTTGGCAGCGGCCACCATCTTCATGGCGCGCGTCACCTGCTGCGTGTTCTTGACGGAAGCGATCCGGCTGCGGATCTCGCGGAGAGAGGCCATGTGGAGTGTCGAGTTACGAGTGCCGAGTGTCGAGTGGTGTTCGGCGCCTCATTCGACACCCGACACCCTTCACCCTCCACTCAGCTGTACTGCTGAACGAGCGTCTTGGCCTCCTGCGTGATGGCGGCGGCGACTTCGTCGCTCATCTTGCCCGTGTCGCGGATGCTCCTGAGCGCGCTTTCGTGGCGCGTGCGGAGGTTTGCGATGAGGTCTTTCTCGAAGGCACGGACCTGATCGACGGGTACCGTGTCGAGCATCCCCTCGGTGGCAACGTAGATGATGGCCACCTGCTCCTCGACGGGCACCGGCTGGTACTGGCCCTGCTTGAGCACCTCGACGAGGCGTGCGCCGCGCGTGAGCTGGCGCTGCGTGGAGGCGTCGAGGTCGGAGCCGAACTTGGCGAACGCTTCCAGCTCACGGTACTGCGCCAGGTCAAGGCGCAGCGAGCCCGAGACTTTCTTCATCGCCTTGATCTGCGCGTTGCCGCCCACGCGGCTCACCGAGATGCCCACGTTGATGGCGGGCCGCACACCGGCGTTGAAGAGGCCCGATTCGAGGAAGATCTGCCCGTCGGTGATCGAGATCACGTTGGTCGGAATGTAGGCCGACACGTCGCCGGCCTGCGTCTCGATCACCGGCAGCGCCGTCAGCGAGCCGCCGCCTTTGACCTTGCCCCGAAGGCTCTCTGGCAGGTCGTTCATCTGCGAGGCCACACCGTCGTCGCCAATGATTTTGGCGGCGCGTTCGAGCAAGCGGCTGTGGAGGTAAAACACGTCGCCAGGGTATGCCTCGCGGCCCGGCGGACGGCGCAGCAGCAGCGACACTTCGCGGTAGGCCACGGCCTGCTTCGAGAGGTCGTCGTAGATCACGAGCGCGTGGCGGCCCGTGTCGCGGAAGTACTCACCGATGCACGCGCCCGCGAACGGGGCGATAAACTGGAGCGGCGCCGGGGCCGAAGCAGGCGCGTTGACGATGACGGTGTAGCGCATCGCGTCGTTCTCTTCGAGCGCGCGCATCACCTGCGCCACCGTCGAGGACTTCTGGCCGATGGCGACGTAGATGCAATACACCGGCTGATCGGTCTCGTGCGTCGTCTTCTGGCTGAGGATCGTGTCCACGAGCACCGCCGTCTTGCCCGTCTGGCGGTCGCCGATGACGAGCTCGCGCTGGCCGCGCCCGATGGGGATCATCGAATCGATGGCCTTGATGCCCGTCTGCACCGGCTGGTTTACCGGCGAGCGGTAGATGACGCCTGGCGCCTTGCGCTCGAGCGGCATCTCGTAGACCTCACCCGTGAGCGGCCCTTCGCCGTCGATGGGGGTGCCGAGCGGATCGACGACGCGGCCCAGCATCGACTCGCGCACTTGGATCGACGCGATGCGGCTGGTGCGGCGTGCCTCGTGGCCTTCCTTCACGTCGGAGGCGTTGCCGAAGAGCACCGCGCCCACGTTGTCCTCTTCGAGGTTGAGCACCATGCCCGTCACGCCGCTCTCGGGAAACTCGATGAGCTCGCCTGCCTGCACGTTCGACAGGCCGTAGATGCGCGCGATGCCGTCGCCCACTTGGAGCACGGTGCCGACTTCGTAGACGCTCGTACCGGCATCGAAGCCGCTCAGTTCGCGCTTGAGAACAGACGTGACCTCGTCGGGCCGGATTGCGGTTGCCATAATGTTAAAGCGGTTGCTTGTTTTCAGACTTGTGGCAGAGGAGGCTGGAGGTTGGCACGCTTCGCCAACTTCTAGCCTCCAATCTCTAATTCAGCGACACCTCGCGGGTATCCATCTTCTCGCGCAACTCGGCGAGCTTGTTGCGGACGCTGCCGTCGTAGACGGTGTCGCCGAGGCGGATGACGAGGCCGCCGATGAGTTCGGGAGCCACCGCCACACGCAGGCGCACCTGCTTGCCCGTGCGTGCTTCGAGCGCCTTGCGGAGCGCCTTCTGCTCGCTTTCCGGCATCGCGAGGGCCGTCTTCACCCGCGCCTCGACGATGCCCTGCTGCGTGTCGCGGAGCGCCTGGTAGGCGTCGGCGATGCCTGCAAGGCTTTCTTCGCGCCCCTTTTCGATCAGGAAGCGAAGGAAGTTCACCGTCACCGCGCTGAGGCGCTCGCCAAAGAGCGCATCGACGATGCGCTCTTTGGCCGCGCGCGGCACGACCGGGCTCGCCAGCGTCTGCGCGAGGTCGGGCGACGCCTCCATCGTCTCGCGCAACAGCGCCACGTCGTCATCAACGCGGGCCACGGCGTTCTGCTCGGCCGCCTGCTCGTGGAGCGCCTGCGCGTAGCGGCGGGCAATGGGACTGCTCATGGCTTGGGGAAGGTTGGAGGGTAGAGGCTGGAGGGTGGTTGCGTACTCCAACCTCCAATCTCCAATCTCTAGTTCTGAGGCAGCGTCTGGATGAAATCGTCGACGAGGGCGCGCTGGGCCTGGGCGTCGAGGTTTTTCTGGATGATCTTCTCCGCTGCCGCCACGGCGAGGTCGGCGACTTCGGAGCGCAGCTCTTCGATGGCTCCCTGCTTCTGCCGCTCGATGTCGGCCTGGGCCTGCGCCTGAAGCTGGGCGATCTGCGCGCGCGTCTTCTCGATGTCGTCGGCGCGGATTTTTTCGGCGGCCTCGCGGGCGTCGCGCAACACGCGCTGCGCCTCCGCCTCCGACTCGCGGCGGGCGCGGTCGTTGTCGGCCTGGATGCGCGCGGCTTCAGCAAGCGCGGCCTCGGCGCGTTGCAGCGAAGAGCTGATGTTGGTTTCACGCGCTTCCATCGCTTGCGCGATGGGCTTCCACGCGAACTTGGCCAGCAGCAGCGCCACGATGATGAAGACTGACGAGCGTGAAGATGGGCAAGCCCAGGCCGGGCTGCAACAGCGACGGCGTCGGCTTGGCCGGGTGCTCGGTACCGGCCTGTACCTCGGCTCCCTCAGCGGGGTTTTCGGCGACGCTTTGCAGGGCCGGATCCGCCTCCGCGTGCTGCGGAAAACGATAGAGGAGTGCAGACATGGCAGAGAGAAAAAGAGAGGGCCGCCCGCCCGCGCTCAAGGCGGCGAGCGGGCGGCACAGGTCTACCGCGTCACGCTTAACGGGCGACGAAGAAGAATACGAGGGCGAACACTTCGGCGATGATCGCGACGCCTTCGATAAAGGCGGCGAGGATGATGGCCGTGCCGCGCACGTCGTTGGCCGCTTCGGGCTGGCGCGCGATGCCGTCGAGGGCGGCGGAGGCGAGTTTGCCGATGCCGAGTCCAGCGCCGAGGGTAGCACCGAGGAGGCCGATACCGGCGGCGAGGTAAGCAAGAGCGAGGTTCGTCATCTCAAAAGGGAGTGGTTAGGAGAGGTTGAGCGAGTAAAAATGCCCGAAATGGGCGGTGGTACGAGGGAAAATCTTGAGGCCGTCAGGCCAGCGCGGGCTGGCTCGGCGTGGGCGAGAGGTAGTCGCCGAGGTGGTGTTCGCCCTGCGGGAGTTCGTCGCCGCCGTGCGGCACGCGGTTGTGAATGCCGCCGACGTGCTCCTCCTCATGGTGATGTTCGTGCTCCTCGGCGGCCATGCCGATGAACACCGCCGAGAGAATGGTGAAGATGTACGCCTGCACAAAACACACCATCAGCTTGAGGCCGAAGATGAAGATCGTCAAGGGAATGCTCACGAAGATCATCCCGATGCCGACACCCGTGCCGAGCTGCGCGGCGAAGATGAAGATGAGCCCGAGGATGCTCACGATGACGAGGTGGCCCGACACCATGTTGCCGAACAGACGGAAGGCAAGCGCGAGCGGCTTGGTGAACAGCCCGATGACCTCGACGGGGATCAGGATGAATTTGATCGGCACGGGCACGTTGGGCGGCCAGAAGATGTGCCGCCAGTAGTCCTTGGTGCCCGCGAACTGCGTCACCGCGAACGTGCAGAACGCCATCGTGGCCGTCACCATGATGCTCGACGTGGCCGTCACGCCCCACGGCACGAGCCCGAAGAGGTTGCCGATGAGGATGAAGAAAAACGCCGACAGCAGGTACGGCAGGTACTTTTTGTACTTCTTGCCGATGGCCGGCTTGGCCACGTCGTCGCGGATGAAGACGATGATCGTCTCCATCATATTCTGCCAGACGCCCTTCGGCGCCACGTCGCGCCCGATGCCCTTACGGTACTTCGCGCCCAGCCGCAGCCCAATGATGAGCAGCACGATGGCCGAGATGAAGACGAATAACAGCTGCCGCGTGATCGAGAAATCCACCACGATGTGCCCGCCCGGCTGGGCGTAGACGACGGGGAAGTACAGATGCTGGTGGTTTGCGAGCGCCCATTCCACCTGCTCCGTCACGAGCGACGCCGTAGATGCCTCGGCGGTGTTGGTACCCTCGACGGCCGTGCCGAAGTCGAGCGTGTAGCGCGGGTCTTCGAGCGCGCTGTGGGTCGTCAGGAAGGCATCGAAGCCGTACGAACCATCGGGCCGCTGCACGAGAAACAGGCGCGGCAACTCCACTTTGGGGCCGGGCGACAGGTCCCAGTAGTACCCGTCCGCCGAGTGGCCGATGGCGTCGGGGTCGCCGCCCTCACTGTCGGCGGCGAACGCGGGCAGCGCGGGCGCGCAGGCACCGATCAGAAGGATCAACGCGAGAAGCCGTCTGGCGATCATAGCGTCCGTTGAAACAGGAGAGGGCAAAAAAAATCAGGCGGCGTCGGCGCGTACACGGCGGAGCGCGAAAGCGGTCTCCGCAACCAGCACGATCAGCACCGACACGCCCAGCGCGATGGCAAAAGGAAATGGCTCGATGGGCGCGAACAGCAGCACGAGCGTCGTCAGCACGAGCACCAGCACCAGCCGCCCCAGCATCCCGCCGACGAACGTGGCCGCAAACCGCTGGCCGGTCTGCTTGAACGCGATCTTCAACGAGAGAAACGCCACTAGGCCGTATGCCATTCCGACGCCGACCCCGACCGCAACGCTCAACCAGAACGGACTCGTCATAGCAGGCGGGAGGACACGGGTGGCGAAGGGAAAAGCGGGCGCGGCCCGGCAGGTTGAACCGGGACGAAAGGTACGCCGGAGCCTCCTCGCCAACCCCCTCTGAGGGGGTGAATTAAGGGTGAACGGGCGTTATGGGCCGTTTTCGCCCTCTCGCACAGTCGGCTTCACACCAGCTTTGCGACGCGGCGCGCGGCTCATCTCGGCATTGACGCGGAAGAGCAGGGCAAAGACGCTCGCGATGCCCACGAGCGCGCCCACGACGGTCAGCCACGGCATCGTTTCCAGCCACAAGTCCAGCCCCACGCCCCCACCGACGAACATCACCAGCGTGCCGGCGATCTGCCAGCCCAGGCCCGCGTAGCTGCTCGACGTGCGGACGCTGCTCAACCAGTGTTCGTCCTCGGGGCTTTCGGACATCGCGGCTACTCGTCGTCCTCGTCGTTGGCCAGCGGCACGGGGCGCAGGTCGTTCGAGGAAACGGGCGCGAGGTTTCCCATCTGGCACTCGCCGTTGAAGACAGCCCCTTCCTCGATCACCAGCCGCCCCGTCCGCAGCGTTGCCTCGACGCGGGCGGTGCCTTTGAGCACGAGGCGTTCTTCCACATCCGCCATGCCGTGGATCTGCCCGGCGATGTCTGCCGACGAAGCCGACAGGTCGCCTTCGATGACGCCTTCCTGCGACACGATGGCCTTGCCGCGCACGAAGAGCTTGCCAACGAGCCGCCCGCTGATGCGGATATCGCCCTCCGACCGAATGGTGCCTTCGATCACCGTGCCTTCGCCGATCATGTTGAGCTGGGCGGGAGTGCCTCCGGGAGAAGGCCGTGCCGCGCGCGTGTCTGTGTCCTGTCCGAAGAGTGCCATGGGTTCGCAGACGGTAGGGGGAAGTATGGAAAAGAAGGTAGCGCGTGGCGTCCCTCCATGCTACCCCACGCGCTCACCATCCCACGACAAACGCACGCGGATCCTGCGGAAGGCCATCGCGCCAGAGTTCGAAGTGCAGGTGCGGTCCGGTCGAGATTTCGCCCGTGTTGCCGCTCACGGCCACGGCGTCGCGCGCACGCACCCGTTCGCCGAGGCGATGCAGCAGCTTCTCGTTGTGTTTGTAGACGGACACGTAGCCATCGGCGTGCTGCACGGCCAGTGTGTTGCCCCCCTCGTACGTCCAGTCGGCAAAGATGACGAAGCCGTCGCCGACGGAACGCACCACTGACCCGACGCCTGTAGCAATGTCCACTCCGAGATGACCAGTGCGGCCGTCGAACTCGCGGGTGACGAAGCCCTGCACGGGCGCGGGCGCGGGTAGCGGCAGCCCGCCTGCCTCGCCGACGGCCAGGCGCCGCGCGGGCGCACCCGACCAGACCGCCGCCACGGCCGTTGCCTCGCGCGAACGCGCTGCGGGGCGTGGGGCAGCGCGAGGTACCTCCCGGTCGCCTGCCTCGGCCTCCACGACGGGCGTTGCCGCTTCTCCTACTGGCCGCTCGCTCGAGAGCAAGCGGCGAAACCGGTCGATGTATTCCTGCTGCAGCCTCAGCGAGTCTTCCAACGCCAGCAGCCGCTCTGCCTGTCCACGTACCGCCTCAGGATCTCCCTGCGCTCCAGATCCAAATACCACACGGCGCACTGGAGGCGTCAACGCCACCAGACCTCCCAGCAGCATCAGCGCCGCGCCCAGGGACAGGCCAGCCCCCAATAGGCGCCGAGGCTCTACCGTGTGCTGCTGCGGCGGGCCCGTGTGCTCGCGGTCCACCACCACTACCGTCAGGGGCTCACGCGACAGGGTGAGGAATTGGGAGAGGAAAGACCACATTGCGCATTGTAACAGAAACCGCTCGAAACGTGGCCCCGGAGAGGGCTGTTCCAGCGCCTCCCACGTGCTTTCGGTGTGAAGCCTGCGGCTCCGCGTTGACGCGCGCCGAGGTGCCGCCCTACTTTGCGCGGCTCATCAGCATCGTCCGACAGTTTTCTTCAGCTTTACCGTATAGCCATGCCACAGCACAAGTCCGCCGAGAAGCGGGTTCGCCAGGCCGAAAAGCGCCGCGCGCGCAACCGCATCCACCGCAGCCGGATGCGTACCATGATCAAGAAGCTCCAGACGGAGACGGACCGCGAGCAGGCCACGCAGCTTCTCAACGACGTCAAGGCCTACCTGGATCGCCTCGCCACAAAGGGGATCATCCACCCCAACAAGGCGGCCAACTATAAAAGTGCACTCGAAAAAGGCGTGGCCGCGGCATAACCGCCCCCCACCCCCGCATCTGCACGGCGAGCCGGTCCTCCTCGGACGGCTCGCTTTTTTTGTCAGCCTGTGCGCGGACACGCTTCCAGATCGTATAGTTACGTTGAACTTGCCGACAGCACCCAATGAAGATACAGGAAGGTAGCATTTCGCTAAGTCCTTCATTTCCAAAGCGTGCGAAACATCCATATCGGCTCACAGCACTGGATATCCTCTATCCGATCCAACAGCCACGGATAAAGGGCTTGACATTCAACACGGTAAACTCCGAAAATTGCGGTGGCATCGTGCCCCGATGCATATGCGCGGATAGTACCCAAAGCATGGGTTCAGAATCTGGCTAAACAGCCATTGAGAGGGTCGTAACACGATTCTCTTAAACCTTTTTCAGCCCTCGGGTTAGCTTTCGCTACCTGAGTACCTAATTCACCCGAGTTCAACTCACCTTTTCCCCTTGAACCCCACGGAGGCAATAATGACCCTCAAACTACTTCGAACCTCGGTTCTGCTCGCGATGGCTGCCCTCTTCATGGTCGGCCAGTCGTTCGCGCAGAATCCCCGTCCCGGCAAGACGCTCTACATCATGCCGCGCGTCGGTTTCTCCAACTACATCGGCGACTTTGACCAAGGCGTCTTCGATTTTGACGAGTGGAGCGTCGACGGCAAGATCCCGTACGCTGCCGCATTGGAACTGGGTTACCAGTTCACGCCCAACTTCGCGTTCGCGCTGGGCTACAACATCTCGGATTACCCGATGCTGGCTAACCAGCCTGTGACGGCCTTTCCAGGCGCGGGCAACTACACAGGCGACTACTCGCGCCGCCACATGGCGACGGCACTGTTCCGCCTGACGGCCAAGTCCAAGATCGCGCCGTACCTCGAAATCGGTGGTGCGGGCATCGCAGGCCTGTCAGATCCTGCGGGTGACGAAGTCTACGCCTTTGGCCCGCTCGGCGGCATCGGTCTCGACATCGTGCTCAACGACCGCACCTCGCTGCTCATCGGCGGCCAGGGCGTGCTCACGTTCCCCGACGAGAAGGTGGACGGTGCCGGTAACAACGGCTACATCCGCGACAACACCGGTGCACTGGTCAACCGTCAGGGCGAGTTCGACATTCTGAGCAACCTGACCTTCGGCCTGAAGATCAACTTCAAGTCGGCCTTCACACCTGTTGACGTGCTGGCCATCAACGGCCCCGCAGCGCTGGAGACGGGCGCGAGCGGTACCTTCGAGGCTACCGTAGCCGAAGGCGCGACGATGCCGGTGGAGTACCGCTGGGACTTCGGTGACGGCGAGATGGGCACGGGCCTCGTGGCCAGCCACAGCTACGGCCGCGCCGGTACCTACACGGTCACCTTCACCGCTTCCAACAGCGGCAGCATGGACAGCGAGTCGATGACGGTCGTCGTCACCAACCCGCCGGTCGCCGCCGCCATCGTGTCGATCAACGCGACGCCGAACCCGGCGATGGTGGGTGATCAGGTGCGCTTCTCCTCGAACGTCCGTGGCGACACGCCGCTGACCTACTCGTGGAACTTCGGTGACGGCTCGACGGGCACGGGTGCCAACCCGACCCACGCTTACGCCGCACCGGGCAGCTACACCGCCACGCTGACCGTCCAGAACAACGTCGGCAGCGACACGCGCTCGGTGACCGTCACGGTCAACGAACCCGTGGATGCGTGTGCAGACATCACCGAGCTCAACTCGGCCTTCTTCGCCCGCAACTCGAGCGTCCTCAGCGACGAGGCCAAGGCGCAGCTGATGGAGAACATCGAAGTGCTCCGCGACTGCCCCGAACTGCGCGTCCGCATTGAGGGCTTCGCTGCCCCGGGCGAGCGCAACCCGCAGCGCCTGTCGGAAGACCGCGCCCGTGCCGTGATGGAGTTCTACACGGCCAACGGCATCTCGGCCAATAACCTGATGATGGAAGGCCGTGGCCGCGTCGGCGAGACGACGAGCAAGAAGGACGACACGAGCCAGTTCCGCCGCGTGGACTCGATCCCCGTGCATGACATGTAAGGCTCACGTCTGATTTCTCAGACCGCGAGAGGGCGGGCTTGCCAATGGGCAGGCCCGCCCTTTTGGTTTGTTGAGTTGGTGGGCTTTTGCTTCCAGCAACCCCGCGCGTGCAGCGTGCGTACCTGCTCCATGCCTCTTTTCGACGATGCAGCCCGGGAGCGCCTCACGCACGCGCTCAAAGCCGAAGCTCGCCGCCTCGGCTTCGATGCCTGCGGTGTGTCGGAGGCTCTCCGGCTCGACGACGAGGCGCGCCGTCTCGAACGGTGGCTCCTCGAAGACCGGCACGCCACGATGGGGTGGATGGCCAACCACTTCGAGAAGCGCGTAGACCCGCGCCGACTCGTCGAGGGCGCGCGCTCCGTCGTGTCGCTGCTGTGCTCGTATTACCAGCCACGCCCACAGCCCAATGATCCTCATGCGGGCCGCATCAGCCGGTACGCTTGGGGCGACGATTACCACGAGGTGCTCAGGGAAAAGCTCTACCTGCTCTTCGAGTGGCTCGACGCGCAGACCGGCGGCGTGGGGGGGCGCGTGTTCACGGATTCCGCCCCTGTGCTCGACAAGGCGTGGGCCGTCAGGAGCGGGCTGGGCTGGCAGGGCAAGCACTCGAACCTCATCAACCGATCGATGGGCTCGTATTTCTTCATCGCCGAGATGATCGTGGACGTGCCGCTCACGCCGGATGCAGGGCCCGTGCCCGACTACTGCGGCTCATGCACGCGCTGCATCGACGCCTGCCCGACGGATGCCATCTACCAGCCCTATGCCGTCGATGCGAACCGTTGCATCTCGTACCTGACCATCGAGAATCGCGAGGCCACGATCCCCGACGCGCTCGCGCCGCTGGTGGGCAACTGGATCTTCGGCTGCGACATCTGCCAGGATGTGTGCCCGTGGAATAAGTTCAAGAAGCCCACCACCGAGTTGCGCTTTGCCCCGCGCGACGGCGTGCCAGACACCGACCTCGACACGTGGGCCGAACTCGACCTCGACGCCTTCCGCGAGGTCTTTCGCAAGAGCCCCGTCAAACGCGCCAAGCTCGAAGGCTTCCTCCGTAACGTACGCGTGGCGCAGGCCAACGCGCGGCGGTCAGGCGTGGACGGCAGGTAGCGACACGCGGAACGTAGTGCCACCGCCCTTGCGGCTCGCCACGGCGATGCGGCCGCCGAGCAGATCCACGAGCCGCTTGACGAGCGAGAGGCCCAGCCCGATGCCGTCGAAATCCCGGTTGAGGCGCTGATCTTCCTGGAGAAACGGCGTGAACAGCCTCTCCTGAAACGCCTCGCTCATGCCCACGCCGCTGTCGAGCACTTCGATGTCGACCGATTCCTCCTCTTTCCGCGTCCGCAGCGTCACACGGCCTTCGGAGGTGAATTTGACGGCGTTCGAGAGCAGGTTGTCGACGATCTGCCGGAGCCGCTGCCCGTCGGCGTCGACGCGCGGGTTGGCAGAGTCGAGGTCGAGGTGCAGCGCCACGCCCTTCTCGGACAGCACAGGCGCGTAGCGGCTGGCGACTTCGGTGACGAGGTCGTTGACGACGATCTCGGCGTGCTCCACACGCACGCCTCCTGCCTCCAGATTCGCCAGGTCGAAGATGTCGCCCACAAGGGTCAGCGTCTGCGCGGCGCGCTCGCGGATGGTGGTGACGAACTCGCCGATCTGGGCGGGCAGCGGAGTACCGGCCTGCTGCTCGTAGTCACTCAATTCGTGCGCCAGTAGCTCGGCGAAACCGCTGATGGTGCCCAGCGGCGTGCGGATCTCGTGGCTCAACGTGGCGATGAACGCGGTTTTGTCCCGGCTGGCGTTCTCGGCGTTTTTCCGCGCTTCGAACAACACGTGCTCGGCGCGCTTCTGCCCGGTGACATCGCTGAGGATGCCGACGACCGAGAGCCCATCGGCCTCATCGCGGTGCGGCACGGCGCGTTCGCGCAACCAGCGCTCGGTGCCGTCGGCATGGTGGATGCGGAAGGTGGCCTCGCTTTCCATGCCGTCGCGCAGCCGCGCATCGTGGGCATGCAGAGCGGCGCGCGCGTCGTCGTCCGCCGGCAACGCGGCCCACGCGCCGGGTGTCTCGACGAAGACGAAGGTGGCCTCGCCCGTCATCCGGGTGATCTGCGGGGTGAGGAAGAGGAAACGTCGTGAGCCGTCGGGCTCGAAGACGAAGTTGAGGAGGCTGTCTTCCATCGTCGCCACCGTCAGGCGGTAGCGGCGCGTGGTGCGGAGCCACGACCACAGCGTCTCGAACAGCCGCGTCAGGTGGAGGAGCAGCGGGTCGCTGGCCTCTTCCATCTCGCCCTCGAACCGATCGAGCAGCACCGCGCCTTCGAAGTGCTCCTGGGCGTAGAACGGCACCAGTACGGTTTCGTCGGCATCGGTGAACGGCTCGGCGTGCGACGACGCACCCAGCCGTACGACGGCCTCAGGCGCGAAGCCTGGCAGGCGCGAGGTTTCGAGGTCGAGGCGCAGGGCTGCCAGCGCCTCGGCACGCTCGCCCCACGCGGCGCGGCTGACCAGGTGCGCCTCCTGCCCGACGCGTGGCAGCAACACCGCCGCCCGGTCCGCACCCGTCGTCTGCGCGAAGATGCGCGACGCCTCACGCAGAAACGCACCTTCGTCGTCGCCCGCGAGCACAGCCTCGCGCAGCGCGGCTTCGGCGCGGGCATACCGTCCGCGGAGCGCTTCTTCGGCAGCGCGGGCACGCTCGGAAGTCACGTCTTGCACCATCAGCACCGCCCCCGACACCGACCCGTTTTCGCGGCGGATGGGCGAGCCGCTGAGGAGCAAGTGCCGCAGCGGCTTGCCAGGCGCGCGGTACTGCACGCCGAAATCCTGAATCTGCTGCGCGTTGAGCAGCCGTTTGATGACGACGGCAAAGAGCCCGTCGAGGCCGGGGATGCGGAAGGCGTTGAGGCCCACCCAGGCGTCCTCCGGCCCCTCGCCCACGATCTGCCGGAAGCGGTGGTTCTCGAACGTGATGGTGCCCGTGGCGTCGAGGTGGACGAGGCCGATGGGACTCTGTTCGAGAAACGTATCGTAGAGCGTTTCGCTCTGGTGCAGTGCCGTCTCCATTTCGCTCTGGTCGGTGAGGTCGAGCAGGACGAGGTGGACGAACCCCGGCGTTTCGCCCGGCAGCAGATGCACCGACGCGAGTTTCCGGCTGCCGCGCTCGCAGGCGAGGTGCAGCACGATGCTTTCGGCGGTGCCGCCGAGGGCGCTCTGCAACGCCGACGTAAACCGCCACTGCTCCTCGGCTACGACCTGCACACGGGCGAACGAGCGCCCGATGAGGTTTTCGCGCGCGGTGCCGAGCAGCCGGGCGGCCTGCGCGTTGGCGTACTGCACGCGGGCCGCGCCGTCGAGCGTGAGGACGGCCACGGGCAGCCGCTCGACGAGCGTGTGCGCGCCCGCGCCGCCCGACACCACCGGCACGGTGGCGCTGGAGATCTGGCCGAGCGAAGCCCACTGAGGCACGTTCACGGAAAGCGCGGAATGGTTCAGCATGCCCTTATACAAATACGACGCCACTCCACGCGAGGCCTGCTCTGGCGTCTTTTAATGGCATTTGGAGCCGGGCTGAGTCTCACGTTTTGCACGCCGTAGCGCGCTGCGTCCCTACCCCACACGCTTCCCACCATGCGGACGTGCCGCGGCACGTCCTGACGTCCACCGCTGGTCCGACCTTCCCCTCACTCCTCGGGCCGAAGGAGAGGAAACAGGATCACGTCGCGGATGGAAGGCTGGCCGGTGAGCAGCATCGTCAGGCGGTCGATGCCCATGCCCATGCCTGCCGTCGGCGGCATCCCGTATTCGAGGGCGCGCAGGAAGTCCTCGTCTACCTCCATGGCCTCGTCGTCGCCGCCCGCGCGCAGCCGCGCCTGCGCCTCGAAGCGCGCCCGCTGGTCGTCGGGGTCGTTGAGTTCGGAAAAGGCGTTGCAGATCTCCTTGCCGCCCGCGATGGCCTCGAAACGCTCGACGAGCCCTTCCTCGCGGCGGTGCTTTTTGGCCAGCGGCGAGAGTTCGACGGGGTAATCGGTGATAAACGTCGGCTGGATGAGGTGCGGCTCGACGAACGCGCCGAAGATCTCATCGACGAGTTTGCCCGCGCCCATCGAAGCGTCCACGTCGAGGCCGAGGGCGGTGGCGGCCAGGGCGAGTTCGTCGCGCGTTTTGCCGCGCAGCGCGTGGCCGGTCTTCTCCTCGATGGCGTCGAAGATGGGCAGGCGCTTCCACGGGCGTGCGAAGGAGATCGTGTGGCCGCCAAAGACCGTTTCGGTGGTGCCGTGGAGGGCGCGCACGACGGTTTCGACCATCTCCTCCACCAGCTCCATCATCCACGAATAATCTTTGTAGGCCACGTAGAGTTCGAGCATCGTGAACTCGGGGTTGTGGAAACGGCTCAGGCCCTCGTTGCGGAAGTCCTTGGCGATCTCGTAGACGCCCTCGAAACCGCCCACGATGAGGCGCTTGAGGTACAACTCGTCGGCGATGCGCAGGAAGAGCGGCAGGTCGAGCGCGTTGTGGTGCGTCGTGAACGGGCGCGCAGCGGCACCGCCGTAGAGCGGCTGGAGGGCAGGCGTCTCGACCTCGACGTACCCCTTCTCGTCCAGAAACCCGCGCATCGTGCGCAGAATCGTGGCGCGCTGCTTGAATACCGCCCGTACTTCGGGATGCAGGGCCAGATCGACGTAGCGCTGGCGGTAGCGGAATTCCTTGTCGGACACCTCGTTGAAGACCTTCTTCTCGCCTGTCTCCGTCTCGATTTCCTTCTCGACGGGCAGCGGGCGCAGGCTCTTGGCGAGCAGCTTCAGCGCCGTCACGTGGACGGACACTTCACCCATCCGTGTGCGAAACACGAACCCTTCGACGCCTACGAAATCGCCCAGGTCGAGCCGCTTTTTGACGAGCCCGTTGTAGTAGCCCTCGGGCAAATCGTCGCGGCGGACGTAGGCCTGGATCGCGCCGCTCTCATCTGCCAGGGTGAAAAAGGCGGCCTTGCCCATCACGCGCAGCGCCGTCACGCGCCCGGCGATGGAGACGGTGAACGGGCCGGGTTCGTCCTCGGCGGGCTGGTGCGCGGCGTCGTCGAACGCCTGGAGGATGTCGGCGGCGTGATCGGCCACGTCCCACCCCTCGGCCGGGTATGGGTCGATGCCGAGATTTTCGAGTGCGGCGCGGCTCTCGCGGCGGGCGCGCTCCTGGTCGGTGTATTCGCGGGGCATACGGGTCGTGTTCGTGTGTGCCGTAGGGATGATGTGTTGCCCCTGCTTCAGCGCACCGCAGACGTGTCGGCGGGCGGCGTGTAGTTTTCGAGCGGGCGGACGGTCATCGTGACGGGCGTGGGGGGCTGGTCCATGATGGGGCTGCCCTGCCCGAGCAAACGGCCCGTGGGCATCGTGGCGATGGCGTCGAGCACGTCGAAGCCCTCGACGAGCCGCCCGAAAACGGTGTACTGCCCGTCGAGCGGCGGGTAGCCGCCTCTGGTCAGGTACGTCTGGCGCACCTCGTCGGGCCAGTCGAAGGCCGAGTCGCGCAGGGCGCTGCGGACGTAGCCGCGCATCTCGGCGAGCATCGTCGTATCGGCTACCTGACCGTGGACAAGGAAAAACTGGCTGCCGGAGGAGCGCCGCGCAGGGTTGACTTCGTCGCCCTCGCGGGCCGCGGCGAGCGCGCCGCGCGTGTGGTAGTGCCTGCCAATCTCGGCGTCGATTTCGTAGCCCGGCCCGCCGGTGCCGTCGTCGTACAGGTTGTCGTCTTTCGAGAGCGGGTCGCCGCCCTGGATCATGAAGCCCGCGATGACGCGGTGGAAACGCGTCGAGTCGTAGAACTGCTCGGCGACGAGTTTTTTGAAGTTGTCGCGGTGCAGCGGCGTGTCGTCGAACAGTTCGACCACCATGCGGCCCTGCGGCGTGGTGATCTCGTAGAAATTGGTCTCGGGCAGCACGACCTCAGCGGGCTGCTGCGCTGTGGTGTCGGGGCTGCATGCCGCGAACGCGAGGGCTGCGAGCAGGAAAAGGCGAATCACGAGCGGGTAGGATTGGCGGAAGCCCGAAAGCTAACGCTCGGCCTGCACCGTGTCGGGTAAATCCTCGACGTATTCGGCGAAGAAGCGGACGACGGCCACGCGCAGCAGTTTTTCCTGCTGCTCGATGCTCAGCTCGGGCACGTCGGCGGTGCGCCGCCAGCCCTCGGGCGTATCGGGGTCGCGCGCGTACAGGCCGATGCGCTCGAAGACGGCGTATGTGCCGTTCATGATGGTGTCCTGCTTGGCCTCCTTTTCGAGCTTCCGGTAGCCCTCGCCGCTCATCTGCACGCCGACGAGAAACAGGATCGCTTCCATGCCGACGGCCTCGGTGCCGAAACGCGGCGCGAGCCAAGCTTGCAGGCGCACCCACTGCGCGCCGAGCAGGGTATCGTCGGTGGAGAGGGCGTCGTCGAGATTCATGTCCTCCTCAACGCGGACGCAGCAGCGCGGGTTGCTTTGGTCTCCACCGCCGGCTCCTCTCGATTGTCGTTCCGCTTGTCATGCCCATAAAATCGTCTCAACCGTTCATACATATGTTATATGTATGAACCCTATTATTAGGGCTTACAGAGCGCCACCTGACCTGCTCGAACGCGAGCAGGAACTGCTCCAAGAAGCAGATCGCGTCTTTACTGGAGGTACCCGTCTGGACCGCGCCAAAGCCTCGCGGCATCCCCGCGTGTCGTGCTTTCCATCGTCTGTCGACGCGCACCACTTCGGCCAGGCGGCGGACCCCATGTCCGAGCCTGCTGACCAGCAGGGCATCGCGCGGCCCCGGCTGGGACGACGACCGCCACTGCCCCAACGGCCTCTTCGGCTACGCAGACGCTACGGGCGAGCGCCCCATCTACGCGCCTCTCGCCCACGAACTGGAAAAGCAGCGCCTGCTGTTTGACGTACCGTACTAACACAGCGCCCCGGCCAGACATCCGGCCGGGGCGCTGTGGCATCTGCGCGATGCTTCACCTGTGCAAACGTGCTCAGTTGACCGAGATGCGGCGCGGCTTGCTTTCCTCAGCTTTGGGCACGTGGATGGTCAGCACGCCGTCTTCGTACTGGGCGCTGATGGCGTCATGCTGGACGGCCTTCGGGAGGGCGAACGAGCGGTAGAACGCGCCGTGGACGCGCTCGACGCGCACCATGCTCTCGCCTTCCTGCCGGTCTTCCGCGTGGCGCTCGCCGCTGACGGTGAGCGTGCCGTCGTGGTAGTCGATGTTGAAATCGTCTTTCCTGACGCCAGGCACGTCGAGGCGGAGCGTGTAGTCGTTCTCGGTTTCCTTCACGTCCACGCGCGGGCTCCACTGCGCGTCGCCGTCGCCGTTGCGGGCAGGAGTAAGGAATTCGTTGAAGACGGAGTCGAGTTCGCGCTGCAGGCGGCGCATCTCGGTGCCGGGCGAGAAACGGATGAGGCTGTTCATGGCGGTAAGAACGGTTAAAGTGGACGTTTTGACGGACGCGAACCCTCTCGCGCCACGCCCGGACATTTTCGCAACCCGCGTGCCTGCCCACGTTTTCTGACGCTCCGGCACCGCGCCTCTGCCACCTCGGCAAACGCGCCCCTGACCGGACTTCGGCTGAGTCTGTCAACCGTTCAGAGGGCCTCTGCCAGCCCGGCGCGGCGCGGCCCCAGTCCCACCAAAACGGCGTAGGGGCAGGCCTCAGACCCGCCCCTACGCCGAAATTCAGGTACAGCCGTGAACGCTCAGTTGCTCTCGAACGAGCGCGAACCGTCGGGCTGGAAGACGTAGCGGAACGTGTAATATCCCGATTCGCTCGCCTGCGTCGGGCTGGCGGGCGCGTCTTTGTAGTAGCTCTGAATGCTCACCTTCGCGTAGCGCCCATCCGCCGTGCGAACGACGATCACGCGGCCTGGCACGGGCGTGACGAGGTGGGTAGTCGGGTTGTAGTTGTACCAGCCGTTGCCGCCCCCGCTGGAGAGCGCCAGGCTGGCACCATCGTCCTGGTTGTAGCCGCTCGTCGGGGCAGAGGTGAGTTCCTCGAACGTGCCGCTGACGATCTGCGCGGCGGCATTGCCCACGCGGCCCGTGCCGCCGTTGACGATGATGGTGGTGCCGCGAAAGCCGAGATCCCACTTGTTCGTGAGCGAGTCGCTGTTGGCGACGGTCGTACCGTCGCGCAGGCTGAAGAACGTGTAGCGGCCCGTCGAGATGGGCGCGCCCGTGTTGGGGTCGCGGCCCGTGGCCGGGTCGGCGGGAAGGCTGGTGACAGTTTCGGCGACGACTTCTTCGAGCACGTCGTCGGGGTCGTTGGAGTCGCAGGCGGCGAGGAAACCGAGCGCGAACAGCGGCAGGAGGATAGAGAAAGCGCGGTACATAAAAGGGTACGGAGGTGGTTGAAACGGATCAGAAGCGGACGCTGCCGCCGACGAAGAAAATCCGCCCGGCGAGCGAGGGCACGCGCGCCGGGTCGGTGTGGCCGAGCAGGTTGCGAACGCCCGTCTGCACCTGCACCCGCCCGAAAGCGCGTGTAAAGGTGGCGTTGACGAGGCCGTAGCCCTGCACGTATTCCGCCTCGTCGTCGAGGACGAGGTTGCCGTTGAGGTCGCCGTAGCCGTAGCGACCGCGCCACACGAACCGCAGCGCGCTCGTGATGCCCGTCACCGGCTCGGCGTAGCGCACCCGCAGCGTGGCGCTGTGGCGCGACCGCCCGAACAAGCCGCCGTAGTCGCTGCGCGTCAGCCGAACGTCGCGCCCGGCGCGGCGGCCAAAGAGTTCGCCCGCGTCGATCTGGTCGAGCACGTCGCGGTCGGCGGTGTCGAGAAACTGGTACGACGCGCCCACGAGCACACCCGCGCCGGGCGCGTACGACACGTCGGCGTCGAGGCCGCGCGTGAAGATGCGGTTCAAGTTGAAGTACGAGTACACCGTCTGCCCGCCCGAGAGGACCGCCACGGGCTGTGTCTCGATGAGGTCACGGACGGCGTTGTAGAAGGTGTTGACGCGCACCGACACGCCCCGCACCGGCCCGGCCTCGACGCCCACGCCGTACGACGTGCTCGTCTCGGGCGCGAGCGCGCCCAGCGTTGAGGGGGCGACGAGGTACGCTTCGAGGCCGCCCATCGCGTCGAGTGCGGCCAGGCGGTCGGGCGCTTCCGTGGCGCCGAAGAGGCTGTAGCCCGCCGTCGCGTTGACGAAGTTGAGGTAGCGCTGCCGGAAGTCGGGCGTTTTGAAGCCGCTGCCCACGAAGGCGCGCAACCGCAGCGCATCGGAAGGCCGCGCGAGCAGCGCCACCTTCGGCGTCAGCCGCGAGCCGAACTCGCTGTGGTCGTCGTAGCGGGCACTCACGGTGAGGTCGAACAGGCGCACGGGCATCCAGCCGTACTCGGCGAACACGTAGCCCTGCCGCGTCGAGCGTGCTGCCGCGTACCGGTCGCTCTCGACGGATTCGCGGATGACGCCGCCACCCACGTACAGGATGTGCGCGGCCCCCGGCGTGGCCACCACGCGCGCCTCGGCTTTCTGGTAGCCCTGTCCGAAGCGCGTCTCGTCGAGCGGCGCGCCGGTGGCAGCGTCTTCGGTGGCGAGGTAGGTATCGAAGCCCGCTGCGTAGCCATCGACCTCGGCGCGCACGCCGGGCGCGAGGCGGTAACGCACGGATGGGGCCACGCTCCACTCGCGGCGCTGGCCGTTTTCGTCGTACATCGTCTCGCCCAGCGTACCTGCGCCCTGCTGGTCGCGCTGCGCCGTCTGAGCGCGCAGGCCCAGCGTGAGGTTGTCGGTGGGACGAGCGTCGAGGCGGAGGTGGCCCGCGTAGTCGGTGAACGACGGCGTGGTGCTGCCCACCTCGTCGGGCCGCAGGTCGTAGCCTTCCGAGGCGTAGCGGTTGCCCAGCAGGCGCAGGCCCCAGCGGTCGCCCGCGGCCTCAGCCTCCAGCGTCAGGTCGGTCGTCTCGAAGCGTTCCACGCGCGCCGACGCGCGCCCACTGAGTCCGTCGGCCGGGCGGCGGGTGATGAGGTTGATGACGCCCGCGAGCGCGTCCGATCCGAAGCGGCTCGAGGTAGGCCCGCGCACGATCTCGACGCGCTCGACGCCTGCGACAGTCAGCCGGTCGAGGTCGAGGGTACCGGCCTCGCGCCCCACCACCGGCTCGCCGTCGATGAGGATGAGCGTGTAATCAGAATCCAGCCCCTGCACCTGCACGCCCAGCCCGCCTGTGCCGATGCCATCGACGACGAACAGGCCCGGCTGCTCGGCCAGCAGATCCGACAGGCGCACCGCGCCCTGCTGCACGATGGCCTCGCGCGTGACGACGGTGGTGGGCACGGGCACGTCCTGCAACGTCCGCTCGGCGCGTGTGGCCGTGACCACGATGGGCGCGATCTCGTACTTCCTGAGCGAGTCGGGGCGAGGGGTTTCGCTGCGCTGCGCCATGCCCGTCGAGAACGGCAGCAGAAGGAAAACGGCCAGCAGGAACGCGCGCACAGGCACAGGCATTTATCTGGATTCAATCTAAACAGAGATCACGGGCGTGTTCTGTTAAGGCTGAATTAATTGCCTGGCTGCCTACGTCTTCGTGGAGAAGTAGTGGCCGATGAATCCTCTCTTTCATCGGAAAAACACGCGGCGGGCGAGCGGGCGGCCTTTTCTCGCATCAGCGTCAGTAGGCGTACCAGCCAGGGGCGAGCCGGCGCAGACGCGGGTGCTGGAGGTAGAGCGCGGCGGTGTCGGCGCGGGGCCGCAGATAGAAATAACCCGACTCGCGCGTGTAGCCTCCGCCCTCGCGCAGTTGAACCCACCCGGCGTCCCAGTCGCTCAACACGGCGTCGAGGCCGAGGCGCAGCATCAGCTGCCGGGCTTCAGGCGGCGCGGTGGAGGTGAACCAGAGGGTCGCGTCGGGGTCTTGCAGGCGCAGCATCACCAGGCGCTCGTAGTCGGCGCGGTGCGCGTCGAAGTCGGCAAGGCGGCAGGCCGGGGAGGTCAACGCGGCGGCGATCACGAGCACGCGCAGCAGGCGCGTGGCGCATGGACTCCGGGGGCGGCGAGAAGGCGCGTCCACGGTTCAGCGCGGGCCGGGCGGCGGCGCGGCAGTGGTGGTAGCAGGCCGAGCCGGCTTGGCCTTCGGACGCCGCCACAACGGCACGGACGAGCACGGCTCGCCGTAGAGCAACTTGCGCGCTACCTGCATCAGCCGATGTGTGGCGAAGACGTACGCCTCGGGCGGCACGTCCTTGCCGCCGCAGCCTTTGACCACGACGATGCGGTCCTCGTAGGCGCTCCAGTCCACAGCGTCGAGGGCACGGGCGAAGTGCTCGCGCCGCGCGTCGGCGGCGCGGCCCACGGTGACGGAGCGTGCCGAGGCGTCGAGGTGCGTGGCGACGAGCATCCACGCCCACGTGGGCACGATGGCGTCGGTGGAGCAGAACAGCGCCACGTGCTGACCGGCATAGGCCTCGGCGTCGAGCGCGGCGACGGCGGCGCGGAAATCCTTCTCGCGCAGCACGAGCCCGCGGTACAGAAACGGCGCGAGGTCGATCTCGGCGACGCGCTGGTGTTCCCAGCACGCGGCCAGGTCGAAGACGATCAGATCGCTCTCGGCGACGCGGTTGACGATTTCCATGGGCTCGCGGTGGACGACGGGAGCCTCTCAACGCCGCGCGGCATGGGCAGTTCGGGAAGGACGAGCGTCGAAGCGCGAGGCGCACTTCGCTGCGTCCCTACTTCCGCGTTTCCCCTTCCGCGTTCCGAGTTTCCCCGAACCTTGCCTCGTCGCCACGCACCGACTCGTCGAAGGCGCCGTGCCAGAACACGCGCTGGCCCCGCACGAACGTGCCCACGGGCAGGCCCGTCAGCGTGGTGCCGTTCCAGGGCGTCCATCCGGCTTTCGTCTGCTGGTCGGCGTCGCGGAGGGTGTGCGGCTTGTTCAGATCGACGAGCACGAGGTCGGCATCGTAGCCCTCGGCGATGCGGCCTTTGCGCTGGATCTGCCACACGTCGGCGGGAGCACGGCACATCCAGTCCACGACCTGTGCGAGCGTGCAGTCGCCCCGGTTGACGCGGTCGAGCATCAGCGCGAGGCTGTTTTCGATGGACGGCATTCCGCTGGGTGCGTGCGGGTAGGGCTGCGCTTTTTCATCCAGCGTGTGCGGCGCGTGGTCGGTGGCGACGATCTGCAGGATGCCCTCGCGCAGTCCGTCCCACAGCGCGGCGCGGTCGGCGGCGGTTTTGACGCTCGGGTTCTGGAGCAGCCGCGTGCCGAGCCGTCCGTAATCCTCGTCCGAGAACCACAGGTGCGGCACGCACGCCTCGGCGGTGATGAGCGGCTGGAGGATGGGGTCGCGCTGGATCTCACGCAGCAACGCCACTTCGTCCGCCGTCGTGACGTGCAGCAGGTGGAAACGGTGGCGGTGCCGCCGCGCGAGGTCGAACGCCCGTTTCGTGGCGATGAGCGCGGCGGCGTGGTCGCGGATGCGCGGGTGGTCGGCGGGCGTGAGCGGGCGGCCTTCAGCGGCGGCTTCGGCTTCGACGCGCGCGCGGTTGGCGCGGACGGTGGCCTCGTCTTCGCAGTGCGCCGTGATGGGCAGCGTCGTCTCGGCGAAGATCCTTTCGAGCGCGTCCTGATCGTCCACGAGCAAATCGCCCGTCGAGGAGCCGATGAAAATCTTGATGCCGGGCGTGCGGTGCGCGGCCTTGAGCGCGTCGATGTTGGTGGGCGTCGCGCCGATGTAGAAGCCGTAATGGACGCGCGACTTGTCGGCGGCGAGGGCGAGTTTCTGTTCGAGGAGCGCCTGCGTGGTGGCGGCGGGGCGCGTGTTGGGCATCTCCAGAAACGTCGTCACGCCGCCCTTGGCGCAGGCGCGGCTGGCGGTTTCGAGGTCTTCCTTGTGCGTCAGCCCCGGCTCGCGGAAATGCACCTGGTCGTCGATGACGCCGGGAAGCAGGTGCAGGCCCGCCGCGTCGAGTTCTTCGTCCACGCGCGCGCCTGCGGGCACGCCGACGTGTACGATCCGGCCGTCGACGACCAGCACATCGGTCTGGACGGTTTCGCCGGGGAGGACGCACGTGGCGTTGCGGATGCAGAGGCGCATGTTTGTGAAAGTCGGATTTCGGAACGCGGAAGGCAGAACCGTGGGGGTAGGGGCGCAGCAGATTCCCCCGCCATGCGGGTGCTGCGACCTGTCAAGTGCTGGGGGTAGCCGAAAGGTACGGGCGAGGCGTCGGATGCGACCAGCGCCGTCCCTTCACGCTTTCCACACGCGCAGCCGTACCTTTGACCCTCCTGCTGGCGGCACCGGCAGCGAGGGCGTGCCACGTTACGCCCCTACATCGCACGTTTGCCCTTCCTCCGTTCCGCATTCCGCGTTCCCACTTCCCAAACATGCGCCCTTACGTCCCGTCGTCCACCAACCTGCCGGAACTCACGCCGAAGGCCATCGCGCTGGGCGTGGCGCTGTCGGCGATTCTGGCGGGGGCCAACGCCTACCTCGGCCTCAAAGTCGGGCTGACGGTGTCGGCGTCGATTCCGGCGGCGGTGATTTCGATGGCGCTCTTGCGGTTTTTCCGCGAGTCGAACATCCTCGAAAACAACCTCGTGCAGACGGCGGCGTCGGCGGGGGAGAGCGTGGCGGCAGGCGTCATCTTCACGCTGCCTGCGCTCGTGCTGATGGGCTACTGGCAGGGCTTCTCGTTCTGGCCCGTCTTGATGATCGCGCTCTTCGGCGGCACGCTGGGCGTGCTGTTCACCATCCCGCTGCGCCGCGCGCTCATCGTCGAGCAGCCGCTGGCGTTTCCCGAGGGCGTGGCGACGGCGGAGGTGCTGAAGGCGGGCAACGAGGGCGGCGCGGGCGTGAAGGCCATCGCGCTGGCGGCGCTGGCGGCGGCGTTCCTCAAGCTCACGCAGACAGGCTTCAAGCTCGTCGCGCCGAGCGCCGGCTTCGGCGTGCAGACCGGCAACGTCGTCTTCGGTCTCGGGACGGATCTCGGCGTGGCGCTGCTCGCCGTCGGCTACATCATCGGGCTCAACATCGCCACGGTCGTGTTTTCGGGCGGCGTCATCGCGTGGCTCGTCGCCATTCCGCTGTGGATGGCGACGGCGGCGCCCGCCGAGTACGCGGCCATCGTGGGCGACGCGACGGGCTACGACGCGGCTTTTGCCGTGTGGAGCGCCCGCGTGCGCTACCTCGGCGTCGGCGCGATGGCGGTCGGCGGTTTGTGGGCGCTGATCTCGCTGCTCGGCCCGCTGCGCGACGGCATCAAGGCATCTGTGGCGGCCTTCAAAGCCTCGCGCCACGGCGGCATGGACAGCATCGAGCGGACAGAGCGCGACACGCCCATCCCCATCGTCGCGGGCGGCACCGTCGCGCTGACGATCCCGCTGTTTTTCGTGCTGCTCTCGCTCGTAGATCAGGACGCTCTGGGCATCACCGAGGGGCTGTACCTCTCGACGATCGTGTTCGCCCTCTTGTTCGCGCTCGTGGCGGGCTTCCTGTTCTCGTCCGTCGCGGGCTACATGGCGGGCCTCGTCGGCTCGTCCAACAACCCGATTTCGGGCGTGACGATTGCCACCGTGCTGTCGATCTCGGGCATCTTCCTCTTCTTGCTCGGCAGCGAGATCAACTTTGCTGTGGACACCACGCAGGCACTCGCAGCAGCGGCGACGGCGATTCTCGTGGGAGCCGTCGTGTGCTGCGCGGCGGCCATCGCGGGCGACAACCTGCAGGACCTCAAGGCCGGGCAACTCGTCGGCGCGACGCCGTGGAAGCAGCAGCTCATGCAGGTGCTGGGCGTCTTCGGCGGGGCCGTGGCGATGGCGCCCGTGCTGGGCCTGCTCTTCACCGCCTACGGGTTGGGCGACGTGTTTCCGCGCGCGGGCATGAACCCCGCCGAAGCCCTCGCCGCGCCGCAGGCAACGCTGATGGCGAGCGTGGCGCGGGGGGTGCTGGGAGGCGAGTTGCCGTGGAATATGGTCATCATCGGCGGCGTGCTGGCCGTCGTCGTCATCGTCCTCGACCAGGCGCTGAAAGCCCGGAAGAGTACGTTCCGGCTGCCTGTGCTCGCCGTCGCCGTGGGCCTGTACCTGCCCATCGAAGTGACGACGCCCATCTTCCTCGGCGGCCTGCTCGCCTACGCCGTCAGCCGGTCGGTGCGGCGGCGCGTGACGGGCGAGGCGTACCACGAAGCCGCCGTGCTGTCGGAGCGGCGCGGGCTGCTGTTCGCGTCGGGCCTCATCACCGGCGAGGCGCTCGTGGGCATCCTGCTGGCCATTCCGTTCGCGGCGTACCAGCGGCAGGACGTGCTCGTCTTCACCACGATTCCCGCCGGGGCCGCGACGGCGCTGGGGCTGGTGGCCTACGTCGTTTTCGGCGCGTGGCTGTACCGCGTCGCCGCCCGCACGTCGTGATGCTGCGCCACTTCGTCCTCGTCGTCGTCGCGGCGTTCGTCGCCATGCTCGTGATGGCGGGACTGTACCTCGTCGTCGGCGTCACGCGCCCTCCGCTGACGGGCGGCGCAGGGCGGGCGCTCCTCGATGTGCTCGTCTACGCCCTCCTCACCTTTGGCGTGTGGTGGCTCCTCAGCCGCCGCCTCCGCCGCTGATTTTTCCGGTTCGATGGACCTCACGCCTGTTTCGACTCCCGACGCGCCCGCGCCTGCCGGGCACTACTCGCAAGGCCTCGCGCACGGCGGGCTCGTGTACGTCTCGGGCCAGCTTCCCCTCGACCCGGCGACGGGAAACGTCGTTGAGGGCGGCATCGGCGCGCAGACAGAACGAACGCTCCAGAACGTCGAGGCCGTGCTGACGGCGGCGGGCAGCGGGCTGGACCGCGTGCTGTCGATGACGATCTACGTCACCGAACGCGCGGCGTGGGCGGAGGTCAACGCGGCCTGTGCTGCCGCTTTCGGCGCGCACCGCCCGGCGAGGGCCGTCATCCCCGTGGCCGAGCTGAAGCCGGGCTGTTTCGTGGAAATCCAGGCGGTTGCCGCGCGGGATTCGTAACGTGCCCTCTCACGTTTTGCGCGACGCCCATGAACCTCTCGAAGTTCAGCCAGGCCCGGCTCGTCGAGCGCGTCGATTTCACCGACCATCTCGCCGCCTTCCGCTTCCGCCCCGACCGCCCGCTCGCCTTCGCGGCCGGGCAGTACGCGACGCTCGCGCTGCTCGACGGCGAAAAGCTCATCCAGCGGGCGTACTCCATCGTCTCGTCGCCGCACGAGGGCGACCTGGAGTTTTTCATCGAACTCGTGCCCGAGGGCGAACTGACGCCGCGGCTGTGGGAGATCCCCGTCGGCGGCGACCTGCTCATCCGCGCCAAAATCGTCGGGCGCTTTACGCAGGACGCCGACCTCAAGCGCCACCTCATGCTGGCGACCGTCACGGGCGTCGCGCCGTACCTCAGCATGGTGCGCCACCACGCGCACCGGCTGGCCGCGGGCGAAGCGCTGCCGGACCGCTTCCTCATCGTCCACGGTGCCAGCCACAGCCGCGACTTCGGCACGTACCACGACGAACTCGTGAACCTCGCCCGCGCTGATTGGCTGCACTACGTCCCCACCGTCAGCCGCCCGTGGGAGGACGAAGACTGGACCGGCGAGACGGGCCGCGTCGGCGACGTCGTCCGCAAGCACGCCGATGCGTTCGATTTCGGCGCGGGCAAGGCCGTCGCGTATGCGTGCGGGCACCCGCAGATGATCGAGAACACGCACGGCCTGCTCACCCGCGCCCGCTTCCCCGCCGAGCACTTCCGCGAGGAGAAGTATTTCACGGCGTAAGCGCACAAAAAACCGGCATCCCTCTGCCGAGAGATGCCGGTTGGAATCGCAGACGCGAGGGCACTTACGGGAAGATGCCCATCTCGCGGTAGCTCACCGCCACCTTCTCGATGGCGTTGATGAACGCGCCCGTCCGCAGGTCCACGTCGTACTTCTGACGCACCTCGCGGAGTTCGTCGTAGGCGTTGATCATCGTCTCTTCGAGGCCCGAGTTGACGAGGTCGATCTCGTCGGCCCCGTGGATGATCTGCTGGCGGAGTTCGGCCTCGAAAGGCTTGCCCGTCGCCTGCTCGATGGTCTGCACGAGGCGCTCCTGCATCCGCTGCTCGGCGCGTTTGCTCATGCGCCCGAAGCGCACGTGCGACAGGTTACGCAGCCACTCGAAGTACGAAACCGTCACGCCGCCCGCGTTGATGTAGACGTCTGGGATGACCATCACGCCCCGCTCCCGCAGCACGTCGTCGGCGTCGGCGGTGACGGGGCCGTTGGCAGCTTCGGCCACGATCTTGGCGTTGACGCGGCCCACGTTGTCGTCGCGGATCTGGCCTTCGAGCGCCGCTGGCACGAGCACGTCGCATTCGACGCCGATGACTTCGGAGGCGTCGCCGATGTGCTCCGCACCCGGCATCCCGATAAACGTGCCATGCTCGCGGCGGTAGGCCATCACCTTGTTGATGTCGAGGCCATCGGGGTTGTGGATGGTGCCTTCCATCTCGGCCAGCGCCACGAGCACGCCGCCCGCCTCGTGGATAAAGCGCGCCGCGTGCGAACCGACGTTGCCGAGCCCCTGAACGGCGAAGCGTTTGCCCTCGATGCCCGTGGAGAGGCCCAGCGCTTCCATGTCTTCGCTGAACGAGAGCGCTTGGCGGATGCCGAAAAAGACGCCCCGGCCCGTGGCCTCGGTGCGCCCGCGCACGCCGCCCTGCCCTACGGGCTTGCCCGTCACGCACGCGAGCGCGTTGATGTCGCCGTCGCTGAGGGCGCCGTAGGTGTCCATGATCCACGCCATCTCGCGCGCGCCCGTGCCGTAGTCGGGCGCAGGCACGTCCACGCCGGGACCGATAAAGTTCTTGCGCGTCAGCTCGTACGTGTAGCGCCGCGTGATGCGCTCGAGTTCACCGACGGAGTAGTTGCGCGGGTTGATGTTGATGCCGCCTTTCGCGCCACCGAAAGGCACGTCCACGATGGCACACTTGTACGTCATCAGCGCCGCCAGCGCCATCACCTCACTCTCGTTGACGTTGTCAGAGTAGCGGATGCCGCCTTTCGTGGGCAGCTTGTGGTGCGAGTGCTCGGCGCGGTACGCCTCGATGACTTCGATGGAACCGTCGTCGCGCTTGAGCGGGAATTCCATGCGGTAGACGCTGTTGCACATGCGAATCTGCTTGAGCAAACCGGAGTCGTAACTGAGGTATCCGGTTGCCCGGTCGAACATACGGTTGACCTGGGCGAAGAAATCGGGGTGACTCATGAGGACAGCAGACGGGATGGTTCGACAAGGTGGAAGCCCTTCCAACAGGGCAAGCCGCAAAGGTACGCAATCGGGTCGTGGGGAAGCCACGCGCGCCTAACTTTGCAGATACCTCACCAGCCCCACCGCCGTGCCTGCCCTTTCGATCTCCGCACACACCCGCCTCGTCGTGCTGCTGGGCGATCCCGTCGGCCACTCGCGTTCGCCCGAACTCCACAACGCTGCCTTCGCCGCTGCCGGGCTCGATTACGCCTACCTCGCCTGCCGCGTCGCCCCCGACGCGCTGGGCGACGCCGTCCGGGGACTGCGGGCGCTGGGCATCGCCGGGGCCAACGTGACGATCCCGCACAAACAGGCCATCGTCCCCTATCTCGACGACTGCACCAGAGCGGCGCGGGGCGTGGGAGCCGTCAACACCGTCGTCGTCGAGTCCACCCCCGAAGGCCCGCGCCTCGTGGGCGACAACACCGACGTGGGGGGCTTCCTCGATGGACTCGCCCCGCACGCCGACGCGCTGCGCGGGTCCGAGATACTGGTGTGGGGCGCGGGCGGTGCCGCGCGGGCGGTCGTCTATGCCCTCCTCACGACGCTCGCACCGTCGCGTCTCACCCTCGTCGCCCGCCGCGTAGAGCAGGCCACCGCGCTCGCCGCCGATTTTGCTGCCCTCGACCCACACGGCGCGCTCGGTGTGGCCTCGTTCGGGGACGCCGCCGCGCGCGCGCCCTCCGCCCGCCTGCTCGTCAACACGACACCGCTGGGGATGCACCCTCACCCTGACGCCACACCGTACCCGGAGGCCAATTTTACCACTGGGCAGGTGGTCTACGACCTCGTTTACCGCCCCGAGCAGACACGGCTGCTGCGCGAGGCGGCGGCGGCAGGCGCGGGTGTCGTGACAGGTCGGAGTATGTTCCACGGCCAAGCCGCACGCGCCTTCGAGCGCTGGACGGGCGTGCCCATGCCCGATGTACACACGTCCTAAATCGCTCATATGTGACGGTCTTGACAGGCCACCGGCAGCCCGTGTGCGCGTAGGAACAGCCTCTTAGAGGTCAGGTTGCGTGCAGACCTGCTCCCCCCGACGCACACCACGTCA
The DNA here is from genome assembly GCA_963829705.1 of Rhodothermales bacterium. GTDB lineage: Bacteria > Bacteroidota > Rhodothermia > Rhodothermales > BA12 > CAWHJN01. The sequence continues at coordinate 463,563 of CAWHJN010000003.1, forward strand.
TGTATCTGCCGCTCCCCTTCACGATGAGCCCCTTTCACCGGGTGCGCCAGTGGGTGACGCGAGCGCAGCCTTTGGCCCCGCGCCTGCTGCGTGCCACCAGCGCCCATCGGCTCGACCCCCTCGCGGGATCGTTCTCCTTCTCCCCCAGCCTGGCCCCGCCTGATCAGGCGCAAGGCGCCCGCCAGCCGACGCCAAAGCCCACGCTAGCCACGCGCCTGCTCGTGCTCGAAGACAACCCGGACTCGGGCGAGTTGCTGAAAACCCTCCTCGACGAGCGCTACGACGTCACGCTGTGCGCCACCTACGACGCTGCGCTCCAGGCGCTCCAGGAAGAGTCGTTCGATCTGCTGCTGCTCGACATCAACCTCGGTGAGCGCCGCACCGGGGCCGATCTGCTGCGTGCCGCCCGCCAGATGACGCCGCAGGTAGAGGCCCCCGCCGTGGCCTGCACAGCTTACGCCACCGCCAATGAAGCGGGCGAAAGCTGGTACGAGGACGCCGGCTTCAACGGCTACGTCCGCAAGCCTTTCGAGATCGACGACCTGTTCGACACCATCGCGCGTGTGCTGCGCCGCAGCCGCCACTGATGCTGCTCCACCCGGAACGGCTCGTCTCGATCCCAGGGCTACAGGCAGCCTTCACCCTGCGAACCGGTGGTGCGAGCCCACCTCCCTTCGACACGCTCAACCTCGGCCTGAGCACGGGCGACGCCGAAGCCACCGTGCGCGAGAACCGCAGGCGCGTCTTCGGCATCCTCGGCTTTGCACCGGACGCCGCTGCCATCGCGGGGCAGGTGCATGGAAGCGCCGTCCGCGTCGTGGAAAAAGGAGGCCTCTATCCCGGCTTCGATGGACTGGTGACGAGGACGAAAGGCGTCCTGCTCGCCATCACCGCCGCCGATTGCGCCGTCGTGCTGCTGGCCGACGCGGAGGCGGGCGTCCTCGGCGCGTGCCATGCGGGCTGGCGCGGCACGGTCGCGTGCATCGCCGCCCGCACACTTGAGGTGATGAAAAGCCTCGATGCCGACCCCGCGCGTGTGGTTGCCTACATCAGCCCATGCATTTCGGAAAAAGCCTTCGAAGTGGGCCCCGAGGTCGCCGCGCAGTTCGACGATGCTTTCGTCCACCCGCGCCCCGATGCCAATCCGCACGTGGACCTCAAAGGCGCGCTGGCCGCGCAACTCGTCGAAGGTGGCGTGCCCCGCGAGGCTATCGAGGTGTCGCCGCTGTGTACTGCCACCGACACCGAGCGCTTTTTCTCGTACCGCGCCGAAGACGGTGCGACGGGCCGCATGATGGGCCTCATCGGCTGGTCAGACGATCAGGCATCTCGCCCGTGAATCATCGCCAGCGGAAGCGGCGCGTGTCGCCGCCGCCATGCTCGATGTAGAGGTGGAGCGTGTGGCCCGGCAGCCACTCCGCTACGCGCTCCGGCCACTCGACGACGACGATGCTCTCCTGCGTGAGGTACTCGTCGAAGCCCAGTCGCCCCCACTCCTCGCTGCGTTCCAGCCGGTAGGCGTCGATGTGGTACAGCGGAGCGTCGGCCTCGTACTCGTGGAGGAGCGTGAAGGTAGGGCTGCTCACCTGCTCTGGCGACACGCCTAGCCCGGCGGCAATACCCCGGACGAGGTGCGTCTTGCCCGCGCCTAGCTCCCCGTGCAGCGCGAGCACATCGCCCGGCTGGAGGTGCGCGGCCAGCAGGCGGCCCCACGCCTCCGTTTCTTCGGCAGAACGGGTGACGTGCGGGGCGAGGCGGGAGAGGGACAGGTTCCAAGACGAGGGGCAGCGTTACAGAGGCAGCGCAGGTGTTCACTTCGGGTAAACCCTTGTTTTACATGAAACTAAACCATGCTTATGCGCATGTAAACCATGCAATTCGCTGAAACATGCACTTTATATACATTCGACCATGACAACGACTCAGAACCCCACCCGCACCACCCGACGCGGTCGTCACCTTTCTGCCACCACGCTCATCGGCGACAACGTCGTCAACGCACAGGGGGATTCGCTCGGCGAGATCACAGACTTCATGATGGATCTCGACACGGGCGCCATCTCCTACGCCATCCTGTCGTTTGGCGGCTTCCTGGGCATGGGCAACAAGCTGTTTGCCGTCCCCTTCGAGGCGCTCCGCGTGGATACCACCAACGAGCGATTCGTGCTCGACGTGTCCAAAGAGAAGCTGGAAAACGCGCCGGGCTTCGACGAAGATCACTGGCCGTCACACGCCGATGACACGTTCCTCAACGAGGTCTACAACTACTACGGCTACGGCGATTACCGGAACTATAACGAGCGCTTCTATGGCTCGTACGACAAGGGGCGCTACCAGAACCGGTATACCTACAATAAACGCGACTGGGACCCGACAGACGATTCCTACCAGGAGCGCGTCCGCCGTTCCCGTGAGGAAGGCATGATGGAAGTCGTTGACGAAAACCGCAACGGTGTCTGATTGATGCCCCGCACTGATTGCATCCCCGAGGTGCGCTGCTCGAAAGCAGCGCACCTTTTTTGTGCGTGCCGCTACCCTATGCGGAGGTTCACGCTCTCGAACTCGACGTGCAGGCTCACCTTGTTGCTCGACGACGTTTCGTACAGCGCCGAGAACCCCGCTGCCACCGTGACGAGCTTGATCTGCGCGCCCACTTCGGCACTCAGTTCGTACGCCTCGCTCGCGTGAAACTCGAACTCCGCGTCTATTGTGGCGCTCTTGGGCAGCAGCAGGTTGAGGTCGCTCGGCTCCGCAGTCGCGGCTGCCACATTGCGTATGATGCTCTTGAAGGGCTCTGTAACGGGCCCTGCAACGTCGAGCGGAGACAGCGCACTGTCCTCCACAGCCCCCTCGGGTACGTTTCCGTCGTCGTCTGCCGCGTTTTGCGCGAGGCGCTTCACGGTATTTGCTGTCTCGACGAACGTGGCAGGGATGAGGGTGGAGAGCATGACGGCGGCGAAGCTTTCCGCGAGAACCGCAGAAAACGAAGCGACGGAGATAGCGGTGGAGACGGCCATGGCGGTAGAGGTCAGTGATAGAGTTGCGGTGCGATGTGAAGGGACAGACGGGCCGTTGCGGTACCTGTATCCCCGGCAGCGAGGCGGACGGTGGCATCGAGCGAGCCCCGAGCGACCTGCATGTGCTGGTCGGCGAGCGCTTCGTCGGCTACCCGCAGCGCATCGACGAAAGCATGCAGGAGCACGACCGGATCGGCGGGTTCGGGGCCTGGCATACCCGGCGTGAACTGCGGCACCGACACCGTCAGGCGCGTTTCGATGCCCGCGGCTTGGAGGGCAGCGAGCAACTGCCCGGCGATTGCCTGCGCCGACGGCCCGGCCAGCGACGCCGTTTCGCGCATCCATTGCCCGGCATCGAGCGTGAAGGTGGTGTAGCCGATGTCGCTCATGGGATCACTGGAAGGGTCGCGGCTGGATGTCGAGCCGGATGTTGGCCTGCGCCGCCGCACCCCCGACTTCGATCACGAGCGACACTTCGGCGCTGCCGCTGGCAATGACCAGGTTTTGCTGGTTGAGCCTGTTCTCCGCCTCGTTGATGGCCTCGGCCAGCCGCCGCAGCGGCTCCATCGGGTCGCCGCCGGGCAGCACGGGCGGGCCGCCTGTAGCCGGTGTGCCGCTGCCCAGAGCGCCCAGTTGCTGCTGCAAGTCTTCGGCCTTCTCCTTCCATTCCGCGACCTCGTCGAGCAATGCCTGCGGCGAGGGCAACGTGACGGACAGTCCCCCAATCATGCCCTTGAGCACGCCGATGGCCGTCTCGCACGAGATGAAATTCAGCCCTGGAACTGGCGGTGGAGGCGGGCACACCGTCGCCATCTGATCCAGCACATCGCCCGCTTTGATCGTAAAGGTATCTGCCATGCGTATCAGAGGATTCAGGCGATGCCGGGGCGCCCTAGCGCCCGCAGCGTGTCGCGGAAGGCATGGGGCACGTCGAGCGCGTCGGTGGCCTCACGCAGCGCGTCGAGCACCCGCACCAGGCGGCTTCCCGCTTCGACGGCGCTCTGGCTCTGACGCACTCGGCCGACTCCCTTGCCGAAGGCAGTCGCGGCGCGGCGGGGCAGCGGCATATCGTCTGCCAGCGCCTGAAGCCGGGCCAGCGCCGCATCGAATGGTGCCCGCCACGTGCCGTCGGTGGTTTCGAGCACGCCCAGCAGGCCGAGCTTTTCGAGGTGATCCAGAAAGGGTACGGGGAGCACCCGGCCCGGCAGATGCGGTGCGAGCTCGGCCAGCGCGTGCGCGAGCACGGCGCGTGCTGCCGCCCCACGCCCGGTGGCAATGGCTTTTTCGGCCTGCGCGGCGAAAGCGCGGCGCACGGGCGCATCCACCTGTGCCTCAGCCAGCAACGACGCGAGCGTGGCGATGCGTTCGCGGTCCGGCAGGCGCAGGCTGTCCGCTGCGGGCCGTGCCGTGCCCGCCCACGCGGCGAGACGGTCGAGCGCGGTTGCAACAGCGTCGGGCACTTCCTGCCCCTGCTGTTCATGGACGAGCCGCACATCCGCTACGAAGGCTGCGACGCCCCGCCGCGCCTTGTCCAGTTCGCCCGCCTCCAGACGCGCGCGCACTTCATCCAGATGGGTCTTTAGCACCTTCGCAGCCGCAGGGAATTCTTGGGACAGGTACTCCCACACCGCGCGCATCACCTTGATCACTTCGGCATCCGCCAGCCCGGGTGGCGGCGAATCCGGCTCCCGGTCGATGGGCGGCGTGTCGTCTCTGGGAGGTCGCTCGTCGCGCACCGCCGTCTTTTCCTGCGACACCACGTTGACGATCTCCAGCCTGATCGTCGCCCGGTTGATGATTTCGGTGGTCTGCTCCGACGCCTTCGTTTCGAGCGCGGGCCCCAGCCCGAAGCCTCCTCCCAGCGGCGGGCGCACCTGGAGCGCGAAGCCCGTCTGCGTCTCGCGCGCCTGCACGCTGAAATCGAACGAGACCGCAACCTCTGCCCCTTTCACCACCAGTGTCCCTAGGGGACTTCTGGATGTGTTGACGAGCGCGGCGTGCCCCTCGGCCAGCGCCGTCATGATCTCGCGCATGAGATCACCGGCCAGGATGAAGCGGGCGGGATCGAGGTAGGTGGACATGAGCGCGTGTGGATACTCGACATCGCCGCGAAACACGACGGGTACTTCGTTTCCAGACGCACGACGGTGCCGCGCCTGACTGCGTACAGCCTGCTTACAAAGTCGATAAAAGACGCGGGGTATGCAAACGCGCGCCTGCTTTCGTCACGCGCCCAGCACCTCCCCCGTTTCTACACGGCTGCCGTTGGCGAAATCTGCCGCCGACATCCGCTGCCGCCCGGCGGGCTGCACCTCGACGAGTTCCACCGCGCCTGCCGCGCAGGCCACCGTGAGCGGGCTCGTGCCGAGGATCGTGCCGGGTGCTCCCGAGCCCTCGTCGAGGCGCGTGCGGAGGATTTTGAGCGCGTCGCCCCGGAAGGTCGTCCACGCGCCGGGCATGGGTGAGAAGCCGCGAACGTGGTTATGGACGGTTCGCGCATCCTGCTGCCAGTCGATCTCGCCTTCCTCCCGGAAGAGCTTCGGCGCGGGCGAGGCGAGGGCATCGTCCTGCGTGCGGGCAGTGGCCTTCCCCTGCTCGATCAGCCGGACGGTTTCGACGACGAGATCCGCGCCGATGTCCATCAGCTTGTCGTGAACATCGCCCGCCGTATCGTCCGGCCCGATGGGCAGCGTTTTCTGCGCGATGACGTTGCCGGTGTCCACCTGCTCGCGGAGGAAGAAGGTCGTCACGCCCGTCTCCACTTCCCCCGCCATCACGGCCCGCTGGATGGGCGCGGCCCCACGGTAGCGCGGCAGCAGCGATCCGTGCAAGTTGAAGGCGCCCAGCGCGGGCAGCGCGAACACCTGCGGCGGCAGGATTTTGAAAGCCACGACGACGAACAGGTCGGGCTTTAGCGCGGCCAGCGCATCGGCAAACGCAGGATCGCGCACGCTCTCGGGTTGCAGGATGGCGCTGATGCCCAGCTTCTGCGCGGCCACCTTCACCGGCGGCGGCGCGGGCGGGTTGCCGCGACGGCCCGGCGCGTCGGGCGACGTGACGACGGCGACGGGCCGATAGCCGCTTTCGACGAGTTTTTCGAGCGCGGGCACTGCGAAGTGCGGCGTGCCCATGAAGACGAGGCGCATGGGAGCAGGGAAAGGGAACGCCAAGCTACGACGCCCGGCATCGCCCGTTACCACCGCACCCGAAGCGTCTCGCCCACGCGGGTGCCTCGGTAGCAGGTTGGCTCCCCCTCCATCGGGGCGGCCTGACACTCTGCTTCGACGGCATACGACCAGAAAAACAGCACCGCCTCCTCGTCGCTCGCCCCGCCGATCACCTCGATGCGTTTCTGCTCGCCGGGCATCACGGGGGTTCCCGAGAAGCCTCCCGGAAGCGGGTCTATGACCTGCGACGTCCGCTCGCCGATGGCGTAGCCCACGATGAGGCTGTCGGTGTGATTGATCACTGCGAGCGTAGTCGGCCCCGCCCGGCGCGCCTCCACGTCGCCCCCTCCAGCCTCCGGGCCAAAGAGCGCGCATCCGGCGAAAGCGGTGACACACGCAATGACGACGGCGTTCCGCATGGCGATCAGCGCAGGCGCGTGCGGTCGTCCCAGATGGGCACCATCAGTCGGTAGTCGCCCATGCCGGTCTCGTCGATGAAGACGAAGCGGCGTCCGATACGCGTGTAGATCCACTCCTCGTACGGCTTCGTGTTGAAGTTGAACGGGTGGCGCTCGACGATATCGGGTTCGCCGAAGCGAATCATGACGAGGCCACGGTCGGTTTCCCAGCCCGGCAGGATGCTACGCCCGTAGGATTCGTTGGCGTAGGCCACGCGGAAGTAGTATTCCTCCATGCGCTCGTTGCGCTCGGTGCCGGGCGTCGGGTCGAGGCGTTTCCAGAAATCCTGAAAGCGTTTGAGGCGCTCCTGCTCGGTCCCTCCCTCGCGGATGTATTTGATGTCGCGGTCTTTGGCAACGTGGCGCATCTGCGCAATGGCCTGGTCGAGGTTGGCAATGTGCTGCGTGAGGCCCTGCCAGGTGGCCTCGACCTTCTTGGTGGCTTCGGCCACCGCCGATCCGTCGGCCTTTTCGAGCCGCACGCGGAGGGTGTAATCGCCCGTGGTGAGGCCGCTGACGGGCAACGTGACGACGAACGGGTTGCGCCCGGCGCGCAGCGTCGTCGGGGCCACGTTGGTGTAGGCCACGTCGCCGTTGGGACTGTCGCGCAGGCCCAGCGCGGTCCGCACCGCCGAGCGCGACTGCGCGCGCGTGACTTCGCGGGTGACGCGGACGTCCTGCTTTTTATCGGAATAGATCTCGTAGAACACCTGCACGCCCTCGTCGTCGGTGCTGATGCGGTTGGCGACGGTGGGCGAGATGGTGTTCGTCGTCGCGTTGAAATCGTCGATGAGGATGAGATCGCTCAGCGCGAGCGGCCCCGCCATGTCGCGGACGACGGTGGTGACCTCCTGCGAGTACGAGCGGCGCGTGGTGCCGTCTTCGAGGCGAAACTGGAGCAGGTAGCGCCCGGCGGCGAGGTCGAGCGACTGCGTGGTGCGGTCGGTGAGCTGGTCGCTGACAGTCGCCGCGTACTCACGCACGGGAATCGTCCGGTCCCACACGCGGTTGGCGATAAAGCTCTGCTGCCGTCCTTTCTCGTCCACCCGGTACACGTCGAGCGACACCTGGTACTTGGCCTGGTAGCCACTCTGCACGTTGGTGAAGTTGAGCAGCGCGTGCGACACCTTGGTGTACACGTCGAGGCGTGCCAGGCCCGGCTCGTCGCCGCGCACGCTCACCGCGTCGATTTCGAAGGCCGGCAGATTCTGCGCGCCTGCCGGTGCCACGAGGAGCACACCGAACAGGATCAGCAGGCAGAGGCAGCGTTTCAGGACATCCATGCGAGGGCTCGGTTGTAGCAAGGTCGATGGCACCGTGCGAAAATGAAAACGGTTTCAGGCGCGCACAAGAGCGCATGGTGGGCAATATGCACAGCGTAACGGCAAAATGCCACCGCGCGGAGCCGGGTGGTCGGGAGATCGCGCTGAACCGTCTGCACGCTCCAATGAACAGCGGAGCAGGCTCAGGCGAAGAGCGCCTCGACGAACCGGCGGCGGTCGAACACCTGGAGGTCGGTGATGCCTTCGCCCACACCCACATATTTTACGGGAATGCCGAACTCGTTCGAAATGCCAATCACAATGCCCCCTTTGGCCGTTCCGTCGAGTTTGGTGAGCACGAGGCCCGTCACGTCCACGCTTTTGGTGAACTCCTCCGCCTGCCGGATGGCGTTCTGGCCCGTCGAGGCGTCGAGCACGAGCAGCACCTCGTGGGGCGCGCCCACCACCTGCCGGTCCATCACGCGCTTGATCTTGGAAAGCTCGTCCATCAACCCGCCTTTGGTATGCAACCGCCCCGCCGTGTCGATGATGGCGACATCGGCGTCGCGCGTCCGGGCCGAAGCGATGGTGTCGTAGGCGACGGCGGCCGGGTCGGCTCCGTGGCCCTGCTTGATGAGAGGCACGCCCGCACGCTCGGCCCAGATTTCGAGTTGCTCGGTGGCGGCGGCGCGGAACGTGTCGGCGGCCCCGAGCACGACGCGGCGCCCCGCTTCTTTGTACCGATACGCCAGCTTGCCGATGGTCGTCGTCTTGCCCACCCCGTTGACGCCCACCACCATGATGACGTGCGGGCGGTTGGGCAGCGGCGCGTCGAAATCCGCCGGGCGCTCCACCTCGTGGTCGAGCATCAGGTGCGAGATCTCGTCGCGGATGAGCGCGTCGAGGTCGGCAGCCGACACGTAACGGTCGCGCTGCACCCGTGCCTCGACGCGCTTGATGATGTCGAGCGTGGTTTTAACGCCCACGTCGCTGGTGACAAGCACATCTTCGAGGTCATCGAGGAACTCCTCGTCCACGGTGTCGCGCCCGCGCAGCAGCTTGTCCATCTTGCCGAAGAGCGACGTGCGCGTCTTCTCCAGCCCCTGTTCGAGCTTTTGCTGATCCTGTTTTTTGAAGCGGTCGAAGAAACCCATAGGTGAAAGTCGGAAGTCGAAGCGCGGAGGAAAGTCGGAATGTGGAAATCGTAGGGGCGCTGCGCCCTGATCGGAGCGAGGAAGTCCGATGCAGGAACGTACCGTGGCACCTCTCTACGGCTGCGGGGTGGGAACGACGAGGGTATCGGATTCGTCGGGCACGAGCGGGATGCGCGGCGCGCGGTACATCACGACAAAGCGGATGAGGTACTGAAGAAACGAGAGCACGAAAAAGCCCGCCGTCGTCCACACGAACACGTTCAGCACGGGCGCATCGGCGCGCAGGATGACGAGCAGAACCGTGAGCGCCAGCGCGCCGACGGCCAGCTTGCCCATCCACACGCTCGCAGGCACGGCCCCGTGGCGCTTGGCCAGGATGACGCCGCCGCCGAAGACGAGGATATCGCGCGCGACGATGAGGCCCATCAGCCACAGCGGCAGGTGCGGCGCCGGTGGGCGCAGCGCCAGCGTGCCGCCGATGGCGAGCGCGGCGAACTTGTCGGCGAACGGGTCGAGAACCTTGCCCCACTCCGACACCGTCCCCGACCACCGCGCCACGCGCCCGTCGAAAAAGTCCGTGAGCACGCCCAGTGCCACCAGCGCCATCACCCACGCCACCGACCCATTCCGCCACAGCAGCACGGCGATGGGCACGACGAGAACGATCCGCGCCAGGCTCAACCCGTTGGCCGCCGTCCAGAACCGGCCCAGGTCGCGCATCGTGAAGGTGCGGTAGCGCATGAACGGAGCGGGGACAGACGAGGGTTGGAAACGCCTCTTAAATACGCAACCTTCCCGGCAGGATTCGCCCGTCCCGCGAACCGTCTGCGGATTTTCGTAGGTTGCGCCGCCCGCATGACTTCGATCCATGCCCCTCGCCGACGACCACACCGCCCTTCTCTCGCAGTACGAGACGGCCACCACCCTGCTGCACGGGCGCGACGCCGCCTGGCTCACGACGCCCCAGAAAAACGTCTCGGACTGGTCAGCGGCGCAACACTTGGCCCACGTCGAGGCGGTCAACCGGAGCGTGCTGGGCGCGCTGCGCGGGCTCGAACGGGCCGGTGCTGACGCCGTCCCCGACGCCGCAACTCGCATCGGGCTCCGGGTGCTGGAGACAGGCACGTTTCCACGCGGGACGATCCGCGCGCCCGAGTTCGCCGTGCCGCCTCCCACCCTGACGCTGGCAGACGTGGAAGCCGCCCTCGGCACCAATCTGGCGCGCTGGCGCGCCCTCGACCTCGACGCCGTGCCCACATGGCGCGGCACGCTACCGCATCCGCTGCTGGGTCCGCTGACGGCCACGCAGTGGGTGCGGTTCGCCTTCGTCCACACGGCGCATCACCACGCCATCGTGGGCGAACTGGTCTGACGGGTTCAGATCCACGCCTCGCGCACGACCTCCATCAATTCGGCCAGCATCATCGCCGTCGCGCCCCACACCTCGTAGCCCTCGACGTCGTAAAACGGCACCTCCGACGCCTCACCGCGCACCTGCCAGCGTCCCGTGCCGCGCCGTCCCGGGTCGAGCAGGTGCGACAGCGGCACATGGAGCACACAGGCGACCTCGGCTTCCATCGGCTGCAACACCGGCGGCGCGGCGCAGACGCCCACGAACGGGTACACGCAGAAGCGCGACGGCGGGATATAGAGAGGAGTCAGCGCGCCCAGCAGCCGCACATTTGACGGGTCGAGGGCGATTTCCTCCCGCGCCTCGCGCAGCGCCGTCTGCTCGAACGTCTCGCCCGGCTCGCGCCGTCCGCCGGGAAAGGCCACCTGCCCGGCGTGGTCGCGCATCGACGGCGGGCGGGCAGTGAGCACCAGCGTGGGTTCGCCCGCGTGCGGGTAGAACAGCGCCAGCACGGCAGCCTCGCGACACGTTTTGCGCTCGACCGACAGCAGCGCCCGGTCGAGGCGGTGCGAGGGGGCCATCGCCAGGTGCGCGGCGTGACCCGGCAGCGGCTGCCCGAGGCGTGCCGCGACGGCATCGGCGAAGGCCGCGAACGCCGCCACGTGTCAGCGCTCGGCGGTGAGGCCGTTCAACCGCGATTGCACCTGCGCGTAGAGATCCTCCGCAACGCCGCGCAGCGAGCTGTTCGGGTAGATCTGCACAAAGCGCTCGTAGTTGTCCAGCGCCTTCTGGTAGCGCTCCTGCTGGCGCGCCCGCACGCTCTCGTCGGCGTAAATGAGGTAGGCGCGCATGGCCCCGACGAGCGCATCGTCGGCCCACTCGGTGTCGGGGTAATCGGCGAAGGCGCGCTCGAAGGTCAGCGCGGCGGCCTCGTAGAGCTCGCGGCGCTCGTAGAGCTCGCCCGCCTCGAACGCCTTGCGGGCGATCTTGCCGCGCAGGTCACGGATGTGCGTTTCGGCCTCCTCGGCCCGCGCATCCTGCGGAAAACGGTTGATGAACAGCTGGAAGTACTGGATGGCCTGCTCCGTCGCCGTCTGGTCGAGCTCGTAGTCAGGCGCCTGTGCCTCGTAGGCCACTGCGCGCTCGAACTCAGCATCGGCGGCGCGCGGGTCGGCGCGGTAGAGTTCGGCGAAGCGGGTAAACTCGGAGGCGGCCAGGATGTACTGCTTCGAGGCCGCGTAGGCCCGCCCGAGCATGAACTGCGCGTCGTCGGCGTACTCGTTGGTGCGCCCGTAGTCGAAGACGCCCTGGAAATACTCGGCGGCGCGGTCGTAGCGCCCACGGTCGTAGGCCGACTGCCCTTTCTCGAACGCTTCCTGCGGCGAACTGTAGCGGAGACGCGACCCGCTGCACGCAGCGACCGACAGAGTGAGGGAGAGAAGTAAAACGGTGAGGATGCGGTTCATGAAAGCCTGCACAGGAGAGAAAAGTCGCGGTATCCCTCGTCAACGGGACAGCGAGGCCGGTTCGTACGCCACCGTCCGCGCGAAAGGCGCGTGCTACCGGAGGCCGCAGGGGCTGTTCCTCTGCGCGTGAAGGAGAAGAGGGGAAGGTGGGGTTTCGGATTTCGGAAGGCCTGTTCGAGTGGGCGGAAGCCAGAAGCACGCCCCCGCTCTCCCCGGCCCTCAAGCTGAGTCCCGCAGAGCAGGGCAGGCAGGGTGACGTTCTGGAACGGAGGGACGAAGGAATCTTGCATTCCTACGACCCACGACCAAAACGAAAAAAGGCCCGATGCCTGAGCACCGGACCTCTTTCTGGGTGAGGGAGACAGTCACCTCACATAGCGACCGCAGCCGAGATGCCGAGGTAGATCGTCAGCACCGACATGCCGGCGGCGACGACGTTGTAGAAGCGCTGCGACGGGCCTTTCGCTTTCGGCGTCAGTTCGCCGTTGGCGTAGCGCTGCTGGGCGTCCTGCACGAGCGCCGTGAAGGCGGCGGAGTCGGACGTGCGGGCTTCGTAGCCGGGGTTGATGAACACCATCTGGTCGACGGCCTTGCGGGCCTTCTTGTCCTGGCCGAGCGCCGAGTAGGCGAGGCCCTGCAACCGGAACGCCTCGACGCGCTGCGTCAGCGAGGCGTTCTTGTCTTTGGCCGTCCGGTTGGCCGAGCGGAGGGCTTCGTCGTAGCGGCCCGTTTCGTAGGCAGCGGTGGCCTCCGAGACGGCGGCGTTGTCGAACGACTGGGCCTGCGTGCTGCCAACGGCCACGAGGGCAAAAAACAGCGCGGCGAAAAGGGAACGAGCGTTCATGGTGGAAGGGTGGATTGGATGGAACGGAAGGTTGGATGGGGTGGGCGAGCGCGGTGCCAGCAAAGGCGGCTCGCCGATGATGGAAGGGATATCGGCGGGAGATCGCGGACCTGAAGCCCCTCTGAAGTTTTTCCGCAGAATGCCCGCCTGCCCGCGGGGCACCGGAGCGCCGCTGCCCCGTTGCGTATCTTGTGTCGCTATCCGGGGAGCCAGTCCGTGCCCTTACGAAGGCCGGTCCACGGCGGCTTCTCGGCGGATAGCAGCAGGCGACGCGCGCGGCCTCCCCGCGCCGCCCCGCTCCCGACGGTTTCACTCTCCTGATCTGTATTCCACGTATGGCTCGTTCTCGCACGTCCTCCCGCTCCTCCACACAGAAAGCGCTTCCAGCCGACACGGCCATCGAGGCCATCGCCGAGCACGAACGCACCGGCGCGCACGGCGAGGACGCGGCCAAAGACGCGGCACTCGAAAACGGCATCGAAGGCGACTTCGACGTGCAGCCGCTCACGCCCGACGACTTCGACGCGGACACGCTGCTGCGCGTCTACCGCACGATGCTGCTCTCGCGGCGGCTCGACGAAAAGATGCTGACGCTCCTCAAACAGGGCAAAGGCTTCTTCCACATCGGCTGCTCGGGCCACGAGGCGGCGCAGGCGGCGCTGGGGCTCCACGCCAAGCCCGGCACCGACTGGTTCACCATGTACTACCGCGACCTCTGCATGACGCTCATGCTGGGCATGACCTCGCGCGACACCATGCTCGCCCACATGGCCAAAGCCGACGACCCGTCGAGCGGCGGGCGGCAGATGTCGGAGCACTACGGCCATCACGGCCTCAACATCCTCACGACCTCGTCGAGCGTCGGCGCCCAGTTTCTGCCCGCCGTCGGCTGCGGACTTGGCATCCAGCGGCGCGGCGAAGAGGCCTTCGCGTACGCCTCCTGCGGCGACGGCGCCACCAGCCAGGGATCGTTCCACGAGGCCCTCAACTGGAGCACCCGCGTCAAGGCGCCCGTGCTGTTTTTCGTGCAGGACAACAAGTACGCCATCTCCGTGCCCGTCGCCGACCAGACGGCGGGCGGCTCGGCCTACAACTTCGGAGCGGGCTACAGCGGCCTGAAACGCGCCAAGTTCGACGGGACGGACTTCTTCAAGAGTGCCGCCGTCGCCCGTGCCGCTGTTTCGCACCTGCGCGCAGGCAAAGGCCCCGTGCTGCTCGTGGCGGACGTGGTGCGCCTGTTGCCACACTCCTCGAGCGACAACCACGCCAAGTACCGCTCGCCCGAGGAGTTGGAGCAGGACCGCACCATCGACCCCATCGCGCGCCTCGAAATCGCCCTCACCGAGGCCGGCATCCTCGACGAGAAAAAGATCGCCGAGCTGCGCAAGGACGTGCAGAAAGAGGTGGACGACGCCGCTAAGTGGGCCGCCCAACAGGCCGACCCCGCGCCCGAAACGGCCACAATGCACGTGTTCTACGAGGGCGACGACGAACGCGAATACGAGGCCTCGACGCCGAGTGGCGACCCGACGGTGATGGTGGACGCCATCAACCATGCGCTGCGTGAGGAGATGGAGCGCAACGAAAACGTGCTCGTCTACGGCGAGGACGTGGCGGGCGGCAAGGGCGGGGTCTTCACCGCTACGCGCGACCTCACCGAAGTCTTCGGTGCCGACCGCTGCTTCAACACGCCGCTCGCCGAGGCGTCCATCGTGGGCACCGCCGTGGGCCTCGCCGCGATGGGTTTCAAGCCCGTCGTCGAGATCCAGTTTGCCGACTACATCTGGCCCGCGATGCAGCAGCTTCGCAACCAGGTCGCGCCCTTCCGCTACCGCTCCAACAACGCCTGGAGCTGCCCCATGGTCATCCGCGTGCCGTGCGGCGGCTACATCCACGGCGGACTGTGCCACTCGCAGAACATCGAGGCTACGTTCGCGCACATGCCCGGCCTGAAGGTCGTGATGCCTTCAAACGCCGCCGACGCGAAGGGTTTGCTCAAAGCCGCCATCCGGGGCCACGACCCGGTGATTTACCTCGAACACAAGGCGATGTACCGCATGGCCGCCGCCCGGTCGCCCGAGCCGGACGCCGACTACCTCTTGCCGCTGGGCAAGGCAAACGTCGTCCGCGAAGGCACCGACCTGACGCTCGTGACCTACGGCATGATGGTCCACAAGTCGATGGCGGCGGCGAAGGCGCTTGAGAAAGAGGGCGCGTCCGTCGAGGTGATCGACCTGCGCTCGATGGTGCCGCTGGACATGGAGACGGTGCTCAAATCCGTCGAGAAGACGGGCCGGGCGCTCGTCGTCTACGAAGATCACGAGTTCCTGGGCTTCGGCAGCGAAGATCGCCGCGCAGATCGCCGACAAAGCCTTCCACACGCTCGATGCGCCGGTGAAACGCCTCGCCGGGGCCTTCACCTACGTCCCCTTCGCCGACCCGCTCGAAAAAGCGGTCCTGCCGCAGGACGACGACGTGCTCGAAGCGGCGCGCAGCGTGCTCGCGTACTGACCGGCTCGCAACCGGCACGAAAAAGCCTCCGAGGTTCGCACGTCCTCGGAGGCTTTGCTTTGTGCTACGAAACCGCTCCCGTCACTCCGCCGCCCGCAACTCCCGCGTGACGGTGTCGAGGTCGACGTTCAGGAGCCGGGCCAGCTTCTGGCCCAGCGCCTCGTTGGGAAAGTGGCCCCTGAGCGTGCCGCTGCCCGGCCCGAAGGCGTAGAGGTTCACGTCCACCGCCGTGTGGCCCGTCGTCGTCCACGCGATGCCCGCGCGTTTGGCGATGAGTTCGCTGAGTGCTTTGTTGACGGCGCGGACCTGTTTGGTGGCGATGGCCTTCTGCATGGACGCGATTTCTTCCTTCGAGAACTCTTTCAGGCCCATCTCGCGAAGGAGCAGCGTGTCGGCGTTCGCGCCCTCGGCGAGCGTGTCGGCGAGGATCATCTGCGACGACTTCATCGGCACGAGCACCTCGGTTTTCCACGCATAGACGCCGTCGCGCCCCAGCGAGAGGCCGCCCGTCTCGTGGTCGGACGTGGAGACGACGAGCGTGTGGCCGTCTTTCCGGGCGAACTCGATGGCGGCGGCAAAGGCTTTCTCGAAGGCGAGGATGTCGTGCAGATGCCCGGCGGCGTCGTTCTCGTGCCCGGCGTGGTCGATGCGGCTGGCCTCGACCATCAGGAAGAAGCCGTCCCTGTCGCCCTTGAGCAGACTGATGGCTTTCTCTGTCATCTCGGCCAGACTCGGCTCCTCGGCAGGGTCGCGGTCGACCTCGTAGGCGAGCTGCTCGAGTTGGAGCAGGGCAATGGCCGGCGTGGTGTTCAGCGCCCGGAAGCCCGCCAGGTCGCGCACGACGGTGTAGCCATCAGCGGCCATCTCGGCCAGCAGGTCGCGCCCGTCGGGGCGGATGCCGCCCTGGTCGGTAGGCACGTAATGCCGCGCCCCGCCCCCCACGAGCAGGTCGATGTGCTGGTTCATCTGCTGGAGGGCGATGTCGTTTTCCGATCCGCGCTGCGGCACGTGCGCCGAGAATGCCGCGGGCGTCGCGTGCGTGATGCGCGTCGTGACGACGAGGCCGGTGGCCATGCCTTTTTTCTCCGCCCCTTCGAGGAGCGTGCCGAGCGGGCGCTTGAGCGTGTCTACGGCGATGGAGCCGTTGTACGACCTGTGCCCCGTCGCGAAGGCTGTCGCGCCCGCCGCCGAGTCCGTCACGCGGCTGTCGGTGGCGTGGGTGCCGAGCGAGCCCGTCAGGTAGGGATCGAAAGCGAGCGAATCGCGCCCCTCGGTAAGCCGCACGTAATCGCGCGCAAACGTGACGGAGGCCGGCCCGAAGCCGTCGGTGACGAAGAAGATGACGTTGTGCGGGCGCTCTTGCGCGTGCAGCGACGCGACGGCGAAGAGCAGAACGAACAGCACGGAAAGACGACGCATGGGGATTTTCGGATTGCGGAATTCGGATTGCGGAACTACGAAGCTAACGCCGCAGCCACTCCGAACGTGCGCGAGCCCGAGATGTTGACGGCAACGCGGCACGGCCCTACACCGTCCTCACCACTGGGTGCTCTGGTAGGGCAGGCCCCAGCGCACGAGTGCGTACGGGGCGAACGAACGATCCAGGCCGGTCTCGGCGTCGTCGCGCGAGCGGGCGCGGAGGGCGGCGGCGGCGTAGAGGCCGGGCAGGAGTTCGTAGCCAACCGTCGCCTCGACGAGCCACTCCGTCTGGCGCACGCCCTGCAAAAACGTGACGCCGTCGCTGGCCACGCGCGAGTCGTACGACAGGCGCGGGTCGCTGCCGTAGTTGGCCGCCGGGGTGTTGCGCCCGCGCCGCGTGTAGCCCACGTTGACCTGTGCGCTCAGGCGCGGCGTGGGCTGGTAATCCGCGAAAAAGCTCCAGTCGAGCGCGTTCGGGCCTGCCGGGTGGCCGAGGCCATCGTCATAGTGCAGCAGCGCCGAGGCGGGCGTGCGGTGCGCGTAGAGATAGGGCCGTAGCCGCGTGTGCTCGGCGCGCAGCGACAGGCCGGGCACGACCACATCGGCTACCTGCGCGCCCACCGTCCACCCCCACTTGTTGACCCAGCTGTCCTTGCCGATCTTCGCCGCCACGAACTCATCGAACACGAAATCGCCGTAGAGGCGCGCGCCCTTCACGACGTTCCAGCCCGCGCTGAAGCCAAGGAAGGCATTGTCGGGCGAGTTGCGGTCCTGCTCGGCGGATCGGTAAAAGAGGATCGGGTTGAGGTAGGCCACGTCGAAGCCGTCGCGGCGGGGGGCGCTGCTGGTGTCGGTGAAGACGATGCCCTCGTAGGCGCTCACGTCCACGCCCGCCGGTAAGCGCAGCGTGAGGTGGTGGAACGCCCCGAAGCGGCGCGGATACGGCTCGCTGCCGCGCGGCTGCGGCTGCACGTTGGTGAACTGCGTGAACAGGTTCACGTACTCGACGCGCCAGACGGACGTGCGGATCTGGAGGTGGTCGTACGGGGCGGCGTAGTCGCTCACGAGCAGGCCCGTGCGCCCCGGCCCCCAGCGGTTGCGGTCGCGTCCCGCGCGGATCTCGAAAAAGCGTGAGTGGAAGCCGATGAGGCCCGTGGCGCGGTAGTAATCGAGCCCCACGCCCTCGTAATCCTGCACGTTGCCTAGCCGAGGGGCCGTCAGCTTGCGCGCGTCGAACGGGTTCTGCACGTCCCGGCGCTGGTTCTCTTCGATGCGTGCCTCGAAAAACACCGGCCCGACGTTGCCCGAGCCGCGCACGCCGCGCGTGTTCTGCCAGACGGGCACGCGGGTTTCGCGATCGCCACGCGCCGTCTGCCGCGCCTGTCCGTAGGCGAGGTAGAGCAGCGGGTTGACCTGGATGGCGTAGCCGTCGCCCTCGACGGCGAAGAGGTCCTGCCCGTTGGGATACAGCACGCCCAGCCGCCGCCGCGCCCAGTCGGCCCCCGGCCCCGGCGCATCGCCGCGGAAGCGCGCCAGCAGCACGCGATCCGCCCGGCTGAGATTTTCCGGGTCGAGCGCGAGCGTGTCGAGGTAGGCGCGGGCCTGGTAGGCCGAGAGCGGGCGGTGCGTGAGGATGGCATCGGGCAGGTGTCCGGCCACGTGCTGGCGCACCAGAAAGCGGTCGAGGTCGCCGTCGAGCTGGAGTACGCCGTGCGGTTGCGCCCGGAGGGGCAGGGCGATGGCAGACAGGGCCAGAAGGAGCAGAGAGGCGCGCATGGGCAGGGGTAGAGACGCCGCCGAAGATAGGCCGCTGTGCTCCATCTGAAAAAAGATGGCGGCGGCGTGTCCCTTTCTCCATGCCGCCTGCACGTCTCCTTACAGTCGCTTCCGTCTCACCTCTCCTCCCCGACGCCATGCGTTCTCTTTTCTCCTTCGTGATCCTCGTGCTCGGCCTGGCCGCCGCGCCCACGCTCCACGCGCAGAGCTGCACCACCTCGTGGATCAACCCGTCCGGTGGAAACTGGACGACGGCCTCCAACTGGTCGAGCGGCTTGCCCAATGCGAACAGCAACGCGTGCATCAACCTGCCGGGCACCTACAGCGTCGCGCTCACGGGCAACGTGACGCGTGCCAGCCTGACGCTGGGAGCCGCCGATCGGGCACGCAGACGCTCGCGCTCGGCGGCATACCTGAGGCTCGAACCGAGCCGAGCACCGTGGCGGCCACGGGCTCGCCTCGAATGGACGAGCGGCGACTTCGCCGGAACCGGCGCGCTGACCAGCGAAGGCACTTTCGCATTGACTGGAGCGTCAGGCAAAGTACATCCGGTGCTCGACGCTTGACCAACCGCGCGAGCTGCGAGATGAGCCGGGCCGCTGCGCCTCGTACAACCAGGCCACTTCGTCAACGCCGCCACAGGCCGCCGACTTCACCATCGACGACACAGGCGGTGCTCTCCTACCCCTCCAACAGCGGCTTTACCAACGGCGGCTCGTTCCGAAAGACGGCACCACCGGCGACGGCGACGATCTCCAGCTAGTTCGCCAACAGGCCGACGGCAGGTCCGAAGGCGGCAAGCTCCGCCTCACCGGCGCACACCGTCTTCAAAGGCGGCACGTACAGCGTCGGCAGCCGACGACTCGCTTCTCTTCGACGCGGCGCAGTTCTACATCTCGGGCACGCTCGCGGCGATCCGGCGGGGTGATCCTGTTCTGAACGGCACTCTTCTACGCCGACGGGGGCGAGGTGCGTCTGGACTTCGGCGGCACGGGAATCGAGTGGCGCACGGCACGTTCGGCGCGAGCAACGACGGCGCGTGGTTCAACAGCGGCCGACTCATCGTCACCGGCGCGGCGCGGAAGCACGACACGACGGCGACCTTGACGAACAGGTCTATGGTGGAGATCAGCGGCCGGCTGCAGCTCTCAACGGAGGGTAGTCTCGTCAACGAGGCGAGCGGGCGCGCTTCGGATGAGCGACGGGGTCGTGCTCTCCTACTACGCCAACAACGGCAGTTTACCAACAAGGGTACGTTCGTAAAGACGGGCGCAGGCACGGCGACGGTGTCGGTCTACTTCGTCACACGAGAGCCATTGAGGTGCAGGAAGGAAAGCTGCGCGTCAGGGTGGTCAGGCACGCTTCAAGGGCGGCACGTACGCCGTCGCGGCCGGCGGCCTCGCTCATCATTAACACGATTACTTCACGTTCACCGGCACGCTCGCGGCAGTCCCAGCGGGCGCGGTCATTTTCTGAAGACGGCGCGTTCTACGCCGACGGAACCACCGCCGCGCTTGAATTTCAGTGGCACGGGGCGCGGTGGGAGTCGGGTGGCTCGCTGCAGAAACGCGGCACGTGGGTCAACGGCGGCACGTTCTTGATCACCACGGCGGGAGTACACCAGGTCTCGACGACGTTCACCAACCGCGCGACGCTCGACGATGGGCGGGCCGCTGCGCCTCTTCAACCGGGCCTAGTTCGTCAACGCCGCCACCGGTCGCTCGACTTCGCCATCGACGACAACGCGCGGAGCTCTCAACCCCTCCACGCTTACGACAACGGCGTGCTCGTCAAAGACGGCACAGGCACGGCGAAACGTCATCTCCAGCCAGTTCGCCAACACCGGGAAAGTCAGGTCAGAAGGCGGCAAGCTGCGCATGACCAGCGGCACCATCTTCAAAGGCGGCACCTACGACGCCTCCGCCGACGACTCGCTCATTTTCACGGCGAGTTCTACGCCTCGGGCACGCTCGCGGCGAACCGGCGGGATCGATCGTCTTCGTCAACAACACGTTCTACGCCGACGGGGGCGAGGCGCGTCTGGACTTCAGCGGCACGGGCGCGCGAGTGGCGAGACGGCACGCTCGTCGCGCGCAACGACGGCGCGTGGGTCAACGACGGCCAACTTTTCGATCACCGGCGGCGGCGCAGACCATCACGATCGGCAACCCGTGACGAACAGGTCTATGGTGAGATGAGCCGGGCCGGTGCAGCCTCTTCAACCGCGCCCAGTTCGTCAACAAGGAGATGGACACGTTCGGATCGAGGCGACCGGGACGTGCTCTCCAGTACAACGCCTACAACGTTCGTCAACCGCAGGAGAGCTTAGAAAACAGGCACGGCGAGCACGCTACTGTCACAGCCGGCTTCAAGAATGAGGGAGCGGGTACGATAAGCGGGCGACGGGACGCTTGGCGCTTTCACCCAAATCGCCCGGAATGACGGCGCCGTTGCGCCGGGCTTCCGACGGGCGTGCTCACGTGGACGGGCGCCTTCGCAATGGACTCGACCTCGGCCCGCCTCGACGTAGAGATCGGAGGCGATGGATGTGGACACCGACTACGACCGGCTTCGCGTGACCAGTACCGCCGCCTGCAAGGAACGTTACGCGCGAGCCTGACGAACACTTTCGTGCCGCAGCCGGGCAGCGAGTTTGCCGTGCTGACGGCGACCAGCGATGTCAAGCGGCTTCAACAGGCTCGAAGGACTCACCAGCACCGCCGCCAACGTCTCGCTCTATCCCGCCATCACCGACACGTCCGTCGTGCTCACCGCGCAAACGGGCGTGCCCACGGCCAGCGGCGCGCTTGCGCTCATCCCGACCAGCACCACCAACGGCACCGTCGTGACGCTGCTGCTCTCGGGCACCGGCTTCGCACCGGACGCCACCGTCACGCTCGCATGCGACGAGTGCTCGGCACCCGAACGGAACTCGGCACGGTTGCGGGTCGCATCCAGGCGATGACGCCCACGACGGCGCGCGTGCAGTTCGACCTGACGAATCCGTTTATCGCGGGGTTCTACGACGTCGTGCTTGAAGACCCACGTGGCGGGCGCGTCACGGCCTCGCTCGCCATCGGCGCGGGCCGGGCAACCTGGCCGTGCGGGCCAACCGCAGGGAACGAACGCTTCCGAGCGCGGCCCGGCACGCGGGGCGTCGTCGTGATCGAGTTGAGCGCGCCGCAGGCCACGCCCACCGTCGTCGCGTACACCTCGGCGGCACGGCGGTGCTGTTCCAGGACTAGTGCACCAACAGCCGCAGCAACACCGTCACCATCCCGGCGGGCCACCGGCGGCATCGATCAACGTGCTGCCGCTGCCGGACCACGGCGCGGACGACGGCGAAACGGTCGTGATCGACGTTGGACGTGTCCAGCGCTACAGGATTCTGGCGGCCCCACCACCGCCGTCACCATCGAAGACGGCCCCGCTCCCACTGACTTCGTGCTGTACAGTCGCCACCCCAACGAGCGCGGGCAACGAAGGCACCATCGTGATAACATCGTCGGGCAGGCCATCGCGCGGGGCGACCGGCCGGCTGACCGGAGCGGCGGCACCGACATCGCGCCCGGCTCCGTCTCGCTCAACGAGGGCGGCACACCCTGCGGTGCTCTTCGACGTGAGCGGCACGCCGTAGGGACGAAGCTCGACCTCATCGTCACGAGCGCGCGGCAAGAGCGCACGCTCGACGGGGCGCTCACGATCGCCCGTTCGTCAAGCCCGAGATCGCCGTGCAGGTGGTCGGGCCGAGCACGTTCCGCTCGTTCCTGCCGCCGCAGCGCTACCAGGTGATGGTCACCAACCGGGGCAACGTGGACGCCATCGCTGTGCCGCTCTACATCTCCATCCGCCAGCGGCAATGGGTACTTGGCTCCTGCCTTCCCATCGGCGAGCCTCGATCCGCGCAGGTCGAAGGCGGCGTCACGCAGGACATGCCGCGTCTCGGGCAACTGGACATTCAACTGGTGTAGGCGACGGCTTCATAAACTCGGCCTTATGCTACCCATCGTGCAGGCAGGCGAAACCGTCACGCTGCCGTTCATAGCCCGCAGCTACAACATCAGCGCCTGGACATCGCCGGTCACCTCCGTCGCAAACCGATTCCGTCCACGGAACGTACGCTGTGTTTGCTTCGCCCTCGAAAGGCGCGGGCCTGTTTCTGGCAACGACGCCAACGCGTGGTCGGGCATCTCACCGGAATGGATGGCCGTTGCCGGAGGAAGCGCTCCTCAACCTGAGATGGCCAACGCCATCACTGCGTCCTCGGGATTGCCTCGGCAGCAGCGGTTTCATCCCGGGTGGCGACTGTGCCGCGCACGGCCGACGGGTGGCGAACGTGTTTGCGGGCCTCGGCGACGACGCTCGTCGGCGCCGCCTACAACGGATCGACAGACGCCTTCTCGGCCTCACCGGAATTGTGGCAGCGGCTCGCCATGGGCACGCTCGGGCGCTGCGCCACAGACACCTTTGACGAGGCAACGCCGGTCGGGGTGGCCATACAACATCATCGTCTGGTGCGTGCAGCGCGTACAGCGGCTGCTCCGACCTCTTCGCAAGCCGCCTGCTGGGCTGGGAGAGCGGACGAGATCAACGCCAGTGACCCCAACGACAAGCTCGGTCCTCCCGGCTTCGGCCCGGATCGCTACACGTCCGGCATCGGCGCGGCGGGGTATCAGATTCGCTTCGAGAACGACTCGACGGCGACGGCGCCCGCCGTTCTCGTCAACGTCACCGACCAGCTCGACGTGGAGAAATACGACCTCTCGACGTTCAGCCTCAGCACCATCGCCTTCGGCGACACAGCCGTCACGCCGCCGCCGGGCCTGAGCCAGTGGAGCACGACCGTCACGCTGCCCGGTGAGACCGTTTCGTGGTGCGCATCTTCGCGGGCCTCGACCTGGAATCGGGCGTCGCCTCGTGGCAATGGAGGCCATCGATCCGCGACAGGTGAGTATCCGTCCGACGCCACGGCGGGCTTCCTGCCCCCCAACGTCAACAACCGCGAGGGCGAAGGCAGCCTGTTCTTCACCATCCACCCGAAAGAAGGGTTGCCGTCCGGCACGAAGCTCTGCAACGACGCGCGCATCGTCTTCGACGTGAACGACCCCATCGAGACGCCCGCCGTGGTGCAACACGCTCGACTTCGTCGATCCGGTGAGCGGCCGAAGTGCTCGACGCCATCCAGACGGACTCGAGCTTTACCGTCGCGTGGACGGGCTCGGACGAAACGTCGGGCGTGGCGAAGTACCTCATCTTCGTCTCGACCAACGGCGGCGACTTCACCTTCTGGACGGAGACGCGGAAACGCGCGCCACGTTCGACGGCTGCGCAGGACAGCACGTACGCCTTCTACGTCGTCGCCCGTGACGGCGCGGGCAACCTCGAAAACAAAGAGGAGGTGGCCGAGGCGACGACGAAAGTGGACGTGACCATCGTGGGCGTCGAGGACGGCGACGGGCTGCCCACGGCCTTCGCGCTCGAAGCGGGCGCGCCCAACCCGTTCCGCGACGTGACGCGCCTGCGCTACGCCCTGCCCGAAGCCGCCGACGTACGCATCGAGGTGTACGACGCGCTGGGCCGCCGCGTGGCCGTGCTGGCAGACGGCCTGACGCCTGCGGGCTGGCACTCGGTGGACTGGAACGCGGCGCGCGACCTGTCGAGCGGCCTCTACTTCGTGCGGATGCGCGCGGGCCGCTTCACCGACGTGCGCGAGGCGACGCTGGTGCGCTGACCCCTGTTTGCCCCGGCAGCGATGATGCGCCTGCCCGGAGAGAGGATCTTCGGGCGGGCGTTTTTTGATGAAGCAACCGTGGAGGGCAAGGTTATGCAACACACCGTGCGGGGTCTACCCACGCGAACCTCGACACCCCCACCGCCATGCCCCGCGCCCTCGTCCTCGCCGCCCTGCTGTCTACCGCCATCGCCACGCAGGCGCAGACCGTCGCCGACACGAGCTTTAGCTGGCAGGGCTACGGACGCACCTCCACGTGCCGCCTCGCCATCTTCGACAACGCGCCCGACGAAGAGCGGCCTTACACCATCGTCGTGCGCGAGGTAGGGACCAACACCGGCGACTCCACGCTCGACGACGCCCGCTACCTCGTCGAGCAGGTCGGGCGCTCCTACGGCATCGACCCGGCGCAGGCGACGTGGGTGTTCCACTGGGGCGCGTTCTCGTACGATGGGGCCGAGCGCGAAGGCAAGGAAATCCTGCTCAGGGCCACGTTCCGGCGCGGCAAGCGCGGCGACCTCACCACGCCGTCGTGGCGGCTCGTCTCGCGCGCCGAGGTCGAGGAGATCACCGACCGGCAGTTCCGCTGAACAGCATCACGCGCCGGGCGCGTCCACGACGGACCACAGGCCCAGTTTGACCTTGAACACGCCCGCGATCTGCTCGGCACGCGCCTTCATCAGGCTCGCGTTGGGACCGTCGTAGCCCGCGTCGATGGTGGCGTGAAAGCGCTCGACCCATCGGCCAAACGCCTCCGCCGTCAGTCCTTCCAGGCGCAGGTGCGCGTCGAACGGACGGCCCCGGTACGCGCCCGAACCGAAGACGACCGACGACCAGAAGGCGACCATCCTGGGCAGGTGCGCCGCCATGTCGATGCCGCTGAAAAAGGGGCCGAGCAGGTCGTCGGTGACGACACCGCCGTAAAAATCGTCCACGATGGCCGCGAGGTCGGCGTCGTTCTGAACGTCGGACAGGGAATCGGGCAGGGCGGTGGGCATCGTCACTTGAGCAAAAACAGCAGCATTCGGCAGGACGTGGCGGCGTGCAGGGCATGCGGCACGTCGGCCGGCAGCGTGACGGCGTCGCCCGCGGTGGCCACGCGCGTCTCGCCGCCGATGGTGAAAGCCATCTCGCCCTCGACCACCACAGCCAACGCCGCAGACGTCGACGTGTGCTCCGTCAGTCCTTCGTCCGCCCCGAAGGCGAACAGCGTGGCCGAGCCACCTTTCGTTTTGAGGAGCACGCGGCTTACGACGGCCCCGTCGGTGAACGGCGCGAGGGTAGCGAGGGACGTCACGTCGGGCATGGAGAGTGGGGAAAGGTCAGGAAGGGCGGGCGGGAGTAGCAAGGCGAACGTCGCCCGCCTGGATGCGCTCCGCCATCTCGGCCAGCGTGGCGTGCTCGAACATCTCGATAATGCTCGCGCGGGTAGCCGCCCATTGCGCGTGGAGCGGACACGGCTTCTGCGCGCCGCAGCCGGGCAGGCCCAGCACGCACTGCGTGAGTACCTCGTCGCCGTCGACGGCGCGGATGATGCTGAGCATCGTGATATCGCGTGCCGGGCGGGCCAACGCGATGCCTCCCGCTGCGCCCCGCGTGGACACCACCACCCCCTGCTGCGCCAGCGTCTGCACGATTTTGGCGAGAAACGGGTACGGCAACCCCAGCGCCTCGCTCACCGAGCGGATCGGCACGTTTGTGCCCGCAGGCACCACGGCGAGGTACAGCGCCGCGCGTAAACCATACTCGCACGCTTTCGACAGGAGCATCGGTTTTTCAGGGGTATCTGGATCAGAGGCGCGGCGCGGTTGACACCTGCCAGAAGGGGCTTTCTGCAAACAGGACAGCAAAGTATTTATAGTACGAAACCCCCACCGACGCGCCACCAGAATCTGCTACGCAGCCGTCGAAACCGGGATTCTTCAGACGTTGCTCAAATAGGATTCACAACTCCTAAATAAACTTGCGCCGTATCATTCCGATTAAAGAGGACAAAATAGTCCCTTTTGTGACCTCACCACCTCAACTTCGCTTTCCAACCCATGAAACGGCTTCCATTTTTCCTGGCGCTCGTACTGATCGTTTCCCTGGGGGCCTGCGGCGGCTCCGACACCCCGGCCACCGACACGCCCACGTCGGCTCCGCCGGCTGCCGAGCTGCCCATCTCGAAGGTGGACGTGGGCGCCATCGACGCCACGCTCGCATCGCAGGGCCAGCAGATTTTCGAGACGCGCTGCACGACGTGCCACAAGATGGACTCGCGCTACGTGGGACCGGCGCTGGGCGACGTGGCGACTCGCCGCTCGCCCGAGTACGTAATGAACATGGTCCTCGCGCCTGAGAAGATGCTCCAGGCCAACGAGGATGCCCGGGCGCTGCTGGCCGAGTACGGCGTCCCGATGACCAACCAGAACCTGTCGCAGGAGGAAGCACGCGCCGTGCTCGAATACCTGCGTCAGGTTGCCGAAGAAGCAAAGTGACGGGGCATCTGTCACGGTTCATTTGAAGTGCGCGTGACCCGTGACAGATGATCCGCAACCAAAACCAACCCACCAGAGGCTCCCTCAATGAAACGCATCCGCACTCTCACCCTCGCGCTCGGCCTGGCCGCCGTGCTCGCGGTCTTCGCCTTCTCGTGCCGCTCGACGGGCTCGACACAGGGCGTCAACACCGACGCCGCGCAGGCGGTCTACGTGCCGCCCGGCTCGTACGACGAGTTCTACTCCTTCATGTCGGGCGGGTACAGCGGCCAGTTGTCCGTGTACGGCCTCCCCTCGGGGCGCCTGTTCCGGGTCATCCCCGTGTTCTCGCAGGACCCCGAGAAAGCCTACGGCTACTCCGAGGAGACCAAGCCGATGCTGATGACCTCGCACGGCTTCATCCCGTGGGACGACGCCCACCACCCCGAGTTGTCGATGACCGACGGCGTGCCGGACGGCCGCTGGATTTACATCAACGGCAACAACACGCCGCGCGTGGCGCGCATCGACCTCGACGCGTTCATCACCGACGAGATCATCGAGATCCCGAACTCGTCGGGTAACCACGCCTCGCCGTTCGTGACGCCCAACAACGAGTACGTCGTCGCCGCGACGCGCTTTGCGCTCCCGATTCCGAACCGGGACGTGGCGCTGACCGAGTTGTCCGAAAACCTCAGCGGCACGCTCACCTTTATCCGCGCCAGCGAGGCCAAGAAGATGGACATCGCGTTCCAGATCGTGGTGCCGGGCTTCGACTACGACCTCGCCCACGCGGGCAAGGCCGTCTCGGACGGATGGGCGTTTTTCACGTCGTACAACTCCGAGCAGGCCACGACGCTGCTCGAAGTCAACGCCTCGCGCAACGACAAGGACTTTATCGCCGCCGTCAACTGGCGCAAGGCCGAGGAGTGCGTCGCCAACGGTGCCGGACGCGACGTGCCGGGTGAGTACTACCACAACTACATGGACGAGCGGCACATCGCCGTCTCGGAGGTCAAGAACGGCACCCGGATGATCCAGCCGTCTGACTGCCCGAACATGATCTACTACCTGCCGACGCCCAAGAGCCCGCACGGCGTGGACGTGGACCCGACGGGTGAGTACATCATCGCCGGTGGCAAGCTGGCCACGGTCATCCCCGTTCACTCGTTCACCAAGATGCTCGACGCCATCGAGAACGAGCGCTTCGAGACGACCATCGACGGCATCCCCGTGCTCGAGTACGAAGCCGTGATGTACGGCGAGGTCGAGAACCCCGGCCTCGGGCCGCTCCACACCGAGTTCGACGGGCGCGGCTTTGCCTACACGACGGCCTTCATCTCGTCCGAGATCGTGAAGTGGGACATCGAGAAGACCGAAGTCGTGGACCGCATCCCGGTGTACTACAGCGTCGGCCACCTCATGATTCCGCAGGGCGACAGCCGCCAGCCCGTCGGCAAGTACCTCGTCGCACTCAACAAGATCACGAAGGACCGCTACCTGCCGACCGGCCCTGAACTGGCGCACGCCGCCCAGCTCATCGACATCAGCGGCGACAAGATGCGGCTGCTGCTCGACTTCCCGACCATCGGCGAGCCCCACTACGCGCAGGCCATCCCCGCCGAGAAGCTCGTGGACGATCAGGTGCGGATCTACGAGATCGGCGAGAGCAAAAACCCGCACGCGGCGCAGAACGAGGCCGCGGCCCGCGTCGAGCGCAACGGCAACGAGGTCCACGTCTACATGACGATGATCCGCAGCCACTTCGCGCCGGACAACATCGAAGGCATCAAGGTGGGCGACGAAGTCTTCTTCCACCTCACCAACCTCGAGCAGGACTGGGACGTGCCGCACGGCTTCGCCGTGATGGGCGCCAACACCGCCGAGTTGCTCGTGATGCCGGGCGAGACGCGCACCATCAAGTGGTCGCCCAAGAAAGCGGGCATCTACCCGTTCTACTGCACCGACTTCTGCTCGGCGCTCCACCAGGAGATGCAGGGCTACGTCCGCGTCTCCGCCGGGGGCAGCACGCCGCTGGCCTACGGCACGGGTGGTGAGATGACGACGGTGCGGTAACGCACGCCCTACGGGGCCGGTGCGCCTGTCTTTCCCGGGCACACCGGCCCCGTCTTTCTTTTTCGCAACACAACGGTGTCTTCCGATGACGAACCGATCCCGCCTCTTCGTCGCCCTGGCGGCGCTCCTGCTCGGGCTGCTCTACGTGCTGCCCATCTGGCGCATCCGCCTGGAAGCGCCGCAGTACCCCGAGGGCATCGGGATGCTCATCTGGGTGGACACCGTCACGGGCGTGAAGCCGCACGATCTGCAAAACATCAACGGCCTCAACCACTACATCGGCATGAAGCGGATCGAGCCGGACGCGATCCCCGAACTGGTGGTGATGCCGTGGCTCTTCGGCTTTTTGATCGTGCTGGGGCTGGCGGCGGCCCTCACCGGCAAGCGGTGGTTGCTCTACACGTGGGTGGTGCTCTTCGCCCTCGTCGCCATCGCCGGCATGGCGGATTTTTACCTGTGGGAGTACAATTACGGCCACGACCTCAACCCCGACGCCGCCATCAAGGTGCCGGGCATGACCTATCAGCCGCCGCTGATCGGCTCGAAGCAGATGCTCAACATCACCGCGCACTCGTGGCCCGGTCTGGGCATGATCGCCGCCTTCGTGTCGCTGTCCATCGGCGGCGTCGTGGCGGTGATGGAGGGGCGACGGAAGAACGTGCAGACGGTCGTAGAGGCACCGCGCGCGGCGCCCCTCCCGCTACCCTGATTCGATAACCCCCGATGCGTGCTTTCCCGTCTGTTCTCGCGCTCGCGCTGCTGGCCGCCTGCGGCGCACCCGGCCCCACGCCCATCCGCTACGGCGAGGCGGCGTGCGAGCACTGCCACATGACGGCTTCCGACCCGCGCTTCGGGGCCGAACTCGTCACCACGACGGGCAAGGCCTACGTCTTCGATGCCATCGAATGCCTCGCCGAATACGTGGCCGACCATCCCGAGATGGACGCGCAGACGCACGCGTTGTGGGTGACGGCGTTCGACGATCCGGGCACCCTCATCCCGCTCGACGACGCCTACTTCGTGCAGGCGCCCGGCGTCCGCAGCCCGATGGGGATGAACCTCGCGGCCTTTGCCCGCGCGACGTCCGAGGCCGAGGCGCGCGCTGCCTTCGACGGTGCCGAAATCCTCACGTGGGCCGACGTCCGGGCGCTCACCGACGCCGATCCGCTTCCATGAACTACCCGCTCCTCTTCACCCTCGCGCTCTGGCTCTTCGCCGCGCCGGGCGTCGCGGCCCAGAAGGTGCTCACCGTAGCCCCCGACGGCCCGATCCCGACGCTGACGATGGCGCTGGCGCGCGCCACGCCCGGCACGCGCATCCACGTGCAGGCAGGCGTTTACCGCGAGCCGAGGCTCGAGGTGAACAAATCCGTCGAGCTGATTGCTTTGGGTGAGGTGGCACTCGACGGCGAAGGGGAGCGGGGCCTCATGCACATCACCGCCGACAGCGTGACCGTGCGCGGCTTCACGTTCCGCAACGTCGGCTCGTCGTTCGTCGAAGACCGCGCCGCCGTGCTCGTTGAGGGCGCGGCAGGGTGCACCCTCGACGGCAACCACTTCGAGGACACGTTCTTCGCCGTCTACCTCGCCCAGACGAGCCACTGCGCCGTCACCAACAACACGTTCCACGGGCCCGACGTGCCCCAGTCGCGCGCGGGCAACGCCATCCACCTGTGGTACAGCCGGTACGTCACCGTTCGCGGCAACGAGATCGTCGGGCACCGCGACGGCATCTACTTCGAGTTCGTCGAGGACAGCGTCGTCGAGGACAACGTGAGCCGGGGCAACAAGCGCTACGGCCTCCACTTCATGTTCTCGGATCGGTGCCGCTACACCGCCAACACCTTCCGGGCCAACGGGGCGGGCGTGGCGGTGATGTACACCAAGCACGTGACGATGACGGACAACACGTTCGCCGACAACTGGGGTCCGGCGGCCTTCGGGCTGCTGCTCAAAGAGATCACCGACAGCGAGATCACGGGCAACGCATTCGTCAAAAACACCGTCGGGTTGTACGCCGAGGGCACCAACCGCGTCGAGATCGAAAACAACGACTTCGACCGCAACGGCTGGGCCGTCCGCATCATGGCCGACGCGTACGCCAACCGCTTCACGGGCAACAACTTCACCGCCAACACCTTCGACGTGGGCACCAACAGCCGCCAGAGCAACAGCCATTTCGAGGGCAACTTCTGGGACGCCTACGAGGGCTACGACCTCGACCGCGACGGCGTGGGCGACGTGCCTTTCCCGCCCGTGCGGCTGTTCTCGCTGCTCGTCGAAAAGCACGAGCCGGCGATGCTGCTGATGCGAAGTCTGTTCGTAGATCTGCTCGACCTCGCCGAGCGCGTCGCGCCCGTGTTGACGCCGAAAACCCTGATCGACGCGCGCCCCGCCATGCGCGCCCTGCCCCGATGACCGCCGTGCCCTTGCCTATCGAAAACGGAACCGGGGACGCCCGCCGGGAAAACCCGCAGCGCCTCGACCCGCTCGTGGCGATGAAAAACATCCACAAGCGCTTCGGGCCGCAGCACGTGCTGCGCGGCGCGGATCTGCACCTGCGCCGGGGCCGCGTCACGGCCGTCGTGGGTCCCAACGGATCGGGCAAGACGACGCTCATCAAGATTCTCCTCGGCCTCGTCCGCCCCGACGACGGCGAGATCGTCTTCGACGGCCACACCGTGCGCCCCGGCGACGTGGACTACCGGGCCCGGCTGGGCTACATGCCGCAGGCTGCCCGCTTTCCCGAGAACCTGAGTGCCCGCGAGGTGCTGACGATGCTGCGCGACCTGCGCGGCCCGGACGCCGACACCAACGACACACTCATCCAGACGCTCGGCCTCGCCGCCGAGCTGGACAAGCCGCTCCGCACCCTCTCGGGCGGCACGCGCCAGAAGGTCAACGCCGTCGCCGCGTTCCTCTTCCGTCCCGACCTGCTCGTGCTCGACGAGCCCACGGCGGGCCTCGACCCCGTTTCGAGCACCGCCTTCAAAGACCGGATCCGCCGCGAGCGCGAGCGCGGGACGACCTTCGTGCTCACCTCGCACATCGTGAGCGAACTCGAAGAGCTGGCCGACGACGTGGCGTTCCTACTCGACGGGCGCGTGCAGTTCTACGGCTCTGCCAGCGAGTTGCGCGCCCGCGCCGGTACCGAAAAGCTCGAACGCGCCCTCGTCCACCTCATGCAGCCCGACGCCCGATGACCGCTCGCGCCTTCTTCCCTGCCACAGCAGCCAAAGTGCTGGGCTACGAACTGCGCGACGTGCTCCGCAGCTACTGGGTCGTCGCCTACGGCGCGTTTTTCTTCCTGCTCACCGAGGCGCTGTTGCGCTTCGGCGGCGGCAGCGGACAGGCCGTGCTGAGTCTGCTCAACGTCGTGCTGATCCTCTTGCCGCTCGTGAGCCTGCTCTTCGGCGCACTCTACCTCTACAACGCCCGCGACTTCACCGTGATGATGCTGGCGCAGCCCGTCACGCGCAGCCACCTGTTCGCGGGCCTCTACGGCGGATTGTTCGTGCCCCTCGCGCTCGGCTTCGTGGTGGGCGTCGGGCTGCCGTTTCTGTGGCACGACGCCACCGCCGACACGCTCTCGACGCTCGCCCGACTGCTCTTCGCGGGCGTGATGCTGACGGCCTCGTTCCTGTCGCTCGCCTTCCTCATCGCCACGCGCGTCGAGGATCGGGCGAAAGGACTCGGCCTGGCGCTGCTGGTGTGGCTCGGCCTCGCCGTCGTCTACGACGGGCTGGTGCTGCTCGTCGTCTACGCCTTCGCCGCGTATCCGCTCGAAGGGCCGATGATCGCCCTCGCGCTGCTCAACCCGATCTCGCTGGCGCGCGTGCTGCTGCTGCTCACGCTCGACGTGGCCGCCCTGCTCGGTTACACCGGTGCGGCCTTCGAGCGCTTTTTCGGATCGGGAATGGGCACGCTGCTCTCCCTCGGCGCGCTGCTGGCCTGGTGGCTTGTACCCCTCTGGCTGGCTCGTCGGCAGTTTCTGCGGCAGGATTTCTGAGACGGGCCGGATGCTCCGCTGGAGCCGGGCTGCGCCCCGGTGGTTCGGCAGCCAATGCTGCCGTCCCTCCTCCACTTCCACCCCGCACTCGTCCGCGCCCGCCGAGCCGCCCGCCACCCGGCGCGCACGCAGGCGAGCGTGCTGCGTGGATTGCTCGAAAAAGCGCGGCACACGGAGTTCGGCACGCGCCACCGATTCGCCGACATTCTGTCGTCGCCGGACGTGGTGCGGGCCTTTCAGGACGCCGTGCCGCTGCAATCCGCCACGACGCTGCGGGACGAGCTACGGCGTGTGCGGACGGGCGAACGGGACGTGCTGTGGCCGGGCCGGATGCGGCACTTCGCCGTTTCGAGCGGCACCACATCGGACGGCGTCGCGCTGCCGCGCACGCCTGAGCACCTCCGCCGCGACGCGCGTTTCAGCGTAGAGGTGGGATTGCATCACCTCGCGGCCACGGGCGACGGGGCTCTCCTGCGCGGCAAACACCTGACGCTGCCGGGTGCCGCCGAGCCCGATCCGTTCCAGAACGATGCCGTCGCGGGCGAGGTCAGCGGATTGGTTGCGCAGGCTGCGCCCGCCTTCTTTCGCCGTTTCTATCAGGCTGTGCCCGACGACACGCTCCGAAGCCTTGGCTGGGATGCCCGCCTCGACGCCGTCGCCGCGCACGCCGCCGACGCCGACGTCCGCCTCATCGCGATGGTGCCGTCGTGGAGCGCAGGGCTGTTCGAGCGGGTGCGCGACGTGTACGCCCGCCGCCATGGCCACCGGCCCACGACGATGGGCGAGGTCTGGCCCAACCTGCGCGTGTTCGTCTCCGGGGGCGTCGCGCTCGCGTCGTACCGGGCGCTGCTGCGCGAGCAAATCGGGCTGAAGGGCCTCGCCTTCGTCGAGACGTACGGGGCCAGCGAGGGCTTCTTTTCGTTTACCGACACGCCCGGCGACCCGTCAATGAAGCTGCACCTGACGAACGGCGTCTTCTACGAGTTCGTCCCCGAGGCGCACCTGCACGACGCCGATCCGCCCCGGCTGACGCTCGACAAAATCGAAGCCGGCCCGCGGTACGCGCTGCATGTCTCCACGATGTCGGGTTTGTGGGCGTATGCCGTGGGCGACTTCGTGCGGTTCACCCACACGGACCCGCCGCGCCTCGTCGTGGCCGGGCGGACGGGCGAGATACTGGACCGCTACGGCGAGGCCGTCCACGGCGACGAGGCCGCCGCCGCCTTCACCCACGCCTGCGCCCTCACGAACGCCGTCGGCGCGCACTTCCACGTCACCTCGATTCCCGGTAGGGGCGCGCCCCGGCTTCGCTGGGTGGTGTCCTTCGACCGTCTTCCCGATGACGCGGCGCGGTTCTCCGAAGTGCTCGACGTTCACCTCCGGGATGTCAACCGGCACTACGCCATCCGGCGGGCGAGCGACGCGTTCGGACCGCCCGAAGTGGCCGTGGTGGACCCGCAGGCGTTTCTGGCATGGCTTCGCAGCGCACATGGGCACGTGGGCGCGCAGACCAAAGTTCTCCGGATGTCCGAGGAACCTGGGGTGTCAGATCGGATTATCGCCCACAGCCCCGACGTTCAGATCTTCACGATCTCCCTGTAAAACAGCCACTTGCCACGCACGGCTGACCGGCCTCGTCGGAACTCGCCTCTGCGCGCCGCGTGGATCCCGCCTTGCGCGGTGACGCCCGCCCCCTGACTCTCCTCAACCTACAGGACGTATGTACGTACCTCGCCAGCAACGAATGCTGGATCAGTATCTCCAGGAAATTGGCCAGATCCAGCTCCTGAAGCCACACGAAGAGGTCGACCTGGCCCGCCGCATCAAAGAAGGCGACCAGGAGGCACTGCACAAGCTCACCCGAGCCAACCTGCGCTTCGTCGTCTCGGTGGCGAAAAAGTACCAGGGGCAGGGGCTCACGCTTGCCGACCTCATCAACGAGGGCAACTACGGCCTCATCAAAGCTGCACAGCGCTTCGATGAGACGCGCGGCTTCAAGTTCATCTCGTACGCCGTCTGGTGGATTCGCCAGGCCATTTTGCAGGCGCTCGCCGAGCAGAGCCGCGTGGTGCGGTTGCCGCTCAACCGCATCGGCACGATCTCGAAGATCCGCAAGATCGGCGCGAAGCTGTCGCAGCGCCACGAGCGCACGCCCAACATCGAAGAACTCGCCGCCGAACTCGACATCGACGTCAACAAGGTGCGCGAGGCGATGATGCACACGGGCCGCCACCTCTCGATGGACGCGCCCTTCAACGACGACGACGACAACAGCCTCCTCGATGTGCTGCCCGACGACGACGAGATCGCGCCCGACGAGGTGCTGCTCGACGAGTCGCTGAAAATCGACATCGAGCGCGCCCTGTCGATGCTGCACGAGCGCGAGGCGGAGATCACCCGCCTCTACTTCGGCATCGGCCGCGAGCACCCGCTGACGCTCGAAGAGATCGGCCAGCGCTTCGGGCTCACCCGCGAGCGCGTGCGGCAGATCAAGGAGAAAGCCCTCCGCAAGCTCCGCCAGAAGCACCGCCGCGAAGAGCTTCAGATGCACATCGGCTGATTCAGCAGCAGCGGGATCAGCCGCAACACAAGGCCCCGGAGGTTCAGCGCTTCCGGGGCTTTTGCGTCTGGGCAAACACGCGCTGCATTCCGGCCTCGAACAGCTTCGCGCCGCCCTG
The DNA here is from genome assembly GCA_963829705.1 of Rhodothermales bacterium. Taxonomy (GTDB): domain Bacteria; phylum Bacteroidota; class Rhodothermia; order Rhodothermales; family BA12; genus CAWHJN01. Next base: position 498,940 of record CAWHJN010000003.1, read on the forward strand.
CGACGGGTGCCGCACGTACGTGGATGCGACGCCCACGTCGGCAAACGCCCGCTCAGCCACCCGCCCGACAGCCACGCACACGGTGGGCTGCAACGCCTCCACCAGGCCCGCCACGAGCGGCGCGAACGCCTGCACCTCGCGGCGGCGCGGCGTGCGGATCGTGAGCGGCTCGCCCACACGGTGTGGATGCAACGGGACGGCGTTCCACGTAAACACGCGCCGGTAGTGCGGCGCGACGACGCGGTGGTAGATGCGCCCGCTGTACTCGTGGTGCGGATCGCCGAGGCTCGTCGGGAGGCCGTCGAGCCAGAAATCCGGGTCGGCGAGCTGGGCTTCGCTCGTCAGCGGCACGCCCGAGAAACGGCAGCCCCAGGGGCCAGGCGCTTCGGCCATCACGAGGATGGGCGGGACTTCGGTGTACGCGTCGAGGTACGCACGCAGGTTGTCGCGGCGGATCGCGGCGGCACCGGGCACGCCCAGCGGGTCGTCGCCCGGTTCGTACGGGTTGAACAGGTCATCCGTCGAGGGCGCGGGAAACAGGTGCCGCTCGAACACCGGCCACAGCTTTTCGCGGAGGGTCACGCCTCTGTGATAGGAAAGCCACCGGATTGCAGGGCGCGGAAGCCCCCCTCGAGCGAGGTGACGCTGGTATAGCCCATCAGCCGCAGGCTGTCGGCGGCAAGGGCGGAGCGGAAGCCGCCGCCGCAGTACAGCACGATCTCGGCGTCGAGGTCGGGCACGGCGCTTTCGATGTCGCGCTCAATCACGCCCTTGCCCACGTGCCGCGCGCCCTCGACGTGCGCGGCGCGGTACTCGTCGTCCTCGCGCACATCGACGAGGACGAGGTCAGGGTTTGCCTGCTGACGGGTGCGGAGGTCGTCTGTCGTGACTTCGCGGATGCGCGTTTTGGCGTCATCGACGATGCGCAGAAAACCAGGGCTGTGCTGTTTGGACATACGGAGATCGGAGGTGAGAGACCGGAGGTTAGGGAGAAACCCACTTTCCAACCTCCAACTCCTCCCTACACATCCAGCTTTTCGGCGAAGGCGCGTCGCGTTTCGCGGGTGACTTCGGGCGGCTCGGCCAGCCCGTCGCCCGTCGTGGTACCCGCCGTCAGGCGTGCCCACGTGCGCTCGGCGAAGTCGAAGAACGGCCCCTTGTGCCGGAGCCAGCCGAAGTGCATCACGTACGGCGTCACGTCCATGTAGTCGCCGCGCCCCGGCAGGTTGGAGACGACGCGGATGAGGAAGTCGCGCAGGCGGCGGTTTTTGAGGCCGCGCAGCGAATACACGAAGCGGTCGCAGTAATAGCGGCACAGCACGTGCTCGAAGTCGGCGTCGTACTGCGTCAGGCCCTCGATGAAATCCACCTGGGGCGAGTTATAGCCCTGGAACCAGGTGAAGACGGGCAGGCGCAGGCGGCTCATCGCCATCGCCAGGCTCCACTCGCACGACTCCTCCGAACGGCCCTCGTTGAGGCGGCTGCGGAAATGCGTCTCGGCGCGGCGATGGAGGAACGAAGAGGCCGTCTCGCACACGAGGCGCGTCACCTCGTCGTCCTGCGCGTAGATGACGCCCGCCTGCACACGCGGCAGATGCGTCAGCCCGAAGGCGCGCATGGTGCGGCGGCGGCGGTCGAGCAGGTAGTCGAAAGCCACCGACGCGCCCTTCGGACCGCCGAAGAAAAAGTCGGCGCGTTCCAGGCCCGTCGCGGTGAAGGGGAAGGCCGAGAGCTGCTTCCAGAGCGGGTCCGGGTTGCGGCACCACACCATGTCCGCGTCCACGAAGAGCGCGCGCGCGTAGGGCTTGAAGCGGTAGAGCGCGTGCTTGAAGCCGACGATGCTGCGGTGCTCCTCGGGCAGGATCTCGACGCGCTCGAAGAGGGTGTCGAGGCCGTTCTCGCCCAGGTAGTCCCGCTGTTCTTCAGAGCAGTACAGCGCCACGGGCCGGTGCGGGTCGTGCCGCCGCAGCGTCACCACCGACGCTACCGCGTGCTCCACGTACCGCGCGGGGCCGTAGGCGTGGAGTACGTAGCCTTCCTGCAAGGGGGACATCAAAAGAGCGAGCGCAGCGTAACGGGCATCGAATGACGCCGTTACGCTGCGCGCTACGTTGAGGTTCTGTCCAAGGCGTGGCCTACCTGCCCGTCAGCCCTCGCGGGCGAGGCGCTTGCGGAGCACGTCGAGCAGCGCGTCGAAGCCCTTGCGGCGCACGACCTGCTGGAACTGCCGGGCGTAGCTGCCGGCGGTGCTCACGCGATCGAGCACAATGTCGGTGACGTACCACTTGCCATCCTTGCGGGCCATCTCGTAATCGACCTGGGCGCTCTTGCCTTTGAGCGACGTCGTGGTGTGGGCAACGGCCTTGTTGCCGTCCACGGTGATCTCGCCGTAGGTGACGGCGGCGCGGTAGATGCCGAGGTCGGCGAGCGACTGGTTGCGGACGACGTCCGAGAACAGTTGCACGAACTGCAGGCGCTGCGCGGCGGTGAGGCCGTTCCAGGTCTGCTCGCCGAGCGCCTCGCGGCCCATCGCCTCGAAGTCGATGACGCCGTTGATGAGCGTTTTGAGCTGGTCTTTCTGTGCGTCGGTGAACGTGGAGCGGTTGCCGAGCACGCTCTTGACCTCACGGTCGCGCGATTCGAGCGTCTGGCGGATCTGCGCGCCACCGCTCTGCGCCGCGACGGGCAGCACGGCCACGAGGGCGAAGAGCAGGAGCGTGGAAAAACGGGAGAGGATAGACATAGTGTATAGGATGCGAGTCAGTCGATGCGGGGTGAAACGGGCAGAAGCGGCCTCAGAGCCTGCGTGCCGCCCATTCGGGTATCTACCCCTTTATTCAGTCAACAAGCGTACCGGCGGCGGCCTGGCCTACGAGCGTGCCCGTGGCCGCAAGCAGCCGCAACACAGCCACATTGTACCGCTGGATGGCTTCGTAGTACGCCGCCTCGGTGGTCAGCTTGGACTGTACGGCCCGCACGAGGTTCTCAGTGTCGCCGAGGTCGAGGTCGAAGTTGAGCTGCTCGTCGAGCAGCCATTGCCGGGTGATGGTGAACTGCGCGTCGAGCGCCTGGAAGGCGGCCTGCGCCACGACGAGGTTGCGATACGCCTGCTCGACCTCGAAGAGCACGAGTTGCTCGGCACCTTCCATCTGATAGCGCACGTTCTGCGCCTGCGCCTGCGCCTGCTGCACCCGCGCCCGCGTGATGCCGAAGTTGAGCTTCTGCCGCAGCCCGAAAGCCGGGCTCGACGCTCCGGCTCAGGTACGGCTCCTTGATGTACGGATTGCGCTGCCGCTCGCGCCCTGCTGCGTAGGCGTACGTGGCCGAGATGCCCAGCCCGAGCTTGGGGTAATAGTCCGACTTCGCCACGCGCACGAGCGCCTCGCGTGCTGCCAGCCCCGCCCGCGCCTGCGCCATCTCGGCGCGGTTGCGCAGCGCCGCGTCGAAGTACACCTCGAGCGAGTCGAGCGTGAAGTCGATGGGCGAGAGCGCGCTGTCGGCGGGGGCGAAGACGGCCCCCTCGGGCAGGAAGAGCTGGCGGCGCAGCGCCGTCAGCGCCGTCGCCTGTCCCTCGCGCACCTCCACGACGCGACGCAGGTACTCCTGCTCGGTGAGTTGCACCTGGTAGAGATCGGCGTAATCGACGTCCTCCGCGCCTTCGTCCAGCAGCCGCTGGATCTCGACCTTCGCCCGGTCCACGACGCTGCCCGTCTCGCGCGCGAGGCGCTGGAGGGCGTTGGCGAGCAGCAGCCCGTAGTACGACTCGCCCAGCCGCAGCGCCACCTCGCGCTGTTTGATGGCGGTTTTGGCGTCCTCGACCTCGACCCCGTGCCGCGCCGCGTCGATGGAGCCGCTGAGTTCGCCCCACGTCCAGAGGGGCTGCACGATCTCGACCTCGATGCGGTTGTACGGACGCAGCTTGCCCGGATCGTTCCGCACGTCGGGGTTGAGGTAGAGCGCGTCGAGGGGCTGCGTGTTGTCGTCGGGGATGCGGAGGCCGGGGACGAGGCTGTGGGCCGTCTGCGCGTTGAAGGTGGTGAGAAAGCGGCTGGCGCGGGCCTCCGACTGCCGGGCGCGCGCGAAGCGCGCATCGGCCTGCGCCGCGCCTACCTCGGGGCTGACGCGCAGCGCCGCCTGCATGGCCTCCTCGATCCCCATCTGCACCGTGTCGCGCCGGGTGATGTCCACGGTCTGCGCCACGGTGTCGCGTGCGGCACACAGCACGAGCAGGGCGGCGAGGAGGGAGAAGGCGCGTTTCATGCGGGAAGGGGCGAGAAAAGGGTCAGCAGCGAACGACCCGCAAACGACGCACCGGAGGTGAGGTTTGTCCCTCGTCACTCGTCATTGGCGTTCGGATCAAGCGACCAGTCACATAGGACGCGACGACCCACCCCTCAAATTCTGCACGTCCGAATGTCGGTGACGATGATGCCGCGCGCGCCCAGCCCGGCGAGCGTATCGACGAGGTCGTGGACGTGCGCCCGCCGCGTCATCGACTTGACGGCCATCCAGCCGGGCTTGCTCAACGGCGCGACCGTCGGCGACTCGATGCCGGGCGTGACGGCGCACGCGGCGTCCAGCTGCGCTGCCTCGACGTCGTACTCGACCATCACGTACGTCCGCGCCAGGATGATGCCGCGCACGCGCTCGACGAACGTTCGGACCTCGGCGTCGCCGAGCAGCGTGTCGCTGCGCCCGACGAGCACGGCCTCAGACTCCAGCACCGGCTCCCCGATGGTTTTGAGGCCCGCCTGTTCGAGCGTCCGGCCCGTCTGCACCACGTCCGCCACGGCATCGGCCACGCCCAGTTGGATCGAGATCTCGACCGCCCCATCGAGTTCGACGATCTCGGCCTCGATGCCGCGCGCCTCCATGTCCTGCGCCACGATGTTCGGGTACGACGTGGCGATGCGGTAGCCGCCAAAATCATCCGGCGTCACGTCGCGGGCACGGGGCACGGCGTAGTAGAACGACGACCGCCCGAAGCCGAGCGGCAAGAGTTCGGTGAGGTCGGCGCGGCTGTCTCGGGCGAGGTCGCGCCCGGTGATGCCGAGCGCGAGCGTGCCGTCGCTGACGTACACGGCGATGTCGCGCGGCCGCAGGAAGAAAAACTCGATGTCGTGCGCCACGTCGCGCGCGATGAGGTCGCCGTCGAGGCGGCGGACTTTGTAGCCCGCCTCGCGCACGAGCGTGACGGCTTCTTCGGACAACGCGCCTTTGTTGGGCAGGGCAATGCGGAGCATGGTTGTGAAAGTCGAAAGGCGAAGCGAGAAACGCGGATTCTGCACGTAGGAGCGTGGCGTGGCACGCCCTGTGAGAAGGTCGGAAGGCAGCAGTAGAGGCGAGGAAGAACGTCGGGAACGCACCCCACTTTACAAGGGCGCGCAGCGCTCGTCCACCTACTCCCTACAAATGCCTGTACACATCGTCGAGGGTGAGGCCGCAGGCGAGCATCATCACCTGGGCGTGGTAGAGGAGTTGCGAGATCTCCTCGGCGGTGCGCTCGGGGCCTTCGTGGTTGGCAGCCATCCACACCTCGCCCGCCTCTTCGAGCAGCTTTTTGCCGATGGCGTGCGGACCGCGCTGCACCGCGGCGGCGGTGCCCGACGCCGGATCGCCCGCGGCGACCTTGGCGGACAGTTCGGCAAAGAGGGCGTCGAAGGTTTTCATGCGCATGGGGATCGAAGTCGCGGGAAAAATGGGCATTTGTTGGCGGAGTGACGGGTGAGGGGTGAAGAGTAAAGGGTGAAAACGGCGGCTTGGGGAATGGGGACTGGCTGGGGCACCCTTCTTTGCGCCCGTTGCTGATGCCAATCGCCGGGTGTCATGGCACGTCTCAGCCGTGGCACGCACGCGCAATCGAGAGAACGGATGAAAAGTTGAGAGCGGCGGAGCCTCCTTTCCGCTGCGATCTTCAACGGAGCTTGCTCGCCCTGAGGCGGAAGGTATTCCGCCCCTACGGCCCATTCTGGCCTTCTGCCCCACCTCGCACCTCCGCGTTCCGACCTTCCCCATGATTCAGCTTTCGAAAGCTTCGCTCGCCTTTGGCGGACAGACCATCCTCGACGGAGCCACGTGGGGCATCCGCGACGGGCTGCGCATCGGACTCATCGGGCCCAACGGCGCGGGCAAGACGACGCTTTTGCGCGTGCTCTCCGGCACGCAGCAACTCGACGCCGGCACGCTCGACATCCCCGGCGGGACGACGCTCGGCTACCTCGAACAGGACACCCAGGAAGCCGACACCGACCGCTCCGTCCTCGAGGAGGCGATGCTGGCCTTCCGCGAAGTCCTCGAACTCGAAAAGGAAGACGCCCGCCTCACGCACGCTCTCGACGCCGAGGACGACCACGCGAGCGCGCAGTACCTCGACTGGCTCCACCGCCTCGACGAGGTGCACACGCGCCTCGCCACATTCGAAGCGCACACCATCAAACCGCGCACCGAAGCCGTGCTGACGGGCCTCGGCTTCGACCCGGACGACCTCCACCGGCCCCTCCGCACGTTCTCGGGTGGCTGGCGGATGCGCGTGGCGCTCGCCCGCCTGCTGCTCCGCAAGCCTGATTTCCTGCTGCTCGACGAGCCCACCAACCACCTCGACATCGACTCCATCGACTGGCTCGAAACGTACCTCAAAGCGTACGCGGGCACGGTCGTCATCGTCTCGCACGACCGCTACTTCCTCGACCGGATGGTGACGCACACCGCCGAACTTTCGCAGGGACAGATCACCGAGTACGCGGGCAACTACGCCTTCTATCTCAGCGCACGCGAGGAGCGGCGCGTGCAGTGGCAGGCGGCCTACGACAACCAGCAGAAAGCCATCGCCGACACCGAGCGGTTCATCGAGCGCTTCCGCTCGAAGGCGACGAAAGCGCAGCAGGTGCAGAGCCGCATCAAGCAGCTCGACAAGCTGGAACGCATCCCGCCACCGCCCGTCGAGGCCGCGACGGTGCATTTCCGCTTTCCCGAGCCGCGCCGGTCGGGCCGGGCGGTGCTGGAATTGTCGCAGTTCTCGAAAACGTACCCGTCGGCAGAAGGGCCTATCGAGGTGTTCGACGACGCGGGCCCGCTGATGATGGAGCGCGGCGACAAGGTCGCCCTCATCGGTAAAAACGGCGCGGGCAAGTCCACGCTCGCTCGCATCATCCGGGGCGAGGAGCCGTTCGAGGGCACCCGCACACTCGGCCACAACGTGGACGTGGCGTTTTTCGCGCAGCACCAGGCCGACACGCTCGACACGCGCGACACCATCCTCGACAGCCTCCGCGCCGTCGCGCGTGGGCAGACGGAAACCGAACTCCGCTCGCTCGCGGGTGCGTTCCTGTTCAAAGGCGACGACGTCTTCAAGCCCATCGGCGTGCTCTCGGGCGGCGAACGGAGCCGGGTTGCGCTGGCGCGGACGATGCTCACGCCCGCCAACTTCCTCATCCTCGACGAGCCCACGAACCACCTCGACATGGCCTCGATTGCCGTGCTCGTGGAGGCGTTGAAGCAGTACAGCGGCACGTTCGTCGTCGTCTCGCACGACCGCCACTTTCTCGACCAGATCGCCACGAAGGTGTGGCGCGTCGAGGCGGGCGACGTGCGCGTGTTCGCGGGCAACTATTCGGATTACCACTGGCACCTCGAACACGGCACGGCGGCGCGGCAGACGAGCGGCGACGGCGCGGCGGCGCTCGTCGCGAAGGCGTCCGACGCACCGAAAAAGTCGGGCGGGCCGAAGACGAAGGAGCAGAAGCGGCGCGAGGCCGAGGAGCGCGCCCAGCGCAGCACGGGGCCCGCCAACGGAACGTCCGCCGCAGGCAAGAAAACCGCACCCGCACCCGCCGAGATCTCGTCGATGTCTGCCGAGGCCGTCCGCCACGCGCACGCCCGCACGGAGGCGCTCATCCTCGAACAGGAGACGCGCAAGTCCGAGCTGGAGAAGCAACTCGCCGACCCCACCCTGTACGACGATGCCGACGAGATGCAGCGCGTGAATGCCGCGTACGCGGGCGTCCAGCAGGAACTGAAAACGCTCTACGCCGCGTGGGAAGCCTCCGCCGAAGTGTTGAGCGGGCAGGGCTGACATGAGGCCCTCCCGTCGTCTTCCGCTTGGGCTCCTGGGGCTGCTTTTCCTGGCGGCCTGCGTGCCGGCGTCCGCACCCCGGAGTGCCGCGCCGCCCGGCGTCTCAGCCCTGCCGCACTACCGGGCGTACGCCTCGGCCGACGCGCTCGCGTCGGCGCTGCGACACGGTGCGCCCGGCGCGGCGCGCTTTTCGGCCCACCGGGGCGGGCACGGCGAGGGATACCCCGAGAACGCGCTCGAGACGTTCGCGCACACGCTGCACCACGCCCCGGCACTGCTCGAAACCGACGTACACCTCACCCGCGACAGCGTGCTCGTGCTCCTGCACGACGAAACGCTCGACCGCACGACGACGGGCACGGGACGCCTCGACGCCCATACGCTCGCCGACATCCGCGCGCTCTACCTGCGCGACGATGCGGGCCACGTCACGCCGATGCGCGTGCCGACGCTCGATGAGGCGCTGGCGTGGGCCGAAGGACGCGCCGTGTACACGCTCGACGTGAAGCAGGACGTGCCGCCCGCCGTGCTGGTGCGCGCTATCCGGCGGGCCGGGGCCGAGGGCCGCGCGCTCGTCATCACCTACACCGCCGGCGAACTGGCCGCGTACCTGCGCCTCGCGCCCGACCTCGTCTATTCCGTTCCTGCCGCCACGCCCGCGGAATTGGAGGCAGTGCTGGCAGTGCCGGGCTTCCGCCCCAACCGCGCCATCGGCTTCGTGGGTGTGGGCGAGGTGCCTGCCGGGATGGTGGAAAAGCTGCACGCGCTGGGAATGCAGGCGATGGTGGGCGTCTTCGGTGAAGAGGAAAAAGCGCTGCGACAGGGCGACGCCTCGGTGGCGGCGCGCTACTACCGCGCGGGCATCGACGTGATCGCTACCGGGGCCGTGGCCGAAGCCGCCGCACTCGACTGACCTCTGGTGCCAGCCCACGCCGAGCACGCGACCGGGGAGCGGCCGGGGATGAGCGGGATGCACATACGGGGTAACACGCCCTCACTATTTCGACCGCCTGCACAGCGACGAGGCCGTGGCACTGATGGCGGAACGCCTCTGACTGCGGCAGACCGCGCGGCTTACCGCAGCGTCACCACGTACGCCGCGCCCGGTGCCCCGCTGCGTGCCTGCCCAACGAGCGCAAATCCATTGCGCTGATCGACGTCGGAGGCGAAAAACGCATTGCCCACGTCGATCACCTGACGGGCCGTCCACGCGCCGCGCTCGTCTGGGCGGAAGAGGTGGACGACGCGGTCGACGTTGAAATCCAGCCCGATCTGCTCGTCGTAGGCGACGGCGAGGAGGCGGTCGCCGTCGAGCGACACGCGCGTGCCGAAGCGCCCGTCGCGGTACGGGCTGGGCGCGTACGTCACCCCCGTCTGATGCCACGCGCCTGTGGGCTGGCGCCGCATCAGGACGACGCGGCCCGCGCCCTTATCGCCCGCCTGACTTTCGCCCGCGGCGAGGTCATCGCCGCTGAGGTCGGCGTCGAGCGGGCCGTCGCGGAAGCCGCCGAGGTGCCCGGCCACACGCCACGCGCCATCGGGAAAACGCTCGAAAATCCACAGGCTGCCTTCCTGGCCCTTTTTTGGACCGGGAGCCGTGACGAGCAAGCGGTCACCGTCGAGGGCCGCACGCGCGCCGAAGACGCCGTGCTGCGTCCCGCCCGGCGCTTCGAGCCGCGCCACCTGCTGCCAGGCACCGCCGGCATCCTGCTCGTACACGTACGCCGCACCTGCCACGAGCGGCTCGCCCGCGTCGCCGCCCGAGGTGATGACCGCCACGCCGTCGCCCAGCGCCACCGACGTGCCGAAGGTCCCCTCCTCCACCCCCGTCGGCGCCGGGAAGCGGTGTGCCACGGCCCACGTGCCCGCCGTGTCGGGCGCGAACAGGTAGACGGCATTGCGCCCGCGCGAGGCGAAAAACTCGCCCGAAGCGGACACCAGCACGCGGTTGCCCTGCACCGCCACCGACCGACCGAAGTATTGCCCTGGCGCACAGTCGGGGGCCACGAGGCGAGCGGTTTCGTGCCAGCGCGCGGTGCTGTCGGGCGCGAACACGTACGCCGCGCCGCTGCCTGGTCCGCACACGTCCTCGTTGCTCGCGCCAACGACGGCGAGGCTGTCGCCCAGCGCCACGGCCCCGCCGAAGTTGTCGTCCGCCATGCCCGCGTGCGCGAGCGGCTCGATCTGCGCCGCGGCGACGCCCGGCAGGACTAACGAAACAAGGAGCAGAAGCAGTCGGGTCACGGCAGGCAGAGGCAGGTGGGGACGTCCTGCCGGAAACGCGCCGCCGCCCCCGTTTCGTGCCACGCGCCGCGCCCCTTCCCGTCTGCGTCAGCGCAGCCGCACCGACGAGGCAGCAGTGACGAACTCGTCGTAGTGGGCGTCGAAGTAGACCTGTGCGGGGGCGTCGTAGGTGACTTCGCCGTAGGCGTCGCCATCGAGTACGCCCCACACTTCGCGCTGCCGCCGCGCCCCACCGACGGGGCGGTAGGACACGCGCAGGCGGAAGCCTTCGCGCTCGTTCACGGTGACGGGGCCGGTTTCGAGCACCTCCAGCCCCGCCAGCGCGGGGTTGCTGCGGAGGTTGCCGAGCACCACGTCGGCGGCGTCGAGCGGGTTCATCCCCTCCTCGATCCTCCGCTGCGTGTGTTCGAGGGGAATCCGGTCGAGCCGCCAGCGGTCGGCCTCGATCACCCCGAGCGGGAGGCCCTGCCGCGTGAGCACGAGCCGGTCGCCGCTGCTGGGCGTGTGGCGGTACCACCCGGCGGGCAGCGTCATCATCATGCGCTTCGACGTGTGCGTGTACGGCTCTCCGGCCCGCGTCGGAGCCCAGTTGGTGCAGCCGTTGAACACGACGAGGGCGAGGCAGAAAAGCAGGAGCGAAGACTTCATGGTGCAGGTGTGGGGATGCGTTCCGCCTGGATGTAGACTTCCAGAAATCCCCGGTCGGGGGCGGTGGGATGGAGGCGGAGGTAGGTGGCAAAGGCGTCGGCGGCCTCGGCTCCGCGCTCTTGGGCGCGCAGCAATTGCCCCAACCCGCGCCACCCCGGAGACCAGCCATCGTCGGAGGCGAGGGCACGGCGGTAGAGCGTCTCGGCTTCGGGCAGGTCGCGCGCGTCCGGGTCGAGGCGCAACGCGTCGGCCATGAGGGTGAGGGCGGGCGCGTCGGCGGGATGGCGGGCGAGGTAGCGCCCGAGCAGGCTGCGCGCCGGGCCGTAGCGGCCCGCGTCGAGATCCGCTTTGGCCACATCCGGCACGAGGTGCTCGACGGCCGCTCGGTAGCGCGTGGCTTCGCGCCGTCCACCGGCGGAATCCACGCGGGCCGCGAGGGCCTCGTACATGGCGATGCGCTCGCGCAGGCGCGGGTGCGTGCCGAAGAAAAAAGGCTCGTCGCGCGCGGTCTGCTGCACGTCCTGCAGCAGATGGCGAAACACGCCCGTGGCATCGCCCACGTCGTACCCGGCGTCGCGGATCAGCGTGAAGCCGAGCGAATCCGCCTGCCCTTCGAGGTCGCGCCCGTAGCCCGCGAGCGCCGCCTCCGCCCCCACCGCGCCCAGCAGCCCGACGAGCGGCAGCGCCACACCCACCGTCCCGAGGAGCGCCGACGTCTGCTTCACCGACCGGACGCGCCGCAGGCCGTGGCGCATCAGCACGTGGGCCAGTTCGTGCCCGACGAGCGTGGCGACCTCGGCCTCGCTTTCGAGCCGGACGAGCAGGCCGGTGTGGAGGTAGAGCGCGCCGTTGGGAAGGGCGAAGGCATTCAGGTACGGGCTGTCGAGCACGCGCACGCGGGGGGCGAAGTCCTCGGCGACAAAGTTTGCCGGGACGAGTGCTTGCACGACAGAGTCGAGGTAGACGTCGAGCGCGGGTTCGCGGAGCACGAGCGCACTCGCGTTGAGCCGCGCCTCGTGTTCGTCTGCCGCGCGCCACAGCCGCCGCTCGTCGGCCTCCTTCACGACCGATCCGCCATCGACGCGCAGCGGGGCGACCGCCGGGTTGCACGCCGCCAGCACCAGCGCCGTCGTCAGAGCACACCAGAAACGGGTCATCGCGTGGGAAGGCGGCGCAGCGCCGTCCGGATCATCTGCTCGGTGCTCGCCTGCGAACCCAGACCCTTGCCGCCCTGCGCCCGAACGTGCGTGTACCACAGCACATCGCCCGACGACGGCTCGACGAGGGCCAGGCTGAGGCCCGTCGGCTCGCCCATCGGCACGACGGCCACGCCGAACAGCGCCCCCGCCACGGCAGCGCCCACCTTGAGCGCCTGGCGTCCGGCGGTGGCGCGGTAGTCCACGGCCCAGATGAACAGCAGCGCATCACTGCCCGGTGCCGCGAGGCCCGCCGCCTCCGGCCCCACCGTCACGTCGAAGTTGGACCGCAACGTTTTGAGCTTCTCGCGCGGCTCTCCGTAGGCGTGCCGCTGCATACTGGCGTTGACGGCGTCGAAGAGGCCCTGCGTTTCCTGCAACGCCTCGGGCGCCGCCTGCTCCAGCGAGTCGAGCGAAGGCCACTGCCCCACCCAGCGCGTCTCACGGCGCATCACGGCCTCCGTCACCTGCGACACGAGCGCCTGCGCCCGGTCGGTTTCCTCGTCCATCTGCTCGACGACGCCGCCTGCTGAGACGAGGTACACGCGCACATCGGGCGGTAGCACCGTCACCTGCTGGATGGCCGACGCGCGGGCGTCGAAATCGGGGCGAATGAGACTGGGATTCGGGGCGCACCCCACCGCTGCCATCCACACCCATCCCAGCACGAGCCACCGTGCCCTGTACATCAGACGCATGATCTATCCACGCTATGTGCCCGCAGGCGAGAGGTCGACGCCCGGCGCCTCCGGGGAGTGCCAGTAAAAGAAGTCCGCGAGTATACGTGTGATAGCAGCCCCCGTCAATGGCGTTCTTCCCGCCCCGCACCCCCCGAAACGACGCCTGCCACCTCCGTCTTTTCGCGCGTGTTCAGCGGGCGTTTAGCACGCGGCGTAGCCACGCATGGAGGTGCGCCGTCGCGCCGGGCAGCACAGGGATCGCGCCCACGCCCATCTCCTCGATGGAGCGCGCCAGCGGGCTCGCGGCGTAGCGCCCGTCGTCGCGCCACGGATAGAGGACGACGGCCTCCACGACGCGCCGCTCGATCTTCCCCGCCTCGCGCTCGACAATCGCGTCGCGGTAGCGGTGGAGCGCGCCGAGCGCTCGGGACGGCGGACCGGGGATGCCGTAGCGCGCGACCGCCTGGGGCGTCGCTTCGAGGCGGTACTTGGCGTCGAGGACGTAGCGGCGCGGTGCGGCTCCGGCGTGGCGGACGGTGAGCAGGAAGTCAGGCTTCTGCGACAGCAGCGCGCCCGACGCGGCCAAGCGCGGCACGTAGCGCAGCGTCGCGGTGCCGCCGGGCAGCGGGAAGACGAGTCGCTGCGCGCCCGTGCGGAGTTTGAGGTCGAGGCCCGCAGCGTCCGGCTCGACGAGTGCGGTGGCGTCGAGCGTCTGCCCGGTGGCGTCGGCGAGGCCCTCGGCGATCCACAGCAGGCAGGCGTACTCGTAGAGCCGGTGGAGGTCGCGCAGGCGGAAGGGTAGCGCGCCCGCGTCGAGGCTGAAGCGCCGGTGCAGCGTTTCGAGCGCCTGGGCGGCCTCGCGGTAGCCAGGCGTCCGCATCAGCCGCAGCGTGGGCGCAGGGGCGGCGGTGGCCGGCGATACGCCGCGCAGCGGCGCAGCCTCGCGCCACGCGGCGACGCGCTGCCGCAGCCGGGCCACGAGCGCCCGGGCAGCCTCCTGGCGTGGCGTTCGGGCGGGGCGTTCGAGCCTGCGCGTCAGCCGGGCATCGAGCGCGGCGAGGCGGGCGGCGATCCATCGGTGCTCGGGCGTGTCGAGCGTCCAGCCGGACGTGGGCGCGACGAGCGTATCGCCCTCGGCGGCGCGGCGGGCGAGGCGGCGCACCAGCGCGGCGTCGGGGCGGCGGATGCGGTGCAGCGCCTCGACGCCCTCGGCGCGGACGAGGCGGCGCAAGGGCTGCCGGAAGGCGCGGCGCAGCGCGTGGTCGAGCGTGTCGGCGAGGGCGTCGAGCAGGGCCACCTCGGTCGCCGCCCCGCCTCTCCCCTCGCCTGCGCTGCCCTCGTGAAACGCCGCCGCGACGTGCTGGAGTGCGAGACTGTCGGCGATGCGTGCTACGTCCTCTACCAGCGCCCGGTAGTCCTCTCTGTAATCGAGCTTGGAGGGCATCACCTCGACGTCGAAGCGCAGGTGCGGTACGCCGTCGAGGGTGATCACGAAGGTGCTCCTGCCCACCTGCCCTCCGAAGTTTACCGGCCCGTGGAGCGTATCGGGCGCGGGGCGCTGCAACGCGCCGATGAGCACGGGGTCGATGTGGCGCACACCGGGCACGCGCCCGTCACCGCCGCGCGCGAACAGCGTGTAGGCCGTCTCCTCGAACAGGTGCCGCGCGGATTCCGAGCGCCGCATGCGGGCAGGCGGGCCGTCGTCGAGCCGTGTCACGCGCAGCCCGAAGGGCCGCCGCGATGGGTCAGCGGGTACGGCAGGGGGGTTGTCCGGCCCGCTCCACACGAGCCGCAGCGCGTCGGTGGTGATCTCGAAAAGTGTCATGGGGCGGTGGACGGCGGGCCGGAGGGTTCGGGGCTGAAGAAAAGATGAAGCGAAACCCGCGATGTTTCCGCACGGTATCTTCTGGCCTTCCAAACTCCT